>JAXLVG010000016.1:0-81461 GCA_046329115.1 Flavobacteriales bacterium | reverse complement strand
AGGGGGCTGCGCAGCGCGAAGCGGTGCACCTCTTCCCCAACCCGGCGGACGATGTGCTGTGGGCCGCGACCGGTGCGCCGGTGCTCGAGGCGCGCGTGATCACCGCTGCCGGACAGGTCCGGTCGGTGGACGTGCAGGGCGGAGCAGGCGGGACCTGGCGTGTGCCCGTGGGCGGGCTGGCTGCCGGCGCGTACATGCTGTGGCTACGCACGCCGGTCGGTGTGCGCACCGCGCGCTTCGTGAAGCGCTGAGCCCACGCGTCGTTCAGCCTGTGGCGATCGACCGGCGAAACCAGTGTTGTCCATGGGGCCACCGGCGCAGGCCATGCCTTAGTTTTGGGCTCGACCATGAGCAAGACCCTTTCCAAGTCCGCCACCGTGAAGGCTGAACTCAACGGCCACGGCACGAATGGTTCAGCCAAGAAGGCGGAACGCCTCCCCGTGATGAAGACCTACAAGATCTTCATCGGCGGCAAGTTCCCGCGCACCGAGAGCGGACGGTATTACCAGCCGAAGGGGGCCGATGGCAAGCCGCTGGCCAACGTGTGCCGCAGCAGCCGCAAGGACGTGCGCGATGCCGTGGTGGCAGCTCGTGGTGCAGTTGGCGGTTGGGCCGGTCGCAGCGCCTTCAACCGCGGGCAGATCCTCTACCGCATCGGCGAGATGCTCGAGGGCCGCAGTGCGCAGTTCGTGCACGAGCTGGTGCTGCACGGCGCCACGCCCAAGCAGGCCCAGGCCGAAGTGGCCGCCGCCATCGACCTGTGGATCCACTACGCGGGCTGGTGCGACAAGTACCAGGCCCTCTTCAGCAGTGTGAACCCCACCAACAGCAGCCACTTTAACTTCAGCGTGTACGAACCCACCGGCGTGGTGGGCATCCAGTGCGCCGGCAGCAATGGCCTGCTGGAGCTGGTGAGCCTCATCGCTCCGGCGATCGCGGGCGGCAACACCTGCGTGGTGGTGGCCAGCGAAAAGCACCCGCTACCGGCCGTCACCTTCACCGAAGTGCTCGCCACCAGCGACCTGCCCGGCGGCGTGGTGAACCTGCTGACGGGCTTCCGCAGCGAACTGCTGAAGCCGCTCGTGGCGCACATGGATGTGAATGCGGTCGTTGTGGCCGATGCCTCCAAGGAGGAGCGCACCATCTTGGATACCGAAGCGACGTGCAACTTGAAGCGTGTGGTGTATCCGAAGTTGGATACGGGATCGCCTTATGCCATACTGGATACCCAGGAGGTAAAGACCACCTGGCACCCGATCGAGCGAGGGCAGGGTGGGGGCGGGGGGTATTGAACGTACTTCACGTCATGCGCGCTCAGTTCCTTTCGATCGCTATTTGTGCGCTAACGCTAAGCAGTTCAGCGTGCAGTTGCATTGGTGAGGTTGATGTTGCCACCGCAACGCGCAGAGCGGATGGTGTTTTCGTTGGTCGGGTGATCCGTGCAGAGCGGTTCGAGGTAGGCTCAACGCAAGCCACGCCGTTCTTCCAGCTTTTTCAGATGCGTTACACCTTCGTAGTGGAGCGGATGTTCAAGGGACGGACGATGGGCCGTCACACTGAGGGAGTCATGGATTCCGTTGTAGTGTTCACAGGCTTGGGCGGAGGGGATTGCGGAGTTCATTTCCAAGTGGGTCAGCGTTACGTTGTTTATGGCGATGATGGTGGATCAATAACCAAGGGGCGGATCGCGGATGTCCCCCTTCATGGTCGCGGGATCTATTGGACTTCCATCTGCACGCGTACCCGACCTTACGAGGAAGAGGAGGTGAAGGCGTTGGAAGATTGATCCTCACGGCATGCGTATCCTCTGGCGCGTTCTTTTGGTCTTCCTGATCACTTTGGTGGCACTATGGTTCTGTCGGTCCGGGGTGTATCGCTGGGCGGTTCACTACAGGGTCATTGGTCAACGCACGCCGATCACGACGTTGACACGTTCAGCGGCGCTTGCAGCGGATCTGCAAGGGTGCATCGCGTCCGCGTTGGATACAACGGCCGCCCGGCTGCACTTTTCCACAGGCAGGGTGAGCGCTGACCCGGAGGCACTGATCCGCGGCGGCCCGGCGAACTGCATCGGCTACACCGCCTTGTGCGGGTCGGTGTTGAAGGGTCAGCTTGAAGCGGCAGGGTTGGGGGAGCGGTACACGGTGGAGGCCGTTCTCTCCAAGCTGTACCTCGGCGACATCGACCTGCACACCTTCTTCACCAGCCCGTTCTGGAAGGACCACGATGTGGTGCGCATCGTCGATCGATCGGATGGGCGTGTGATCCTGCTCGACCCAACCCTGTATGATGCGATCGGGATCGGTCAGGTGGAATCGGGTGCCGCGCGTACCTTGACCACGCATGAGTGAGCGCAGTGCTGTTCGGCTCCCCGCCTACTTCGGTGCCGCTGCCGAGGCCGACGTCTTCTTCCAGCCCTACACGAACGGCGGCAAGGCCATCCGCACGCAGGTTGCGCTCACGCATCACTTGATCAGCCTGGTGCAGGATGGGGAGAAGGAGGTGATCGTGGCCGGTCGGCGTGAGCAGGTGGACGCTTCGCACCTGTTGCTGCTCGCGGCCACCAGCAGCATCATGAGCGAGCACAGCCTGCAGGGCCGCCCCATGCGCAGTCTGCTCCTCTTCATCGCGCCGTCCTTCCTCGTCGACTTCTGCGCGCGGCACGGGGTGAAACCGCGCGGGGCAGCCGCTGACCTGCTGCCCCTGCCGCAGGACGACTTCACGCGGCTCTTCGCGCGGTCCGTGGCGCTGCTCGGCACCTCCACGTTGAACACCGATGCCGCCATGCGCCGCACGAAAGCGGAGGAGCTGCTGCTCTACCTGCAGGCGAAGCATCCGGCGGGCTTCGCACGGTTCATCGCCGCCGCGGTGCGGGATCGCGACGCGCTGCCCCTGCGGTCGGTGGTGGCCCTGCACCAGGACAGCAACCTCACGGTGCCGGAGCTCGCCTTCCTCTGCCACATGAGCGTGTCCTCCTTCAAGCGCCACTTCCACGAGGCTTTCGGCGTGGCACCCGGTCGCTACCTGCACACGCGCCGCATGGAGCGGGCGAAGGCGATGCTCGCCCGGAAGCTGCGCCCCAGCGAGATCCACCTCGACCTGGGCTACGAGAGCCTCGCGGCGTTCAGCACCGCGTTCAAGAAGCACTTCGGTGTGGCGCCGAGCGGCCTCCGTTAGGTTGGTCCGATCGCGCAACGTTCCGGCCCGATCGCGCAAACGCGGCCACCCGGGCGCAGCCACCTTTGCTGCGATCATCAAGCCACCGCACCATGGACCTCGGATCCATCGCCAGTGCCCGCAAGCAGTTCGCCTACTACAAGCTGCTCGGTGAGAAGACCTTCGCGCAGCTCACGGACGAGGAACTGTTCCACCAGCACAACGCCGACACCAACAGCGTGGCCACCATCGTGAAGCACCTGTGGGGCAACATGCGGTCGCGGTGGACCGACTTCCTCACCAGCGATGGCGAGAAGGCGTGGCGCGACCGCGAGGCCGAGTTCGACAACGATGTGCGCACACGCGAGGCCATGCTGGCGAAGTGGGAGGAGGGCTGGACCTGCCTCTTCACCGCGCTCGATGGGCTCACCGACGACGACCTCGGCCGCATCATCCACATCCGCAACGAGGGCCACACCGTGCTGGAGGCCATCAACCGCCAGCTGGCGCACTACCCCTACCACGTGGGGCAGATCGTGCACATCGGCAAGCTGCTGCGCGGCGGGGAATGGAAAAGCCTCTCGATCCCGCGCGGCGGCTCCGCGGCCTTCAACGCGGACAAGTTCAGCAAGCCGAAGCATCGCGGCCATTTCACCGATGGGGTGCTCACCCACGCGCACACCGCGCCGCTGCTGGTGGAGCAGCTGCGCACCGCGCACGAGGGGCTATGGATCCTGGTGAACAACCTGGAACCAACGAAGGCGACCGAAGCCGCGCCGGGCAAGTGGAACGCCCTGCAGCACATGGTCCACATCCACCTTGGCGTGAAGGCCATGGCCAACTACCTCGCGTTGCCGAAGGCGGTGATCGCGGAGAGGTTCGGTCGCGTGGACCGGCCCAGCATGGACATGGCCGCGCTCACGCAGAAGTACGGCGAGCGCCTCGCGCAGGGCGTGGTGCCACCGGACCGCTTCACGCCGGCTGCGGTGCGCGCGTCTGATCGCGAGGCCATGATCGAGGATGGTCGCGCTGAGCTGGAGCGGTTGATCGGCGCGCTCGGTTCCTGGAACGAGGAAGAGCTCGACGCGTTCATGTGCCCACACCCGGCCATGGGTCCGCTCACGGCGCGCGAGATGGTGATGTTCACCGTGCTGCACGCGGAGCATCATACGCGCTCCATCGAACGGCTCACCGCGTTAGATCCATCGGGATGATGGGTGCCCTGCATGGCGTTGATCGGAACACCTGTTGAAAACCCCGGCCATCGGAAGGGGTCTTGTACTGTTGCGATGGATACATTGCCATCACGTTCAACTCAAAACACCTGAAGCCATGGCCGCTGCTGTTGAAGCCTACTGCGTGAAGTGCAAAGCGAAGCGCACGATGAAAGATCCGAAGGAACAGACCATGGCCAATGGCCGCAGGGCGATGAAGGGCACCTGCCCCACCTGCGGCACGGGCATGTTCAAGATCTTGGGCAAGTAGTCGTTACCGCGTTCAGCGGATCAGCGTCACGGAGCCGTTGTACTCCTGCTCCAGCGCTCCCCATTCCGTGAGCCACGCCTTGTAGGCGTAGATGCCCACGGGATGGTCCTTGCCGTCCCAGCCTTCCGCCGGATCTTCCGTGCGGAAGACGGTCCGACCCCAGCGGTCGAAGATCTCCAATCGGTACCGCCGGGCGCCGAACACCACGGGCTTCCACAGTTCGTTCACGCCATCGCCGTCCGGTGTGAAGGCGTTGGGCGCGTGGAACAGGTAGCCGCTCACGAAGACATTCGCCGAGGTGGTGTCCGCACAGCCGAAGCCGCTCGTGGCGATCAGGTCCACGGTGTAGTATCCGGCATCGGGGAAGGTGTAGCTGAAATTCGACGTGTCGAAGTGCTGCCCGTTCACTGTGAAGTCGAGGTGATAGGCGCTCTGGCTCAGGTCCTGGATCTCCACGGTCGGCGCCATGACCGTGGCGGTGGGCGGATCGACGGTGAACGCGGCGGTGGGCTGGGGCCAGGCCTGCACGACATCGTTCTGCAGGAGGGAAACGGTACTGATGCACCCGGTGCTGCTCGCGGCGGTGAGGCGCACATCGAAGAAGCCCTCATTCACGTAGGTGTGCAGCGGTGCTTCCTCCGTGCTCGAAGACCCATCACCGAAGTCCCAGGTGAAGGTGAGCGGTGTCCAGGCCGTGCTCAGGTTGGTGAACTGGGCATCGTGCGGAATACAGCCTGCGGGGTCCACGGTGAACTCCACCGTTGGACGCGGGTGCAGCGTTACACTGTCGGTGTAAGCGTCCGTGCATCCGTTCTCCTCCACGGAAACGCTCACCGCGAAGGTGCCGGGTCCCGGGAAGGTGGGATGCGTCACGTGCTGATCCGCGTCCGGAGCGGAGCCGACGCCAAGGTCCCATACCACGTTCGCTGCCGGGCTGAACTGCCCTGTGGCGGCAAGCGTCAGGGGCTGCGCGTCCACGCAGGTGATCGGCGGCGGCGCGAACTGCACCGAAACCGGTGGTGAAAGCGTGAAGGTGTTGAGGCTGGTGTCCGCACAAGGCCATCCGGGATTGGCCACGAGCATCACCGTGTAGGTGCCCGCTTCCGGAAAGGTGAACGAAGGCTCCTCCTCATCGCTGGTGTCCGCATCCGTGCCCGGCACCCCGAAGTCCCAGTGGTAGTCGTCCGCGTTCATACTGTTGTTCTCGAAGTCCATGCTCAGTCCGGAGCATAGCGTGGCCGCGTCCTGATCGGCGATCGAGGACACCACCGTCTGCACACACGGCACCACATCGAAGCGGAAGTCGCGGATCACTTCGCTCAACTGCACGCCGTTGCGGAACTCCTTCACGCGCACGCCCACACAGAACGAGCCGATCAGGTTGGGGGTGAGGGTGACGAAGCCGGAGGCTGCATCGATGGTCAGCGGTGGTGCGGCATTGATCATGTTGCTGGCCGAATAGCCGAAAGCCCAGTCCACCGTGGAGTAGACCGGCGGAGCGGGCGGGTTGGGCATGGGGTTGAACTGGTCCCCGCCCACATAGGGCGCACAGAGGTCATACACCAGTTCATCCCCGTCCGGGTCCGTGGCATCATGGGCAAAGGCCATCGGCTGGTCCGCGCACAGGGCGATGGACGGGTAGGCGGAGAAGCGGGGACTGCTGTTCTCACCGCTCACATCCGTATCGGGGATGGTCACCGTGCAGGTGAGGCCCTGGGTCTCCGGAGCGTCCAGGTTGATCACCGCTGGGGATCGGCAGCACCGCTGGTACGCCAGGGTATAGCCACCCAGGCCGCCCGGCAGGGTCATCGTGGCCACATACAACCCTTCCTCCACACAAATGGTGCCCGGCGGGGTGAGGCAGGGGTTGTTCAAGGCGATGGGGACATCCGTGGTGCCGGACAACGGCACGGACACGCTGGTGACGAACGCGTTGTTGTCCAGCCGGTAGGCGGCGATGATGGCGGTGGCGTCGAACCCCGTGCCGTTGGTGTTGTTCGGGCCGCAGTCGCGGTACATCTTCAGGGTCACTTCGTACTGTCCGTTGCCCACGGAGGTGTAGTAGAGCTCACCCCCGATCAGGTGGGTGGCCCGCGCCCACGTGGCCGGCACCAAGGCGATCAGCAGGAGGATGAGCGGGCGCATCGCACAGAGGTGACCCGAAGATAGGCCGAAGGGTTGCCTCGTGGTGTATCCCGCACGAGCAACGGGGCCGCACGTCAGGCCAGGGCCTGGGCCAGCCAGTCTTCGAAGTCATCCGGGCCGATGGCGCGCACGTCCGCATCCGTCATCGTCAGCAGCTCATGGATGCGCAGGCGTTCGGGGTAGGTGTTGGCATCCAACCGGTGAACCATGAAACGCCGGCCGATCCGCTGCACCTCCACCATGGCCGTTGCTGAATCGATGCGGTACCGGCTGAGCCCGTTGCCGAGCTCGCGGAAGGCGGGGTATGCAGGGGCTTCCATGGGCGATTACTTTGCGAAGATCGATGCGGACCTTTCTGGAACAAGTGGCCGACGCGCTGTTGGCCGAGCATGGCGTGCGCATGGCGGACGTGGGCATTGTCCTTCCCAGCCGGCGGGCCGGGCTGTACCTGCGCAGTGCCATCGCGGCCCGGGCGAACGGCCCTGTCTGGATCCCTGAGCTCCATACGTGGACCACGTTCATGGAGCGGCTCAGCGGGTTGCGCACCGCCACGATAGAGGAACAATTGTTCGCTGCTTACGATGCCCTTGAAGAGCTGGACGGCAAGGGGGCACACGACCTGGAGGAGCTGCTGCAGTGGTGCCCGACCCTGCTGGCGGACATGAGCGAAGTGGACAGCGCATTGATCGGGCTGGATGGGTTCTACCGCGACCTGCGTTCGTGGGAGGAACTGGATTGGAGCTTCCGCGAGGACCCGTTGAGCGAAGGGCAGCAGCGCATGGTGCGGTACTGGGAACGTGCGGGCCGCGCGCACCGGGCGATCAATGCGCGGCTGGCCACCACGGGCAGCGGCACGGCCGGGGCCGTGGAGCGCGCGGCGGCCATGGGGTTGTCGGCCCCCGGGCCCTGGCGGATGGTGTGGTTCGTCGGCCTCAATGCATTCACCGCAGCCCAGCGGCAGGTGATGGATACCCTGCACGCTGCCGGCGTGGCCAGGTTCGCTTGGGATGCCGACCTGGCCTACTTGGACGATCCCGTGCAGGAGGCCGGCCGCCACCTACGCGCTGCCATCACCCGCTACGGCGCGGGGGTGGTGGCCCCCACCACCGGGTTGCGCGATGCCGCGTGCACCGTGGAAGTGCTCGAAACCTCCGGACCCGCAGCGCAGGCTTGGGCCGTGGCCGGGCGGGTGGCCGCGCTACACCAGGAGGAACGGAGCCGCACGGCCGTGGTGCTCGCGGATCCTTCGGTGCTGCCCTTGCTGTTGGAGGCCCTTCCGGCGGATGTATCGCCGCTGAACGTCACCATGGGTATCGCACTGGCCGAACTGCCGGTGGGCAGCCTGCTCCAAGCGGCCGTGCGCACGTTCGCTGCAGCGGAGGCCGGGGGGGCGTTCCTGCCGGGCGGTGGACTGCTGGACCAGCCGCTCCTACGGAACGCCCCGGGTGGGCCGGCGCTGATCCGCAGGACCGGTGATGGACAACAGCCATTGAAGGCATTGCGCGAGGAGGACCTGATCGGCGTGGACCCCGAAGTGACCGATGCCATCCGCTGTGTGCTGTCACCCGCGCCCGATACGGCGGTTCCGGAGCGGATGAAGGCCTTGCTGCGCTGGGTGATCGCCGGAGGGGCGAACGCGTTCCTCGGTGAGCAGGTGTATCAGGCTGCGCGGATGATCGACCGGGTGGGCGGGCTTTTCACGCGGCACGGCCGCACCGGCGACGCGCGTGATTGGAACGCGCTGTTGCCGCGCCTCCTGCGTATGGTGCGGGTGGGCTTCGAGGGTGAACCGATGCATGGCCTGCAGGTGATGGGCATGCTGGAGGCCCGCGCGCTGGACCACGAGCAGGTGCTGGTGATCGGGGCCCAGGAAGGCGTGCTGCCATCCACGGCGGTGGACCGGTCGTTCATTCCCTTTGAACTGCGCCGTGCACATGGGCTCCCCTTGGGCGATGAAACGGATGCGGTGCAGGCGTACACCTTCTTCCGCCTGATGAACCGGGCCCGGAAGCTGACGGTGACCTGTTCCATCGCCGACAGCGCCCCCGCGCCCTCCCGGTTCATCCAGCAGTTGCGACTGGAGCGCTTCGCGGAGGCGCCGGATGCCTTCCGCACGGTCCACATCAACGTGCCCGTGCCGGACCGTACGGGCGAGGGCTATGCCTTCACCTTGGATGCGGCCGGCCGCGCCCTGCTGCTTGCGCGTCTTGCGCGCGGGCTTTCGCCCTCGATGTTGCGTGCGTGGCTCGTGTGCCCGTTGGACATGTGGCTGCGCCATGTGCTCCGCGTGCCGGAGGGTGCGCCAACGGGCGATCGTGTTCCACCGAACGTGGTGGGTGAGGCCGTGCACGGGGTGCTGCAGGCACTGTACACCCCTTGGCTGGGCCGGTCATTGGATCCGTCGGAACTGCGATCAGCTGCGCGCGAAGTGCGCGGGCTGCTGGCCGCGTCCATGGCCGCGCACGTTCCGGCGCACCGCCTGGAGCGTGGCGAACCGCTGCTGCAGTTGGGGATGGCCACCGCCGCGTTGGAGCACTTCCTGCTGGCGGAGGCCGGCCTGGTGGAAGGTGGCACGGACATCCGCCCGATGCACCTGGAACTGGAGGTACGCCGTCCGCTGGGGCCGCTCGCCGACCATGCCGACGCCGTGGTGAACATCGTGGGCCGGCTGGACCGCGTGGACCTTCGGAACGGCCGCTGGCATGTGCTCGACCTGAAGACGGGCCATGCCGATCCACAACACCTGCGGTTGAAGGCCCTCGAAGCGGACCAACTGCGGCGCGACAAGGGCCACGCGGCGCAACTGCTGCTCTATGCCTGGGCGTTCCTGGGTACGCATCCCGAGGCCCGTGCGGTGTCCTGCGGGCTGCTGCCCCTGCAACGCACCGGTGCTGCGGAACCGGCCCTGCTCAACATCGATGGCGACCCGCTGATCACCGCGTCCATGACCGAGGGGATCGGTGGCATCATCCGCGCCAACGTGGAGCGGATGCTGGACCCCGGTACCGTTTACCGCCACGACGAGCGCAGCCAATACTGTGCGCTGTGTGCGGGATGATCCCAAAAGAGAAAGGGGCCCGCAGGCCCCTTTCAATGGGTCGGCGATCACCGATCACTGGTAGACGATCTTGTGCACGCTGGTCTTGCCGGCTCGCGTGATCTTCAGGTAGTACACGCCTTCGGTCATCTGGGTCAGGTCCATGTCGTGCACGTACAGGCCGGAGTATTTCCGCAGGTTGTCCATGAAGGAGGACTGGCCCAGGGAGTTCACCACCTCCACGCGGATGTCCGCCTCCTCGTCGCTGAAGAACGAGAACTGGAACACGCCCTCGTTCGGGTTCGGCTTGATGGACACGGTACCGTCCATGTCCGTGGTGGTGGCCACGGCCTTGTAGATGGTGCCGGTCTTGTCGTGTCCGCCCAGTGAGGCATAGAAGTCACCATTGTTCAGCGTGGCGCCGGTCCATTCATCGTTCACGAGTTCCACCGTGCCCTTGCCGGTGACGGGGATGGTGAGGATGGTGTATTCCTCGCCGGCTGTCCAGCGAGCGCCCGAGGCGGTCATGGGCTCAAAACCGAAACCGGCGTACACCATGTAGTTGAAGGTGCCGCTCTCGCGCTGTGCGCCGGACCGGCGTGTGCTCAAGGGTGCGTTCTCCGGCACGACGGCATCACCGAGGGCGATGTCCGTGTTCTTGTCCCAGCGCAACGTGAACACGACGCTACTGAAGATGCCATCGAAATCCGCCGACGGGCGGACCTTGACAGCGAGCTGTCCGTTCTCCTCGTGGAAGAGACCGATGTCCACGGTACCCTGCGCCTGGGTGTTCAGCGCGAAGGAGAAGGCCATAGCGGCCAACGAAAGGCTGATCGAACGGTTCATGAACGGGGGTGTTGCGGGGAATGAGCCGCCAAGATAATCGACGGCCGCCGGATCGGCAATGGCGATCCGACCAGTTGGGCTGAAAACCAGACAGGGGCCTCCGTGGAGACCCCTGCGTGGTAACCTGCAAGGATTATGGAACCAGTGCCAAGCCTTGGAAGACCTTCGTTCGGCGTTGGCAACTGGAAGACGAGGCCCTCCGCGGTGGGTTGCCTCGCCGCCGGAAAAGGGCTACCCGGTGAAGGAGTAGCCGACGCCGCGCACGCTGTGGAAGTGCTTGGGGACCCGGGGATCGGGCTCGAAGTACTTGCGGAACGCCACGATGAAATTGTCGATGGTGCGCGTGGTGGGGAACACGTCGTACCCCCACACTTTCTGCAGGATCTCCTCGCGGCTCACCACATCGTTCTCCTTGTCCATCAGCAGACGCAGCAGCATGATCTCCCGTTGGGTGAGGCGCTTCTCCAGCCCGCGCTGGCCCCGGACGATGTAGGAGTCGAAATCCACCTCATTGCCACCGAACTGCCGCCGTGCGGGCATGGACGGCGTGGGCGACTCCTGACCCTTCCGGACCAGCTTGTGCACACGCAGCAGCAGCTCCTCCAGCTCGAAGGGCTTGCCGAGGTAATCGTCTCCGCTGCGCAGGCCGCGGATGCGTTCCTGGGGCAGGGTCCGTGCGGTGAGGAACAATACCGGGGTCTGGTTACCCTCCAGCCGCATCGTCTCGCAGATGGTGAAGCCGTCCACGTCGGGCAGCATCACATCCAGCACCACCCCGTCGAACCGGGCGCCCCGGAGCCGCTCGAGGGCGTCCGAACCGCGCGAGGCCGTGGTGACGTCATAGCCTTCCAGTTCGAAGTTGAGCCGGAGGCTGGAGCGCAACGACTCCTCATCCTCCACCAGCAACAGGCGTTTCGGACGATCCTCCATGGCCGCGAAGTTCGGTGCGCGGGCCGAACGTCGGGTACCTTCGCGGCATGTTGACCCCAGAACGCATCGCCGAGGCCAACCGGATGAGCAAGGGCACGCTACAGGAAGCCCTGGGCATCACCTTCGTGGATGGCGGAGCGGACGTGCTGACGGCCACCATGCCGGTGGGCGCCTCCACGAAGCAGCCCATGGGGCTCCTGCATGGGGGCGCCACGGCCGCCCTGGCCGAGTCCCTGGGCAGCACGGGCAGTGCCATGCTCATCGACCTGTCCACGCACGCGGTGGTGGGCATCGAGGTGAACGCGAACCACTTGAAAGGCGTGCGCGACGGTGTGGTGACCGCCACGGGCCGGCTGCTGCATAAAGGGCGTTCCACGCATGTGTGGGACATACGCGTTACCGACAGCGCTGGCGCCTTGGTCGCCGTTTGCCGCATTACGAACATGATCATCCCCAAACGTCCATGAGCGCACGGAAAGCACTCGGAGAAGCCTTGCAGCGTTGCGTATCGGCCGGGCTCACCTTCGCCGCCTTCCGCGTTCCCGGCTGCGCGCCGGAGCTGTGGGCCCAGCGCACGCCCGAGCTCGAGACCCTGGACGGATCCCTGTTGTGGGAGCTGAACGGCGCCTTTCTCGTGGGGCCGTACCACCTGGACCCCGAGCGCGTGCCCTTCATCCGGAGCGATGTGGAGCTTTCGTTCGGTGAGCTGGCGCCGGACATCGAAGAACTATGGAGTTGTACAGGCACGGGCCGGCCTGGTGCCGGATCCCGCCCGCCCACGACCGAAGCGGCGTTCCTTGCCACGGTGGGCACTGCCGTGCAGCGCTTGCGCCAAGGTGAGCTCGAGAAGGTCGTCCTTTCCCGGGTGCTGACCGCACCGTTCGGTGAGCACCGCGCCGTGGACCTGTTCCTCCGCGGCATCGACGCCCATCCGCAGGCGATGGTGGCCCTGGTGGCCACCCCGGTGCATGGCCTCTGGTTGGGCGCATCGCCCGAGCGCCTGCTGGCCCAGGAGGATGATCGGGTGGAGGTGGATGCGCTGGCCGGCACCATGGCGGCATCCGAGGCACCGGACGATCCCGCGGCCTGGGGCGCCAAGGAGCGGCACGAACAGGACGTGGTGGCCCGGGCCGTGTGTGCAGCGTTGGACGGCCCGCCGGAGGTCGAGCTCGCCATCACCGGACCCGAAGTGATCCGCCGTGGTCCGGTGGCCCACCTGCGCACGCGCGTGGCCACGGAGCTGGGCGGCCGGGCCTTGAGCGATGTGCTGCTCGCCCTGCATCCCACGCCGGCGGTATGCGGCTGGCCGCGCACCACGGCGGCGGCCCTGATCGAGGAATTGGAGGACCACGAACGCGCGCTCTATGCCGGCTTCTGGGGGCCTTGGAACCCGGATGGCCGCACGGACCTGTACGTGAACCTCCGCTGCATGCGCTTCGCCGGTGACCATGCGCTCCTGTACGCCGGTGCGGGGCTCACCGCCGGAAGTGTGCCCGAGCGGGAATGGGACGAAACGGCGAACAAGGCCGGCACATGGCTCCGGCTGGCCGCGGAGCAGGAGTGAGCGGCCCGGTACATTCGCGCCGCATGTCCACCAGCGACCACTTCGCCGCCGCAGAGCTCGCGCGCCTGTGCGCCGCCAAGGGTGTTCGCCACGCCGTCATCAGCCCCGGTTCGCGCAGCGCGCCGCTGGTGATCGCCTTCAACCGGCACCCCGACATCACCTGCCTGCAGGTGATCGATGAACGCAGCGCCGCCTTCTTCGCCCTTGGCATGGCGCAGCAGCTGCATGCGCCCGTGGCCCTGATCTGCACCAGCGGCAGCGCTGTGCTCAACTATGGACCGGCGATCGCCGAGGCCTTCTACCAACGCGTGCCGCTGCTCGTGATCACCGCCGACCGCCCCGAGGAGTGGGTGGACCAGGGTGAAGGCCAGGCCATTCGCCAGCAGGGTGTGCTCGCCTTGCACATGAAGCGGAGCGTTCAGTTGCCACGGAACCCTACCGACGAGCTCGCCCGCTGGCATTGCGGTCGCTTGATCAACGAGGCCATCGATGCCACGCTGCTGCCCGTGCCCGGCCCCGTGCATGTGAACGTGCCCTTCGCCGAACCGCTGTACGGCCAGGTGGAGCACAAGGAGGCCGACCACAGCCGCTTCATCGCCCCGGTGATGACCGAGCCCTTCATCCTGCCGGATCACGCGCGATGGTTGATCGGGCAGCTCGGGGCCTGCCGCAAGGTGATGGTGCTCGCCGGGCAGGGCGTGTGGAGCGAAGGGCTGAAGGCGCAGTTGAAGCGGCTCGCCTCACTGCCGCAGGTCACGGTGCACACCGAGGCCACCAGCAACCTGGACGACCCGGCCTTCATCACCTGCATCGATCGCGCGATCGAAGGCGTGAACCCCGGTTCGCCGACCGGGGCAGGCGCGAACGAGAACGACCTGAAGCCCGACCTGCTGATCACCTTCGGCGGGGCCGTCGTGAGCAAGCGCATCAAGACGCTGCTGCGGAAGTGGCGCCCGCTGCAGCACTGGAACGTCGACGCCGGCCAGCGGCACTACGACACCTACCAGAGCCTCACGCACGACATCGCCGTGAACCCCGAGATCTTCTTTGCGCAGGTCACCGAGCCGGTGGTAACGTCGTCCCACCGGGTCGACAGCATCTATGGCGAGGCCTGGCGCATGGTGGACGAGCGGATGCGCGGGGTCCACAACCGGCTGGTGCGCGCAGCGCCGTTCTGCGACCTCACCGTCTTCAACACGCTCAACGACCGGATCCCCGGTGATAGCGATGTGCATGTGGCCAACAGCACGCCCGCGCGCTACGTGCAGCTCTTCGATCGGGTACGCGGCCTCCGCTGGTTCAGCAACCGCGGCACCAGCGGCATCGATGGCTGCACCAGCACCGCCGTGGGCGCCGCCTACGCCACGAAGAAGCTCACCACGCTCCTCACGGGAGACATCGCCTTCTGCTACGACAGCAACGCGTTCTGGAACAACTGCCTGTCCCCGTTGTTGAAGGTGATCGTGGTGGACAACGGCGGCGGCAACATCTTCCGGTACATCGACGGTCCTGACAAGGACGCTGAGCTGCTGCCCTGGTTCGAGGCGCCGCACACGCGCAGCATCGAGAAGCTGGTGAAGAGCTTCGACCTGCCCTACTACCACGCCAACGATCAGGCCTCGCTGGAGCAGGGCCTCGATCGGCTCTACGCTCCGCACGCGTCTTCGTCCCGGCTTGACGGGAACCGGCCCGCCGTGCTACACATCACCACCGCCGCGCTCACCTCATCGAAGGTGCTGCGCGACCACTTCAAGAACCTACGCGATGCCGGATCGAGCCCGGCATGACATACGACGATGAGCACCCGCAGCTGGACCACCATCAAGGACTACACGGACATCAAGTTCGAGTTCTTCGACGGCATCGCCAAGATCACGATCAACCGACCGGAGGTGTACAACGCCTTCCGTCCGGACACGAACAAGGAGATGATCGATGCGATGGACATCGCCCGCGAGGACCCGCGCATCGGCGTGGTGGTGCTCACCGGCGCGGGCGACAAGGCCTTCTGCAGCGGCGGCGACCAGAACGTGAAGGGCCGTGGCGGCTACATCGGAACGGACGGCGTACCGCGCCTCAACGTGCTCGACCTGCACAAACGCATCCGCGAGCTGCCCAAGCCCGTGGTGGCCATGGTGAACGGCTACGCCATCGGCGGCGGCCACGTGCTGCACGTGGTGTGCGACCTCACCATCGCCGCGGACCACGCGCGTTTCGGGCAGACCGGCCCCAAGGTGGGCAGCTTCGATGCGGGCTTCGGCAGCAACTACCTGGCGCGCCACGTGGGCCAGAAGAAGGCGCGCGAGATCTGGTTCCTGTGCTTGCAATACTCCGCGCAGGAGGCGCTGGACATGGGCATGGTGAACAAGGTGGTGCCGCTGGCCGAGCTGGAGGACACCACGGTGGAATGGTGCAGGATCATGATGCAGCGCAGTCCGCTCGCCCTGCGCATGATCAAGCGCGGCCTCAACGCCGAGCTCGACGGCCAGCGCGGCCTGATGGAGTTCGCCGGTGATGCCACGCTGATGTACTACCTGATGGACGAGGCGCAGGAGGGCCGCAACGCCTTCCTGGAGAAGCGCCCGCCGGACTTCCAGAAGTTCCCGAAGTTCCCGTGAAGCACTGGCTCCACGCCTTCCGCCTGCGCACTCTGACCCTGGCGATCTGCAGGATCATGGTGGGGATAGAGCGTTCCGGCTTCAAGGGAATGGAAGCTGTGCGCTACGAGCGGCGTTCGGCGATGTGCCACCGACGTTCAACAACAGGGCGTCACGGTCATTGCCGGCTCCTGTGTACTTCACCACACCGTCCATGTTGATGTCCTCGGACCGATACCCGACCGTTGTGTTGTTCGGCGTGCTCCCGCCCACGGCGATCAGCAAGGGATCGCGGTCGTTGCCGGCACCGGTATACATCACGGACCCGTTCCGGTTCACATCGCCGGCCCACATGCAATACAGGGATCCAGTGAGCACGGTACTGTTGGTTCCGTAGGTCACGTAGTCCGTTGCCGTGAGATCGATCGACACAAGTCCGCCGGCTTCCGTAAGCTCCACAGGCGCAGCGGTGCAGATGGGCAGGTGGTTGCGGTGGCGAACGACCAAGTAGTATGATCCACCCGGTAGTGACAGGGTGAACGGGAACGCGCCGCTCGCGTCGGACACGGTGCCGCCACGACGCAGCAGCAAGGGTATGCGCATGGCCACCTGGTCCGGAGCGAACGAAGGTCTCAGTTCCATCAGCACCCAGTCCACCACCGCTGCGCCCGGTGGAAGTACGACGTTCATCACGGACGGTGCGGTGGCGGTGCCAGCAGCACTGCCCAATGAGAGACCGAGCGCGGTATAGGGTTCCTCCAAGGGCACGAGGCCCTGGGTCCGGAGCGCGTTGCTCATCAGCGTTCCTGTGCCCATGCACCCTTGCAGGGCCACGCGCAGGTCCAATTGAAGGCTGATGGTAGGAAGTGCGTCCACTTGGACCACCGAGCGCATGGGCGGGCCCCAGGTGCCGTCCGCCCCACGTGTCCGCGCATGCAGTACATGTGGCCCGGGGTCCAGGGTCCATCCGGCATCCACGGCCACCAATTCCTCGAGGTCATCACCCAGGCCACCATCCGATGGTGGAAGCGGTGTGCCATTACCCTCGCCCGGATCGACATCCCAGAAGTATTCCGCATCCGCGAGGTGTGCTTCACGCCGGGTCATCAGGTCCACCACGGCGTGCTGGTAGGGTCCCCACAGACCATCAGCCCCCTTGAAGCGGAAGACCAGGACATGTGGTCCCGCCGGCGGAGCGGTGAGCGGATGCAGCGTTGTTTCCACCGCATTGTCGACCAGGCCGTCCACGGGGTCGATGAACAGGTCGTTCACAACGCCCGGAGCATCGGCCCAGTACCACTGACAGTGCGTCAGCTGCGTGGAGCGCTTGGATGTGGCGTGCACGAGCGTGCGATGGGCCGGTCCCCACGCTCCATCAGCGCCCTTCAGGCGCATGCCGAGCACATGCGGGCCTTCACCCGGTGGCAGGCCCGCACCATTGATCTCCTCCACCAGATCGTTGAAGGTGCCATCCGCAGTGGACAGGGCTATGCCGTTACCTGCTCCGGGATCGGAGTCCCAGAAGTACTCGGCCTGTTCAAGTTGGGGGACCTGTGCGACCAGTTGCGTGGTCAGGAACAGGATCGCGCAGCAGTTGTGGGTACGCATGGCCGTTCAGCGATCGAATCCGTCCGCTTTGATGAACAGGGTCTGGCCGGTCTGTGTGCGGCGGGGCACATCCATGAACAGGACAACGGCCGAGGATGGCATCGGATCGTCATAGTTGTCGCGGCTGTAGCTGCCCCCATAACACCCCGCATCGTTCCGCGAAAGGTCCAGGTCCAGGAAGGATGCGTCCGGGTCACCGGCGTTGAGCGCCGTGCTGCCCGGCGTCGGCTGGCCTGTCAAGGGGTCCAGCGAGGACGTGCTCGTCGTCACGACGTTGTACTCAGGCACGACCTCGGAAGGCTCGATGTCGAACGCCTGCCAGTTCCCGACGATGTGGTTGTTGCGAACGGACATGATGAGCTGCGAGGGATGATCCTTCACATAAAGGAGAACGGGGGCTCCGCCACCCGTGCGGTAGGCCGTGTTGTTCTCGAAGACGCGGGTTACATTCGTCATCGGCGAGGTCGTTCCTACATACACGAGCGGACCGGTAAGTGTTCCTTGCGGCGCGAGGAACAGGTTGTTCCTGATCTCGAAGGGTACCCGAGGGTCCACATGGATGCGGGCAGCCGCGTTGGCCGAGGCTGCGCCGATCACGTTCCCGATCATTCGCAGTGAACCCGCACCTGTCGCGCCGCCGAACATTTGGAACAGAGTGCCCAGGTCGGATTGGCTATGCGTGCCGGTAAGGTGACAGCCGATGATGGCGGCGTTCCTTAAATGCACGGTCGATAGGATGGAGTCCCGTTGCAGTGTGTAGTGAAGGTCCTCGGGATTCACGCAAATGACCCTGCCTTCGACCACGCAGTCAACAACGCGCAGGCTGCCCGAGGCCGCATGGTCCTGGAACCAATCGTCCAGGTCACCCGTGAGCCACATGGAGCAGAGCACCACCGTATGAGGGCCGGCTGGGAGACCTACATGCAGGGCCCCGTCGATGACGAAGCGTTCGGTCGGTGAATTCGAGAGGAGGGTAACGCTCTTGGTGATGATGTGATCGCCGGGATAGGTGGCGGGTTCAATGAGGATGCGATCGCCCGGGTTGGCGGCCTGGAGCGCGCTCGTGATGGTCGGATGGACGTTGCCACCTCCACCGGGCGCAACTAGCAGATCCGTGGCCTGAGCCTGCCTGCTGAGCAAGGTGACGAGAAGGACGCCGTAAGTTCGGATGTTGAGCATGGGTGTGCGGGTTTGGAGCTGCGAATTGACCATCCGACGAAGACGCGCACCATACCATCTTCGTCATACGCGGCATGGGCCGCTTCCGGAAGGCTACCATCCGCATGGTATGGTTGCCCGGAGGGGAGCCCGTCACATTTGTGCCATCAACAACAGCAGCAGCCATGAACCCTCTTGCCATCCTCGCCTTTCTGATGGGCATGAACACCACACCGCCTCCACCACCTGCGGCGCCCGAGCAAAAGGAACGGAGCGAACAGCAGCAGGCCAAGCCCAAGCCCCAGGGACCGCAGAAGAAGGCACGTGGCGGCTGGGATCATAACTAACACCACCAGGCCATGAACCCGATCGCGATACTCGCCTTTCTGATGGGCATCAACAGCACACCGCCTCCGCCTCCCGCTGACGTTCAGGAGAAGCAGCGTACAGAACAAGGGCCATCCGAACCCAAGCCCCAGGGTGGGCAGAAGAAGGCGCGAGGAGGCTGGGACTACAACTAGTCGGAAGATCCGTAAGCGCGCCCATGTCGACGCACATCCGCATCAAGCGCCGCCTGCGCTTTCTGCAGGAGGATGATCGGATCAGGGTCATCACCGATCTGGAAGGGGAGACCACCCTGCCTGCCGGCGCGGTGTTCGATCACCTGTTGGCGGCCATGGGTGAAGGACGGGAGGAGGCGGCATTGCGCTCCGAACTTGCGCGGCGCATGTCCACCGATCCGGCGACCGTGCAGGCCTTGTTGGACCGGTTGCTCCAGTTGGCCATCCTCGAGCGCTTCGAGCCGGTCAGGGAGCCCCCGGATCCATTCGACCGCCAGCTGCTCCTGTTCGATGCGTTGGACCCTGTGGCGGACCATGGCGTGAACATCGCGCGGCAGCAGCGCTTGCGGAACGCCCAAGTGCTGGTTCTCGGTCTTGGCGGCATCGGTCATCAGGTGGCGCTTTCGCTTGCAGCCGCAGGTTTGGGAAGCCTGGTGTTGGTGGATGCCGACGTGGTGGAGGTGAGCAACCTGCACCGGCAGGTCCTGTTCGCTGCAACGGACCCGGGTCGGGCGAAGGTGGACGCGGCGCGCGATGGCATTCTGCGGATCGCGCCGTCCTGTGCCGTCCATGTGGACCGGATGATGGTGCGGTCGGCCGAGGACTGGCGGGCCCTCATTGCACGGTACTCCGAAGTGCGCCACGTGATGCTCAGCGCCGATCGGCCGGTGCAGCTTGTGACCTGGTTGAGCGATGCGCGAGCCGACGGCAACTACCACTTCATCAAATGCGGGTACATGAGCGCCCAGGGATTGATCGGACCCCTGCTCGGTCCCGGTTCGAAAGGGTATGAGGACCTGTTCGACCCGTGGGGGAACACCATCGATGGACAGCCGGAGAACATCAAGGCGCTGAATGATCGTGCAGCCGCACCCACCATGGCGGCCAGCAATGCCATCATGGCCAATATCTCCGCGCTCGAGCTGATCAAGCACATCACGGGCGTCGGGCCGCTCACCCTGTGGGAGCAGCGCCTTCTGCTCGACCTTCGCACGTATGACATACAACCCGGCTGAGATGCGGACCATCATTGGGCGATGCTGCTGTGCGTTGCTGCTGTTGATGGCGCAGTGGTGCCCGGCACAGCGCTCCACGCTCGACAGCCTTCGCACCGTGATGGCCGGGGCCACCGTCGATACGTCACGTGCGCGGGCGGCCAGTGATGTGGCCCAGGCCTTCCTGTCCATCGGCCGGATGGACAGCTCCATCCACTATGCGGTCTTTGGGCGCGGGCTGATCACAGCGTCCAGCGGTGATGCGGCCGCGGTGGCACGCCTTGCGATGCGTCTGTCCAAGCTGTTGGGCATCGCCTACACGAACCAGGCCCGGTACGATTCCGCGCTCGTCGAGTTCCAACGCATGGAACGCCATGCAGAGCGGGCCGGTCGCTTGAACGATGTGGCCGCCGCGCTCACCTACCAGGGATTCCAGCTCCGCGAAATGGGCGATGACACGAACGCACTGGCCGTGACCCGGAGAGCCATCGATGTACTGCGGTCCTCGCCGGAAGGGGCGGACATGGCCAATGCCTGCAACGGCATGGGGTTGATCCATGCCAACATGTTCAGTACCGACAGTGCCCTGTATTGGTACCAACGGGCGGCACGGTTGTACGGGGCTCTGGGGAACAGGCAGCACCTGCGGAACACCTACCTCAACATGGGCGAATGCCTGAACACCGCTGGCCGTTGGGAGCAGGCGGATTCGGTGTGGATGCTGGCCTCACGGGACATGGTCGGCCCAATGGATCCCATGGCCTACGTGCACTATGCCGGGGCCCGTGCGCGATCGTTGCTCCGACAGGGAATGGCCGGCGACGCGATCGACGTCCTGGACAGCGCCATCGGCCTGGCGGCGGAAATGGACGATATGGAAGGCGCACATCACCTGCTCCATATCCGTTCGATGGCGCAGGCCCACCGTGGCGATTGGAACGCCGCGATGACGGACATGCAGGCCAGCCTGGAAGCCTACGCAGCGGACATGGACCATGACAAGGTGCGCAGCACCGAGGCCGTCCGGCAGCAGGCGGAACGGGAGAGGGAGCAATTGCTCGCCCAGGCGGCCATCGAGAAGCAGCGCATCCAGAAGTGGGGCGCCGTGGTGATCGGCGCACTGGCGGCCCTGCTGGCGCTCAGCGGCTATAGGTCGGCGAGGATGAAGAGCCGGGCTGCCGAAGCGCTCGCGCGCAAGAACGAGGAGATCCAACGTGCACAGGCGCAGTTGATCGAGAGCGAGAAGCAGCGGGAGGCCGAACAGGTTCGGACCCGCATCGCCCGCGACATCCATGATGACATCGGGGCCACGCTCACCAAGATCGCATTGCTGAGCGGGGTGGCCATGCAGCGGTCGCAGGACCCTGAGGAGGCCGGCAGGACCTTCTCCCGCATCAGCGAGCACACCCGGAACGTGAGCCGCGCGCTGAGCGATGTGGTGTGGGCGGTCGATCCACAGCGCGATACGCATCAGGGGATGCTGGAGCACGTGCGCGACCTGTCGCAACGGCTGCTCGGGGACAATGGCATCCGGTTCGAGCTTGTGTTGCACGCGGATAGCCCGCAGGGCATTATTGCTCCCGCCCTGAAGCGCGACCTCCACCTTGTGCTGAACGAGTGCTTCAACAACATCCTAAAGTATGCTCACGCCAAGCTGGTGACCGTGCGGCTTGAACTGCACACACAGGACTTTGAGCTCCGTGTGGACGATGATGGCGTGGGCTTCGATCCGGCCCAGGTGCCCGATCGAGGCAACGGGCTGCGGAACATGCCTGCCCGCATCGCACAACATGGTGGCAAGCTGGTCGTGACCAGTGCGCCCGGCAAGGGCACCGCGCTGCATGCCCGCGGGCCGCTGGCCTGAGCGTACTTTGGTGCCATGGCGAAACCCATCCGTGTGGCCGTGGTGGAGGACGACCAGGAGATCAGGGACCTGGTGCGCCGGATCCTCTCCGAGGACAGCACGATCCACTTCGTGAAGGCCTATCCCAGCGGGGATGCCTTCCTGAAGAACTTCAGTGGCGGTGAGGTGGACGTGGTGGTGATGGACATCAACATGCCGGGTTCCAACGGCATTGAGTGCGTGGCCAGGGCCAAGCCGCTGAACCCGCAGGTGCAGTACATCATCAGCACCGTGTTCGAGAACCCGAATTACATCTTCCAGGCGCTCTGCGCCGGCGCCACGGGATACCTGCTCAAGAGCTTGAGCGCCCAGGAGCTGATCCCCGCGATCCATGGCGTGATGGAAGGTGGGTCCCCGATGAGCCCGGCGATCGCGCGTCTGGTGGTGAGCTCCTTTCAAGGGCAGGCACGGGCCAGCATCAGCGACCACCAGCTCACGGCCAGGGAGCGCGAGGTGGTGGACGGGCTGGCCGCCGGCCTGATGTACAAGGAGATCGCGGACAAGGGCGGCATCAGCATCGGCACGGTGCGCGTGCACATCCGGAACATCTATGAGAAGTTGCAGGTGAGCAGCCGCCACGAGGCGGTGAAGAAGGTCTATCCGGGCGCATGACGGTGCGCACGTTGTTCCTTTGCGGGGCATGAAGCACTGGCTCCACGCCTTCCGCCTGCGCACCCTGCCCCTGGCGGTGAGCAGCATTATCGTGGGGAGCGCGTTGGCGATACCGTACAGTCGGATCAGCGCAACCATCACATTTCAGGTCGAGGTCCTGGTGCTCGCTTTGCTCACTGCAACCTTGCTGCAGGTGCTGAGCAATTTGGCCAACGACCTTGGCGACCATCTTCACGGTACGGACAATGTCGACCGTGTTGGTCCTCAGCGTGCAGTTCAAAGTGGGGCGATATCGCCTGCCATGATGAAGCGGGCGATGGTGATATGCGGAACCATGGCGTTCGTCAGCGGGATCCTGTTGATCACTTACGCGTTGGGGCTTCGATCCATGACGCTGGCGTTCCTCTTGCTGGGACTCACCGCAATTGGCGCTGCCGTGAAGTACACCTTCGGTAGGAATCCATACGGCTACGCTGGATTGGGTGATGTGAGCGTATTCCTCTTCTTCGGTCTTGTTGGCGTAATGGGTACACACTACCTCCATGCGCGCTATGTCGAATGGTCACACCTGCTGCCGGCCATCGCCTTCGGTATGCTCAGCACCGGCGTGCTCAACGTGAACAACATGCGCGACATTCAGAACGACGCGGCGAGCGGTAAGCGCACGCTGGTGGTGCGGATGGGCAGTGCCAACGCACGCATCTATCACACAGTGCTGGTACTGGGTGGCCTTTCCTGCCTGATCGCGTTCGCGTTGATGGGAGCTCAAGGCTGGGTGTCCTGGCTCTTTCTTCTGACCACACCCGTGTTCCTGATCCACTTGAAGCGCGTGTGGTCCACTGCCGAACCGCGTGACCTCGATCCCCAACTGAAGGTGCTGGCGATGGGCACCTTTCTCACCGCACTCCTCTTCTCGCTGGGCCTTATCCTTGCGTGATGCTGCGCGCGCGCTGGATCGAACGCACCCTGGAGCCCCGTTTCGAGCTGGGCACCAGCAAGGGCACCATCACCGCGCGCACCGTGTGGTACCTCATCGCCTGGCATCGGGACCGGCCCGAGGTGATGGGCATCGGCGAGGCCGCGCTCTTCCCCGGCCACAGCAAGGAATTCCCGGCCGACGTGCGCACCAAGCTGCTGGAGCTGTCCATGGAGACCGGCGACTGGACGAAACGGCTGCATGGCGACCTGGTGGACGTGCCCAGCGTGCGCTTCGCCGTGGAGCAATGCCTGAAGGACCTGGAGGCCGGCGGCACCAAGACGCTCTTCCCCTCAGAATTCACGCTCGGCCGCCAGGCCATCCCCATCAACGGACTGGTGTGGATGGGCGACAAGGCCACCATGAAGCAGCGCATCCGTGAGCAGCTCGACGGCGGCTTCACCACCGTGAAGATGAAGATCGGCGCCATCGGCATCGATGACGAACTCGAGCTGCTCAAGGCGGTGCGCGCTGAATACGGTCCGGATGACATCACCCTGCGCGTCGATGCGAACGGCGCCTTCACGGCGCTGCAGGTCCCGGACGTGCTGAAGCGCCTGGCCGATCTGCAGGTGCACAGCATCGAGCAGCCCGTGCCGCCCGGTCAGTACGAGGTGATGGCCGAGCTCTGCGCGGACACGCCGATCCCCATTGCGCTGGACGAGGACCTCATCGGCCACAACACGCACGATGCGAAGGTGGACCTGCTCGACAACGTGCGGCCGCAGTACATCGTGATCAAACCGAGCCTGGTGGGCGGCTGGGCGGCCACGCAGGAGTGGATCGATCTGGCGAAGGCGCGCGGCATCGTTTGGTGGATAACGTCGGCCTTGGAGAGCAGCATCGGCCTCAACGCCATTGCCCAGTACACGGCCACGCTCAGCCCTACCCTCGCCCAGGGCCTTGGCACCGGGAAGGTCTACGCCAACAACATCCCCTCGCCCCTGCTCGCCGAGCGCGGCCTGCTGCGCTACCGGCCCGAGGTCGAGTGGGACCTCAGTTCATTGCGGTGAACCCCTTCACTCACCTGACGGTGGACGGCGTTGCCTTGGAAGGCGCGGCGATACTGCATTGGGCGGAGCATCTTGTGGAGGAGCATGCGGGAGCGCCGTGGACCCTGGAGCTGCGGGAGGCCTTGCATGAGCTGGTGACGGGGGATGGCACCATCGTGGCCCACACCAGCGGTACCACCGGACCACCGCATCCGATCCGCTTCACGGCCAATGATCTCCGTGCGAGCGCGCGGCTCACAGGCCAGACCTTTCGGCTCCATCGCGGTGACCGGGCGTTGATGTGCCTGGGCGCTTCCTTCATTGCGGGGAGGATGATGCTCGTGCGCGGCTTCGTGGTGGGCCTGGACCTCCACGTGGTGGGGCCGTCCGGGGGAGTGCTGGATCACCTGCGCACGCAGGACCGCTTCCGGTTCGCGGCCATGGTGCCGGCCCAGTTGCATCGTGCACTGCAGGACGACCGGTCGCGGCTTGAGCGGCAGTTCGGTACCATCCTGCTCGGTGGCGGTCCCGTGAGCAGGGCATTGGAGGAGGATGTGCAGGGCTTGAGCGTGGAGGTGGTGCAGGGTTATGGCAGCACGGAGACGCTGACGCACGTGGCACTGCGGCCCTTGAACGGGCCTGCACGCAGTGATCGCTACACGGCGATCGGGGACATCCGTTTTGAGCTGGACGCGCGCGACTGTCTTGTGGTGCGCACCCCACACCTGTCCACCGTGCGGCATGTGACCAACGACCTGGTGGAGCTTCTGGATGAACGCACGTTCCGCTGGCTCGGCCGGGCGGACAACGTCATCCTCACCGGTGGGCGCAAAGTGCATCCGGAAGAGATGGAGCTGCGAACCACCGGGTTGCTACCCTTTGCGCACTACTTCATTGGCGAGCCGGACGACCGACTGGGCCAAGCGGTGGTGTTGGTGGTTGAGTCCAGCATGCCGCTGGACGAGGTGGAGCGCGAGGTGCGCCGCTGTTTGACCGGGGCGTTGGCCCCGCACGAGATGCCGCGCCGGATACGCGTGCACGGATCGTTCGAACGCACGTCCTCCGGCAAGGTGAAACGGACCGCTCAGGAGGGTTGAGCCGTACGCGGCGTGAACCGGAGCAGGACGGAGGTATGCCGTTTTTCCAATGAGCGCAGGATCAGGTCGGCACAGAGGATCAACGCGAGCATTTCACAGACCTCTTCGAGCGTGTAGACCACGACGTATGTCAGGTCAGCATAGATGTGGCAGACGCTCGCACCATAGGTCTCGCAGGGAATGCAGGCCATCAGGTCCGGATCGGCCGTTGCCGCACTGAGCTTTTCGGCCACCTTGCCACTGTACATCTCGAGGAAGACGGCGCCGAACACGTAGAGCAGGCCGCATAGCAGCAGTCCACGACGCAACTGCGCCGACAGCGCGAGGAACCAGCGGAGCAATAGGATGCCCAGGGCCGAGAAGGCCAGTACATAGGGAATGACCCATGCATAGTAAAGCCAGCCGAAATCCCGGCCGCTCACGCTTCCATGGTTCATCAACCGCAATGTCACGAGCATGAACTTCTCGTGGATCTGCGTGCCTTCATCCACGCCCAGGAAGGCGAGCACACCCGCTACGATGAACCAGCCACGGCGCAAACGCCCCTCACGGCCCGCAGCCTTCAACACGGCCAATCCGGCGCAGAGGAAGAACAGGAACGCGTTGAAGAACGTCGGCAGGTTCGCCTCTAGGTCCATGTCGAACAGCACGACCCAGGCTTCCGAGCGGCGGTGAGGCCCGAAGTGCTCATAGACTCCGATGAGGTGGCAAAGCAGGGCCACGCCCAAGGCCAGGAGCAACGTCCGCGTGATCAGCCACGCGTGTACATGGACGTTCAGTTCGAGGCGGTCGGATGGTCCCGTGGAAGCGTCGGAGCGGTGCTTCATGCGTCGCCATGAATGGCCCAAGGCAGCGCAAAGTAGATCGGCGGCAGGCGATCGTCCAGAGGCAGGTCATACCGACCTTCCCATCGGAGTGGTGATGGTACCCTGCTTATCGAACCGGCGGGCGCTCCATGTCCACATGCGGTATACCGTCCCACAGGTATTCGCCGCTGATGGGAGCGAAACCGAGGGAGCGGTAGAAGTCCTGCAGGGCCGCCTGGGCCTGCACCACGATGGGCAGGGCGGGGTGAAGCGCCGTGCAGGCCCTGATCGCGCGTTCCATGAGCTCTCGCCCGATGCCGGTTCCCCGATGGTGCTGTTCCACCACCAAGCGGCCGATATGTGGCTTGCCGTCCTGTCCCGGCGGCAGCACGCGGGCGTAGGCCACCAAGGCACCTCCTCCGTCCTCGCCGAGGATGTGCAGGGCCGAGGGGTCCTGTCCGTCGATCTCCGCGTAGGCGCAGCGTTGTTCCACCACGAAGATGTCCACGCGCAGCCGCAGCAGGTCATGGAGCTCCACTGGGCGCAGAGCGTCGAAAGGGAGCGCCCGCCAGCGCAGGCCGTTGCGCCCGGCTTCAGGCATCGACGATGATGTGCTCATCCAGGTATAGCAGGTGTGCGGAGACCGGACCTTCGGTGAGGCGTGCCAGCTGGTCGGCATAGGTACGTACCTGTTCCAGATGGCGCTCGTCCCGCGCACCGGTCTTCAGGTCCAGTACACGGGTGGCCTGCTGGTCGCACACCACGCGGTCCGGCCGGAGGGTTCGACCATCCGCATCGATCAAGGTGGTCTCGGTGAACACGGTGAGCCCCTGGCCGAAGAAGGGCTTCAGTGCATCGGAGGCCAGCAGGGCTTCCAGTCGGGTGCGCAGGTCTTCGAGGTCCTCCGTGTTCAAGCCGAGCGAGGCGGCTCCCCGGCGAAGAGCGGTGGGCAGGTCCTCGGCCGTGCGCACCTGGGCCAGGATGGCGTGCATGGCGGTGCCGTGCCGTCTGCGGGCATCACCGGTCAACGGGTCGTCGCCTGCGCGCAGTTGGGACCGCACGGCCAGCGACCATCCGCCGGAGGCGCCGGTGGGGGCCAGTACCTCCACATTGGCCGTCCGCTCCTTACCGCCCACGCCAAGGGGAGCGCGTTCGCCGAAGCTGCGGGCATCACCGGGCGACAGGCCGAAGTGTTCACGTAGCCGGGCCGCCATCCCGGTCTTCCCCTTGGGGGTGATGCCGGCGTAGAGGCGGGTCTCCGCGCGGGTGAAGGCCACGTAGAGCAGGTTCATGCGGTCCAGCGCGTCGAGCTCCTGCTCTTCAGCGAGCTCCGGAAGCCCGATGCTGTCCAGCTCCGCGTTCGGCCGGATGATGGCGGTGCTGATCGCACTGGAGACGGCGGATGTGTCCACCCACAACGGTGACCGCGGGCCGCCGGCCATTTCGGCCCAGGGCACCACGACCACAGGGAATTGAAGGCCCTTGCTCGCATGCACGGTCATTACGCGCACGGCACCGCCGGGGGAGCCCTCCACGCTGCGTTCCTGCGTGGTGCGGTCCCATTGTTCAAGGAAGCCGCCGATGTGCTCACCGTGCTGAAGGGTGAAAGCCCGCGCTTCTTCCAGCAGGGTCAGGAGGAAGGCATCCTGCGCGGGGTCCAGTTCCAACGCGTGCATCAAGCGATGCAGGGTGTGAACGAGTCCTTCCGGGCCTTCCGGCCGGGGGTGCACCTGCCACCAGCGCTCGGCCGTGCGGGCAGGGTCGTGGTCGGCGCTCAGGGTCGCGTCAGCGCGTGAGGGGTGCTGCAGCCATTGGCCGACCACCGTGGCCGTGGCGGGCGAGGGGGCGTGCAGATGGCGCAGCATGGCCACCAGCAGGGCGGTGGCGGGGTCATTCCCCAAGGAGAGGCCATCCGGTGCGATCACGCTGAGCCCGGCGCGGAGCAACTGCCCGGCCACCAGGGCGCCCTGTCGCTTGGTCCGCACCAGTACCACGATGTCGTCCGGAGGCGCACCATCGCTCATCGCTTCCTGCACGGACGCGAGCGCGAAGGCCGCCGCAGGATCGTCCCGGTCCCCATCGTCATCGATACCTTTATCCGGGTAGCAGCGCACGTGCACCAGGCCTTCATGGCTGCGCACGGGCTGCTGGGATACACTGCTGTACGCCTGCTGTTGTGCAGGTCCGGTGCCGGTGCGCAGTGCTTCGAAAAGGGCGTTGTTCACCTCCACGATGACCGGGGCGCTGCGGAAGTTGCGGTCCAGCGTGCCGGCCTCCGCGTACGCCCGGCGAATGGCGCGTTCGTGCTCTTCCCCGAAGGCCATGCGTTCCTTGCCGAACAGGGCGGGCAGCTGCACGAACTGCCGCACCTCCCCGTTCCGCCACCGGTAGATGGCCTGTTTCGCATCGCCCACGAGCAGGGCGGAACCACCGGAGCCGAGCGCGTCGGTGATCAACGGCAGCAGGGTGCGCCATTGAAGCATGGAGGTGTCCTGGAACTCGTCGATAAGGAAGTGGCTGTACCGTTCCCCGATGCGTTCGAACAGGAATGGCGCCCGTTCGCGCTCCACCACCTCGGCCACTTTCCGGGTGAGGTCGCTGAAGAAAACGACACCGTCCGTGCGTTTGGCCGCTTCGAGCTGTTCGTCCACCAGATGCAGTGCGGCGGAGGTGAGCAGGTCGCGCAGCATGGCCACGCGCAGGGCGTGCAGGTGCATGTTGCCGTTCGCGATCTCGGCTTGCACCAGTTCCACAGTTTCGTGCAGCAGCGGGGCCAGGCCTTCCATGGTGTGCGCGTGGTCCTTGCCTTTCGCACTGGTCCAGGCATTCTTCTCGTGCGCTGTCAGCACGGTCCTGCTCGGGCGCAGGAGGTCGTGGAACCGTGACAGTTCCCGGAGGAAATACGGCACACCGCGCGCACCACCGGCCATGGCCTCATCGGGGATCCCCGCCTGGCGGATGGCGGCCAGGGCGCGCTCACCCGCTTGGCGGAGCTTGTCGCGGTAGGTGCGCACTTCCTGCCGCAGCCGGTCGCGCTCGCTGATGAAGGTTCCCGGCGGGATGTGGCGGATGCGTTCCAGGTGGAGCAGGGCGCTTTCCTGTGTGAGCTGCCCGGCGAGCTGTTCAAGCGGCTTGTCCGCCCGCCAGGCTCGCTCCTGTTCCAGCAGTTCGGCACAGATGGCGTTGAGCAGGGTGGTGAGCTCCGGTGCGGCACCGGCCTCGGCGAGCAGGCGTTCCACGGCCAGGTGGCGGTAGTGATCCTGTTCGGTGGTCATCCGAAGTTCACTGTCCAGCCGAAGGTCCCGGGCGAAGGGCGTAACCACGCGCCGGGTGAAGGCATCGATGGTGGTGATGGCCACTTGCGACCAATGGTGCAGCATGTGCGTGCGCATGGCGTGCGCGCGCTCCTTCACGGTGGTGGCGGAGATGTCCGCTGCGGCCTGCACGGCCTTGGAGACATCGTCCAGTTGGGGCGTGGGTGCGGCGTCCGCCGCCAGGCCCGACAGGTAGGCCAGCACGCGCTCGCGCATCTCCGCTGCGGCCTTGTTGGTGAAGGTGAGGGCCAGGATGCGCCGGTAACCATCATCCGCCGGGCTGGCGAGCGCCAGGCACAGGTAGTGCCGCACCAGGGTGTGCGTCTTGCCGGCGCCGGCCGAGCTTTGGAGTGCCTGGAACATGGTGGGGTTCGCCGGTCCGCCGAAAATAGGTGCCGTTGCCCGCCACGCCTGACCATCGGCAGGTCGGCCGCCTTTCCGGCGGTGCTACTTTCGGCCTGCGCGAACGTCCCGGGGTATCCGTGCGTTCCAATCTGCATGAACACGAAGCATGTTCCCTTACTGATCCTTACGGCCTTGGGTGCCATCGGCGTTCTCTCGTCCTGCAGCAAGGATGAGGTGGAGGATACGCACAGTGACCTGGTCGGGGCACCTCATGCCAATACCGTGGTGGCGTTCACCATGAGCTACACACGGGCGGGCGCACCCTTTGACAAGAGCGTGCAGTTCACCGATGGTGCCGGTACCCCGGTGCTGGTGACGCGCTTGAAGTTCTTTCTGGCCCAACCATCCTTTGTGGACGATGCCGGTGACAGCGTGGCGGCCTTCCCGGCGAAGCACTTCCTGGTGGACCTGGACGATGGTGGGTTGGTCCGGAACATCGGCGAGCTGGATGGGCACCTGCATGAGATGACCATCGGTGTGGGGCTGGACAGCACGACGAACCACACGGACCCCACGATCTCCGTTGAGCCCATGGCCTCGTCGGGCCTTTGGTGGGGCTGGGCCGGCGGATACAAGTTCCTGGTGCTCGAAGGCCGGTATGACAGCGATGGCGATGGTCTGGTGGAAGGCACGGATTTCCCGTTCGAGTTCCACTGCGGCATGGATACCGCCTATCGCCGGATCATGTTGAACGTGCATACCGATGCCGACATGGGCGGCAACGTGATCCTGCCGTTGGACCTGAACATCGATTCGTTGTTCAGCGGATTGGACGTGGCCACGCAGCCCGTGGTGCACGTGGTGAACGACATCAGCCTGGGCCTGATGCAGCGGCTGGGCAATGGACTTACACATGTTGAATGAGATGAGGCGGACCCTGGTACCGATCCTGTGCACAGCGTTGTTGTTCTCCTGCGCGAAGGAGGACCCTGCCGTTCCTGATGCGCCCGCGCCTTCCCCCTCCACGGGTTTGGTGAAGGTGAATGTGCGTCCGGTATGGAACGGCGTGCCGTTCAACAAGACCAACGTCTACCTGAGCGCCGGGGATGAGCGCATCCTGCTGCAGCAGGTGAAGTTCTACCTGAGCCGGATCACGTTGGTGGCGGATGCAGGTGCCCGTGAGCTCAGCGATGCCGAGCTGCTGGACATCACGAACGGCGCCGTTTCCAGGGTGTTCACCACGGACACCGGTATGGTGGACAGCCTGCGTTTCGGATTGGGCCTGCCGCCGGACCTGAACGCAACGGACATCACCACCGTACCGCCCAATGACCCCTTGGGCAACAATGGCGGCATGTATTGGACGTGGGCCAGCATGTACCGGTTCCTGATCTTCGACGGCCGGTTCGATACCGACCCGTCGGCGAGCGGTACGCCACCGTTCCCGTTCAGCATCCACACGGGGCGCGATACCTGCTACCGGCACACCACCCTTCCACTTCAGTTATCCATCAGCGCCTCCGATACGGCGCGGATCGATCTGGATGTTGACCTGGCGCGCTTCTTCACGGACGGCAACGTGATCCTGAAGATGTCCGACGGCAGCCAGAGCCACGGCGAAGTGGAGGAGCTCGGTCAGGCCTTGAAGCTCTCGGACCTGGCGATCAAGGCCGTTCAGTTGCAATGAACCCATCGGTCCGCAGTGCGTTCGTGTTCACCGGGGCCGCATTGGTCCTGGCGGGCTGCAAGCGCGATGCGGCGGAGCCGGAGGAGTTGGATGCGCCCTTCGCCCTGGAGCTGCCGCCGGGTTTCCCGGACGTGCCGGTGCCGGAGGACAACCCGCTTACCGAGGCGCGCGTTCGCCTGGGCAAGTTGTTGTTCTTCGATGAGCGCCTTTCCCAAGGCCAGGGTATCGCCTGCGCCAGCTGCCATTTTACCGACCGGGCGTTCAGCGACACGGTGGCGCGGAGCCGCGGGGCCGGTGGCGCACTGGGCCTGCGCAATGCCCAGCCGCTCTTCAATCTCGCGTGGCACACGGGTTACTTCCGCGATGGAGGAGTACCTTCCCTGGAGCTTCAGGCCCTGGCCCCGATCCACGATGAGCGCGAGATGAACAGCGACCTTATCGAGGTCGCCACCGCGTTGCGCGCCGAGGAGCCGTACGCCACCCTCAGTGCAAGGGGCTTTGGCCGCGAGCTGGACGGCTACGTGATCACCCGGGCCCTGGCGGCCTATCAACGCACATTGATCAGCGGTTGGTCCCGGTACGATGCGGCGCTGAACGGTGACGCCACGGCGTTGAACGAGCAGGAGCAGCGCGGCCGCGATCTCTTCATGAGCGCAGAACTGGGCTGCAACGGCTGTCACGGAGGCTTCGACCTCAGTGACCACAGCTACCGCAACGTGGGCTATCCCTCGGACCTGGATGCGGACCCGGGCCGGCAGCGGATCACGCTCGACCCGTCGGACCGAGGCAAGTTCAAGGTGCCGTCACTGCGGAACGTGGCCCTTACTGCGCCATACATGCACGATGGCGGCCTGGCGACCCTGGAAGAGGTGGTCGCGCATTTCAACAGCGGAGGCAATGCCGACCCGAACAAGGACCCGCTGATGCACCCGCTGGGGCTTACCCCGCAGCAGCAGGCCGACCTGATCGCCTTCCTGCGTGCCTTGACGGATGAACGAACATTGGACCAAGTGCCATGAGAACACGCCTGTTGTTGATCCTGCCCGCGGCGGTGCTGCTGCTGGGTGTCGGATGCCGTAAGGAGGAGGCTGAAGATCCCCAGGATCCGGCCACGCCGTACGTGCCGACACCGTATGTGCTGGACGTCCCTGCGAACCTGCCGCCCATGCCCATTCCGGCCGACAACCCGCTGACGGTGGAAGGGGTGAAGCTTGGTCGCTACCTGTTCTATGAGGAGCGGCTCAGTGGCAACAACACCATGAGCTGCGCGAGCTGCCATTCCGCGGCGTACGCGTTCACCGACAGTGGCCGTGCGGTGAGCACCGGCATCGATGGCATCGCCGGCACGCGGAGCTCCATGGCGCTCATCAACCTTGGATACGCGCAGAGCTTCTTCTGGGACGGCCGCGCGGCCACCCTGGAGGACCAGATCCTGCGCCCCGTGCGCGATCCCATCGAGATGCACGAGACCTGGCCGAACGCGATGGCCAAGCTGCAGGCCGACCCGGCCTACGTGCAACTGTTCAGTGAGGCGTTCGGCAGCGGGAACATCGATTCGCTGAAGGCCGCCAAGGCCATCGCCCAGTTCCTGCGGACGTTGGTGAGCGCCAACAGCAAGTACGACAAAGTGAAGCGGGGTGAGGCGGCGTTCACACCGGATGAAGCGGCCGGCTACACGCTGTTCCAGGCCGAAGGAGGTGCTCCGGGCGAGCAGATCTTCCTGCCCGGCGGCGGCTTCGTGGTGGGGCAGGGTGGTGCGGATTGTTTCCACTGCCACAACGACGCGGCGGGCCTGTTCACCGATGAGCAGTTCCGCAACAACGGTGTGCAGGAGACGCCGTATGCGGACCATGGGCGCATGGCTGTAACGGCCGACCCCATGGACGACGGCAAGTTCAAGGTGCCCACGTTGCGGAACATCATGCTCACGGCTCCGTACATGCACGACGGCCGCTTTGCCACCATCGAGGAAGTGATCGACCACTACAACGATGGCGGCCATCCGGGCTCCACGGTGGATGCCTTCATGAAGTTCACGGACCCCGACCTTGACATGGGGCTGACAGCGACCAAGAAGGCGCAGTTGATCGCGTTCCTGAACACGCTCACGGACATGGACTTCGTGAACGACGAGCGCTTCAGCGACCCCGGAACGCCTTAGGCCGCCGAGGCCTTGATGGCCGGCCGCCAGGTGGTGCAGCGCATCTTGTCGCCGAACACCGGGCTTTTGAACAGGCTCGTGCCGAGTAGCATGCGCGCACACTCCTGCACACCCTCGGTGATGCTCGGGTGGGGATGCACCAGGTCCGCCAGTTCGCGGATGCTGATGCCTGTGCGCATCATGAGGGCCACCGCTTCGATGGCACTGCTGGCATGCTCACCAACGGCGCGCATGCCCAGTACGCGCATCTCGTCATCGTCCGTCACGATGAGCTTGAAGAAGCCCCTGGTGCGGCGCATGGCGATGGCACGTGCGATGCAGGCGTAGTCGATGCGGGCGGTGCGGTGCGGGATCCCCTTGCGGATCAGGTCCTGTTCGTTGAGCCCCACACCGGCCACCTCCGGGTCGAGGAACATGATGGTGCTGACGTTCGCATAGCTGAGCGCGCGCACCGGCATGCCGGCGATGGCCTCCGCAGCGTGCCGGCCCTCCAGCTCGCCGAGGTTCACCAGCATGTTCGTGCCTGTGGCATCGCCCACCACATGGATGTGCGGTACCGATGTCCGGGTATTCTCCACCGCGATCAGGCCTTTCGCCGTGTCCATGTGCACACCGGTGTGCTCCAGGCCGATGTCCTCCAGGTTGGGCACCCGCCCCACGGACAGCAGGGCGCGTTCCACCACCACCGTTTCGGTGCGCCCGTCGGCATAGGCGAGCGTGTACTCCACGCCATCGGGCAGGGCCGTCATGCGCTCCAAGCGGGCACCGCGGTGGATGACCACGCCCTTGCGCTCCATCTGCGAGGCGACCAGTTCGCTCACATCCTCGTCCTCGAACGGCAGGATGCGCTCCGCGCGGTCGATCAGGTGCACTCGGGTGCGACCGAAGTTGCTGAAGATGGTCGCGAACTCGCAGCCGATCACGCCGGCCCCGACGATCACGATGCTTTCGGGCAGGTCGTCGATCCGGAAGATGCCGTCGCTGGAGAGGATTCGGCGTTCGTCCACGGCGATCTCCGGCACGCGCCGGGGCCTGCTGCCGGTGGCGATGATGAAATGGTCCGCGCGGATGTTGAACTGTTCGCCCGCGCGGGAAACGGCCACGGTGTGCGGGTCGATGAAGCGGGCCATGCCCCGCTCATGCTTGAAACGGTCGCCGGCATTGGCCAGCAGTTGCATGTGGCAGGCATAGAGGTACTTCCGCTCGAAAACGGCCTCGTTCAGCGTCTTGCTGATCTCCTCCCAGGAGAGGCGGAACGGTGTGCGGCCGCGTTCACGGATCACCTCGTTGGCACTGGTGACGCGCTGGCTGAGCTCCCACAGGGTCTTGCTTGTAAGGGCACCGTTGTAGATGCCCGTTCCGCCGATGCGTTCCCGTTCGATGAGCACGGTGCGGAGCCCCAGGTCCAGGGCGCGCATCGCGGCAGCATAGCCGGAAGGTCCGCCACCGATCACGCAGAGGTCGAAATGTTCCATGGACGGGAGGATGCGCTGTGCTTGAATGCCGGGCGCGGGGTTCATACGCAGGCCGGGGTCGATGGTTCACGGGTATCCTTTCCCCGGTTGGTCACGTACGAATGCCCGGGTAACTGCCAACCCGACATGCGAACGCATGCACTTGCTTCCGCCCTGATGGGCACGCTGCTCGGCCTGAGTACCCGGGCGCAGTGTCCGCAGCTCTACGACTACTGGGGCACGCCGAGCGATACGCCCACATGGTACAGCTGCAGCGGCTCCAACTTCACCCTGCTCATCGCTTCGCCGACGGGCATCGGTGCGTACACCATCGACTGGGGCGACGGCTCCCCGGTGCAGAACGGTGCCGCGCTGGTTCCGCCGATGACGGTGAACCACGTGTACGCCTCGGCCGTGGCCGAGTACACGGTTGTGTTCACCGAGACGGCCACGGGCTGCACCATCACCGGTACCGTGGTGATGGAGGAGAGCACGAGCGCCTCCATCCAGATCCCCGTGGGCGGCCTCACGCAGGTATGCGCACCGCAGGCCGTGGAGTTCATCAACAGCAGCACCAACACCTCGCCCAACACGGTCTTCACCTGGGACTTCGGCGACGGTTCGCCGTTGGAGGTCTACGATCACACGAACCTGGGGCAGACCATCTCGCACACGTACCTGCAGGGCACGGTGGACTGTGAGACGACGGTGCGCCTGTACGCCGAGAACAGCTGCAACACGCTGCAGGGCGGGCCCAGCATCGCCACGTTCAACCCCATCCGCGTGTGGGACCTGGACGATGCGCAGATCGCGGCGAGCGCCACATTGCTCTGCTGGCCGGACCGTACGGTGACCTTCCTGAACACCACGGACCGCAACTGCATCATGCAGGGCAACATCTACCAGCGGTTCGAGCACTGGAACTTCGGCGACTACTGGGGCACGGGGCAGGACAGCATCATCGATTGGAGCCCGTGGCCGCCCACGTTCCCACGCGTCATTGAGTATCCGGGCATCGGCACCTACGAGGTGCAGCTGATGGACAGCAACTATTGCGGCATCGACACGGCGGAGATCACCATCACCATCGTGCCGCCGCCGGATGTGGACCTGAGCGTGACGCCGGCCGTGTTCTGCGCGGGTGAGACCGCCTTCTTCAACGCCACCATGACCGGGGGGGCCAACGTGCACAGCTGGAACTTCGGCGAGGGCGCGGGCTGGCAGAACACGGGCCCTGGCGGTCAGGCGCACACCTTCAACACCCCCGGCACTTTCACCATCAGCTATGCCGCCAGCATCCAGGGGGCAACGGCCGGATGCGCGGACACGGCGAGCGTGCAGGTCACCGTGCTGCCCAGTCCCACGGCCCAGTTCACCCTGGACCAGGACGCGGCCTGCAATGTGCTGGTCACGGACCCCACCAACACCTCGCTGAACGGTGTGGCCTGGAACTGGGACTTCGGGGATGGCACCACCGACACGCAATTCGATCCGCCGCCACACACCTACCCTGTGGTCGGTGATCATACCATAACGCTCACCGTTGTCAATGCGGACGGATGCAGTGATCAGACGGCGCAGACGGTCCATGTGTACGATCCGCCGCAGGTGGTGATCGGCGCGCAGAACGTCTGTGTGGGCGAGGTGGCCGCGTTCATGGACCAGAGCATCACGGCCCCTGGCAACGAAGTGGTCTCCTGGGCCTGGGACTTTGGTGATGGCAGCACCGATACGGTCGCGGCGCCCTCCCACCTCTACGCAAGCGCAGGCATCTACACGGTGACGCTCATCGCAACAACGCCCTACTGCGCGAACATCGGCAGCCTGCCGGTCGTGGTGGAGGCCAAACCCAACGCGGGGTTCACCACTTCGCCGATGGTCGGCTGTTCGCCGCTCACCGTTGCGTTCACCAACACCAGTACCGGCGCGGTGTCGCAGGTCTGGGACTTTGGTGATGGGGCCGGTACGACGGATCCATCGCCCACGCACACCTTCATCAACCTCGGTACGGCGGACAGCGTGCGCACGGTGACCCTGATCGTGAGCACCAGCGCCGGTTGTACGGACACGGCCACGGTGGACGTGGTGGTCTCGCCGGCGGTACAGGCGCTCTTCACGCACGATGCGCTGCCCGGCTGTGCCCCGGTGGATGTACAGTTCACGAACAACAGCACCGGCGCGAACGCGTACAGCTGGGACTTTGGCGACGGGGCCACGAGCACGGCCACCTCTCCCGCGCACCAGTACGTGAACAACACCGTGTTCCTTCAGAACTACACGGTCACCCTCGTAGCGATCGCACCGGCCGGCTGCACGGACACGGTGCAGCAGACCATCACCGTGTTCCCGGCGGCCAGCTTCACCTTCACGGCGGATCCGGACAGCGGCTGCAGTCCCTTCGCGCTCACGTTCCCGCCGGTGCTGGGAGCCGTGGCCTATGAATGGGATTTCGGCGACGGGTCCACGGCTTCGGGCGCATCACCGACCCATACGTACATCAACACGGGCATCTCACCGTTGCAATACCCGGTCACACTGATCGCCACGAACGCGTTCGGTTGCACGGACACATTGATGGACCTCGTCACCGTGTATCCACAACCCGTGCCGCAGTTCGACATCGTTGAGCCCCAGGGCTGTCACCCGTTCACGGGCACGCTGGTGAACAATTCGCTCGGCGCGGTATCCTATGTGTGGACCTACGGGGATGGTGGCTCCTCGGATACGAGCGCCCTGTCGCACACGCACACGTGGTACAACTTCCTCGGCCCGGGTCCGGTGAGCTACCCCGTAACGCTGACGGCATCCTCCATGGCCGGCTGCTCCGCCAGCATCACGCAGAGCGTTCAGGTGTTCCCGCCGGTGGATGTGTCATTCGATGCACCCCTCGAGGGCTGCTCGCCCTTTGCGGTGATGCTCCAACAGTCCGGCACGGGCGCTTCCCAGTGGTTGTGGACCATGGGTGATGGCACCACGTTGATCGGCGACCAGGTGACCCACACCTACGTGAACACGGGGAATGCGGACCAAGTGTTCACCGTGACCCAGGTGGCCACATCGGCGTACGGTTGCACGGACACCGCGACGGCCACCATCGTGGTGCATCCCGTGCCGAACGCTGCGTTCCAGGTGAGCCCCTACAACCAGCAGTTCCCCGCTGCCACCATCGACCTCAACAACACCACGGCCCCGGGTGCATGGACCTATGCCTGGGACTTTGGCGATGGCAGCACGAGCGATCTGCAGGACCCGCTCACGCACACCTACGGCACGTGGGGTACCTACACGGTGCAGCTGGTGGTGGCGAACAGCACCTGTACGGACACCGCCACGCAGACCATCGTCATCGCGCCGCCGCTGCCCACGGCAAGCTTCATCGGGCAGGGGGAAGGCTGTGCGCCGCTGAGCGTGCAGTTCACCAACACCTCATTGCTGGGCGAGACCTACCAATGGGACTTCGGCGATGGTGGGACAAGCCAGGCCGAACAGCCGATGTACACCTGGAACACGCCGGGCACCTACACGGTGACCCTGACGGTGACGGCCGTGGGTGGCGGGGTGAACACGGCGGTGAAGGTGGACTCCATCGTGGTGCATCCGCGTGCCATGGCCTTCTTCGCCCTGCAGCCGGAAGAGGTGCTCGTGCCCAGCCAGCCGGTGATCACCTTCAACCTGAGCACGGACGCCACGAGCTTCCTCTGGGATTTCGGCGACGGAAGCACCAGCGCGGAGATCGAACCCGTGCACTACTACCAGGCCGCTGGGCAGTACACCGTGACCCTGGTGGCGAACAATGCTTACAACTGTCCGGACACGTTCCGGCTGGAGGATGCGGTGACCGGCCTGGCGGCGGGCACCATCGCCTTCCCCAACGCCTTCACCCCGGGTAACTCGGGTCCTACGGATGGCGTATACGACCCCCTCAGTTATGACAACGATGTCTTCCATCCTGTGTTCGAAGGCGTGGAGGAATACCAGTTGCAGGTGTTCAACCGCTGGGGTGAGCTCGTCTTCGAGTCCGACGACGTGCACCGCGGGTGGGACGGCTACTACCGCGGACAGCCCGCGAAGCAGGATGTGTACGCCTGGAAGGCGCGCGCCCGCTTCAGCAATGGGGAGGAGACCACACTGGCGGGGGATGTGACCCTGCTGCGATGAACCAGCGCATGATGACACGTCAACGCCTGATCCCGACGATGCTGCTGCTCACGGCCTGCCAGGGCGTGTGGGCGCAGCAAGGCTACACCCGTACCCACGAACGGATGCTCGTGGAAGCGCGCGACCTGTTCGCCGGTGAGCAATGGGCCGACGCGGCCAAGGTGTACAAGCGCCTGCAACCGGTGGACACCGCGTTCGCCGAGGTCTCGTTCGAACTGGCCACCTGCCTGGCGAACATGCCCGGGCAGCGCGACAAGGCGTTGCCCCTCTTCGAGAGCGCCATGCGGCACGGGCATGTGGAGGCAACGTACCAGATGGCGAACATGCGCCATGCGCAGCAGCGCTTCGATGAGGCGGAGGCCCTTTACCGGAACTACCGTGCCATGCAAGGCCGTTCCGTGGAGGATGCCGAGGTGGACCGCCGCATCGGCATGGCCGCGACCGCACGTGCACTTACGGCAGCACCCGTGGATGTGCGCATCACCAACATGGGGCGCATGGTGAACAGTGAGGCGCACGACTACTGCCCGCTGGTGACCGCCGATGGCAACACGCTCTACTTCACCAGCCGGCGCCAGGGCAGCACGGGCGGCATGCGCGATCCCAGCGGCCAGTACTACGAGGACATCTATGTGGCCAAGCGTGTGGACGAGATCTGGTCCAACGCGACCGGCGTGGGTGCACCGTTGAACACCAACGTGCAGGACGCCACCGTGGGTCTGGATGCCGAAGGAAGCCGCATGATCATCTACCGCACCGGCCGCGACCTGGTGAGCGGCGACCTGCTGGAGAGCACGCGCCACATGGGGCAGTGGCAACCGCCGCAGCCCATGACCGAGCGGATCAACTCCCCCGCGCACGAGCCCAGCGCCACGCTTTCACCGGACGGGCAGGACATCTACTTCACCAGCGACCGCGAGGGCGGCTTCGGCGGGCGCGACCTCTACCGCATCAGGCGCCTGCCCAACGGCGAGTGGAGCAAGGCGCTCAACCTGGGTCCGGCGATCAACACGCCGTATGACGAGGATGCCCCCTTCATGCACAGCGATGGTACCACGCTCTTCTTCAGCAGCAACGGCCACAATACCATGGGTGGTTATGACATCTTCAAGTCCATGCTGCTGGATGCGGACATGAACGGCTGGTCGGCCCCGGAGAACCTGGGCTACCCGCTCAACACGGTGAACGACGACATCTACTTCTGCCTGAGCGAAGATGGCCAGACCGGCTACTTCAGCAGCGAGCGCCCCGGCGGGCTTGGTGGGCAGGACATCTACCAGATCGTGTTCCCCACGAGCCAGACAGAGCACCTGCTGGTGCGCGGTGTGGTGACCGATGCGGGCGAGGAACCGGTGAAGGCCCGGATCACGCTGATGGACACGGACAACGACGAGATCGTGGGCATCTACAACACCAACGAGCGCACCGGACGCTACGTGATGATCGTTGCACCGCACGCGCGGTATGCGATGACGGTGGAGGCGCCCGGTTTTGAAACGAAACAGAGCGAGCTCTCCACCAGTGCCGTGCGCGCGGGCGAGCAGGAGATCCCGTTGGACATCACGCTGACGCGGAACGAGAACACGGCGAAAGTGGGCCAACCCTGAGCGGATGACGAAACGCGGCCTTGTTCTGCTGGTGGCGATGGTGCTGCTGTGCCGCATGATGGCACAGGACGCGCACTTCACGCAGTTCTATGCCGCTCCCACCTACCTGAGCCCCGCCTTCGCCGGCACCGGCAGCCAGACCCGCTTCGCCCTGCAGTACCGCGACCAATGGCCTTCCATCCCGGGGGCCTTCGTCAGTTCCAACCTGGCGGTGGACCACTACCTGAGCGAGCTGAACAGCGGCGTGGGCATGCTGGTGAGCTATGACCGCGCCGGCAGCGGTGCCCTGCGTTATACGAGCATCGGCGCGCAGTACGCGTACGAACTGCGCCTGAAACACAAGGTATATCTGCGGCCGGCGCTGCAGTTCTCCTACGTGAACCATGCGGTGGACTGGTCGCGGCTGGTGTTCGGCGATCAGCTGGCGCGCGGGGGCAACGTGGATAGCTACGAGGGCTTCACCCAACGCAACACCAAGTACACGGACCTTGGTGGCGGGCTGCTCTACTTCACACCGAAACTGTGGCTGGGCATCGGCGTGCACCACCTCAACCGCCCGAACCAATCGCTCACCCTGCGGGAGAGCGAGGTGCCCCAGAAGCTCAGTGTGCACGGCGGCTACCGCTTCAAGGTGGTGACGCCCGTGATCAAGAAGCATCCGACGAGCATCATAGCCGCGTTCAATTACCGCGCGCAGGGCAAGTATGACCAGCTGGACCTGGGTGCGTATTTCGAGCGCGATCCCATCTTCGCGGGCCTCTGGTACCGTGGACTGCCGTTGAAGTCCTATGAGCCGGGCATCGCCAACAACGATGCCATCGCCGCGGTGATCGGCTTCAAGGTGAACGACTGGCGCTTCGGCTACAGCTACGACATCACCATCAGCCGGCTGGCGGCCAACACCGGCGGTGCGCACGAGCTCACCATGGTGTACGAGCTGGCCAACGCGCGCCGCAAGAAGAGCATGGCCAAGCGGCGCGTGGTGCCCTGCGCGAAGTTCTGAGCGGTTGCCTCAGACCTGTGATCCCACGCTTCTTCATGGCTCGCCAATGTTGACTGAACTGACATCGATCAGTTCCCCATTTGAGAATAGTCCAAAGTTCGCTCGTCCTGACACCGTTGTGCCGGGTAAAACCTACACCGTCATGGACAAGCGTTTTCTCATCCGTGTGGCGATCACGGTCGCCGTATGTGCCCCCCCCCCCGGAAGGTCCGGGTTCGTGGCTTAGACAGGAAGCGAAGGGGCAATCCCCGGCCTATGTGCTGGGGAGTAGCAGGGTGGACCTCTATGGTGCGCAGGCGCCTTTCGAAGCGACGGGGCTGCCGACGCCGGATGGCAGCGATGTATACATCGAAGGACAAGCCCATTTGTCGCACTTCGCGCTGACCGATGGCGAATGCCAGACCATCGCATTTGCAGTGGACGGGAACCTTTACGACAAGGATGGTTACCTGATGGCCGATGCCAAAGGGGAGGACTGCAACCAGTGCTTGGAGCCTGGCGTAATGGAGATGCTGGCCATACCGGTGCCGGGGCAATGTGGGCTTTACTACATCGTCACCTCCGCACCGGGCAATAATGTTGGTCCGGCGAATGCTGGACTAAGCGTTGCCGTGCTCGACCTGGCACTGCCGAGCGCCTATCACGCGGGTAGGCACGGACGACTTGTCAACTTGGATGGTGAGCTGGGCGATCTGTACCCGAACATTTCCTTCGGTAATAATGCGATCGTGGATGGCTTCGTGGTGAATGTGGCACCGGATGATGATAACAAGTCGAACAGCCCGATGCTGCGTGCCATCAAGGTGGGAGAAGCGTACTGGCTGTACGCCGTATATGCAACGCGGGTGGTTCAGTTCAAGTTGGATGCCCTGGGTGTGGTCGATGTGCCAACAGTGGCAGGCGATCACATTCCGGTCTACTTGAACCAGGATCCATTCCAGCCAAAGGCGTTCCATCGTGACGCTTCGGTTGCGTTAGCTACGAATGGGGAGGTCCGGCTGGCGTTGACGGATCAGGTGCTATACCCCTGGCCGATCCAGCAAGGGACACCGCCGAGTTACCCGGTCCTTGTGATGCGGTTCGATCCCTCCAACAACGGAGCCCTCTTGGGAGTACAGGGGCTTTCCCCCAACCAGAACGGATACCCGGACTTCCAGAATGCGAACATGGTGACGACCACGGACCCTGGCTTACTTCAGGATGGCCCGTCCGGATGCGCTTGGGTGCAGAATGCGAGCAAGTTGGTTGTTTCGGGTAGGGTAGTGGAAGGCACCGATTGGGTCCCGGCCATCGCCGAGTACGACATGGTCACAGCGAGTTGGACCGACTTGTTGCCAACACTTGCCATCCAAGGTTCGGCACTGGAGTATGTGCGCACGCGCATGTACCGGAATGTGGCGCCGGATGGGGTCGGGGTGGCCATTTACCTGCCGTATCCCGGAGGGGTGGCTGCGATCACCGGAGCGGACCAAGGGACCTACGCGTTCCTGCAGTCGGTCGGCTTCGGTGGTGGGGTTCCTGATGTTTTCGATCCGGAATACGGGATCGTGCTCTTTGCACCGCGTTTCCTGAACGCCCAAGTGGCCGGCGACGCCACCGTGGCCGCCTACAACGATGTGGCTTGCTGCGAGGTGCGCAGCAACTACGAGGGCTACCACGGCTACACCTTCCCGGTGATCCCGGGCAACTACGACTGGACCGCGACCAGCAACCCCTTCGGCAATTGCCCGGAAGTGCTCTTCCTGGATGACCTGATCATCCCCGCCGGTGTGCACCTGACCATCGATGGCATGCACCTGAAGTTCGCGCCCACGGCGCACATGATCCTGCGGGCCGGCGCGTTTGTGGATGCGGACCATTCAGCCTTCACGCCAGAGGATTGCCTGGGAGTGCGCTGGCAGGGCATCCGTGTGGAAGGCGTGCCCACAGAGCCTACGCAGAACAGCACGGTGCAAGGGCAGCTCTGGTTGGATGACTGCCTGGTGGAGGAAGCGCACGTGGGCATCTGGTGCGGTCGCGAAGGTGATGCGGACCATGGCGGCGGCTTCTTCAAGTGCTACGATTCGCGCATCCGCGATTGCATCGTGGGAGCACGCGTGATGCAGTACCACCGCATCGTGGGCAATACGCCATTACCCAACAAGTGCTCTTTCCAGAACACGCGCTTCGAGGTCACCTTGGGCTGGCCGGACCTGAACGATAACCTGCCCAAGGCCCAGGTACATCTGTACGACGTGGATGGCGTGGGCATCACGCGCTGCGCCTTCACCAACGGGTTCTCCGTGCTCCTGATGCCGCCGCACAGCCGGGGTGTGGGCATCCTCTCCTTCCAGGCCTCGTACCGGTGCAGGGGCTTTGGGGACTTTGCCAACAACCACTTCCGGCAGCTGTATGCCGGCATAGTGAACGTGGCCAACGACCCCCTCTTCGCCAACAGTGTGGACGGCATGCACTTCGACCGTAACTTGGTGGGCGTGTACGATATGTACTGTTTCTTCAGCAAGGTGAAGAACAACAAGTTCACGGCCATGACCAGCGCGCAGCAGGTGGATGATTACCTGAGCATGGGCATGTACATCGACCAGAGCGCGGGCTACGTGGTGGAGCGGAACTACTTCGAGGATATTGATGGGGACCAAGAGCAGGAGGTGGGCAGCGTTGGCATCTGGTTCCACGGTGAACAAGTGGCCGACAACCGGATCTACGACAACGAGTTCCATGACCTGACGATCGGCAACGTGGCCGAGGGGAAACACCATGGCTTGAATGACCAAGGCCCACAGCCGATCAATACCGGACTCCAGTGGTTGTGTGGTCTGTATGAAGGGGAGGTCTACGACCAGTTCCTGCTCTCCCCGGATGGTACGATCAAGATCGAGCAGGGATTTGCTGATCCTGATCTGACCGCTGGCAATGTCTTCGCCGGCCCTACGGATTGCAGTACCACTTTCGAGCCGGTGGTGTACGACAGCCACTACCAACCGTACCACGTCACCTACCACTTCTACGAGAATGCGCAAAGCCCGGATTGCCGTCCCGAGTGCGTGGAAGATGAGAACGGCACGGACCTTTACTCAACGGGGCACTATTACGATTTGATACCTGCTTATGGGGCGCTGCCTTTTGATGCTGCCCAGCATTGCAACGGTGGCGTTCTCGATGCGCAGGCACACGTTGTTGCAGTGCACATGGCCGCGTATCAGGCGAAGTATGCCGAACTGCGGAGCACGGCCGCTGCTGTGGCGGGACAGTTGGATGATGGTGACAAGACCGAGGTGTTGGAAGCCATCAAGGCCGACCCGGCTTGGCCCAGCCACCAACTGCGCAGTTTCCTCTTGGCGCGCAGCCCGCTGAGCGAGGAGGCCATCATCACCGCGATACTCCGCGAAGTGCCGATGGATCCATGGCACCTCACCCAGGTGCTCATCGCCAACAGCCGGCTTTCGGGCCAGATCTGGGCCGAACTGCTTCACGCCGACCTGCTCTCGCCCTTCTTCATCAACATGATCCGCGAGCACGAGGATGACCCCAGCTACCGGGAGGCGCTGATGCAGGAACTCCGCCTGCGGGCCGATGAAAAGTAATTGGAGCAGCGCCTGCTGGTGAACGCCTTGGAGGATGACAGCACGTATACCGGCAAGTTGGATACGTTGCTGACCGTGCTGAGCGCGGATACCCTCGGAACCGGGAGGGCTGTGGCGTATCAGTTGGCACTGTCCCATGGTCTGGTCCCGGAAGCCGCGCAGTTGGCTGGCCTTCTCGTGGGAGAGCCACGCTATGCCATGGTGCTCGATCTGGGGAGTATGCTCGGTGCTTTGGGCTACGATTGGTCGCAGGCAGGTCCATCGGAGCTCGCCGCGTTGGCCTCCAAGGCCGGGAACGGAACGGCGCTCGGCCGTGCCGCTGCCTGGGGTATCCGCTACGCCCTAGGGGCTACGGACAGCCTGCCCAATGGTGTGTTACCCTTCGCCTACCGCAGTGCGGTGCAAGCGGGTGGGGATACCGCTGCCATGTCCGTTCCGGTGGTCGGTGCCTACCCGAACCCGGCCAAGGACCGAATGATGATCACCTATCCGGCTGACTTGGAGGGTGCAACCTTGGAGGTGTTGGACGCGACGGGCCGTAGCGTGTACACCGAGCGGGTGGGCAGCGGAACAGCCTTCACGGAGCTCGACGTACGCGGCTGGAACGAAGGCCTGTACCTGGCGCGCGTGCTGCAGTTGGGTGCCGTGATCGGTGAGACCAAATGCGCCATTGTGCGATGAAGCTGCTACGCGCAGGCGTGAGCGTGATCGTTCTGGCGGGGAGCACCCTGGCTCCCTGCCAGAACACGTTCATTGTGCAATTTGACAGCGTACAGGCGGGTCGCGATGCCAGTGGCCGTTCAGTGATGGAGATCGATAGTGGACTGCTGGTGTTCGCTTGGCAACGTTCTTCCGATGGAACTGAACTGATGCGCAGTGCTGTGTACAAGCTCGGACCGGATGGATCTTTTCTGGACCGCGTGGAGATCGGTACTGGTGATCCCGCCTCATCGGGCTTTGGCAATTTCGATCCTGTAGCGCGATCAACGGATGGGGACTTTGTGTCTGCAATAACGCATACGTATGGATATGAGTACGCCATCGAGCTAAGTCGTTTCAATGGTGTGGGTGAACTGATGGAGAGCGTACCTGTGCTCTTCAGCCCAGGGACTGACTCCACCGTACTCGTTGCCCGTCAGACGCGAGCTACGGTTGATGGTGGCCATGTGCTATGCGGCGCAAGTGATGCGCCCGGTGCCACGGCTGAGGCCTTGTTGGTGAAAGTGAGTGCGGATGGGACCGTCCAATGGCAGCACACGTATGGTGCAGGAGGACAGACCTTTGACGCCATCAGCGTGGCGCCCTACCTGGATGGCGGCTATGTACTGGCCGGTTACCGCTTGCCGGCGAACCTGACGAACCTGGGGTGGGTGATCCGCACGGACAGTGAAGGGAATGAGCTCTGGCGGCGGTTTTTCGGCAACGATGGCGGTGGTTGGGGTGCGGTGCGCATAACTGCTGATAGTTGCATTCTCACCTTCTCATCATACGGTGAGTCCGGCTGGCCATTTGGTTGGCGGCAGCATCTGCTCACGAAGTGGAACGCAGAAGGTCAGATCGTCTGGCAAACACGATCGAACTACTATTCCAATGTGACCGCGTACGACCTGGAAGTGCTGCCGGACCAGTCGATCATCGGCGTTGGCACTTTCTCCACGGTGATCGGACTGACCAAGTACAGTGCGGCAGGTGACAGCCTTTGGTGCCGGTTCTTACGGGTGTTCGACAACCTGGGCGGCCACAGCGCTTATGATGTGGAGCTGGCTAGCGATGGCGGCTTCCTGCTTACAGGCGAGGCTTCACAGGCCGCAGGTGATCCACACCCCGGGTTACAGACCATCTTCGTGATCAAGACGGACAGTTTCGGTTGCGTGGTGCCGGGTTGCCAGAACGTGGGGGTGGAAGAGTACGTGATCGATCTGCAGGAGCATTTGCACATCAGTCCCAACCCCGCGAGCGATCTGGTGAACGTGTTGCTGGAACTCCCGGAAGGTGGAGTGGTGCATGGCCAAGCCCAGGTGCAGCTCGTGGACGCGAGCGGGAGCATGGTCTTGGAGGAGAAGGTGCAACAGAACTTCAACCAACTGCGCACCACCTTGGATGTGAGCGCCCTCCCAAGCGGCACCTACTACCTGCACCTGCGGGATGGAAAGCGGTGGCTGGCGGGGGGGAAGGTGGTGGTGCAGCGTTGAAACCTCAAGGTCCCGAGCGAACATGAACGCACACCCCGGAGCGGAGACCCTGCGGGAATACAAGGCTTCCACGTCAGGTCATCCCAGCTTCATGGAGCTGGATGTTCGCACTTGGGCGTCTGGGCTCTACATGGCCCGCATGAGAACGAACGAGGGCAACGTGATCGGCGAGGTCAAATGTGCCGTGGTACGATGAAGCGTGCGTTGATCATTGGATGTGTTGTTCTGGCATGGAGCACCAGTGCTCCATGCCAGAACACCTTCATGGTGAGTATGGATGCGGTGCAGCAGGGCTATGGAGGTAGTGGTCGATCGGTCGAGGAGGTGCCTGGAGGATTCTTGGTCTTTGGACATCAGAACAGCGATGATGGTACCGGGCGCAACCGTTGTACGATCTACAAGTTGGATGCAACAGGCACCTACCAGTCGCGAATTGAGTTGGGGACCAATGATGCTTACCATTCTAACTTTGGTCTTTTTGATCCCATTTGCAGGTTGGACTCGGAGTACATCACCTTGGTACAACGTTTCGACTGGTATTCATCCATTCTTGAGCTGCGGAGGTTCAATGAATCAGGCGAAGAGGAGCAAGCACACCAAGTACTTGAGCTTGATCCTGCGGACTCCATGATCATTGGCACCCGTCAGCTACGTGCCACTGTGGATGGCGGTTATGTGTTCTGCGGCTTTGTGGACCCGCCGGATGCTTACGCACGGGCCTGGCTTGTGAAGCTTGACAGCGCTGGCGCCATCGAATGGCAGCAGGAGTACGGCCACCCGGACCAGTCATACGAGGCTGTCAGTGTAGCTCAATACCCGGATGGCGGCTATGTACTGGCGGGCTACCGCTTGCCGGCCAACTTGGTGAACCTGGGCTTCTTGATCCGGACCGACAGTGCAGGGAATGAGCTATGGCGGAAGCACTTTGGTAATGAGACCGGAAGTTGGGGAGCTGTGCGGGTTGCCAGCGATGGCGGTATCGTGACCTTCTCATCATACGCTGAGCAATCATGGCCGTGGTATTGGTCCCAGCACATGCTCACAAAATGGAATTCTGCCGGGAGCATTGTTTGGCAGACCCATACGAGCTACGGTAGTGCAGCGATCGCCTTCGATCTGGAGGTACTTCCGGATCAGAGTATCATTACCGGAGGCGCCGTTTCCTGGTGGGCGCAGTTGGCGAAGTACAGCTCGGAAGGTGATAGTTTGTGGGCACGTCGGTTCAGGCCGTTCGAGCATGCTGTCGATCATTTGGCCTACGATGTGGAGCCCACCAGTGATGGCGGCTTTGTGCTCACCGGGGCAGCGAGCCAGAGCGTTGGCGATCCCACCCCCGGCTTGGAGACCATCTTCGTGATCAAGACGGACAGTTTCGGTTGCGTGGTGCCGGGTTGCCAGAACGTCGGGGTGGAGGAGTACGTGATCGACCTGCAGGACCATTTGCACATCAGTCCCAACCCCGCAAGTGATCTGGTGAACGTGTTGCTGGAACTACCGGAAGGCGGAGCGGTGCAGGGCCAAGCCCAGGTGCAGCTCTTGAACGCGAGCGGGAGAATTGTCTTGGCGGAGAAGGTGCAGCAGAACTACAACCAACTGCGCGCCACCTTGGATGTGAGCACACTACCGGCGGGCACCTACTACCTGCACTTGCGCGATGGCAAGCGATGGCTGGCGGGGGGGAAGGTGGTGGTGCAGCATTGAAACCTCAGGGTCCCGAGCGAGCATGAACGCGCACCACGGAGCGGAGAGCACAAGGTGGCACGGCCGGCTTGAATTGAAACCACCCCTGCCCCTCCTTTGCAGGCGCGGCGCGTGTGCGCACGCGCAGGAGGGGACACAGCGTGCCTGGGTGCGCGCCAAGAAGATCATCTCCCCTCCTTGGCCAGCGATCGCTTGCTGGCCTACGCAAAGGAGGGGTTGGGGGAGGTTTCCGCTGGGATGCCCTGCGCGAAGTTCTGATCACCCCATCGGTCCGTACCCGGCCCTTTCGCGTACCCGTTTCAGGGTAACAGCCGCCACGTTGCGCGCCTTCTCCGCACCGATGTGCAGCTGGCGGTCCAGCTCGGCCTTGTCGTTCATCAGCCGGTCGTAGTCCGCGCGTTCGCTGCGGAAGCCATCGAGCAGGGCGGCGAGCAGTTCCTTCTTGGCGTGGCCGTAGCCATAGCCGCCGGCGCGGAACTTCGCGGCCATGTCGGCCGCCGCCTCGGCCGGGGCCACCAGCTTGAAGAGGCGGTACACGTTGTTGGTCTCCGGGTCCTTCGGGGCCTCCAACGGCGCGCTGTCGGTGACGATGCCCATCACCTCCTGCTTCAGCTCCTTCTCCGGCGCGAAGATCCGCACGAGGTTGTTGCGGCTCTTGCTCATCTTCTCGCCATCGGTGCCGGGCACGATCATCACCTGCTCGTCGATGCGCGCCTCGGGCAGCACGAAGGTTTCGCCCATCTGGTGGTTGAAGCGCTCGGCCACATCGCGCGTGAACTCGAGGTGCTGCTTCTGGTCCTTGCCCACGGGCACCACCTCCGCATCGTACAGCAGGATGTCCGCCGCCATGAGCATGGGGTAGGTAAAAAGCCCGCCGTTCACGTCCTCCAGCCGGTCGGCCTTGTCCTTGAAGCTGTGGGCCAGGGCCAGGCGCGAGTAGGGGAAGAAGCAATTGAGGTACCAGGTGAGCTCGGTGACCTCGGGCACATCGCTCTGGCGGTAGAACACGGTGCGCTCGGGATCCAGCCCGCAGGCGAGCCAGGCGGCCGCCACGCTGTACGTGTTGTGGCGCAGCACGGCGGCCTCCTTGATCTGGGTGAGCGAATGCAGGTCGGCGATGAACAGGAAGCTGTCGTTGCCGGGTTGGCGGCTGGCGTGGATGGCGGGGCGGATGGCGCCGAGCACGTTGCCCAAGTGGGGCGTGCCGGTGCTCTGGATGCCGGTGAGGATACGGGCCATGTGCGTGGAAAGGTCGGCCAAGGTAGAATGCGGCGGTAGCTACTAGCCAGTAGCCGCTGGCTGCTGGCCGCGCAAGCACGTTGCACGGCCAGCAGCCCAAGGCCAGGGGCCAGCGGCCGCATTCTACATTCGCGGCCCTGCATTCCACCATGACCACGCCGCACCCGCACGAGCATCACGCCCAGCCGTTGGTGTGTGAGGGCGATGCCATGCGTTCGGCGCTGCTCAAGTGGACCCTCTTTCCGCTGCGCTTCGCCTACAAGCTCTGGTTCGGGCTCATCTTCTTCGGTACGCTGATCCTGTTGTACCTGCCGTTCCAGTTCCTGTTGCGCAAGGAAAGCACCTACCCGGTGGCCTTCCGCCTGATGAATGTGTGGAACCGGGTATTGAACCCCCTGCTGCTGGTGCCGGTGAAACGCGTGGCCATGGCGCCGCTGCCCAAGCCGCCCTACGTGATCTGCGCCAACCACGGCAGCTACCTGGACATCGTGCACATGTACAGCTTGGGACTGGACTTCTTCCTGTTCATGGGCAAGTACGAGCTGCTGCGCTGGCCTTTGGTGGGCATGTTCTTCAAGCGGATGAACATCGCCGTGAACCGGGGCAGCAGGACGGAGGCGGCCAAGGCGCTCATCCGCGCCGCACGCGCCATTGACAGGGGTACATGTGTGGCCCTGTTCCCGGAGGGCACCATCCCCCACACGGTGCCGCGCATGAAGCACTTCAAGGACGGTGCCTTCAAACTGGCCATCGAGAAGCAGGTGCCCATCGTGCCCATCACCTTCCTGGACCATTGGAAGCTCTTCGGGGATCCGGCGGACCTGCTCAGTCGCGGGCATCCCGGCTTCGCGCACGCCGTGCGGCACCCCTACATTGACACCAGGGGCATGACCGAGGCCGACCTGGACGGGCTGCGCCGCCGGGTGTATGATGCCATCGAAGGGCCGTTGGTGAAGTACGCGCCAAAGGACGGCCGCCCACCGCTGGTGCTCTGAGCGCTTCTCCGTTCCTTTGCACACCATGAAGATCGACGAGGCCAACCTGGACCGCATCGCGGAGCTCGCCCGCCTGGACGTGAGCGACCCGGCCGTGCGCGCACGACTGCTGGGCGACATGCAACGTGTGATCGACTTCGTGGAGAAGCTGAACGCAGTGGATACGAAGGGCGTGGAGCCGTTGATCCACCTGAGCGAGGAGGTGGACGTGCTGCGCGAGGACGTGGCCCGGCCCGGGCTCACCAAGCAGGAGGCCCTGATGAACGCACCCGTGAAGGACAGCGACTACTTCAAGGTGCCGAAGGTGGTGGACAAAGGGTAGGCAGGATCCAAGTCTCAAGGCACAAGTCTCAAGACAAAAGGATCAAGTCGCAGGTATCAAGGAGCAAGGCCCTGGAAGGGGGCATGAAGCAAGGGGGCTGTTCTTAGCGCTGGTCGGAACCGGCGCATCCAGCGGCGGGATCCATCGGGTCGGGTGTCTTCGGTCGTTCAGGACCGATGCGGACATGCCATCTTCGCTGTGATCACTGCACATGACGCGCTTCTTCACGACCCTGCTCGTATCGGTCATCCTTACAGCCGCCCACGGCCAGTCCACGCTCACGCCGCACACTGCGGCCCAAAGCAAGCTGCCGGACTGGGTACGACTGATGTACAGCGCGGACCCGGACCCGGGGGCGGTGCAGGCGGCGTACGATGCGTACTACGCCACGCATCCCTTCGTGAAGAACACGCACACCCAGTATTTCAAGCGCTGGAAACGCGAACTGGGGCATGCGCAGGTGCCGAAGGATCCCACGCAACGGGCGACCTATGCGCTTGACCTCCATCAGTACCTGAACGCCACCGCGGAACTCGCCGCCTCACGCGCGGCCAACTGGAGCTGTATCGGACCCTTCGATTGGGACCATGGTTCCGCCGTGAAGAGCTATGCCGCAGGCGCTGCGCATGTGTACACGGTGGAGCAGGCGGCCGGCAACGGCAACATCTGCTACGCGGGCACCGCCAATGCCGGGGTGTGGAAGAGCACCGACAAGGGCCTCAACTGGACGAACGTCACCAAGAGCATGCTGGTGGGCGAGGTGCTCAGCATGGAGATCGATCCCGTGGACGCGAACATCGTGTGGTTCGGCGCCGAAGGAAGACTGTACAAGAGCACGGACGGCGGAACCAGTTGGGCCATCGCCGGCGATGCAACCTTCAATGCGCTCACCCATTCCATCCGGGACATCGTCCTGCACCCGACGAACAACCAGAAGCTCTTCGTGTGCAGCGACAAAGGGCTTTACCGGAGCGACAATGGTGGCACCACCTTCACGCTGGTCCAGAGCGGCATCTGGCAGGAGATCGAGTTCAAGCCCGGTGCGCCGGCCACGGTGTACGCGGTGAAGCAGACGGGCAACCTCACGCAGTTCTGGCGGAGCACGGACAATGGCACCAGCTTCACGCAGATGGCCACCGGCTGGCCGGTGCCGGTGAGCCCCGATGAACAGGAACGCACGGAGATCGCCGTGACCGCGGCCGACCCGAACATCGTGTATGCGCTTTGCACCGGCGCTGCGGATGGTGGCAGCGGCTTGTACGGCATCTACAAGAGCGTGGACAGCGGTGCCAGTTGGACCTTTCAGTGCTGCGGCACGGGTCCGGGTGGTGTACCCTCGCCCACCAACTTCAACCTGATGGGCTGGGACGATGGCGGGCAGGATGACGGCGGGCAGTACTACTATGACCTGGCGCTGGCCGCCGATCCGGCGAACGCGAACAAGTTGATGGCCTGCGGCGTGAACCGATGGGTGAGCATCGACGGTGGGGTCACCTTCACCTGCCCGGCCAAGTGGAGCCACAGCAGCAAGGTGGATTACGTGCATGCCGATATCCACGATATCCGGTATTATGGCAATGAGATCTGGCTGGCCTGCGACGGCGGCATCTTCTACAGCAACGATGCGGGCGCCACCTTCAACCGGCGGATGTTCGGCATCGCCGGCACGGACTTCTGGGGCTTTGGTGCGGGCGGCTGGACGGGCAGCCAGGTGATGCTGGGCGGTGCCTACCACAACGGCACCATGCTGAAGGACAACAACGTATACGCCAACGGCTGGGTGTGCACCGACGGTGGTGATGGCGTGCGGGGCTTCGTTCATCCGCAGTACGACCGGCGCGCGCTCAGCGATTACGGGTATAAGACCCTCAGCGGCGACCGCCTGGTGGCCAATGGCAACAGCTCCTGGAGCAAGCAACCCAATGGCAGTTACATCACCGGCGAAAGCAGCGAACTGGCCTGGCACCCCAACCTGGTGAACACCGCGTTCCTCGGCAACGGCACGGCGCTCTGGCGCACCGATGACAACGGCGCTTCGTTCTCGCTGGTGCGTGAGTTCGGTGAGCAGGTCACCAGTATCGAGGTGGCGTTCAGCGACCCGAACACGCTGTACGTGTGCACCTATCCGGACTGGTGGGGCGTGAAGAAGGTGTGGCGCAGCACGGACGGCGGGGTGATCTGGACCAACATCACGCCCACAAGCGCACAGTTGAACGGCAACACCTGGGTACCCTACGACATCGCCGTGAGCGCAACGGACCCGCAGACCATCTGGCTGCTGCGCACGAGCCAGTACGGCAACTCGCCCAACCTGAACGGCTATGTGGTGTACCGAAGTACCAACGGTGGGACTACATGGACGAACATCACCGACGCCAACCTGAACGGCGAATGGCCCACGAACATCGTCCATCAGCTGGGTAGTGCTGGTGGCTTGTACATCGGCACACGGCGCGCGGTGTACTACCGCAGCGATGCCACCGGCACGTGGAACCTGTGGAACGCCGGCCTGCCGGCCAAGGTGCAGAGCACCCGGATGCTGATCAACTACCGCGAAGGCAAGATCCGCAACGGCACGGACAGGAGCGTGTGGGAGAGCGCGCTGGAGGCGCCCGCGCCACCGGTGGCCAACTTCAGCGTGGACAAGCGCACGGTGACCTGCCTGGCACCATCCGTGCAGTTCTGGGACAACAGCGCCCTGAGCGGAACGGGGGCCACCTGGAGCTGGAGCTTCCCCGGCGGAAGCCCATCCACCGCCACCAGCGAAGCCCGCTGGTCACCTACAGCGCGCCCGGCGTGTACGATGTGACGCTCACCGTGACCGACGCGAACGGGACCAGCACGCGCACCATCCCCGCCTTCATCACCTTCGCTAACAGCAACGCCGCCACGCCGGTGAGCGAGAACGCCGAGAACCAGGCCGTGTTGCCGAACGGCTGGGCGCTCGACAATCCGGACGCCTCCTCCACCTGGACGAACGTATCCGTGACCGGTGCGGACGGTGCCGCCACGCGCGCCTGGCGCATCGATTACTACTACTACAACGCGCCGGGGCAGGTGGACCGCCTGGTGACGCCGGTGATCAGCCTGGGCGGCAGTGCGGGGACGCGCCTGAAGTTCCACCATGCCTACAAGCCTTACGGTGCCAGCTACACGGACGGGCTGCGCGTGGAGATCAGCGCTGACTGCGGGGCGAGCTGGACCACGATCTACTACGAGGAGGCGCTGGCCTTGGGCACCACCACCACCGGAACAAGCCCTTGGGCGCCGACGGCCGCCGATCAGTGGGAGCTGCACGACATCGACCTGAGCGCCTACGATGGCCGCAGCGTGGTGATCCGCTTCACGGGTGTGTGCGACTATGGCGACCGCCTGTACCTGGACAACATCAGCGTGACGAACAGCGGCATGCGGCTCGCGTTGAAGGTGATGCTGGAGGGGCCGTATGACAATGCAACGGGCCGCATGCGCGACGAGCTGCGCGTGGCCGGCCTGTTGCCGGGCACCGAACCCTACACGACCCTGGGCTTCACCCAGGCGGCGGACGGGGGAGGGGAGTTGCTGCAAGCGGGCACAACCGCCACCACCGGCGACAATGCGATCGTGGATTGGGTGCAGGTGGAACTGCGCAACAGCGCCTCGCCCGCCACGGTGGTGGCCACACGGCCCGCGCTGGTGCAACGCGATGGCGATGTGGTGGCCGAGGACGGCTTCTCGCCCGTTGCCTTGCTGGCGCCTGCCGGCAGCTACCATGTGGCGGTGCGCCACCGCAATCACTTGGGCGCCATGACGGCCGCACCGCTCGCCTTGTCAACGGGCACCACGGCGTTCGACTTCACCAGCCCCGCCAGCGGGCTCTACGGCACGCAGGCCACCAAACAGGTCGGTGGGGTGAATGTGCTGTGGGCGGGCAATGTGGTACGCGATGGCCTGTTGAAGTATGTGGGTGCTGGCAATGATCGCGACCCGATCCTGGTGCGCGTGGGCAGCACCGTGCCTACCAACGTGGTCTCCGGCTACTTCGTGGAGGATGTGACCCTGGACGGCGCGGTGAAGTATGTGGGCGCCGGCAACGATCGCGATCCCATCCTGGTGAACGTGGGCAGCACCGTGCCGACGAACACGCGTGTGGAGCAGTTGCCGTAGGGGGAACGCCTCCATCTTGGTAGGTTCGCGGTCCCATCCCACCGACCGATGAGCACGACCACCACCACGCCCTTCCTTCAGCACATCCAGCAGGAACTCGATGCGATCCGCGACGCCGGCCTCTTCAAGCGCGAGCGCATCATCACCAGCGAGCAGGGCGCGGAGATCACGGTGAACGGGAAGCAGGTCCTGAACTTCTGCGCCAACAACTATCTGGGACTGAGCTCCCATCCCGAGGTGATCGCCGCCGCGCACCGGACCTTGGACACCCATGGCTTCGGCATGAGCAGCGTGCGGTTCATCTGCGGAACGCAGGACATCCACAAGGAGCTGGAGCGCAAGCTGGCGGAGTTCCACGGCACGGAGGACACGATCTTGTACGCCGCGTGCTTCGATGCGAACGGTGGTGTGTTCGAGCCCTTGTTCGGTGAGACCGATGCCATCGTGAGCGACTCGCTGAACCACGCGAGCATCATCGACGGGGTGCGCTTGTGCAAGGCCATGCGCTACCGCTATGCGAACAACGACATGGCGGACCTGGAGCAACAGTTGAAGACGGCGCGCAAGGATGGCGCCCGCCACATCATCATCGTCACCGACGGGGTGTTCAGCATGGACGGCATCGTGGCCGACCTGAAGGGTGTATGCGACCTCGCGGACAAGTACGAAGCGCTGGTGATGGTGGATGAGTGCCATGCGGCCGGGTTCATTGGTCGCACGGGTCGCGGCAGTGTGGAGGCCTGCGGCGTGACGGGCCGGGTGGACATCATCACGGGCACCTTGGGCAAGGCGCTGGGTGGTGCCATGGGCGGCTACACCACGGGCCGCAAGGAGATCATCGAGATGCTGCGGCAGCGTTCGCGCCCGTACCTCTTCAGCAACTCGTTGGCTCCGGCCATCGTGGGCGCCAGCATCGCCGTGCTGGACCTGTTGACCAAGAGCACCGCCCTGCGCGACAAGCTGGAGGCGAACGTGGCCCGCTTCAAGACCGGCATCGAGGCGCTCGGCTTCAAAACGCGCGGCGATCGCAGCGCGATCGTACCGGTGATGCTCGGCGACGCGAAGCTCAGCCAGGTGATGGCCGACAGGCTGTTGGAGGAAGGCATCTACGTCATCGGCTTCTTCTACCCGGTGGTGCCCAAGGACACGGCGCGCATACGCGTGCAGCTCAGTGCAGCGCATTCCGATGCCCACATCGACCAGGCCCTGGCCGCCTTCGGCAAGGTGGGGCGGGAGCTGGGGGTGATCTGAGGGTGCGTAGTTTGCACAGGTGTGGTCATGGCGGCGCACGAGCACATGAAACGACCAACCTGGCTTCTTTGCGGTTCTTCAGATACGCATGAGCATAGGTTGCTGTGCAAGCTTCGCCGGTAACGAAGGGCGGTCGGACCTGTGATCTTTTGCATTTACGTGGCATGACCGGACCTGCGGTCTCGTTCCTGCTTAACATTTCCGTATGCGAATTCGGATAGCTTAGCTTGTCCTGACACCGTTGTGCCGGGTTAATCCAATGCCGTCATGGACAAGCGTTTTCTCATCCGTGTGGCGATCACGGTCGCCGTATGTGCCCCCCCCCCCGGAAGGTCCGGGTTCGTGGCTTAGACAGGAAGCGAAGGGGCAGACCGAGGCGTGGGTCATGGGGGATCAATGGGTCTCCTTCACCGACCCCCAAGGAGCGTACGAGTTGACGGACCTGCCCCAGTTCCCTGGGGGCTATCAAGGCGCCATCGCGCAGCGCACGCAGCTTGCGCGGTTGGACGACAACGGCGATCTGTTGTTCTTCATCGTGGATGGCACCATCTATGATGGAGATGGCGCGCTCATCGCGGACAATGAACTCGTGAGCGAATGCCAGGAGTGTGTGCCGCGGGGATGTACAAAGGTGCTGGCGCTTCCGGTGCCAACTGGGGATGGCGGGGCCCGCTGTGGTCTCTATTATATCGTGACGACCCGCCCCTCGATCGTTGCCTCACAGGCCAAGGTGGTCGTTGGTCTGCTCGACATGAACGCTCCGAACCGATACGTCCAGGGCCGTCGCGGCCGCATGGTGAACCTGGTCAGCGACCTGGATGATCCCGACTATGGCCAGTTCTGGAACTTCTTCAACGATCCGGACGTGGTCTTGGGAAACATCAGTGAGTACTTGATAGAGTTGCCTGCTACGGTACAAGGCCAGAAAGGCGGTTGGATCGAGCTGGCAGCCATCGATCCCCGATGGATCAGTGGGGACCATATCGGTTCCTGGCTACTGCATGTGACCCACGCGGACAGGATCACACAGTACTACGTGAAGGCGGACGGGATCTGGGAGCACTGGACGCTTGATGTCGGTACGAATTCACCCGGTGCGGACCACTGGGCACACCAAAGCCAATTCGGCTACAGTCGGTTCTCGGGAGAGTGCTACTTCGCCGCGACCCAGGATGGCTCATGGGAGGTGCCGAACGCGATACCGTCCGTGCAGTATCCGTTGATCGTGCTTCGATTGGCGGCCAATACGGGCGACATCGCTGCCAACACCGGGTACAGTCTGGACGTGGAGGCACAACAGAACCAGTACGTCTATGGATGCGCCTTCGACCAGCAGTCGTTCAGGCTCTTCTATACGCGGACGGGTGCAGGTGTCCATCTTGGGGTCCTCGATCTTGTCGGCGGCACGTGGACCGACCTCGAGGGCTACACCAACTTGGGCATCACGGGTGCTGAGGATAGGGTGTACACCCACATTGAGCCGAACGTGCCATCCGCTGGTGGATCGCCAAGTACGTTGCTGTATGCGCATGCCAACGGGCTTTCGGCATTGAACGTGCCGAACGCACTGGACCCTTCCACGTGGACCTGGCAATCATCCGTTCCGTTCACACAGCCGCTCAACGTGGTGCCGTTGTCCGTGAACGACTGGAGCGGCACCAACCCGCCCAGGCTGTTGAACGGCCAGATGATCAACGATCCATTGTCCACACCGCAACCGGGGCGCTGCTGCGCTTACACGGCGTTGATCGATGCACCGCAGGGCGATCTGGAAGTGAGCGGGACGAGCAACTACTGGTCGCCAGGTGATAACGGCCTACCAGGTGACCCCGCAGAGGGCGAGTTCCAGCAGGATCTGGTGGTCCTGCCCGGTGCAAGCCTGGTGGTACAGAACATGACGCTCCGTTTTGGGCCGGATGCACGGATCGTTGTGAGACCCGGAGGATATGCCCGCTTCACGAACTGCACGCTGACATCCGCCAACTGCGAAGGTGCGCGGTGGAAGGGCATACGCGTGGAGGGCACAACCTCGCAGGACCAGCTGCCGGTGGTGCATGGTGATCAAGGTTATCTGCTGTTGGTGAACACGGCCGTGGTGAACGCAGAACTGGGTGTGGTCGCCGCACGGGAGATCGTGGGTGGATTTGATGTTGGCGGGTACGGAGGGATAGTCCAATGCACGGGTGCCCATTTCCGGAACTGCCTTCGCGGCGCTCGGATCACGGATTACCACGCCAATGTGGAGAACGGGGTGGAGAACAATCGCTCTCGTTTCACCAATACGCGGTTCACCATTGATGGCGGCTGGCCTGGCGGCACCCCGCGCTGGCAGCTGATCCTGCGCAACACCAACGGCGTGGACGTGACCAACTGCGGGTTCGCCAACGATGCGCCACAGCTTTTCACCGAGGGAGCGCAGGGCAACGGCCTGCTCATGGCCAATGCGCAGACCAACGTGGTGGGGGATGACAACCCGGCGAACAGCTTTGTGCGCGGCTGGAACCTGGGTGCGCTCAGTGTGCTGAACTTCCTGACCCCTGTAACGGTGAAGAAGATGCACTTCTCGGGCAATGCGACCGCCCTTGCGGACTACGGGGGCTTGTTCGGCCAGTACACCTTCAATACCTTCACCGTGCCGGACCAAGGCACCGGTGCCACACCAAGGGTTGGCATGCTGCTGTGGCAAACCCAGTTGATGACCGTGGAGCGCAACCTCTTCCAAGGGCAGGACGCCGCACCGGGCTTGGATGAGAACAGCGTGGGCATCTTCCACCTGGGGCTCAACGCCAGCCTTGCGGGCCAGAACGACAACGACTGGCTCTACGTGGACAACCGCATCTACGACAACGAGTTCAAGGACCTGACCGTAGGGAACCTGGTGCAATGGGTCAACCGGGGCGCACAGGCGAACAACGATGCGCAAGGCTTGCAGCTGCTCTGTGGTGACTACACCAACAACCAGTTTGACCATGCTGTCGTGGAGGGCAGCCTGATCAGACCCCGCCAAGGGAGTCAGGACAACCCAATAACCGGACCTGCGGGCAACCGCTACTTCGACCAAGCCAATTGCGATACCGAGTACGACTGGTGGTTGGATCCCCAATGGAACGTGGTGCCCGGCTGGCTGCCAGGCATGACCGTTACCTACTACCACCACGAACAGCCCGTGGCGATCATTGATCCGCTATGCGCGAGCCCGAACTTTGATGATCAGCAGGTGCTGTTCAGTGGAACGTTCGCCAAGCCGACGAGCTGCGGCGACGGGATCTTGGACATGACGGGTGGTATCAATGAGTTGGAGGTGGACCTGGATGAGGCCACGGTGGGCTGGGTGGCGACCAAGACCATCTACGATGGGCTGGTGGGCGCCCAGGATGAACCGACCATACTGGCGGCCATCACGGAGCAGAACGCGCCCTGGACGAGCAGCGCACTGCGGAACCTGCTGCTGGCAAGCAGCCCGGTAAGCGATCTGGTGCTGCTGGAGACGATCAAGCGTTTTGAGCCCTTGGACTCTTGGCATTTAACGCAGGTCTTGGTGCAGAACAGTCCGCTCAATCGGGGCGTGATGGAGGTGGTTCGCGTGGAAAGCGGCCTGAGCCCCTTCTACCTGGGCATCGTGGAGCAGGCGCAACAAGGGCAGGGGCCCAGCGCCAAGCAGCTGTTGGAGGAGGAGATGGGCCGCTTGCACGGGCAGCGGGCCACCCTCCTCGCTGGGCTGGGGTGGTACTACGGTACGGATAGCTTGCTCGCCACCGGCATGGATTCACTGCGGGCCAAGGTGCTCAACGACCCCGACCCTGCATTCGGCTACGGCCGCATGAACGGGCTCTTCACTGAAGGTGATTGGGGCGCCATGCTCACCATGTTGCAAGGCCCGCTGGCCAAGGTGAACGGTGTGGGCGTTTACAACGGCCTGCGGCTGGCAGGGCTGGAATGCGCGGGTGCGTGGGATACCTTGGGCCTGGCGTTCGCACAGCAGTTGGCCGCCGTACAGGTGGAAGGTCGGATGGGTGCTCCCCTGGCCAGTGGCGTGCTGTGGAGCACGGACCGAACGGATTTCGTGCCTCCGGTTGAACTGCCCAGGCTCTTGCGCCAGCGCTTGGAATTTGAGCAGCTTACGCAGATGAGCGACCAGAACACGGTTGTGGCGGCCTATCCCAATCCTGCGAGCGACCAGGTAATGGTGGTGCTACCGGGGGTTGCGAGCGGCACACCGTACGTTCTGTTCGATGCAACAGGCCGTACAGTGCATCGTGGACGGGTGGATATGAACGGCTTGCACGAGCTTGCGGTGAAGGCGCTGCCGAACGGCCTGTATGATCTGCGTGTTCTCGGTCTTCAACAGACGGTGCGGATCAACGTAGTGCACTGATGATGCGCCTGATCATCATCAGCACGGTTGTGGTGATGTTCCTGAGCGAGTGTCTGCTCGCTCAGGAACTACCGCCACTTAACACGGTGCACCAGAGCATGGTTCAAGGACCTGCTGTTGGCGTTTCTGTTAGGCAAGGTCTGAATGGTTACTTGCTCTGGTCGATCCAGCGAGGGTACACCGGAAGTAACTTTTCCCCTTTCTGCTCAAGGGTGCAATTGAATGGGATGTTCGAGGCCGAAATGGAAGTAGCGTTCGGTTGGAATGCCCAACCGGGCGTAGTTGATCCCGTGGCAACTGCACGGGTTCATGGCGGCTATCATGAAGGAGTGACAATGGCGTTCAGCACAAGTACTTCGGTCCGCTACGACTCAGCATTCTACATCAGATACAGCTCCACCGGTGATACCATGTTCACACGCTTCCTGATGGCGGACAGTATTTTGGTGATACGCCGATGCGTTCAAGCGGGCAATGGTGACCTGCTCTTCACAGGGCTGCATGAGCCGCCGAAGGAGCAATTCTGCCTGCGCACGGACAGTCTGGGGGTCGTGAAGGACTGGTTCGCGTTCCCCGGGTTTGATGGCCGCGGTATATCGTTGGATGATGCCGGGTTCATTTATCTGGCCGGGAATTGGATCACGCCGAACCCACGCGGTAGTCTGATCAAGTGCGACAGCACGGGCGCTGTCCATTGGTTTCAGTTGCAGCCATTGGGTGTTCCTACCGTCGGTTGGTACTATTCGGTTGTAACAGGAGTTGGTCGAGCACTTGTGTTGGGTGCCTTTATTCAGCAACAGTTCCCGTTACCGGAAGTGTATTACGCGCATGCATTGTGCTATTCCTCCGACGGCACACTGATGTGGCAGGATACTGCGCGCACAACAAGCATGGGGTCCTCCGGCACATCCTTCATCGATGGGTATATGCGAGGTGATGATCAAGTGGTGGCATGTGGATCTTACTTGAACTTGGATGAAGGTGGATTCGGATTCATCCGATCCTATACATGGTCTGGTGACGTGCTTTGGGATAGGCAGTACACTTATTATGACACGGCCGGTTCGGTCAGGCGTCATGTGTTCAATGATATTGAACCTACTTCCGATGGCGGAATGGTACTGACAGGTGAGGCCTGGAATGATGAGCAACAAGCGCCACAGAACATCTGGCTGGTGAAGTTGGACAGCTTGGGGTGTTTGGTGCCTGGCTGCCAGGAGGTGGGTGTGCAGGAGTTCGTGCTCGGCCTGCAGGAGCATTTGCACATCAGCCCCAACCCGGCAAGTGATCTGGTGAACGTGTTGCTGGAACTACCGGAAGGTGGAGCGGTGGAAGGGACGGTGCAGGTGTACGTGATGGATGCATTGAGCAGGGTGATCTTCCAGGAGGACTGTCAGGTCGAGCGGAGTCGAGACCTGAAGGCAGCCATCGATGTGAGCGCCCTCCCAAGCAGCACCTACTACCTGCATTTGCGGGATGGCAAGCGGTGGCTGGCGGGGGGGAAGGTGGTGGTGCAGCATTGAAACCTCAGGGTCCCGAGCGAACATGAACGCGCACCACGGAGCGGAGAGCCTGAGGGAGCATGTCCCTGCGAGCGACCACGTGATGGTGGTGCTACCAGGGGTTTCGAGCGGCACACCGTATGTGCTGTTCGATGCCACAGGCCGCACGGTGCATCGCGGACGGGTGGATATGAACGGCTTGCACGAGCTTGCGGTGAAGGCGCTGCCGAGCGGCTTGTATGATCTGCGTGTTCTCGGTCTTCAACAGACGGTGCGGATCAACGTAGTGCACTGATGATGCGCCTGATCTTCATCAGCACGGTTATGGTGATGTTCCTGAGCGAGCAACTGCTCGCTCAGGAACTCCCTTCGATCAATAAGGTGCATCAAAGAGTGGTCGAGGGACCTGCGATCGGTGTTGCGGTTGAGGAAGTGCCGAGCGGGTATATGGTCTTCTCAGGTCAGCGGGGTTGGTCAGGGAGCAACTTCTCGCCATTCACTTCACAATTCAACCATGAAGGGTCACTGATGGAGGAACAGGAGTTCGACTATGGCTTCAATGGGAGGTTCGCTTTCTTGGATCCAATTACACGTGGCCAGAACGCGGTCACCTATTATGGAGGTGTTACCCTCGTTCAGAACTCACCTCGATATGATTCCGCCTTTGTGGTACAGTGGGATACGAACGGCGACACGATCTTCAGTCGGTTCGTTATGGCCGATACGGTTCTCCTCCTGCGACGATGTGTCCAAGCGGCCAACGGGGACCTGCTCTTTACGGGTCTGCATGAGCCGCCGAAGGAGCAATTCTGCCTGCGCACGGACAGTTTAGGCGTCGTGAAGGACTGGTTCGCGTTTCCAGGGTTCGATGGCCGCGGGATCGCTGTAGATGACCTTGGATTCATCTATCTGGCCGGAAATTGGATCTATCCGGATACCAGGGGTAGCTTGATTAAATGCGATAGCACAGGTTCGGTACAATGGATACGTTACCACTCTGTCTCACCGACAACGCAGAGTGTCTACAGGTCAGTTATTGCGTTGGCAGATGGGTCGGTTATGGTACTGGCGGCATTCACCCGGTTCAATCTCCCCTTACTGGGTTGGAACGGAGGCTCTGTAGCCCGCTACTCGGCGCAAGGTGTTCTATTGTGGGAAGATACGGTCCGGATGAACATGAATGATAATTATGCATGTGCTATGTCTGATGGATATCAACGGAGCGGCGACGAGCTGATCATGGCCGGTCATTATGGGGATGAAGTGCATGGGCATTGGGGCTTCGTTACTTCCTACAGCATTGGTGGCGAACAGCAGTGGTATCGGCAGTTCACCTATTATGATTCACTGGGTTCAGTTGGCCCTCACTTGGTCAATGACATTGAACCGACATCGGATGGCGGCATGGTGCTGACCGGTGAAGCGTGGAACTACCAACAACAAGCGCCACAGAACATCTGGCTGGTGAAGTTGGACAGCTTGGGGTGTTTGGTGCCTGGCTGCCAAGAGGTGGGTGTGCAGCAGTACGTGCTCGGTCTACAGGATCGCCTGCACATCAGTCCCAACCCCGCAAGTGATCTGGTGAACGTGTTGCTGGAACTCCCGGAAGGCGGAGCGGTGCAGGGCCAAGCCCAGGTGCAGCTCTTGGACGCAAGCGGGAGAATGGTCTTGGCGGAGAAGGTGCAGCAGAACTTCAACCAACTGCGCGCCACCTTGGATGTGAACGCCCTCCCAAGCGGCACCTACTACCTGCACCTGCGGGATGGGAAGCGGTGGTTGGCGGGGGGAAGGTGGTGGTGCAGCATTGAAACCTCAGGGTCTGAGGGGTGATCTGAGGGTCCGGACTTGGCAAGGTCCCCGGGGATGGTTACCTTCCCGGGCCTTTTCGCGGACCCACCCCATGGCGGAAAGGAGCCAAGACCCGTCCGTCATGAAGATCACTACGCGTTTCAAGGGAGTCCTCACCGTCGCCGCCCTCTTCGCAGCAGGCGCATCATTCCTGGCCTTTCAGCCCTACGAGCTGCCGAACGCCGGCTCTGCGGTGCCGGCGAGCACTTTCGCCAACTTCGAGAGCGCACATGTGCATCCGCTGGACATGACGCCGGACGGCACCAAGCTGCTGGTGGTGAACACGGCGAACAACAGCCTGGAGGTGTTCCAGCTCGGTGGCCCCATGTTGCTGAACGTGGCGAGCATTCCGGTGGGCCTGGACCCGGTGACGGTGCGTGTGCGCAGCAACACCGAAGCCTGGGTGGTGGACCAGGTGAGCGACGAGATCAGCATTGTGGACCTCACCACCAACCGCGTGGTGCGGAGCCTGACGACGCAGGATGAGCCTGCGGACGTGGTGTTCGCCGGAAGCCCGGTGAAGGCCTTCGTTTCCTGCGCGGGTCGTGAGAGCGTGCAGGTGTTCGATCCCGCCAACCTGGCAACAGCGCCCACCGAGGTGCTGTTGAAGGGCGAGCAGCCGCGTGCCTTGGCCGTGAGCCCCGATGGCAGCACGGTGTATTGCGCCTTCTTCGAGAGCGGCAACGCCACAACGGTGCTCAATGGGAACAACTTCTTCAACTTCCAGCACGGCACCTTCAGCAATGGCACGCCCCGTCGCGGTATCTGCTCACCGCAGGGGGGATGCACGGTGATCCCGAACGACGTGACGAACCCGGCAGGGCCTTACGGGGGAGCGGTGGACCCGGCGGCTGGCATCGTACCCAACGCCGGAACGGGCTTCAACCCGCCGCTGAACCCGAACAACCCGCCTACGCCGGAGACCAAGAGCCTGATCGTGCGCAAGAACGCGGCCGGGCAGTGGATGGACGACAATGGCGGCAACTGGACCAACATGGTGAGCGGCAACGCGGCCGGCAAGGCGCGTGTGGCCGGTTGGGACATGCCCGATCGTGATGTGGCCGTGATCAACGCCAACAGCCCCAGCACGGCCGGCGTCACGTACCAGACGCGTCTGGGCAACATCCTGATGGCCATGGCCGTGCGGCCGAACGGCGAGGTGACCGTGGTGGGCACGGACGCCACCAACGAGATCCGCTTCGAGCCCGTGCTCAACGGCAAGTTCCTGCGGGTGAACCTCTCGCGCTTCAGTAGCGTCGGAGGCGCCAATACCATCACCGACCTGAACCCGCACATCAACTATGCGAACAGCTCGTTGCCCCAGGCGCAGCGCGTGCAGAGCGTCGGCGATCCGCGCGCTATTGTATGGAAGGCTGATGGCACACGCGCCTACGTGGCCGGCATGGGTTCCAACAACGTGGTGATGATCGACCCCGCAGGAGCGCGGGTGGGCTCGCCGATCGTGGTGGGCGAGGGGCCCACGGGCATCGTGCTGGATGAAACGCGCAGCACGGCTTATGTGCTGAACAAGTTCGAGGGCACCGTGAGCACGGTGGACCTGGCGAACTCCCGCGAAGTGGCCCGCGCCAACTTCTTCGACCCCACTCCGCAGGTGATCAAGGCCGGACGCAAGCACCTGTACAACACGCATCTCGGCAGTGGGAACGGTCATATCTCCTGCGGCAGCTGCCACGTGGACGGCCGTTGGGACCGCTTGGGCTGGGACCTGGGCAATCCGGCCGGTGCGATGGAGACCGTGAGTGGAAAGACCTTCCATCCGCTGAAGGGCCCCAAGACAACGCAGTTCCTCATCGACATCATCGATCGCGGCCGTGGCAATCTGCACTGGCGCGGCGATAAGACCGGGTTCGCGGATTTCGCCGGCGCATTCCAGCACCTGCAGGGACTTGACGCGCCGAAGCCCTTGAACGAGATGCAGGAGTTCGAGGACTTCCTGGCCGCCACGTGGTATGTGCCCAATCCGTACCGCGTGTTCAAGCCCAACGAGCAGGGCTCGAACACACGAATGAACGCCATTGGTGTCCGCTTCACCGGTACCACCTTCCAAACGGTGCCGCCGGCGGTGAGCCTGTTCTCCGGTATGACCAACATCTGCGCACAATGCCACAACGCACAGACGGGTCGTGGTGAGCTGGCCGGCAATGGCAACGTGGCGGGTACTGCCGGCGCCAACGATCTCATGAACTTCGGTCCCAACCGGAACATGAGCGCGGACCTGCGCAGCACCTATCGCAAGCTCGGCTTCTACTACAACACTACTGAATGCACCAGCGGCTTCGGCCTGCTGAGCGAGGGCGTGATGGAGACCGTGTTCAACACGGCGAACGTGGGTGGCAGTGGGGAGCCCCACGGCTACTTCGGCGATTACGAGCCGGAGATCCTGTCGTGGTCGGGTGGTGTGGATCCCGCGAACTGTAATACCTGCTTCAACTTCCCGCTGGCCTCGAGCGCCGTTCAGGATGCACTGCCTGGTGTGGGCCTGCGCCAGACCTTCAACGGAGCCACGATCGGTAGCACCACCGCGTTGGCCACCATGAAGGACCTGGCCGACACGCGCAGCAGCGAGTATGGCATGATCGTGAAGGGCGTCTATGGCGGCGAGATACGGGGCTTCTATTACCTCGGCTCCAACAACTACCAGAGCGATGCGGCGGGCCAGATCGTCACGCACACGCAACTGCTCACCAGTGCGCAGGGCAGCGGCGGGCCGCTGAGCTGGACGCTGGTGGTGCCGCAGACGCGTATCCGCATGGGGGTGGATGCTGATGGCGACGGTGTGTTCGACAAGGATGACCTGCAGGCCCGCGTGAACGTACGCGCGGTGCTGGAAGGGCCTTTCGATGGCACCGCGATGAAGAGCGACCTCAACACGGCCAGTCTGCTCCCGAGCACCGATCCCTACGGCCTGGGCGAAACGATGAACCCGGCGGTGCGCTCCTTCGTGGGCCTGTCCGCGCCGGTGGACTGGGCCTTGGTGGAACTGCGCAGCAATGCGAACCCGGCCACCGTGGTGGCTTCGCGTGCGGCCTTGGTGCAGCGTTCCGGCAACCTGATGCAGCCCACGGGCGAGCAGACGATCACCTTCCCGGGCGTGGCCGCGGGCAACTACCACGTGGTGGTGAAGCACCGCAACCACTTCGGCATCATGAGCTTCGCACCGTACCTGCTGCGCGACCCGGGCACGATGGTGGACTTCACGCTGGCCTCCACCGCCACGTATGGGACCGATGCCCGCAAGACGGTGGGCGCCACCCAGGTGCTATGGATGGGCAACGTGACCGGCGATGGCATGCTGCAATACACCGGTGCCGGCAATGACCGCGATCCCGTGCTGGTGCGCGTGGGCAGCACGGTGCCCACCAACACGGTGCTGGGTTACTACATCGAGGACACCAACCTGGACGGTGCGGTGAAGTACGTGGGTGCGGGCAATGACCGCGACCCGATCCTGGTGAACGTGGGTGCCACGGTGCCTACCAACACGCGGGTGCAGCAGCTGCCCTAGGCCTCAGCGCCGCAGGTGGTTGCGGGTGCGGTAGCCGTTGCCGCCCTTCAGGCGGAGCATGCGCGTACCCAGCGTGAGCTGAAGCATCCGCTCCGTGGGGAAGTACTGCAGGTCGTCGCGCAACAGCGGTGTAAGGCCGTAGACGTAGCGCACCGAGATGTCCGTGGTACGGCTGGGACGGTAGCTGGCACCGGCGATCATCGAGCCGGTGAACGGGCGGATGGCATCGGTCCACGGCAGGGAGCCGTTGTCGTCGGCGATGGAAGCGTTGGCGGTCCAGCCCGCATCGAGGCCACCGGCCAGTTCCAGGCGTTCGGCCACCCGCAGGCGCAAGGTGACCGGCAGGTGGAGGCTGTAGGTGCGTACGGTGGCGAAGGAGCGCCCATCATCGCGGCGTTCGGCCCCGGCCGCAGTGATCAGCGCCTCCGCCTGCACGATGAGCCTCGGCGTGACCGGTGTGGGTGCGTAGATGCCGGCGGTGAAGCCGACCAAGGGATGCCAGCCGCCCTGGGCGCTTTGCCAGGTGGAGGCGATCGGTCCGGCCTTGATGCCGACCTCGGTCGGTTGGGCAACGGAACGCATACCCAGGGAGAACGCGAGCAGGGTGACCAGTGCGAGCAGGGCAGGTGAGCGCATCATGGCGGGTTGGGCAAGCGCGTTCAACGCTATGCAATGGGCAGAGGTTGCGGCGGGCGGGCGTTCTTGTCGGCTGCGGATCGGTGTAGGGGGCGACCGGTCCCCCGGCCGGGAATTCTCAACCGGCGCTTGTTGGATCGGGACAGGTCACTATCTTCGCGCCCCGTTTCTCCGGCCGGAGGGTATCAGGCCCAGCGGAAGGAGCGGCGGGAACGAAACGCTAAATCCCTGGACCACCGTGGCTTCCACGACCCATACCACCTCCATGGCCAACAAGGCCACCGTGCAGAAAGAATGGCTGCTGGTGGACGTCGAGAACGAGGTTCTCGGCCGTGTTGCCAGCAAGATCGCCATGCTCGTGCGCGGCAAGCACAAGCCGACCTTCACCCCGCACGCGGACACGGGCGATCACGTGATCGTGATCAACGCCGAGAAGGTGCGCCTGACCGGGGCCAAGCTGGAGGACAAGGAGTACCAGCGCTACAGCCTGTACCCCGGTGGCCAGCGCATCGAGACCGCCAAGCAATTGAAGGCCCGCAAGCCGCACGCGCTCCTGGAGGAGGCCGTGCGCGGCATGCTGCCGAAGAGCCGCCTCGGCGAAGCCCAGTTCAACAACCTTCACGTGGTGGTGGGCACCGAGCACAAGCACGAGGCCCAGAAGCCCCGCAAGATCGACCTCAACAGCATCAAGTAAGATGGCAGCAGTGAACAGCCTGGGCCGCCGCAAGACGAGCATCGCGCGCGTGGTCCTCAACGAGGGCAGCGGCGAGATCACCGTGAACGGCGTGGATGGAAAGGAGTACTTCCCCATCACCCTGCAGCAGTACAAGCTGATGCAGCCCTTCAAGCTCACCGGCACCGAGGGCAAGTACAACGCCACGATCACCGTGGACGGCGGCGGCATCACCGGTCAGGTGGAGGCTGCCCGTCTGGGCATCGCCCGTGCGTTGGTGAAGCTCGATCCCGAGCACAAGCCGAAGCTGAAGGCCGAGGAACTGATGACCCGCGACCCCCGTGCGGTGGAGCGGAAGAAGTTCGGACGCAAGAAGGCGCGCAAGCGTTACCAGTTCAGCAAGCGTTAAGGTCCCACGCTTGCCGGAGCCTCGATCCTGTCGGGGTTCAGCATCCAATCCCGCCGGACCGTCGCTGCCAGCATCCCGCTGGCAGCGCGCTACCGGCGGGATGCCTGCAAAACGGGAACAAGGAAGGTGAACAACAAGAACAACTGACAAGGAACATGGCTCGTACTGAATTCCAGCAATTGCTCGACGCGGGGGTGCACTTCGGTCACCTCAAGCGCAAGTGGAACCCCAGCATGGCCCCGTACATCTTCGGGGAGAAGAAGGGTATCCACATCATCGACCTGAACAAGACGGTGGTGAAGTTGGACGAGGCGGCGGCCGCGATGAAGAACATCGCGCGCAGCGGCAAGAAGGTCCTCTTCGTGGCCACCAAGAAGCAGGCGAAGGACATCGTCAGCGAGAAGGTGAAGCCCACCGGCATGCCCTTCGTCACGGAGCGCTGGAGCGGTGGCATGCTCACCAACTTCGGCACCATCCGCCGGGCCATCAAGAAGATGGCCGCCATCGACCGCATGAAGGTGGACGGCACCTTCGGCCACATGAGCAAGCGTGAGCGCCTGCAGGTGAGCCGCCAGCGCGAGAAGATGGAGAAGAACCTGGGCTCCATCGCGGACCTGACCCGCCTGCCGAGCGCGCTCTTCATCGTGGACATCGTGAAGGAGCACATCGCCGTGGCCGAGGCCCGCAAGCTGAACATCCCCACCTTCGCCATGGTGGATACGAACAGCGATCCCAACCTGATCGACTTCCCCATCCCGGCGAACGATGACGCCACCAAGAGCATCGAGCTCATCGTGGACGTGATGATCCAGGCCATCAACGAGGGCCTCGAGGAGCGCAAGAGCGACAAGGAGCGCGGCGAGGCCGTCGAGGAGGAGGGTGCTGAAGAGGGTGCCGAGGAGGCCGCCGAAGAGGCTGCTGCCGAGGGCACCGGGGAAGCCCAGGCCTGATAAGAGAATACGGTTGTCGGTCCCCGTTGTCCGTTGTCCGGCTTGATCGAACAAGCGCGCGGATCACGACGATGGGTCACTGACAACGGAGAACCGACAACAGTCAACACGAATGAGCACCATGGCCATTACCGCCGCTGACGTGAACAAGCTGCGCCAGATCACCGGCGCGGGCATGATGGATTGCAAGAACGCCCTCACCGAGGCGAACGGCGACTTCGACGCCGCCATCGACATCCTCCGCAAGAAGGGCCAGAAGGTGGCCGCCAAGCGCGCCGACCGCGACGCCACCGAGGGCCTCGTGATCGCCAAGGTGACCGCCGATGGCACGCGTGGCGTGCTGGTGTGCACCAACTGCGAGACCGACTTCGTGGCGAAGAACGCCGACTTCACCGCCATGGCCGATCGCATCGCCGGCATCGCGCTGGAGAAGAACCTCGACACCATCGACGCGCTGAAGGCAGCCGCCTACGACAGCAACGGCCTCACCGTGGCCGAGAAGCTGATCGAGCAGACCGGCGTGATCGGCGAGAAGATCGACATCAGCGCGTGCCACGCCCTGACCGCCGGCTTCGTGTACGCCTACAACCACCCGGGCAACAAGGTGGCCAGCCTGGTGGGCCTGAACAAGACCGGTTTCGAGACCGCCGCGAAGGACGTGGCCATGCAGGTGGCGGCCATGGGCCCCATCGCGCTGGACAAGGCCAGCACCCCGCAGAGCGTGATCGACAAGGAGTTGGAGATCGGCAAGGAGCTCGCCATCCAGGAGGGCAAGCCCGCCGACATGGCCGAGAAGATCGCCCACGGCCGTCTGAACAAGTTCTTCAAGGAGAGCACCCTGCTCGCCCAGGAGTTCATCAAGGACAACAAGCTCAGCGTGGAGCAGTACCTGAAGAGCGTGGACAAGGACCTCACCTGCACGGGCTTCAAGCGCCACAGCCTCACGGTGTGATCGAGCGCGCAAGCACTTCGAACGGCCCGCCGCATGGCGGGCCGTTCGTTTTTCATTGCTTTGGGCCCCGAACGCACACCCATGTCCAACGCGAACGGAACCCGGAAGTACGACCGCATCCTCCTGAAGCTCTCCGGCGAAAGCCTGATGGGTGACAAGGACTATGGCATCGACGACAAGATGCTCAATGCCTATGCGGAGGAGATCATCGCCGTGGCCAAGGGTGGCGTGCAGCTGGCCATCGTGATCGGCGGAGGCAACATCTACCGCGGGATCCAAGCGGCCGCCAGCGGCATCGACCGCGTGCAGGGCGACCACATGGGCATGCTGGCCACCATGATCAACAGCCTGGCGCTGCAAAGCGCGCTGGAGGCGAAGGGCCAGAGCACGCGCCTGCTCAGTGCGATCAAGATGGACACCATCGCGGAGCCCTTCATCCGCCGCCGTGCGGTGCGCCACCTGGAGAAGGGGCGGATCGTGATCTTCGGTGCGGGCACGGGCAATCCGTATTTCACCACGGACACGGCGGCCTCCTTGCGCGCCATTGAGATCGAGGCCAACGTGATCCTGAAGGGCACGCGCGTGGACGGCATCTACACCGCCGATCCGGAGAAGGACAAGAGCGCCACCAAGTACGACCGCATCACGTTCAACGAGGTGTACGACAAAGGCCTGAACGTGATGGACCTCACGGCCTTCACGCTCTGCCGCGAGAACAAGCTGCCCATCATCGTGTTCGACATGAACAAGCCCGGCAATCTGCGCAAGGTGGTGGCGGGCGAGCAGGTGGGGACCCTGGTGGAGGTGTGACAAGTGTCCATGCCCCCATGTGCGCCCGATCACGTGAGCGCATGAGCCCTCCCGCTATTTTCGCACTCCCTTAGCCCTGAAGCCATGGATGTGAAGAGCCTGATCGCGCCTGCGGAGGAAATGATGAAGAAGGCCGTGGACCACCTTGACCACGAGCTCACCAAGGTCCGCGCCGGGCGGGCCAATCCGAGCATGCTGGACGGTGTGCGCGTGGAGGCCTACGGGTCGCACATGCCGCTGAACCAGGTGGCCAATGTGAACACGCCGGATGCGCGTACGATCATGATCCAGCCCTGGGACAAGAAGATGATCGACGCGATCGAGAAGGCGATCCAGGCGGCCAACCTCGGCTTCAACCCGAGCAACAACGGCGACGCGGTGATCATCAACGTGCCGATGCTCACGGAGGAGCGCCGCAAGGAGCTGGTGAAGGCCGCCCACAAGGAGGGCGAGCACGCCCGCGTGAGCATCCGGGGCGCCCGCCAGAAGGCCATGGAATCCGTGAAGGCCTCGAAGCTGCCCGAGGATGTGATCAAGGACGGGCAGGAGCAGGTGGAGAAGCTCACCGGCATCTACAACAAGAAGGTGGAGGTGCTGATCGAGGCGAAGGAGAAGGACATCATGAAGGTCTAAGGCATGTGCATATGGGCACATGGGCCCATGCACACATGAACCTAGGCCCACACCGGGCTGCCTTCGCTGCAATTCCTGCACATCTCGATCGAACTGCGTGAACGCAGCAGGGACGCCCTGAACGCGTTGTACGCGTCGCTGGTCCACACCTCGCGGAACGACTGCTTCCGCAGATCGCCCAGTACGTGATGCGCGTCCTTGTCGAAACAGCAGGGCACCACGCGGCCGTCCCAGGTGATCACGCAGCTGTTCCACATCTTCCAGCAGTTGTCCTCCAGGCGGTTCTTCACCTCCCAAACGCCGTTCGCGTTGCGGCGGTAGCGCGAATACCGGTCCTGGGTGGGGATCAGCGGGTGGTCGTCCTTCGGGTCGTAGACCTGTGCGGTCTTCAGCCAGAGATCGTCCACCCCGATGCGCCTGGCCAGCGCGCGCGCTGCGGGGATCTGGTGCTCGTTGGGCTTCACCACCAGGAACTGGAACACCACGTGCGGTGAAAGGCTCTTCAGCTTGCGTTTCCACTTCACGATGCGCTCGGCACCATCGATCACCTTGCTCAGCGTCCCCTCCTTGCGGTAGGCCTCATAGGTCGCCTGGTCGGTGCCATCGAGCGAGATGATCAGGCGCGACAGGCCGCTGCGCACGGCCGCTTCGGCGTTCGCCTCATCCAGGAAGTGCGCGTTGGTGCTCGTGCTGGTGTAGATGCCACGCGCACTGGCGTACCGCACCATGTCCAGAAAGCCGGGGTTGATGAAGGGCTCGCCCTGGAAATAGAACGTGAGCGCCCAGAGCTCGCGGTGCAGTTCGTCGATCACCTGCCTGAAAAGCTCCTGCTTCAGGTTGCCGGTGGGCCGTGTGAAGTTGCGGAGGCCGCTCGGGCATTCCGGGCAGCGCAGGTTGCAGGCGGTGGTGGGCTCGATGCTCACGCTGATGGGCAGCCCGCCGATGCGTGGGTCCTTCGTGCGCTTGGCCCGCTGGAAACTGCGCCAGACCTGGAACGCATTGGCCGCACGCGCCGGGGTGGCGGCGCGGTACCAAAGGCGTCCATCGTGCAGGAGGGGCAGCAGCATCGGAGCGGGCATGGCGGCAGGGCACCATGCACGGCGCAAGGTACCGGTGGATCACCGGCCGGAGCGGTGTGCCGCCGCTCATCCCGGCCGGAGCGCGCGTATCGGCCTGTATCCTTTCTTGGAGCCCGACCGTCCCACGATCGATACCCCCCTTGTCACATGCGCCACGTATTGCTGTCGCTACTGATGCTCACCGCCTTCGTCGGTAAGGCCCAGGTCGTGATCACCGGCCGGGTGGTGGATGCCCGCACGGGTGAGGCGCTCGCCTTCGTTCCGGTGAACCGCGCGGGCACGCCGAGCGGCACGGTGAGCGACATCGATGGCCGCTTCCGGCTGGAGGTGCCCGGGCTGCCGGCCGTGATCCGCCTCAGTTATGTGGGCTACGAAACACTGGAGCTCACCGTGACCGAGCCGACGCCTGCGCCCATCAGCCTGAAGCAGCGGGACACGGAACTGCGGGCCGTGGTGGTGAATGCGGCGGACAACCCGGCGCACCGCATCATCCGCCGTGCTTACGCCAACCGCCGGCAGAACGATGGACTGCGTGAGCGGAGCTACCGCTACACCAGCTACAGCAAGACCGTCTTCGATCTGGAGCTGGACAGCGCCATCGTGAACGACAGTGCCCGGATGGCCCGGATGGACACCAGCACGCGCGAGGCGTATGACTTCTCCCAGGCCCAGCACCTGTTGCTGATCGAGAGCGCCACGCGCAAGAGCTTCATCCCGCCGGCGAGTGCCCGCGAGGAGGTGCTGGCCATGCGCGTGAGCGGATTGCGCGACCCCTCCTTGCTGGCCATGGCGGCGCAGACGGAGAGCTTCAGCATTTACGACCCGGACATTCGGATCAGCGAGAAGAGCTACCTGGGACCGCTGGGGCCGGCGAGCACGGCGAAGTACCGCTTCGTTCTGGAGGACACGCTGTACCAGGGTGCGGACAGCGTGTACGTGATCAGCTACAAGCCCCGGCCGAACACACGCTTCAACGGTTTGAAGGGGCTGCTGTACATCAACACCGACGGCTATGCCGTGCAGAACGTCACGGCCGAACCCGCCGAACGCGAAGGGGTGAGCGTGCGCTTCCAACAGCTGCATGAACGCATCGATGGCCACTGGTTCCCGCGCCAGTTGAACAGCTTCATCTATTTCGACGGGGCCTCGGTGAACGGGCTGGGCGTGGTGGGGGTGGGCCGCACGTACCTGAAGGACGTGCAGGTGGGTGTGGAGGTGGAACGGCGCGAGGTGCGCGGCCCCGAATTGGTGGCCGACCGTATGGAGCTGCGGCGGGATGATGCATACTGGCAGCAATGGCGCGTGGACAGCCTGGACCGGCGCGACCTGAAGACCTACGCGGTGATCGACAGCATCGGCGACTCATTGAACCTGGACCGCAAGGTGAAGTGGTTCGAGGCCCTCACCACCGGCCGGCTGCCGATGGGCCCGGTGGACCTGCAGCTCGCCCGGGTGCTGCGCTACAACGGATACGAGGGCCTGCGCCTGGGGGCCGGACTGTCCACCAACGAACGCGTCTCGCGCGTGGCGAGCGTGGGCGGCTACTTCGGCTACGGGTTCGGCGATACGGAATGGAAGTACGGCGGCGACCTGACCGTGAAACCCATCTATGGCCGGGATCTGCATGTGCGCCTGCTGTACGAGAACGATGTGGCGGAGACCGGCGGCGTCGCCTTCCCCGGCCAGCAGCGGGCCCTGATGAGCAGCGAGGGCGTCCGCCAGTTGTACATGGACCGCATGGACCGCATCGAGCGGGTGGCCGCGCAGGTGATGGCGCGGGTGGGCGGCTCGCTGAAGCTGTGGCTGGGCACCGAACGTGCGCAACGCATCAACGTGATGGGCTATGCCTACGGCGAGCCTGTGAGCGATGGCATCACCCGCCTGCGCAACGACTTCCTTGCCGGCGCCTTCACGGCCGACCTGCGTTGGGCCTTCCGGGAGAAAGTGGCGCGGCTGGCGCACCGGGAGGTGTCCATGGGCACGCGGTATCCCGTGCTGCACGTGCAGTACATGCACGCGGTGAAGGGCCTGTGGGAGGGGGAGTGGGACACCTGGCGCCTGAACGCCATGGTGGAGAAGACCTTCCGCATCCGCCTGGTGGGCGACCTGAGCGTGCGCCTGCTCGGCGGGGTGGCGGATGAACATGCGCCGATGCCCTTTCTCTACAACCTGCGCGGCACCAACGCCAGCAGTACCCTGCTCGTGAACGCGGACAACACGTTCGAGACCATGCGGCCGAACGAGTTCCTCGCGGACCGCTACGCCACGCTGCATGTGCGCCACAGCTTCGGGCGCCTGCTGGTGGGCAAAGGCAAGTTCCGGCCGGTGCCCGTGCTCCTGACCAGCGTGGCTGTGGGTGCCCTGGCCGCCCCGGAGCACCACCGGGGACTGTCCTTCAACGAGTTGGACGAGCCCTTCATGGAAAGCGGGCTTCGCATCGACCGCTTGTTCAGCACCCTGGGCGCCGGGGTGTTCTACCGCTACGGCCCCCAGGCCCTGCCCGAGGTGGCGGACAACTGGGTGTTCAAGCTCAGCGCGGCCTTCGCCTTCTGAGCGGCGATCGGGGGCGCACCCCGGTCCGCGCACAATGCGCACCTTCGCGGCGGCCGCCCGGTAGCGGGCGGGCACCGAACTCCGATGTGGGCATGGCTGGCTAGCCGCGTACTCCGCAACCGCATGGCGATCCTGATCGCCGTGGCGCTGCTCACCGTGGGCCTTGGTTTCATGGCCACGCGGGTGGGCATGAACTACAAGCATGGTGGCCTGTTGCCGAAGATCGACAGCGCGTATGTCGATTACGAGCGCTTCCTCGCCACCTTCAAGGAGGACGGTAACGTGATGGTGGTGGGCACCCAGGGCGATGCCGCGAACACCCTGTACACGCCGGGCAACTTCAAGGCGTGGTACGATCTGGGGAACGACCTGAAGGACATCCCCGGGGTGGACTCGGTGTTCAGCGAGGCGCACCTCTTCACGTTGCACCGGGACGATTCGTTGATGCGCTTCACCCTGGAGAACGTGGTGAAGGAGCCGCCCGCCGACCAGGCCGGCATGGACACGCTGCTGGCGCGGATCCGTGCGCTGCCGTTCTACCGCAGCCTGTTGTACAACGACAGCACCAGGGCCAGCCTGATGATGGTCTTCGTGAACGCGAAGCTCTTCGACACCGATGCCCGGCAGGCGGTGGTGGACGCGGTGCGTGCGCGCACGGATGCCTTCGCGCAGGCCACCGGTCTGCCGGTCTACAGGAGCGGCCTTCCGTGGATCCGGGTGAACAGCACCAACCTGGTGAAGGAGGAGATGCCCTTGTTCATGGGGCTGAGCATGTTCCTGTGCGCCGCGCTGCTGCTGCTCTTCTTCCGGAGCTGGCGCGTGATGCTGATCTGCATGGCGGTGGTGGCCATCAGCGTGGTGTGGACCTTCGGCTGCATGGCCCTGCTCGGCTACAAGATCACCCTGTTGCAGAGCGTCATCGCGCCGCTGGTGATCGTGACGGGCGTGCCCAACTGCGTGTTCCTGGTGAACGCCTTCCACATCGAGTTCACGCACCATGGCAACCGCGTGAAGGCGCTGCAGCGTGTGATCAGCCGGGTGGGTGCGGCGGCCTTCCTCACCAACCTCACCACGGCCGTGGGCTTCACCACCTTCTGCATCACCTACAGTGATGCGTTGGTGGAGTTCGGTTGGACGGCCACCATCGGCATCATGGTGCTCTGGGTGCTGAGCATGATCCTGATCCCGATCCTGTTCAGCTACATGGGCGATCCCAAGCCGCGGCACGTGGCGCACCTGGACCGGCATTGGCTGGACCGCTCGGTGGAGTGGATCGTGCACATGAGCCGCACGCAGCGGCCGCTCATTTACGGCATCACCGCCATCTGCACGGTCATCGCCCTCATCGGTGTCACCCGCATGCGGGATGAGAGCCGGATCGTGGACGACCTGCCCGAGGACAACCCGGTGCTCACCGACCTCCGCTTCTTCGAGCGCAACTTCCATGGCGTGATGCCCTTGGAGATCATGATCGACGCGAAGAAGAAGGGGGCCGCGTTGAAGGACGCCACCCTGCGGCGCATCGAGCAACTGCAGGACACCCTGGCCACCTATCCGGAGTTCAGCCGTGCGCTCAGCGTGGTGGACGCGGTGAAGTTCACCAAGCAGGCCTTCTACGGTGGTGATCCGGCGCGCTATGAACTGCTCACCAGCACGGACAAGACCTTCATCCTGCCCTATGTGGAGAACGCCGGCGGCCGACAGGGCGTGGCCCGTGCCTTCATGGACAGCACGCGGCAGACCACCAGGGTCACTGTGCAGATGGCGGACATCGGCACCACGCGCATGGATGGGCTGCTGGCCCGGCTGCGCACGCAGACGGACAGCCTCTTCGCATCCGACCGGTACAAGGTGACCCTCACCGGGACGAGCGTGGTCTTCCTCAAGGGCAGCGGCTACCTCGTCAGCAACCTCATCACCAGCCTGTTCTGGGCCATCGTGCTCATCGTCGCCATGATGGCGCTCCTCTTCAACTCCTTCCGCATCCTCATCGTCTCGCTGATCCCGAACATGATCCCGCTCGTGTTCACCGCCGGACTGATGGGCTTCCTGGGCATTCCGATCAAGCCCAGCACCATGCTCGTGTTCGGCATCGCCCTTGGCATCGCCGTGGACAACGCCATCCACTTCCTGGCGCGCTACCGGTTGGAACTGAAGCTCACCGGTCACGACCTGCAGCGCAGCGTGGACCTGGCCACACGCGAGGTGAGCGTCGGCATCATCTACACGAGCGTGGTGCTGCTGGCCGGCTTCTTCCTGTTCGGCTTCTCCCACTTCGGCGGGATTCGCGCCATGGGCGTGCTCACCAGCATCACCCTGCTCGTGGCCATGTTCACCAACCTGCTGGTGCTGCCCTCGCTGGTGCTCTCCTTCAACCGCAGCTTGATGACGAAGGCCTTCGAGGAGCCGTTGCTGGAGATCATGGACGAGGAGGACGACATCGAGCTGGGCGATCTGCGGATGGAACAACGCGAACCGGACCAAAGCACATGAAGGGCATCATCCTTGCCGGCGGCTCAGGCACCCGGCTGCACCCGCTCACGCTGGCCGTCAGCAAGCAGCTGATGCCGGTGTACGACAAGCCGATGATCTACTACCCGCTGAGCACCCTCATGGCGGCGGGCATCCGCGAGATCCTCATCATCAGCACCCCGCACGACCTGCCCCACTTCCGCAAGCTGCTGGGCGATGGTCGCAACCTGGGCTGTGCGTTCAGCTATGCGGAACAGCCCGTGCCGAACGGACTGGCGCAGGCCTTCGTGATCGGTCGCGATTTCGTGGACAACGACAAGGTGGCCCTGATCCTGGGCGACAACATCTTCCATGGCAGCGGTCTCGGCACGCGTCTCATGCAGCACGCGAACATCGAGGGCGGAACGGTGTTCGCTTACCGCGTGAGCGACCCCGAGCGCTACGGCGTGGTGGAGTTCGATCAGGACAACCGCGTGATCAGCATCGAGGAGAAGCCCGCGCACCCCAAGAGCAACTTCGCCGTGCCCGGACTCTATTTCTACGACAACAGCGTGCTCGACATCGCCCGCGACCTGAAGCCCAGCGCGCGTGGTGAGTACGAGATCACCGACGTGAACAAGGAATACCTGCGGCAGGGCCGCTTGAAGGTGATGGTGCTGGACCGTGGCACCGCGTGGTTGGACACGGGCACCTTCACGTCGCTCATGCAGGCCGGCCAATACGTGCAGGTGATCGAGGAGCGCCAGGGCCGCCGCATCGGCTGCATCGAGGAGGTGGCCTTCCGCCGCGGCTTCATCACCGCGGACCAGCTGAAGGCCCTGGGCGAGCCGCTGCGCAAGAGCGGCTACGGCGAGTACCTCATCCAGGTGGCCGAGGGCCGCGCCTGATCGCATGGAACGCCACCGCGCCCTGATCGACGCCCGCGTCGAACGCTGGAAGAACGAGCTGCCTGAACTGGGCCTGTACACGCCCATGGCCTACCTGATGGACCTGCCCGCCAAGCGCGTGCGGCCCGTGCTGGTGATGATGGGAGCGGAGCTCTTCGGGGGCAGGGCCGAGAGCGTATTGGACGAGGCGCTCGGCATCGAACTGTTCCACAACTTCACCCTGATGCACGATGACATCATGGATGAAGCGCCGCTTCGCCGTGGCCGGCCCACCGTGCATGCGCAGTGGAACGTGAACACGGCCATCCTCAGCGGCGACGCCATGCTGGTGAAGGCCTACCAGTTGATGGGGAAGCGCCCCGATGTGCTCGCGCTCTTCAGCCGTTACGCGCTGGAGGTGTGCGAGGGCCAGCAGCTCGACATGGACTTCGAGCGGCGTGATGACGTGCACATCGACGAGTACGTGGAGATGATCCGCCTGAAGACCGCCGTGCTGCTCAGCTGCGCGCTGCAGGTGGGCGCGGCCTGCG
>JAXLVG010000015.1:0-83153 GCA_046329115.1 Flavobacteriales bacterium | reverse complement strand
CGGTGAACCAACCCGGCAGCGAACCCGCCGGTGAAGGGCGGCAACACGTGGAGCACGAATGACGCGCGCCCTGTCCCGAACGCTTCGCGCCCTGCGCCCCCTCGGGCTGCTGCTCGGTGTGTCCGCCGGCCTGTCGGCCTTCGCCCAGCCCGCCAACGACAACCCCTGCGGCGCCACCAACCTCACCGTCGGCGCTACGTGCACCTACACCACCGCCACCAACGCATCGGCCACCGCCACGGCGGGGATCCCGGCACCGGGCTGTGCCTCCTATACCGGCGCGGATGTATGGTTCACCCTCACGGTGCCCGCCAATGGTTCCGTCCAGTTGATCATGAACCAAGTGACCGGTTCGTTCGCGAACGGCGGAATGGCCGCCTACACCGCAACGGCATGCAATGGAACCTTCACGCTGGTCGAATGCGATGATGACGACGGACCGGGCGACATGCCGCAATTGGACCTGACCTGCCTGATCCCGGGCTCCATCCTGTATGTACGCTCCTGGCGGAGGAACAATACGAGCGGTGGCCAGTTCCGGATCTGTGCGGTCGATGTGGCCGGTTCGCTGGCCACCAACGATGAACCCTGCACCGCCACAGCGCTCACGCTGGGGGCCACCTGCTCCACGATCGCCGGCTCCAACAGTTGCATGACCGCCAGCGCCGGCATCCCTGCACCGGGCTGCGCTTCGTACTCCACAGAGGATGTCTGGTACACCGTGGACCTGCCTTCCACGGGCACCCTCTCCCTGCAGACCACCGCCGGCACACTCACGGATGCGGGCATGGCCCTCTACTCGGCCACCGCCTGCAACGGCACCTTCACCCTGATCGAGTGCGACGACAACGACGGCCCCGGCAGCATGCCGCAGATCAACCGCACGTGCCAGCCCGCCGGACTCTACTACGTGCGCGTTTGGGGGAATGGCGGCGCCGACGGCACCTTCAACATCTGCGCGGTGTTCACCGCCACGCCGGCCGGCACCAACGATGATCCGTGCACTGCGACCGCCTTGACGCCGTCCGGCACATGCACGTTGACCGCCGGGACCAATGCCTGCACGACCGCCAGCGCCGGCATACCCGCACCGGGCTGCGCGGCGTACTCCACGGAGGATGTCTGGTATACCGTGGACCTGCCCGCGCTGGGCACCCTCTCCCTGCAGACCACCGCCGGCACCTTGACGGATGCCGGCATGGCCCTGTACTCCGCCACCGCCTGCAACGGCACCTTCACCCTGATCGAGTGCGACGACAACGACGGCCCCGGCAACATGCCGCAGATCGACCGCACCTGCCAGCCTGCCGGGCTCTACTACGTACGCGTTTGGGGGAATGGCGGTACGGACGGCACCTTCAACATCTGTGCGGTCTTCACCGCCACACCGACACCGGCGAACGATGACCCCTGCTCGTCACAAACGCTCACTGTCGGCAGCACCTGCACGGCCACATCCGGCAGCAACGCCTGCGCCAGCAACAACGCCGTTCCCGGCGATCCGGGATGCGGCGGCTTCGCGGCCGGGAGCGCGGACGTCTGGTACAGCTTCACCGCCCCGACCAACGGCATCGCCATCATCGAAACGGCCGCCGGCACGTTGACGGACGCCAGCATGGCCCTGTACTCCGGCAGTTGCGGCAGCCTTACCCTGGTGGAATGCGATGCGGATGATGGACCCGGTGCCATGCCCGCCATCGCCCATATCGGTCTGACGCCCGGATCCACCTATTTCGTGCGCATCTGGGGCACCGGCACCACGCAGGGCACGTTCACGATCTGTGTACGCAGCCCCACCACGCCCGTCGGCTTCAGTTGTGCGTGGATGCTGGAGCTGTTCGACGCGGCCGGCAATGGCTGGGGCAGTTCCTCGGTGAACATCTCCATCAACGGCGCACCGGCCACCAGTTACACGGTCACCGGCGCCTTCAACATCATCCTGATCGGCGTGAACAACGGGCAGACCGTGACCGTGAGCTACACGGCCAGCGGACCGAACCAGGGCCAGAACAGCTACCGTATCCGCCGTTTCCCCTGGTCCGAGCCCTACTTCAACTCCGGCTCTCCGCCCACTGCAGGAACGGCCTATACCCAAACGGTGAACTGCCTGGCCCCCGTCCAGTCGCAGGAGGACTGCCTGGGGGCCCTTACCCTGTGCGGGGGAGCCGATGTTACCGCCAACCCCAATAGCACCGGGAACGTGGCCGACCTCTCCGCATTGAACTTCGGCTGCCTGGCCAGCGCGGAGCGACAAGGGCTCTGGTACATCTACCGAATGTCCGCAGGAGGCAACGTGGGCATGACCATCGACCCCGATGGCAACGATGATTACGACTGGGCCATCTGGGGTCCCTACCCGTCCGCCTCCACCACCAGTTCCGTCTGTGTGCCCGCCGGTGCTCCCGTGCGCTGCAGCTACGCTTCCGGCGCGGCCACCGTCGGCGCCACGGGGAGCTACAATACCGGCATGGGCCATCCTACCTATGGCGCATCGCCCCAGTTCGCCAACCCCACCCCGGCGGTAAGCGAGGGGTCGGGTGGTGATGGCTGGGTACGCGGCATGCTCACGAACACGGGCGATGTCTTCCTCCTGTACATCAGCAACTACTCCGTCAGCGGCCTCTCGTTCCTGTTGACCTGGCAGCTCAGCAACGGGGCATCACTGGATTGTGCCGTTCTTCCGGTGGACTACCTGTCCCTGAACGCCAGCGTCGCGGGCGCCGCCAACCTGGTAGAATGGTCCACCGCCACGGAGCAGTACAGCGCCTTCTTTGAAGTGCAGCGCGCCGATGGCTCCATGGACTTCGCCACCATCGGAACGTTGGAGGCCTCCGGCGGCTCCCAGCAGCGCATCGACTATTCGTTCCGCGACGAATACCCGCTGGAGGGGGCCAACTACTACCGCCTGAAACAGGTGGATATCGATGGGGCCTACGCGATAAGCCCCGTGGTGGTGGCGTTCCGTGCGAAACCCGCGGAAGCCCCCCTGGTGTTCCCCAACCCCGCCCGCGACGTCCTCTACGTGCCCATCACGGTGGAGGCCGATGCCACCACCTACATGCAGGTGCTCGATGCCTCCGGCCGGGTGGTCCGCGACCGGGACGTGGACCTGCAGAAAGGCGCCCACACGGTGCCGATCCCCTTGGACGGCCTCCCCACCGGTGCCTACGAGCTCCGCCTGCAGAACACGTCCACGGCAGTTCCCGTATCCACCCGGTTCATGAAGGAATGACCCCACGCCGCACCTTTGATCGGACGATCGTGGATAACTTCCCGGCAACCTTTCCCGCCCCCGGCCGTCATTTTGGCCGAACAGCAGGCCGACCACGATGGCCTTCCAACAGGTTGGGACATACGGGGTTCCGGCCCTTGGCAGGCGAACAAGGACGCATTACATTTGTCTGTTCACACTAGGGACAACGCAGTTCACGCAATCCAACCAACGCCTCGTTCCATGCAACGATCGCTACGCTTCCTACTGGTATCCGCCTTCTCGACCGCGCTCTGGTGCGGTGCGGATGCGCAGAACGTTGGTATCAACGTCACTGGGGCCGCCCCGGATGCCAAGGCCATCCTGGACGTGAACGTGAGCGGCCTGCCGGCCGGCGGCAAGAAGGGCCTGCTGATCCCGCGCATGACCTACGCGCAGCGCCTCAACATCGCCGGACTGAACGCCACCCACACGGGGCTGTGGGTCTATCAGACCGACGATGGCACGGACATCGACCCCACGGTGGTGCCCGCCAAGAAGCACGGTTACTTCTATTGGGACGGTACCGCCTGGCAGCGCTGGAGCCCGAACTTCCGGGGCTGGCGCCTGAACGGCAATGCGGCCGGCGCCACCGACTACGTGGGCACCCAGGCCGCCACGAACGACGACCTGCACATCCGCACCACCAGCAACATCGCCGGTGTGCCCGAACCGCAGATCCGCATCAACGGCGGCGCGGTGAACCCGGGCTTCGTCGGTGTCAACCTCGGCGTGGCACCCACGGAGCTCCTGGAGATCAACGGCGGCCTCCGTGTGGGGAACACCACGTTGAATACACAAGGCGCGATCAAATACGACCCGGCCGCTGTTACCCCGAACCGCTGGCACTTCGGCAACGTGGATAACACCGTGAACGGCTGGCAGCGCTTGGAGAACGCCGAGCGGCTCTACCCCAACCAGGCCTATCGCCCCACCCAGGACCAGTGTCAGGGAGCCACCGGCGTGAAGATCAAAGGGACGTGGAACGGCACCACGGTGCCCGGCAATCCCAATACGCCGTTCCCAACGAACACCGGCTCGAACCTCCGTCGTGGCTTCCGTGCCCAATACATCTATCCCGAAAGCGAGCTGCTTGCGGCAGGCCTTTGCTATGGACCGATCACGAAGATCTCGTTCTACGCCATCTCCAACGATGGTCCGGTGGGTTGCACCCCCACGGTGAACTGCGCGGACATCCGCATCGATGTGCGCATGGGCACCACCACGCTGAACAACTTCGGACCGGCCGTGGCCTCCTCCGCGGTGCCGCTGACGGTGAACTGGGATGCGGCCGTGGAGGCTTCGGCCAATATCCACGCCAACAACACGGTGTCGACCCTGATCCAGACCGGCTGGGTGGACCTTACGCTTTCGGGCGCGGGGTTCAACTGGTTGGGTGGCAACCTCTGCATCGATATCAGTTGGCTTCGGGCCGCCGCCAACGGCCTCTCACCCCCGGTGCAATTGGAGACCGGCCTGACCTACACGGCCACCAAGTGGATGCAAGTGACGCTGAACGCGGACAACAACCACGGTAACACCTACAACGACAACGTAGCGGGGTCGATGCAGATCCTCGGGGTGAACACCGCGAACGCCACGCAGGGTACCACCCAGAACCGTCCGGTGACCCGCTTCTACGGCAACATCCAGACCCCGGGCTATGCCAATGCGGACGTGATCGACGACTTCATCGGCTACGACGGCGGACTGTTCATCGATACCCTGGGCGGCTCGGTGGTTACGGCCGATGCGCTCTTCCGTGGCCCGGGTTCGGTGCGTGCGCGCAAGGCTGTTTATGATGGCAGCCTGCAGTTGAGCGACCACGTGTTCGACAAATACTTCGACGGCGATGTGAAGCCCGAGGACACCGAAGCGCACCAAGGCTTTGCCTACGTGGGCGTGAAGGACCTGAAGGAATACATCAAGAAGGAGCGTCACCTGCCGAACATGCCCTCGCGCACGGAGTGGGAGACGCACGGCACGCCTTCCATCGGTCAACTGCAGACCGGGCTGTGGGAGACCGTGGAGTCGCAGGCGCTGAACATCATCGAGTTGGAGAAGGACCTCCGCGCCTTGGAGACCCTGGCCTTCGGGGGTTCCTCGGACCCTGCCGAGATCGAACGGATGATCAACGAGGTGAACGCCAGCAAGCGGCTCAGCGAGGCCCAGAAGCTCGAACTGACGGATGCCCTGCGCCAGCGGATGAACGCACGCACCAAGGACCAGTAACCACCACACGCGAACGCACATGAAGCAGACTTCCCTTCGCTCGATCGCAGCCACTGCGGTGGTCGTGGCCGGTTCCTGCGCTTTTGCGCAAACGGGCAACATGGCCGTGAACAACGATGGCCGTAAGCCACACCCGAGCGCCATCCTGGACGTGAGCTCGAATTACCTGCCTCTGGCCACGGCGGAACAGAAGGGCATGTTGATCCCGCGCATGACCACGGCGCAGCGCAACGCCATCGCGCCCACGGTGGCGCAGCAGGGCATCATGGTCTACCAGACCGACGGCGTACCGGGCTTCTACTACTATGAGTATGGCCAGTGGGTGCATGTTGACGCCGGTGCCGACAGCTGGGACGTGATCGGGAACAACCCCACCCTGGTGGCCAATGAGTTCCTGGGGACGCGCGACAACACCGACTTCGTGTTCCGCACGAACAACGTGGAGGCCATGCGCGTGAAGGGCACCAACGGCGCACGCTACGTGGGCATCGGCACCACCACCCCGGCCGAGGCGGTGGACGTGAACGGTGCTCTCTTGCTCAATAACCCCAGCCCCGGCTCGTGGGCACCGCCGACCAGCTATGCTGCGACCAATCAGGTCGGCACCATCCTTTTCCGCCCCCGAGGAATAGGCTCCCCCGGCGATACACTGTTCTCCACGTTCGTGCCCGGAGCTCCTCAGAACCGCGACGCCATCATGTGGGCCGGCCACTGGGGCAACATCAACGGCACGGGGCCGCAGAACATGGCCGCTGCGGACGCCAACAGCGGTGGCTGGCGCAAGCTGGAGAATGATTACACCGAACGCTCACAAAAGAACTACCAGCAGCCCGGCACGCCCACATGCGGCCCCGGCAGTGTGCAGATCCCCGGTGGCATTACGATCGTTGCAGCCAACATGACAAGTGCCTTGGCCTCACCGGTGCGCGAGTTCGTCAGCATCTACCCGCATAATACGGCCAGCCGCATCCGGCACCAACACATGTACCTCGCGAGCGAGTTGAATGTAGAGGTGAACCAACTTGGTGGTAACTCCACCGTGACCGGAGGCCTTTGCGCCAATCAGCCTATAACGAGTCTGGCGTTCTACGTGGGTGCAGGTGGCGCCACCAAAGGCGTACCCAATAACGCGATGGCCATCACCATCAAGCACGTTTCGTTCGGGGTGAATGACCTTTCGACCGGCTTCGATATCTCGAACGATCCAGCCCAGAGTTGTTACGTGCAGAACACCGGTTTCACGGTGAACCGTCCAACCGTAACCAACAACTGGGAGGTCTTCACCCCACTTTCCCAAGCGTTCGTCTGGGATGGGGTGCGCAACATCATCGTCGAGATTACCTATGCCACGGTCCCGGGTATTGTGGCCCAACCTCCGATCCTGTTCGGTCCGAGCCCCGGCGGAGCTTTACTGACCGCTTCATGGAATTCCGTTTCAACGGGTGCCCCCTGTGCCAACGCCGGCGCGATCGGTTCCTGTTCATTCGGTCTTGCCGCTCCTGGTGGGATGCCTTGGGCGAATGCGCTCTGTGGTGTGCTCGGTACGAATGGCGGCACCACCCAGTTCAGGCCGGTGATCCAATTCACCGGCACGGTCGCCACCGCAGCGCCGCTCACCAGCAGCGTGAGCAGCTATCTGTATTACCAGGGCGGTTTTGTAGCGGAGTCCACCACCACGGGCAATCCCTTTGGTCGGCAGATCACGCCGTACTACGCGTTCCGCGGTCCGGGCACGATCACGGCCGAGAACGGTGTCTTCGACAACAGTGTCGAACTGAACGACCATGTCTTCGACCGCGCTTTCGATGGGCAGGTGGCCGCGAAGGATGCCTCCCGTTTCGGCACGTTGCGCATCACAGCATCGAAGAGATGGCGGAGTTCACACGGATGAACCGCCACCTGCCCACGGTGAAGGGCGGGACGCCTGGCAGACCGAAGGCGGCTTCTCCATCGGGGACCTGACCAACCAGTTGTGGACCACCACCGAGACGCAGGCCCTGTACGTCACCGAACTGAACGACCGCTGAACCTGCTGGAAGTGCTGAGCACGGACCGAACGATCACGTCCGATGAGTTCGACCAGGCACGGCAACAGCTCGCCGGTGAAAGTCGTACACCGACGGGGAGAAAGGCATGCTCCTACAAGGCCTGCGCAACCGTGTCGTTACCACCCAACAACATTGATCCCGCCGCGAACATGAAACACATGAACCTCCTGCGGACCGGATCCCTGCTCGCCTTCGTGTTGTGCGGGGTGCTCGGGCTGCGCGCCCAGCTGGCCATCAGCCCGAACAGTGCCGTGGTGCCGAACACCAAGGCCATGTTGGAGCTGAGCGATGTGCGCGGCTTCCTCATCCCCCGCGTCACCAACGCCCAGCGTCCCCCGGCGGTATCGAACGCCAACTCCCTGCTGATCTATCAGACGGACTCGGTGGGCACGGAGCCGGTCGGTTTCTACTACTGGGATGCCACCTTGGCCATCGCCAACAAGTGGGTGCACGTAGGTTGGGGGAACAGCTGGAAGCTGGGAGGCAATGCCGGCACCAACCCCGCCACGGACTTCATCGGTACCACCAACGCCGTCCCCTTGCGGATCAACACCAATGGGGCCCAGCGCATGAACATCGCCGTGCCACCGGGCAGCCAGGTGCAGATCGGCACCCTGGTACCGGCCACGGAACGGCTGGAGGTGAACGGCGCGGTGCGCATCACAGGCACCAGTGCGGCGGTCCCGCAAGCGGGTGCCATCCGCTTCAACCCGGCAACGGGCGCGCATGAGGGATACACGGACAACGTGCTGGCCGGCCCGAACGAGATCAGTTACCCCGCCGGCTGGTACCAGTTGGAGAACGTGTTCAAGACGCGCGTGAAGCAGCGCTACACCTCGGCACCCGCCGCAAGTTGCCAGTACCCCACTCCGGTGGTGGTGCCCAGCGGCGGCACGGCCGGGTCTTGGCCGCTGATCGACGGACCTGCGGCGAACTTCGCTACGGCGGCCACCTTGGAAACGCCGTACAGCCTGTTCTGGGAGGATGGCCGTCACCAGTACCTGTACACGGCTGCCGACCTGCAGGCACTGAACATCTGCCCCAACACCCCGATCAAGGGCATCGCCTTCAACACCAAGCCGCCGGCAGCATCCTTGGGATGCGCAACATCCGCATCAAGATGAAGAACACCACCGCCGCCAATATGACGGACTTCGACAACGCCGGTGGTGACCTGGTGTACCAGGCCCGGGGCAACTACGATGCCACGCCTCCGCTGGTGACCGTGAGGGTGGAACTCGCACGTGTTCAACGTGAACGGTCCGAACTTCTATCAATGGTTGGGCCCCGGCATCAACATGCTGGTGGAATACTGCTTCGACAACCAGGACTGGACGAGCAATACCTCGGTGACCTTTGAATCGACGGCGTTCAACTTCCATGGTGGGCCTGTACTGCGATGCCTGCGGATCGCCCATCGGTGGCAACAATGGCTTCTATACCGGTGCCTGCGGTACGCCAACGTTCCCTGCGGCCGGGGAGGCAACTGGTTACCCCAGCCGACCGGTGTATCGCAGAACACACCGGGCGTGCAATGCAACGGTTGGGGTTGGGGCGGAGCCTCCGGTGGCGGTTGCGCTTGGACCTCCGCCACCAGCCTGACCACCTGCGACGGAACGTTCCAGTACCAAGGCACTTGGACCGTCGCCGCGCGTCGCCCGATCCTGAAGATCGATGCGCAGAGCAATGGTGTGTTCACCACCTACCCGAACAGCAGCTACATCCTGGCGCAGAAAGGTGTGATGATCGGCAACTACGCCGCGTGGGCGAACAGTGCGCTCTACGCCCCGCCGAACTACGCCTTCAAAGGTCCCGGCACCATCAGCGCGCGCAGCAGCGTGTGGGGCGGCACCGTGCTGCTGAGCGACCACGTGTTCGACATGTATTACGATGGCAAGACGAAGCCGGAGGATGCGCAACAGGCCGCTGGCTACCGTCAGTATGGCATCGCCGAGATGGCGAACTTCGTGGAGCGTGAGCGCCACCTGCCCACCATCGATGGCCGCGACAGCTGGCGTGCGGAGGGCGGCCTCTTCAGTGCCGACAAGCTCACCAACCAGCTGTGGGTGACGGTGGAGGAGCAGAGCCTCTACATCAAGGAGCTCAACGACCGCATGAACGCTCTGCAGGAATACCTGATCGAGAAGCGCCTGAAGGAGCTGAAGAAGAAGTGATCGTTCCGACCGGGACGAACGAAGAACGGGGGCCTTGGGCCCCCGTTCTTCATTTCAGGCGCCCCGTACCGGGTTCATGCTTCGCGCGTGGACTCCGTCACGCTAAGTCCGGTGAGCGAGCCTGTACGGAGCTTGTCGCAGTGTCGGACCGGCACGATGGATGCCGACTCCTGCTTTAACGCTTCGACGAGCTCGGCGTGACCGGTCCATTGCAGCGCGCCCTTGCAGCATGTTTCCCCTCCTGCGCGTGCGCACACGCGCCGCGCGGGCAAGGAGGGGCCAGGGGTGGTTTCAATGCTGCATTTCAATGAAGCATGTCCAGGAGCGATCCCCAGCGGAAACCACCCCTCACCCCTCCTTGGGATCGTCAGCGAGCGATCGCTGACGAGGAGGGGAGACCATCTTCATTGCAGCGTGCCTTGAACAAGCCCCGGTGAGTGAGCTTGCCCTGTGCTTGCCGAAGGGTCGAACCGGCTAGCGGGATGGCTTGAATGATCAGCAGAACCGACGCTTCAACGGGCTCGGCGTGACTCTGCATTTACAGCTTGCACGTGCAGCGTGACAATGATGTGTCCCGGTGAGTGAGCTTGCCCTGTGCTTGCCGAAGGGTCGAACCGGCTAGCGGGATGACTTGGGTACTTAGCAGGATCGCGCTTCGACGGGCTCAGCGTGACCGGTCCATTGCAGCGCGCCCTTGCAGCATGTTTCCCCTCCTGCGCGTGCGCACACGCGCCGCGCGGACAAGGAGGGGCCAGGGGTGGTTTCAATACTGCATTTCAATGAAGCATGTCTTGGATCCCTAAGTGGAAACCACCCCCAACCCCTCCTTGGGATCGTCAGCGAGCGATCGCTGACGAGGAGGGGAGACCATCTTCATTACAGCGTGCCTTGAATAAGCCCCGGTGAACGCGACCGCATGGAACTCGTCGAAGGGTCCGATCCAATGGACCGGATGTATCGACGCAACACTACACCGCACTTCCATCAAATAGAAAGGCCGCCCCTTGCGGTGGCGGCCCTTGATGATCTCGGTATGCGGGTTCAGCCCAGGTAGGCGCGCAGCGTGCGGCCGCGGCCGGCGTGCTTCAGGCGGCGGATGGCCTTCTCCTTGATCTGGCGCACACGCTCGCGGGTGAGGTCGAACTTCTGACCGATCTCCTCCAGGGTGTGCGGCTGGTTGCCCTTGAGACCGAAGTAGAGCCGGATCACATCCGCCTCCCGCGCGCTGAGCGCGTCCAGGCAGCGCTCGATCTCCGTGCGCAGGCTGTCGGTCATCAAGGACTCCTCGGGGTCCGGGATGTCGGTGTTGCGCATCACGTCCAGCATGGTGCCGCTGTCGTCGCCGTCGCGCAAGGGCGCATCCATGCTCAGGTGCTTGCCGGCATTGCTCATGCTGGTCTTCACCTCCTCCATGGTCATCTGCAGCACTTCGGCCAGTTCGGCCGCCGTGGGCGCACGCTCATGTTCCTGTTCCAATTTGGCGAACGCTTTGTTGATGCGGTTGATGGAGCCGATCTTGTTCAGGGGCAGTCGCACGATGCGGGCCTGCTCGGCCAGGCTCTGGAGGATCTGCTGGCGGATCCACCACACGGCGTAGCTGATGAACTTGAAGCCGCGGGTCTCGTCGAAGCGGCCCGCCGCCTTGATCAGGCCCAGGTTGCCCTCGCTGATCAGATCGGGCAGGGTGAGGCCCTGGCCTTGGTATTGCTTGGCAACGGACACCACGAAGCGCAGGTTCGCCTTGCACAGGCGCTCCAGCGCATCCGTGTCGCCCTGCTTGATCCGCACGGCCAGCTCCACCTCCTCCTGGGCGGTGAGCAGCTTCACCTTTCCGATCTCGGTCAGGTACTTGTCCAACGAAGGCGTGTCCCGGTTGGTGACCTGCTTCGAGATCTTGAGTTGACGCATACGGGCCATGGGCGGGGTATTGAAGGATGGACCATTACAACGCGCGGAGGCCTCCTGCGGTTACGCGGTCCCCTGGCGCCCGGCATGAACGGTCGCAGCGGATCGGGCAGCGGTCGGCCGGTGCGGAACGACCGAGGCCCCGGTGTTGCCGGGGCCTCGGAGCATTGCGGATGATGTCGCGGATCAGTCGCGGCGGGGACCACGGTCGCGGAACTCGCGGCGCGGACGGTCATCCCGGCGCGGGCGATCGCCCCGATCACGTCCCTCCCCTTCCATGGCGGGCTCGCGCTCCACCCAGCCTTCCGGCTTGGGCAGCAGCGCGCGGCGGCTCAGCTTCAACTTGCCGGTGCGCGGGTCCTTGCCCACCACCTGGAAGTCGATCACATCGCCCTCCTTGAGCACATCCTCCACGCGATCGATGCGGCGCCACTCCAGCTCGCTGACGTGCAGCAGGCCGTCGGTGCCGGGGAAGATCTCCACGAACGCGCCGTAGGGCATGATGGTCTTCACCTTGCCACGGTAGTTCTGGCCCACTTCGGCCTGCGGCGGGAAGGCGATCGCCTTCACGCGGGCCACGGCGGCGTCCAGCGCGTCCTTGTTGTCGCTGGCGATCTCCACCACGCCACGGCCGTCCACCTCGTCGATGCTGATCTGCGCACCGGTCTCGGCCTGGATCTCTTGGATCACGCGGCCGCCCGGACCGATGATGGGTCCGATGGACTCCTTGGGCACCTCGAAGGTGACGATGCGCGGCGCATGCGGCTTGTAGTCCTCACGGGGCTTGTCGATGGTCTTCAGCATCTCGCCCAGGATGTGCAGGCGACCCTGACGGGCCTGCTCCAGCGCCTGTGCCAGCACCTCGTACGGCAGGCCGTCCACCTTCATGTCCATCTGCGTGGCCGTGATGCCCTTGGCCGTTCCGCAGATCTTGAAGTCCATGTCGCCCAGGAAGTCCTCGTCGCCGAGGATGTCGCTGAGGATCGCATGGCGCTTGCCGTCGCTGATCATGCCCATGGCGATGCCGCTCACGGGCGCCTTGATCTTCACGCCGGCGTCCATCAGGGCCAGGGTGCCGCTGCACACGGTGGCCATGGAGCTGGAGCCGTTGCTCTCCAGCACGTCGCAGTTCAGGCGGATGGTGTAGGGGTTCTCCGGTGCGGAGGGGATCATCGGCTTCAAGGCGCGCAGCGCCAGGTTGCCGTGGCCCACCTCGCGGCGTCCGGGGCCGCGGATCGGCTTCACTTCACCCGTGCTGAAGCTGGGGAAGTTGTAATGCAACATGAAGTTCTCGCTGCCCTTGCGGGTGGCCAGGTCGATGGTCTGCTCGTCCAGCGAGCTGCCCAGCGTTACGGTGTTGATCGCCTGCGTCTCACCACGGGTGAAGATGGCGCTGCCGTGGGTGCCGGGCAGCATGTCGATCTCGCACCAGATGGGGCGGATCTCGGTGGTCTTGCGGCCATCGAGGCGGACACCCTTGTCCAGCACCACGTTGCGCACGGCCTTCTTCTGCACCTTCTTGAAGTAGCGGGCCAGCATGGCCTTGTCACTCTTCTCCTCGTCGCTGAGGGTGGCCATGCACTCCTCCTTCACGGCGCCGAACTTGGCGCTGCGCTCCTCCTTGCCGCTCGGCTGGCAGGCCAGGTCGTAGTAGCGCTGGTAGCAGAAGTCGAAGATCTTCTTCTCCACCTCGGCGTTGTTCTTCTCGTGGTCGTACGTGCGCTTCACATGGCTCTTGGCCACGGCGGCGCTCAGCTCGTTCAGTACGCGGCAGTGCACCTTGATGGCCTCGTGGGCCACCTTGATGGCCTCGATCATGTCGGCCTCCTGCACTTCGTCCATCTCGCCCTCCACCATCAGGATGTCGCTCTCGGTGGCGGCCACGATCAGGTCCATGTCAGCGCGCTCCACCTCCACCATGTCGGGGTTGATCTGGAAGCGGCCGTCGATGCGGGCCACGCGCACCTCGCTCACCGGTCCGCCGAAGGGGATGTCGCTAACGGCCAGTGCGGCGGCGCCGGCCAGGCAGGCCAGGCTGTCGCTGTGGTTCTTCTTGTCGTGGCTCATCAGCATCACCTGCACCTGCGTGTCCCCGTGGAAATCATCGGGGAACAGGGGGCGCAGCGCGCGGTCCACCAGGCGGCTCACAAGGATCTCGTGGTCGCTGGGGCGCGCTTCACGCTTGAAGAAGCCGCCCGGGAACCGGCCGGCAGCGCTGAACTTCTCGCGATACTCCACCTGCAGGGGCAGGAAGTCGATGCCCTCGCGGGCCTCCTTGGTGGCCACCACGGTGCCGAGCACGATGGTGTCGCCCATGCGCACGGTGACGGACCCGTCGGCCTGCTTGGCCAGTACGCCCGTCTCGATGGTGATGGTGCGACCGTCTCCGATGTCGATGGTCTTGGTTATCCCTTGTGGTCTCATGTTCTGATCGGCGCGCCATTCGCGCCTTGTATTGGGGGTTGATGGTGTTCGTTCGGGTGTCGCTGCGGGCCGGAGGTACTGAAAAGTGAAGGGGCGATCGTCCTCACGACCGCCCCCCATCGTTCAGTTTGAAGAATGTGCTCCGGCGAAGGAGCGACCAGAAGCCTTACTTGCGCAGGCCCAGCTTGCCGATGATCGCACGGTAGCGCTCGATGTCGTGGTTCTTCAGGTAGTTGAGCAGCTGCTTGCGCTTGCCCACCAGATCCATCAGCGCCGACTCGGTGCCGTGGTCCTTCTTGTTGATCTTCAGGTGCGCCGTAAGGTGCTCGATACGCGCCGTGAACAGCGCGATCTGGCCTTCCGCGCTACCCGTGTTCTTCGCCTCGCCGCCGTGGGTCTTGAAGATCTCGGCTTTGGCTTCCTTGGTCAATCGCATGGTCGCTGGTTGCTTCTGCCGGCCGCCCCTTTGGCGGACCGGGCGGCAAATGTAGGGGTTTCCCCCGCTCATCGGATCGCCCCCCGCTTCATTGGGGTCCGGACCTGGCCATCCGACGTCCCCATGGTGACCGCCGGACGTGCTGGATCAGGCTATAGCCCTGGTCCTCAGCACATCGCGGTCAGCTGCGGAACATGGTGAACAGGCTGATCAAGGTGTCCCGCAGGTCCTTCCGGGCCACGATCTTGTCGAGGAAGCCGTGCTCCAGGACGAATTCGCTCGTCTGGAAGCCGTCGGGAAGGTCGCGGCCGATCGTTTCGCGCACCACCCGCGGCCCGGCGAAGGCCACGAGGGCTTTGGGTTCGGCGATGTTCACGTCGCCCAGCATGGCGAAGCTCGCGGTGACGCCCCCCGTGGTGGGATCGGTGATCACGCTGATGTACGGGAGCCCCTTGGCGGAGAGCAGGGTGAGCTTGGCGCTGGTCTTGGCCATCTGCATCAGGCTGAAACCGGCTTCCATCATGCGGGCCCCGCCGCTCTTGCTGATGATCACCAACGGACACTTGCGCTTCAAGGCCACATCGGCCGCCATGGCGATCTTCTCCCCCACCACGCTGCCCATGCTGCCACCGATGAAGCGGAAGTCCATGCAGGCGATCACCACCGGTTGCTTGCCCATGCGGCCTTCCGCCGCGCGGAGCGCATCGTTCAGCCCCGTGTCCTTCCGCGTCCGGGCCAGGCGGTCAACGTACTTCTTGGTGTCCTCGAAGGCGAGGGGATCGCCCGCCACCAGGTCCGCACCGATCTCCTTGTACTTCTGCTCATCAAAGAGCAGGGCGAAGTACTCGGCGCTGCCGATCTTCTCGTGGTGCTGACACTTCGGGCAGACCCAGAGGTTGTTCTCGTGGTCCTCCGTGGTGCAGATCTCGGAGCACTCGGGGCACTTGTACCAGAGGCCCTCCGGGGTCTCCTTCTTCTGGTCGGTGCTGGTGGTGATGCCCTCCTTGGTGCGCGTGAACCAACCCATGGTGATCTGTTCGGAACGACGAAAGTAGGCCGAAGTACGCCCCACGCATGGTCGACCACTGGCCGACCCGCGCATGGACCGGAGCAGTGCTCAGGCGATGGTGACCTTCTTGTCGAGGTAGACGTCCTGGATGGCGTTCAGCAGCGCCACACCCTCGTTCATCGGACGTTGGAAGGCCTTGCGACCGCTGATGAGGCCCTGACCACCCGCGCGCTTGTTGATCACCGCGGTCTTCACGGCCTCGGCCATGTCGCTGGCGCCGCTGCTGGCCCCGCCGCTGTTGATCAGGCCGATGCGGCCCATGTAGCAGTTGGCCACCTGGTACCTGCACAGGTCGATGGGATGGTCGGTCGACAGGTCGCTGTAGACCTTCTTGTGCGTTTTGCCGTAGCCCGGCAGCGCATTGTAGCCGCCGTTGTTCTCGGGCAGCTTCTGCTTGATGATGTCCGCCTGGATGGTGACACCCAGGTGGTTGGCCTGACCGGTGAGGTCGGCGCTCACGTGGTAGTCGGTGCCGTCCTTCTTGAAGCCGGGGTTCCGCAGGTAGCACCAGAGAATGGTGGCCATGCCCAGTTCGTGGGCGTACTGGAAGGCCTCGGCGATCTCCGAGATCTGGCGCGTGCTCTCGTCACTGCCGAAGTAGATGGTGGCCCCCACCGCGGCGGCGCCCATGTCCCAGGCGCTCTCCACCGTGCCGAAGAGCACCTGGTCGAACTTGTTCGGCAGGGTCATCAGCTCGTTGTGGTTGATCTTCACGATGAAGGGAATGCGGTGCGCATAGCGACGCGCCACGCTGCCGAGCACCCCGTAGGTGCTGGCCACGGCATTGCAGCCGCCCTCGATGGCGAGCTTCACGATGTTCTCCCCGTCGAAGTAGATGGGATTGGGCGCAAAGCTGGCGGCCGCACTGTGCTCGATGCCCTGGTCCACCGGCAGGATGCTCATGTACCCCGTGTTCGCCAGACGGCCCGTGCCGTAAAGCGCCTGCAGGTTCCGCAACACCTGGGGGCTGCGGTTGCTGGCCCCGAAGCAACGGTCCACGAAGTCGGGTCCGGGCAGGTTCAGGCTGCTGCGGTCGATGGTCTTGCACGTGTGCTTCAGCAGGCTTTCCGCCTCGGCTCCAAGGAGTTCCTCGATATTCCCGGTCTTCAGGGTCTGCATGGGGATGGCATTTGCGGGGGCGAACATAGGCAACGGCACCCGGGGTGGTAAACAGCCCGCTCGCACGTTCTGCACGGTAGCCTCGCGCTCAGAAGGGGTATCCGATGCCCAGGTTGAGGTTCAGCTTCTGACCGAACCGGGTGCTGTACAGGTCATCGTGGGGCTCGAAGATCCACCGCTGCCCCTGCGGCAGGCTGGGGTCCTTGGTCTGCAGGCCCAGGTCGAAGCGCACGATGAAGAAGTCGAAGTTCAGGCGCGCCCCGATGCCGGTGCCGATGGCGATCTCGCTCAGGAACCGGTCGGCGGCGAGCTGGCTGCCCGGGCGGGCCGGATTGTCCTGTAGGTACCAGATGTTGCCCGCGTCGGTGAAGAGCGCCCCTTCCAGGTAGCCGAACATCTTGAAGCGGAGCTCCACGTTGGCCTCCAGGCGGGCCTCGCCGATGCGGTCGAAGTTGTTGGTGGTGCTGTAATAGGAACCCGGCCCCAGCGAGCGCGCACGCCAGGCGCGGATGCTGTTGGCGCCACCGGTGAAGAAGCTGGTCTCGAACGGCATCACCGGCAGGTTGCCGAAGGGTTTGGCCGCCCCCAACGCCAGGCGGAAGGCCAGCGTGCTCCGGTCATGCAGTTTCAAATAGTGGCGCCCATCGAGGTCCAGCTTCAGGTATTCGGCGTACCGGATATCACCAAGCGTCCGATAGACCTCGCCGCTCCCCGGGTCCTTCTGTTTGGGCCCAAGCACGCCACCGTAACCCATCCACTCGGCGGAGATCCGGTAGAACCAATCCCTGCGGTGCTGGCGCCCGGGCATCAGCTGGGTGTTGCGCGTGATGTTGAACCGCGCGCCCATGATCAGGTGGTCCGTGTAGCTGTTCGCCAGCACAACGTCGTTCGAGGTGAGCAGGAACTGTTCGAAGGCCGATGAACGACGCGGGATCCGCACGAGGTTGACCTCAAAGGGGAATACCCCCCAGAGCTCATCAAAGTCCGCGTTCCACTCGATCCCGGCGCTGGCCTTCGCCAGGGTGCGCGTGTAGTCCGGGCGCTGCTGGTAGTTGAACAGGGAGGAGAGCACGAAGCGTGAGCCGCCGCTCTTGGCGGACCCGAGGTTCATCGGAAAGCGCAGGCTCACCTCCGGACCGATCTCCAGTGTGTTGAACAACGCATCACGTCCCACCGCGGTGTTGGCATCCTCGCTGGAGGTCGCCGTGGTGGACAGCAACTGCTGCGCCTCGCCCCCGAGGGTGAGCGTGGCCTGCAGGGCCGCCATGCTGCGGAAGAGGTTGCGGTGCCTGTAGTTCAGGTTGAGCGAGGCCCCGAGGAAGCCGCCGCGGTTGGTACCGAACACTTCCACGGAGAAGCCCTGCCGCTTGGACGGCAGCAGGCCGATCCGGCAGTTCACCTGGGCGGGCCGCAGTCCGGTGGAATCATAGGTGATCTCGATGCGGTCGAACACCCGCAGGTTGGTGAACCGCCGGAAGGTGCGGTCCGCGTCGTTCTGGTTGAAACGCGCTTGCGGACGCAGCAGCACCTGGTTCGAGAGCGGACCGATGCGGAAGGGCGGTCTGCGCCCGTGGTACAGCATGGTGAAGCCCGCCTGCCGCACCGTGTCCGGCGGCACATCGGTGCGCGACCGTGGCCGCATGTCCAGCACCACATCCTCCACGTAGTACACCCGCCCCTCGGGCGTGCCCTTCAGCCCGCGCTGGGTGGCGGCGAGGGGCCGCTCCAGGCGCACCACCACGTCCACCTGGTGGTCACCCGCGGCCGTGTCGGCATCGAAGATCACCATGTCCCGCGTGAAGTACAGGTAGCCCAGGCTCCGCAGGTAGCTGGTGATGCGGGTGCGCTCGGCCTCCAGCACGTCACCGTCGAAACGGTCGCCCGATCGCAGAAGTGAATTCGGCTGGTCCTCCCGCATGTCCGCCGCGATGACCGGATCGTCCACCCGCAGACCGGACTCACACAACACCCACGGCCTGCCCGGGTCCACCACGTACTCCACCACGGCCTTGGGCTTGCGGAACGGACGGCGCGACCAGCCGCTGAAGGGGAAGCGGCGCGGCCGGGCGTACCGGACGGTATCGCTCACACGGGCCTTGAAGTAGCCCTCCTTGAACGCGTACAGCCGCAACTGCTCCACGCCCCGCAGGGTGAGCGCGGTATCCAGCACCACCGGGGGCTCCCCGTTCCGGCCACGGGAACTTTGGTCGCAAACGGCCGGCTTTCGGCCCTTCGCCTTCCGATCGATGTTCTCCAGGGCGCACACGCTGTCCTTCTCACGGCGGCGACGGATCACACGTTCCGGATCGCGCAGGTTGTACAGATGCAGGTAGAAGGGGATGCCCAGCACGCGCTTGTTGGGCTTCTGCTTGATGATGGCCTCAAGGTCGTCCGTGTTCAGCGTGCCGGGCGGCACCCGCAGCACGTTGCGCACCAGCATGCGCTCCCCTTTCGGTACCCAGCGCGTGCTGTTGCAGGCCGTGAGCCCCCCGATCAGCAGGAGCAACAGCACGGTGCGAACGAGGGTGCGCGTCATCGCAGGGTACGGGCCTATTTTGCGCGTGTTCCGAAGGCGTGAAGGAAACATGCGCCGGCGGATCCCCGTCATGGCCGCGCCCGCATATGTGAACCACGCCCGTTCATTACACCAACGAAAGCACCGTGCCGATCTGCGCCGCTTCCTGGTCCAGGGGCGCAAGGGCGTGGAGGAGCTGCTGCGCTCGGGGTTCACCGTGGAGGCGCTCTACGCCACGGCCGAAGCGGCTGCGCTGCCCCTGTTCTCGCACGCCACCGTGGTGCCCGCGCATCACCTGGAGCGGATGGGCACCCTGGAGAGCGGCAACGAGGTGCTGGCCATCGTGCACATGCCCGATCCCGCGGCGCTTGCCGTTCCGGCCGGCCATGGCTTCGTGCTGGCCTTGGACGGCGTGGCCGACCCCGGCAACCTGGGCACACTGCTGCGCATCGCCGACTGGTTCGGTGCCGCACAGGTATGGTGCTCGGAGGATTGTGTGGACGTATGGAACCCCAAATGCGTGCAGGCCACCATGGGCTCCTACCTGCGCGTGCCGGTCTGGTATGGCGATCTGGCCCCGGCACTTCTCACGGCGCACGCTGCGGGCGTGCAGGTGCTGAAGGCCGATGCCGGCGGCGCCGATGTGTTCGGCACGGCGCTGCAGCGCCCGCTGGTGCTGGTGCTGGGCAGCGAGTCGCATGGGCTGCGCCCGGGTGTGCGGCAGGCACCGGGGATCACCGTGGCGATACCCCGTTCCGGTGGTGCGGAATCATTGAACGTTTCCGCGGCAGCGGCGGCGCTTTGCATGGAGATCGCGCGGCAGGGCGCAACGCGCTGACCGATCGGCCTACACCGCCGCCCCGCACGCGGCCTCGGCGCAGCGGATGCCGTCCATCGCAGCGCTGACGATGCCACCGGCATAGCCGGCCCCTTCGCCGCAGGGGAACAGCCCTGCCAGGTCCGGGTGCTGCAAGGTGGCCGGATCCCGGGGTATGCGTACCGGGGAACTGGTGCGGCTCTCCACGGCCACCAGCACGGCCTCGTTCGTCCGGTAGCCGCGCATCTTGTCACCGAAGGCCTTCAACCCTTCGCGCAGGCGGACGGCCGTATCGCGGGGCAACACCTCGTCCAGGGCGAAGGGCACGATGCCGGGCTGGTAGCTGCACGGCGGCAGGTCGGAGCTGACACGACGCGCGATGAAGTCCTCCATGCGCTGCGCGGGCGCGCTCTGGCGCATGCCCCCCGCACGCCAAGCGGCCTGCTCCACACGCTGCTGGTGCGCCACCCCCGCGAGCGGATCGGACGCATCACCGAACGCGGCCAGCGGCTGCTCCACCACGATGCCCGAATTGGCGAAGGGGTTGTTGCGCTTGCTGGGGCTCCACCCGTTGGTGACCACTTCCCCCGGTGCCGTGGCGCACGGTGCGATGATGCCACCGGGGCACATGCAGAAGCTGTAGACGCCCAGCCCCTGCACCTGTTGCACGGCGTTGTAGCTGGCCGGCGGCAGGTAGGGGTCGCGCACATCGCAGTGGTAGCGGATCCGGTCGATCACCGCCTGCGGATGCTCGATGCGCACACCCAGCGCGAAGGGCTTCGCCTCGATGCGCAGCCCGGCCGCGTGCAGCATGCCGAAGATGTCGCGTGCGGAATGCCCGGTGGCCAGCACCACGCGCCCTGCACGCAGCTCCTCGCCAGCGGCGGTCCGGACGCCCTCTACGCGATCGCCTGCGCGCACCAGGTCCACCACGCGCGTACCGAAGCGCACTTCACCGCCAGCGCCGATGATCGCCTCACGCATGGCGGTGATGATGCCGGGCAGCTTATTGGTGCCGATGTGCGGGTGCGCGTCCACCAGGATGTCCGGCGATGCACCGAAGGCGACCAACGTGCGGAGCACGGCGCCCACATCCCCGCGCTTGTCGCTGCGGGTGTAGAGCTTGCCATCGCTGTAGGTGCCGGCACCGCCTTCGCCGAAGCAATAGTTGCTGTCCGGGTCCACGATGTGCGCGCGGTTGATCGCGGCGAGGTCGCGGCGGCGGGCGCGCACATCCTTGCCGCGTTCGAGCACCACGGGCCGGCCACCCAGCCGGATGCATGTGAGCGCGGCGAAGAGGCCTGCGGGGCCGCTGCCCACGATGATCACCGGCGGGGCTCCGGATACGTCCGGTAATTCCGGACGCTCCACCGTGTCGTCCAGCGGATGCTCGGTGGAGAGCTCCACGCGCATGCGCACCAGGGGCTGACGGCTGCGTGCATCGATGGAACGCTTCACCACGCGGCTGCCGCGCAGGGCCCCGGGGTCGATGCCCGCCGCCTCCGCGGCCGCCTCGCGCACCAGCACGGGATCCGCCGCCTCCCGCGGGGGCAACGCGATCTCCACCGTGCGTTCCATGGGCTCAGCCCTCGAAGGTGAAGGTGAACACCCACACCTTGCTGCGCAGGCTCTCGATCGGGCTGCTGAAGCGCGTGCCGTCGTCCAACAGCAGGTTGGGGATGCCAGCGGCGAACTTCAGTTCCATGCCGAACTTGAAGTAGGGCAGGAACATGTCCACTCCGCCCCCCACCTCGGCGCTGTAGTCGTACTTGTTCAGCTTCACCACCACCTCCTCGTCGATCTCGTTGTTCACGTCCTTCTGGCTGGCCATGTCGATGCTGTACTTGCCGCCCAGCAGCAGGTACACGGCGAAGTTGTTGATGCGGTCGCTGCGCATCTTCAAGAGCAACGGGAACTCCAGCCAGGTGCTCTCCACAGGCTTGTCGAAGCCGATGAGCTTGCCATCGCTCTTGCGGAAGCGGTAGTTGAGAACGCGCTCCTGGAAGCTGAGCGTGGGGATGAAGCGCAGGCTCAGGTTCTTCGTCATGTTGAAGCTGCTCACGATGCCCAGGTTGAAACCGGGCTGCTTCACGTGATCGAGCACGAGCAGCGTGTCCAGCGCCGCATCGAAGGGCTTCCTCGTCATGAAGAAGTCCGACGTGTTGTAGCTCAGCAGGAAGCCGAAGTGGAAGTACCGCAGGTCGAAGTTGGGCAGGTTCTCGCTCTTGATCTTCTTCTGCGCCAGCGCCGGGGAAGCCACCACCAGCATGAGCAGCGGGAGCAGCAGGGTGCGACGGATGCGGGACTTCATGCGGTGCAAAGCGCCATGCGGCAACGAGGGAACGAAGGTAGGGTGTGGGTATTGTTCATGTGCCCATGTATCCATGTGCTCATGTGCTCATGTGCCCATGTGACCATGTGCTCATGTGTCCATGTGCCCATGACCGGTTCACTTACGAGCGATGTACAGCGTGGCGATGCCGCCGGTGAGGCGCTCGCTGCGTACTTCACGGCCACCACTGGCGGCAAGGATGGTCTCGAACGCACGGCCCTCGGGAAAGGCGTCCACGCTGGCGGGCAGGTACGTGTAGGCCGCGCTGTCCTTGCTGATCAAGCGGCCGATCAAGGGCATCACACCGTGGAAGTAGAGGCGGAAGATCGGGCGCATCCACCACGACGGACGGCTGAACTCCAGCACGAAGAGCCGGCCACCGGGCTTCAGCACCCGCAGCATGCCGCGCAGGCCCGCCTGCAGGTCCTCGAAGTTGCGCACGCCGAAGGCCACCGTCACCGCGTCGAACGCACCGTCCGTGAACGGCAGGGCGGCGGCATCGCCCTGGTGCAGCACGACGCGCCCGGCAAGTCCCGCACGCTGAACCTTCTCACGCCCGTGCGCCAGCATGCCTTCGGAGATGTCCGCACCGTCCACGTGCCGCACCTGCTTCGCTGCGAGCATCGCCAGGTCGGCCGTGCCCGTGGCCACGTCGAGCAGCCGATCCACAGGCTCCTCGGCCACCCGACGCATCACGCGCCGCCGCCAGGCCTGGTCGGTGCCCAGGGAGAACACGCGGTTCAGCAGGTCGTACTTGGGCGAGATGGCGTCGAACATGTGCTCCACCTGCTCGCGCTTGGAGCCGTCGGCGGAATAGGGCTTCACCTCGGCCATCAGCGCAGCAGGGCTTCAGCTTCGGCGAGCAGCCGGTCGCGTTCCACGGGCACCACGCCCACGTGCTCGCACACCAGTCCACCGGCCAGGTTGGCCCAGGCGGCCAGCGTGGCCAGCGGCGCCCCCTGTGCCAGCAGGAGCGCGGCCACGGCGATCACCGTGTCACCCGCGCCGCTCACGTCCGCAATGCTGCGGGCATGGGCCGGGGCCGTGAACTCCTCCGCACCGCGGTGCGCGTATACGCCGTGCTCGCTCAAGGTGATCAGGGAGATGGTGTTGCCCAGGCGCTGCTCCAACTGCGCCACGGCCTGGCGCACAGCGGCCAGGTCACCGGAGGGGATCTCGGTCTTCAGTCCTTCGCGCAGCTCCTTCAAGTTGGGCTTGAACAGGTCAACACCCTGGTAGGCGAAGAAGTTCCGCTTCTTCGGATCCACCGCCACGGGGACGCCGGCGGCCTTGGCCAGCGCGATCGTTCCGGTGATGACCCGCTCGGTGAGCACGCCCTTGTTGTAGTCCTCCAGCACCACCACCCCTGGGCGCTCCGTGCGGATGAGCGTCTCCAAGCGGGCCAGCAGCAGGTCCTCCTCGCCGCCGGTGATGTCCTCGTCCATCTCCTCGTCCACGCGCACCACATGCTGGTGCCCGCTGATGATGCGGGTCTTCACCGTGGTCCGCCGGTTCTTCGAGCGCACCACGCCGTCCGGAGCGAGGCCTTCCTCAACGAGCAACCGTTCCAGCGTGCGCGCGTGGTCATCATCGCCGATCACGCTCACCACGATGGGCCGTGCGCGGAGCGCGTGCATGTTGCGGGCCACGTTGGCGGCGCCTCCCAGGCGGGCGCTGCGGCGGGTGACCTGCACCACGGGCACGGGCGCTTCCGGACTGATGCGGTCCACACGGCCCCACAGGTAGGCGTCCACCATCACATCGCCCACCACCAAGGCGGTGGTGCGGCCGAAGGCATCGGCAATGGTGCGGGGATCGTTGGCGGTCACGGGTTCGGGTTCAGCTCAGGGCAGCGGCGATGCGGTCCACGGCGGCGAGCAGCTTGTCATCGCTGGTGGCGTAGCTGATGCGCACCGTGTTGGGCGCCCCGAAGGAATCGCCCTCCACAATGCCCACACCGGCGGTATCCAGCAGGTGGAGGCACAGGTCCACGGAGGTCTTGATGGTGCCGTTCAAGCTCGCGCTCGCATCGGGCAGCACGTAGAACGCACCTTCGGGCACGTTGCAGCGCCAGCCGGGCACCTTCTTCAATGCGTTCACCAGCAGGTCTCGGCGGCGCAGGAAGTCGTTGCGCATGCCGGCCAGTTCCTTCGGATCGGCCTCCATGCAGGCGATGGTGACGCGCTGCGCGATGCTGTTGGCACCGCTGGTGAACTGACCTTGGATCTTCATGGCGGCCTGCACGATCCACTGCGGCGCGCCGATGTAGCCCACGCGCCAGCCGGTAAGGGCGAAGGCCTTGCTGAGCCCGTTCACCGTGATGGTGCGCTCGCGCATGCCGGGCAGCGCCGCGAAGGAGCGGTGCGTGCCGCTGAACACGATGTGCTCGTAGATCTCATCGCTGATCACGTACAGCTCGGGGTGCTTGCGCACCACGTCCGCAAGCGCCTCCATCTCGGCCTTGGAGAGCACGCTGCCGCTGGGGTTGCAGGGCGAGCTGAACATCAGGAGGCGCGTACGCGGGGTGATGGCGGCAGCGATGCGTTCCACCGGCGCCTTCCAATCCTCCTCCAGCGTGCTGCGCACGATCACGGGAACACCGCCGGCCATGCGCACCTGCTCGGCATAGGTTACCCAGAAGGGCGCCGGGATCACCACTTCATCACCGGGCCCCACCAGCGCCATCACCACGTTCATGATGGACTGCTTGGCACCCGTGCTCACCATGATCTCTTCGGCGGTGTAGTCCAGCCCGTTGTCGCGCTGGAACTTGCGGGCGATGGCCTGGCGCACGTCCAGGAAACCGTTCACCGGGGGGTACTTGTGCCAGGGGCCGCGGATGGCCTCCTGCGCGGCGGCCAGCGCGAAGGCGGGGGGATCGTGGTCCGGTTCGCCGAGGCTGAGGTCGATGATGTCGCGCCCCTGGGCCTTCAGCTCGCGGCTGCGGCGGGCCATCAACAGCGTGGCCGGTTCGGCGATGGAAGTGACGAGCGGGGAAAGGTGCATGCGTGTACGGGCCACGGCCCCATGGGCGGGGGCCCTTTGTTGAGGCCGCGAAAATAGGCAGGCCCCGTCCGGCGTTCCCGTCGGTATCGGCCCCGGTGCCGATATTCGTCAACCGATCCATCAACAATGAGCGGAGACCAGTGGTTCCAAGTGCTGCTCGCGCTGCTGCCGAGCGTGGTGGTGTTCCTCACCGCCTTCTACCTGATCCGGGGCATGCTGCAAAGCCGCGCCCAGGAACGCAACGCCGAGTGGCTGGCCCAGATCAAGAAGGAGGACCACAAGCACGCCCTCCCTTTGCGCCTGCAGGCCTATGAGCGGCTCACGCTCTTCCTGGAGCGCATCAGCCCGGGGCCGCTGGTGCTGCGCGTGCACAAGAGCAACATGACCAGCCAGATGCTGCACGGCGAGCTGCTGGCCACCATCCGCGAGGAGTTCGAGCACAACGTGACCCAGCAGATCTACGTGAGCGACAAGGCCTGGGCCCAGGTGCGCAAGGCCAAGGAGGAAACGCTCCGCATCATCAACGTGGCCTTTGAACAGACGGGGGACAACGCCAGCGGCACGGCCCTCAGCCAGCGGGTGTTCGAAACGGCCTCGCGCCTCAGCCACCTTCCCACGCAGGAGGCGGTGGTCGCCTTGAAGGAGGAGGTGCGCCGGCTGTTCTGACCTTTTCAGTCCTTCGCGCGGAGCAGTTCGTCCGCCGCATCGAAGGGGCTCCGGGTGCCTGCCATCACTGCTCGTTCCAGTTCGGGCAGCCGCTGCGCGATGCGCGGATCGCCGAAGAAGTCAGTGAGCAAACGTTCCTCGATGGCGGCGCGCAGCCACCAGCGGTCCTGCTCGTGGCGCCGTTCCGCCGTGAAGCCCTTCTCCATCAAGCGCGCCGCCAGTGCCTCCAGCTTGTCGGCGAGCGCCGCGACGCCCTTGCCGCTGACCGCGGAGGTGAGCAGCACTTCGGGCCGGCCACCGTGCTCACGCGCCGGCAAGAGCTGGATCGCAGCGCGCAGGTCCTGGGCACTGCGCTGGTTGCGGGCCTCCGCATCGCCATCGCACTTGGTGAGCGCGATCAGGTCCGCCACCTCCATGATGCCGCGCTTGATGCCCTGCAGCTCGTCGCCGGCGCCGCCGATCATCAACAACAGGTTCAGATCGGTCATGCGGTCCACCGCCAGTTCGCTCTGGCCGATGCCCACGGTCTCGATGAGGATGCGGTCATAGCCGGCCGCTTCGCAGAGTACGATGGTCTCGCGCGTGCGGCGCCCCACCCCACCGAGCGTGCCGCCCGTGGGCGAAGGGCGGATGAAGGCCTCGGGCCGCTGCCCCAGACGCTCCATGCGCGTCTTGTCCCCCAGGATGCTGCCGCCGCTGCGCGCGCTGCTGGGGTCGATGGCCAGCACGGCCACGCGGTGCCCCGCCTCGATCAGCTGCAGCCCCAACGCATCAATGAGCGTGCTCTTTCCCGCCCCGGGGATGCCGGTGATGCCGATGCGCACGGCCTTGCCCGCGAACGGCAGGCAGGCGCGCACCAGCTCCCGCGCCTCGGCGCTGTCCTCCGCACGCGTACTCTCCACCAGCGTGATGGCGCGGGCCAGGGCGGAGCGGTCGCCGGTGGTGAAGGAGGGGAGCATGGGAAGTGTCAAGTCACAAGATCCAAGTCACAAGTGTCAAGGCTCAAGTGTCAAGACACACGTATCAGGACACAAGGATCGGATGACAGGCCAAAGTTGGCGATATGGCCAAGACGGACACGACCACAAGCGCCCGGAACACGGAACGTCAGGAATGCGCCGAAAGACCGATGAAGCGATGGACCAAGAGAGAATGGGCGCAAGGGCCAGGGGCACCCTTCGACAGGCTCAGGGTGACAGGGGCAAGGGCAGGCGCAGGCGCAGGGGCAGGGGGATCCATCCGCCATTGACCAGTCGCTATTCACCAATGAACAAATTGACCAATGAAGCAATTGACCGATGTACCAAAAGCAGCGATGGAACGAATGACGGAGGATGCAATGAACCAAGCGCCTCGGTGAACCCGTTTGGAACAAGGAACACGGAACCACCAACGCTGAACGCACCACTTCACAACCCGCTCCGGTAGTTGTTCACCCAATCGGGATCGCCCATGTCGCGCAGCAGGCGGAACATGTTCTCGCCGATGCAGAGGTCCTGCATGAACTTCATGCCGTAGCCGCCGAGCAGCATCAACTGGCGGTCATCGGGGCGGAGCTTGTTGGCGGCCCAGCCCACCTGCTCGTGCTGGCCTTCCTGCAGCTTGAGCGGATACTCCCAGAAGCGCAGCTTCCACAGCTCGTCCAGCGTAAGGCAGTCGTACACGAAGCCGGTGCTGTCCTGGCTGTTGAGGCATTGGGTGACGCGGTACTTGCGCAGCAGGTTCTCGCCCTCGGGGTTGGCCTTGCTGAAGGCGCGTCCCTGCACCTGGCGGATGAAGTTGGCGCGGTCCAGCGGCTGGCTCTCCAGCACCTGGCCGTCCTTGGTCACCTTCACCACGAAGAGGCTGAAGAGCTGCCCGGTGGTCTGGCTGCCGAGGCTGAGCGCGAACTCCCACTTCGGCGGCGTGGGCCAGGCCTCGGTGGGCGTCTGGGCCTTGAGCGCGATCACGAGGAGCAGGTGAAGAAGAAGGAGCAGCGAGCGCATGCGCGGACGAAGCTAGGCATGCGATGGCGCCGCTACCTTCGCCCCATGCCCCACATCGTCGCCCCTTCGCTCCTTTCGGCCGACTTCGCCAACCTGCAAGCAGCGGTGGAACTGGTGGACAAGAGCGCGGCGCCGTGGCTGCACCTGGACGTGATGGACGGCGTGTTCGTGCCGAACATCAGCTTCGGGCTGCCGGTGATCAAGGCCATCCGGAAGCACACGCGCAAGACCTTCGATGTGCACCTGATGATCGTGGAGCCCCAGAAGTTCATCAATGAGTTCAGCGATGCGGGCGCGGATGTGCTCACCGTGCACCTGGAGGCCTGCACCCACCTGCACCGCACCGTGCAGGCCATCCGCAAGGCCGGCATGAAGGCCGGGGTGGCATTGAACCCGCACAGCCCCATCAGTGCGCTGGAGGACATCATCACCGAGGTGGACCTGGTGTGCCTGATGAGCGTGAACCCGGGCTTCGGCGGCCAATCGTTCATCCCCCGAACCTACGCGAAGATCCAGGCCCTGCGCGAGCTGATCGCCGCACGCGGTTCCAGCTGCCTGATCGAGGTGGACGGTGGCGTGGGCATGGCCAACGCCGCGGAGCTGGTGCAGCAGGGTGCGGACGTGCTGGTGGCCGGCAACAGCGTCTTCAACGCCAAGGACCCGCTGGCCGCCATCGCCGAACTGAGCGCCGTGTGAGCACACCCGGGCGCCGACCGGCCGGAATGATCGCCATCCATGTATCCGCAGGCCACATTTCCGCCGCTGAACGCGTCTGATGACGTGGCCGACCTTCCCGGGCCCGATCCGTGCATGGCGAACCCTGCGACCCTCACCGCTCCCACCCGCATCCTGACCGACGCCCAACGCGAGCTGTTGCGCACCCTGCTGTACTTCGATCTGTTCCGCCACCCGCTGCGGGCCGATGAGGTGCGGCGCTTCCTGGGCATCCCCGCCCGCACGGCGCATGTGGAGCGGGAGCTCGCCGCCCTGCGCGACCAGGGGGCCGTGGAGCATGCGGACGGCTTCTTCGGCCTGGCGGACGTGGATGCGGCGGTGGAGAAGCGCAGGGACGAGAACGCTCGCGCGGCTGCGCGCATGGCCCGTGCCCGGCGCATGAGCCGCTTCATCGGCCGCTTCCCTTACGTGCGCGGGGTGATGCTGAGCGGCAGCCTGAGCAAGGGCTGCCTGGCCGCCGACGGCGACATCGACTACTTCGTGGTGACCGCGCCGGGCCGGCTGTGGATCGCACGCTCCCTCCTCATCGCCTTCAAGAAAGTCTTCCTGCTGAACAGCCGCCGCGACTTCTGCGTGAACTACTTCGTGGACACGGAGCACCTGGCCATCGAGGACCGCAACCTGTTCACCGCCACCGAACTGCTCACCCTGGTGCCCACCTTCGGTCCGCAGGTGTGTGCCGACTTCTTCGCGGCGAACACCTGGGCCGGCGACCTGCTGCCCAACGCCACCGTGCCGGACCCCGCACAAGCGGCGGATGGCCACGGGCTGTTCAAGCGCGCGGTGGAACGCCTCCTCCGCAATGGCTTCGGCGATGAGCTGGACGAATGGCTGATGCACCGGACCGTGCAGCACTGGCGCGCCCGCTTCCCGGAGATGGACCGCGCGCGGTTCGACCGGGCCATGCGTTCGCGCCGCTATGTGAGCAAACATCATCCACGCGACTACCAACGGCGCGTGCTGGAGGCCTTCGAACAACGGCTCGCCCTGCTGGAGCGTGAGCTGGGCACTTCGCTGCGCTGAGCCATGGCACGCGTGCTGGTGACCCACAGCTACTTCTACCGGCTGGACCCGAAGCAGTGGAAGGATGCGCGGCCCTATCCGCCCTTGGGCACCCTGCAGGCCGCGGCGGTACTGCGCGAAGCGCACGAAGGGCGGCCCGGACACGACGTGGCGGTGCATGACCTGGGCCTCGCCCACGGGCCGGAGGAGCTGAAGCCTGCGCTGGATGCCCACGCGCCCACCATCGTGGTGATCCACGACGACGGCTTCAACTACCTCACCAAGATGTGCCTCACGGTGATGCGCGAAGCCTGCTTCGCGCTGATCGCCCTGGCCAAGGCGCGCGGCTGCCTCGTTGCCGTGAGCAGCAGCGACAGCACCGACCACTACGCGGACTACCTGGACCGCGGCGCCGATGCGGTGATCCTGGGTGAAAGCGAGCAGACGCTGCGTGAACTGACGGACCGCTGGGCCGATGGGGTGCCCTGGCTTGATGTGGCCGGCATCGCCTTCCGCAACGGGCACGAGGTGGAGGCCAACCCGAAACGCCCCGTGCTGCGCGACCTGGACACACTGCCGCTGCCCGCGTGGGACCTGATCGACGTGGCCCCGTACCGAGCCATCTGGAAGGCCTCGCAGGGGTACTTCTCGCTGAACGTGGCCACCACGCGGGGCTGCCCCTTCAAGTGCAACTGGTGCGCGAAGCCCATCTACGGCAACCGCTACAACAGCCGCAGCCCGGAGCATGTGGTACGCGAACTGGAGCTGCTCCGCGACCGCTTCGCACCGGACCATCTCTGGATGTGCGACGACATCTTCGGCCTGAAGCCCGGTTGGGTGCAACGCTTCCGCGACCTGGTGAAGGCGCGTGGGCTGCAACTGCGCTACAAGATCCAGAGCCGCGCGGACCTGCTGCTGGAGAGCGACACCATCGCCGCACTGGCCGAGAGCGGGCTGCAGGAGGTGTGGATCGGTGCGGAGAGCGGCTCGCAACGGATCCTCGATGCCATGGACAAGGGCATCACCGTGGAGCAGATCGCGAAGGCGCGCCATCTGCTCGCGCAGCACGGGGTGCGCACAGGCTTCTTCCTGCAGTTCGGCTACCTGGGCGAAACGCCGGCCGATGTGGATGCCACCATCGCCATGCTGGAACGCCTGATGCCCGATGACATCGGCGTGAGCGTGAGCTACCCGCTACCGGGGACCGGCTTCTTCGAGAAGGTGAAGCACGAGCTGGGCATAAAGCGCAACTGGAGCGACAGCGACGACCTGGCCATGATGTTCCGGCAGCAACAGCGCCCCGCCTACTACAAGCGCCTGCACCGCTACGTGCACAAGCGCTACCGCCGCCGCCAGGCCCTGCTCGCCGCGCAGCAACTGCTGCAGGGCGGCCCGGGTGACTGGCGGCGTGCGCTCACCGGCCTATACTATTGGCCCGCGAGCGTGCTTGACGGCCGCCGGCTGCAACGCCTCAGCGCCTGAGCCCATGGACGGCACCACCGCGCGCGTGAGCGAGGCCTTCAGCCGGCAGGCGCCGGTGTTCGATGCCCTGGACGAAGCCCCGCTGATCCAGTGGGTGCGCGAACGCGTGCGCGCGGCCACCCTGCCCCACCTGCGCGCGGGCGATGCGTTGCTGGAGATCAACTGCGGCACCGGCATCGACAGCCTCTGGTTCGCTTCGCGCGGAGTACACGTGACCGCCACGGATGATGCCCCCGGCATGCTCGCGGAACTGGAACGGAAACGCGCGCTGCATCCGGCGCTTCCGCTCACGGTGCGGCGCTGCTCCTTTCTCGATCTGGATGCGCTGGCGCCGGACACCTTCGATGCGGTGTTCTCCAACTTCGGCGGCATCAACTGCACGGCGCAGCTGGACCAGGTGCTGCGGGGCATCGATGCACGGCTGCGACCGGGCGGTGTGTGCGCCCTGGTGATCATGCCCCGCTTCTCACCGTGGGAGCTGGTGGAACTGCTCCGGGGGAACATCCGCTTCGCGCTACGCCGATACCGGCGCAACGGCAGCGCAGCGCAGGTGGAGGGTGTGGGCTTCACCTGCTGGTACCACGATGCACGTGCTGTGCGCCGGCTGCTCCCCACCTACGCTGTGGTGGACCGCATGGCCCTTTCCTTCATCGTGCCGCCGCCGCACCTGGGTCCCTTCGCTGCGCGCCATCCGCGGCTCCTGCGCAGGCTCGAATCACTGGAACGCGCAACAAGCCGCTGGCCCTTCGTGCGCTCACGCGGCGACCACTACCTGCTGATCTTGCGCAAACCGGCATGAACACGGAGGCGGCCGCATACGGAGAGGCACGCGCCCGCGAGGGTCGGTTGCTGGCGGACGAGCTGGTGCGCGGCCTGCCGCTGAGCGGCCGAAGCACACCGCATGCGCATGAATGGGCGATCCGCACCAACACGATGAGGCGGGTCCTGCGCCTGTTCGCACGGGCGGACCGTCCGCTCCGCACGTTGGATGTGGGCTGTGGCAACGGCTGGTTCGCCGCGCGCCTGGCGCAGGCCGGCCATCAGGTCACGGCCATCGACACGCACCGGCCGGAACTGGAACAGGCGCAACGGGTGTTCGCGCACCTTCCCGTGCACTGGATGGAGGCCTCACCGCTCAACCTGGACCCGGCCGCGGGGCCGTTCGACCGGATCCTCCTCGCCGCCAGCGTGCAGTACTTTCCTAAGCTGCCTGCGCTGATCGCCCACCTGCGCGGCCGGCTTGCCCCCGAAGGCGAGGTGCATGTGGTGGACACCGTGCTGTACCCGGATGCCCATGCCGCCCGGCAGGCCTCGGAACGCAGCCAGCGCTACTACACAGAGCTCGGTGTACCGGCCATGGCCGCGCACTACCACCACCACACCCTTGCGGCACTGCTCGACCTGGGTGGCAGCGTGGTGAGCCGCCCCGGCCTGCGACCGGTCGCGGGCTTTCCGCCGTGGTTGCATCGCGATCCGTTCCACCACATCGTGCTTCCCGCCGCATCTTCGCGGCCCTGAACAACGCCCCATGCACCGAACGCTACCCCTGCTCCTCCTCTCGCTCACGTCCACCCTCTCCTTCGCACAGGAGCGCTGTGATGCACACACGCTCACCCAGCGCTGGTTGCAGGAACGGGGACGTTCCACGGACCTACGCCACCAGCTGGACCGCGTGGCGAAAGGCGTCCGCAAGGGCGGTGCGCAGGCCACCATCCCCGTGGTGGTGCACGTGGTGTGGAACATCTCGGCCGAGAACGTGGCCTCCAGCCTGATCACGGACATGATCGCCACGATGAACGAGGATTACCAGAACCTCAACAGCGACTTCAACGATGTGCGCGCCACGTTCGCGGACGACCGCGGCAACCCGGACATCACGTTCTGCCTGGCCACGGTGGACCCGAACGGGAACCCCACGACCGGGATCACACGCACACAGACCACGGACACCTGGTTCGATCCCGACACGGAGACGAACGACATGAAGTCGCCGCCGAAAGGCATCAGTCCCTGGGACCCGGACAGCTACCTGAACATCTGGATCTGCGACATCGCCAGTGGCCTGGGCGGTGGGCTCATCACCCTGGGCTATGCATACCTGCCGGTGGGCGGCATGGTGGGCAGCGACATCGATGGCATCGTGATCGACTACAACTACGGCCTGGGGGCCGGCAGCCGGACCGCCACGCACGAGGCCGGGCACTACCTGGGCCTGGAGCACCCGTGGGCCGATGGTGGTTGTGGCAGCGACGATGGCATGGACGACACCCCGACCACGGACGAGGCCACCTTCTCCTGCAGCAACACCGGGCTCACGAACTGCGGATTCCTCACCCAGTACGAGAACTTCATGGACTATGCGGACTGCTCCATGATGTTCACCAACGACCAGAGCGCCTACATGAACAGCATCCTGTTCGGTGCGCGCGCAGGCCTGCTGAACAGCGGTGGCTGCGCAGGCGCCACCAACGGCCCATGCATCCCCGCCAGCGCGGCCGGCACCAGCGATGGGGACTTCATCGACGGCGTGCAGCTGGGTACGATCAACAACGTGAACAGCGGCTCCGTGAGCGGGCCCTCCTACACGGACTACACAGGCGTGTACACCACCTCGCTGCAGCGCGGATCCTCCTACACCATCACCATCACCTCCGGGGACTACACGCCGGACAACTACGCCGCCTGGATCGACCTTGACCAGGATGACGTGTTCGAGGCCAACGAGAAGCTCGGCGAATGGCAGAACACCGCGGCCGGTGAGAGCACTTCCTTCTCCTTCAGCATCCCCACAGGAGCCACGCTCGGCAACACCGTGCTGCGGGTGCGCGGCGTGTACTTCAACCAGGGGGAACCGACACCGGTGGACCCCTGCTTCGCCTATGACTACGGCGAGACGGAGGACTACGGCATCACCATCACCAGCAACGGCGGGGGCCTGAACTACTGCATCCCCACCTCGGCGAACGGCACCTCGGACGGAGACTACCTGAACGGCGTGGTGCTGGAGGACATCAACAACACGGGCACCGGCGGTGTTTCCGGCCCCACCTACGTGGACTACACGGCCCAGAGCACGCAGCTGGTCCGTGGCAACACCTACACCCTTTCGCTCACCTCCGGCTCCTATACGGAGGACCTGCTGGGCGCCTGGATCGACCTGAACGCCAACGGCACCTTCGACGCGAACGAACTGCTGGGCGATGCCCTCACGAGCAGCGCGTTCGAAACGGTGGACATCACGTTCACCGTTCCGGCCAACGCCGCGCTTGGAGCGACACGTCTTCGTGCGCGCTGCATCTATCCTGGCAACGGGGAGCCGACGAGCGTGGATCCCTGCTTCAGCTTCAGCTGGGGCGAAACGGAGGACTACACCGTGGTGATCTCCACGAACACCCGTGTCGACCACACCACAGCGGGCGATGTGCGGGCCTTCCCGGTACCCGCGGATGATGCGCTGACGCTTGACCTGCCCGGTAACACGCCCGGCATCGTGGATGTGCTGGACGCCACCGGCAGGTTGGTACTGTCGCTGCGGACAACGGGCCAGCGCTCGACCCTGGATGTGACATCCTGGGCGAACGGCCACTACGTGCTCCGGTGCATGCAGGACGCCACCGTGCGCACGGCGCCCGTGGTGGTACAGCATCGCTGATCGCGCGATCGGCGATCGTTCCGGCGGTTCCGTGGAGCGTTCGGAGGTATCCGTCTGATCGCTCGGAAAGTTGCGCAACCAGCGGTGGATGCGGGCCGTAGAGGCACGCACCAACCCGCCTGCCATGCGCCGATCCCTACACCTGCTCATCACGCTCACCACCCTTGCGCACACGGCCGCTGCCCAACGGTGGGGCCACAGCGGACTGGGCGCCAAACTGGGCGGACAACTCTGCAACCTGATCGCTTCGGACCGGACCTATCTGGCCGTGCCGGGTGCCGTGGCCGGCGCCTATGTGCCGCTGCTCGTTTCGGACCGGTTGGAACTGCAGCCCGAACTGCTGCTCTCCTACCAGGGCAGCGACCTGCAGCAGGTGGAGCGTGATGCCATCCGGCTCCGCATGCTCTACCTCCAGGTGCCCTTGAGCGCCAAGCTCTTCCTCACCAACGTGATCAACCTGCAGGCGGGCGTTCAGGCCGGGCGCTGCCTGCAAGCGAAGGCCGACGACGTGGACGTGACCGATGACATGCGCACCTACGATGTGGGCTTCACGGCCGGACTCGGCGTGGACCTGCAGCGCGGTCTCGACATCACCGCCCGCTACTACGGCGGCACCACGCCCACCCTGCTCTCGACCACCGGGGTGAACCCACGGCACCAGTTGATCCAGCTCACTGCCGGTCTGCGGCTGATGCGCTTCAGCCATCGGCGCGGCCGCGGCCACCGGGGTTGACATGTGCGCGGAGCACGGACCGGTATCTTCGCCGACGTGAACCGCACCCGCATCGCGCTGCTCGGCGGCGGCCAGCTCGGCCGCATGTTCCTGGAGAACGCCCTGCGCTACGATGTGGAGGTGCATGTGCTCGACCCCGACCCCGCCTGTTCGTGCGCGCATCTGGCCCATCGCTACGTGCAGGGGCGTTTCGACGATGCCGCCACGGTGATGGACTTCGCCGGACCGTGTGACGTGGTGGGCATCGAGATCGAGCACGTCTCGGTGGAGGCCCTGGAGCGCTTGAAGGCCCTGGGCAAGCGGGTGATCCCGGACCCGGATGTGCTGCGCACGATCAAGGACAAGGGCCTGCAGAAGGACTTCTACCGGCAACACGGGATACCCACCGAGGACTTCGCCCTGGTGGAGGGGCGCGCACAGCTGCATGATCACCTTGCGCTGTTGCCCGCCTTCCTGAAGACGCGCACCGGCGGTTACGACGGCAAGGGCGTGATGCCCTTGAACACGCCGGGCGATATCGACGGGGCGTTCGATGGCCCCTGCGTGCTGGAGAAACGCACGGCGATCGCATTGGAACTGGCGGTGATCGTGGTGCGTGCGGCGAACGGCACCACCACCACCTACGATCCGGTGGAGATGGTCTTCGATCCCCGCTTCAACCTGGTGGACCACCTGCGCGCACCGGCACGGGTACCCAAGGCGACCGCGGAAGCGGCCAGGGCACTGGCCGTGCGCGTGGCCAATGCCTTCGGACATCCAGGCATTTATGCCGTGGAGATGTTCCTCACCACCGATGGCCGCCTGCTGGTGAACGAGACCGCGCCACGGGCGCACAACAGTGGCCATCACACCATCGAGGCCTGCCCCAGCAGCCAGTTCGATCAGCTGCTGCGGGTGTACATGGGCTGGCCGCTCGGGGCCACCACCCTGGCCGGCCATGCCGCCATGATCAACCTGGTGGGCGAAGGTGGCTCCGGCTCGGCGGACGTGCGCGGACTGGATGACATCCTGCATGTGCCCGGCACCTTCGTCCACTTGTACGGCAAGCGCGAGACCCGCACCGGCCGGAAGATGGGCCACGTGAGCGTGGTGACCACCAGCGACAACGCCTTGGACCAGGCCATCGCCGTGGTGAAGGTCCACGGTCGCGTGGTGCCCGCCCCATCGCTTTCCCGAACGAACCCTTGAACCGCACAACGCACTTCACATGGTAGGCATCATCATGGGTAGCCGCAGCGACCTGGAGGTCATGCACGAGGCGGCCGAGGTATTGAAGAGCCTCGGCGTGGCGTTCGAACTCACCGTGGTGAGCGCGCACCGGACGCCCGAACGCATGTTCGACTATGCGCGCGGCGCACGTGCCCGGGGCGTGAAATGCATCATCGCCGGGGCCGGTGGCGCGGCGCACCTACCGGGCATGGTGGCCAGCCTCACCTCGTTGCCCGTGATCGGCGTGCCCATCAAGAGCCGCAACAGCATCGATGGATGGGACAGTCTGCTCAGCATTGTGCAGATGCCGGGGGGCGTACCCGTGGCCACCGTCGCGGTGAACGGCGCACAGAACGCCGGCATCCTGGCGGCGCAGATCCTGGGCGTCAGCGACCCCGCACTGGCCTCCCGGCTTGACGCGTTCAAGGCGGACCTGCGCAACAAGGTGGGCGAAGGCATCGCCGCGTTGCGCACGCAATTCCCGAACACCTTCGATACGTGAAGCACGCCGTCGGATCACCCGGGCCGGTGCATGTGCTCCGGCTGTCGCCCGGCGAGGACGTGCGCCCGGTATTACGCGCATGGGTGCAGCAGCGCGGCCTGAAGGCCGCCGCGATCACCAGCAGTGTGGGCAGCCTCACCCAAGCACATCTGCGTTATGCAGGTCGGGCGGATGGCATCGTGACCAGCGGTGACCTGGAAGTGCTCAGTCTGAGCGGCACGTTGAGCGTTGACGGCATGCACCTGCACCTGACCGTGGCCGATCGCGATGGGCACACCCTGGGAGGTCACCTGCTCGATGGTTGCCTGGTGCGCACCACCCTGGAGCTCACGGTGCAGGAGATCGGCGGCGTGCGCATGACACGGGTGCATGATCCGGCAAGCGGCTACGACGAGCTCGAGCCCACGCCCGAATAGCGCTTCAGGGCACCACCTCCATGCGCGTGCGGCCCGGCTCGATCACGCGGTAGATCTCGTCCACGTCCGCATTGCGCAATGCGATGCAGCCCCACGTCCAGTCCTGGCCTTCGGTGATCCAATGGTCCATGCCTTCGGGAACCCCGTGGATGCCGATCTCACCGCCAATGTCCTTTCCTGCGGGGATGCGCCCCTCCGCCTTCCGCTGCCTGTAGCGCCGCCAGCTCTCCGCGTTCGGGTAGTCCACCCAGATGAACTTGTGCCATTGGGGATGGACCCGCTTGCTGCGAAAGGTGAAGACACCTTCGGGCGTGCGGCGGTCCCCCTGGTATTCCTTGTCGCCCTCCGGACGTTCGCCCAACACGCAGGGATAGGTACATAGCACGGAATCACCCGCGAGCACATCGAACCGACGCTCGCTCTTGTCCACCCTGAAGTGCACGCTTGAAGACGGGATGCGCAGGCTGTCCATCAGGTGCGCCAGGGGTACGTGCGGTGCAGGCGCCTCCGCGACCGGCTCCGTCCGTGCCGGTCCTTCGTCAGGCTCCTGAGCCGTGGACCGACAGGCCACGATGCCCAGCATGAACGCCAGCATCAACACCGGTGTGAAGGGTCCTCGGCGCTTCGCTTCTTTGTCAATGCGCTGCATCGGTTCCGGACAAGGGGTCATGTGCGTTGAATGCCCATCCGGGATGAACGTAACAAACCACTGGCCACTTGTCCGAGCGAAGTCGGCAGCCATGAACGGCGAATGCCGGCGGATGGCATGGCAAGGCCATCCGCCGGGCACCCTGCCGCTTCAATCGATCACCAGCGGGAAGGTGACTTCGATGTCGGTCTCGCCGCCGGCGTTCGTGATGTCGCCTGCGGAAACGCCTGCCGCACCCTTGTCCGGCTCATGCCGGAGGGTGACCGTGATGGTCCCGTTGGATGCGGCGCCCACCGTCCAAATGGAGGCCAGGCCCACGGGCCGACCATTGCCGTCGGCATCCGCATAAGCCACGGTGACGTTGGCGCCGCTGGGCTGGAAGAAGAACTGGTGGGCCTCCTCCTCGGCCTGGATCTCCGCGGTGATGTCCTCCGCGGGAACCTCGCTCTCGTTCAACACCTGGATGGTGACCGTGTAGCCGGTATCCGCGCTCAAGGTGTCCGCCTCGATGACGGGAGCACCTCCGCCATCACCGTCCAGGTCCACATAGGAGAAGTGCTTCGTTTCCGTGTTCCCGGCGCTTTGGAACGTGAGGCGGACCGTGGTGATGAGCTCCTCTTCGTTGGCCGGGGGCGCGGGAGAAACGGGATCGTCATTGTCCTTCTTGCAGCCGGCCGCGATCAAGGTTGCCGCGATCACGAGCATGGTCAGGTACTGTGGCTGTTTCATGCTGTTGGGTTGGTGGTTGCAGGTTGTCAGTTGTCGGTTGTCGGTTGTCACGTGGTCTGTTCGATCGACATGTCCTCCCAAGTCGGCTCGCCGTGGGGCTTCAGCGTTGTCCGAACGCGTAGGTGATCCACAGGGTGATGTCCCTTCCGCGCGCATCCGTGTAGTAACGGAAACGGTCGAGCAGGTCGCGGTAGGCGGTGTTCAGGAGGTTGTCCGCACGCACGCCCAAGTGCAGGCGATCACGCCCGATGGGCCGCGTGGCCGAGATGGACAAGCCCACGAGCTGGTAGGCCGGTGGCGGATCGGCGAGGTCCACCCCAGCGGGGATGCGTTCCTGCAGGTACACCGCCGTGCATGCGAGCTCCGCCTCAACACTGTTCCATGAGCCCAGCTGACGGTGCATGAACCGCAGCGAACCCGACAGACGATCGGCCGGCATCAGGAACAACCACTGATCCGCAGAGCGGTCACGGCCGCGCACGGTGCTTCCCTTCAAGGCCCAGCTCCAATGCGGCGCGAACCCGTGCCACAGGGCCAGGTCGGCACCAATGAGAGACGCATCGGTGGCCACATAGGTGAACACGGGGAAGGCTCCGCGCACGGTAAGCCGCAACCCATCGGGGCGGAGGTAGATGAAGTCGTTGATCAGCGAGGCATGCACGGTGGCATCCAGGTTCCAGCGGCCGTCGTGCGAAGCCGAACCGACATCCAGCACCGCCCGCCAGGCCCGCTCGCTGCGCAACCGGTCATCCCCCTCTTCTATCGCCGCCGCGCCATGGTGCAGTCCCTCGCTGTACAGCTCGCTCACGTGCGGTGGCCGGAAGGCCGAACTGATGTTGAAGCGGATGCGCAAGCTGTCGGCGGCCACCCAGCTGGCGCCCAAGCTCAGCGCGTGGTTGACGAAGTCATGCTCCGGACGCTGCAGCACATCCTGTTCATCGTACCGTGCCACCAACAGATGGGAGGAGGAAACACGGGCGCCCGCCTCCAGCTCCACCCGGTCGTTCAGGGGCAGGTGCTCCACGATGAACGCGGCCAGCTCGGTGCGGCGGTAGTTCGGGATCAGTGGGCGCACCCCCGTGCCGGGAATGTTGCTGTTCTCCTGCAAAAGCCCGTTCACGCCGGCGCGCCCGTGCAACTTGCTGCCGATCCAGTGCTTGAGCGCGACCTCGCCCGTGTGGGTGGCCAGGAAGAGGTCGAGCGCCGGGATGCCGCTGCGCCCGCCGCGCCGGATGTCATACTCCTGCCGGTCGTTGGCCTGGTAGGCGTACGTGAGGACGACGCGGTCGCGTTCGCTCACCGCATGCCCCACTTCCGTGCGGAAGAGGTGATGCACCACGGATTGCCGGGGCACATCGATCGCGTGGGTAAAGGGTGCCTCGTACCAGGGAACGCCACGATCGATGGCATTGCGCAGGTCCGTGAGGTTGCCGATGTGCGCGGCGCGCAGGATGCCGACATCACGCATGAAGCGACTGTAGTACGCCGTGGCCGTCCAGCGCAGGTCGCGATAGCCGATCGCCGCCGAACCTCCGAGCTCGCGCAGGCCTGTGTTGCTCAACACATAGCGCGCTGCTTCACTGTCGCCGAGGTAGCGGCCACTGGCCTGTATCCGCCAGCCGAAGCCGCGCAGGCGCTTCACACCACCCTGCAGCAGGCCGCTGCCCCCGCCCCCCCTTCCGTTCAACGCCCCCAGCAGCCGCAGTTCACCGGTCATCGCACCCTCACGCGGCAATTCCACGGGCTCGGTGATGATCACCCCGCCGATGGCATCGCTCCCGTACTGCACGCTGGCCGCTCCTTTCACCACGGTGATGCGGTCACTGCTGAGCGGGTCCAGGCTCGGCGCATGTTCACCACCCCATTGCTGGTCCTCCTGGCGGATCCCCTGGTTCATGATCAGCACGCGGTTGCCGCTCAACCCATGGATCACCGGCTTCCCGATGGTTGGACCGCTCTGCAGCAGGGTGACACCCGGAACACGGACCAGCATCTCGCCAAGGCCACGCCCCGCCTCCTGCTGCATGGCCATGCGATCAAGCACCTGTGTGGCCTGGCCCACAGCTTCGTCCGGGCGTTTGCGCGCAACCTCCAGCGCCCGCAGCTCCTCCGCGTGGTGCTCCATGTGGACCACCAGCTCGCCCTTCATCGGCAGGTCCACCGAGACCTCCACGGGATCGCAGCCCAGGTGCGCCACGCGCAGCACATGCCGACCGGGGCACAACCCCTCGAGCACGAACACGCCCTGATCGTCCGTGAGCGCCATCATGCCAGGCTCCACAAAGCGGACCTCGGCCATTTCCAGCGGCGAACCGTTATGATCATCCACCACGCGGCCGCGCAAGGTCAGCTCGCACGCAGGCTGCGCGAAAACGGCATGAGCGAACGAAAGGAAAGCGAACGTTGCAATGGACCGCATGAGGCCCTGCGTTACCGGTTGAACAGGAGGAACACATCCATCCCTTGGACGGACGGGCGCTCGGGGACGCCATTACCCGATCAACCGATGAACGGAGGGCCGCGGTCCTGGACCGAGGACACCGTGCGCTGAGGCGCGAGCGCCGGCACGGCCACCGCGACCTCAACAAAAACACCACGCACCTTCGGGCCGATCGGTGGCGCATCCGGCTCTGCCGCGGGCAGCGCATGATCGCTCACTGCACACGTTGCGTGCAAGCGATCGCCGCCCCCTTCCACATGGTGCGCGTCGCAGTGGTGCAACACCGCGCGCGGGGCCGCGGAAAGCAGCATCAGTGCCAGCAGGCACCAAGCCAACATCCGGGTGGTCCAGGCGATCATCGCGGGTGCGAAAGTACGCACCTTCGTTGCCGCCATGGCGCATGTACTGCTCTGCACACCGGCGTTCCCGGCCAGCGAGGCCGATGTGGATTGCGCGCCGGCGATGATGCAGTTGGTGGACGCGCTGCGACGCCGTGGGGGAGTGGAGATCACGGTGGTCGCTACACAGTATCCCTTCCGCCATGGCACCTATCAGTGGAACGGGATCACGGTGCATGCATGCGATGGCCGGAACATGGCCCTGCGGAAGCCCCTTGCCCTGCTCCGTGGGATCCGCTTTGCTGACGCGATCATCCGGCAGGACCGTACGCGGCACGTTCATGCCTTCTGGATGGGTGATGCGGCCCTTGTGGCCCATCGCGCCGCCCTGCGCCACGGGCTTCCCCATTCGGTGACCCTGATGGGGCGTGATGCCCGTGACGGGCGCCGATGGTGGAACCTGCTCAAGGGGCGATCATCGCCACATGTGATCGCGCTGTGCGAGCGACAGGCGATGCACTTCGAACGCATGAGCGGCGGGCCTGCGGATGCTGTCATCCCCTTCGGCCTGCCGATCGAGGCCCTCCATACTGTGCGCCCGCCGTTCGCGCACGATGTGCTTTTCTGCGGCAGCATGTATGCGGTGAAACGTCCGCTGCTGTTCATCGAGGTGCTCCGTCGGGTCGCTGCGTTGCGGCCCGTGAGGGCCGTGATGGTGGGGCACGGGCCGCTTGCTCCCGTGCGGCGCGCACTGGCAGGCATGCCGGTCGGCGCGGAGGTGCAACTGCTGGGTGCGGTAACGCGGGCCCAGGTCCTTGAACTGATGCGGTGCACGCGCGTGTTGCTGCACACCGCCAGCTACGAAGGGCAGTGCTTCGCGTTCGATGAAGCCGCCGCGATGGGCATGCGCATCGTCAGCACCGCGGTTGGATCGGCCAGACCGGACCACTGGTGGAGCGTTGCCGACGACGCGGACGGACTGACCGCCGCACTGATCGAACAGCTCGACGCGCCGGTAGCGGCACCATCGCGCATCCTGCATCCCCTTGACCAAAGTGTGGATGCCTATGCACGACTGATGTTGGGGGTCTGATCCCTTAGCGGACCATTCAACGACCGGACACACCGCCCATCACACCGCACAAGCCATTTCCGCCTGCTTACTACATTCACAGCATGTCCCGTGCGCGATGGGCGGTCCTGCTGGGTTGCGCTGTGCTCCTCCTTTCCAGGGAGGTGCGCGCCCAAGCGTCCGCGAACGGTTCGCCCCTGCTCGATGATCTGTGCGTCTGCATGGCACGCATTGACGCAGCCGGACCTGATGCGCGACTGACCATGGGTGTGCGTGGCTGCCTGGAAGATGCGGTGCTGCTCCATCCGGTGGAGGTACGCCGGGTGTTGACGAACGCGCAGGGATCGGGCAGCAAGGCCTTTCTGCTCGGCACGGCGATCGGTGGCGCGCTCGAGCGGACCTGTCCCGCCTTCGGGGCATTGCGAACGCGATTGCGCTCCATGGCCCATGGTGCTGCGGCCCCGCGATCGGGCACGTGATCGCGCCCGCGTACTTTCGCCGGAACAGCGAAGTACCATGCGCCTCCTCCTATTCCCCTTGTTCCTGACCACCCTCCATGCCGCCGGCCAATGGACGCCGATGGCCACCGGCACGCTCAGCAACCGCAGCCTGTGCGTGGTGAACGGCGATGTGTACCTGGCCTCGTATCCGAACGGTGTGTTCAAGAGCGCTGATGGCACGGGGCCGTTCACAGCGGTGAACAGTGGTCTGCAGGCTGTGGGCGGGCAATATCCTGTGCAGTCCGTGGGCGCCGATGCCACCTACGTGTATGCGGGCACGGAAGTGGGCGTGTTCCGCAGCCCGATCGGCGCGGACAGCTGGAGCAACGTGAACGGGACATTGACGGCGAACGCGAACGTGCATGCGAACAAGTTCTTCGCATTCGGCGGCGCGATCATGGCGGTGTTCAATGGGAGCATCGCACAGGGTGGCGGCATCCACCGCCGCGTGAACGGCGGGACCACCTGGCTCATCGGCCACTCGGGCATGGGCTCCAACGTCAACGTGCATCACCTCACCGAAGTGGACGGAACGCTTTGGGCCAGCACCAGCACCGGCCTGTGGACCAGCCTGGACAATGCCCAGAGCTGGACGCCCCATCCGGTGGTGAACTATGCCACCTACGCACTTGCCCGCCAGAACAACAGCCTGGTGATCGTCAGCAGTTTCGGGATCCGCTACAGCACGAACAACGGTGCCAGCTGGCAGGATGCCACCGGCGATCCGGCCGCACCCACCAAGGGGGAGCTCGTTGCGTTCGATGGTGCGTTGTACGCGCTCGTCGGCGGCCAGAACGGCTGCCTGCGCAGCACGAACAACGGCGCCACCTGGACCGCGTACGTGGATGGCATGAGCCTCGTGGACGCCTCGGCGCAGGAGGAGTTCCACGCAACCCCGCAACTGCTGTACTGCTCCGCACTGTTCGACGTGTACACCATCGCTGGCACCGGGGTCGGCATTGCCGCCGGGAGCTCCCGATCGGCATTTGACGTGTGGCCGGCGCTGGCGGAGAACGAACTGTTCGCGCGGAATGACGCCGCCGGAAGCTTGCTGATCCACAACGCTGCAGGCCAGTTGCTTCGCTCCACGAAGCTGGCCGCAGGCCTCATCACGCGCATCCCTTGCGACGACCTGGCCCCGGGCCTTCTGCTGGTGAGCTTCGTGACCCGTGATGGTCAACGCCATGCATGCCGCAGGGTGATGCATCCGTGAAGACCCGCCGGCATCCAGCCGGGATGTAAAAGAAAAGGGCCCTCCTTGCGGAGGGCCCTTCTTCCAACCTCAGCTCATCAACGCTTGACGAGCCTGGTACGCGCCAGCGGTCTGCCTTCCGCATCGAGCGCGATCGCGATGTATGTCCCCATGGCGAGCCCGCTGATGTCAGCGTGCAGGCGATAGGGCTGTTCAAGAACGAGTTTCCCGGAGAGGTCCATGAAGCGAACGCTCCATACGGCCGCGGACCCATAGGTGATCACTACCTGGTCGCCGGCGGGGTTCGGGTGGATGTTCAACTGGCCGATGGTCACCTCTTCGATACCGATGGTGCCTTCGCACAGGTCGCCGACACCATTGCCATCACTGTCAAGTTGGTCCGGATTGGCCACCCACGCACAGTTGTCGCAGGGATCACCGAAGCCATCGCCATCGAAGTCAGCCTGATCGGGGTTGAAGTAGGCCGGGCAGACGTCCTCGCAGTCCACCACACCGTCCTGATCGCCGTCGGGGTTCGGCTCAATGCCCGTGGTACCGCCACTGCACACGCCGCAATCATCCAGGCTCGCGGTGCCGCCGATCACGCCGGCACAATCGATGGGCGTGCCCGCGCAGGTGCAATTGAGCAGATAGGTGTCGTTCCCCGTAGCCGTGTTGCCATCGTCACAGGGTGTGCCGGGCAGGGCATCGCCGTTGAGCACGCCCTCGCAGTCCAGCATGTTCAGGCTGCCTGCGCACACGCAGTCGATGGTCCAGAGATCGGTGCCGTTGCCGGACACGCCATCATCGCAGGCCGTACCGGGCAATGCACTTCCGCCGATCTCACCCTGACAATCGATCAATTGACCGGCGCACACACAGTTGTTGTTGTAGGCGTCATTGCCCGTTTGGGGCAGACCGTCGTCGCACAGCGTTCCAGGCAGGGCAGCACCTCCGGCCTGGCCTTCGCAGTCGATCAGGAGACCGGCGCAGAAGCAGGTGGATGTCCACATGTCATCACCGGTGGCCGCATTCCCGTCATCGCAGGCACTGCCCGGCAAGGCATCCCCGTTGGGCACACCAGCGCAATCCAGCAGCACGCCAACACAACCACAGTCAGCCGTATAGGCATCGTCCTGGGTGTCCGGGTTGTTGTCGTTGCAGGGTGCTCCGGGCAGGGCTGGTCCACCGGGCACGCCCTGGCAGTCGATCAGCTCACCGGTGCACACGCAATCGCTCATCCACACGTCGTTGCCGGTGGTGGCGTCGCCGTCATTGCAAGCGGTGCCGGGCTGGGCCGCACCGCCGGGCACACCGGCACAGTCGTACAGGAGGCCCTGGCAGATGCATGCAACCGTCCACACATCATTGCCCGTGTTGGCATCCCCATCGTCGCAGATGCTGCCCGGCATGGCGGGGCCGTTGATCGTTCCCGTGCAGTCCAGGCAGGAGGAGTTGGGCACGATGCCGGTGGAGCCGCCGGCGCATACACCGCACGCATCCACAAAAGCATCACCATTGGCCTCGCCATGGCAGTCCAGGCAGGAGGTGCCGGGCTCGATGCCCGTGGTGCCCCCGGCGCACACACCACAACCATCAATGAAGGCCGTGCCGCCGATCACGCCGGCACAATCGATCGGTTCGCCTGCACAGGTGCAGTCCACCGTCCACAGGTCGTTGCCGGTGGTGGCATTGCCATCATCGCAGCCGGTGCCGGGGAGCGCCGTGCCGCCCGGGGTTCCAAGGCAGTCCAGCAGTTCGCCTGCACAGACGCACGCGGCCGACCAGGTGTCATTGCCGGTGGTGGCATCATTGTCATCGCACGCGGTGCCCGGCAGCGCTGCACCGTTCGGTGTGCCCGCGCAATCCACGCAAGTGCTGTTCGGGACCACGCCCGTAGCTCCGCCTGCGCATACACCGCAGTCATCGATGAACGCCGTGCCGCCGATCGCACCGGCACAATCGATCAGCTCGCCAGTGCAGGTGCAGTCCACCGTCCACAGGTCGTTGCCGGTGTTGGCGTTGCCATCATCGCACGCAGTGCCGGCCAGGGCCGTGCCGCCCGGTGTTCCAAGGCAGTCCAGCAGCTCGCCTGCGCAGACGCACGCGGCCGACCAGGTGTCATTGCCCGTGGTGGCATCGCTGTCATCGCACGCGGTGCCCGGCAGCGCTGCACCGTTCGGTGTGCCCTCGCAGTCGAACACCACCAAGGTGCCGGTGCACGAGCAGTCAGCGCCGATCACGTCATCCGCGGTGGCATTGTTGCCATCATCACAGGCAGCACCAGGCTCCGGGTTGCCGCAGCCGCAGTTGCCAGGGGCCGTCTTGTTCGTGTCCGCAGGGCAGCCGTCATTGCAGTCCACCGTGCCGTCATTGTCGGTATCCGCATCGCTCACACCGCAGCCGCAGATGCCGGGAGCGGTCTTGTTGGGATCGGCGGGGCAGCCATCATTGCAGTCGGCCGTGCCATCGGTGTCGGTATCCACGTCGCTCACGCCGCAACCGCACATGCCGGGAGCGGTCTTGTTCGGGTCCGCAGGGCAGCCATCGAGGCAATCCACGGTGCCGTCGCTATCGCTGTCCGCATCGCTCACGCCGCAACCGCAGATGCCCGGCGCGGTCTTGTCCGGATCGTTCGGACAGCCGTCCACCACATCGCACGCGCCGTCCAGATCGCTGTCCGGCACCGGTGTGTGCTGGCACGCATTGCCATCCCACATGTCCACGGTGCAGGGATCGCCATCGGCGCAATCCACGGTGGATCCTGCACAGCTGCAATCGGCCTGCAACTGGTCGTTCACGGTCATGAGGTCGCCGTCATCGCAGGCCGAACCGACCTGGCCGGGGACCGCAGGACAGTTATCGAGAGCGTCGCAAATGCCATCACCATCCTGATCGGCACTGGTGCCGGCGCAGATGCAGTTGGCATCGAGCACGTCGTTGATCGTGCAGGCATCGCCATCGATGCACGCTGAACCCACTTCACCAGGCACACCCGGGCAGTCATCCTCCACATCGCAGATGCCATCTCCGTCAGCGTCGGCCACCGGAGTGCCGGTACACTGGCAGGCGGCGTTCAACGCATCGTTGGTGGTGCAATCGCTGCCATCATCGCAGGCGGAGCCGATCTGACCCGCGACATTCGGGCAATCGTCCTGCGCGTCGCACAGCCCATCGCCATCGCTATCGCCGCTGGGCGTGCCCGCGCACTGGCAGGCCGCGTTCAATGCATCGTTGGTGGTGCAGGCGTCCCCGTCGTCGCAAGCGGAACCGACCTGACCGGTCACACCCGGACAGCTGTCCTGCGCATCGCAGATGCCATCACCGTCCGTGTCGCCGCTGGCCGTGCCCACGCACTGGCAGCTCGCGTCGATCACATCGTTGATGGTGCAGGCATTGTTGTCGTTGCACACGTCGCCCTGCTGACCGGGGAGGCTCGGGCAGTTGTCGTTCGGATCACAGATGCCGTCACCGTCGCTGTCGCCCGCGAACGAGCCAGCGCACTGGCAGCTGGCGTTCAGCACATCGTTGAGCGTGCAGCTGTTGCCATCGTCGCAGGCCGTGCCGATCTGGCCCGGTACGTTCGGGCAGTTGTCCTGCGCATTGCAGATGCCGTCGCCATCTGTATCACCACTGGCCGTACCGGCGCACTGGCAGCTGGCATTGAGGACATCGCCCACCGTGCAGGGATCGCCGTCGTTGCAAGCGGAACCGATCTGACCGGCCACGTTCGGGCAACTGTCCTGGGCATCACAGATGCCATCCGCGTCGCTGTCGGCCACGGGCGTACCCACGCACTGGCAGCTGGCATTGAGCACATCGTTGGTGGTGCAGGCGTTCCCATCGTTGCAGACGGAACCGATCTGGCCGGCCACGCTTGGGCAGTTGTCCTGCGCGTTGCAGATGCCATCACCGTCCGTGTCGCCACTGGCCGTGCCCACGCACTGGCAGCTGCTGTTCAGCACATCGTTGGTGGTGCAGGGGTTGCCATCGTTGCACGCCGAGCCGATCTGACCCGCCACGTTGGGGCAATTGTCCTGGGCGTTGCACACGCCATCGCCATCCGTATCGCCACTGCTCGTGCCCACGCACTGGCAGCTGGCGTTGATCACATCGTTGGTGGTGCAGGCGTTGTTGTCGTTGCACGCGTTGCCCTGCACCCCGGGGAGGTTCGGGCAGTTGTCCTGTGCATTGCAGATGCCATCACCGTCGCTGTCGCCGCTGGCCGTACCCACGCACTGGCAGCTGCTGTTCAACACATCGTTGGTGGTGCAGGCGTTCCCATCGTTGCACGCCGATCCGATCTGGCCGGCCACGTTCGGGCAGTTGTCCTGCGCGTTGCAGACGCCGTCACCATCACTGTCGCCGCTGGCCGTGCCCACGCACTGGCAGCTGCTGTTCAGCACATCACCGGTCGTGCAGGCATTGCCATCGTTGCATGCCGCGCCGATCTGGCCGGCCACGTTCGGGCAGTTGTCCTGTGCGTTGCAGACACCGTCACCATCGCTATCACCGCTGTTCGTGCCCACGCACTGGCAGCTGGCATTGATCACGTCGTTCGTGGTGCAGGCATTGTTGTCGTTGCACGCGTTGCCCTGCACGCCGGGCAGGTTCGGGCAATTGTCCTGCGCGTTGCAGATGCCGTCACCGTCGCTATCGCCGCTGGCCGTGCCCACGCACTGGCAGCTCGCGTTGAGCACATCACCGGTGGTGCAGGCGTTGTTGTCGTTGCAGGAGGCTCCGGGGATGGCCGGACCACCCACCACGCCGTTGCAGTCCGGCGCAGCCTGACCGGAGGCGGTGCCGAAGACGCCGAGCGAGAGGTTGTAGTAGCTGCCCGTCGGCGTGGTCTCGAGCTTCACGGCGCGCACCATGTATTGGCGGCCAGCGATGAAGGGCACCGTGGGGCTGCTGTAGCTGGTGCCGGTGACGATGTTCGGCGTGATGCGCACGGGGATGCCGTTGGCACCACCGAGGTCGTAGATGTAGTAACCGTCAACACCCGATGCCGCGGTCCAGCTGAAGCTGGCAACGCCACCGCTGTTGCCCACGGTGAGGCTTCCGGGCATGTTCACCATCATCTGCCGCAAGGACGGATCGCCCATGAGGCCCATGTGCACCCGGCTGAAGGGGCTGCCCTGCCAGCCACCGTTCTGCGGCGTATAGAGCGTGGTGTTGTTCATGGACGCCAGGGCGCTGTACCCGATGTTGTCGCCCATGCCCATGTGGTGGAAGAACCAGCTGGGAACACCCGCCCACACGTTGGTCAATGCCTTGCCGCTGGCGAGCGGTGCCTTGAGGAAGTTGTTCCAGGAGTTCCAATCCCCGAAGTAGCTCCCGAACGTCATGTTGAACACGCCGCCATGCGCCGTATTGGACGCATACTCGGTGGTGCTGCCCACGTTGCTCGCCAGGTTCCAGCCTCCGCCACCGCAGGAGTAGGTCCAGAGGTAGCTCTGGTCGTCGATGTAGGTGCTGAACGGGGCGCCGAAGGGGTTGAGGTCGGTGAGGTTCTGCGGACCGACGAGCGCACTGATGCTGCGGTAGCCGCTGGCGGAGAACTGCTCGGGGTTCTGGGAGAAGTTGTCGAACACGCAACCGCGGAACTGCGGAACGAAGGCGCGGGTCTTGAACTGGTGGGCCTTGTTGAGGTAGAACGCCAGCTGCTGCGTCTCGTTCATGCCGGCGAAGTCGTAGAAATCCCACATCTCCAGCATGTCCACGCGGCCCACCTGCAGCTCCAAGGGGCTGGGGAAGTCGCTCTGGTCGAAACGACCATCGCCGGGCGTGTTGTGGTTGCGCCAGTTGGTGCTGCTGGAGTTGTTCACGGAGTTGTCCGTCCAGTTGCCGTTCACATCGCCGTAGTAGCCGTCGGCGGACCAGGCGCCCACGTGGTTGCCGTGGCCGTCCGGATTCAGGTTGCCCGATTGCGGCACGGCGATCTGGCCGATGATGTAGACCGCCTTCAGGTTGGTCGGGTCGGCATTGTAGTCGGCCTGCACCTGGGCACGCACTGCGCTGGCCGAGAGGCTGCGGCTGAGGTTGCGGCGCTGCACGATCCACCCATCGGCGCGGAGGTCCTGCTCCAGCGTATTGAGCTCATTGGTCAGCGCCGACGTGAAGAAGTCATCCACGAGCAGCAGGATCTTACCCCGGTAGTCCGTGGCGGGCACCTGGATGCCGGAGGCGATGTACCCGTAGCCGGTCCCGCTGCTCTGGGCCCGCACCACCTTGTACTCGTAGTAAGTGCCGACGGAAACGTTGTTGTCCTGGTACTCCAGTGCACTGCCGGCCGCCGTACCGATCTGGGTCCACGTGTTGTCGGACCTCAGCTTCCGGAAAACGGTGTAGCCGGTGGGGCTGGCGAAGCTGCTCCACCGGAGGGTGATGCGCGGCGGCGACGCCTGCACATCGGCATACATCTGCAGGGACGCGCGCTGGGCCGCGGTCTGTGCGCTAAGGCCAAGCGTACAGAGCAGCCCCAGCAGGGCAAGGATGGAACGGAAGTGCATGGTCAGGACAGGTTGGAAGTGATGCCTGAGCTCCACGCACAGCAGTGGCAGTGCTGTTCCCGATGGCCCGTTGCCGGGCAAAAAGGATGTGCGAGGGGATCATGGCGGCCTTTTGTACCGCAACAGTACCCCTATGGGTTTCAGCGCGCCCGCATTTTTGGATGAGCGCGGTGTTCCGCCCGACGAAAGAAATCCACGATCAGCGCCGTATCAGGCGCGTCCGGAACACCACTTTGCCGTCGGATGCACGGATCCACCCGACGTACACCCCGGTTGGCAGGACGGAAATGTCGATCGTTGTTGAAAACCTCATTTCCAGCACGGTCCTTCCGGCGGCATCCACCAGTTCGATCGAACGGCCCTGCGGATGCCCCTCCTCGAAGCGGACCACCCCGTCTGTGGGCGTTGGCCAGGCGTTGATCCACGGCATACCGAACTCCTGGATGGAGATATCATCGCAGGCGTCCCCGATACCGTCGCCATCCGCGTCGTCCTGGTCCGGGTTGGCCACCCACGGGCAGTTGTCGCAGAGGTCACCCGTGCCGTCGTCGTCAAAGTCCGCCTGGGCCGGGTTCGGCAGGTCGATGCAGTTGTCATCGCAATCGAGCACCGTATCCCCATCGCCGTCGGGATCGGGCTCCAGGCCCGTGGTGCCGCCGGCGCAGGTGCCGCACCCGTCGACCGCCGCCGTTCCCCCGGGAACGCCGGCACAGTCGATCAACAGGCCAACACAGCCGCAATCCACCGTGTAGGCGTCCGCTCCGGTCTCCGGATTGAGGTCATCGCAGGGTGTTCCGGGCAAGGCCACACCACCAGGCACGCCCTGGCAATCGATCACCTCGCCGATGCAGATGCAGGATCCCGACCATGCATCGTTGCCGGTGGTGGCGTCCCCGTCATCACAAGGCGCACCCGGCACGGCCGCACCACCCGGGATGCCCTGACAGTCGTAAGGCAGCCCGGCACAGACGCAGGCAGCGCTCCAGCTATCGGCACCGGTCCCGGCATCCCCATCGTCGCACGCCGACCCGGGCATGTCGGGGCCTGCCGGAACCCCGTTGCAATCCAGTGGGATGCCTGCACAGATGCAGTCCGCCCCGTAGGTGTCGGAGACCGTATTGGCCACACCGTCGTCGCAACCGGTCCCCGGCAATGCGGCACCGCCCGGAACATCAAGGCAGTCCAACAGCAGGCCGGCACAGACGCAGTCCGGGGTCCATGCATCGTCGCCGGTGTTCGGATCCACATCATCGCACGCAGCGCCGGGCAATGCCCCGCCACCCGGCTGCCCCAGGCAGTCGATCAAGGCCCCCACGCAATTGCAATCCGCCGTCCACGCGTCGTCGCCGGTGGAACCATCCCCATCATCGCACGGTGCTCCCGGCAATGCGGTGCCGCCCGGGGTCCCGGCGCAATCGAGCGGGAGCCCGGCGCACACACATTCCGCGTCCCATGCATCGTCGCCGGTGCCAGGGTCCCCGTCATCGCAGGCTGAGCCGGCCAGCGCACCGCCTCCCGGGACACCATTGCAGTCGAGCAACAAGCCTGCGCAAACACAGTCCGCCCCCCATGCATCAGCACCCGTGGTGGCGTCACCGTCATCGCAAGGAGCCCCCGGAAGATCCGCACCACCCGGCACACCGGCACAATCGATCGGCAGACCCTGGCATGTGCACGTTGCTGTCCACGCATCATCGCCGGTGGTGGCATCGCCATCGTCACAGGCGGTGCCCGGCAAGGCTGACCCGTTCAACACGCCCAGGCAGTCCACCGGTTCGCCGGAGCACGAACAATCGGCCCCATAGGCATCGTTCGTGGTCAGTATGTCCCCGTCATCGCAACCGGCCCCGGGCAGCGCGCCCCCCCCCGGTATCCCGATACAGTCGATGAGCGCACCCGTGCAGATGCAGTCGGCCCCGTAGGCATCGTTGCCGGTGGTGGCCTCACCATCGTCACACGCACTGCCGGGCAATGCGCTGCCGCCGGGCACACCAAGGCAATCGATCAATGCGCCTGTGCACACACACTCCACCGTCACCGCATCATCGCCCGTGGTGGCATCGCCGTCATCGCACGCGTCACCCGGAACACCAGGCAACAACGGGCAGGCATCGGTCGGGTCGCACAGGCCATCACCGTCCAAGTCAGGCGCCGTGGCACCCTGGCACACGCAAAGCGCATCGACCACATCGTTCAACGTGCACGGATCCCCGTCATCACAGGTGTCCCCCGGGGCTCCGGACACGAACGGACATGGATCGAACGCGTCGCACAGGCCGTCGTTGTCGGCATCCGGTAGCGGTGTTCCCGCACAGGTGCAGGCCGCGGTCAGCACATCGTTCTCCGTGCATGTATCGGCATCATCACAGGCATCACCCTGCAGGCCACTAATGGAAGGACAGTTGTCCGTGGCGTTGCAGAACCCATCGCCATCGTCGTCACCGCTGAAGGTCCCCGAGCAGGCACAGAAGGTGTCGAGCACATCGTTCACCGTGCACGGATCGCCATCGTCGCATGAACCGCCCTGGACCCCGGGAACGGCCGGGCAATCATCCAACGCATCGCAGAGGCCGTCGCCATCGGTGTCCACCACGGGGGCGCCGACGCATTGGCATGAGCCGGTGATCACATCGTTGATCGTGCAATCCGCTCCGTCGTCACACGGCCCGCCCTGTACACCGGCCAGCAGCGGGCAATCATCGAGCGCATTGCAGATCCCATCCCCATCAGGGTCGCCGCTGAACGTTCCCTCGCATTGGCACGTGGCCGTAAGCACATCACCGAAGGTGCAGGCATCCCCATCGTCGCAGGGAGCCCCCACCGTACCGGGCACGTTCGGGCAGTCATCCAGCGGGTCGCACAGGCCGTCGCCATCCGTGTCCTCCGTGGCCGTTCCGGCGCATTGGCAGCTGCCGTTGAGCACGTCGTTCACTGTGCACGGATCGCCATCACTGCAGATGGAACCGAATTCACCCGGGACCGAGGGACAGTCATCCTGAGCATCGCAGATCCCGTCACCATCCGAATCGGGAACCAGCGCACCCGCGCATTGGCAGCTGTTGTTCAGTGCGTCGCCCGTGGTGCAGGCATTTCCATCATCGCACGCCGAGCCGATCTGTCCCGGCACGCTTGGGCAGTTGTCCAATGCGTTGCACACACCATCTCCATCACTATCACCAGAGGCTGTGCCCGTGCATTGACAGGCCGCGTTGAGCACATCGTTCAAGGTGCACGCATTGCCATCGTTGCACGCGGAACCGATCTGGCCGGCCACACCGGGACAGTTGTCCAACGCATCGCACAGACCGTCGCTGTCCGTATCGCCACTGCTGGTGCCCACACACTGGCAGGTGGCCGACCAGAGATCGTTCGTGGTACAGGCGTTGCCATCGTTGCAGCCGGAGCCCGGCAGTGCGGGGCCGCCGGCCACGCCCTGGCAGTCCAGCGGCTGGCCTATGCATACGCACCCTGCGCTCCATGTGTCGTTCCCGGTGGCGCCGTTCCCATCGTTACAGGGTGTACCCGGCAGGGCCGTCCCCCCCACCACGCCCAGGCAGTCGGGGGCGCCGTTCAAGGTGAGCTGACCGCGCGTGCCCAGGCTCAGGTTGTAGTATGACCCGCTCGGTGTCACCTCCAGTCGCAGCGCCCGCACCATGTAGCGCACGTTGCCGGAGAGTCCGGACACATCATCGGAGAAGTTCGTACCGGCCACCGCGTTCGTCGTGCGGCGGTCCCACAGCTGGGTGGCCGTGTTGTACCGGTACACATGGTAGCCGAGCACGGCATCGGTGCTGGCCGTCCAGGACACGTTCACGGTGGTGGCGTTCGCCTGCACCGGCGTCACCTGCCCCGGCGGGCGGACGATGGTCATGCGCAGCGTCGGATCGCCGAGCAGCGCGATGTGGACGCGGTGCGGGCTTTCGTTGGTGGGGTCGTAATGCCCCGTGTTGTTCATGGTGAGCGCCGCGCCGTATCCGATCGTTTCGCCGAGACCCATGTGGTGCAGGTACCAGTTCGGCCGGCCCGCCCAGGCACAGGTGAGGATGCGGCCACGGGCGATCGAGGCACGCATGAAGTTGTTCTGGCAGTCGAAGTCGCCGAAGTAGCTGCCGAAAAGCAGCGTGAACACGCCCTGCAGGTTGCTCGATGCGAACTGTGCCGTGGTGCCGATCCCGTTGGAATTGTCCCACCAGCCCCCGCCGCAACCATAGCTCCACAACCAACTCCCGTTGGACATGGCGGAGAAGTAGTCGTCGTACGGCGCGTTCTCACTACCCACCAAGGGCGGGAATCCACGGTGGGCGTTCTGGGAGAACCCTTCCGCCATGCCGGAGAAGTTATCGTCAACGACGCCGCGTACCTGGGCGGTGTAGTTCTTCACCTTCCAATCGTGCAGCTTGTTCAGGTAATTGCCCAGCAGGGTCAGTTCGCTCTCGCTGAAGGCCGGCATGTTCGCGAAGTCCACACGGCCCACCTGCAGCTCCACGCTGCCGGGGATGTCGTTCTGATCGAACTTGCCATCGCCCGGGGCGTTCCAGTTCCTACTGTCCATGCTCGCCGTGGAACTGGCACTGTTGTCCGTCCACGTCCCGTTCAAATCGGCGTAGTAGGCGTCGGCCGCCCAAGCCCCCACGTGGTTGCCGTGACCGTCCGGTGCCAGCACGCCCGAATACGGCACGGGCACATGGCCGAAGATGAAGACGGACCGCACGTTGGTCGGGTCCGCGTTGTAGTCCGCCTGAATGATCGCCCGGACCGCGGTGACGGACGCCGTGGGCGCAACATCGTGCCGTAGCACCTTCCAGCCATCGCCCTCGAGGTCCTCCACGAGCGTGGTCAACTGCGCGGCCAACGCGGCGGACACCGTGTTATCCACCAACAGGATCAACTTGCCCCGGTACTCCACCATGGGCACTTCGATGCCCGCGTTGATGTAGCAGTAACCGGTGCCGAGATTGGACGTGTAGCGCAGGATCCGATACTCGTAGCTGGTTCCGACCGTCACGGAGTTATCCGTCCAGCTGTTCGTGGTGCTGGAAAGCGTGGCCACGGGGTTCCCCCAGGACGTACCACCCTTCAGCTTGCGCCAGATCTGATAGCCGGTCACATTGATCCATCCCGGCCAGCTCAGGGTGATCGCCGCCGGTGAGGCCTGCACAGTGGCTGTGGCCAGCACACTGCGGTCCATGCCTTGGGCCTGGACCGTGTCGCTGATGGAAATGATCGCAAGGATCCCGAGCAGGAGGTTCCTCCAACGTTTCATGTGCACATGCCCTCCGGAAGGGGGCGCGAATTTACTGGGTCGGCATAGGCGGCGCCACTCCTCTCCCCATCATTTAATCCCCTGGCGATCAGAACCTATCCACGATCATTACCATCCTGGTCGCCAGGGACTATCTTCATCCCGCATCGCTTTGGAACCCTTCCCCTCTTCGGCCGTTGAAGGCCGATGGTCTCCGCAGCCGAACGCGGTGCGCCAGAACAGAACGGATCGAAGCGAAGGAACCCAATGCCAACAGCCCTGACCATCAACTGTCTCTCCCTGGTCCACGAACAGGATGAACCCTCAGGCCATCAACCCACGATCATTGCCGGATCGACGACCCTCTCGCGTCATGACCTGACCCGGCAGTACCGTCGCATGGCGGGCGCCTTGCAAGCGCACCTGAAGGGAAGTCCTCGGACGGTGGGTATCTGCCTCGACCGCTCCCCCGAGCTCATCGTTTCCGTCCTCGGCATCGTGCAGGCCGGAGCCGCCTACGTACCCATCGACCCCACCTACCCGGCCGAGCGCATCGCCGGCATGCTGGAGGATGCGAAGCCGCCGGTGGTGATCACCAGCAAGGCCCACCAGCACCTCTTCAAGGGCACATCGGCCAAGGTCATCCTCATCGAGGACATCGATCTGGAGAACGGTCCCGTGTTCGAAGGCCCCTGCCCCGCCACGCCGGACGACCTGCTCTACGTGCTCTTCACCAGCGGCAGCACCGGCCGGCCCAAGGGCGTGGCCATGCACCATGCGCCGCTCACCAACCTGATCCAATGGCAGCTGCGCACCAGCGTGTGCAAGGCCGGTGATCGCACGTTGCAGTTCGCGCCGGTCAGCTTCGATGTCAGCTTCCAGGAGATCTTCACCACGTTCGCCCAGGGCGGCACACTGGTGCTGATCACCGATGAGGACCGCCTGAACAGTACGCAACTGCTGCGGAAGATCATCGCGCAGAAGATCAACCGCATCATCGTGCCCTTCGTGGCGCTGCAATACCTGGCCGAGGCCGTGGAGCGCACCGGCGAAGTGCCGTCCACGCTGAAGGAGGTCTTCACCAGCGGCGAGCAACTGAAGATCACGCCTGCCATCGCGAACCTCTTCAAGCAGCTGCCCGGCTGCCGCTTCTGCAACCAGTACGGCCCCACCGAAGGTCACGTGGTGAGCGAGTTGGAGCTGAAGGGCGACCCTTCCACCTGGCCTGCGCTGCCCAACATCGGCACCGCCATCGACAACGTGAAGCTCTACGTGCTCGATGAACAGATGAAGCCCGTGGCGAAAGGCGAAGAAGGTGAACTCTACCTCGGCGGCGCCTGCGTGGCCAAGGGCTACATCGGTCGCGACGACCTCACCGCCGAACGCTTCCTGGCTGATCCATTCATCAACGGTGGAAGGATGTATCGCACAGGAGATCGTGCAGCCGAGCTCCCCAACGGCGAGATCGACTACAAGGGCCGCATCGACGGGCAGGTGAAAGTGCGTGGCTACCGCATCGAGCTCGGCGAGGTGGAGGTGGCGATGGAGAAGCACCCTGCGGTGGAGCAGGCCGTGGCCACCGTGCGCGAGGACCGTCCGGGCCTGAAGCGCTTGATCGGCTATTATGTCGCCAAGAGCGAACTCAGCACCAACGAGCTGCGCAAGCACCTCGCCTCCCTCCTACCCGATTACATGCAGCCTTCCGCCTTCGTGGCCGTGAAGGAATTGCCGCGCACGCCGAGTGGCAAGATCGACCGCAAGGCCCTGCCCGCACCCGATGTGAAGCGCCCCGATCTCGACGTGGCCTTCGCCGCACCGACGACCAGCGTGCAGAAGACGCTCACCAACGTATGGGCCGACCTGCTCGGCATCGACCGCGTGGGCATCGACGACAACTTCTTCGACCTCGGCGGCAACTCGCTGCTGAGCATCCAATGTGTGGCGCAGCTGGAAGGCCACGGCCTGAAGCTGCCGATCGTGAAGCTCTACCAGCACCCGACGGTGCGCGCCTGCGCAGCCTTCCTGGAAGGTGATGCCAGCGCGATCGCTCCCTCTGAAATGGCCAAAGCGCGCAAGGCTGCTGCCGGCGGTTCCCGGAAAGGGGATGTCGCCATCATTGGCATGAGCGGCCGTTTCCCCGGCGCGGAGAACGTGGAGCAGCTCTGGAAGAACCTGCTCGCGAAGAAGAACAGCATCAGCACGTGGACGGTGGACGAGCTCGACCCGAGCATCCCCGCCGAACTGCGCAACGACCCCGATTACGTGAAGGCGCGCGGCGTGATCACCGATGCCGACAAGTTCGACCACGGCTTCTTCGGCGTGAACCCCAAGGTGGCCGCGCTGATGGACCCGCAGCAACGTGTGTTCTTGGAGACCGCCTGGGCCGCGCTGGAGGATGCCGCCTACGATCCCGCGCAGTTCGCCGGGCTCATCGGTGTGTACGCCGGCATGGGCAACAACACCTACTTCACCCGCAACGTCATCGGCCACCCCGAGCTCATCGAGCAGGTCGGCGATTTCGCGGTGATGACGGCCAACGAGAAGGACTACATCGCCACGCGCCTGGCCTTCGAGTTCGACCTGCGCGGTCCGGCCCTGAGCATCCACACCGCGTGCAGCACCTCGCTCGTGGCGATCGCCCAGGCCTTTAAGGCGCTGCGTGATGGCGAATGCGACATGGCGCTGGCCGGTGGCATCGCCCTCACGGTGCCGTTCAACAGCGGCATCGTGTACAACGAGGGCGGTATGTACAGCCCCGACGGCCATACGCGCACCTTCGACGCCAACGGCAAGGGCACCTCGTTCAGCGACGGCTGCGGCATCATCGTGCTGAAGCGCCTGGATGATGCGGTGCGCGACAAGGACCACATCTACGCCGTGATCAAGGGTGCCGCGCTCAACAACGACGGCAGCGACAAGGCCAGCTTCACTGCACCCAGCGTTCGCGGCCAGGCCGAAGTGATCGCCATGGCGCAGGCCGATGCGGGCGTGACGCCGGGCGAGGTCACCTACGTGGAGACCCATGGAACAGCGACGCCCCTCGGCGACCCGATCGAGGTGGAGGCGTTGACGCTGGCGTTCGGCGGCAAGACCAATGGCCACCACTGCGTGATCGGCTCGATCAAGAGCAACATCGGTCACCTGACGCCTGCCGCCGGTGCTGCAGGCGTGATCAAGACCGCCCTCGCACTTCAACAGGAAGTGATCCCGGCGAACGTGGGCTTCGAGACACCGAACCCCGCGATCGACTTCGCCAATTCGCCGTTCAGGGTATTGACGGAAAGCGAAGCCTGGCCACGCGTGCCGGGCAAGCCGCGCATTGCCGGTGTCAGCAGTTTCGGCGTAGGCGGCACCAACGCGCACGTGATCCTCGCGGAGCCGCCGGTGGCCAAGGCCTCCAGCGCTTCACGCAGCAGGCAGTTGTTCCTGCTCAGCGCCAAGAGCAAAACCAGTCTCGATGCCATGACGGACAACCTCCGCACCTGGCTCGAGGCGCATCCGGAAGCACCCCTCGCGGACGCTGCCTACACCCTGCAGGTGGGCCGTCGCCACTTCAAACATCGCCGACTCATTGTAGGCGGAAGCCACGGTGAGGTGATCGAGGCCATCGCCAACAAGGACACCAACCTGATCGGTACGCGCGAACTGCACGAGGCCGCGCCCGGCGTGGTGTTCATGTTCCCCGGCCAGGGATCGCAGTACGTGAACATGGGCCGCGACCTCTGCGAAAGCGAGCCGGTCTTCAAGCAACACTTCGACCGCTGCTGCGAGCTCTTCAGCAAAGAGTTCGGAACCGACCTCAAGGCCATCATCTTCCCGAAGGCTGGTGAAGAAGAGAAAGCCGCCGAGCAGCTGAAGCAGACGATCTACACGCAGGCTTCGCTCTTCACCATGCACTACAGCCTCGCGAAGCTGTGGATGCACTGGGGCATCACGCCGGATGCCATGATGGGCCACAGCATCGGCGAGTTCGCCGCGGCCTGCCTGGCCGGCGTGTTCTCGCTGGAGGATGCCGTGAAGCTCGTGGCCAACCGGGGCCGCATGATGCAGGAACTGCCCGGCGGCAGCATGCTCAGCGTGCGCGCAGCCGAGGAGGATGTGCTGAAGAAGCTCCCCGCCGGTTGCAGCATCGCCGCGAACAACGGTCCGCAGCTGTGCGTGGCCAGCGGCCCGCACGAGGCGATCGCCAAGCTGCAAACTGAACTGGAGAAGGACGGCATCACGTGCAAATTGCTCGTGACCAGCCACGCCTTCCACAGCCCCATGATGGACGCCATCGTGGAGCCCTACCGCAAGGTGGTGGAGGGCGTCAAGCTCAGTGCCCCGCGGATCCCGGTCGTCAGCACGGTGACCGCCGAATGGCTGAAGGACGACGAGGCCACCTCTCCGAGGTATTGGAGCGATCACCTGCGCGCCACGGTGCGCTTCGCCCAAGCCGTGAAGTTCGCTTGGAGCGATGCCGACCGCGTGATGCTGGAGGTTGGTCCTCGCACGACTGCAACTACGCTCGCTCGTCAGCAGAGCACCGACAACAAGAAGCAAGCGGCTGTATCATCTCTAGGCGACTCCGCCGGCAACGGCAATGAACTGACGCAACTGCTCAAAGCGGTCGGTGGCCTTTGGCAGAGCGGCGTGCTTGTCGACTGGAACAAGTTCTATGAGCGCGAAGTGCGGTGCCGCATCTCCATGCCGACCTACGCCTTCGAGCGCATCCGCCACTGGGTGGATCCCGTGGCCATGGTGGCCGATGGCGGTCGTGCGATCGCCAGCACGGCGATCGAAGCACCTGTTCCCAACAACGGCGATGCGAACCCCGGGTCAGGCCCGGGGCAGGCCCTCAGCCCCAAGGAGGCGCTGATCGCGCAGATCAAGCACCTGCTGGAAGAGAGCTCTGGCTTGGAACTGGCGGATGCCAGCAACGAGGAGACCTTCCTGGAGATGGGGCTCGACTCACTGTTCCTCACTCAGGTCGCCACCTCGCTCAGCAAGAAGTTCGGCGTGAAGATCAGCTTCCGTCAGCTGAACGAGGAGGTCCCGAACCTGGACAAGCTGGCGGACCACATCCTGCCGCATTGGACGAATACAGGGGCAGGAGCAGGTGCAGGCGCAAAGAGCGCGGGTGTTGCTCCTGCGCCAGCCCCTGCCACCTCTGCCTTCGAAGACGCCCCCGAACTGAAGAAGGCCTTCGGCGCGCAGGCGCGCATCAGCAAGGAGAAGGTGGACGACATGACGCCGCAGCAGCGCGCGTGGTTCGATGCCTTCGTGAAGCGCTACGTGGCGAAGACCGCGAAGAGCAAGGCCTTCACCCAGGAGAACCGCAAACCGATGGCCGACCCGCGTGTGGTCACCGGTTTCAAGCCGCAGACCAAGGAGCTCATCTACCAGGTGGTGGTGGACAAGAGCGTCGGTTGCCACCTCTGGGACATCGACGGCAACGAGTACGTGGACATCCTGAGCGGCTTCGGCAGCTCGATGTTCGGCTACATGCCCGACTTCATCAAGAAGGCCTGCCACGAGCAGTTGGAGCAAGGCATCGAGATCGGCCCCATGCACCCGCTGGCCGCGGAAGTCTCGAAGCTGCTGTGCGAACTCACCGGAGCGGATCGTGCAGCGGTGTGCAACACCGGTTCCGAAGCGGTGCTCGGCGCCATGCGCATGGCCCGCACGGTCACCGGCCGCAGCCTCATCATCTCCTTCAGCGGCAGCTACCACGGCATCAACGACGAGGTGATCATCCGCGGCAGCAAGAGCAAGAAGAGCTACCCCGGCGCACCCGGCATCATGCCCGAGGCCGTGCAGAACATGCTCGTGCTCGACTACGGCACGCCCGAGAGCCTGGAGATCATCAAGCAGCGCTGCCACGAAGCAGCGGCGGTGCTGGTGGAACCGGTGCAGAGCCGCCGCATGGAGTTCCGTCCGGTGGACTTCCTCCGCGAGGTGCGCCGCATCACCCAGGAGAACGGCACCGCGCTGATCTTCGATGAGGTGATCACCGGCTTCCGCACGCACCCCAACGGCACGCAGGCGCTCTTCGGCATCCAGGCCGACATCGGCACCTACGGCAAGGTGATCGGCGGCGGCATGCCCGTGGGCGCCATGATCGGCAAGAGCGAATGGATGGACGCCCTCGACGGCGGCCACTGGCAGTACGGCGATGATAGCGTGCCGCCAGCCGGTGTGACCTACTTCGCCGGCACCTTCGTGCGCCATCCGTTGACGCTGGCCGCCATGAAGGCCGCGCTGGTGTACATGAAGAACGAAGGCCCGGCCCTGCAGGAGCGCCTCAACACCATCACCGAGGACATGGTGGCCCGCGTGAACGGCCTCTTCGACCAGTACCAGCTCCCCTACCGCTGGGTGAACTTCGGCAGCGCCTTCAAGACGAAGTACGACGAGAGCGTCAACTACACCGAGCTCTTCTTCATGCTGATGCGCTACCACGGTGTACACGTGCTGGACTTCCCGCACTTCATCACCACGGCGCATACCGCGGCCGACATCGAGTTCATCATCAATGCGGTGGAAAAGACCTGCAAGGAGCTGCGCGAAAGCGGCTTCATGCCGGAGCGCACCTACCCCATACCCACGGTGAACAGCGTGCTGAACGGGCATGTGCGCAAGCTGAAGGAGCGTGTGATCAAGGCCGGTGAACCGCCCGTGCCCGGTGCGCGTATCGGTCGGACCCCCACGGGTGATCCGGCCTGGTTCGTCCCGGATCCGGAACGCAGCGGGCGATACATGATGGTACGAACGAACGAAGACGCCGACTGACCATGGAACGATTCATCCCCGAAACGAAGTTGGTCGCGGTGGACTTCGACCCGTTCGCGGGTCCGGCCATCGAAAGCACCATCCCCACCACCGAGGCCCAACGCGAGGTGTACACCGCCTCGTTGATGGGCCGCGAGGCCTCGTGCGCATACAACGAATCGGTCACGCTTGAACTCACCGGCGGACTGAACGAAGCGGCCCTGGTGGGCGCGCTGGACGCGCTGGTGGCCCGGCACGAAGGACTTCGCGCCGTGGTGAGCGGTGATGGCATGCGCATGATCGTGTTCAGCGCGCGACCGCCGCTGCTGCAACGCACCGACCTCAGCGCGGAAACGGCCACCGCGCAGGCACGCGCCTTGGAGCAGATCGCCGACGCGGACATGACCACCCCGTTCGACCTGGTAAAGGGTCCACTGTTCCGCGCGCACCTGATCCGGACAGCACCCGACCGGCACCTGCTGCGTCTTACGGGCCATCACGTGGTGTGCGACGGCTGGAGCCTCGGCATCATCATGGCGGACATCAGCCGCCTGTACAGCGGAGAGGCACCGCCGCCGGCGATACCGATGAGCGCGTACGCCCTGGCCACCATCGACCTGGCGCGCGACCCCGAGCATGAACGCATCGAGCGTTTCTGGCTGGAGCGCTTCCGGGGCACCGTTCCCCGGCTGAACCTGCCCGTGGACCGCAAGCGCCCCGTGCCCAAGACCTATCATGGCGACCGGCTGGACCGCGAACTGGACCAGCGGCTTGTGCGCGACCTGAAGGAGCTGGCCACCCGCAACGGCGCCACCTTCGTGACCACCCTGCTCACCGCCTTCGAGCTGCTGCTGTACAAGCTGACCGACCAGCGCGACCTGGTGGTGGGCCTGCCGGCAGCCGGCCAGAGCGATCTGGACATGAAGCAGCTGGTGTCGCACTGCGTGAACCTGCTCGCGCTGCGGAGCACCATCGAGGAGGATCGCTCCTTCGCCGACCACCTGCGCACGCGGCGCAGCGAGGTGCTGGACGCCTTCGACCACCAGCGCTACACCTTCGGCACGCTGCTGCGCACCCTCCATGTGCCGCGCGAACCCGGCCGCATCCCCCTGTGCCCGGTGGTGTTCAACGTGGACATGAACATGGACGATGGCGTCCGGTTCACCGGCCTGGCCCACCGCTTCATCAGCAACCCGCGCCGCTACGAGAACTTCGAGCTCTTCCTGAACGCCACCGGCAACGAACAGCGCCTGGTGCTCGAATGGAGCTACAACACCGACCTGTTCGACCGTTCCACCGTGAACGGCTGGATGGACGAACTGGCGCGCCTGATCGGCCGCATCGCCATCAACCCGGCAGCCAGCATCGGCGACCTGGTGGGCGACGGCCCGCTCACCGCAGAACGCCAGCTGCCACCCGAGGGCTGGCTGGGTGCTTCGCCCGACTATCCGCGCGACAAGAGCATCGGCCGGTTGTGGGATGAGGTGGTGATCCGCTTCGGCGACCGCACCGCCGTGGAGTTCGTGGAGGCCCGCGTCACCTACGCACAACTGGACAAGCGTGTGCATGCCATCGCCAACGCGTTGCTCACCGGCGGGGTGAAACCCGGCGATCCGGTGATGCTCTGCACCGAACGCAGCGTGGACATGCTGGCCGCCATGCTCGCCATCCTGCGCTGTGGCGCCACCTTCGTGCCCCTCGATCCCGCCTATCCGGCGGACCGGTTGGCGTTCATGTTCGAGGACACGGCCTCGCCGATCCTGCTGACCCAGCGCACGCTCGCACACAAGCTACCGGCCACTTCGGCACGGAAGCTCCTGCTCGAGGATATCCCGGCATCGGACGCGCGCGTGCCTGACCGGGGAGCGCCCACGCAGGCCGCGTACATCATGTACACCAGCGGCAGCACGGGCCGCCCGAAAGGCGTGGTGGTGCCGCAGCGCGCCATCGTGCGCCTGGTGCGCGCCCAGAACTTCCTGCCCTTCGGCCCGGACCTCACCTTCCTGCAACTGTCGAACATCAGCTTCGACGCAAGCACGCTGGAGATCTGGGGCGCGCTCCTGAACGGTGGCCGGCTGGTGCTGCAGCCCCAGCAGAAGCCCACCCTCCTCGAGATCATCGAGACGATCCGCGAGAAGCGCGTGACCACCGTATGGTTCACGGCCGGCCTCTTCAACGTGCTGGTCGACGAGCATGTGGAGCGGCTGCGCGGCCTGAAGCACATCCTCACCGGTGGTGACGTGCTGAGCGTGCCGCACGTGGAGCGCGCGTTGCAGGTGCTCGGGCCCGGAGTGCTCATCAACGGCTACGGCCCCACCGAGAACACCACCTTCACCTGCTGCCACGCCATCGACGATGCCGACGGCATCAAGGGCAGCGTGCCCATCGGCCGGCCCATCCACCACACCCGTGTGCACGTGCTCGATGAGCAGTTGCGACCAGTGCCCGTGGGGCAGAAGGGCGAGCTCTATGCCTCGGGCGATGGCCTGGCCATCGGCTACTGGAAGCGGCCGGAGCTCACCGCCGAGCGCTTCGTGGAGGACCCGCAGCACCCGGGACGGCGCCTATATCGCACGGGCGACATCGTGCGCTGGCTGCACAACGGCACCATCGAGTTCATCGGCCGCAACGACGACCAGGTGAAGGTGCGCGGCTTCCGCGTGGAACTGGGCGAGATCGAGAACGCCCTGAACGGACTGCCCGGCGTGAAGGACCGCGTGGTGATGGCACGCGACGAGATGGCCGGCGAGAAGCAACTGGTGGCCTATGTGGTGCCGCAGGATGCGGCCATGGCCGAGGAAGCGGCGAGCGCCACGCTCGTGTCCGCACTGCGCGAGCACTTGCGCGCGCACCTGCCCGAGCACATGGTGCCCACGGCCTTCGTGGTGATGCCCGCCTTCCCGTTGAACCCGAACGGCAAGGTGGACAAGAAGGCCCTGCCGCCCCCGCCGGCTGCGCGGCCTGTGATGCGCGCCCGGCACGTGGCCGCGCGCTCGGCCACGGAGACCGCACTTTGTGCCATCTGGAACGAAGCCCTCGGCCTGAGCGATGTGGGCGTACACGACAACTTCTTCGACATCGGCGGTCACTCGCTGAGCGGCATCCAACTGCTGAGCAAGGTGGAGGAACGCTTCGGGCGCCCACTGGAGTACAAGCAGCTCTTCCTGGCGCCCACCGTGGCGCAGATGGCCAAGCTGCTCGACCCCGCAGGCAAGCTGCCCCGCCTGGAGCATCTGCTGCCCATCCAGCCCGCCGGCACGCGCACGCCCATCTTCTGCGTGCACGGCGATGAGGCGAACGTGTTCCTGCCCAAGTACCTCGGCGACGACCAGCCCTTCTATGCCATCAGCCACCAGGGCGAGGACGGCAGCCCCATCGTGCAGCGCTCCGTGGAGGCGATGGCAGCGGCCTACCTCACCGAGATCCGCCAAGTGCAGCCCACCGGCCCCTACCTGCTGATGGGCTACTCGTTCGGTGGTATACTGGCCTATGAGCTCGCCCAGCAGCTCCGCAACGCGGGCCAGGAGGTGGGCGCGCTGATGCTGCTGGACACGTACGACCCCGTGGACTATGCGGAGGTGGCCGGACGCGAACAACGCTTCTACCAGTCCGTGAAGGATGCGGTGGTGCGCATCGCCAGCCAGGCCTTCCACCGCCGGGGTATGCGGCTGCCCGTGAAGCTGCGCCACAACTACATCATCGGCACCTACGACCGGTTGATCCGCAACTACCGCACCCAGCCCTACCCGGGCCGGATCACCCTGCTGCGCACCAAGGACACGCACGGCCGGCCGGACATGGGCTGGGGCGCGCATGCACCCGGTGGCCTGGACATCCGCATGGTGCCCGGCGACCACTTCAACGTGGTGAAGGAGCCGCATGTGCGGACCGTGGCCGACGAGGTGCGCTCCGTGGTGGCCGAACGCTTGCGTACCCCCATGGGCCTGGTGCGTTCCTGATGGCGAGCTCCGGCCGATCGCTCGTGCTGCACTGCGCCGACGCCGTGGTGCTGCGCCCTTCCGAAGCGCCGCCGCCCGAAGCGCCTGCGCCGGGCACGGTGCATGTGTGGTTCTCCACGCTGGAAGCACTGGGCACGCGCCGCGACGAACTGGAGCAGTTGCTCGATCCCGTGGAACAGGAACGCGCGCAGCGCTTCCGCTTTGACCACGACCGCGAGCGCTTCGTGCTGGGGCACGGCTGGCTGCGCGAGCTGCTGGGCCGCTACCTGGAACGCGATGCGGGACTGATCCGCCTGGCCCGTGGGCCCTACGGCAAGCCCTACCTGGAACGGAAGACCCTGCGCTTCAACTTCAGCGACACCAAGGATGCCATCGCCATCGCCTTCGCCACGGAGCTGGAGGTGGGCGTGGACGTGGAGACCATCGCCCGTGCGGTGGACCACCAAGCGGTGAGCGGCCACTACTTCACGGACGCGGAAACGGAGGCCATCGCCGCGGCCGGCGAACACGCAAAGCGACGCTTCCTGGAGTTCTGGACGCGGAAAGAGGCCGTGCTGAAGGCGAGCGGCGTGGGCATCATGGAGGACCTGCGCGCCCTGCGCGTGGACCGGCCCCGCAACGCCGTGCTCATCGCACACGAGGTGTTCCAGCAGATGGCCGCACCCGAGTACCACGTGCGCACCTACCACATCGGTGAAGGTCACATCGTGAGCCTGGCCAGCCCGGAGGCGGTGGCGGAGGTGCGGGTGTGGGGCGTGTGAGCGGCGCTACTCCACCACCAGCTTCGCCCCGCTCAACCAGGTGGTACCGCTGGTGAGGTGAAGGTGGTAGAGCCCGCTGGAATAGGCGGAAGTGTGAAGGGTGAATTGTTCGGTGTGAGGTGTGAGGTTGCGTTGCTCCACCAACCGCCCATCGGCATTGACCACGGTGATCTGCACTGGATCTTTGCGCAAGTCCTCCGGCAGGTTCACGTGCACGGTGACCGACGCACCGCGTGACACAGGGTTCGGATACACGGCAAGCGCATCCTTCAAATTGGTGATCTGGGTGGTGATGCCCATGGGGATATTGCAACCAGGCTCGATGCAGCCGAGGCTGTCCACTTTCACCACCCACACATCCTGGCTTAGACCCGGCGGATTGGGGCCACTGATGGCCCCATAGGTAGTGCCTACCGCTACAAAGCCACCATCCGGTGTGGCTTGCACATCCCGTAGGGTGCCCTCGCAATCGGTTACCGTGCTGTCGTGGTAGGCGTAGTCGTACATCCATAGGCTATCGCCCTCGCTGGTGGTGCGCAGCAAGGTGCCTTTGCTGTAACCACCGCCCATACCGTTGCTGAAGAAGCGCTGACCGCACGCGATCAGGTCGCCGTAGGGGGAGACTTCCTGAACAACGAAAAAGCCGGTTCCAAACTGTGCGAATCCATAGGTCTTGTCCCATAACTCGCTACCGCTGGCATCCAATTTCACCAGTTCTGGAACCGTATTGTACGCTAGACCCGTGTAGCGACCGCATGCATACACCGTATTTCCGTCAGATAACGTTGTGGTAGCCGCATTGAAGCCATAACTATCCTCAATGGGAAGACCACGGAAGACCTCCCACAACAATTCCCCGACGCTATCCGTCCGGAGAATCCATTGCACGTTGTTCCCCAAGGTCTGCGGGTAATTGCCACCGATATAATACCCACCGTCCGGGGCGAAGTCCACCGTTGCCGAGTAGTCCAACCTGGTCGGGTGTCCATAGGTCTGCCACCATTCGACCTGACCCAAGCTATCCGTCTTCAGCAAGAAAACATCTTGCAAACCGGTGGCATCCGTAACGCCGGTAATGATGAATCCGCCATCTGGCGTGGTCTTCGCTTGGTAGCCAGTCCAAAAGTCATCTGTCGGATGTATCTCCGTTGTGCTTAGCGGGTGCCCCTCATGGTCGAATTTATACAAGAGGATACGATACACTTCCGCAGTATCAACAGTACCACCACCGCCTGCAAACCTGCCATCAGTCAATTTGATTGTTGGATTGCTCCAGCCCGGATAAGCGGCGCGATAAGGTGTTGATAACAACGCCTCAACAAGAGAAACACCATCGGGATCCGACGTGGAGGTCCCCATGCGCGAACTGTAATAGAGTGAATCCATCCATGGCTGGTTGTGAAAGAGGACGAAATCTCCGTTGTCCATCAGCTCAACGCTCCAACAGAACTGAGCATTGCCCGGCACTATGGGATCATATCGCCGGTTGAAGCCCTGTGCGGTCGCACGGGAGCATACGCTCCCGTGCAACACGCAAACAAGGCCCAGTGCAAAGACGTGGCGCTTCATCGGCTATCGCTGAACTATGAACTTCCCGTTAGCGACACGCGTACCGTCCGCTTTCAACGTCACCACGTATGCACCTACGTTCAGTTGCGCACGCGGCAGCTCGATGATGCCGACCCCTGGCTGGATCGTCTTCGACAAAACCAGGCGGCCCGTTGGGTCAAGTACCACAAGTTCGCCTTGGTCGGCCCCCTCGGGCAATTGGCAAGTGATGTACGCCTGCCCTTGGGTGGGGTTGGGGTAAATGCCCAACAGTACCGGGGCCGTATCCACCCTTCCCGCGCGCCCACCCAAGAAGGATCTGGTGCCAGCACCAGGTAGGATCACCTTCACGGCAACTGCTTCACCGTTGATCTGCGCCAACCAGGCGCGAGCAGCGATGGCACCTGGCCCTTCGCTGGCCGCAAGCCCCTCCAGCGTGATCACTTGTGCGGCTGTAGGTGCTTCCGCACCCGACTCCAGCATGCTCAAGTGGATGTTCTGCAGCTCCCACCAAGGGCTGTGGACCCCGGCCAGCTTCTGGTCCAATTCCGCGCGCGCGGCTGACAGGTCACCCGCTGCCATGCGCAGCAGGTGGATCTGTTCGCTGCTACCCGCGATGGGATATTCCTGGTAGAGTGCGATGGCCTCCGCGAAGGTGACCGCAGGCTGCTCGTCCATGGCCAGAGATGCATACACCTTGAGCGCCTCGGCCTGCTCGCTCTGCCAATAGGCCAATTCACTTTCCATGATGGTCTGCATGTTCATACCGTCCTGCTCGTTGGCCACGAGTTGCTTGTAGTAGGGGGTCAGGTAACTTTGGTCCATCATGCGGTACACCTCTGGCTCCAAAGGACTGTTGGCGATGAGGGCTTGGGCCATGTGCCAGGGGTTCATTTCCTCCGTGCGCTCGAACACCAGCTTCCACACCTCACTGCTCACTTTCGGTGCCACGAGCATCAGCTGATTCCGCACTTGGTAGCTGGTGTTGGCAGGGTTCGCAACAAAATCGGACAGTCCTTCGGTATCGCCACCATCCGTCCAATCATCGTACACGGCCTTCAATGTGTTCAGCTCACTGGCCGCATGGGCTACTGCGTCAGCTGCGTTGGCACCACCGCTTGCCATCATCATCATGGCACCCTCACCACACGCCACTTCACGATTGAAAACAAACAGGGTGGGCTGATTGATGGTACCCAAACCCGAAGGGATCAAAGGCGGATTCGTCAGGCAGGTTGGCACCACCTCCACACCAGCGGTGGGTGCATGATGGTAGTACTGGAAGAACAGCCCAGTGTTATTGGGCACATCATCTACCTTCATGTGAGATTCGCCCGTGCAGTTCATCAAGAAGGTGTTGCCTGCGGGAGAGTTCTGTTGTGTTGCCGCCCCCTGCCGATCACCCACGCTTACTCCGGGTCCCGTAAAGGCCAGATCGAAGTCGTCATTGCCACCCGGGCCTTGGAAGCTGAACTGGTTGCATTTGAATTGGAGTCCGTCGCCGATGCCGCCCCCGTCGTTCACTCCTTGGATCGTTGTGGCCGCACTGTATAATGTACCCCCGCCTCCGCCACGGAAACCGTAGTAGCTGTTGTCGAAGAAGCGGTTGCTGTTGCCGCCGATGTCCTTGAAAGTGCTGCCCACATTGGGGTTGTCGTATGGCAGTGGATCACCGGTACCGGCGTTCCAGAACGCGTTGTGCTCAAACAGGATCGTGGGCGTTTCCTCCAGGTAGGTGCCGTACACCGGCGCACCTAGACCCTGACCCACCATGTCCAGATCGGGTTCTTTGAAGTCGCAGTTGACCACATGGGCGGTGCCTGCGCTAACGATGCCCAGGCCGTGGCCGTTGCCATCGAAGAAGGCCCCGTTCACGCGCACGGTCTTGGCCGATGGGGCGTTGGTGGCGAAGCAGGCGCTCTCCAAGCTGTTGAAGTGCGGGTCTTCGCCGTTCAACGGATCGATGCGCAGGTCCGTATTGAAGCTCACGATGCCTTTGCCCCAGGCGGCCACGTTGGCATCAACCAAACCGGCGTGCGCACCATCGAAGGTGCAGCCGCGCACCCACGTGCGCGGGTAGGCGTTCACGTACAGGTGGGTCTTGGGCGTGCGGTCAGCGTAATTGAGCGGGCCGGTGGTGAGGAAGTCGCAATTGTGGAACTTGGTCACGGTGAAATCGTTGGCACAAACGCTGCCACAGTTGTAAGGCCGGAGCACCACATCATAGATGTTGTTCTTGAAGGTGGCGTTCGTGCAGATGACGCGCGCGCCGCGTTGGGTGGCCGGGCTGTTCACGGGGTCGTTGATGTCCGCATTGGCGGCCAGCACGGCCACGAAGGCGTTCTCAATGGTGGCGCCGCTGGTGACCTGCACCTCGCTTTGGTGAGGCAACGTCTGCTGCTGGTTGGTAGTGCCCAAGGCCATGATGCCGTCCCACATGCCGTCGCCACAGGGGCCGATGTTCGTAAGGCGGGCGCCGCCCATCACGAAAAGCTTCCCTCCAGGCTGCACCACGATGTTCGTGGTGTACCCGACCTTGCGGCTATCCGCAAAGCCGATGACCGCGTTGTTATTGATGGTGAGGGTCTTCCCGGCCGGTACCACGATGCTACAGCGCACGTTCATGGATTGGCCCCAGGTGGTGTTCGTGGCAGTAAGGGTGTACACGTTGCTGGGGTTGTACGGATACAACGTGTGGAAGGCGGTGTAAAGCGCGGGGTTGCTCTCGCAACCGCTGAACTTGACCAAGTAGCTATCCTCGATGGAGCGGCCCGTGTTGCCGCAACCAACGAGGCCGCCATCATCGGCCTCGATCACATTGAATGAACATTGGCGTTGGCGAATGTTGTCCGGAGCGCAAATGGGCGTGGTACCCTGCACAACGTCCGCGTCCCACGTGCCTTGCCAGAGGACGCTCCCCGTGTTGAGGTCGAGTTCCGCCATGTAGCTATCACTGAGCCAATGACCCCATTCATTGCTTCCGGCCACGGTCCAGTTGAAAGGGTCCGGCAGCGTGCCTGATGGTGGCAACGGATCATATCCGTAGGTTGTCTGTAGACAGTTCTGTATGCCCGCCGGAAGCGCCGTGAACACGAGCGGTGTAGTGCTCTGGCTGCTTTTGGTGCATCCCACCACGACATTCCCATTGGCCCGTTGGTTGGCCGAGAAGTAAAGGTCAAAACCGCGCATGGCCCCCAAGTTCGCCGGGCTGGACCAAAGCTGGTTCCCACTGAGATCCATGTGGTACACCCTGCCTGTCGCCTGGTGGTTCACAGCCGCCGTGATCGACCCGACGAAATCGGTCAACACGGGCCACACGATCGTCGTGACCCCACCGCTGACCGCGAACGCTGCCCGCGTGGCCGCGCACCTGGAGGTGTTGGAGAGCCCATACTCAGCGCTATTGACCGCGGTATCCTCCCAAAATGCAGGTACAGCACTGTTGTTGTTGTAGTATAGCAGGAAAGCGGATGTGGTCACCGGAACATTCAGGTTCTGGATCCGATATCCGGTTATCACATACTGATCCACCGTCGGGTCCGGGTGGCGGACGATGCGGAGTCCAGTGCTCCCAAGAGGATTGCCATCGTTCCAATACTGGGCAGGGTGGTTCCCATCAAAGACCTGTTTCCAGTTCAACATACCGTTCACATCCACATCGATCATGAACGGTCGTTGCCTGCCCGCCAAGGTGGGATGCCCGACGCCACCCACCCAATAACCGACGGCGCGGTAACCCCCACCAGCATCAGGATCCACCTCTACCAGCGAGTAACCCAAGGTGGTCACCATCCTGCCCTGAGCAGGATCATCCTCCATGCTGTACACATGATTCCACAAGGCATGGCCATCACTCAACCGCACCTTCATCAAGACCATCTTCTTGGCATGTGGCGTGCAGCCTGGGCTCAACATATCATGTGGTATTTGTCCGTTAACAGGGTTGTACAACACCGGCTGGGCACTCCATGGCACACCCGGCCACGGTCCGATGCTATCATCCACGCCACAAACGACAAGGTCTCCGTTCTTGTCCTGAATGATGCCAAAGAATGCCCCACCGGTGTAGGTGTGGTACCATTGCCGCTGCCCGTTCAGGTCGTAGTACGCCACCGTGCCGGTTATATAGCCCCAGCGCTTCTCGAATGTCTCCATGTACAAAGGCAGCGGAGGACTCGGCGTTACCCCAGTGGCCGGGCATGGACCATCATTGAAGAAGTAGTTGGGTATGTACGAGTAACCAGCTACGGCATATCCGATGTGCACCCCGTTCGCATCGCGTACGAGGCACACATCGTTGAACCAATCAATACTTGATTCCGCTTGGGGGACATTGGTGTTCAGCGGCAGGGTTTGAAAGTCATACTGCTGCGTACCGCTGTTCCAAATGTAACTTAACCCTGGCGGGCGCTCAGGGACTGCATGCTCACGCAACCACTCCACACTCGGCAATTGAGCCGTTAGACCGCACGAAAGAGCTGACGCCACAATCACCCCCCCCAATCGGGTTTTCGGCCACCAGCGGCCGGAAAAACAACTCCACCGGCCGCCATTGCGCGGCGGGCACATACCTGCTTCCTGTTCGTATTCCATGGCTATCGGGTGTTGTGTCCGGGGTTGGGCCGGACGGGTTATAGGCGGTACGAAATGAGCTCCTCTTTCACACCCGATCACATGCAGGAGCATGCCGAAGGTATCCGCCTATTCCACTTCTCAACATTAATTCTGGCCATATCACACGAAAAGACTACAGGTCAGACGCCCCCTCACTCCACCCCCTCCCCATAGAACCGGGGATGGAAGTTGAGCAGGTACAATTCCTCGCTGGCGCGCGTAACGGCGGTGTACAGCCACCGCACGTACTCGCGGTCGATCATCTCTTCGGTGACGTAGCCCTGGTCCACGAAGACGCTCTTCCACTGGCCGCCCTGCGCCTTGTGGCAGGTGACGGCGTAGGCGTACTTCACTTGCAACGCGTTGGCGTAGGGATCTTCGCGGTAGTGGCGCATGCGCTCCGCTTTGGTGCGCGCGGTGATGCCCTCGAGCACGAGCTGGCGCAACATGGCCATGCGCGGCGGGGGCAGCGCGGGGCCTTCGCTGGCGAGCACGTCCACGATCACCTTCACGTCCAGTTCGCGCTCCTCCGCGCCGTTCCACCAGCCCACCGTGAGGTCCGCGAACCGCAGGCCGTAGCGCTCCTCGATGCCGTGCATGCGCTTCACCAGCAGGGGCTCGCCGTTGGCGATGAGCTCGGCCTTGCCGTTGCGGCCCGCCCAGAAGTAGTTGTTCTTCACCACCATGATGCGGTCGTTCGCCACCAGCTCATCCTCGAAACCGTGTATGCGCGCGCGCACCTGCTGGCTGTACTGGTAGGCGCGCTTGTTGGAGCGGCAGATCAGGCACACCTCGTCGTCGCCGTGCCGGCCGTAGGCCTGTTCGAGCGCATCCTGCAGATCGGTGCCGTCGATGCGGTGAACGTCCGGGAAGGTGAGGAAGTGGGGAAGGAAGGAGTTGGGAGATGACGGAGTTGATGGCTCGTCTTCGACAGCTGCTTCAGTGGTCGCCAGCAAGGCCCGCAGGGATGTGGCGTTCTGGAGGATGCCGGAAGCTTCGGCCTGGCGCACCACATCGGTGAGCTCGATGCAGCCGGCGAGGAGGCCGAAGCCGGCGAGCTCCTTCACCTCCAGGGCGGGGCTGTGGTCACTGCCCACGGGCGGCAACTGCGCCGGATCGCCGATGAGCAACAGCTTGGACCCTGGCGCGCTGAACACGTGCAGGAACAAGTCGCCCAGCAGGTCGCGGTCGCCGAAGGCGGTGTCGCTGCCGATCATGCTGGCCTCGTCCACCACGAAGAGCGCACCGGGTTCGCGGTTGGGCGCGATGCTGACGCCGGCGTAGCCCCCCTCCTCCCCGCTCATGCGGTAGATGCGGCGGTGGATGGTGCTGGCCGGTGCGCCCGCGTAGGCGCTGAGCACTTTGGCCGCGCGGCCCGTGGGGGCCAGCAGCACCACCCGGCGCTCCTCCATCGCCAGTGCCCGCACCAGCGCGCCCACCAAGGTGGTCTTGCCGGTGCCGGCGTAGCCTTTCAGGATCAGCGTGGCGCGGTCCTTCGGGGTGGCCAGTAGCCGGTCCAGTGCATCGATGGCGCGCACCTGCCCCGGCGTGGGCGCATGGCCTAGCTGGGCGGCCAGGCGTTCGGTGAAGGCGGCGGGCATGACGGGAAAAGCGGCAAGGGGCGCGGTGGTAAAGTAGTGGCAACTGAGCACGAACTAGTCAGCCGCCCAGTGATGTACTGATAACAAGGAAATGCCTCGCCTGAGCGATCCAACATTGGAACGAACACGGTTCAACAAGAACTTCCCATCACGGAAGGTTGCATGGCACACAGGGAAAGCTATTCCTCAAGCTTCGATGGCCCATCCGGTATGGGGCCTTATCGCGTGGTCTGGAGTGAACGAGGACTATCTTGGCATTATGTCCGCCATTGATGAGCTGCTGGATGGCTTCTCCGACCAGGAGCTTCAATCGTTCATACACTATCGGTTATCAGCCTATACACCAAGCACTCAGGAACGCATACGAGCATATGTGATACGAAGACGTGGCACAATGGGTCCGGTCCTCTTGTCAAGTGCCCACGCTCGACGGGCCGGAGCCTGTCCTCGCTGTGGAAGTTCAAAGGTGAAGCGATCAACAGTGGAAAAGTGGAACACGAGCTACTCAGAAGGTAGTGGCTTGTTGGCCACAGGTTCGCGTGCGACAGGCATTCTTGAAGAGTGTGTCGTGTGCGGGCATTGCATTCAGGACCCGAACACGGCCACTGGACGTTTTAAAGTCACCCCTTGGTTCCTGGGCGTTATTCGCCGGCTCTTCGGTTCCTAGCTATCATTTGGCGCCGCCGATCCGTTCCTTTGTGCCGATGACCATCGCCTTGAACGGACCCGGCTATGCGCCCGGGCGCGAACGCAGCTGGCACCTGAGCCTGTGGCTTTCGCCCGAGCTGACCGGCTGGTGCGTGCACGACCTGGGCGACGGCCGCTGCGTGGCGCTCCACACGGCGGAAGGCAATGCGCTGCCGGACACCGCCGAGCTGCCACTGCGCCCGGCCTCGGTGAGCTTCGTGGTGATGCCGGAGATCAGCACGCTGGTGCCGGAGACCGCGCTGGCCCCGGGCACCGAGACGGACCACCTGCGCATGGTGCACGGCCACCTGCCCACCGGCCTGCTGCGCGACGAGCCCATCACCGCGTTGGACGCCCGCTGCATCTACCTGCACGACGAGGCCGCCGAGCACGCGCTGCTGACCCGCTATCCGCAAGCGCGCAGCCTGCCGCTGAGCGCCGTGCTGGTGCCCTTCGCCCTGGCGCGCGCCGGCCATGGCACCGTGCTGCTGCTGCACCGCGATGCCAAGCGCGTGGACATCACCGTGGCACGCGACCGGCAGCTGCTGCTGCACAACACCTTCCACGCGGTGAACGCCGAGGACATGCTCTACTGGACGCTGCTCGCCATTGAGCGTTGCGGCGCCACGCCCGAAGGCACGCGCGTGCTCACCGCCGGTCCGCGCATGGATGAGCCCTGCACCGCGCTCCTGCAGCGCTACCTGCCCGATATTGCACCCGCACTGCGCAGCAGCGATGTGGACGCGGGCCTGCCGGGGCTTGCGGACGCGCATCGCTTCACCGCCCTGATCCACCAGTTCGCATGCGCATCGTAGGCGGCCGCTTCAAGGGGCGCAAACTGCATCCCCCCAAGGAGAGCCTGGCGCGGCCCACCACCGACTTCGCCAAGGAAGGGCTCTTCAACATCCTGCAGCACAGCGTACCGCTGGAGGGTATCCGCGTGCTGGACCTCTTCGCCGGAACGGGCAACATCGCGCTGGAGTTCCTGAGCCGCGGGGCCGAGGAGGTGATCAGCGTGGAGCAGGACCGCACGCTCTTCGCCTTCCAACAGCGCACCGCGCGCGAACTGCAGCTGCCCAACTGGCACCACGTGCGCGCCGATGTGTTCACCTACCTGCGCGGCGCAGGTGCGGGTGGCGGGGCCTACGACATCGTGTTCGCCGACCCGCCCTTCGCGCTGGAGAACACCGCACAACTGCCCGCGCTGGTGCGCGAGGCCGGCGTGCTCGCACCGGACGGGCTGCTCATCATCGAGCACCCGAAGGAGGTGAACATGTCCGCCGATCCCTGGTTCAGCAAGCACCGGCCGTACAGCAACGTGCACTTCAGCTTCTTCACACCCCGACCCGCACCGTAGCCCTCGTGGCACGGTACCTGCCCCCAAACGCCGCACCGCCATGGAACGCATCGCCGTCTTTCCCGGAAGCTTCGACCCCGTGACCCTCGGCCACGTGAGCATCGTGGAGCGCGCCCTGCCCCTCTTTGACCGCATCGTGGTGGCGCTCGGCGCCAACAGCACGAAGAAGTACATGTTCACCACGGAGCAGCGGCTCGCCTGGCTGAAGGCCTCGTTCACCGGCCACAAGCAGGTGGAGGTGATCGCCTTCGAAGGCCTTACGGCCGACCTGTGCAAACGGCTGCACGCGCGCTACATCGTCCGCGGCCTGCGCAACAGCACCGACCACGGCAGCGAGCGCAGCATCGCCCTGATGAACCATGCGCTGGCGAAGGTGGAGACCATCTTCCTGCCCAGCCTGCCGGAGCATGCGCACATCAGCAGCACCATCGTGCGCGAGCTGATCGCGAACAATGCGGACGTGTCGGCCTTCGTTCCTGCTGCGGTAAGGCCCAAGGGCTGAAGGCATGCGCATCCTGCAACGTCCGCTGTTCCTGCTGCTGTGCCTGGGCCTGGCCCTGGGCGCAACGGCGGGGCGCGTGTCCATCGCCCTGCGCGCACCGGCGCATGCGGGTGAGCGCGTGCGGCTGTACCGCTACCTGGACCTGATCACGCTGCGCACCGAGGTGCTGGCGGACGCCACCGTGGACGCCCGTGGCGAGGCAACGTTGCAGGCGGACGTGAGCGGCACGGTGAAGGCCACGCTGCGCATCGGCACGCTGAACGGCGACCTGTGGCTGCGGAGCGGTCACTACACCATCGGCTTCCCCGCCGCCGATCCGCGCAAGCCGCGCAGCGTGAACGGCACCTCGGAAGTGGACCTGACCTTCACCGATGTGGACCGCATGGACGTGAACGCACTCCTGGCGGACCTGAACGTGCGGTTGGACGACTTCATCGCGCAGGACCTGGCCACGGACCAGCAGGCCGGCATGCAGGCGGTGGACATCGCGCGGCGCGGCGAGGGCCCGGCCGTGCCGGACACGGCGAAGCGCCCGGCCACGCTCTTCATCACCCCCAGCTGGAGCGAGGCGCGCGTGGACACCTTCGCGGCGAAGCTCCGCCGCTACTACGCCGGCGTGGACGACCCGTGGTTCCAGGCCAACCTGGAATACGGTATCGCCGGGCTGCGCTTCGGTCCGCGCGTGAACGACAAGGACCTGTACGCGCAGCACCTGAAGGGGCGGCCCGTGCGGCTGGACGTGCCGGAATACGTGCGCTTCATAGGCGCCTTCTTCGAGGAGCAACTGCAGCGCGGCCCCTTCCGCACGCACGAACAGGCGCTGCTCGGCGCCGTGCAGCGGGCCGACCTGGACAGCGTGAAGGCCTTGTTCGCTCAGAGCGACTTCCTGAAGGACCCGGTGCTGTGCGCGTTGGTGACCCAGCGGGAGCTCTACCTGAACTACAACGGCAAGCTGCTGGACCGGAGCGGCATCCTGGCCATGCTTGACAAGGCCGTGGAGCGGCCCACCACGCCGGAACTGGGCGCCATCGCCGCCAACATGCGCTGGGACCTCACCGCGATGAAACCCGGTGGCCATCTGCCGGCGCTGGTGCTGCGCGACCTGGACGGGCAGCAGGTGCGGTTGGACACGCTGGGCAACGAAGCCACCTGCGTGGCGGTGACGGCCGCGTGGTGCACCTATTGCACGCAGGAGCTGGCGGCGCTGGAGGCGCTGAAGCAGGAGTACGGCGCGTACGTGCGCATCATCGCCATCAGCCTGGACCACGACATGAAGGACCTGCGCACGTACCTCGCCGCGCATCCGGGGCAGGACTGGACCTGGTACTTCGGCGGGGATGATCCCGCGGTGATGGACCTGTTGCGCCTGCGCGCGATCCCGGCGTTCTACCTGCTGAACGGCGATGCGCTGGCACAGGCCCCGGCACCGCCCCCGAGCAACGGGCTGGCCGCTGTGCTCTTCAAGCTGAAAGCGCAGGCCGATGAGCGCAACAAGCTGAAGCCCGACCAGGGGCCGCCCCCGCGACAGCGTGAGCGCCGGTAGGGCTCAGGCGCTGGCCTGCCACGCCGCGATGACGGGCAGCAGCGAAGGATAGGTCTCCGCCTTCATGGCCTCCACTTCCGCCGGTGACAGCCAGCGCACCTCGGTGATGTCCTCCTCCAATTGCGCGGTGAGCGGTTGCTGCGACGTGGCGCGCATGCGGTACCAGTCCGTGCGTTTCAGGTGGCGCGCGCCCTTGCGCTCGTAGGTGTGCCAGGTGGCGCAGAGGTGCGCGCCCCGTTCCACATGGGCGAGGCCGCACTCCTCCATCACCTCGCGCACGGCGGCCTCTTCCACGGCTTCGCCTTCATCCACCTTGCCCTTGGGCAGGTCCCAGCGGCCGAGCCTGCGGATGGCGAGCAGGTGCCCGCGCTCGTCGGTGACGCAGCCGCCGGCGGCCTGCACGAACCGGTAGCCGGCGCGGTAGCGTTCCCACACGGCATCGGGATCGGGGCTGACCAGCACGGCACCCTCCCACGGCGTGGGCTGCTCCAAGGCGCTGATGGCCTGCTCAATGGCGCGCGGGTCGTCGCCGTCCAGGATCAACAGGTGTTGAGAACTATCCGTTGCGGGCGCCTGTTCAGCGATCGTCAGCGGCTTTCCGTCGATGTGTACCACATACTTTCGCGGCATGGACGCACGTCTTGATCCGGCGCTGAAGATCGCGGAATTCCTGCTGCAGATCAAGGCCGTGAAGTTGAGCCCGAAGAAGCCCTTCACGTGGGCCAGCGGTTGGAAGAGCCCGATCTATTGCGACAACCGCAAGACCCTCTCCTACCCCGCCATCCGTACGTACATCCGCCAGCAGTTCGTGCACGTGATCAACCACGAGTTCGGGCGGCCGGACATGATCGCGGGGGTGGCCACGGGCGGCATCGCGCACGGCGCGCTGGTGGCGCACGACCTGGGCCTGCCCTTCGTATACGTGCGCAGCACGGCCAAGGAGCACGGCATGAAGAACCAGGTGGAGGGCGACCTGACCACCGGCCGCAGCGTGGTGGTGGTGGAGGACCTGGTGAGCACCGGCACCAGCAGCCTGAACGCCGTGCAGGCCCTGCGCGAGGCGGGCTGCGAGGTGAAGGGCATGGTGAGCATCTTCACCTACGGCTTCGACGAGGCCGTGAAGCGCTTCGAGCAGGAAAAGGTGAAACTGCGCTCGCTGACCAACTACAGCCTCCTGCTGGACCAGGCGATGCACGACAACTACATCACGGAGAAGGACCTGCTGAGCCTGAACGAATGGCGCAAGGACCCCAGCAACTGGGGCAAGGCCGTCAACGCCTGAAGCCTGCGGCCCACCCGCAGCGCACACCGCCTCTCCGCAGGCCACACATCAACGCACAGGACGCACACCGCATGACCCGTATCGAGAGCAAGCACGTCACCATCGCCCGCACCCCGCAGGAGCTGCACACCTTCCTGCAGGACATGAACAACTTCCAGCAGCTGCTGCCGCAGGAGCGCATCAGCGATTGGAAGAGCGATGGGGCCTCGTGCTCCTTCAAGGTGGCCGGGGCCGCCACGATCGGCCTGATGCTGGACGGCGGCACACCGCCGGAGCACGTGCGCCTGAAGAGCACCGATCGCTCGCCCTTCCCCTTCACCCTGGACGTCCACCTGAAGCCCGGCGCGAACGGCACCGAGGCCTGGCAGGTGTTCGAGGCGGACCTGAACCCCTTCATCAAGATGATGGTGGAGAGCCCGCTGCGCAACCTGTTCGACCACATCGCGGACCGGATGGTGGCGGTGCATGGGTGAGAGCAAGACTCAAGACACAAGTCTCAAGTTTCAAGGTTCAAGTTCCGGGTTCCGGATTGAGGGTTCCGGGTTGACGGTTGACGGTTGACGGGGCGGGAGGCACGATCTTCGCGGCCCGAAGGCAAGCACATGGCAGGGAGGCGCGGCCGCAAGGCCAACTACGAGGACGCACCGCGTCCGAAGCTGGACAAGGCAACGCTGAAGAAGGCCTTGCGGGTGTTCCGCTACCTGCGGCCGTACGCGGGCTGGTTCGTGCTGGGCTTGGTGCTGCTGAGCATCACCACGGGGCTTTCGCTGCTCTTCCCGCTGCTGCTGGGCCAGCTGGTGGATGCCGGGCGTGGTGACGCAGGCGCACAGGAAGCGCTGCGCTCACGCATCAACGACGTGGCGCTGAACCTCTTCCTCGTCTTCGGGGCGCAGGCCTTCTTCGGCTTCTTCCGCATCTACGTGTTCAACTGGATCACGGAGAACATGCTGGCGCGGCTGCGCACGGACACCTACGAGCACCTGCTGCGCCTGCCGATGGACTTCTTCGCCACGCGGCGTGTGGGCGAACTGAACAGCCGCATCAGCTCGGACATCGGCATGCTGCAGGACGCGCTGACCACGAACCTGGCCGAGCTGATCCGGCAGGTGATCGTGGTGGCCGCGGGCATCGTGCTGCTCACCCAGGTGAGCTGGCAGCTCACGCTCACCATGCTGGCCGTGGTGCCCGTGGTGGCCATCATCGCCGTGTTCTTCGGCCGCTTCGTCACCAAGCTGAGCAAGCAGGTGCAGGACCGCATCGCGGACACGAACGTGATCGTGGAGGAGACGCTGCAGGGCATCCAGAACGTGAAGGCCTTCTCCAATGAGCGCTGGGAGGCCGTACGCTACGCCACGGGCATCAACGCGGTGAAGCGCCTCGCCTTCAAGGGTGCGCGCTGGCAGGGTGCCTTCGTGTCCTTCATCATCCTGTGCATGTTCGGCGGCATTGTGCTGGTGATCTGGCGCGGCGCCTTGATGCTGAACAGCGGCGAGATCCGCATCGGCGAACTGTTCTCGTTCATCCTCTATACCATTTTCGTGGGAGCGAGCATCGGCAGCCTGCCCGAGCTGGTGAACCGCATGCTGAAGGCCATCGGCGCCAGCGAGCGGCTGATGGACATCCAGGAGGAGCGCACCGAGCCCCTTACGCTGGGCGAGCGGTCCGCACGGATCGAGGTGCGCGGCGCGGTGCGCTTCGAGCAGGTGGCCTTCCACTACGCCTCACGCCCGGACATGCCCGTGCTGCGCGGCGTGGACCTGACCATACAACCCGGTGAGCGCGTGGCCCTGGTGGGGCCGAGCGGCGCGGGCAAGAGCACCATCGCCGCGTTGCTGCTCCGCTTCCACGACCCGGTGACCGGTCGCATCACCATCGACGGCCGCGATGCGCGCGACTACGACCTGGGCGCCCTGCGCGACCGCATGGCCATCGTGCCGCAGGAGGTGCTGCTCTTCGGTGGATCGATCCGCGAGAACATCGCGTACGGCCGGCCGGGCGCTTCGCAGGCCGAGATCGAGGAGGCCGCGCGCAAGGCCAACGCGCATGCCTTCATCGCCGACTTCCCGGACGGTTACGACACGGTGGTGGGCGAGCGCGGCATCCAGCTGAGCGGTGGGCAGCGCCAACGCATCGCCATCGCCCGCGCGGTGCTGAAGGACCCGGCGA
>JAXLVG010000014.1:0-98193 GCA_046329115.1 Flavobacteriales bacterium | reverse complement strand
GAAGCGGTCACGTGCGTTCGTGCAGCACAGCATGGTAACCCGCGAGAACGACCACGAGGGCACGCCCTTGAGCATACTGGAGGCCATGGCGAGCGGGCTGCCGGTGATCTCCACACGCCACGCCGGAATCCCCGACGTGGTGGAGCACGGTGAGAACGGGCTGCTCAGCGCAGAGGGCGACACCGCTTCGATGGCCGCGCACCTGGTGCAGCTGGCCACAGACCCTTCGATGGCGGGTCGCATGGGGCAGGCGGGCAGGCAACGGGCCGTTGCTCACCACCGGCTGGAAGACAGCCTCGCGCGCCTTGGGGCCATCCTGGAGGCGGCCGCACGCCCCTGAGCCGGCACGCCGCAACGGCGCTGGCACGGCCGCTACATTGGCACCGCGCATGCGCATCACCTACCTCACGCACTACGCAGCGCTCTATGGCGCCAACCGCAGCCTGTTGGACCTGATGCTGGAACTGCGGCGCCGCGGTGCGGTGGAGCCGCATGTGCTGCTTCCGCTCGAAGGCCCGCTCACCGAGCGCCTGCACGCGGAAGGCATCCCCTTCGACGTGATCGCCTGGCAGCCGTGGATGAGCGAACGGCACTACATGGGCCGCCTGCACCACCGCATCGCCCAGCACCTGCGCTACGCACGCGCCGCGCGGCAACGGGCGGCCACCAACAAGGCCTTGCTCCCGGAAGTGCTCCGGATCCTGAAGGACCGACGCGCGGACGCCGTTCACGTGAACAGCGCCGCCGTGGGCATCACCGGCATGCTGCAACAGGCCTTGCACATCCCCTTGATCTGGCACATCCGCGAGCTGCCGGAGCGCCAATACCTGCTGCACATCGACGATGGGCGGCGGCACTACGGGCGTGCATTGCGCCGCGCCACGCGGCTCATCGCCATCAGCCAGGCGGTGCAGGCGGACATCCGGCGGTATGCCGGTGCGGTGGACAGCACCCTGATCTACAACGGCGTACTGGACACAGCGACGTACCAAGCGCTCGCGGGACACGCCGAGGAACGCTGGGCGCGGCCCGACCCGTTCACCTTCCTGCTGGCCGGGCTCATCCATCCGAGCAAAGGGCAGACCGAGGCGGTGCAAGCGTTCGCCCGGCTGCAGCGCGCGCATCCCCGCACGCGGTTGGTGATCGCCGGGGATGGCAAAGCCGACCATCTGCGTTCGCTGATCGCGGAATTGGGACTGGGCCCGCACGTTGAGCTCACCGGCTTCGTCAAGGACATCCGCCCGCTGCTGCTTCAGGCGCACACGTTGCTGATGTGCAGCCGCAATGAGGCCATGGGGCGCATCACCGTGGAAGGCATGGGCAGCGGTCTGCCCGTGATCGGCCATGCCAGCGGTGGCACCGTGGAGATCGTGCAGGAAGGCCGGAACGGCCTGCTGTACCCCGGAGGCGCCGAGGCCCTGGCCGACCGCATGGCCGCGCTGGCCGGCGATGTGGGCCGCGCCCGCGCCCTGGGCCTGCAGGCCATGCGCGATGCCGTGGAGCGCTTCAGCGTGGAACGCTACGCAGGCGAAGTGCTCGAGGTTTATCGCTCGGTACTTTCGCGGGCCAACGCCTGAGCCGCATGGCCGGCAGCACCATGGAGACGCCCCGCATCAGCCTCATCACACCGAGCTACCAGCAGGCGGACTACCTGCAGGAGTGCATCGGTTCCGTGACAGGCGATGGTGTGGAGCACATCGTGGTGGACGGCGGCAGCAACGACGGATCGCGGGACATTCTGGAACGCAATGCACACCGGTTCATCTGGTGGTGCAGCGAAAAGGACCGCGGCCAGAGCGATGCGATCAACAAGGGCCTGGCGCACGCCACCGGTGACGTGTTCAGCTGGCTCAACAGCGACGACGCCTGGTTGCAGGGAACGGCCGAGCGCGTCCGACGTGCCTTTGCGGCCGATCCCGGGCTGCTTGTGTACGGTGGGCTGGTGACCCACCGCGATGCCACCGGCGAGCGCGTGTTCGACCGGTTGAACGATGGGGCCGACGTTCCCCGCCTCTTCGCCGATCCCGTGATCAACCAGCCGGCCACCTTCTACCGCATGGACCTTGTGAAGGACATCGGTGGTGTGGACACAGCGCTGCGCTACGTGATGGACGTGGAGCTGTGGTGGCAAGTGCTCTTCCGCCATGGCGCGGCACACCTGCGTTTCGAACGCGTCCCCCTGGCCATGTTCCGCCTGCACGAGGCCAGCAAGACGGTCTCGCAGCACAGCGGCTTCCTCGCGGAGATGGCCGCGCTGCTCGATGACCTGTGCCAGCGGACCGGCAACACGGACCTCGCTGCCGCGCTGGCACTGGGGTACCCGACCCGATCGGACCTGCGCGGCATCCCGGCCTCGCCCACGGAGCACCACACCATCGTGCGCACCATGGCCGTGCATTTCCTGCTCAAGTGGCATGGGCATATCCACCACGAGCGTGAGTTCCGCATGATGCGGGCATTGCACGACCTGGGGCTCTTGAAGGGCGGCAAACTCCTGTTACCGGAAATGCACCAACGCGCGGCCGAAGCGTCCGCCAAGGTGGGCGGCACCACCTGGAACGCCTACCGATTGCGGCGCAAACTGAAGCACCTGTTCGGATGAAGGTGAGCGTGCTGATACCGGTGTACAACAAGGCCCCGTTCGTGCGCGAGGCGGTGGAGAGCGTGCTGCACGGGTCCTACCAGGACTTCGAACTGGTGTGCGTGGACGACAAGAGCACGGACAACAGCCTAGACGTGCTCCGATCCATCGCCGATCCGCGCATGCGCATCGTTGAACTGCCCGTGAACCAGGGCCCGGCCGGTGCGGCGAACGCCGGCTTCGATGCGTGCCGGGGGGAGTACATCGTGCGGCTCGACGCGGACGACCTGGCCGTACCGGACCGACTGTCCAAGCAGGTGGCCTTCATGGATGCGCATCCGGAGATCGGTGCCAGCGGTGGACACCTGCAGCTCTTCGGGGCACGCGACAGGACCTGGACCTTTCCGCTGACACCGGACGACTGTGCGGCACAGCAGCTCTTCGGTGTGCCCGTGAGCCAGGGTGCGAGCATCCTGCGCCGCAGCGTGGTGGAACAGCACGGTCTGCGCTACGATCCTCAATGGCCGCGTGTGGGCGAGGACTGGCTCTTCTGGATCCGCATGGGCCGCGTAACGCGCTTCGCCAACCTGGACGAGCCGATGACCCTGTACCGCCGCGGTGAGCAGAACATCAGCCACGGGCGCGACCGCTTCGCCGATTTCACCTTCCTGCAGGACGCGGTCCTCACCTTCTTCGGCATCCCGCACACCGCTGCGGACGTGGACCTGCAACTGATGGGGCTCTACATGTTCAAGCTGCGGCCGGACAGGGCGCGTGTGCGTGCCCTGCGGACCTGGTATGATGGGCTGCTCGCCCTGAACGCCGAACGCGGTCTCTTTCCCCGTGATGCCTTCGCACGACGCGTCGCGCGGCTCTGGGACGGCCTGTACCACTACCTGCCCCGCTACGGCACCGGCGTTGCGCTGGAGCACCTGCGCCTCAGCGGAGGCTGGCCGATGGACCGTGTGCTATACCTGGCCAAGTACCGCGCCAACGCGCTGCTGGGCCGTGTGCCTTCCGAATGATGGGGAAGCGCGAGCTCTGGTTGTTCACCATCCGATTCCCCTACGGGAACGGCGAGAGCTTCCTGGAGAACGAACTGCCGGTGCTGGCACGCGGCTTTGAACGCGTGAAGGTGTTCCCGCTGATGCCGGAGGGCGCGGCCCGGCCGGTGCCTGCGAACGTGGAGGTGGTCCGGCTGTTCGACAAGGACGCCTACGCGGCGGCCGACCTGGCCACGGTGCTCGGCGACCTGCGGCGTTTCCTGCATGCGTTGCGGGTGAGCCGCGCTTCGGCCCCGAGCCCGGCGGTGTACACGAAGCACAGGCGTACGCTGATCAGCCGCATCCGGCAGGCGCTGTACCGGGAAGGTGCGCTGCGGGCGCGATGCGGCGCTGGATACGACCCTGCACGCGTGACGCTGTACTCCTACTGGACGAGCGACTGGGCCACCGTGCTCGGCCTGTGGAAACTGCGCGATCCGCGGGTCCGCTTCCACACCCGCATGATGGGTTTCGACATGTACGACCACCGCTCACCGGACAACTGGCAGATGCTGCAGGCCTTCCACCTGGAACAGGTGGACCGCGTGTTCGTGATCGCACAGGCCGGCATGGACCACCTGACCGCGCGCTTCCCGCAGCACCGGGACAAATTGAGCCTGAGCTACCTGGCCACCAACGACCATGGGGCCGCGCCTTGGTCCCCCGCATCCACCCTGCGCGTAGTGAGCTGTGCGAACCTGGTCCCGCTCAAACGCGTCCACCTGCTGGCGGAAGCCCTCGCGCTGGTGAAGGGTCCAGTGGAATGGACGCACTTCGGTGAGGGTACGGAACGGGCCCACGTGGAGAAATGTGTGAGCACCCTGCCCGCGCATGTGCAGGTCCGGTTGAAAGGCAGCGTGCCGAACTCGGAGATCCTGGCCTGGTACAAGGCCGCCCCGGTGGACGTGTTCGTGCACACGAGCGAAACGGAGGGCGGAGCGCCCGTGGCCCTGCAGGAAGCCGCCAGCTTTGGCATCCCCCTGCTGGCCGCGGACGCCGGTGGCGTGCGGGAGATCGTGACGCCGGCCACCGGCGTGCTGCTGCCCCACAGCCCCACCCCGGCCATGCTCGCAGCGCACCTGGACGGTTGGCGGAGCGGCCCCTGGTGCACACCGACCGCGCGGGCCGGGGTGCGAGCCTTCTGGCGCGCGCACTTCTTCGCCGAGGAGGTGCACGGCCGTCTGCTGGCCGAACTGCTCCGTTGATCGGCGCCCTTTGCGTCCTTTGCGGCACGCACGCCCATGCTCTTCAACAGCGCCGAGTTCTGCCTGCTCTTCTTCCCGCTGGTCACGGGCCTGTACTTCGTGCTGCCCCACCGCAGGCGCTGGCTGTTGCTGCTCGCGGCGAGCTGCTGGTTCTACATGGCCTTCGTGCCCCTGTTCATACTCATCCTGGCCTTCACCATCCTCGTGGACTTCGTGGCCGGCATCGCCATCGAGGGCAGCAGCGGTCCCCGGCGAAAGGCCTACCTGGTCGCGAGCATAGTGGCCAACGTGGGCGTGCTGGCCGTCTTCAAGTACTGGGACTTCCTGAACGGCAACCTGACCGGCCTGCTCGGGAGCATCGGCCTGGAGTACCACATGCCCAAGCTGAAGGAGTGGACCTTCTTCGGTCTGCTGCCGGCCGGCATGGTGCTGCCCATCGGCCTGTCGTTCCACACCTTCCAGAGCCTGAGCTACACCATCGAAGTGTACCGGGGGCACCAGCGGGCGGAGCGGCGCTTCGGCCTGTTCGCGCTGTACGTGATGTTCTACCCGCAATTGGTGGCGGGCCCCATCGAGCGGCCGGCCAACCTGCTGAACCAGTTGAACGCCGGGGACGGCCATGGCATCCGCTCGCGCTACGACCATGCGCGGGTGGTGTGGGGGCTGAAGCAGATGCTCTGGGGCTTCTTCAAGAAGCTGGTGATCGCCGATCGCTGCGGGGTGGTGGTGGACCAGGTGTACAGCGATGTGGACGGGTACGGAGGCGCAAGCCTGCTGCTGGCCACCTACCTCTTCGCCTTCCAGATCTACTGCGACTTCAGCGGCTACACGGACATCGCCCTCGGTGCGGCCCGCGTGATGGGCTTCGACCTGATGGTGAACTTCCGCACGCCCTACCGCAGCACCAGCATCAGCGAGTTCTGGAGCCGATGGCACATCAGCCTCAGTTCCTGGTTCCGCGACTACCTCTACATCCCGCTCGGCGGGAACCGCGTGGTGAAGTGGCGCTGGTACTTCAACCTCTTCCTGGTGTTCATGGTGAGCGGTCTGTGGCACGGCGCCAGCTGGACGTACGTGATCTGGGGCGCGTTGCACGGCGGGTACCTGGTGCTCGCGCTGCTCTGCGCGCCCTTGTGGGCACGCTTCGACGCCCTCACCGGGCTGGATGCGCGGCCGGTGCTGAAGCGCTGGATCAACGTGCTCGTCACCTTCCACCTGGTGGTGCTGGCCTGGGTGTTCTTCCGGGCGAACCAGGTGCAGGACGCCTTCACCCTGTACGATCGGCTCTTCAGCACCGGTTGGAGCTTCAGCGACCTGATGGGCCTGCGCGATGACCTGAACAACGGCATGTTCGAGGCCACCCTGGTGCTGGTGGGGCTCTTCCTGCTGATCGACCCGGTGTACGACGCGTGGATCAAGCGTGAACGCGTGTGGCCCGGCGGTTGGCAGGGACAGTTCGCCTTCGCCACGCTCGCCGCCGCGATCCTCATCTTCGGCTTCTACGGGGCCACCAGTTTCATCTACTTCCAGTTCTAGATGGGACGCACCGCACTGCAGGCACTCAAGTTCGCACTGGCCACCGCGGCGGTGTACCTCCTGTTCTTCCTGTTCCTGGTGAAGGTCCGCATCGGTGACCGTCCGGTGCTGCTGCGCACGAACGACTACTACCAGACCAAGGGCGGCGTGTCGTCCATGAAATTCCAGGAGTGGTCCGCGGACAGCACCTACGATGTCCTCGTGATCGGCTCCTCGCACGCCTACCGCGGCTACGACCCGCGCGTGTTCAAGGAGCGTGGCCACCGCATGTTCAACCTGGGCACCAGCGCACAGACCCCGCTGAGCTCGTACGCCGTGCTGAAGGCGTATGTGGACCCGGGCCGCACGCCGCTGGTGATCTTCGACGTGTACGAGAGCGCCTTCGACCATCCGGGCGTGGAGAGCGTGAGCGACCTGATCTTGAACATGAGCGACGACGGGGCCGCGCTCGGGCTGGTGATGGACTTCCGCGACCTGCGCGGCCTGAACATGTTCGCATACCGCATGCTGGAGAAAGGCTCACCCCCGACCTGGGTGCTGCGCGACTATGTGGGCCACGGCGCGGCCATCTCGCCGGATAGCGCCCGGGCCGATGTGCGGTATCCCCGCCCCCGCCCCTTCCACATGGATGACCGGCAGCTGGCCAGGTTCCTCGACTGCCTGGACCTGTGCGCGGAACGCGGCATCCGCGTGGTGCTCAGCTCGCACTACTACCCGCAGCAGGGCGAACGCGCCCGGCATCGCCGGTTCCGGCATGAACTGGACAGTGTGCTCACGCACCGGCAGGGCCCCGCACCGCTTTGGATCGACCTGGCGGAGACGGCCGGGATCGACGATCATGACCACTTCTGCGACCACAACCACCTCAACGCCGCCGGCGCCCGCCGCTTCACCGGGCAGCTGATCGACTCGCTGGAGGCGCACGGTTTGCTGGCCCGGCCCTGAAGAGGCCCCGCCGCCGCCTACATTCGCCGCACATCCGCATCCCATGTCCGAGACCCTGAACGCCCCTGTGAGCACGCACCGCGACAGCGCCGTCTTCTCCATCATCGAAAAGGAGAAGTGGCGCCAGACGAAGGGCTTGGAACTGATCGCGAGCGAGAACTACGTGAGCGAGCAGGTGATGGCCGCCATGGGCTCGGTGCTGACGAACAAGTATGCGGAGGGCCTGCCCGGCAAGCGCTACTACGGCGGCTGCGAGCATGTGGACGAAGTGGAGGAGCTGGCCGTCGCGCGGGTGAAGCAGCTCTTCGGAGCGTCCTGGGCCAACGTGCAACCGCACAGCGGCGCGCAGGCGAACGCAGCGGTGATGCTGGCCTGCCTGAAGCCCGGCGACACCATCCTGGGCTTCGACCTCAGCCACGGCGGCCACCTCACGCACGGCAGCCCGGTGAACTTCAGCGGCAAGCTGTACCGCGCCACCTTCTACGGTGTGGACAAGGCCACTGGACGCATCGACATGGACGCCGTGGCGGAGAAGGCCCGCGCGGAGAAGCCCAAGCTGATCATCTGCGGTGCCAGCGCCTACAGCCGCGACTGGGACTATGCCCGCTTCCGCGCCATCGCGGATGAGGTGGGAGCGCTGCTGCTCGCGGACGTGAGCCACCCGGCCGGCCTCATCGCCGCGAAGCTGCTGAACGACCCGCTGCCCCATTGCCATGTGGTGACCACCACCACGCACAAGACCCTGCGCGGGCCGCGCGGCGGCCTGATCATGATGGGGAACGACATGGAGAACCCGTGGGGGCTGAAGACGCCCAAGGGCGAGACCCGCATGCTGAGCGCGGTGCTGGATGGCGCCGTGTTCCCGGGCACGCAGGGCGGTCCGCTGGAGCACGTGATCGCCGCCAAGGCCGTGGCCTTCGGCGAAGCGCTGGAACCCGCCTTCGCGGACTATGGACGGCAGGTGAGGATCAACGCCGCAACGGTGGCCAAGGGCCTTGTGGCCAAGGGTTACGACATCGTGAGCGGCGGCACGGACAACCATTGCATGCTGATCGACCTGCGCAACAAGGGCATCACCGGCAAGGACGCCGAGCGCGTGCTGGGCCAGGTGGACATCACCGTGAACAAGAACATGGTGCCCTTCGACACGCAGAGCCCCTTCGTCACCAGCGGCATCCGCATCGGCACGCCCGCCATCACCACGCGCGGCCTGAAGGAACATGAGTGCGAGCAGATCGCCATGCTCATCGACGCGGCCCTGACGCACCGGGACAATGCCAGCGAGCTGAACCGCATCCGCTTCCAGGTGAACGGCATGATGCGCCTGCGCCCCCTCTTCAGCTGGTGACCCATGCGCCGCCTGCTCCTCCCTGCGCTGCTGCTGTGGGCCGGAGGCCTTGTGGCGCAAACGGAACTTCCGGCGGACACGATCGCGGCCCGGCTCACCGGTTGCTGGTACGCCGGTGATGGCGGCATGCGCGGTCATTACTGCTTCAGCAATGCCGGCACGGTGCTGGTGCGGTTCAGCGGCAAGGGCCGCGAGCCGCTGGAGAGCACCTGGGAGGTGGACCGCAAGGGTCTCGTCACCATCAGCAGCGGGCGCTCGCGGACGCGCTACCTGGTGGAGCGGCTGGAAGCCGACGGCTTTGTGCTGGTGACGCCCAAGGAGGGCGTGCGGCTCGAAGGCCACCGCGATCCGCCCAAGGGCTGGAAGTGATCAGCGCAAGGCCGTTCCGCGCGACCGCCGGAGCAACGTACCCAGCGCCCGGACATCCTCCGCCTCAAGCCAGATGGTGTAACAGGCGATGAAGGCCAGGCCCATCTGCGGGATGTCCATGAAGAGCGCCGTAAGCAGGTGGAACACTACGCCGACCGCCAGGATGATCCGCCGGGTCGGCGACCACCACACCGCCAATGGGAAGAGCGCCATGAAGCCGATGGCCCCCCATGTGAGCACCGCGCAAAGTCCGGGATAGGCGGCGAGGGCGCCGAGGTGGAACGCGGGATCCTTCGCCACCAGCAGCACCGCACGCCCATCGGGCCAGGTGCTGCCCTGTGCCTTGTGCAGCGCCGTTACAGCGTACACCAACACCAATTGCAGGCGGGCCGCCCAGAACGCGAAGCGGGCAACGAAGGCCCCGGCCCCGTCCGTGCGCTCCGCCGGCGCCAACAGCGCACACCAGAGGAGCATGGTCTCCATGAGCTGGATGCCGCCGTTGGAGGCCAGCCAGGTGCGCGCAGTGATCAGGCGGAACAACAGCCAGAGCAACAGCCCGGGCCACAGCCCCGCGCCGCGCCATCGCCACACGGCAATGCCCAGTACCAGCATGCACAGGAATGGACCACTCCGTTCGTCCAGCGCATCCAGCGTTCCGTTGACCCAGCCGGCGCCGAAGGCGTGAGCCGAAAGCACATGCACCGGGGCCGCGCCCCACGCCGCATCGCCCAAGCCCAGCAGGGCCACCATGTACAAGGCCACCCAGGCGCTCAGCGCCTTGCGGAACAGGCCCGGCACTTCACGGTTCATGGCCGCGCGGGTGATCGGAGCGGCAGCGTGCGCGCCCCCTGACAGGCCCCACCCCGCACCCATTGCAACTGCACCGTGGTGTCCCCGCGCTGATCCGCCATGGTCGCGAGCGAACGCGCCAGCACGGCCGGCATGGGCCCGCCACCGTTGGCCACGGTGGCCTCCACAAAGCGGCAGGCGTTGGCGGACATGCGGCGCCAGATGAAGTGATCGTGCGCATCGGCCAATGGTTCCGGGCCTTCCCCCGGGTGCGTGACCAGTAGGGAGCAAGCACAGGCGGGCGGGTCGGGCGCGAACAGCCGCCAGTCCTGATGGAACAGCACACCGGCGTAGGCCTGCGCCCAATAGCGGAACCGGTCCGGGAGCATACCGCCCGGCATCGTGTAAGCCGCGAGCACCAGCGTGTGGACCACGGCCAGGCCAATGGCGGCACGCCCCTGCTTCACTTCTTCTTTTTCTTCTTTCCCCCGCCGGTGCTGTTGCCGAACATCCTGCTCAACGAGCCGAAGGGCTTGGAAATGTTGAAGTAGCGCTTCACCGGTTTGTCCTCGCCGTCCGTGCACTCCAGCAGATCGAAGGCGTAGCCGCCCTCATGCAGGAGCGCCTGGGACCCGCGCCGCAGGCCTTCATAGCCGATCAGGATGTACTCGTCGTGGATGTTCATCACCCAGATGGCATCCTCCATGGCCTCCCCTCCACCGCTGGCCAGCACGGCGTTCAACAGGAGGTCGTAGTTGATGGTGGCTTGCGCATAGCCGGGGTCCTCCGCACGTGCACAGGCCGCCGCTTTCGAGCGCCAGGTCTCCAGGCAGGCCGGATGTTCACGCAGGTGGCCATCGGCCCAGGTGATCGCCTCCTTGAACTTGCCCGCCTCCAGCAACGCATCCAGTTCGCGCTCGGCGGGATCGGCATAAGGCGCGTAGCTGTCCGGCAGGCTTTGGGCATAGTAGAACAGGAACACTTCGTCCACCCCCATCGGCTCCCCGGCCAGGAAGCGGCGCTGCAGTTCCGCGGGATCATGGCTGCCACCGGGCCCCAGCATGGCGTCCATGGCCTTCATGTCCTGGATCCATGGCACGGTGAGGCGCACGCCCCCGTCGATGCGGGTCCAGTGCGCGGTATCGGTCGCGGCCATCATGCGCGCCCACGCCCACCAACGCATCCGGCGGCCGGAAGGGTCCAGCTCCTTCGCCGTGGCCAGGTGGGGAACGGCTTCCGTGAACCGGTCCGCATCGGCCAACCAGCGGCCATGCTGGAACGGGAAGTCCGCATCGTCGGGATGGGCCTGCGCACCGCGCTCAAGCCAGGCGATGGCCTCGGCCTCCCGTCCTTGCTGGTGCTCGGCGATAGCTTGGTAGTACAGCACCGCCGCGCTGGAGGGGAAGCGCGTCATCAACGAATCCAGGATGCGCTCCGCCCCGGCCGCATCGTTCAGTCCGCTCAAGCGCACGAACGCCTCCTGCACAGGCCCACGCTCATCCATGGGTGCCAGTGCGGCATAACGGCGGAACTGCCCGATCGCCTGCTCGTGCTCACCCCGTTCATCCAAGGCGAGCCCCAGCTCGAACACGGCGTCGGCATGGTCCGGATCCAGCACGAGGCAACGCTCGAGGCTGCTGCGCGCACTGTCCGCTTCATCGGCGGCGAGCTGACCGTGACCGATGAAGTACCACGCCTCGGCGGTCTCGCCCACGGCCAGGGATGCGCGGGCCGCGGCCGCTGCAGCGAACGGATCGCCCTGGGCCAGGTGACCGCGGGCTTCAGCGAGCTCCTTCTGTTGTGCGAAGAGCACTGGGGCTGTCACCAGGGCGGTGATGAGGGGAATGAAGCGCGGCATCGTGCAGGGGTTCGCGGTTGAAGATAACGGATGCACAACGTCAGGTCCGTCCAGGTGCCGGCTATCTTGCGCGGACACCGCATGGCCAGCAGGGGCAAGGAACGACGCACCGCGCGGAACGCCGAGCGCTCCGGCGGGAAGCAGGGGGCACCGTGGACCTCCCTGGCCGTGGCCGTGGCCTTGGTCGTCGCCGTGCTCGTGGCCTATGCGCCCGCGCTGGACAATGACTTTGTGAGCTGGGACGACCCCACCTACGTGCTGGAACGCCCCGAGGTCTTGAACCCCAGTGCTGCGGGCGACGCACGGCTCTGGCGCATGCCGGTATCGCTGAACTACCATCCGCTCACCATGCGGTCGCTGGCCTGGAACAGCCGGAACGCGCCGCGCGTAGGCCCGTTGCGCACCCCGGACCCGCACGGCTTCATCCTCACCAACATCTGGCTGCACGCGCTCAACAGCCTCCTGGTCTTCGTGTTCGTTCTGGGCTTGTCGCGCACCGGCGTCTTTCCGGCGGCCTTCACCGCCATGGTGTTCGCGCTCCACCCCATGCATGTGGAATCGGTGGCCTGGGTGAGCGAGCGCAAGGATGTGCTTTACACCTTCTTCCTGCTCGGCGCATTGATCGGTTGGTCGCGATGGGGCCGGTCCGGCCAATGGTGGTGGTATGCCTTGGCCCTGGTGCTCTTCATCGCCTCGTGCCTGGCGAAGGCCATGGCCGTGGTGTTGCCCGTGCTGCTGGTGCTCGTGGATGCATGGGAACAGCGGCCGCTGCGGAGCATCCGCCCCTGGTTGGAGAAGCTAACCTTTTTCGGTGTGGCCCTGCTCTTCGGGCTCATCGCGTTGGATGTGCAGTCCGGCGGGGACTTCCACGGCCTGCTGGAAGTGGACAGGGCCTTGGGCGTGACCGGAGCCGTGGCGGAGAAACTGCCGTACACGGGGTTTGAACAGTTCCGCTTCGGGGCCTATGGCTATGTGATGTACCTGGTGCGCCTTTTCTGGCCCGGCGGCTTCAGCACCTTCCATCCGTACCCGGAAGGCGACGACCGCCCCCTTCTGTTCCTGGCCGCCCCGGTGCTGATGCCCGCCGTACTGCTCGCCGGTGCTTTGCTCTGGCGCCGGTCGCAGGTCGTGGGCTTAGGGCTGTTGTTCTTCACGGTGTGCGTGCTGCCTGTGCTGCAGTTCCTACCGGTGGGCCGTGCGGTGATGGCGGAACGCTACACCTACATCGCCTACATCGGGCCGGCCTTCGCCCTGGGCATGCTGCTGCAGCAGGCGCTCTCCGCACGAGCGCGGATGGGCGCATGGATGATCGGCGCGGTGGCGGTACCGGGCCTGCTCCTGCTCGCCATTACACGGGTGCAGGCCGACGTGTGGCAGAGCACGGCCACCCTGTTCGGGCAGGTGATCGAGCGCTATCCGAAAGCCCCCGATGGCTACAGCATCCTCGGCAGCTGGTACGGCAAACGCAGCGCGCAGGAACGTGCTCCGGCCCTGCTGGATTCCGCCGGTCTGGTGCTGCGCCAGGGCGTGAAGGCCGGAGCGCGCAGCGGGCCGCTCTTCGAAGCGCTGGCCACGTACTACGGCAGCAAAGGGCGGACCGACAGCGCGCTGGTCTGGTTCGACCGCGCCGTTACCGAAGGGCCGGTGACCGGGCAGCTGATGCACAACCGCGCCATGGCCCGGTACGCCAGCGACCCTGAAGGCTGCGCGGCCGACCTGGCGAAGGCGATCGCGCTGGGCCATACACGTGTGGGCGAGTCGTACGCCCTGCGCGCCCGGGACCACTTCAGGGCACAGCGCTTTGCCGAGGCCCTTGCGGACATGGACACGGCCATCCGCAGCTTCGGGCACCAGCGTGCGGACGCATTCCTGCTCCGCGGCCTTGCAGCATACCAACTGGGCCGCAAGGCGGAAGCCCGCTCGGACGCGGAGCAAGCACTGCGGATGGACCCGCGTTCGGCCCAGGCCCGGGAGCTGTTGCGGGCCACGGAATGACGATCCTCCTTTCGGATCGGCGGGCACGACGCACCTTTGCGCCCCATGAAACTGCCCGCCAACGACCCCGCGCTGCGCTCCTGGGCGGATGTGCCCGCCGGAAGCGACTTCCCTGTCCAGAACCTGCCCCTCGGCATCTACAGCGATGAACGCGGCCCGGCGCGGCCCGCCACCCGCATCGGTGACGCTGTGGTGGACCTGGGCGCGCTGGCACAAGCCGGCCTGCTCGACAGCCTGGGCCTGGAGCCCGGCGTGTTCATGGCCAGCAGCCTCAACCCCTTGCTCACGTACGGACGGCAGGGCACCCGCAAGCTGCGCCAGCGCCTCAGCGACCTGCTCACCGGCTCCGATCCACGGCTGCGCGATGATGCGGCGCTGCGGAACAAAGCCTTCGCGGACATCGGTTCCGTTCGCATGCACCTCCCCGTGCACATCGGTGACTACACGGACTTCTACAGCAGCCGCCAGCACGCCTACAATGTGGGCTGCATGTTCCGCGATCCGGCGAACGCACTGCTGCCCAACTGGCTGCACCTCCCGGTGGGTTACCACGGCCGGGCCAGCAGCATCGTGGTGAGCGGCACCCCGATCCGCCGGCCCATGGGCCAGTACAAGCCCGCGCCGGACGCGGCCCCCGTCTTCGGCCCCACGCGGCAGCTGGACATGGAGCTGGAGGTGGCCTTCATCACCTACGAGGGCAATGCGCTGGGCGATCGCATCAGCACGGCCGACGCCGAGGACCGGATCTTCGGGCTGGTGCTGTTCAACGATTGGAGCGCACGCGACATCCAGGCCTGGGAGTACGTGCCGCTGGGCCCCTTCCTGGGCAAGAACTTCGGCAGCAGCATGAGCCCCTGGGTGGTGCTGCTGGATGCGCTGGAACCCTTCCGCGTGGACTCCCCGGTGCAGGACCCGCCGGTGCTCCCCTACCTCCGGCAGGAAGGGGCGCACCACTTCAACATCGCGCTGGAAGCCGCGATCGCCACGCCGGACGGAGGGGAAACGACCATCTGCCGGAGCAACTTCCGCCACCTGTACTGGAGCATGGCGCAGCAGCTCGCGCACCATACGGTGAACGGCTGCAACGTGCGCGCCGGCGATGTGATGGCCAGCGGCACCATCAGCGGCGACACCGAGGACAGCTACGGCAGCCTGCTGGAGCTCACCTGGAAGGGCACCAAGCCCCTGAAGCTCCGCGACGGCACCGAGCGGAAGTTCCTGCTGGACGGCGACACCCTGGTGATGCGCGGCCATGCGGAGCGCGATGGGGTGCGCGTGGGCTTCGGCGAGGTGCGGGGTGAAGTGCTGCCGGCGAAATAGCGCCGCACCACCTCCATACCTTCGTGGGCGATGAGCACCGTGCAGGCCCAACCCTACACCATCGACCTGGAGAAGGAGCGCGAGGAGATCATCGCCCGCTACAAGGGCCTGCTGCGCAGCATCCGCGGAGAGCGCTCCTCGGAGGACACCCGGATGATCCGCAAGGCCTTCAACATCGCGGTGGAGGCGCATAAGGAACAGCGGCGCAAGAGCGGCGAGCCCTACATCTACCACCCCATCGAGGTGGCACGGATCTGCGCGGCGGAGATCGGCCTGGGCGCCACCAGCGTCACCACGGCGCTGCTGCACGATACCGTGGAGGACACGGACCTGACGCTGGACGAGGTGCGCGACATGTTCGGCCCCACCGTGGCCACCATCGTCGACGGGCTCACCAAGATCAGCGGCGTGCAGTTCCAGACGGACGGCATGCAGGCGGAGAACTTCCGCAAGGTGCTCCTCACCCTGGCGCAGGACGTCCGCGTGATCCTGATCAAGCTCGCCGACCGGCTGCACAACATGCGCACGCTGGACACCATGGCGCGCGACAAGCAGCTGAAGATCGCGAGCGAAACGCTGTTCCTGTACGCACCGCTCGCGCACCGGCTGGGGCTGTACAACATCAAGAGCGAGCTGGAGGACCTGTCGCTGAAGTACAAGGAGCCGGAGATCTACGACGAGATCGCCACCAAGCTGAAGAAGGGCGAGGCCGTGCGCCGGCGTTTCATCAGCCGTTTCACGCTGCCGATCAAGGAAAGCCTGGACAAGGAGGGCTTCAGCTACGAGATCAAGGGCCGCCCGAAGAGCATCCACAGCATCTACAACAAGATGCTGAAGAAGAACGTCAGCTTCGAGGAGGTCTATGATGTGTTCGCCATCCGGATCATCATCGACACCAAGCCCGAACTGGAGAAGGCCGACTGCTGGCGTGTGTACAGCTTCGTGACCGACCATTACCAACCGAGCCCCGACCGGCTGCGCGATTGGATCAGCACGCCGAAGGCCAACGGATACGAGAGCCTGCACACCACCGTGATGAGCCCGGGCGGTCGCTGGGTGGAAGTGCAGATCCGCAGCCGGCGCATGGACGAGATCGCCGAGATGGGCCTCGCCGCGCACTACCGCTACAAGAACGACGAGGACCACGCCAACGCGCTGGACAACCTGCTGAACAAGATCCGCGAGACCCTGAACGACCCGGGCAGCTCTGCGCTGGACTTCGTGAACGACTTCAAGCTGAACCTGTTCAGCGACGAGATCATGGTCTTCACCCCGAAAGGGGACATGGTGAACCTGCCGGCGGGCGCCACGGCGCTGGACTTCGCGTTCGACATCCACAGCCAGGTGGGGCGGCAATGCATCGGGGCCAAGGTGAACCACAAGCTGGTACCGCTGAGCCAGCCCCTGCGCAGCGGCGACCAGATCGAGATCATCACCAGCAAGAAGCAGCAGCCCAAGGAGGAGTGGCTCAACTTCGTGGTGACGGCCAAGGCCAAGCACAAGATCAAGCAGGCACTGCGCGAGCAGAAGAAGAAGCTGGCGGTGGTGGGCCGCGAGGCGGTGCAGCGCGCCTTCCGCGGCTGGGGCGCGAAGTTCGACACCGAGAACATCGTGGCCCTGCGCGACCACTTCCGCAGTTCCACCAGCAACGACCTGTTCTGGCAGGTGGCCCGGGGGCGGCACGATCTGGCCGCCTTGGGACAGCCCGTGGTGAAGAACGGCCGCCTGATCCTGCCGAAGTCGGAGCGGCCGAAGGACGAACGCACGCTGGAGGAGGTGATCAAGGAGATCCGGGGCAGCGAAGGCGGCGCGCTCACCATCGGCGACGACATGCACCGGATCGAGTACAAGCTCAGTCCGTGCTGCAACCCCATCGCCGGTGACGATGTGTTCGGCTTCATCACCGCCAACGACGGCATCCGCATCCACCGCGTGAACTGCCCGAACGCCATCCAGCTGATGGGCAACAGCGCCCACCGCATCGTGAAGGCGCGCTGGAAGGGCACGGCCCGCGTGGAGTTCCTGGCCGGCATCCGCTTCCGGGGCATGGACGCGGTGGGCATCGTGAACAAGATCACCAGCATCATCAGCAAGGAGCACAACGTGAACATGCGCTCCATCAGCTTCGAGAGCAACGACGGCGTGTTCGAGGGCAAGGTGATGGCCTATGTCCATGATGCCGAGCACCTGCGCTCCCTGATGGACAAGCTGCGGCGCCTGCCGAGCGTGAACATGGTGGAACGGGTGGATGGCTGAGGGCACGCGCCGGGCCTAACTTCGCCGCACCATGGCGCCTGCGGAGCTTCAGCAGAACGTGCAGCGGATCTTCAGCGACTACCTGGAGCAGGGCGGTCACCGCAAAACCCCGGAGCGGTTCGCGATCCTGAAGGAGATCTACGCCCTGGACGGCCACTTCGACATCGAGGGCCTCTACGGGCACATGAAGGCCGCCAAGTACCGGGTGAGCCGGGCCACCTTGTACAACACGATGGAACTGCTGCTTCAGGCGCGGCTCGTGCGGAAGCACCAGTTCGGCACCCAGCAGGCCCAATACGAACGTGCGCACAGCTTCCGGCAGCACGATCATGTGATCTGCACCGGATGCGGAAAGGTGGCGGAGTTCTGCGATCCCCGCATCCAGAGCGTGCGCAACACCGTGGCCGAAGTGATGGGCTTCGAGGTGAGCCATCACACCCTGCATCTTTACGGCCTGTGCCGCGAATGCCGGCAGAAGGCATCCGGCCGGAGCGATGTACCTTCGTCCCATATGCCATGAGCACCACGACCGAACGTCCTCCCTTCGGCCTCACCGTGAGTGAGCGCGAACGCTGCAAGATCTTCCACCTGAGCGGCCGGCTCATGGACCAGAAGGAGGCGGACAGCCTCATGCAGACCCTCGACCGGGAATTGGGCGAGCAACGCGACCTGAACGTGCTGCTGGACATGAGCGCGCTCCAGTACATGAACAGCACCGGGCTCAACATCCTGATCAGCGTGCTCACCCGCACGCGCAAGAACGGCGGGGAGGTGCTGATCAGCGGCATGAGCAACGGGGTGCGCCAGCTGTTCATCGTGACGAAGCTCGATTCGGTGTTCACCATCAAGGCCTCGATCGATGAGGCGTTGGCCAGCCTGGCCAAGGGATGATGGGAGCGCGGGTGGACGTGCTGCTCGGCGCCCAATGGGGCGATGAGGGCAAGGGCAAAGTGGTGGACGTGATCGCCCCTGAGTACCGGGTGATCGCCCGCTTCCAAGGTGGACCGAACGCAGGCCATACGCTCATCTTCGACGGACGCAAGCATGTGCTGCACACCATCCCCAGCGGTGTCTTCCGCCCCGGGGTGTGGAACCTGGTGGGCAATGGCGTGGTGATCGACCCGGTGGTGCTGATGCGCGAGATCGATGGCCTGAAGGCCGCCGGTGTGGACGTGGAGGAGCGGCTGCTGATCGGCCGCCGCGCCCACCTGATCCTGCCCACGCACCGCGCCCTGGATGCCGCGAGCGAAGCGGACAAGGGCCGTGAAAAGATCGGCAGCACGCTGAAGGGCATCGGCCCCACGTACATGGACAAGACCGGGCGGAACGGCTTCCGCGTGGGCGACCTGGAACAGAGCGACATGCGCGAGCGCTACACAACGCTGGTGCGCAAGCACGAACGCCTGCTCGGACTGTACGGCCACGCCGTCCCGGACTGGCGTTCGATGGAGCAGGAATGGTTGGACGCCGCAGCGCGCCTGCGCGCCCTCACCCTGGTCGACAGCGAGCACTGGGTGGACGACCGCCTGCGGGCAGGAGAACGCGTTCTGGCCGAAGGCGCCCAAGGCACACTGCTGGACATCGACTTCGGCACCTACCCCTTCGTGACCAGCAGCAACACCATCTGTGCGGGGGCTTGCACGGGCCTAGGCGTCGCCCCCAACCGCATCGGACGCGTCATCGGCATCTTCAAGGCATACAGCACCCGTGTGGGCAGCGGCCCCTTCCCCACCGAACTGAACGACGATATGGGTGAACGGATCCGCCGCACCGGCCACGAGTTCGGCAGCACCACGGGCCGGGCACGCCGCTGCGGCTGGCTCGACCTGCCGGCCCTGCGCTACGCCGTCACCATCAACGGCATCACAGAACTGGCCATGATGAAGGCCGATGTGCTCTCCGGCCTGGACGAGGTGAAGGTCTGCACGCACTACCGGGTGAACGGTAGCGTCACCGACCGCATGCCCTATGACATCTCCACGGGTGTGGAGCCCGTGTACGACGCGATGCCCGGCTGGGGACCGCTCGAAAGTACCCGGCCCATGCCGGAGGCGCTGGATCGCTACGTGGCCCGCATCGAAAAGGCCACCGGCGTTCCTGTCCGCATCATCAGCACCGGTCCGGACCGCGCGGAAACGCTCATCCGCGAAGGTGCACACGCGGTGCATTGATCCACCCGCGTGGGCCGCAGACGTCAGGACCGTTCCGAGAGCCCGGAGCTCTTCATTCCCCCTTCCGTCGCAGCGGAGCTGGGCAGCGACGCCCACCTCCTGCTGGAAGCATTGGCCGGACCATCGCCGGTGAGCATCCGTTACAACACGCTGAAGACCGTGCCGCGCGAAGGGGAGCCCATCCCCTGGTGCACCACCGGCAGCTACCTGCGGCAACGGCCTGTGTTCACGTTGGACCCCGCGTTCCATGCCGGTGCCTACTACGTGCAGGAGGCCTCGAGCATGCTGGTGGAGCAGGCCTTCCGGGCCACCGGCCTTGCAGGGGAGGACATCCTTGCCATCGACCTGTGTGCGGCCCCTGGCGGCAAGTCCACCCACCTGGCCTCCCTGATGTCGACCGGTTCGCTGCTCATCGCGAACGAATCCGCGAAGGCCCGCCAGGCCCCGTTGGTGGAGAACCTGCGCAAGCAGGGCTGCCCGAACGTGGTGGTCACGGGCGACATGCCGGGGAGCTTCCGGCCGATCCTGGGCGGACGCTGCGATCTGGTGGTCGTGGATGCACCGTGCTCCGGTGAAGGCATGTTCCGCAAGGAGCCGCATGCCCGGCGGCAATGGAGCGAACGCCTCGTTGCCTCATGTGCACGCACCCAAGCGGGCATCGTTGACGATGGTTGGGAGCTGCTGTCCCCGGGAGGGTACCTCCTCTACAGCACCTGCACGTGGGAGCGTTCGGAGAACGAGGAACAGGTGCGCCGCCTGCTCGATCGTGGTGCGGAACACATCCCGTTGCCGCTCGATCCAGCCTGGGGCATCGTGGCCGGCGATACCGGATATCGATGCTATCCGCATCGCCTGCGGGGCGAGGGATTCTTCATCGCACTGGTGCGCAAGCCTGGCACCCGCGTGCGCAGCGGACCGGGCGACGGTCCTGGACCGGTTCCGCCGTTCGCAGCGCCTTGGATCGATGCGCGCTTCCCGGTCCGGACACTTGGAACGGGAGACGAACTGTTCGCTGTTCCTGCAGCCTGGTCGACCTTGGTGCAGCGCCTCGCGGCCGCTGTGCACACGGTGTCGCCCGGGGTGGCCATCGCGGAACGCAGGGGCGACCGATGGCGGCCCCACGCGGCCCTTGCGCTGAACAAGCTGTGCAGGCAGGATGCGTTCCGGACGGTGGACCTGGACCTGAACGGTGCCCTGGCCTATCTCCGTGGGGAAACAGCGGTGCTGCAGGCCACACCGGTGACCGGACCGGAGGATGCGCTGCTGGTGCGGTACCAGGGCCTTGCCCTGGGCTGGGCCTTCGCCGCGGGCGCTCGTTGGAACAATGGCTGGCCCGCGTCGTGGCGGATCCGGATGCGCTGACCTGCGGCGGTTTACTTTGCAGGGTCATGTTCGACCGCTTCCTGGATTGGTTCGAACGCCACAAGGTGGGTGTGGTCGGTACGCTGATGCTCCACACCTTCATGCTCTTCGCCATGGCGATGAGCAAACTGCCCAAGGAGAACGAAGCGGACGAGCCCAATGAGATGGTGATGGAACTGGCCGCGCCGGAGGACCTGCCACCGGACCCGGCGCTCCAGCCTCCCCTCTCCGAGCCGGTGGAGGTGAAGAACATGGCGAGCAACATCCGCGCTACCGCGGACGCCCGCATGCGCATGTACCCCGGCCCGCAGGCGCAGGAGCGCATGTCGAACGATGTGGAGAGCGAACTGGCCGCCTTCGAGGCCGAGGAGTTCCGCAAACGCGATTCAGCGCGCCGTGCGCAAGGCAAGGTGATCGAGATGCCGGCACTGGACCCGAGCAAATGGGACCCGGAGAAGTACATGCCCAACAAGAACGAGCCCGTCCGGGTGAAGGGACTGACCACCGTGACCTACGATCTGGACGCACCCAAGCGCAGCGATGTGCTCATCGACATCCCCGCCTATCTCTGCCACGGACAGGGCGCGGTGGTGATCGGACTGGCGGTGGCACGCGACGGCCGTGTGGTGCGGGCGGAGATCGACGAGGTGCGCACGCAGGCGGACGATTGCATGCGCGAACATGCGCTCCGTTCGGCCCGAGCAGCGCGGTTCAACCAGGCCTCCGATGCGCCTGAAACGCAGCGCGGCTCCATCACCTACATCTTCCTGGCCCAATAGGGGGTACCGAAGCGGCCATTTCGTCCGGAAACCCGCGCCGGCATGGACATTTCGTCATTGCCGGACGCCCCGGCATGCACAGATCGGCATGAACGATGGAACGGCATTCCGTTCGATGACCGGCAGGCATCAACACAAACATGCGATCGACCATGACCATCGTGAAGCAACGCCCACAAGGCACCGCCGTCACCCCGTTCGATGAGTTCATCAACAGCTTCTTCGGTCGGGACCTCTCCCAGTTCTTCGGCCACGACGATGCGGGCATGAACCACCCGCGCGTGAACATCACCGAAAGCAAGGACGCCTTCAAGGTGGACGTCCTTGCCCCCGGGTTCCGCAAGGAGGACCTGAAGCTGAACGTGGAGGAGAACACCCTCTCCATCGCTGCCGAACACAAGGACCAGGCGCTGAGCGAAGGTGAGCGGTACACGCGCCGGGAATTCAGCCACCGTTCCTTCAAGCGCAGCTTCCGCCTGCCCGAAAACGTGGACACGGAGCGCATCAGCGCCGAACATGCGAACGGCGTGCTCACCGTGCACCTGCCCAAGGTGGTTCCCGTGAAGCCCGCCCAGCGCGAGATCAGCATCGGCTGAGGCACAATTCACCAATGACGGCGCCCCGCCCAAGCGGGGCGCCGTCGCTCTTCACCGGCACACTGCAACCTTTCCACGCCCGGTCCGTATGATCCAGAACCCACGCACAGGAGCCATGGCACGACGCCCGTTGATCGAGTATTACAAGGAGATCCTGGACAGGATCAGTTTTGCTGACAAGCGGACGTTCCGCAAGGAGCTGCGAAAGGCGTTCCGGCACCTCACCCCCGAGGATCGGGATGAACTCAAGCGCTGGTTCAGGAGCAGCTGTATCTGCAGGGTGCCGCTCCGGGACGACCTGCGCGCCATACCGGTGGAATTGGAACAACGGGCACGCCTCAACAGGCGCTGACGGTTCAGTTGAAGTGCGGGTCGTTCCAAGCGCGGTCGCTGAACTTCCCGAAGAAGGCGAACCAGGCGAAGCTCGCGAAACCAGCCGAGAGCATTACGGTCCAGAGAACCGCCAACAGCCGGTGCGCGCCCCACCATGGGGCCTCAGCATCCGCGCCGATCACCGTGTTCGGCAACAACGCTGCGGCCACCAAGGCCAGCACCAGCAGGGATACCAGCCCTTGCAGCGCACCACGTAACGGCCATTGCACGAACGCGCGGAAGGGATGGAGGTCGCGCCCCCATTTGTGAACGAGGTAGTAGTGTTCCGGACCTACGGCCACGAAGAGCAGGGGGTCCGCATCGGAGTCGCAGAGCTTGAACCGAGCGGCAGGGGCCATCACCTTGAACCCACGGAGCGGACCATCGCTGCGTGCCTCCAACCGCCGCAGCTCCAGCAGGGCCGCCCCCGGCAGCGTTCCCTTGAACCGCCCGGCATCCAGGAAGCGGAGCCGATAGCGGATGCAGAGGGAACGGATGGAGCTCACATGGAAGACCCGGTCGGGATCAAGCCTGGGGATGTGGTTCACGCGGTGGCCCCTCGAACTGAGCACGGCGGCCTTGAGCACATCATCCCGCTCCTGCTCCCGTGCGAGGATCTCATGCACCTCATGCATCACCTGCTCCTGACCGAGGAGGATGGCCCGCAGGCGTTCTTCGTTGGCACTGAGCATTGTTGTTGGACTGGATGGATGGAACACCGGAAGGTGACCCCGGGTTCGGGCTCACTCCCCCTGGCCCACGGCACTGGCCTCCTGCTCGTCCAATAGGGCCTGGGTGCGCACGTGCTCCGGAGCATCAAGCGCCACCGTGCTCAACGCGTTCCGGTCCGGCGGAAGCAGCTTGACCCGGGCCTTCACCTCCACCGGCTCGGCCTTCGTCCCCTTCTCCACCACCACGCTCCACACGCTGTCGAAAGGGAGCACGAAACGCACCACACCGGCATCGAAACGGCCGCCGTAGAACGTATGCGTGCGCGCGCCGGCATAGCGCTTGAACTCCGAAGCGGTCATGAACTTCACGCGTGCGGACCGGTCGATGTTCACCTCAACGATGTCCTTCTTCTTCCCTTGGAACTTCAGGTGCAGGAACTTCATGCGATGGGCCTTGATGTCGGGCTAAGGTAAGGGGACGTCCGTTCGACCGAACGCCCCCATGGGGATCAGAGTTTAACGCTCAATACTGGAAAAGTCGTGTGGTTCACGATGTCCTCCGTAAGGCTGCCGTTCACCACATGGAAGAACCCCGTGCGGCCGTGGGTGGCCATGGCGATCATGTCCGCGTCGATCCCCTTGGCGAAGTTCAGGATCCCCTCCTCGATGCTGAGGTCGTTGTAGATGGTGGTGGTGAACCTCCGGAGCTCGTACCGTTGCAGGAAGCGGTCGATGGCCTTGTAGGTATCCTCGCTCCGTTCGAAGTTCTTCGGCGTGTTCACCTTGAGCAGGTGGACCTTGGGATCGAACAGCGTGATCACCGGAAGGAAGGCGTCGAACTTGGTGATGTCCCCTTCGCTGAAGTTGGAGGCGAACACCAGGTCGTTCACATGGAAGTCGTCGATGTGGTGCTTGATCACGAGCACCGGCATGGGGGCCTGGCGTACGATCTTCTGGGTATTGGAACCCACCACCCCCCGGAACCCGCGCGCACCGTGGCTGCCCATCACCACCAGGTCCATACCGGCCAGCCGGTCGTTCTTGAACATCTCCGTGATGGTCAGCTGGCGGAGCATGAACTTCTTCAGCTCGACCCCCTGGAGGAAGGGCAGGTGCGGCACGCGCTCCAACTTCTCCTCGATCTCGGTGCGCAGCTTCAGGTTCTCGGTATGGAAGTCCGTCATCTGCTCATAGCAATGCACCACGTCGATGCAGGCGCCGGTCAACCGCGCGATCTTGGCCGCGACGCGCAGGGCATCCGTGGCGCAATCGGAAAAATCGTAGGGGACCAGGATGTTCTTGATCGGCATGGCGTGGAGGTTTTGCGGACCGGCTTGAAATTAACACTGGATCGCGCACAGGCAAACTGACATTCACCCGCACCGGGTATCCGGAGCCCGTACTTTGCGCCGACGTGATGCACCTGGAAGGAACGGACAAGACCCCCATCGTGCGGTTCGATACCGGAGGCGGCACGTTGGAGATCGAGGGTTGCAGCATCCACGAGAACGCTGACCGGTTCTTCCGCCCCTTGATGGAAGCTGTCGAGGCCTATGCCCGTGCCCCGCAGAAGCAGACCCGGGTGCGCATATCGCTCACCTATTTCAACAGCAGCAGTGCCAAATACCTGCTGGACCTGCTCAAGATCCTGGATGAGGTGCACGCCTCCGGCCTGGGGAAGGTGAGCCTTGAATGGCACCACCAGGAGGATGACCTGGACATGCAGGAGGCCGGAGAGGACTACAAGGGCCTGCTGGACATGCCCGTGCGGCTTGTGGCCGGCTGATCACCGGGGGAACCGTGCGTTCCACACCCGCTCATCAACGGGCTTGCCATCCTCGAAATAGAAGACCTGGCCCCAGGCGTGGAACACGCGCTTGTAAATGACGGTGCGGCCGTCCACGGTCACCACCCGCTCGATCACGTGGGCGTTCCCTTCCTTGTAGCGGCGTTCGATCACACCTGCGGCCGGCGCCAGCGGCGAGGACCGCTGAGCGGGGGGCGCGACCGCGCCGGGTCCAGGTACCGGCTCGGGCGCAGGTTCAGGGAGGTTCGTGGTGGGCGGGACCATCCGAACCACCTCCGCCGGAGGATCGGAAGCAGGCATCGGGGGCGATGTGGGCGGGGGCGTGGTCACCGTATCCACATTGGCAGGGGTATCAACGGCGGCCCGCTTTGCGAGCAGGGCCCGGATGTCCTCGATCTTCACTTTCGGGTACACGTTGTACGGACGCACCGAGCGCGCCTCCTCGTACCCCTTCAAGGCCTCCTCGTAGCGGGCGGACCGGAACGCCTCGTCCGCGCGCCGCATGAGCTCCTGATAAGCCTGGTCCTTGGAGGCCTCGGACTGCTCGCGTTCGGCGATGCGGCTCCGCTCCTTGGCGCTCATGTTCGGGAATTGCTCCGTCAGGCTCCCGCGATCCCCCTGGCCGTTGGAGGCGAACGCCAACAGGAGCACAGGGAGGAGCACGCACGAGCGCGGGAAGTACCCGGAACGGGCACACCCCCGCCCCTGTCCCCAAGGCTCGTCGAAGCGGAACATCGCCCCGTTGTACGGCAGCAACGCTTCGTCGGTTCCGTCGGTGCAAAGCGCAATGGGGACGCAACTCCGGTCGTTCATCGCAAGGTGGGCCGATCCAACAGCACCGTGGGGATCATCCGGCGAAAGTTCCGGGGAACGACAGGCCGCCCGTGCTTACTTCGTCCCTTGAAAACACCGTTCACATGAAAAAGCACCTTATCGCGGCCATCTGCGGCCTAACGCTGGTGTGGTCCTGCAAAGAGGACCCCACCCAGAGCGAGCAGTACAAGCAACTGGAGCAGGAGAACCAGGCCGTCGCCGCTGAGAGCGGCATGAAGGACAGCACGATCAACAGCTTGTTCGGCGCCTTCAACCGCATCGGGGAGAACCTGCGGCAGATCAAGGAGAAGCAGGGGCTTCTGGGCAAGAACGAGCAGGGTGGTGTGGAGACGGGGAAGGACATGGAGCAGAAGATCGCGGCCGACCTGTACGCCATCGATTCGCTGCTCAGCGAGAACAAGAAGCTCATTGAGCGCATGCGCCGCAATGCCAAGGCGAACAAGGGGAAGATCGCCGAACTGGAAGCCGCGATCGCCACGCTTGAGCAGACCATCGCCGAAAAGGACACCGAGATCAGCGGCCTGAAGGAGCAGCTGGCCAGCACCAACGCATCGCTGGCGAGCATGATCCAGATGTACCAGGACAAGGACCAGCTGGCCACCACCCAGCGCGCCGAACTGAACAAGGCGTTCTACTGCGTAGGCACCACCAAGGAGCTCACCGCCAATGGCGTGCTCACCAAGGAGGGCGGCTTCATCGGCATCGGCAAGGTGGCCAAGCTGAACACCCAAGGCATGAACATGGAGTACTTCAAGCAGGTGGACATCACCCAGGTGCTGGACATTCCCGTTGGCGCGAAGAAGGCCAAGGTGGTGACCAGCCACCCGGCAGGCAGCTACAAGCTGGAGGTTGTCGAGGGCAAGACCGAGAAGCTGACGATCACCGATCCGAACGCGTTCTGGAGCGTGAGCAAATACCTGGTGGTGCAAGCGGATTGACCTCCCCCCACCCCGAGAATGAAGAAGGGCCCGATCACGGGCCCTTCTTGTTGTCGGAAGTTCGGTCCTTATTGGATGCTCGGCGTGGCGCCCGACTCGGGAGCCTTGGCCGGCTTGCGCTCCGTATGAGCACCCGCCTTGCCCGCACAGCAACCAGTGGTCTTTGCGGCCTTGCCTGAGCAGCAACCGCCTTTAGCGTCAGTGGAGCACATGGAGGCCAGCTTGCCCGCGCTGTTCAGCTCGTCCAGCTTCTTCGCTTGGTCGGGCTTCAGCGATGCTTTCATGGCCTCAACGGCCGTGGAGAAACGGGCCACCCGCTTTTCGCTCAGTTCCTCGGGCGTGGCCTTCGCATTGGCGCTGGCCATGTCGCTGCAGTCCTTGTGGCACGCGTCCAGCGCGGCCGAAACGGCCTTCTGCTGCTCGGCGGTAAGGCCCAGTTCGCGCGTCAGCATGGTCATACCGTCCTCGCCCGGGGCGGTGGCTTTGGCATGCCCGGCGCAGGATTGGGCTTGCATGCCGGTGGCCAGAATGGTGAAGGCCGCTGCGGCGACCAGGTTCAGGATCTTCATGTTCGGTTGAAGGTTTGGTGGTGCAAGATAAGGTAGCGAAAAGCGTGCCACCAGAGCGCTGGTCAGCCCTCCATCAACCATTGCTCAGCCGCCACCGGATCGGGATGGTACGTCACCGGGAAGGGCATCTCCAACGCGGCCGCACCGACGATACGGTCCACGCTGGTCTGGTTGAAATAGTCGGCGCTCGCCACGATCGCCATGCGCTCCAGACCGGCGGATGCCAGGCGCGGGAACCAGTCACCGATGGACCACTGCTCATCCTGGCGGAGGATCGCGTTCATCTGCCGCAGATCGGCCAGCCAACGTCGGATGCGATGACGCCGCACGTTCAACTGGGCCATTTCCAGAATGGAGCGGAAATCCGGACTTGGAGCAAATCCCGTCCAGCGCAGCACGATCATGCTCTTCTCCGGGTGGAGCCGGATCTCCACATACGCATCCTTCCGAAGAAGCAGCCCCTCATCCTGCATGCCAGCAAGGTAACCGGTATCCGGGAAGGAACAAGCCGGCGGGTGCCATCCCCCGTGGTCATCCACCATGATCAACTGCCGCGCACGCCGCGCACCATGGCTTCCACCGCATCCCACATCCCTGGCTCCACGGCCTCCAGCTGGCTGAACTGGCCGGCACCCTTCAGCCATTCGCCGCCGTCGATGGTGACCACCTCCCCGTTCACATAGCCGCTGAAGGGACTTACCAGGTAGGCCGCAAGATCCGCCAGTTCATGGTGCTCCCCCATCCGACCCAAGGGTACGCGCTTGGCCAGCGAGAAACGCTCCATGAGCTCACCGGGCAGCAGCCGGTCCCACGCCCCCTTGGTGGGGAACGGTCCCGGTGCGATGGCGTTGTGGCGGATGCCGTACTTGGCCCATTCCACCGCCAGGCTGCGGGTAAGGGCAAGCACCCCGGCCTTGGCACAGGCACTGGGCACAACGTACCCGCTGCCTGTCCACGCGTAAGTGGTGGTGATGTTGAGCACGGCCTTATCCCGTTCGCCGCCGGCGATCCAGCGCTTGCCGAAGGCCAGCGTGCAGTTCACCGTGCCCTGCAGCACGATCCCGATGATCACCTCGAACGCCTTGGGGCTCAGGCGCTCCGTGGGACTGATGAAGTTGCCGGCGGCGTTGTTCACCAGCGCATCGCATCGACCGAAGCGGGCATACACGGCCTCCACCAACCGGTCCACGTCCAAATGGTTGCGCACGTCGCAGGCCACGGGCAGGACCTCGCCGCCGGTGGCCTCCGCCAAGGCTTTGGCACTGGCCTCCAGCACATCGGCCTTCCGGCTGGTGATGCACACGTTCGCACCGAGGCGCAGGAACATCTCGGCCATGGAACGGCCCAGGCCGGTACCTCCGCCGGTCACGGTGATGGTCAGGCCCTTCAGGGCTCCGGGGCGCAGCATGGGCTCGTGCATTCTCAGGGGGCGTTGTTGCGTACGGGTGTGTTCTTCGTCGGGGCCGAAAGCGGTGCGTTGGGCGCTTGTACCGGGGTGAGGCCATTATCGGCACCGGTGCACGCCGTGGCGGCCAGGTCCTTCACCTCGTTGCCGAAGCGCTCCGTGAACCCATAGGCCAGGGCCTTGCGGAACTGTTCGCAGGCCCGCTGCCGTTCACCGCGCTCAAGGGCGATGACGCCGAGGTTGCGATAGATATAGGGGTTGAAGACCTTGCGTCGGCGTGCCTTTTCGATGTCCGCGAGCCCCTTTTCCACGTCCCCCATCCGGTAGCGGCTCCATCCCCGGTTATTGAAGGCGTAGCTGTAGTTGGGGTTCAACCGGATGGCGCGATCGTAGTCCGCCACCGCCGCCGCATGGTGCCCGTGCAGCGCATGCAGGAACCAACCCCGGCTGTTGTACGTGACCGGATCGTCGGGTGCGATGGCCAGGGCCCGGTCGAACGCAGCACGCGCCGCCACCGTATCGCCGGCGGAAGCAAGGCACTCACCACGGGCACGTTCAACGCTGGCCAGCGCTGCCGAGCCGGTCGGGAGGGCGCGGGCCGCCGTGTCCAGCTGTGCAAGGGCTCCCGGATGATCCGAACGCATCATCAGCACGGCGGCCAGGCGCTGCCGGGTGTCCGGCCGGTCCTTCAGCGCAATGGCCGCGCGCAGGTGCGTTTCCGCACTATCGCCCAGGCCGAGGCCCTGCTCCGCGACACCCATCTCGTGGTAGGCTTCCGCCAGGCCGGGGAAATGCTGCACGGCCGACCATGCATCGCGCAGGGCCTTCTCGTGCTCCCCGATGCGGTTGAGCGCCTCGGCACGCAGCACATGGAACCGCGGCTCGGGCTTGGCGCCCAGCATGGCATCGCATTGGGCGATGGCCTTGTAGGCCTTGCCCCGTGCAAGCCATGCACGCACCTTGGCCTCACGGTCGGCCACCCGGTCCTGGGCCATGGACGAAAGCCCACAGATGAGCAGGGCCGGGAGAAGGAGCGTCCGCATGCGGGCGAATATACCGGTGCACAAGGCGGTAGCTTTGGCCTGTGCGCACGGAGTACCCGGTGAAGATCCTGGTGGCGTGGGTGGAGGCCATCGGTGGCCACATCGGCCTGCGCGACTGGCTGTTGCACCATGGCTACCCCGAACTGGGTGTGTTCACCGCGGCGCTGCGCAACAAACAGGAGGCGCGCGACTGGCTGATGCGGAACGGCCATCCGCACTTGATGGCCTTGATCCGCGGCGTGGAAGGCGATGCGCAGGCCCTGCAATGGCTCGAAAAGAACGGCTTCGGGGTGCTACGCAAAGTGGCCGAGGCCGGTGATGGTGATGAGGATGCGATGAAATGGCTCATCGCCCAAGGCCACCGGGAGCTGGCGATGGCGGCGCACCGGATGAACCGGGTGAAGACGGGCATCGACGAGGACCACCAGGATCCCCACAAGTATCACCTGGACTGATCGTCGTCGGTCTCGTCCTCCATCGCGTCGGTGGAGAGCATGGCGCCCATCAGATCGCTGAAGCGCGCACCGTCCACGAGGCCCTGCCGGCCCAACCGGCTGATCTCGGCCAGCCCGTGCAAGGCGAACTCCATCCACAGGTATCGCTCCTCATGGTCAAGGTAGGGATGCGCGCGTTGCACGGCCTCCGCAAGTCCATCGACACCGTCCAAAGCGTTGCAGTACACGCGCATCGGAGCGTCGAACGGCATGTCCAGCGCCTGCTCCTCGAAATGCGCGACCACGGTCGCGAAGGGATCGCTACCGGTGCGTGCGCGCTTCTCACCGGCCGCCCTTCGCTCGGGCTTGACAGCGCCTGGGAACAACCCAGTGAACACGTTCCGCACAGCAAGGCCGAGCAGGTGATACGCCACTTTCTCGGGTCCCTCCTGCTCGCCTTCGTACACGAGTTCCACCTTGCCGGTGATGGCGGGGATCACGGCCTGCAGGTCGGCTATGCGGGCCACGGTGTGCTCCTCCCCGTTGCGCAGGGCTCGCAGTTCCGCCGCACTGATCACGCTCTCCAGCGCGCTGATGGTGAGGCGCGCGCTCACGCCGCTCTTCCGGTCCACGAACTCGCTCTCGCGCGCCTCCAGGGCGATGCGCTCGATAAGCACGCGGACCAGGTCCGGCACGCGGACACGTTTGGCCTGTTCTTCGGGTGAACGCACTTCCTGCGCGGTGATGCGCATGCCCAGCTCAATGCTGGGCGGGTAGTGCGTGAGGATCTGGCTCTGGATGCGGTCCTTCAACGGGGTGATGATGGCGCCGCGGTTGGTGTAGTCCTCGGGGTTGGCGGTGAACACGAACTGGATGTCGAGCGGCAGGCGCAGCTTGAAGCCGCGGATCTGCACATCGCCCTCCTGCAGGATGTTGAACAGCGCCACCTGGATGCGTGGCTGCAGGTCGGGCAGCTCGTTGATCACAAAGATGCCGCGGTGGCTGCGGGGCACCAGGCCGAAGTGGATCACGCGCTCGTCGCTGTAATCAAGCTTCAGGTTGGCGGCCTTGATGGGGTCGCTGTCGCCGATGAGGTCGGCCACGGTGACATCGGGCGTGGCGAGCTTCTCGGTGTACCGATCATTGCGGTGGACCCACGCGATGGGCGTGTTATCGCCGTGGATGGCGAGCTGGTCCTTGGCGTAACGCGAGATGGGCGCGAGCGGATCGTCGTTGATCTCGCTGCCGGCCACCACGGGCATCCACTCGTCGAGCAACTGCACGAGCGAGCGCGCCATGCGGGTCTTGGCCTGCCCGCGCAAGCCGAGCAGGTTGATGCTGTGGCCGGCGAGGATGGCGCGTTCCAGCGCGGGCACCACGGTGTGCTCGTAACCGTGGATCCCCTCGAACAGGGGCTGCTTCGCGTGGATGCGGGCGATGAGGTTGGCGCGGAGCTCTTCCTTCACGCTGCGCGACCGGTAGCCGCTCTTCTTCAGTTCGCCGAGGGTGGTGATGGCGGGATGGTTCATCGCTGTGTGCGTTGGGGCGCTCATGAAGCGCCCGGAAAATGGATCAGGAGGCCTTGCGGTTGGTCGTGTGATCGCGGAACACCATGTCCGCGAGCCCTTGCAGGCCGGTATAGAAGGCGCGGCCCTGGTTGGCCTCGGTGAAGCGCTCGATGAACCGCTGCAGGTAGTTGTCGCGCGCGATCATGAAGGTGGTGATGGGGATGCCGGACTTCCGCGCACGCACGGCGGCATCGAGCGTACGGGCCACGATGTACTCGTCGAGCCCGAAGCTGTTCATGTAGTACTCGCCGTCACGCTTGATGCAGCTGGGCTTGCCGTCGGTGATCATCACGATGCGGCGGTTGCGCACCTTCCGGCGGCGCAGGATGTCCATGGCGAGCTCCAGGCCGGCCACGGTGTTGGTGTGGAAGGGCCCCACCTGGAGGTAGGGCAGGTCCTTCAGGCTCACCTGCCACGCATCGTTGCCGAACACCACGATGTCCAGCGTGTCCTTGGGGTAGCGCCGCTTGATGAGCTCCGCCAGTGCCATGGCCACCTTCTTCGCCGGGGTGATGCGGTCCTCACCATAGAGGATCATGCTGTGGCTGATGTCGATCATGAGCACGGTGGCGCAGGCGCTCTGGTGCTCGGTCTCGATCACCTCCAGGTCGTCCTCGCTCAGCCGCAGTTCATCGAGGCCGCGCTGCTGGGCGTTGCGGATGCTGTCGCTCATGGCCACCTGCTCGATGCGGTCGCCGAAGCGGTAGTTCCGCCGGTCGCTGGTGGGCTCATCGCCCTGGCCCGTGCGCCGCAGCGCATGGTTACCGCGGTCCACCTTCTTCAGCTTGCCGAAGACCTGGTCTAGCGCGCGCTCGCGGATGAGCTTCTCGGCCTTGCCGGTGAGCGGGGCCTTCCCTCCTTTCGTGGGCCGGCCGATCATGCCGTGCTTGCGCAGGTCGGCCTCGAACTCCTTGCGGCCGTAGTCGTTGCTGTAGAAGCCGTGCTCCTTGTCGATCTCGTCCATCCAGTCGAGGGCCTCCTCCACATCGCCGCTGGTGTGCGTAAGCACCTCGAGGAACAGGGGCAGCAACTTCTCGAAGGGCGAACGGTCGTCCTGCGGAGGGATGTACTTGGCGAATCGGTGGCCGAGCATGGCGGTGGAAGGTAACACGCGTCAACGCGGGGAGTTCGGTGCCGGAAAGAAGAACGGCCGCCCATGGGCGGCCGTTCCCAAGCAAATCCGTGTATCAGTGTTTCACGAACCGGTGCGTTGACACTCGTCCGGAAGGAGTGGTGATATTCACGACGTAGAGGCCATCGGGATGATCCGCCAGCGGCATGTCATGGCGTAACGGGATGTTGGCGAAGGTGCGGTCCTCCACAATGCGACCCGTGCGGTCGAGCAAGGTGATACGCGTACCGGCCGGCATGCGCTCCAAGAAACCAATGCTGACCATGTCATTGGCCGGGTTCGGATACACGACGACCGAATTGTCCAGCGAAGCGCTGGACACACCGACCGGGTCGGCCAGCATATACCGTGTTCCGGTCTCAACGATGTTCAGGATGTACGTAAGGCTGTCAACATACGAGCTGAGGATGGGCATCTTGAGCCAAGGCGCGTAGTAATCCACTTGAAGACGCTTATGAACCACATCGGACAGCACATCGTTGATGGGGATCTGAACGATCTCGGTGAGCTGCTTCCGCACACGCAACACGGGAGCGGTGCTGCCGCCTGGGAGCACGATGCTGCCGTAGCCGTCCGCCACTGCCGAGATGGTACCGTTCCGCGTGCCCGTAGAGCCATCCGCAGTGACCGAACCTGCGATCACATCGCTCCATGCCTCCCCAAAAGAAAGCGGTAGCTTAAGGTCCAGCAGGTTGTCGGTATGCTGGATATCGAGAACGAAGTTGGTGCCCAGAATGGTTAGTTCATTGCGTTCCCCGACCAGCTCCAAGCCTGCGCTGGTCGTTGCGAACAGCATTGTATCCGGGCCATCGGCGAGCGCGATCTCCGCCGTAGGATTGGCGTCCGCATTGGAGTAAAGGGATGGATCGATCCAAGTCAATTGAACAGTGCCGATCGAGGTTAGGCTGCTGTAGTCGAACAGGAGGTCTGCTCCCCCGGCAGGCGGCGCGATGTAGGCGGCTCGTTCGTAGGTGAACGTGTTGCCGATGAGCGGGGCGTTATCGGCTTCTGACAAGATCAACTGGGCATGCGTGTCCACGGAGATCGCCACGGCGAACAGCAGGGTCGGTAGTTCGATGCGCATTCAAGCAGGGTTTGATGGTCCGAAAGGTATGACGCGGCGACCTGCCTGAACGCTGCCTGTGCATCGGTGCGCCGGGTTATGGGCGATCACCGGTTCTTTGCACCCATGCGATACAGCGTAAGCGACCTGAGCGACCTGATCCGCGACCGGCGGACGATCTACCCGAAGGACTACACGGCACGCGTGGTGCAGCGGGACATCATCGAGCGGCTGCTCCAGAACGCCACCTGGGCCCCGAACCATGGGATGACCCAGCCCTGGCGGTTCACGGTCTTCACCGGTGCCGGGCGGGAGCGCCTGTCCACCTTCCTGGGGGAGGAGTACCGGCGTATCACACCGGCGGAGAAGTTCCTGCAGCGCAAGTTCGACAACGTGACGCAGCGCCCGCTGCAAGCCTCGGTCGTCATCGCGCTCGGCATGCAGCGCGACCCGAACGGGAAGATCAGCGAACTGGAGGAGATGCTCGCGATGGCCTGTGCGGTCCAGAACATGCACCTCACCTGCACCGCTTATGGCCTCGGCGGCTTTTGGGCCACTGGAGCAGCCTTGACCGGCGCCGGCATGCGGGAGTTCCTGGGACTTGGAACGGAAGACCGCTGCCTGGGTCTCTTCTTCGTGGGCTATCCGGCGACCGAATGGCCGAAGGGCTACCGGAAGCCCTACCAGGATCTTGTGAAATGGATCGAACAATAATGACGGTCGGCGCGTTCTACGCACAACTTTGCAGTCACCGAACGCGGTTCCCTGAACACAACACCATGAGCGCCAAAGGCCATCCCCTCCCCCTCGCATTCAAGAAGATGATCGAGCAACCCGGTATCTGGAAGCGGTTGCGCGTGAGCAAGCAGACCGTGCTGAACCGGCGCGTGCTGGTGGGCAAAGGCATGTGGCCGAAGGACACCACCATGCGCAAGTGGCTGAAGAAGGCCGGTTGGAAGCCGGTGGTGGTGGAGAAGTGGGCGCAGTAAGCGTCACCTGACGGAAGCCAGCACTTTTCCGGCCGGAACCGGTACGGATGGAGCGAAGAGCTCCTCCGCCAGCCGTTGGTCATGGCCGTAGATGTCCTCCCTGAAATGGAGGATGGTGCCGTTCTCCACCCACGCGGTGAAATAGCCGAGGACGACGGGGCGTGGCTGCGCGAGCAGAATGACCTTCTCCTCCTTGCCGGCCATGGCTGCACGCAGTGTGCCCGGGGTCCACGCCGAATCCCCGCGCAGCAGGTATTCCGCCAACCGTTCCGGTTCGCTCAGCCGGATGCAGCCATGGCTGAAGGCCCGGCGTTCGCGCTGGAACTTGTCCTTGGCCGGCGTATCGTGCAGGTAGATGCTGTGCTCGTTGGGGAACAGGAACTTCACCTTGCCCAGCGCATTGCCAGGTCCGGGCCGTTGCCGGATGACGAAAGGGACCCCGCGCGTGTACCGCTGCCAATGGATGCTGGTCGAGGGCACCACCCTTCCACCCATGACCACCTCCATGTTCTTCCGGTCGAGGTAGTGCGGGTTCCGCTTCACGGCGGGCAGGATCTCGCTACGGATGATGCTCTGCGGAATGTTCCAGTACGGCGCCAGCACCACTTGGGTGAGCTCGCCGCTGAAGATCACGGTGCGTGTGGCCTCGGCCCCCACCACCACATCCATTTCCCAAGCGATGGTATCGTGCTCGAACACGTGCATGCGGAACTCCGGGATGTTCACCAGGATCTGGTCCGGTGCTGGTGAGGCGGGCAGCCACCGCAACCGTTCCATGTTCACCAGCAAGGTGCGCGCACGGTCCGCCGGGTGCACGTTCAGTTCATGGATCAAGGCCGCATCGGGCCATCCGGTCTCCTTCAACCCATGGCGGTGCTGGGCGTGGCGCACCCCCGCCTGCAACAAGCTGTCCCACACGTTGCTGCCATCATCAATGGGAATGTCCCCGAGCAGGAAGAGGTGGTGACGGAGCGCTGCTCCACTGCTGTCCGGTGGAACAGGCTGCTTCCGGTCGCACAGCCGAAGGTCCAAGGGCTCCCACGGAAAGGTGTCCAGCGCTGAATACCAGCGTAAATGCTCCTTCAGGGCCTTGTACTGGGGATGCAGCGGCTCGATGGGGCTCAGGTCGTTCACCCCGGCCACCAGGGAGTCCAACAGCCGGTCGTAGTTCTTCTTCCGCCGGGGGATGTACCAGTCCAGTTCGCGCAGATCGCGCTTCACGAAGCCCTCGTACCGGGTGCCGGCCATGCGGAAGAAGGCGCCCGTGAGCGAGAGTTCGGTAAGCGTCCGCAGGCTGTCCGACGGCGGCAGGGTGTCCGCCCGGGCCAGCAGGTCGCCGATACCGCGCAGCCAGCCGTTCACCTCGCCGGCCACCGCGCTGGCCCCGGTATCCACCCCGGAGAAGAGGTGCAGGAGGTTGCCGGCGGCGGAAGCGAGCGTATCGCCCGTGAACCAGGCGAACTGGCCTGCGCGACGCTGGTAGAAGGCCGTGATCGCCGCGGAGTCCTCCTTGAATTCCGGATGTTCGACCAGAAAGCGCTGTACCGACACGCTGTCCAGCACGAGGGGGGAATAGGCTTCGGGCGATTCGAACACGCGCGCGATGCTGTCTGCGCGCTCGGCGACGGTGACCGGCTCGGTCGGGGGCGGCGTGGTGCAGGAGGCCAGCAGGGCCGGCACGCACACGCAGATCCAGGATCTCATGCCGCGAAGATGCGCGGATCAGGGTGCCTGGATGTAGAGCAACGAGCCGGTGGGCAGCAAGTCCAGGAGGCGCGCCATGTCCGCACGGGCCACCGCAGGGCACCCCCAGCTCCTTCCCAGGCGGCCTTCCCGGCGGATGAACTCCGGCGAAACGTAATCGGCCCCGTGGATGATGATCTCGCGTTCCAGCGCCCGGTCGTTGATGCCGGGATCGAGGCCATGCAACAAGAGCGCATGGCCGTGCTTGGGGCTCACGATCCGCTCACCCACGCGCAGCAGGCCAGCGGATGTGCAACGCGAGCCTTCGCGGTTGCTCACACGCTCGCACCGGTCGCCGCCGCTCCCCAGCCCGTGGGCCACCCACGTGCGCAACAGGAGCTTCCGCTCCCGCAGATCGAACACGTAAAGACGTGGCTCGGAGCTTGGCTGCCGCATGTTGGCGATGGCCAGCACCGCCGGCAAGGCCCCTTCGCGCTCCGCGCGCTGCACCGCCATGGCGAACACCTGCTCGGGCAATCCCGTGCCGCGTGCCACGGCGTGGTAGAGGGTGCGCGCACCATCCTCGCCACCGGGTGGGGTGGCGATGGCCAGGGGCAACCAGAGCAACAGGGTGTGCAGCCTCATCCCGGATGGACAACGCTTCTACGGGCGTGATCCGTCAGCGGGTGCGAATATCGCCCATCGGTCGACCGGGCGCGCGGTGGCGTTCCAGATGAAGCCTTTCATGCGCAATTCCTCGGCCGGGGCCTTCTCAGGCGGGTACATCACGGCGGTGGGCTTGGTCACGAAGGTGATGGCACTGATCCGTCCATCGTCCAGCGCCACGCGGATGCGGCTGCAGTCGGCACGGTTCACCCCGGTGATCCGCCGATCACCGCCTTCCTCCTGGGCGAAGTACACCGTACGACAGTTGCCTTCGGCATGGATGGAGCTGAGGTGATCGTCGGCGAACCAGCCGGTGATGCGCGTTCCGCTCACCTGATCGAAGTGCGTGGAGTCCACATCGGAGGCCAGCAGCCCGTCACGGTCCACGTCCAGCCGGTGTGCACGCCCGTTGCGCAGGGCGATGCCGATGGTGCGCCCGCTCACCTGGTCCTTGCCGCTCCACAGGTAGGGGGTTCCATGCAGGGTGATCAGGCTGTCCCGTTCGGTGTAGACCATGGTGTCGCAGACACCCTGCATGTCGCTCTTGAAGAAGCGCACGCCCCGGCGCGCCAGGATGCGCCGCGATGCACCGCTGTCCTGGCTGGCGAAGAGGGTGTCCGCATGCAGGAACAGGGAATCGTCCCCCATGCGCATAACCAGCTCGGCCCGGCCGGTGATCATGGACCGCTCCTCGCGCTGCCAGTGCCGGCCGATGTCGCCGCGCACCAGCAGGTCCTCCGCAGTGTCCAGCACCACCACATGGCCCCAAGCCTCGCCCAGCCCCAGCACTTTGTCGTAGCGGAGGCTATCGCCGCGCAGCACCTGGCTGCCCTCCTCGATCCGTGCCGCACGCGTGAAGCGGCCGAGTCCTTTGCGCGTATCGTAAGAACCGCGTTCGCACCACATCCGCGCAGCTCCCTGGGTGATGCGCGTGGGTCCGAAGAACTCGGCCACCCCGGTGGTGGTGGTGTAGTGCAGGGTGTCCGCATCGATGCTGCGCTCGGGATGCCGGAGCTGAACATCGCCGCTGAAGATGAAGCGCCGGGCGGTGACGAGGTAACGCCCCTGGCGACTGGTGAGCGTGTTCTGGTCACGACGGCTCACGATGGTGGCCCCCTCGGCATACGAGGCGGTGCGCTCGCGCAGATCGTACGTAAGCGCCGGGGACGTGAGCTCCATGCTGGGGTCGGCGAGCTGCACATGGCCGGTCAGCGTGGCGCGGCGCTGTCGCCCATCGTAATCCAGCCGGTCACCCGCCGCATGCACGGTGTCCTGGTCGATGGTCACATGGCCATATGCCTGCATGGTCTGGTCCTCGTGCAACCAGGCGCTGTCGCAGGCCATGAGGGCGGTGCCGTGCTTCAGGCGCACATGACCGAGCAACCGTTGTGCATCGGTGATGCGCCGGTCGAACTCCAGCCGGTCGGTGCTGAGGATCTCGATCCGGGCCCCGGGCCCCTCCACGGTGCTCTGGGCGCGGACAAGGCCGGCGAGGAGCATCAGGAAGAGGGCAAGGCGGACACGCATGGCGGATCGGGCGCTGCGAAGTTCAGGCCAAGGACGAACTTTGAGGCGTACCGAGCGAAGATGCGTGAGCCCCTGCCCCACCTGCTCCGCCGCAAGGCCGTGGAAACAGGCCTGTTGCCGGTGGGCGGTGCCGGCCGCGCACGCGTGCTGATGTACCACGGCATCGGCGAGAACGGATGCCACCGGGTGAACACCCGGCACCTGTCGCGGTCCACCCTGGAGCGGCACCTGCGGCTGTTGAACGCGCATTGCCATGTGGTGAGCCTCGATGCCCTGGCGGCCGGTGAACGCCACCCGCAGAAGCTGACGGTGGCGCTCACTTTCGACGATGGCCTGCGCAACAACCTGACGCATGCCCTGCCGGTGCTGCAAGCCCATCGCACACCCGCCACCTTCTTCATCACCGGTGCGGCACGGAACGGCCTGCGGATCCTGTGGGGCGACATCCTGGACCTTTCGGAACGGCATACGCAGCGGCCCTTGCAGGTGGATGGCCGCCAGTGGCGCCCGAACGCGGCCGGCCGCTATGCCTTGGAGGGGAACGGATCCTTGTTGCGCGACCACATCAAGGTCACCGGCGGCTGGGGCCCCAAGCAGGAACTGTACGACCAGCTGGCCGACCTGGTGGATGGAGCGTTGCAGGCTGATCGCCGCTACTGGGAGCTCATGAACGACGAGGACCTGCGCATGCTGGTGAAGGACCCGCTGTTCCGGTTGGGCTCCCATGGCTGGTGGCACAACGACATGGGCCGGATCCCCGGACCGGAGGTGCAGGATGAACTGGAGCGCTCATTCGCCTATTTGACGGAAATCTGCGGTTCACCACCGACCTCCCTTGCATGGCCATCCGGCTCCTGGTCCCCGGAGGCGGTCCGCTTGGCCGTGGACGTCGGCTTCAGCATTCAGCTGGCCGTGGACGCCGTACCGCCGGTGCATCGGGCGCTCCCCTTGATCGACCGGTTCGGGATGTATGAACTGCCGGTGCGCGACCGGTGGCTGCTACGCCTGATGGCCGATGGGGCCAGGCCCTGATCACTTGGTGCCCTTCCGGCTCCGGTGCCGCTCGTTGAGGCCGTTCACCACGGCCTGGGTGATGTCCAACCCCGGGTTGCCCACCCAGATCTGGCCCTCATCCTGAATGGAGAAGATGTAGTCGTGGGCGGCCGCCTTATTGTATTCCGTCAGGTAGTCCTGGATCTCCTTGGTGATCTCCTGCAGCATGCGCACCTGCAGTTCGTCCAGCTTGTCCTGGGAATTGGCACGCATCTCCTGGATGCGCATCTGCAGCTGCTGGAACTCACGCTCGTCAGCCTCCACCTCGGCCTTGGTGCTGTAGGTGTGGTCCTTGCCGGCCAGCTCGCGTGCTCGGGCCTCCGCCTTCTCCATCTCCTTCATCAGGTTGCCCTCCAGGCGCTGGCCCTCGTTGCGCACGCGGTCCCGGCTCTCCTGCACCAGATCGTAGTTGTTCTGGATGCTGTCCATGATGAAATACGCGATGCGCGCATGGCGCAGCGCGGCGGTATCCAGCGGTCGCGGTGCGACGGTGCCGACACTATCGACAGCCGTGTCCACAGGTTGCGCGGACGGGGTGCCCGGTGTGCGGAAGGCAAGCCAGGCCACCAGGCCGGTGAGCACAACGTTCCACAGGATGAGCGCGGTGGTCTTGTTCATGGGCGGCGAAGGTAGGCCGACCATTCACCCGCATTGGCTTGCGGTCCTCAGCGCTGCACCGTGAACCGGGCCGTGAGGGTCGCATGCGCGCTGATCACCCGCATCACGTAGGCACCCGGGGGCAGTTCGCGCACGGCGATACGCTCCAGCCCCTTGGCCGTGCGCGCGCTGCGCGAAAGCCGGAGGGCCCCGGTCATGTCAAGGATGTCCACCTGCCGGACGTCGGCGGGCAGGCCTTCCACGACCAACACGTCCTGCGCAGGCACCGGCCACAGCCGCAGGGGAGCCATGTCCCGCTCCGCCACCCCGACCGCGAGGGAGATGCTGACGCAGGTGGTGTCGTTGGTCGCATCCACGTCGTTGTTCAGGCCGGTCCAGACGCACAGTTCGCCGGTGGCGTTCTCGAAGGGCACGAGGGGCTGGGCGAACATGAAGAGGGTGGAATCGCCGGGCGCGATCGCCGGGCCGTTGTAGGTCTGGCTCACCACGCTGTTGGCCGCGAAGCGGTAGTTGCACGGAATGCCCGTGATGGGCACGTTGCCGAAGTTGCGGAGCCACATGCGCACAGCGGTGCTGCTGCCGATCACCTGGCCCTCGTCCGGCTGGTCAAGCGTGCTCGCCCCTGCATCCGGCTCGGGCAGCTGGCCCATACGCAGGCCCAGATGGAAGTCGGCGGTCTCGCGATCGCGGTACTCGGCCCAGGCACCCTGGATCACCTCATAGGTGCGCAGGCTGAACGGCGGGTTCACGTCCTGGGCCAGGTTCACGTTCTGCCCACCCATGTACCACAGCACGTACAGCCCGCCGCTCTCCAGCATGAAGGGGTTGTTCAAGGGGTAGGCATGGTTGCCCGCCTGCCCATTCGCCGCGGACACGAACACACTGTCCAGCAGGGTGCCGGGGCCACCATTGGGACCATCGTCATCGTACACGCGCATGGTGAAGGGCACATTGCCGAAGTTGCTCACGATCCGGCAGGTTGTGTGGCTGACGTAGATCGGATGGAACGGCGGCTCGATGTAGACCCCACAACCGGCCTCGCCACCGGTCCACCCGATGCCGATGCCGTCGTCCAAGGTGCCTGCCCAGTCCACATCGTTCGTCAGCAAGGTGGTGTCGTAGGCTACCAGTTCCTGCGTCACGCTGTTGTTGGTGGTCACCGTCTCACCGGTGATCCCGCTCAGCGCGGTCACGGACCTGTACGTGCCTGCGGCCGATGGGACGAAGGAGTTCGCGAAGAAGATGTCGCTGGTCTGCCCGGGGAGCAGCTGCCCCACGTTGGTGGCATCCACGGCCACCGCCTGGTTGTTGCTGTCGAAGATCGTGCTGGTGACAGTGAAGTCCTGCACCGTCTGGTTCCCGGTATTGAGGATGAAGGTGTGCAGGGGGAACGGCGTCCCGTTCACCGGCAGGCTCCAGGCCCCATTGGTCTCATCGGTGACCCATTGCACCGCGGCATCCGTAATGTCCAACAGGGGCACGGCCGGGGCATAGAAGCGCACCGCATAGCCATCCGTGGGGTAGACGCCCGAGTTCTGCATCAACCCGATGTCGCCGTTGATGGCCTCGATCCCGCAGATCGGTCCGTTGGACCCGCTGCAGCAGGGCGCCGTCATGTAGTTGATGGTGATCGTGCTGTCCTGCTTGTTCAGGATGATCTGGAACGTGTTGCTCCCGGTGAACAGCGGCGGCGTGGCGCTCCAATAGGGCACATCGATGTACGAGAAGATGGCCTTGTCCAGGCCGTCCTGCCAGTAGCACTGGGCCGGGTTGTCCACCGGGTTGGCTCCGCCGTAATCGGCGAAGTTCAGGTCGGTCATGTGCGCTGCGATGTAGTTGTCCGTTCCTCCCGGTGCGGGGATCAAGGGGAAGGGCGCAGCGATGTTGCCACTGGTGATGAAGGTGATGTACCCATTGCTGGCCACGAACACCTTCTTCACCCCGTACCAATAGAACGGGAAGTTCTCGCCCATGGTGAACGGCCCCACGATGTTGTCATCGGCCAGCCCCGTGATCAGGGTGCCGGTCTGGGTGATGTCGATCCACTCGTAGGTGGGGCCACCGGGTTCAAAGCTGTCCTTCCACGTGTACCCGTATTGGTCGGGCCCGCCGCTGGCGGCGAACGCGGCAGTGGAGAGGAGACCGATGGCGGTGAGCAGCGTAGAGGTCCGGACCATGTGTTGGGTATCGGCCGCTTGGGTGGACCGATCGATGCCGAATGTACGGATCGGTCGCGATCGCGAACTTTCCACCTTGATAGCGCACCCCATGCCCCACATCACCCTCCCTCCGGGCCACAGTCCCGGCATCAGCGGCCTGCTCATCTACCGCCCGGAGACCGGCGACCCCTTGCGCGCACTGGTGGAGGTCCTGCTGCGCGGACCGAGCACCCTCACGATGGGCGAGCGGGAGATCATCGCCGCCCACGTGAGCGCCTTGAACAATTGCCATTTCTGCCACAGCAGCCATGCTGCGGCGGCCTGCGCGCATCTGGGCGAAGGCGTTGATCTCATGGACGCGATCAAGGAAGGCTCCTTTGCGGAGCGGTGCGACCCGAAGCTGCGTGCGCTGCTCCAGCTGGCCACCAAGGTGCAGCAAGGCGGCCGGCAGGTGGAGCCAGCGGATGTGGAAGCGGCCCGGAGCGCGGGCGCCACCGACCTGGAGGTGCATGACACGGTGCTGATCGCCGCAGCCTTCTGCATGTTCAACCGGTATGTGGACGGACTGGCCACCTGGAGCTGGCCGGAGAAGGAGCGTTACACGGAGATCGGCCGGAAGATGGCATTTGAGGGCTACATGCCACCCTACCGACCGGATCAGCGCTGAAGGCGCCGGCCTTTACCCCGGTACAACGCACCGTTCATGGATCGGCAGCGGGCGGTCCGGGGCATCCGGCTATTTTGGCCGCCCTTTCCAAGCCTCCGCCTTTGATGTCGCGCAACCCGATCGTTCAGGTGCTGCTGTTCGCAGCGCTTGCCCTCCCCATGTCCACCCTGGCCCAGACGGGTACCGTGCGGGGCTTCGTTTACGAGCAGGAGACCGGGGAGCCCAGCATCTTCACGCCGGTGAGCGTGGTGGGCAGCACCATGGGGGCACAGACGGACGAGAACGGCTATTTCAGCATCAGCAAGCTCGCTCCAGGCAACTACACCCTGCGCATCGTCTATCTTGGGTTCGACACCCTCACGCAGGCCGTCACGGTGAAGGCGGACCAGATCACCACGGAGAAACTGTACCTGAAGAAGACCGCCATCCAGATGCGGGCGGTGGAGGTAACGGCCGAGCGGCGCGAAGCCGAGGGCCAGGTGCGCATCGGCATCACCAAGCTCAACCCGAAGCAGATCGAACGGATGCCGGCGATCGGCGGCCAGGCCGACCTGGCGCAGTACATGCAGGTGGTGCCCGGCGTGGTGTTCACCGGCGACCAGGGCGGACAGCTCTACATCCGTGGCGGCTCGCCCATCATGAACAAGGTGCTGCTGGACGGCATGGTGCTCTACAACCCCTTCCACAGCATCGGTCTGTTCAGCGTGTTCGACAACGACATCATCCGCAACGCCGACATCATGACCGCCGGCTTCAATGCCGAGCACGGGGGACGGATAAGCAGCGTGATGGACATCACCACGCGCGATGGCAACAAGCAGCGCCTGAGCGGCAAGGTGGCGGCCAGCACGTTCGCCGCCAAAGCCATGCTGGAGGGGCCGCTGAAGAAGGCCGCCAACCCGGGGGATGGCGGCAGCAGCTTCCTGCTCAACTTCAAGCACAGCTACCTGGACCAGACCAGCAAGAGCCTCTACAGCTTCGTGGACAGTGCGGGACTCCCCTTCCGGTTCACCGATGCGTTCGGCAAGCTGAGCCTGAACGCTGCGAACGGGAGCAAGGTGAGCTTCTTCGGCTTCCGTTTCAACGATGGCGTGAGCTACCGGGGCGTGAGCGACCTGGAATGGACCAACACGGGCGGCGGTGCCAACTTCGTGCTGGCCCCCAGCGGCAGCGCGGTGCTGATCGATGGCGTGTTCGCCTTCAGCAAGTATGACATCAAGCTGACGGAGGCCAGCCTGGACCCGCGGAACAGCGGGATCAACAGCTTCAACGCCGGGCTCAACTTCAAGTACTTCATTGGCGAGAGCGAGGCGAAATATGGCGTGGACATCGTGGGGGTACGGACCAACTTCAAGTACTTCAACAGTCTGGGGCTCAAGCTCGAACAGGAGAAGGTAAGCACCGAGATCGCCGGCTATTTCAACTACAAGATCAAGGCCGGCAAGCTGGTGATCGACCCCGGGATCCGCGCCCACTATTACGCCACGCCCAGCATCATGAGCTGGGAGCCGCGCTTCGGCTTCAAATGGAACGTGGCGCGCAACTTCCGCTTCAAGGGGGCAGGCGGTCGCTACAGCCAGAACCTGATCGCCGCCCAGAGCGACCGCGACGTGGTGAACCTGTTCTACGGCTTCCTCACCGCTCCGGAGGACATCCCCTCCTCCATCACCCTGAAGGACGGCACCGTGCGCCAGGTGAACGACCCCATCCAGCGTGCGAACCACGCCGTGCTCGGCTTCGAGGTGGACCTGACCAAGAACCTGAAGGCCAACATCGAAGGCTACATCAAGGACTTCCGCGTGGTGACCAACCTGAACCGGAACAAGCTTTATGACGATACGCAAGAGTTCGCCGCCCAACCGGCCGAACTGAAAAAGGACTTCGTGCTGGAAACGGGCAAGGCACGCGGCGCGGACCTGCTGCTGCAATACGAGGAGGAGCACATGTACATCTGGGCGGTGTACTCGCTGAACTTCGTGGATCGCTATGACGGTACGCGCACCTACAACCCCATCTGGGACCGCCGGCACAACGTGAACCTTGTGGCCAGTTACAGCTTCGGCAAGTTCCGCTCCTGGAAGGCCACCGCCCGCTGGAATTACGGAAGCGGCTTCCCCTTCACCCCGACCCAGGGCTTCTACGAGCGGTTGGACTTCCAACAGGGCATCGATCAGAACATCCCCAATGCGAACGGGGACCTGGGCATCCTCTATGGTGCCTTGAACAGCAGCCGCCTGCCCGATTACCATCGCCTTGACCTCGGTGTCACCAAAACGTGGAAGTTCAGCGAGCGGCGTTCGGTGCAGATGGACCTGAGCGTGACGAACGCCTACGACCGTCGGAACATCTTCTACTTCGACCGGGTGACGGCCCAGCGCAAGGACCAACTGCCCCTGCTGCCCAGCTTCGGGGTGAGCTATACGTTCTGAGGTCCGGTCGTCGGCTGTCCGTTGACGGTCGGGGTGGTCCGCCACTGGGAATTGCCCACAACCGGACAGGGTTATCCACAACGCATCCGGCACAGCCGGCGGAACCCTACCTTTACACCCCGTGATCGCGGCTCGCTTATGAGCGCGGCCCACAGGCGATGACGGGTTCCACCAAGTACATTTTCGTTACCGGCGGCGTCACCAGCAGCCTGGGCAAGGGCATCATCAGCGCGAGCCTGGCCAAGCTGCTGCAGGCCCGCGGCTTCACGGTCACCATCCAGAAGCTCGACCCGTACATCAATGTGGACCCGGGCACGCTGAACCCGTACGAGCACGGGGAGTGCTTCGTGACGGAGGACGGGGCCGAGACCGACCTGGACCTGGGCCACTACGAGCGCTTCCTGGACACGCCCACCAGCCAGGCCAACAACGTCACCACCGGCCGCATCTACCAGAACGTCATCACCAAGGAGCGCAAGGGCGAATACCTGGGCAAGACCGTGCAGGTGATCCCGCACATCACCGACGAGATCAAGCGGAACATCCAGGCCCTGGGCCGCAAGGGCATCTACGACTTCGTGATCACCGAGGTGGGCGGCACCGTGGGCGACATCGAAAGCCTGCCCTACATCGAGGCCATGCGCCAGCTGAAGTGGGAGAAGGGCAAGGACGCGCTGAGCATCCACCTGACCCTGCTGCCCTTCCTGAGCACCACCGGCGAACTGAAGACGAAGCCCACGCAGCACAGCGTGAAGGAGCTCCTCAGCCTGGGCGTGCAGCCGGACGTGCTGGTGTGCCGCACCGAGCACCCCATGCAGAAGGGCATGAAGGAGAAGATCGCGCTGTTCTGCAACGTGGAGCCCCGCGCCGTGATCGAGAGCGCCGATGCCGACACCATCTACGACGTGCCCCTGCTGATGCAGAAGGAGGAACTGGACGTGGTGGTGCTGGACAAGCTGGGGATCACCAGTTACCCGGATGCGGACCTGGCGAAATGGTCGGCCTTCCTGAAGCGCTACAAGGAACCGAAGGGTCGCGTGAGCATCGGTCTGGTGGGCAAGTACGTGGAACTGAAGGACGCTTACAAGAGCATCAAGGAGGCCTTGGACCACGCGGGCGCCGAAGTGGAGACCAAGGTGGACATCCGCTGGGTGCACAGCGAGAAGGTGAACGCGAAGAATGTGGAGAAGCACCTGGGCGGCCTGAGCGGCATCCTGGTGGCACCGGGCTTCGGCCATCGCGGGATCGAAGGCAAGATCGAGGCGATCCGGTATGCGCGCGAGCAGAAGGTGCCCTTCCTGGGCATCTGCCTCGGCATGCAGTGCGCGGTGATCGAGTTCGCGCGCAACGTGCTGGGCTTCACCGGTGCGAACAGCACCGAAATGGACGCCAACACCGCCTACCCGGTGATCGCGATGATGGAGGAGCAGAAGCGCATCGAGGAAAAGGGCGGCACCATGCGACTGGGGGCCTACCCCTGCAAACTGAACGACTCCAGCAAGGCCCGGGCGGCCTACGGCAAGTCCCAGATCAGCGAGCGGCACCGCCACCGCTTCGAGTTCAACAACGCGTACATCGACCAGTACCGCAACGCGGGCATGCTGCCCGTGGGGCTGAACCCGCAGACGAACCTGGTGGAGGTGGTGGAGCTTCAGGAGCATCCGTGGTTCATCGGCGTGCAGTACCACCCGGAGTACAAGAGCACGGTGGCGCGCCCGCACCCGCTCTTCATCGGCTTCGTGAAGGCCGCGATCGATTCGGCACGCGTACCGGGTCCGGGCGAAGCGCAGAAGGCGGTTGCGTGATCGTCTTTCGGTCAACAGACACCACAAGCCTGACATACTCCTCCGTTCCAGTACGGTGGCGCGGTGGACGAAGCGTATGCATCTCCGACATGCCAAGTGACTTTAAATCACCCATGGACCTTACGAAGAGAAAGTTATAAACTGTCGAAGCCATGCGCGATTATTCAAGTATATCTTGCAACGAGACTCTTGAACCCATGATCATCAACCCGCGCTCCGCAGATCGCCTACTGATTCTGATCTCTTGCATCATCTTCCTCTGTGCGATTCCCCAACTGACGAACGCGCAGTCCTTTCGCGTGGGAACAGATAACGCATGCACATACGAGGTGAGAGCATTCTTTGTTACTGGTACATGTGCGAGCCCAGGGACCGGATGCGGCTGGGTGGGCTGCCTGACGGTCAATTCTACCACAACCGCAACATTCACAGCACCTGTCGGCTGTCCGACCCTCCAAAAATTGGAGGTCTATTGCGAGAACAGCTGCTCGAGCGGAGCCGTTGCCGCTTGGACCTGTAGCGGAGGATCACAATCTGTTGATTGCGGTTGCGGTGCGGTCACCCCGGTCGGTGATCAAGCTACGGGCTTCAGGATCTACTGATCATGCTGCGGCACGCGCTGCTCGGCCTGTTGGCGTTGCTCGCCGGTCTCTGCCTTGCGCAACGTCGCAACGCCCATTGGCCACTCTCCCCGCAATCCTGGTTGCACTTTGATTGGAATGGCCTGTCCACCGGATTGCTCAGTGCGTCTACAACCTTCCAGATCCAGTCCGCAGCCATCAGCAGCCCGAACGGCCAACTGCTCCTATACGCCAATGGCTGCGCAGTGTTCGATCGCGTGGGCAACGAGATATTGAGCCGATTTCCGGACAGCATGGGGTCTTGCGCGGGGACTCAAGGATGGGTCTTTCTGCCTTGGCCGGAGGACAATGACCGCGTCATCGGATTATCTGTCCGTTACTATAATGGGGAAGCCGAATGGTTCGGCCGACAACCGCTTTGCACCTATACCTTCGACATGACCCTGAATGGGGGTTTGGGCGCCGTGCAACCTGCCAGTTTCCGGGTTCTGCGGATGGACAGTGTTTCCTACAGGCTTACGGCAGTGCCCCATGGCAACGGCACCGATTACTGGGCGTTGGTACATCAGCATTCCTCGGATGCGTTCCTCGCTTACCGGATCACTGCGGCCGGAGTGGACAGCGTTCCTGTGATCAGCCACACCGGTGAGGTGCTACCGATGGAGACAAGCTATACCTCTGTGAATGGAGCGGTGGGCCATTTGGTCACCTCTCCGGATGGAACGAGGCTCGCGATGATCGTGATGCACCTGGGCGACACAGAACGTGTGATGGACATTGCGTTCTACCATTTCGATCCGAACACCGGCATGGTGGAGCATGAGGCAACGCTACCCCAGTTCCCATTGACGACCTACGCCAGTGCAGAGTTCTCGCCGGACGGTTCCAAGTTCTATCTGCTGCGCTCAACGCTCGTGGCCCCTTCCGATCTTGGATCTCCTGCGGTCATTGCGGACACCCTGTTCCAATTCGACCTCAGCAACATGGACCCCATGCTCATCGCCCAAAGCGCGTATGTGGTGGAAAGTGATACCTCCTATGGTGGTCATTATTGGGGCATTGGACCTCCGCTCACGTTGAACTCCGCACCGGACGGGAGGATCTACGCGCTCATCGGTAGAAGTCCCTACCTCAGCACCATCCACAACCCCAACGCGCCAGGTGCGGCCTGTGGCTTCGTGCGCGATGACGTGGTCTTGCCCGATACCGTGAACGCTCTGCCCAACCTGTGCAAAAGCTACCACGATAGCCAGATCTCCGCGGATGTGCCCGGCACACCAACGCCAATGCAGGCTCTAGAGGTATGGCCCATTCCGTGCAGAGATCACGTTTGGCTGCGGGCTGAACAAGGGGGCACGGTGGCGCTCTACAGCGCCCTGGCTCAGCCCTTGAACGCGCTGGGCCTGCGCGCCAGGCAGTTGCGCTCGATGGACATCACCGGCCTTGCACCAGGGGCTTACGTGTTGCGCTTCAACCCCGAAAACGGGGAACCCACCACGCGTCGCATCATCAAGGAATAGGACCGGCACAGGGAACACGACCGGAGCGATGCAGCACGCTGTGTGCCGCATGGTTCTGGCGGTGCATGTATCATCACGCTCGCGGTGCAAGCCTGGAACAATACGCCCGTTCAGGCCTGATCCGGGGGCGGCTTCTCGGCCGCCCGGCTATCTTCGCCGCCCTTTCGTCCCCTCAAGCCGCCCAAGACCCTGATCCGCAGCGGCAACTGACATGGATCGCAACACCCTCATCGGCTTCGGGCTCATCGTGGCCATCCTCATCGGCTGGCAGATCCACACGGCCCCCAGCGCCGAAGAGCGCGCGGCGTTCCAGCGGCAGCAGGACAGCCTGGCCCTGGTGGAACAAGCCCGCGAAAAGGCCAAGTTGCTGGCGGATACCGCTGCGCCGGCGAGCCCGGCCAGCACCACCGCCGATCCCCTGGCAGGCCTGGCCAGTACCCTGCGTGCCGACAGCAGCCTGACGGACAGCGCCCGTGCGGCCCGGCTGGACAGCGCCCGCATCGCCGGCATGGCCCAGCGCTTCGGCATCTTCACGGCATCGGCCTCCGGTAAAGAGGAAGTGCTCACCCTGGAGAACGAAAAACTGCAGATCACCCTCACCACCCACGGCGCGCGGCCTGCACTGATCCGTCTGAAGGAATACACCACCTACGCAAAGCACCCCCTGCTCCTGGCCGACCCGGACAGCGGCGTGTTCGAGTACCGCTTCTTCCTGGGCAACCTGGACGTGAGCACCAAGGACCTGTACTTCACCGCGGAACAGCCCGACCCCGGAACGGTGCGGATGAAGGCCGCCACCGGCGACCCGAACAAGTACCTGTTGATCACCTGGCGGCTGGACAGCCTGGACTGGCGCGTGGGCCTCAGCGCGGAACTGGTGGGCCTGGAGAAGGAGGTGGATCCGCGGAACGTGATGTTCCACTGGGACCTTACCGGTCGCAACAACGAGAAGCACCTCGGGAACGAGCAGGGCAAGAGCACCGTTTTCTACAAGTACCTCACGGAGGACGCCAACAGCCTGAGCACCATCAGCGCCGAGGAGAAGAAGCTGGAGGGCCGCACCAACTGGGTGGCCTTCAAGCAGGACTTCTTCACCCTGGCCATGATCCATCCCGAAGGCTTCCGGGCCAACGGCAGCGAGATCGCGGTGCGCACACTGCCCGTGGAAGGCCAGCACACCAAGGGCTACAGCGCAAAGCTCTTCTTCGACCAGCCACCGGCCGCGAACGCCCGGCTGGACATCGGTCTGTACATGGGCCCGAACCACTACAACACCCTCCGGCGCACGGGCATTCCGGAGTTCGACCGGATCATCGACCTGGGCTGGGGCATCTTCGGCTGGGTGAACCGCTTCATCGTCATCCCCATCTTCAACTTCCTGGATGGGAAGATGGGCTACGGGCTGATCATCCTGGTGCTCACCATCGCCATCAAGATCCTGCTGCTGCCCATCGCCTACAAGAACCAGAAGAGCAGTGCGCGCATGCGGGCCCTGAAGCCGGAGACCGACGCCATCAACCGGAAGTACCCCGCACCGGAGGACATGATGAAGCGCAACCAGGCGAACATGGACCTCTACCGCAAGGCGGGGGTGAACCCGATGAGCGGTTGCGTGCCCGTGCTGCTGCAGATGCCCATCCTCTTCGCCATGTTCCGCTTCTTCCCGGCCAGCATCGAACTGCGGCAGCAGCCGTTCCTTTGGGCGGACGACCTGAGCAGCTACGACAGCATCGCCACGCTCCCCTTCTCCATCCCCTTCGGCTACGGCGACCATGTGAGCCTGTTCACCATCCTGATGGCGGCGAGCACCATCGTGTACACGCTGATCACCAGCAAGCAGATGCCCACGCAGCAGGGCATGCCCAGCATGAAGCTGATGATGTACCTGTTCCCGGTGATGATGCTGTTCTTCATGAACAGCCTGCCCGCCGGCCTCAGCTACTACTACCTGCTGGCCAACCTGATCAGCATCCTGCAGATGACCGTGCTCGGCCGTTTCATCATCGATGAGAAGAAGCTGCGCGCCGAACTGGAGCAGAACATGCGCACGCCGAAGAAGAAGAGCAAGTGGCAGCAGCGGCTGGAGGACATTCAGAAGCAGCAGCAGGCGGCACGGCGGCGCTGAGGTCCATGCCCCGGCAGCTGCTCATCGGTGCGAAGGGCTTCCTGCGAGCGCCGCTGTTCCTGATCCGCAACGGGCTTTGGTGGACCTTCCTGATCCCGGTATTGCTCTGGTCCGTCCTCGCCTCCGGCATGCTCTGGCTCAGCCTGGAGGCCGTGGACGCTGTGCGTCAACTGGCAGCGGAGCAGCTGGGCATCACCGTGCCGGCCACCGGGGCGGAAGGCTGGCAGGGCCTCTGGGACGCGGCCAAGGCGGTGTTGAACGGCGCGCGCGACGTGTTGGTGCTGGTGGTGGTGCAACTGGGCCTGTGGCTGCTCTTCGTGCTGGTGAGCAAGTACCTCGTGCTCATCGTGCTTTCCCCGCTCCTGGCCTGGTTGAGCGAACGCACGGAGGAGATCCTCACCGGCCGGCGCTTCCCGTTCGATCCCGCGCAGTTCGCACGCGATGTACTGCGTGGTGTGGGGATAGCTCTTCGCAACGGATTGCTTGAGCTCGGCATCAACGTGCTGGCCTGGGTGCTGTCCATCCTGCTCCTGCCCACCGCACCGTTCTGGGCGCTCTTTCTCTGGGTGATCTCCTGCTGGTTCTACGGCTTCAGCATGTTCGATTACGTGTTCGAGCGGCACCGCCTGGGCATACGGGCCAGTGCCCGGGCAGCGCGCGAGAACCGGGGCATGGTGCTGGCGAACGGCGCCCTGTTCTGGCTGCTGATGCTGATCCCGTTCGTTGGGGTGGTCGTCGCGCCGATCCTGGCCTGTACAGGGGCCGCGTTGGCGTGGCATGAGGCCAGCGGGAAGAATCGCCCGGCCCTCCACTGAACAAGGGCTCGCTCATCTTGGGCACACATGTGCCCATGTGCTAATGGACATGGTCTGCAGTGAACTTCAGGGCTTGAGCATCTACGTGGGTCAGATCGGGCCGAGGGCTGATGGGGGTTGGTTCGTTGCGGGATGGCATGGTGAGCCGGGTTGGACACCCCAGCATGCTTGGTTTGCCAAACAAGCATTTTGTGCTCAATGGGCAATTCCTGCCAACGCGAGAACGCGCCCGGAACGACCATCTAACCTGCTCAATACCAAAGATCTGAGACCGGGAATAAACAAGGGCATTTGCTTGCTTGGCTAACCAAGCAAAAAGCCTCCCATTCCACCAAAGCCACACACCCGAACCCGCACGGTTTTAAAACTGGAAAGGCGGCCCTCGCGGTGCCGCCTTTCGCAGATCGATGAGGTAAGGCTCAGCCCTTCTTCTGCGGAGCTTCCTTCTTGCTCTTGTCCGGCACGGGTATCACCTCGGGCATGATCGCCGGCTTCACCTCCGCCTTGGGAGCGGTCACCAGGGTCATCTCGTCCACGAGGTGCTTGGCGCCTGCGTACTTGTCCACTACCCAGAGGACGTAGCGGATGTCCACGCTGATCGTGCGCTGCAGTTCGGGCTCGAAGGCGATGTCACCGCTCATGGCCTCCCAGTTGCCATCGAAGGCGATGCCGATCAGCTCACCACGGCCGTTGATCACGGGGCTGCCGCTGTTGCCACCGGTGATGTCGTTCTTGCTGATGAAGCAGGTGATCAGGCGGCCTTGGGCGTCGGCGTAGCGGCCGTAGTCGCGGGCGGCGAGCAGTTCATGAAGACGCTTGGGCACCACGAACTCGTCGTTGGTGTTGTCCTCCTTTTCGAGGATCCCGTCCGCGGTGGTCACGAAATCGTAGTGCATGGCATCGCCCGGCTTGTAGTCGCCCACCTGGCCGTAGCTGGCGCGGATGGTGGAGTTGGCATCGGGGTACCACATGCGGCCGGGCTCACGCTCGCGCATGGCGGCCACCATCAGGCGGTAGCCCTTGTCGATGTCCGGCTGCGAGGCCTGGATGGCCGGGCCCAGCGCTCGATGAAGACTCTTCCGCCGCCGCGGCGCCAGTGTAAGCCCCGAACGTGATCGCCAGCACGATGCTGATGGGAACAAGGTCCCTGCCGATGTTCCTGGCGGGTTCGCGCAGCAGTTCCTCCCAGACCGCACGGAAGCTGAAGATAAAGAAGATGACCAGCTGCCCCAGGCCGCCCACCAGCACCAGGGCCAGGTGCGTAGTTCGGGTCGTGGCGCCAGCCGGGGACCAGCGTGAACGCCGCCGAGGCGCCACGAACAGCCCAGGACATGCACCATGGTCCATTCGCGGTAAAAGAGCTGGGAGACGATGCCGAAGGCCAGCGCGGCGAAGAGGTTGAGCCACCAAAAGCCGATGGACGCGCCTTCACGCCGGGCCCGTTGCACGTGGAAGGGCACATAGGCGGCCAGCAGGGCAAGGCCATCCAGGGCAGCTCGCTACCGCCATCGGTGCGGACCAGCGCGGCATACCAGGTCACCAGCGCCAGGTAACCCAAGGCCACCACGAAAGACCCGGGCAGATAGAGCAACGGGGCGATGAGCAGGCCGCACGTAAGCAGGTAGCCGCTCAGCTCGCCATGGATGTGGTAGATGCGGCTGATGAGCGCAATGCAGGCGCAGAGCCCGCAGGCCAGCAGCACCGCACCGCCTTCGCGCCAGCCGGTGACCGCTGGTCTGTAACGCAACGTGTACCAGACCAGACCTTGGCCGAGCAGCACGGGAATAAAGGCGAGCAGGGTGCGCAGCGGGCGGGAAGGTCATCCCAGTTATGGGCGATGATGAGGATGATCCACAGCCCCACCAACAGGCTGCCCAGAAGGGCGAAGACCAGCAACTGCCGGTTGCCGGCCTGCTCACTGCCGGCATGGTAGCGCGCCCGGATGCGCTCGACCTGCTCCGGTGTCAGCAACCCATCGCGCAGCAGTTCGGGCAGGGCTTCGGAGAGGCGCGGGTCGTGCATGAAAAGGGAAAGTTAGCGCGAAGAACGCTTGGCGGCGCCTTGGGCCATCGTGATGCACCGTCACCCGGTGGACGCCGACCACGCCTTGGTAAGGGTGTGGCACGAAGCTTCCTTCCACAGCGCAGCGGTGAACATGCGACGTTCCTGTTCCGCAGAACAATGTGGCCCTGACCGCCAGCTATGGGAACGAAGAAGGCGGCCATCGAGGCCGCCTTCTTCAGCTCGATCGATTGCGCGGATCGGCCCTTCTTCTGCGGGGCCTCCTTCTTGGTCTTTTCCGGCACGGGGATCGCCCTCCGGCATGATGGCGGGCTTCACCGCAGCCTTCGGCGTGGTCACCCGAGGTCATCTCGTCCACCGGTGCTTGGCACCGGCGTACTTGTCGATCGCCCACAGCACGAGCGGATGTCCACGCTGATGGTGCGCTGCAGCTCGGGCTCGAAGGCGATGTCGCCGCTCATGGCCTCCCAGTTGCCGTCGAAGGCGATGCCGATGAGCTCGCCGCGCCCGTTGATCGCGGGGCTGCCGCTGTTGCCACCGGTGATGTCGTTCTTGCTGATGAAGCAGGTGATCAAGCGGCCCTGGGCATCGGCGTAACGGCCGTAGTCGCGGGCGGTGAGCAGTTCATGTTGGCGCTTGGGCACCACGAACTCGTCGTTGGTGTTGTCCTCCTTCTCGAGGATGCCGTCCGCGGTGGTCACGAAGTCGTAGTGCATGGCATCGCCGGGCTTGTAGTCGCCCACCTGGCCATAGCTCGCGCGGATGGTGGAATTGGCATCGGGATACCACATGCGGCCGGGCTCACGCTCGCGCATGGCGGCCACCATCAGGCGGTAGCCCTTGTCGATGTCGGGCTGCGAGGCTTGGATGGCCGGGCCGAGCATACCACGGTAGAGTTGGATGCAGGAAGAGGAGGCCGCCATGCCGGGGTCCTTGTCCAGCGCCTTGAGCGTAGGCTTGGCCAGGAATGCGTCCAAGCGCGCGCGGTCGGTGAGGATGCTGGTCTTGAACACGCTGGCCGCCCACAGCTCGAAGTCGCCCTTGAACTTCTTCTTCACGTCGGCGATCACCGTGGGGTGCATGGAAGCGTCCACGTCATCATGGATCATGCGGAACATCGCAGCCGTCACCTTCTGGTCGATGGCGCGGTTGTACTCCTTGAAGAAGCCGTCGGCGCTGGCCTTCACAGCAGCCACCATGGCGGCCACTTTGGCGGCGTCCTTCGGGTCCTTCTCGAGCTGGGCGCGCAGACCGCGCAGGCGGAAGCCGAACACCACCATCTCGCTGCCGAAAGCGGCCTCCTGCATGTAGGTGTTGGCCTTCTCGAATTTGGTGCGCTCGCCGTAGCCCTTCTGCAGCAGGTCCAGGAAGGCGCCGTACTTGGCCTTGCGACCGCCGTCGGCGTTGATCCAGGACATCAGCTCACCCTCCTGCTTCTGCTTCTTGTCGAACACATGCAGGCGCTTCAGGCCGCGCTGCTGGCCGATGAAGTACTTCCAGTAGTTGCTGGTCTGGGCGTACTTGCTGGCGTACTGGATGCGCACGGCGGGGTCGGCGTCCATGCCCTCCTTATAGATCTCCAGCTTCTTGCCGCGGATCTTCACCCGGCTGGGCTGCTCCACGTCCAACGCGAGCTTCACGCCGTGGCTGCTCAGGAAGCGGTCCGTGCTGCCCGGGCAGCCCATCACCATGCTGAAGTCGCCCTGCTGCACGCCGTCCAGGCTCACGGGGAACCAGTACTTCGGCTTGTAGGGCACGTTCTCCTTGGCGTACTCGGCCGGCTCGCCGTTCGGGGCGGTGTACACGCGGAACATGCTGAAGTCGCCGGTGTGGCGCGGCCACATCCAGTTGTCCGTGTCGCCGCCGAACTTGCCGATGGCGCTGGGGGGAGCGCCCACCATGCGCACGTCCGGATAGTCCTTGTAAACGAACACATAGAACTCGTTGCCGCTGTACATCACCTTGAAGTCGGCGCTCATGTGCTGCTTGTCGCCCACGGCCTCCTTCTCCAGCGTGGCGCCGATCTCCTCGATCTTGGCGTTGCGCTCATCCTCGGTCATGCCGTCGCTGAGCTGGGCGGTCACCTTGGCCGTCACGTCATCGATGTGGTCCAGAAAGCTCACGTAGAAGCCGGCCGGAAGCTCCTGCTCGCGGGTCATGGCCCAGAAGCCGTCCGTGAGGTAGTCGTGCTCCACGCTGCTGGCGTTCTGGATGGCGTCGAAGCCGCAGTGGTGGTTGGTGAGCATCAGGCCTTCCGAGCTGACGATCTCGCCGCTGCAGAAGCCACCGCCGAGGCGCGCGACGGCGTCCTTCATGCTGCTCTTGTTCACGTTGTACACGTCGTCCGCGGTCAGGGTGAAGCCGAGGCGCTGCATGTCGGCCTCGTTCACCTGCTTCAACGTGTTCAGCATCCACATGCCCTCCTGGGCGTGGATCGCCAGGGCCAGCACAAAGAGGCCGGCCGCAAGAATGGTTCGCTTCATGGTGTTCTGTTCGATGAGCGGCGATGGACCGCCGCGACAAGGGGCGGCTAATGTAGCCCGTTGCCGATAAGCAGATCGGGGTGGACCGGGATGAACGGTTGACCCCGTGACCTATTCCTCAGCGGGTTGCTTCTCCCAACCGGCCTTGTCAAGCAGGGAGTCCGCGAACGCTGCGTACGCCTTGAACGCCTCCGGGGTCCTGTAACGCGCCACGATCTTCTTGTCCTTGCCGTCCGCCTGGATGCGGATGATGGTACTGGGCAGGTCGGTCACCGGGCCGTCGTAACGGTCCTCAAGACCGAAGAAACCCATGGCGTTCGCACGCTCCAACAGGGCCTCCAAGACGGCCCGGTCCACCTGGGCCTTCCAGGTCCCCGGCCGGTCGGCGAAGGTGCGCCCGGTGTAGGTGGCCTTCCCGTCCTTGTCCACGGTGATCACGTAGGCCGGGCACTTGCCAAAGCAGGGTGTGCGCTCCAAGCTGAAGAAGAGCGGATCGGCATCGCTACCAAAGGTGTGGCCGCCGGACGCGGTGGGCTGCGGCGAGGAGCAGGCGCCGGCGAAGGCCAGGACGAACAGGAGCAGGGGAACGGTGCGCATGGGTGCAAGGTAGTCGGCGATCATCGTGCCGGAACGGCGGTCTACCTTCGCGGGCCTTAACCAAGGCCCGTGCGCGGCCTGCTGCCAATGGACCTCACCGCCCTTTCCGCCATCTCCCCCATTGACGGTCGCTACCGGGGCCGCACCGCGCTCCTGGCACGCTGGTTCAGCGAGCAGGCGTTGATCCGGTACCGCCTGGTGGTGGAGCTGGAGTGGTTCGAGTTCCTGTGCCAGGTGCCCCTGCCGGAGCTGAACGGCACGGCCGTCGATCGTCTGCAAGCCTTGCGGTCGCGCATCGCCGATCCCGGACCGGCCGACCTGGAGCGCATCAAGTCCATCGAGGCCCGCACCAACCACGATGTGAAGGCGGTGGAGTACTGGCTGAAGGAGCGCCTGGATGAACTGGGGCTCGGTGCGGCGCAGGAGTTCGTGCACTTCGGGCTCACCAGCCAGGACGTGAACAACACAGCTCTGCCGCTGCTGTTGAAGGACTTCATCTTCACCCACTACCTCGGTGCCATCACCACGGTGCGTGACCGGCTGCACGGTTATGCGCTGGAATGGGCGCAGGTGCCCATGCTTGCGCGCACGCACGGCCAGCCCGCCTCCCCCACGCGCCTCGGCAAGGAGTTGGAGGTGTACGTGGAGCGCCTGGACGGGCAGTTGAAACTGCTCCGCGAAGTGCCCACCACCTGCAAGTTCGGCGGGGCCACGGGCAACTTCAATGCGCACCACGCGGCCTACCCGGAGCTGGACTGGGTGAAGCTGGCGGACCGCTTCTGCGAAGAGCGACTGGGCATGCCGCGCCAGCGCTTCACCACGCAGATCGAGCACTACGACAACCTGGCCGCGGTGTTCGACGCCATGCGCCGGATCAACACCGTGCTCATCGACCTGTGCCGCGATGTGTGGACCTACATCAGCATGGACTACTTCCGGCAGCAGGTGAAGGCCGGCGAAGTGGGCAGCAGCGCCATGCCGCACAAGGTGAACCCGATCGACTTCGAGAACGCCGAAGGCAACCTGGGCATCGCCAACGCGCTGTTCGGCCACTTGAGCGAGAAGCTACCGGTGAGCCGGCTGCAGCGCGACCTCACCGACAGCACGGTCACACGCAACATCGGCGTGCCCATCGCGCACACGCACATCGCGGTGGAGGCGGTGATGAAGGGCCTTGGCAAGCTGCTGCTGAACGAAGCCGCACTGCGCGCCGACCTGGACGAGCAATGGGCCGTGGTGGCCGAAGGCCTGCAGACCATCCTGCGCCGCGCCGGTGTGGACAAGCCCTACGAGCGGCTGAAGGACCTCACCCGCGGCAAGGAGCGGATCGGCGCAGCGGAGATCCGGGCCTTCATCGACGGGCTCGATGTGGGTGAGGATGTGAAGGACCGCATGCGCGCGCTGACGCCGCACAACTACACCGGCATCGACCTGATCGCGCGCGGCTGAGCTCAGCCGTTCCCTTTCGCGGCCAGGCGCTGGTACACCACCAGGTCAAGCTGGGGGATCTCGCCGAGTTCGAGCATGCGCATCATTGTGACCAGCTGGCCACGGTGGTAGGTGCTGTGGTTGAAGCAATGCAGGAGGGCCTGCCAGCGCGGTTGTGCGTGGGTGTTGCCGCGCAGGTCCTGGTACGTGATGGTGTCCATGAGGTCGTTCTCGCTCAAGGCAAGCACATGGGCGCGCATCAGATCGACATACCGCATGAAGGTGCCGACCTCCGTGGAGGCTTCGGCCGGCCAGGTGGGCCGTTCGCCCATGCTGCGCTGGCGCCACACGCACTCCGCATCACGCATGTGCATCAGGGTGGCGCGCAGCGAAGGGAAGCTGCTCTTCACGGGCGCATCCAGCACGGTGTCGGGTTCGCGTGCGAGCCGTTCGGCCAGCCGCGCGTTGGCCCACTGATCGTAGGCGGCGAAGTGATCGAGAAGGTCCTTGATGTGCATGGGAACGGTGCGGGTTGAAAACGGTGTTGAAAATACCCATCGTGCATGAACGATGCTTCGTCGTGCATCAGCCTAGGTTCGCGGAATCAATTGTGACGGAATGCTCGCCACGCTCTTCGGGAGGAAGCGGATCAGTGAGGAGAAGTTGGCGAACGCCGTGGTGAACGCGGTGTTCGAGCTGACGGAACAAGGCTACCCGACCGTTGTGGAGGAGTTGCAGGATGCGCCCGAGTTCATCGCTCGCCCCGTGTTCGGCCCCGGCGACGATGAGCTCTTCGCGCTGATCGTGCTTGCCGGCAACCTCATGGACGCGCCCAAGCGCCTGCCCGCAGGCCAGGACCGCCGCTTCGTTTCATTCGCCATCAGCAAGTTCGCAGCGGCCCTGGGCCACAGTGCTTCGGAGCTGGAACTGGAAGTGGTGGCGCTGCAGCACGAGATGGACCGCATCAACCATCCGAGCAAGAACACGGTGTACGCCATGAGCAAGGCGATCTTCCACAAGTACGACCTGTTCCGATACCAGGACCCGTACTTCCGCAGCCTCAAGGCACCGAACCCGATCGTGCTCAAGCGCCTCAACCAGTTGATGGCCTTCTGCCTGTGGGATTGGGCCGCCGTGCTGGATGAGTGGAAGGTGACGCAGTAATGCCATGCGTTCATGTGCACATGAGCACATGGGACCATGGACACATGCTCACAGCACCCCCTCCTTCTCCGCCATGTTCACGATCTCATCCCCGATGGCCAGGCAGGCCGTGGCGGCGGGTGAAGGCGCGTTCAGCACATGGATGTGGCGGCCGCGGCGCTCGATGCGGAAGTCGTCCACCATCTCGCCGTCCGTGCCCAGCAGCATGGCGCGCACACCGGCCCGGCCCGGCTTGATGTCGTCCATGGTGAGCGAGGGGATCAGCCGCTGAAGCGTTTTCAGGAACAGGCGCTTGCTGAAGGCGCGGCGGTACTCGTCGATCCCGTAACGCATGTTCTTGAAGAAGAGCTTCCACGTACCTCCATACGTGAGCGCCTCCCAACTGTCGGCCAGGCTGAAGTCGGTCTTGCCGTAGCCTTCGCGCTTGAAGGTGAACACCGCGTTCGGGCCGCACTCGATGCTGCCGTCGGTCATGCGGGTGAAGTGCACGCCCAGGAACGGGAAGCGCGGATCGGGCACCGGGTAGATCAGGTGCTTCACCTTGTGCTTCGCCTGGTCGGTGAGCTCGTAGTAATCACCACGGAAGCCCACGATCCGCTCCTGGAGCCTGGCACCGTCCCGACGGGCCAGGCGGTCACTTTGCAGGCCGGCACAGAAGATCACCGCGCGCGCCTTGTGCCGGGCCTTGCTCGTGATCACCACGCTGAGGCCGTCCTGGTCACCGGTGCCGGTCACCTCCTCCCCTGTGCGCACGGCACTGGCGGGGTTCAGGGCACAGGCGAGTTCCGCCATCTTGTTGGTGGCCCCACGGAAGTCGATGATGCCCGTGCAGCCCACGCGGATGGCGGCGATGCCGGTGCAATACGGCTCGATCTCGCGGATCCGCTCCGGCCCGATGCGCTCCATGTCCTCGATGCCGTTGGCGATGCCACGCTCATGGATCTTCTCCAGCCGGGGCAGTTCCGAGGCGTCCATGGCCACGATGAGCTTGCCGCACACATCGTGGGCGATGCCGTGCTGCCGCGCGAAGGCCACCAGTTCGCGGCGTCCGTGCACACAGTTGCGGGCCTTGTAGCTGCCGGGCTTGTAATAGATGCCACTGTGGATCACGCCACTGTTGTGGCCGGTCTGGTGATCGCTCAGGACCGCCTCCTTCTCCAACAGCAACAGGCGCTTGCCGGGGTGGCGCATCTGCAGTTTGTAGAACGTGGCCGTGCCCACGATGCCGCCGCCGACAATGACGGCGTCCCAGATGATGTCCTCGTTCATGCCCAATGCGGCTGGCTGCCGCGCGGCGAAGATCGGTGTCAGCCGCGTGCCGCCGCTGTTCGCCCGTCCCTCGGCACGCGCAGGAGCAGCAGGACGCCGGCGACGAAGAAGGAGCCGATGGCCACCACGGTGTAGCGCAGGTCGCCGGTCAACTGAAAAACGAGGCCGTAGGCGGCGGTGCCGAGCACGGTGCCCAGGTAGTAGCTGACGTCGTAGAAGCTGAAGTAGCTGGCGTGGTCATCCGTTTCCGGCAGGAACTTGGCATAGGTGCTGCGCGAGAGCGACTGGCAGCCACCCATCACCAGGCCCACGGCGGAGGCCAGGGCATAGAACTCGTGGGCCCAGTGGGTGAAGTAGGCCGCGATACAGATGAGCACCCACGCACACGCACCGATGAGCAGTGCCCGCACGTTGCCGAACCGGGCGCTGAGCCGGGTGAAGATCCACGCGCCGATGGCGGCCAGCAGCTGGATCAATAGGATGCTGATGATCAGGCTTTCCTGTCCGATGGCGATCACGTTCCCCTGCGCATCGTGGTCCTTGATCTCGCGCGTGGCGAAGGCCACGGCCAAGTACATCACCGTTTGAATGCCCATGTTGTAGAGGAAGAAGGCGGCCAGGAAACGCTTCAGCCGGGGTATGCCGCGCAACTGTTCCCACACCTTGCTCAGCTCGCGGTAGCCGCTGGAGAAAGCACCTTCCCGGGGAGCCGGCCGGGTGCCGGTATGCCTGGGGAGCACGCGGAAGGGGATCTGCGCCCAGCCGGCCCACCAGATGCCCACGCTCAGGAACGAGAGCTGCGCCGCCAGCGCACCGGTATCCAAACCCAGCCCCGCGGCCAACCGGTCGATCCCGAAGGTGCCCGGCGTCATCACCATGGCCAGGTTGAGCACCAGCAGGAGCACACTGCCGATGTAGCCCATCACATAGCCCCGGGCGCTCACCTTGTCATGGTCCTCCGGCCGCGCGATCTCCGGCAGGAAGGCGTCGTAGAACACCAGGCTCCCGGAGAACCCCACGCACGCCAGCATGAACAGGAGCAGGCCCGGGATCAGCGTATCGAAGGTGAGGAACACCAGGCCGGCGCAACAGGCGGCACCGGTGTAGCAGAAGGCTTTCAGGTAGGCCAGTTTGTTGCCACGGCTGTCCGCGATGCCCGAGAGCAGCGGGGCCAGCACGGCCACGAGCAGGAAACCCGCGCTCAGCGCATAGGACTGCAACGAGTCGGCGGGCACCCCGTACTTCTCCAGCACCAGGTCCTGCCCATCGCGCACCGTGATGCCGGCGTAGTAGATGGGGAAGATGGCCGAACTGATGGTGAGCGAGTAGGCCGAGTTGGCCCAATCGTACATCGTCCAGGCGCGGATGGTGCGCGGGTCGCCCTTGAGCATGCCCGGGCAAGGTATCCGGAAATGCGAAGGCCCGGCGTGGGCCGGGCCTTCAGGATACCAAGCGGCAAGTTCACTGCTCGAGCTCCACCTCCACGCGGCGGTTCTTGGCCAGCGCCACATCATCATCGCCAGCGTCGGCCGGGCTCTCGTGCTTCTGCCCGGCCATGGTGATGCGCGTGGCATCGATGCCGGCCTCCACCAGTGCGGCCTTCACGGCCTCCGCGCGCTCCTTGTCCAGGTCGGTGAGGTCCGGGCGCATGCGCACGCGGTCGGCCTCGATGACATCGGTGTGGCCCACAAGGCGGATACGGATGTCGGCGTTGGCCTTCAGCAGTTCCACCAGGCCGTTGATCTCATCGTCCATGGAACCGTCCAGCTGGCGGTTGAAGCGCTTGAAGTAGATGACCTCCTGATCCACCTTCTGGGCGGGCTTGAGGTTGGGGTTGTTGGTGCCCTTGCGGCTGAAGATGAACTCGCTGGCGGCCTTGTCCAGCTGCTCGCACTTGCACTCGCTCATCAGCTTGATCGGGAACACCGCCACATCATCGATGTAGTAGTAGGCGTTGTTCATCTGCGGCCGTGCCTCACCGCGGGGACGCTTCACCTTGGTGGTGTTGGTCTTCTCCTGCGCGGTGAAGTTCCCGATCAACAGGTACTGCTCGTCGCCCTGGGCATCATAGACCCCGCAGACGCCCTGCCAGCTGAACAGGTCATCGTAGATCTTCGTCTTCAGCGTGGGCACCTGGGCGGCGTAGGTCAGGCTGCTCTCATCGTCCTTCTTCACCAGCTGCTTGCTCAGGTAAACGCCGTGCTGGTCGGTGGCATACTTGCTCAGGTCGCTCAGGGTGGTGTAATAACGCACGCAGTACTTCTGCCCCTTCTTCAAGGTCTTCTTCAGCTTGGTCTGGAGGTAGGTGCGCGGCTCCTTGTTCTGGTAGCTCCACCACATCACACCGGCGTAGTTGGGGCTGCTCAGGGGCCCCTGGTCGCCGCGGTCGTTCTTCGGCGCACTGATCGGCGAACCGACCACCGTCTCGCTGAAGATGTCCGCCGGCTTGGCCGTGGGGCTCTTCCACCCTTCGGCGGCGGCGATACCGCCCAGGCGCTTGAGCTTGGCGGTGGTGGTGTCGAACCCGCCGTTCGCCACCAGGTTCAGGCTGTCCGGGGTCTCCTGTGCGCTGAGCGCTGCGGAGGCCAGGACCGCGCACAGGCCAACGGCGCTGCGGAATGAACGGAACGAGGTCGGGATCATGCGTTGCGGTGTTGATGTTCTTTCACGGTGTCGACGAAGCGGCGCACGTTGTCCACCGGGGTGTCCGGGTAGACGCCGTGGCCCAAGTTAGCGATGTGGCGATGAGGGCCGAAGGCCTCCAGCATGCGGCGGGTGCCGGCCTCGATGGTACCGGGATCCGCGTAAAGGATGCAGGGGTCCAGGTTGCCCTGCAGGGTCCGTCCGGTCCCCACCTGCCCGCGCGCCCACACCGGGTCCTGCGCCCAGTCGATGCCCACGGTGGCGCACGGCAGCGCCGCGATGTCCGCCGTGGCGAACCAGGCATCCTTGGCGAACACGGTGACCGGCACGTCGGTGATGGCCTCGCAGATGCGCCGCAGGTTCGGCAATGCGAACGTGCGGTAGAGCCGTGCGTCCAGCACGCCGGCCCAGGAATCGAACACCTGCACCATGTCCGCACCGGCGGCCACCTGCAGCTTCAGGTAGGCGATGGTGGTATCGGTGATGCGGTCCATGAGGGCGTGCGCGAAGGCCGGGTCCGCGTAAAGCGAACGGCGTGCCACGCTGAAGGTCTTGCTGCCCTTGCCCTCGGTCATGTAGCAGAAGATGGTCCAGGGCGCACCGGCGAACCCGATGAGGGGCACACGGTCGCCCAGCCCCTGCTTCACCAGCTTGATGGCGGCGGGCACGTAGTGGAGCGCGTCGGCCACATCGGGCACGTGGATGCGCTTCAGCTCATCCATGCTGCGCACCACTTCGGGGAAGCGCGGCCCCTTGCCCTCGTCCATCACGTACGGAAGGCCCATGGCCTCGGGTACCACCAGGATGTCGCTGAACAGGATGGCCGCATCCACCCCGAGGATATCCACGGGCTGGATCGTGACCTCAGCGGCCAGCTCCGGGGTGGTGACCAGCTTGATGAAGCTGCCGGCCTGCTCGCGTACGGCCCTGTACTCCTTGAGGATCCGGCCGGCCTGGCGCATCAGCCATACCGGAGTGCGTTCGGTGCGCTCGCCTCGGGCGGCGCGTAAGATCAGATCGTTCTTCAACACGGGGTGCGAAAGTACCCGCACCGGCCGTAAATGCGGAAGGGCGACCAATGTCGCCCTTCCATTTCCGAAGATCGGACCGATCAGAAGTTGTAGGCCAGTCGCAGACCGAGGTAGGAGTTCGTGACCGTTTCCTCCTCGGTGGTAACGGAGGTACCCGTGACCACGACGGTCTCCTGCTTGGCGAACAGCATCTGGTAGCGCACGGCCACATCGATGTTCTCCGTGACCATGAAGCCCAGCAAGGGAGCAACGCCGAAGTTCGAGTCACTGTTCCCGTCAGAGGAGAAGAGGTGCATGCCGGTGAGCAGGCCGAGGTATGCGCCTTCCTGCTGGTCCGTGAAGTAGTACTTACCTCCCACCTGGATGGGGATAGCCGAGGAGCTCTTGCCTTCCACCGTGACCGTACCGAGCCCGGTATTGACCTCCAGATCCTTGCCAGCGAAGCTGATGAACCCGGCGTTGGCGATCAAGCCGATGTTGTCACCCATGGGGATCTCGTACCCCAAGGTGGCGCCAAAACCCACACCAACGAAGTCCGCCCAATCACCCATGGGCAGGGCAACCTCAAGACCAACACTGGCGCGGTTGTCCTGCGCGGACAGGCCACCAGCGATCACGCAAGCGGCCACGAATACTCCAAGCTTCTTCATGTTGTCGAACTGGTTAAGTGTTAGGCCAAAGCTATCGATCCCCCGAGAACAGGAAATTGACGTTGATCACCCGCGTGGCGTTGGATGAAGCTTGCTGCAACCGCGGCCCATGACCAGTTGCACCATGCATCACGCAGGCAAGACCTGCTCAGTGCAGCCGAGGCAGGAAGTGCTCCTGCAGCCGGCATCATGCTTCAGCGAAAGGTTCAGTGACCGAACGTGTACCCGAGCGAAAGCTCGATCATGTTCGTGAACGCCTTGTACCGGAAGCTGGCCTCGCTGATGTCCTGGGTAGGGACGATCGCACGGTAGTAACGCAGGTCGAAGTCGAGGCCCATATCCAGCGTGTACCCCGCACCCGCGATCACGCCCACCTCCGCCTTGGTGAAATCCTTGGTGGCCGCCGAACCCTTCTTCTCTTCGGCACTGAACTGGGTGAACGACTGGTTGTTGGCCGTGCCATCGATGGTGACATCCGTGTTCAACTTCCCCCCCATGAGGAAGCCGATACCCGGACCGACCATGAACCGCAGGTTCTCGTTCGGCGAGATGGTCAGTGGCGCGTTGATCATGAAGTACTGAAGGCGTTGATCGCTCTTGGTGGTGCGCTTGGCCGTGCCGATCTGCTGGTTGTTCTGATCAACCACACTGAGGTCGCTCTCCGTCTGCTCGGTCTTGGCACGCCGGAAGGAGAACACCAGCTCAGGCCGCAAGCCGATCATGTCCGAGAACGCGATGTTCGAGTATCCCCCGAACTGCAGCCCCAGACCCGTGGGTGTATCCAAGGCGTCCTTCGGTTCCGGGCTGATCGACTGGGAGACGATCACGAAGTTGCCCCCGACCTTGATGCCGAACTCCACTTGAGCGAAGGTGGCGGCGGATGACACGGCAGCGAAGAGCGCGAAGAGGTTCCGTTTCATGGCAGATGTCTTCATGGATGTTCCTCAAACATAGAAAACGTCGGCCGACCTGCAACGCCTCACCCCTTCTGCTGCGCCCGGATGATGTTCAGCGCACTGCCGGCCTTGAACCACTCGATCTGCTGGGCATTGTAGGTGTGGTTAGCAAGGATGGTGTCGCTGCTGCCATCCTTGTGCTTGAACACCAAGGTGAGCGGCTTGCCGGGCGCGAAGGCGGTGAGGTCCGTGAAGTCGATACGGTCGTCCTCCTGGATCTTCTCGTAGTCGGCCTCGTTGGCGAAGGTGAGGGCGAGCATGCCCTGCTTCTTCAGGTTGGTCTCGTGGATGCGCGCGAAGCTCTTCACCAATACGGCGGCCACGCCCAAGTGACGGGGCTGCATGGCGGCGTGCTCACGGCTGCTGCCCTCGCCGTAGTTCTGGTCGCCCACTACGATACTGGACACACCGGCAGCCTTGTAAGCACGCTGCGTAGCGGGTACCGGACCATATTCGCCCGTCAATTGGTTCTTCACCTTGTCAGCCTCGCCATTAAAGGCGTTGATGGCGCCGATGAGCGTGTTGTTGCTGATGTTGTCCAGGTGACCGCGGTAGCGCAGCCAGCTGCCGGCCATGCTGATGTGGTCGGTGGTGCACTTGCCCTTGGCCTTGATCAGCAGCACGGCATCGCTGATGTTCTTACCGTTCCACGCGGGGAAGGGCTCCAGCAGCTGCAGGCGCTGGCTGTCTGGCTTCACCACCACCTCCACTTTGCTGCCGTCGGCGGCGGGGGCCTGGTAGCCGGCGTCCTCCACGGCGAAGCCCTTGGGGGGCAGCTCATGGCCCGTGGGCTCGGCCAGCTTCACCTGCTCACCCTTGTCGTTGGTGAGGGTGTCGTGCACCGGATCAAAGGTGAGCTTGCCGCTGATGGCGATGGCCGCCACCATTTCGGGCGAGGCCACGAAGGCATGCGTGTTGGGGTTCCCGTCCGCACGCTTGGCGAAGTTGCGGTTGAAGGAGTGGACGATGGAGTTCTTCTCCTGCTTGTCGGCCCCTTCGCGCGCCCATTGACCGATGCACGGGCCACAGGCATTGGTGAAGATGGTGGCGCCGCTCTTCTCGAAGGTCTCGATGAAGCCGTCGCGCTCGATGGTGTAGCGCACCTGCTCGGAGCCGGGGTTGATGCCCAGGTGCGACTTCGGCTTCAGGCCCTTGCTCACGGCATCGGCCACGATGCTGGCGGCGCGGCTGATGTCCTCGTAGCTGCTGTTGGTGCAGGAGCCGATCAGCGCCCACTCGATGTCGGTGGGCCAATCGTGCTTGGCGGCCTTCTCCTTCATCTCGCTCACCGGCGTGGCCAGGTCGGGGGTGAAGGGACCGTTGAGGTGCGGGCTCAGGGTGCTCAGGTCGATCTCGATCACCTGGTCGAAGTACTTGGCCGGGTCGGCGTACACCTCGGGGTCGCCGGTGAGGTCGGCCGCGATCTTGTCGGCCATGGCGGCCACTTCCGCGCGGCCGGTGGCCTTCAGGTAGCGGCGCATGCTGTCGTCGTACCCGAAGGTGCTGGTGGTGGCCCCGATCTCGGCGCCCATGTTGGCGATGGTGCCCTTGCCGGTGCAACTCATGCTCACGGCGCCCTCACCGAAGTACTCCACGATGGCGCCGGTACCGCCCTTCACGGTGAGGATGCCGGCCACCTTCAGGATCACGTCCTTCGGGGCGGTCCAGCCGTTGAGCTTGCCGGTGAGCTTCACGCCGATGAGCTTGGGGAACTTGAGCTCCCAGGGCAGGCCGCTCATCACGTCGCAGGCGTCGGCACCTCCCACACCGATGGCCACCATGCCCAGGCCGCCGGCGTTCACCGTGTGGCTGTCGGTGCCGATCATCATGCCACCGGGGAAGGCGTAGTTCTCCAGCATCACCTGGTGGATGATGCCCGCGCCGGGCTTCCAGAAGCCGATGCCGTACTTGTTGGAGATGGACTCGAGGAAGTTGAAGACCTCGTTGCTCTTGTTGAGCGCCTCCTGCAGGTCCTGCTTGGCGCCCACACGGGCCTGGATCAGGTGATCGCAGTGCACGGTGCTGGGCACGGCCACCTTCTTGCGACCGGTGGTGCTGAACTGCAGCAGGGCCATCTGCGCGGTGGCGTCCTGCATGGTCACGCGGTCCGGCGCGAAGTCCACGTAATCCTTGCCGCGACCGAAGGCGATGGTGGGCTCACCGTCCCAGAGGTGGGCGTAGAGGATCTTCTCGCTGAGGGTCAGGGGACGGCCCACGACCTTGCGGGCGGCGGCCACACGTGCGGGGAAGCGGTCGTACACCGCCTTGATCATGTCGAGGTCGAAGATCTGGGACATCGGTCTGCTTGCAGGCGTTTGGTTTCGGCCGCGAAGGTATCCTGCGCGTCGGTCCGGTGAAGGCCTGCGGCGATGGTTATCGACGATCCGGCGATCGGGCGCACCACCAATGCCGGCGAAGACTACCTTCACCGGCCGCAGAACGCGTCCCCATGTCCTTTCGCCTCAACCTCGATGCCTTTTCACGCAAGCTGGCCTGGCGGTGCGTGGCGGTGCCGGTGGTGCTTGGCTCGGGCTTGGCGCTCCTGTCCACCCCGGTGATCAGCGGCTTCTGGCTGCGCATCGCGGCTGGCATGGACATCCTGGTGCTCGCCGCCCTCTGCCTGATGCTGGACCGCCTTGTGCCCGCTTCGGGCGGCGATGGCCCTGCGGACCTCTAGTTCATCAGCCCGCAACGGATAAGCTGGTCCCGCTACTCCGATGCGCATCGGATAACCGCGCATCGAGTCCGCGACCTTCAGGAAGCCGGACACGTCCTCCTTCAAGGTACCGGATACCCCCCTCCACGGGATCGGCGGAGAACATCAGCGGTGTATCCATGTCGCCATAGCGCACGCAGGGGGACGATAGGGCCAGGGCCGCAGCAGCGCTCCACGCCAGCCGGCTCTCCAGAAAGCCACCCACCTGCACCGTGAGCCCGGCCTGGGCGGCCAAGGCGATGATCTTCCGGGCCTTGAAGAGACCGCCGCTCTTCCCCAGCTTGATGTTGAACCGCTGGCACGCCCCCAGCGCGATCAGGCGTTCGGCATCGTGGTGATCGCAGCAGCTCTCATCCGCCATGATGGGGATCGGCGAAGCTTCCCGTACACGACGCAGCTCCATGAACTGCCATCGCGGGATCGGCTCCTCGCAATGCTCGATGCCGGCATCGGCCAACGCGTTCAGCACATGGATGGCGGTGGCGGGGTCCCAGCCCTGGTTCGCATCGATCCGCAGGGGGATCGAAGGAACGCGTGACCGGATGGCCCTGATCCGCCTGATATCCAGATCACCTGCGCCACCCAGCTTCACCTTGATCACCGGGAAGCCGGCGGCCACGATGGCCTCGGCATCGGCAGCCATCTTCTCCGGATCACCAAGGCTAACGGTGTAGTCGGTGATGGGATCGAAGTAGCGCTCCCCTCCGAGGTACTTCCACAGCGGAAGATCAGCGTGTTGTGCCGCCAGGTCATGCAGGGCGATGTCGAAGGCGCTCTTGATGCTGTTGTTACCGAAGATCAGCCGGTCCATGCGGACGTGCGCCCCCTCGATGTCAAGGGCATCGTGCCCCAGAAGAGCAGCCGCGAGGTGCTCCCCCACCACCATGCAGGTGCCTTGCGTTTCACCATTGATCGTCCAAAAGGGACTGCATTCCCCCCACCCCACCGCTCCGCTCCGGGTGCGCACCTCCACCACCACATTGGCCACATCGGAAAGGGCCCCGAGCGATGTGACAAAGGGCGCCTTGAGCGGGATGGACAGCGGGTGAAGGACGACCTGGGTGATGATCATGGAAGTGCGAAGGTGGGAAGCCGCGGCGGCAGATGGCCGCATGACCGGTTCAGCAATGCGTCCGGCGACAGTATAGATGCAAGAAAAAAGGGTCCGCCGAACGGCGGACCCCTCTTCCATGTGCGTTGATGGCGATCACTCCTCCACCACCTCGAACGGGATGCTGCGCACCACGTCGCGATGGAAAGTGACCTCGGCCTCGTACTTGCCGACGGTCTTGATCGTGTCCGCCTTGATCTTGATGTGTTTGCGCTCGATCTCCACGCCGAGGAGCTTGAAGGCATCGGCCAGCATGATGGTGTTCACGCTACCGAAGATCTTGCCCTTCTCGCCCACCTTGGCGCCGATCTTGATCGACTTGCCGGCGAGCACTTCCGCATGCTTCTCGGCCTCGGCCTTCACCTTGGCCTCCTTGTGGGCCCGCTGCTTCAGCGTTTCGCTGAGCTGCTTGCGCTCACTCGGGGTGGCCACAACGGCCAGACCGTTGGGCACCAGGAAGTTGCGTGCATACCCGTCGCGCACCTTCACCACGTCGTTCGCGTAGCCCAGGTTCTCCACGTCTTTCTTCAGGATCACTTCCATGTTCGTAGGCGTGTGCGGGTTACTTGAGCATGTCGGCCACGTAGGGCATCAGGGCCAGGTGGCGGCTGCGCTTCACGGCCTGGGCCACTTTCTTCTGGTACTTCGCGCTGGTGCCGGTGAGGCGGCGCGGAAGCAGTTTGCCCTGCTCGTTCACGAACCGGAGGAGGAAGTCACCGTCCTTGTAGTCGATGTACTTGATGCCGAGCTTCTTGAAGCGGCAGTACTTCTCCTTGGTCGTTTCGATGGAGATCGGCGTGAGGTAGCGGATCTCGTTGCTGGAGCCACCGGACGCCGGTGCGGCGGGGGCGGCTGCGGGGGTCGTCGTTTGTTCGCTCATGGCCGGATCAGTTGTTATCCACGTTCTCCTTCTTCTTCCGCGGGGCGCGGGCAGGCTTGTCGCCGGCCTCGGTACCCTCGGCGCCGGCGGACTTGCGGTCGCGGCGCTTCTCGGCGAAGTCGATGTGGTGCTTGTCCATGGCCACCGTCAGGAAGCGGATCACCCGCTCATCACGACGGTATTCGGTCTCGAGTTTCTCGATGAACGCAGGTTCGCTCTCGAACTCGATCAGGTGGTAGAAGCCCGAGGACTTCTTCTGGATGGGATACGCGAGCTTGCGCATCCCCCAGCTCTCTTCGTGGCGGATCTTTCCACGGCCTTTTTTCACAAGGTCTTTGAACTTGGTAACCGCCTCCTTTGTCTGATCCTCGGACAAAACGGGAGTAAGGATGAAGACGGTCTCGTACCGGTTGGTCATGTCTGACGTTCGGTTATTGGGGCCGCGAATGTAGATCAAATACCGCTTCCCTGGATCCCCCACCCCGGGCGCCCGTCCCGACCGAGGCGAAGGAAGCAGACCGGAAGCCCCGCCACGGCACGTGGCCGCGGCCTTTCCACGATCGTTGAGATCTCCACAGGAGGCCGGTTGGACGGGGGTCTATCTTCGGCGCCCTTCCCATGGCCAGCGAGAAGTTCATCGTAAGCGCGCGCAAGTACCGCCCCCAACTGTTCGATACCGTTGTGGGTCAGGAACATGTGACCGGCACCCTGAAGAACGCCATCCGCAACGACCACCTCGCTTCCGCCTTCCTCTTCACGGGCCCCCGCGGCGTGGGCAAGACCACCTGCGCACGCATCCTGGCCCGCACCATCAACTGCGAGAACAGGAACCCGGACCTGAGCACCTGCGGGCAATGCGCCCCGTGCCGCACCTTCGAGGAAGGGCACAGCCTCAACATCTTCGAACTGGACGCGGCCAGCAACAACAGCGTGGACGACATCCGGAACCTGATCCTGCAGGTCCAGATCGCCCCCCAGGTGGGCACCAAGAAGGTGTACATCATCGACGAGGTGCACATGCTGAGCCAGGCGGCGTTCAACGCCTTCCTGAAGACGCTGGAGGAGCCCCCCTCCTATGCCATCTTCATCCTGGCCACCACCGAGAAGCACAAGATCCTGCCCACCATCCTGAGCCGTTGCCAGGTGTTCGATTTCCGACGGATCACGGTGAGCGACATCGCGCGGCACCTGGCCGGGATCGCCCAGAAGGAAGGCATACAGGCGGAGCCCGAGGCCCTGCACGTGATCGCCCAGAAGGCCGACGGCGGTCTGCGGGACGCCCTGAGCATCTTCGACCAGCTGGTCAGTTTCGCGGGTGAGCGCCTCACCTACCAGGACGTGGTGAAGAACCTGAACGTGCTGGACCACGAGCACTATTTCCGCATCACGGACCACCTGTTGAAGCAGGACACGGCCGCGGCCTTGGTGGAGTTCAACGACATCCTGTTCCACGGGTTCGATGGTCACCTCTTCGTCACCGGCCTAGCGCGACACTTCCGCGACCTGCTGGTGAGCCAGGACGCCCGCACGCTGCCCCTGCTCGAAGTGAGCGACGACATGCAGCGCCGCTATGGTCAGCAGGCCGCTGCGGTGAGCCGGGACATGCTGGTCGCAGGCCTGGACAAGTTGGCCCAGGTGGATGTGCAGTACAAGAACAGCAAGGAGCCCCGCCTGCTGGTGGAGCTGATGCTGATCCAACTGGCCACGCTGGCCGGTGGAGGTGCGTCCCTCGCCAGCTCCGCCACGCCCGCCGCCGGCACCGTGGAAAAAAAAAGTCCTGACGTGACCATGGGAGCCGCTGTGGCGGCACCCGCAGCACCGTCGACCCGCCCGGTACAGAGCGCCCCCGCAGTGGCAGCCTCAAGTGTGGCCGCCCCTCCACCGGCGGAACCCGACGCCGGCCGTCCGGCGGTACGGCGTCTGGCCGGTCGTTTCTCGATCAAGCAGGAACTGGAGCGGCCGGCGGCCCCCAATGCACCGGCCACGGTGGTGGTGGATGCCCCGGGACTGGAACCGGAAGCATCGGAGCAGGCGGCGCCCAAGGCGGTGAACCCCTCCCTGCTCATGCGCGTGTGGAGCGACTACGCGCTGGAGCGCAAGCGCGAGGGTCGGAACAGCCTGCACGCTACGCTCACCGCCCGTTCCGTGGAGATCGTTGGCGCGAGCCGGTTGCGTTTCGCCATTGTGAACGACGTGCAGGAGAAGTACATGCGGGAAGAGAAGCCCACCCTGCTGGGGCACCTTCGGCGTGAGCTGAACGACCCCGTGCTGGAACTGCTGGTGGAGAAGGAAGAGGTGACCAACCTGCGGCCGCGCTACACGGTGAAGGACCGCTTCGAGCTGCTCGCGGAGAAGAACCCGGCATTGCTGAAGTTGCGGGAAGCGCTGGACCTGGATCTGGGGTGAATGCGCCCGTAGCCAACGGCTAGCGGCGGAACCTCAACGTTTACTTTCGCCGCGCGAAGAGGAGGCGAATGTGCCGCACCGCCGGACAACCGAAAACCGACCAACCGTCAACCGTCCAATGCAGAAGATCAAGGTAGCGAACCCCGTTGTAGAGCTCGATGGCGACGAGATGACCCGCATCATCTGGAAGTGGATCAAGGACCAGTTGATCCTGCCGTACGTGGATGTGCCCATCGAGTACTACGACCTGGGCATCGAATACCGCGACAAGACGGAGGACAAGGTGACCGTGGAGGCGGCGAACGCCATCAAGAAGCACAACGTGGGCATCAAGTGCGCCACCATCACCCCGGACGAGGCGCGGGTGAAGGAGTTCGGCCTGAAGCAGATGTGGAAGAGCCCCAACGGCACCATCCGCAACATCCTGAACGGAACGGTGTTCCGCGAGCCCATCGTGATCCGGAACATCCCGCGCCTGGTGCCGGGTTGGACGCAGCCCATCGTGATCGGCCGCCACGCCTTCGGGGACCAGTACCGCGCCACCGATGCGGTGATCAAGGGCAAGGGCAAGCTCACGCTCACCTTCCAGCCCGCGGACGGTTCGCCGGCCACCAGCTGGAACGTCTATGACTTCGAAGGAGATGGTGTGGCGCTGAGCATGTACAACACCGACGAGAGCATCGAAGGCTTCGCGCGCAGCTGCTTCAACCTGGCGTTGCAGAAGAAGTGGCCGCTGTACTTCAGCAGCAAGAACACCATCCTGAAGAAGTACGACGGACGGTTCAAGGACATCTTCCAGAGCATCTACGAACAGGACTACGCGGCCGCCTTCAAGGAGGCTGGCATCACCTACGAGCACCGCCTGATCGACGACATGGTGGCCAGCGCCCTGAAGTGGAGCGGCGGCTTCATCTGGGCCTGCAAGAACTACGACGGTGATGTGCAGAGCGACATCGTGGCGCAGGGCTTCGGCTCACTGGGCCTCATGACCAGTGTGCTGATCACCCCGGATGGGAAGACCATCGAGGCGGAGGCCGCGCACGGCACGGTAACGCGCCACTACCGCATGCACCAGGAGGGCAAGCCCACCAGCACCAACCCGATCGCCAGCATCTACGCCTGGACACAAGGCCTGGCCTTCCGCGGCAAGCTGGACGGTAACGAAGCGCTTGTGAATTTCGCCCGGACGCTGGAGCAGGTGTGCGTGAGCACGGTGGAAAGCGGCAAGATGACCAAGGACCTGGCCGTGTGCATCCACGGCGACAAGGTGTCCGCGGACAAGTACCTCACCACCGACAAGTTCATGGACGCGTTGCGCGAGGAGCTGGAGCGGCGGATGTAAGCGCAAGCCTCATCCTTCCGCCTTCCGGCCTGGGGTCCGCCAGCGGCGGTTCCCTCCATTGGGAGCAAATGGAGGAGTCCGTCGTGTGCGACCTTCGTGCATGCCCATCGCACCACGCACGGCCACGCTGCTGGTCCTTTTCGGCCTGATGGCCGGCATGATCGCCTGCAAGAAGGACGACGACGGGTCTGAACGCGGTTGCGGGGAGACGAACATCAGCTTCCACAGTTCCACCGACAGCCACAACAACGGCCAGAACTGCATGAACTGCCACCGCGATGGCGGAGGCGGCAAGGGCTGCTTCACCGTTGCAGGCAGCGTGTACCAGCAGAACGGCACCACGCCCGCGCCCAGCGGAACGGTGAAGCTCTACACGGGGGAGAACGGCTCCGGCGACCTGCGGGCCACCATCGATGTGGATGCGAACGGGAACTTCCACACCACCGCGGTCGTGGACCTCACCGGCGGGCTCTATCCCCGGATCACCCCGGCGGGCGGAGGTCCGGACGCGCACATGCACGACCCGATCAGCACCGGTGCGTGTAGCAGTTGCCACGGCAACACGGAGGAGCGGATCAAGCTTCCGTAGGCCTCCGGGCACCCGCATCTTTGCGCGCCCTGTGACCGGGGCACGCACGTGCGGAGCTCCTCCCCCATCACCCGTCGCGACCTCGACCGTCTGGCGGTGCCGGCCATCATCAGCGGCATCGCAGAGCCCATCATCGCCCTCAGCGATACCGCCTTTGCGGGAAGGCTTGGAGCGGCGGACCTGGCGGCGGTGGGGATCGGGAGCAGCTTCTTCCTGCTGGTGCTGTGGGTGCTGGCCCAAACGCGCAGCGCGGTGCTGGCCGTGGTGGCGCGGTACTACGGCGAAGGCCGGCTGGTGGACGTGTACGACCTGGTGCCCATCGCACTGTGGATGAACGTGGGCCTTGGGCTCCTGTTCTACGGGATCACGGTGCCGTTGGCCGATGCCATCTTCACGCTCTACGACCCGGCGCCGGTAGTGCTGGAGAAAGCCATCGGGTACTACCGTGTCCGCGCCATGGGACATCCGCTGGCACTGGGGGTGTTCGCCATGACCGGCGCCTTCCGGGGCATCCAGAACATGCAGTGGAGCATGTGGATCAGCACTACGGGGGCTGCCGTGAACCTGGCCTTGAACCCGGTGCTCATCTTCGGCTGGGGGCCGGCCCCGGCGATGGGCATCAACGGCAGCGCGCTGGCCAGCGTGATCGCTCAGGGCATCATGTTCCTGGTGGCCGCCCGGGTGCTGGTGCGGCGCACCCCCTTCGCCCTGCTGCCGGACCGCTGGCACCACCGGGAGCTGGCCGGGCTGCTGCGCAACAGCGGCAACCTCTTCGCGCGGACCATCGCGCTCAACGCCTGCTACTTCTTCGGCAACCGCTTCGCCTCCGGCTACGGGCTGGCCTACATCGGCGCCCACAGCATCGCCATGCAGCTATGGCTCTTCAGCGCCTTCTTCATCGATGGCTATGCTGCGGCGGGCAGCATCATCGCCGGCCGCCTGAACGGCGAGGGGGACCGGGTGCAGTTGCACCGCGTGAGCTGGCAGGTGGTGCGCATCACCGTGTACATCGGTGCGGCCCTCGCAGTGCTCTACATCGCCGGCTACCGTACCATCGGCGGGTGGTTCACCAACGACGCGGAAGTGCTGCACCGCTTCGAGCAGGTCTTCTGGCTGGTGATCCTCACCCAGCCGATCAACGCGGTGGCCTTTGCCTGGGACGGCATCTTCAAGGGCATCGGTTCGGGTGCCGCTCTGCGCAACGCGCTGCTTGTGGCCACTTTCGGCGTGTTCATCCCCACGATCCTCCTCACAGACCACTTCGGCTGGAAGCTGCACGCCATCTGGACCGCCTTCCTGCTGTGGATGGTGGCGCGGGGCATCTGGCTCACGATCGGCTTCGAGCGGATGTATCCGCCTTCGCAGCGGCGGACCGACACCGGGGCGTTACCTTCGTGACCATGCGCGTTCCGTTCCACGTGGTGATCCTGGCCGTGCTGTCATTGACCGCGCAGGCCCAGGACAGCACCCCCACCGCCCAGAAGACCCGCAAGGACCCACGACCGCTTTCGGACAGGCTTTGGTTCGGCGGTGGATTGGGGCTGCAGTTCGGCAGCTTCACCGTGGTGCAGGTGGAGCCCATGGTGGGCTACAAGGTCGATCAGGCCGGACGCTTCTCCCTGGGAACGGGTATCAACTACTGGTACTTCAGCAACAACAACACGCAGCCGAAGAGCGAGTTCAATGCCTATGGCTACCGGTTCTTCTCCCGCTACCGGGTGATCGACCAGGCCTACCTGCACGCTGAATACCTGAACCTGAACAGGGAGCAGTACTTCCTCGCGACGGACCGGATCCAGCGCATCTGGGTGCCGCACCTGCTGGTGGGCGGCGGTTACATCGAGCGCTTCGGCGGCAACACGGCCTTCACCGTGCAGGTGCTGTGGGAGGTGCTGCAGGACCCCAACAGCGTGTACCTGGGCCGGGGTCCCATCTTCAGCGGCGGCATCGGTGTGGGCTTCTGAAAGGCAACAGGGCGCCCGAAGGCGCCCTGTCACAACATCCCCATCACCTGCGCCAACCGCTGGCGCAGACCGCCGCCCCGCAGGCGCAGACGCGCCTCCCGGAACGCGCGTTCATCGGCGGTGCTGAGCGCCGCAGCGGCCGCACGACCATACAGCTCCGCAGCCAACGCACGGTCGCCGGTGCGCTCCAGGTAACGCGCCACGGCGGCGTGCACCTGTGCGCGATCGATGCCAGGCACCTGCAATGCATTGCCGTAGGCCGCGTGGAGCTCCTCCGCCAGGCCGTTGGCGGCGAGCAGGTTCAGGTAGTGCATCCAGGTGTTCACGTCACCGGGCGCCCAGCGCACCGCGTTGCGGAAGTGCATCAGGGCGCGCTCGTGGTCGTTCACCAGGGCCCACAGGATCCAGCCCATCATGCCGTGCGCAGTACCGAGGGCCGGCTCCTCCAGCAACACCTGCTCCAGCAGGCGGCGCGCCTCCACGTAGCGTCCAGCCGCCATGCACGCGTGCAGGCGGATCATCAGCATGTCCAGGTCCATCCGTTCCATGATCCATCTCCTTTTCTCCTTCGTTCCGCATCCGCAACAAAAAACCCGGCAACAGCCGGGTCCGTGCGAGCTGGGGGCGGATGCGTTCATGCCCCGCTCACGCGGACGTATCGGTACCCCGACCGGTACCGGCCTTGGGCGGCCTGGTGCGCGGGCGTGAGCGGTGATCCTGTCAGTCGGTCCATGGATATTCCCTCCGATATCGGCCACCTTGACGCTGGCACGGGATCCGCGGTTGCCCGGCCGTTCGAAGCCCGCCCCGCAGGGGGTATCTTTGACGCCTGTTCTTTGGACAACACCTGGGGCCGACCTGGTTTCGACAGCGGCTACGCAGTGTGTGCAAGCATGCAGAGCGGTGATGAACGGCTCTTCAAAACGATCATCACGCCCTAACCGGCGACAACAGCTACGCTCTCGCTGCCTAATCGCCTTAGGCGATGAAGCTTTATCCGCGCGAAGCACAGTAACGCGGACGAGTACCCCTCGGGACGACCTGTCCACCACGATCCTGGATCAGGGGTATCAGCTTGGAGGACTGGTCAACGCGGTGGTCCGGAGCGTTGACGAGACAACAGGACCTAAGTCCACGCTGGGGTGCCCCTTCCCAGGCGCGGATCGAAAACCAACAAGACGGCTAAGCATGTAGAAAGCCCGCATAGCGGTCGTTTGGACGAGGGTTCGAATCCCTCCGGCTCCACTTTCGCCTCGCCGAAGCGACGAACCTTGCGCAAGCAAGGGGCGTCGCGAAGGCGGGCTTCGCCCTTCGTATCGGTTCGACCAAGCCTTGTGCAAGCTTCGCCGAGGCTACGGCGGACGCGGTCCACCCTGACCATGACATTTCACTACTACGTGTACATACTCCGCTGTTCAGATGGGCATTTCTACGTAGGGTGCACCAATAACCTATCTGATCGCCTTGAGCGCCACGCCAGAGGCCAAGTGAGCTACACCAAGGACAAGTTGCGCGTGAATTGCGTGGCTGCCACTGGTTTCGTTGACAAGTACAAGGCTTTCGCTTTTGAGAAATACCTGAAGTCAGGCTCCGGGAGAGCCTTCATGGGAAGACATCTGATCTGAACACCTCGCCGAAGCGATGAGCCTTGCGCAAGCAGGGGTCGTCGCCGAGGCGGGCTTAGCCCTTCGTATCAGTTCGACCAAGCCTTGTGCAAGCTTCGCCGCCGAGGCTGCGGCGCGGCGCGAACGAGGAAGATGCCTTGGGCACGGCATCCATCGCAGGGCTGCGCAAGCCGGTACATTCGCGCCCCCAACGAACCTGATGTATTCCAAGATCGGCATCATCCGCGAAGGCAAGGTCCCGGCCGACCGCCGCACCCCGCTCACGCCCAAGCAATGCAAGGAGGTGCTGCTGAAGGGCATCGACATCGCGGTGCAACGCAGCCCGGTTCGGGCCTACACGGACGCTGAATACACGGCGCAGGGGGTGCGCATGACCGAGGACCTCACGGACCGCGACCTGATCATCGGGGTGAAGGAGGTGCCCCTGGAGATGCTGATGGCCGAGAAAGGCTACCTGATCTTCTCGCACACCATCAAGAAGCAGCCGCACAACCGGAAGCTGCTGCGAACCGTGCTGGACCGCCGCATCACCTTGATCGACCATGAACTGCTGACGGACGCCAAGGGCGAGCGGGTGCTGGCCTTCGGGCGTTGGGCCGGCGTGGTGGGCGCGTACAACGCCTTCCGTGCGTGGGAGGCACACCATGGCCAAAGCACGCTGCGTCCGGCCCACCTCTGCCACGATCGCGCGGAGATGGAGATGCATCTGCTGGCCTATCCCCTACCGCAGGACCTGCGGATCGTGCTCACCGGCGGTGGCCGCGTGGGCAAAGGGGCCATGGAGGTGCTTGACCGCATCGGCGTGCAGCGGGTTGACCCCGCGACCTTCCTGCAAGGCGGAAATGTCCGCCCCGTGTACACGGTGCTGGGCAGCGCGGACCTGTACCGCCGGGACGATGGCGCGCCGTTCGACACCAAGGCCTTCCACCGGGACCCGCAGGGGCACCATGCCGCCATGCTGCCGTTCGCGCGCCTGGCGCATATCTACATCGCCTGCCACTTCTGGGACCCGCGGGGACCCAAGATCCTGAGCACGGCGGACCTGCGCGACCCGAGCCTGGGCCTGAAAGTGATCGCGGACGTGAGCTGCGACATCGGCGGCCCGATCGACAGCACCTTGCGCGCGAGCACCATTGCGGAGCCCTTCTTCGGATATGATCCCGGCACGGTCTCCGAGCGCCCGACCGGCACCCCGGGCACCGTCACGGTGATGAGCGTGGACAACCTGCCCTGCGAACTCCCGCGGGACGCCAGCAAGGCCTTCGGGCGCGACCTGATGGACCGGGTGCTGCCCAACCTGATCGGTACCGACCCGGAAGGCATGATCGACCGGGCCACCATCGCCCGCGGCGGGCGGTTGACCGAACGGTTCAGCCACTTGCAGGACTACGTGGACGGCGCCTAGGGCATCAAGCGGCCAAGCGGAGCTCGAGGATGAGCATCGCCGCCGAACTGTTGAGGCGGATGGTGCTGACCTCCATGGGCCTTGCGGAACGCCGGGCCATGGTGAGCAGGCCGAGACCGGCCCCGCCGTTGTTGGAACGGGCGCTGTTGGCCAGCAGGTTCAGGTAGTGCTCCTTCAGGTCCACCTCATCCATCTCGTTGATGATGCCGATGCGGTGCGTGAGCAGGGCGGCCGTGGCCACCGGCACCGGGTTGCCAAAGGCCATCCGGTACCCTTCGGACGAACGCACCAACAGGGCGAAACCGGCCTGGTCGTTCGGTTCCTCCACGTGGCGATGAATGTTCTCCAGGCCTTCCACGAGCACGTTCATCATGCGCTTCCGCTGAGCCACCCCTTCCTCGGCCGCCAGGCTCTTCGCCTCCGCCTCGGCCAGCAGGGCCTGCACACGGGTATGGTCCATGGGCCCGCAATGGTCCAGCACGGCCGTGGCGCCAGGGGCGGCCAAGGCCCTCGCCAGGGCATCCTCCTTCCAGAGGCGCCCCAGTTCGGCCAGGGTGAGCGGGTTATGCATCTGCGGCTGTCAAGAACGATCCGTCACGGCCATGATCGCCATCGACGAAACGGTCATTAGGGTCGATATACGTATGGGTACGACCCAAGGTTTCGGCACCTCCGCCAATTCGTCCGGAACAGGCATGGTGGACCGGATGGGGTCGGCTACCTTTCCGCCCCTTTACCCCGACCTATGCGCTGTCCGTACCCGGCCATTCGCCCCTTCGCCCTCTCCACCGGCATCCTGATCACCGCGCTCCTTTCCGCACAGAACTTCACGGATATCGGCACCGGCACGCTGGTGAACGGCGGTAACCAGTACCCTGCGCCCTACGGGAACGATTGGCCGGGCGCACGCCACCAGATGCTGATCAGGGCCGATGAGATGGTTGCGGCGGGCATGATCCCGGGCGACATCGTTTCGGTCGCCTTCAACGTGGTGAACCCCGCCGGTGCGGTGCTCGAGGGCTTCACCGTGAGCATCGGGAACACGGCAGCAAGCGAAATGACGGAGGCCTGGGAGCAGGGTCTCACCCCCGTTTGGGGCCCCTTGGACCACACGGATGTTGGCGGGTGGAACACGCACACGTTCGACACGCCGTTCACGTGGGACGGCAGCTCCAACATCATCGTGCAGACGTGCTTCCGTTCGCAGAACACCTCGACGAACGCGCAGATGTTCCAGACGGCCACCACGTGGGCGAGCACCACCGCACGGAACACCCAGAACACCAACGTGTGCACCGCGAACACGGGCACCCTTGTCACCTACGACCAGCGCCCGAACATCCGCTTCGGCTGGGTACCCGACCCCGATCCCCCGGTGGCCGCCTTCACCCAGAGCACGGACCAGACGTGTGACGGGGTGGTGAGCTTCACGGACGCCACCACCGGCTTCCCCACCGCATGGGAATGGGACTTCGGCGACGGCGCCACGAGCACCGAGCAGAACCCCACGCACACCTACACGGTGGACGGCACATACACAGTGCGTCTCATCGCCACCAACATCAACGGACCGGACACCGTGTTCGGTGAGCCCCTGCTGGTGAGCATGAACGGCCCGCAGCCGGTGGCCGCGTGCGTGCCGCCTTCCACCGGCACGGTGGCCGGCATCGGCATCGCCTCCGTCACGATAGACGGTGGCACGGTCTCCTCCCCGGACGCCGCAACAGAGGGTTATGTTGACCGCAGTTGCCGGCTGGACACCACGCAAGTGGGTTCCGTGCTTCAATTGGATGTGGTGACCAACACCGCCACCGCACACAACATCCGTGCGTGGATCGATTGGGACAACAGCGGCACCTTCATCAGCAGCGAACTGGTGCTGAGCGCCAACAATGCGCAGAACGCCGGTTCGACCATCCAGGTGCCGCTCTTTGCCGTGGTGAACACGCCGCTGCGCCTGCGCGTGATGGCCGACTACGACTTCAGTCCGGTGCCCGACCCCTGCGTGGGTCCGCAATACGGGCAGGCCGAGGACTACGGTGTGGTGGTGCTCCCGAACGACAATGCGCCGGAAGCGGCCTTCACGGTGGAACCCACACTATCGTGCAACGGCTCGGTCCAATTCACGGACGGGTCGCTGTTCGCCCCGACCTCCTGGACATGGGACTTCGGCGACGGCAACGGCAGCAATGACCAATCACCGGTGCACACCTACGCGAACAGTGGGACCTATACCGTGAGCCTGGTGGTGAGCAACGCTGCGGGCAACGACACGGTCGTGGTGGTGGACGCGGTGACCATCGACCTTGCCGGACAACTGCTGCCGGCCTCCTGCACGCCGCAGACGGTGGCCTACTGCTGCGGATTCGGCATCACCGCGTTCTCCTTCGCCGGCATCAACACCACCAGCCCGGACGGTGCTGAAGGGTATGTGGACCGGAGCTGTGGGAATGTGGCGCAAGTGACGGAAGGCCTCTCCTACCCGATCAGCGTGGGCACCGGCGGCAGCTCCGCGCATGATGTGTACATGTGGATGGACCTGAACAACGACGGCACCTTCGGCGCCGGCGAGCTGATCTGGAGCGCCCTGAACGCACAGAACCCGGCGGCGACCCTGACGATGCCTTCCGGGGTGGTGTTCGGCACACCGCTCCGCCTGCGGGTGAGCGCGGACGTGGTCGGCGAACTGAGCGGCCCGTGCGATGGACCGTCCTTCGGGCAGACCGAGGACTACACAGTCGTGGTGACGGCCAACCCCGCGCCACCGGTGGCAGCCTTCAGTGCGGTGCCGGAGACCACGTGCACCGGCTTCGTCCAATTCACCGATGGCAGCACCAATGCACCGGACAGCTGGTCGTGGGACTTCGGGGACGGCAACACCAGCACGGTGCAATCCCCCCTGCACGAATACGCCGGCCCCGGGGTGTACACCGTGACGCTCACGGTGACCAACGAGAACGGCAGTGACACCGAGGTGGCGAGCAACCTGATCACGTACATCGAGCCGGCCTTCTGCGACACGCTCACCATGCCCGGCTTCCAGGATGCGTCCAGCGAGAGCTGTGAAGGCGTGCTGGCGGACGATGGCGGTCCGGATGGGGCCTACGGTCCCTTCGAGACCGCGGCCTTCACCATCGCACCGGCGGATGCCGAGGTGGTGGTGCTGACCTTCTCGCAGTTCAACTGGGGCAATAACGACAACCGGGTATTGGCGATCTACGACGGTCCCACGGTGTTCGACACGCCCATCGGCACGTTCAATGGCAACGGTCTCGGCCAGTTGCCGAACAACGGTGTGATCGTCTCCTCCGGCCCGGCGATCACGCTAAGGCAGGAGGTGCAGGGCGGTGGTCCGCCGTCGAACGCATCCGGTTTCCTGCTCACGTGGAGCTGCAGTTACACGGGTGTTGGTGATGCGGCCGTGGATCCTGTGAGCACCGTGTGGCCGAACCCTGCGGATGACCTGCTGAACGTGCGGTTCGCGCAGCCGGCCGGCCGCGGATGGACCGCCACCCTGAGCGACGTGACCGGAGCACGGGTGCGGCAGGAAGCCCTGACCGGTGCCGTGACCGACCATTCCCTGGATGTGAGCACCCTTGCACCGGGGGCGTACGTCCTCACCGTGAACACGCCGCAAGGCCGTTGGAACCGCACCATCGTCATCCGCTGATCAGAACGACATGAAGCGCGCATTGAAGGCTCTCCTCCTCGGCATCTGTGGATCGTTCGCTCCGATGGTGGCCCATGCCACCCACCTGGTGGGCGGCAACCTCGGGTACGTGTACCTGGGCGAGACGTTCCCCGGCAGCCAGATCTACCGCTACCAGGTGACAATGGAGTTCTACATGAACTGCGGTCCGAACTCCAACTTCCAGACCTTCCAGGACCTGCTGGACCAGTCGCCGAACGGCACCCTGCCCGTGGGGGTGTACCTGCAGGACCCGCAGAACCCGAACGCGGACAAGGACCAGTTCACCACGGTGGAGCTGGCGTTGATCGATGAGGAGCAGATCATCCCCGACTTCCCGGACAACTGTTCGGTGGGCCAGGGCCTGTGCACGTTGAAGGGACTGTTCACCGGTACGGTCGACCTGCCGTTGAGCTTCTCCGGCTACCATCTCTACTTCCAGATGTGCTGCCGGAACCTGGACATCGACAACCTGGACAACCCGAACAACACCGGTATCGGGTACTACGCCTTCGTTCCGCCCACTCTGGTGGAGAACAGTTCACCCATCTTCCTGGGCATCCCCACCCCGCTGCTCTGCATCAACGACACCACCACGTTCATCAACTCGGCGAGCGACCCCGACGGTGACCAGCTGATCTTCAGTTTCGAAACGCCGTACAACAGCGTGAGCCAGCAGGGCGGCATCCAGAACCCGCCGAACCAGCTGCCCTGGCCGGTGCCCGAGGTGGTGCACGCGCCGGGTTTCTCCACGGCCCTGCCCTTCGGCGTGGGCGGTTACTCCTTCATCAACGGGGCCACAGGCCTTACCGAGTACCAGCCGGTGACCCAGGGCAACTACGTGGTGGCGGTGGAGGTGAAGGAATTCCGCAACGGTCAATTGATCGGCCGCACGCGCCGCGACCTGCAGCTGCAGGCGGTGCCCTGCCCGGCCAACCAGACGCCGGAAGTGAGCGGCCCCCTGCCCACCAGCTACACGGTGAACGCCGGGGACCAGCTCTGCTTCGCGATGAACTTCATCGACCTGGACAACGACAGCGTGACCCTCACCGCCAGCGGCACCATCTTCGATGGCAACCTGTATAACCCGCCGGCCACCATCCAGAGCCCCGTTCCGGGTGTCGGGGGTGTGGGCTCGCAGTTCTGCTGGGACACCGACTGCGCACAGGGCCAGGACCAACCCTACCTGTTCTCGGTGAGCGTGATCGACAACGGCTGCCCGCCGAAGAGCGTGGACGTCGTCTTCCAGATCAACGTGGTGCCGTTCGACGGCCCTGAAGTGATCAACGGTCCCGCTTCGGTGTGCGAAGGCCAGACGGGTGTCGGTTATTCCACGCCGCCCATCGCCGGGGCCACCTTCACCTGGACGGTGAACGGCGGAACGATCACCGATGGACAGGGCTCGGCCGCCATCACCGTTGACTGGGGTGCCGGTGGCGCGGGTTCGGTGCTTGTGAGCGCGACCAACGCACAGGGCTGCACCAGCGAACCTGTCAGCATCGGCGTGAACATCGCCGCGCTTCCCGTTGCGGATGCCGGCGCGGATGCGACGATCTGCGCTGGAGGACAGGCTCCGCTCGGTGGATCGCCCACGGGCCCCAATGGCAGCAGCTTCAACTGGAGCCCGAGCGCCAGCCTCGATAACGGCAGCAGTGCCAACCCGACGGCGACACCGACGACCACCACCGATTATGTGGTCACCGTGAGCAATGCCGGTTGCATCGGTCGCGACACCGTTCGCGTGACGATCTCCGTTCCCACCGTGGATGCGGGGAACGACCAGGCCTTCTGCGGAGGGGACAGCGTACAGCTTTCGGCCACCGGCATCGGCGACTTCATCTGGTCGCCGGCGGCCGGCCTGAGCGCCACGAACATCGCGGACCCCGTTGCAGCACCTGCGGTCACCACCACGTACACGGTAACCCTCACCGACAGTGTCGGATGCGCGGTGCAGGACAGCGTCACCATCACGGTGAACAGCTTCACGCAGGTCATCACCATCACCCCCACCACCACCAGCGGATGCCAGGGGGATACGGCGCAGTACTTCGCCACACCGGACGCCAGCGGCAACACCTACGCCTGGAGCGCCACCGGGGGCATCAGCATTCCCGGCAGCAACGGCAACAGCGTCATCGTTCAGTGGGATGCGCCCGGCGCAGGCACGCTCACGGTGCTCGTAACGGACAGCAACGGCTGTGCGCAGAGCTTCGATGCAGCGTTCGAGTCGCTCGCCATCCCCGATGTGGATGCCGGGCCGGACACCACCATCTGCGCGGGCCAGAGCGTGCAGTTGAACGGTTCGGGCGACGGCACGCTTGTGTGGTCGCCGATCGCGGGCCTGAGCGACCCGAACATCCCGAACCCGACGGCCAATCCCGAGGCCACGCAGATCTACACGCTGACCGTGACGGGTGGCAACCTGTGCACCAACAGCGACCAGACCACGGTGACGGTGAACGTGCTGCCGAGCGCCAACGCAGGTCCCGACCTGGCCGTGTGCCTGGGTGATTCGGTGCAACTGCAAGCCAGCGGCCCCGGCACGTACAGCTGGAGCCCGGCGGCCACGCTCGACGACCCGAACGCCACGAACCCGCTCGCCTTCCCCAGCGTGACCACCACCTACACGCTCACCTTGACGGACAGCGTGACCTGCAGCGCCACGGACCAGGTGACCGTGACCGTGACCACCCCACCGAACGCAGGCACCGACGGCAGCGACCAGCTTTGCGGCGCAGGCCTCACCTTCTTCCTGGGCAACTATCTGGGCGGCAATCCGAACAGCAATGGCAACTGGTTCGACCCGAGCGGTGCCGCCACCAACGGCTTCTACACACCGGGCGTGAGCCCCAGCGGCGCATACGACTACGTGGTGACCGGTGGCCCCGGCTGCCCGAACGACACGGCCACGGTGACCATCACCGAGATCCCCGCACCTGAGGCGGGCGAGGATGCGTTCATCCAACTGTGCACCAGTGGCGCACCGGTGGACCTGTTCACGGTACTGGGTGGCACGCCTGATGCCGGAGGCACCTGGGTGGACGTGAACAACAACCCCTTCAGCGGCATCTTCGATCCCGCGGTGGACACCACGAACACCTTCATCTACCGCGTGACCGGCGTGCCCCCGTGCGGCGATGCACAGGCCACGGTGATCGTGATCGTGAACCCGGCCCTCGACCCCGGCGCAAGTGCATCGACCACTACCTGCGGCAGTGGTGCGCCCTTCGACATGACCGCACTGCTCGGCGGCACTCCGGACCCGAGCGGATCCTGGTCCGACCCGACCAATGCGGCGCATGGCGCCACCTTCGACCCGGCCGTGGACCCGGCCGGTGTTTGGAGCTACCTGGTCCCTGGAGGCCTTGGCTGTCCGGATACGACCGCCACGCTGACCATCACGATCACCGATCCCGACACCGCGATCGACGGTGATGCGGCGATCTGCATTGGGGAGTCCACCCAGCTGACCAGCACCGGCAACAACGTGGCCTGGGCGTGGTCGCCGAACGTGGCGGTGAATGACACCACCCTGCAGGCGCCCGTGTTCACCCCCACCACGACCACCACCTACTCGGTAACGGTGACGGACGCGGCCGGGTGCATCGGTACGGGTTCGGTAACGGTGACAGTGAACGCGCTGCCGACCGTGGACGCCGGTCCGAACGAGAACGTGTGCGCCGGCGGCACCGTGGAGATCGGCGGCGCACCCACCAGCCCCACGGGCACGGACTTCGTATGGAGCCCGGCCACCGGCCTCGATCAGCCGGACGCGGCCAACCCGGATGCCACCCCGGCAGCCACCACCACGTACACAGTGCTCGTCACCGACGCGAACGGTTGCGCCGCGCAGGACAGCATGTTGCTCACCGTGGTGCCCCTGCCTGCACTGGACGCGGGTCCGGATACGGGCGTATGCCAGGGCAGCAGCATTCAACTGAGCGCCACCGGCACCGGCAGCTTCAACTGGAGCCCGGCCACCGGCCTGAACAACCCGAACATCGCCAACCCCAGCGCGCAACCGAGCGTGACCACCACCTACACGGTGACCCTCACGGCCAACGGTTGCACCAGCACGGACCAGGTGACCGTGGCCGTGCTCGGCCTGCCGAACGCGGAAGCTGGAGCGGACCAGTACCTGTGCCCAGGCTTTGACATCCCCCTGCAGGGCAGCGGTGGCGGCACGCCGCTGTGGAGCCCGGCCGGCAGCTTGAACGATGCGACCAGCCTGACACCGCTGGCCTCGCCGACGAGCACCACCACCTACACCCTCACCATCACGGATGGCAACGGGTGCAGTGCCACGGACCAGGTGACCGTGCAGGTGAGCGCCGATCCCCCGGCCGACGCGGGACCCGATGTGAGCATTTGCCAGGGGGAACAGGTCACCATCGGTGGCAGCCCGACCAACATCCCGGGAACCAGCGTGCTGTGGTCACCGGCCGCGGGCCTGAGCGACCCCACGGCCAGCAACCCCGTGGTCACTGCCACGGCCACCACCGCCTACATCGTCACGGTGACAAGCGACACGTGCACCAGCCAGGACATCATGCTGGTGACCCTGCAGGGCGTGGCCGAAGCGGCCTTCAACGTGCGCCTGGAGCCGGCGTGCGACGGCATGCGCGCCTTCTTCACCGACCTGAGCAGCGGTGGAAGCGAGTGGCTTTGGGACTTCGGCGACGGGGCCACGAGCACCGAGCAGAACCCGCAGCATTTCTTCGCCTATGGCCAGCCGCTGACGGTGACCCTGACGGTGACCGACGGGCTTGGCTGCACCAGCACCCTGACCCAGACCTTCGACGTGGCCGCGTTCGCCGACCTGGTGGACTACGACATGCCGAACGTCTTCACCCCGAACGGTGATGGCGTGAACGACGTGTTCACATTGAACAGCAGCCTGAACAGCAACGCCGTGCTCGGCCCCTGCGCCAGCATGCAGGTGTTCAACCGCTGGGGCCAGAAGGTCTTCGAGAGCTTCGGCAACGCCCTGGATTGGGACGGCCGCAACTTTGCCGGAGAGCTGTGCACCGTGGGCACCTATTTCTGGGTGTTGACGGTGAACGACCTCAACTTCAACGGGGACGTGTACCTGAACCGCTGAACCCGCGAACATGAAGCGGATCGCATTCGGGCTGCTGCCCTGCGTGGTGCTGGTGTCCTGCGACCTGGTGCCCCGAAGCAACGAGCAGGCCACCGCGCCGGCGGCGCCACCGGCACTCACCGTGGACAGCGCTCAGCTCTGGCGCCCGTTGGAGCTGGCGCACCTGGATGACAACGTGAAGCATGACACGCTGCTGATCCAGACCACCTTCCGCCTGGGTGACAGCACCTACGTGATGGTGGCATCGAACGTGGAGGAGACCAAGGAAGGACTGCGGCTGGTGCTGTACCGCCCACGGCCGGACAGCAGTGCGGAGGTGATCGCCATGAGCAAGCCCGGCTATGACAGCCGCACGATGCTGCCCACGTTCTTCCGCGGCCCGGACCCTGCCGAAGGCCTGCTGGTGCTGGCGAACATGGGGGAGCGCGACAGCTGGGGCCAGGAGGTCTTCCTGTTGAAGGACGGCCGTTTCCAGGAACTGGGCTTTCTGAACGTGGCCGTGCCGACCTGGGAACAGCGCGAAGAGGGCCCCGTGCGCCGGCTGCAGAGCGTGGCACCGAACGCGGTTGTGCAGGGCCCGGTGAACGACCTGAACATTGCCTTCCAGGGCGATTCGCTCCTGCTCTACGACGACCTGCGCGGACACCAGGAAGTGAGCCTGGACCCGGCGCGTGTGCGCTACAGCATCAAGGAAGGCAAGGCCGTGCTGGTGCTGGACGGAGAAGCCCTGACCGCAGCGCCGCTCTGAGCGGAGCCTACTGCACGGTGGGGATCATCCCGCGGATGCCCATGTCCTGCACCTCCTCGCCATTCTCGGGCTCCCACACGTTGTCGGCATCCGTCTCCAGCCACTCGAAGCTCTTGTTCGTGCTGAGGGAGACCTCGATGACGATGTCCTCCGTTTCGGTTCCGGTGACCGTAAGGGGGATGGGGAAGGCCCCGGTGACGACGCAGGAGCCTGCCGGGATCGGCGAGGTGGCGTTGATCGGGTTCGGGACGGTGGTGGCCCCTGGAGGCGCCTGGCCGGTGAGCACCGGCACACCGATGTCGTTCACCTCGAAGCCCCAGTAGCCCTGCAGGCGGTTCCCGTTCACGGTCACCGTGCTGTCCTGGATCTGGTAGCCGGTGATGTAGGTGTTATAACCGACGAAGGAGGCGATGGTGCCCTGGAGGTTCAGGTTCACGCTGCGGAACTTCACCGTGTAGTTCTGGTAGGCCAGTGACACCCGCAGCCACTGGTAGGTCCCCGGTGCCAGGTCGCTCAAGGGGATGTTCAGGAACTCCCCTCCATCGGCCACCTCCAGCGACAGGTCGTGATCGATGGCGGTGGAGCCACCGAGCGTGGTCTCCGGCGCGTGGTAGACCACATCACCGGCGCCCAGGAGGGTGGTGGCCGAAGGCGCGAACTCCACGTAATGCGCGCTCATGCGGTTCATCACCGGGCTTTGGGCGCCGTGGCCCACCGGCACCGCGGCAGGCTGGCCGAGGTTGTTGAGCCGCACCTGGGTGCTGTCGAACTTGAACTTCAGGATCAGCCGGGGACCTGCATCGCCCCCATCCGTGGGCGGAGCATCATCTTCATCCTTCTTGCAGGCGTTCAGCAGGACCAGCAGGACAGGCAGGAGGAGCAGGAGGCGTTTCATGGGCATGGAACTATCGGTGCAAAGGAAGGCAACCTGTGGCCGACACGGAAGGTCATGGAAAGGAACACTCCCCTATCTTCGACGAACAGCGCCTCCCCCATGACCCGAGATCCCCTTTCGCGGCTTCGCCACTGGCTGTTGCTCCCGCTCATCGCCCTGGGCCTGCCTGCGGCCGCCTCACACCTGGTGGGTGGGGACGTGGGCTACGAGTACCTGGGCGAGACCTTCCCGGGCAGCGGCCAGTTCCAGTACAAGCTGAAGATGCGCATGTACCTGAACTGCGGCGCCAGCTCCAACTGGCCGCAGATGGTGCAGTGGCTGGGGGGAGCGAACGTGCCCTTGCGCGTGGGCGTGTACAATGAAGATCCAGCGAACCCGGACGCGAACAAGCAGTTGAACACCATCGCCTACGTGTACCTGCAGTCGTACTCGATCATCACGCCGGACATCCCGGACAGCTGCGTGGTGGGCGACGGCCAATGCGTGGAGGAAAGCCTGTTCGAGGGCACGGTGACCCTGCCCGCCAGCACCGGCGGGTATCACCTCTACTTCCAGGGCTACTCGCGCAATGCGGCCATATTGAACCTCTTCGATCCGGGCAACGCCGGCTTTGGCATCTACGCGTTCATACCGCCCACGGCCATCGTGAACTCCTCCCCCTCCTTCACGGGTGTGCCGGTCCCCTTCATCTGCGTGGAGGAGCTCACCTCCTTCTCCAACGCGGCCATCGACCCGGACGGCGACCAGCTGGTGTTCTCCTTCGAGGCACCGTATGATTCGCAGGACGACATCGCCGGCATCATCGACCCGCCCAACCCCGAGCTTTTCTGGCCCATCGCACCGGTGGTCTACCTGCCGGGATTCAACCCCTTGGAGCCCTTCGGCGCCAACGGCACCGCCACCATCGATGCCAATACAGGCGCGGCCCAATACAGCGCGCCGGTGATCGGCAACTGGGCGGTGGCCGTGGAAGTGAAGGAATACCGCAACGGCGTGCTCATCGGGCGGATCAAGAGCGACATGCAGTTGCTGAGCCTGCCCTGTGCGGACAACGAAGCGCCGCAACCCAGCAACGGCACCCTGATCACCGAGTACTCCGTGAACGCAGGGGACACCCTTTGCTTCCCGCTCGTGTTCGTGGACGCCGACGGGGACACGGTGAATGTGGACGCGAACGGCACCATCTTCGATCCGACCCTCTTCGATCCCCCCGCCGCGATCATCGGTGCGGCCTTCGGCGACAGCACCGTGACCACCAGTTTCTGCTGGCCCACCGTATGCGACCAGGGGCAGGCGGAGCCGTACACCTTCACCGTGGTGGCGTATGACGGGGCCTGCCCGCCCGGCGTGTACAGCGCCGTGATCACGGTGGACGTGATCCCTGCCGGCGAGCAGCTGTCGATCAGCGGGCCGTTGGTGGCCTGCGCCGGCCAGGACGTAGCCACCTATTGTGCGGAAGGCAGTGCGAGCAGCTACACCTGGAGCGTGAACGGGGGCACGATCACCACGCCCCTGGACCAACCCTGCATCACCGTGGACTGGGACCAGCCCGGCGTCGGATCCCTAAACGTGAGCAGCCAGGTGGACGATTGCGTCTTTGAGAGCAATGCACAGATCAACGTGGTGGAGCCCCCCACGGCCGCGTTCACAGCACTGCTGGACACCACCTGCACGGGCGTCCGGGTTGTGGTGGAGAACACCTCCACCAATGGGGCTACGGCGCAATGGACGTATAACGGCCAGCCGTGGGCGGTGGGGCCGCAGAGCACCTTCATCATCCCCTTCAGCGGCAACGGTGCCGTGCAGCTGAACGTGACCGACGCGAACGGCTGCACCGACCAGGCCCAGCAGAGCTTCGCCGTGGCGGCCTACGACCAGTTGGTGCAGTTCTCCATCCCCAACGTGTTCAGCCCGAACGGGGACGGCCTCAACGACCGTTTCGAGCTCATCACCACGCAGGACCTGCAGGAATGCTACACCATGCAGGTGTTCGACCGGTGGGGGAAGGAAGTGTACAGCAATGCGAACGGCAAGGCCTCGTGGGGCGGTGCGCACGCGAACGGCAGTGCCGCTGCGGAAGGGGTCTACTACTATATCCTGAAGGTCGACGAGCAGTCCTTCCACGGCCACGTGAGTCTGATGCGTTGACAACGCGCCGCAGGCGCCGTTCAAAACTTTGTTATGCACGCATAACTTTCGGGACTACCTTTCGTTCCGAGGTCAATGCGCCCTGACGACACCATCGAATTCCCCATCCGCCGTGTGTGGAGCCGCATCTCGCGCCTGTACAACACCGAGGCGGCGAAGTACGGGGGCAGCATGGCCATCGGCCAGATCCTGCTGAACATCGAGCCCGAGGGCACGCCCAGCACCAAGCTCGGTCCCAAGATGGGCATGGAGGCCCGCAGCCTCGTGCGCACCCTGCAGACCATGGAGGACGAGGGCCTCATCAAACGCATCGCAGACACCGCCGACAAGCGCGTGGTGCGCATCCACCTCACCGCCAAGGGCAAGCAGATGCGCGACGTGAGCCGCAACACCGTGATCAAGTTCAACGAGGCGGTGCAAAGCCGCTTCACGCCCGCACAACTGAACAACTTCCGGCAGGTGATGAGCGAGCTGGATAGGATACTCGAACAGGAACAGCTTTTCTGAATATGAACCGCTACGACGCTACGAACGCGACGTCAATGCTCATCAGCGTTGCGCTCGTTGCGCCGTTGCGGTCAACCATCTGAGCAGACATGAGCAAAAGGAACATCCGCAAGATCGCCGTGCTCGGATCCGGCGTCATGGGCAGCCGCATCGCATGCCACTTCGCCAACATCGGCGCTGAAGTGCTGCTGCTGGACATCGCTCCGAAAGAGGGCAATGACCGCAACAAGATCGTCAACGATGCGCTGGCCGCTGCGATCAAGAGCAGTCCTGCGCCGCTGTACGATGCCCGCTTCGCCAAGCGCATCAGCACCGGCAACTTCGACGACGACCTGCCGAGGATCAAGGACTGCGACTGGATCATCGAAGTGGTGATCGAACGGCTCGACATCAAGCAGCAGGTGCTGGCCAACGTGGAGAAACACCGCACGCCCGGCACGCTGATCACCACCAACACCAGCGGCATCCCCATCCACGCCATCGCGCAGGGCCGCAGCGACGACTTCCGCCGGCACTTCTGCGGCACGCACTTCTTCAACCCGCCGCGCTACCTGCCGCTGCTGGAGCTGATCCCCGGTCCGGACACCGACCCCGCGGTGCTCGACTTCCTGGAGGACTACGGCCAGCGCATCCTCGGCAAGGTCACCGTGCGCTGCCAGGACACGCCCGCCTTCATCGCCAACCGCATCGGCGTGTTCGGCATCATGGGCCTCTTCCACCTGGTGCAGGAGATGGGCCTCACCGTGGAGGAAGTGGACCGCCTGACCGGTCCTGCTTTGGGCCGCCCCAAGAGCGCCACCTTCCGCACCGCCGACGTGGTGGGCCTGGACACGCTGGTGAAAGTGGCCCAGGGCGTGAAGGACAACTGCCCCAACGACGAGCAGAACGCGCTCTTCGCCATCCCCGGGTACCTGCAGCAGATGGTGGAGCAGAACATGCTCGGGAGCAAGACCGGCAAGGGCTTTTTCTTCAAGGACCGCAGCTCACCCAAGGGCGAGATCCTCGCGCTGGACCTGAAGACGCTGGAATATCGTCCGCAGGTTAAACCGAAGTTCGCCACGCTGGACGCCGCGAAGAAGGAGGACAACCTGGTGAAGCGCACCGCCCTGCTGTACAACGGCACCGACAAGGCCGGCGACTTCTACCGCAAGAGCTTCCACGGGCTCTTCGCGTACGTGAGCCACCGGATCCCCGAGATCACGGATGCGTTGTACAAGATCGACGATGCCATGCGTGCGGGCTTCGGCTGGGAGCTGGGGCCGTTCGAGGCGTGGGATGCGATCGGCGTCAAGACCGCGCTCGACGCCATGAATGCTGCTGGCGTGAAGGTGTCGCCGTGGATCAACGAGATGGTCGCGGCCGGTCACACCAGCTTCTACAAGACCGAAGGTGGCAAGCGCATGTACTACGATGCCGCCAGCAAGAGCTACAAGGCCATCCCGCGTGCCGAGGGCATGATCGTGCTGAGCGACCTGCCCGAGAGCAGCGTGGTGTGGAAGAACAGCGCCGCCACCGTGCGTCACCTCGGCGACGGCATCCTCAGCGTGAGCTGGACGAGCAAGATGAACACCATCGGCGCGGAGGTGATCCAGGGCCTCAACAAGGCCATCGACCTCGCCGAGCAGGGCTACAAGGGTCTGGTGGTCTACAACGACGGCGCCAACTTCAGCGCGGGAGCGAACGTGGGCATGATCTTCATGATGGCCGTGGAGCAGGAGTACGACGACCTGGAGATGGCCGTGCGCACCTTCCAGAACACCATGATGCGCATGCGCTACAGCAGCATCCCCGTGGTGGCGGCCCCGCACCAGCTGTGCCTGGGCGGCGGCACAGAGCTCTGCCTGCACGCGGACAAGGTGGTGGCGCATGCCGAGACCTACATGGGCCTGGTGGAGTTCGGCGTGGGCGTGATCCCCGGCGGCGGCGGCACCAAGGAGTTCGCCCTGCGCCTCGCCGACGAGCTGAAGGAGGGCGACATCCGCATCAACGCCATGCGCGAGCGCTTCCTCACCATCGGCCAGGCCAAGGTGGCCACCAGCGGTCACGAGGCTTTCGCGCTCGGCTACCTGCGCAAGGGCCAGGACGAGGTGATCGTGAGCCGCGCCCACCAGCTGGCCTACGCCAAGGCCTGCGCGCTGGAGCTCTGGAACAAGGGCTACACCAAGCCCGCGCCGCGCAAGGACATCAAGGTGCTGGGGCAGGAAGGCCTCGGCATCGTGTACGTGGGCGCCAACAGCATGCTCAGCGGCAACTACATCAGCCAGCATGATGCGCTGATCAGCGAGAAGCTCGGCTACGTGCTGTGCGGCGGGGACCTGAGCGAGGCGACAGAAGTCTCGGAACAGTATCTCCTGGATCTCGAGCGGAAGGCTTTTGTGGAGCTGTGCATGCAGCGGAAGACGTTGGAGCGGTTGCAGTCGATCATTACCAGTGGGAAAGTGTTGCGGAACTGAGTGCCTGTCCGATGTCCGATGCAAGATTGTCCTATGCAAATGCCGAGCACGCGACTAGAGCTGTCTATTGTCGTTTGTAGAAGGCAAGGTCGTTGAATGTGCTGGCCTCGATAACGAACACTCAACCCTGAATCCCATGAACCGCTTCAAGAATTTGGTCGTCTGGCAGCAGGCTCTTTCGCTCTCCGTTGAAGTCTATCGGCTAACCGAGAAGTTCCCAAAGAAGGAGGTCTATGGCCTTGCCAGTCAGATGCAGCGTGCAGGTGTGTCGGTTCCGAGCAATATCGCAGAAGGTGCTGCCCGCAATCATGACGGCGAGTTCTACCACTTCCTCGGCATCGCCTGTGGATCAGCGGCGGAACTCTACACCCAAACCATGATCGCCAGGGAACTTGAGTACATCACCCGCGAGCAATCCGACAGGATCACAGGTGAACTGGACCACATTATGAACCGGATCTTCAAGCTGCAAGATCAGCTCGAGACCAAATACAAGAAACGCCCGACGCGCAGCTAGGACCACCAAGGAGTCATGCATAAGACAATCCTGCAGCCGTCATAAGACATTCCCCATGAACGCATACATCATCGCCGGTTTCCGAAGCGCAGTGGGCAAAGCGCCCCGCGGCAAATTCCGTTTCACCCGTCCGGACGACCTGGCCGCGCACGTGGTGAACCACCTGGTGAGCTCGGTGCCCGGGCTGGACCGCACGCGCATCGACGACGTGATCGTGGGCAACGCCACGCCCGAGGCCGAGCAGGGCCTGAACATCGGCCGCATGATCAGCCTGATGGGCCTTAACACCGACAAGGTGCCGGGCATGACGGTGAACCGCTACTGCAGCAGCGGCAGCGAGACCATCGCCATCGCGGCGGCCAAGATCCACAGCGGGCAGGCCGATGTGATCGTGGCGGGCGGCGTGGAGTGCATGAGCCCGATCCCCTTCGGTGGCTGGCGCATTGTGCCGAACGCCAAGGTGGGCAAGGCGAACCCTACGTACTACTGGGGCATGGGCCTCACCGCCGAGGCCGTCGCGCGCGACTTCAAGGTGAGCCGCGAGGACCAGGACGCCTTCAGCCTGCGCAGCCACGAGAAGGCGCTGGCCGCCATCAGCGCCGGCCGCTTCAAGGACGAGATCGTGCCCTACACCGTGGAGCGCGTGTACCTGGATGCGAAGGAGAAGCGACAGGTGGAGCAATACGTGGTGGACACCGATGAAGGTCCGCGCGCGAGCACCCTGGAGGCGCTGGCTAAGCTGAAGCCCGTGTTCGACGCGAAGGGCAGCGTGACCGCCGGCAACGCCAGCCAGACGAGCGATGGCGCGGCCTTCGTGCTGGTGGTGAGCGAGCGCATGCTGAAGCAATTGAATGTAAAACCGATCGCGCGCCTCCTCTCCTACCACGTGGCGGGCGTGGAGCCGCGCATCATGGGCATCGGTCCGGTGGCGGCGGTGCCGAAGGCGCTGGAGAAGGCCGGACTGAAGCTGAGCGACATCGGGCTGTTCGAGCTGAACGAGGCCTTCGCGAGCCAATCGCTGGCGGTGGTGCGCGAGCTGGGCATAAACCCGGAGATCGTGAACGTGAACGGCGGCGCGATCGCGCTGGGGCATCCGCTGGGGTGCACGGGCGCGAAGCTGAGCGTGCAGCTGTTCAACGAGATGCGGCGGCGGAAGCAGAAGTACGGGGTGGTGACGATGTGTGTGGGGACGGGGCAGGGTGCGGCATCCGTGTTCGAGCTACTGAACT
>JAXLVG010000013.1:0-99497 GCA_046329115.1 Flavobacteriales bacterium | reverse complement strand
GCGCGTTGGTGCGGTACGTGTTCGGCGCCACCAAGGTCCAGCCCGAAGCAAAGGGCAGATCGGGACCGCCATCGATGCGGTACGTGGGCGGCGTTGGCAGATAGGGCATGAACAGCTCCACCACCGCACCGGGCGGGTTGCACTGCGGCACGGTGTTCCAATTCCACGCGGCAACGCCGATGAAGGTCTGCGGGTAGGTGGTGAGCTGGGTCGCCGTGCAGCCCGTCGCATCCGTCACGGTCACGCGGCTTTCGATCGTCCACGTGAATAGGTCCACCGGCAGTTCCACCGTGAAATAACCCAACGGGTTGCCCAATTCCTGATGGACGACCTGCCATTGACCGCGGTACACCTCCACCGTGATGTCGAACGGGGCCACACCGGACCATACCGTAGCGAACACTTCAACGGTCTGCTGGCATTGCATGTTGATGGTGTGATGCGGTATGAACGTGCACTGGGTCATGGCCGGACGGCCGAACAACAGCAACGGAGCACACAGTACCAACGCACGGATGAAGGACCCACTGCTTGATGGGGGGGCGTTCGGTTCAACAAGGCTGTTCGCATCCATGTGCATTCAAGGCATACGCGCGTGTTCAGTCGAGTGGGAACCGCCAACTGCTGCCGGCCGCGTCACGCAGCAGGTAGATACCCGGAGGGAGGGCCCACATGTCCAGAGCATTGGCATTGGCAAGGCTGCGCAACAAACGCCCCTGCGCATCATGCAAGCTCCCGGTGAACGGTCCACCGGAAAAGTGGATCGAACGGGTGGTGGGGTCGAGCCGGAATGGCGGCAGCGCATTCCCAAGCTCCTCATGCACCGCAAGCGGGATACCCGAACATCCACAGTCCTCCTGCACCACATCCCCGATCGTCGCCGGATCGCCGTCATCGCAATACTCGCCGGGGTTCGGTCCGAAGGGGCACACGTCCGAGCAATCCGGCGTTCCATCGGCATCCGAGTCAAGCAAGGCGCCAGCGCACACACAGGTGGCCGGCAGCGCCGTTGCAATACCACCGAGGAAGCGCACAGCTGGACGCAACGGGCTCGAACCGAAGGTGCCGCACGTGCTGGACAAGGCCGTCGCGATGTTCACCGTGCTGCACTCCCCAACACCGATGGGTGGTGTGCAAGGAAGACAGAAGGGCGCCTCCGCAAAGGCATAGTAGGTCACCTGGTCGTTCGGTGGTACGGCTTGATCATACCGCACTGGCAGCGGCGCGCTGGAAGCCGTGCCGGCCGCCAAGGTCGCTGCCACTTCCAGGACCACCCCATGCACACCGTCCCATTGGAACGGTATGCTCAAGGGGAACGAGGCCCAGCCCGGCTGTGCGTTCACGGGGGGAAAGAGCACCGCGTTCTCCGACCCGCAGCCTTGCACGGTGTCCACATTGTTCGCGAACCCTCCGGAGAGCTCCTCCATGCCTGGCAGCGCGTGCTTCAGGGTCATGGTCACATTCCAGAAGCGCTGGTCCGTAGCGGCAACAGGGATGTCGATAAAGAAGGCGATCGCGCTGACCGGCTCACAAGTGCCCAGGCCGGAGGTAACGTCCACGTTCCCCGCAAGCTGGTTCATGTGCACATCCAGCTCATGCGGGCGCCAGAGGTACTGCTTGCGGAAACGGCGCGCCACAGGCAGTTCGTGCAGGAAGGGGGAAACGATCCGCTGCTCTTCCAGCGCAAGCGATCCGCTGGTGGTGCTCACCGGCGGCTGCGGGAACTCCACCGTACCAGGAGCACACGCCGGCGGCTCGTTCACTTGTACCAGGAACAGATCATTCACCGTGCATGGATCACCGTCGTCGCAGGACGCCCCCACCGGACATTGGGACATGGCCACCTGCGCCGCGAGCGGGAGCGCGATGAGCGCGAGGGAACAACGGATCATCGTGGTGTCGGCAAGGTACGGACGAACGTCCCTGGTCATTGGGAGGCCCCTGCAAGCAAGACGATGAACGAAGCGACGGTTGCCCGGAGCATGGCGTCAGGGCAGTGCGATACGCGTGTGATGCGTGTTCTCAGGGGAGCTGCTGCGTTCTTGTAGTGTTCGGCGTAGTGCTCCCTACGTTGGTGAGGATGATATCGCGGTCGTTGCCCGAGCCCGTGTACTTGATCACGCCATCCAGGTTGGTATCGCGGCGGTCGTACACATTGGTGAGAACGGCGTTGGGCGTGCTGCCACCGATGGCCACCAGGATGAGGTCGCGGTCGTTGTTGGCGCCCGTGTACTTGAGCGTTCCGTCGCCGGTGGCATCACCGGCCCAAAGGCACCAGATCGAATTGATCTGGGAAAGGGGTGTCGCCCCGAACGCCACCCCAGCGGCGATCCTGAAGTCGATCAAGGAATTGGGGGCGACGGGATCCACCCCCAACAGGTTGTTGAACGCGCTCATCACCGCAAGGTGGTTCCTGTGCCGCAGCGCGATGCGATAGTTGCCAGGGCTCAACGGACAATTCACATAAGGATCACCATCGGGGTCAATGATATCGCCATCGCGCTGGATGAGGACGGCCTTGGAAAAGAGCACTTGCGCTGGTGTGGCAGCGCTTCTCAACTCAAGGATCATCCAGTCAACGATGGCGTTATCTCCCGCAACGGCCAAGAGTGCGGGGGGGATGCTGGCGTTCGCGGGAGCGCCGGTGTACACGTACCCCAACGCCGAGAACGGCTCGGACACCGGGACCAGCCCGCTTGTGCGCAGGGCATCGCTCATCAGGGAACCTGTGGACATCGCACCGCCGAGCGCGGCACGCACGCGGAGGTTCACACCGCAATCTCCAGCCGAAATGGGCACCGGCACCGTTACATTGTATGAGGTGGCGCAATAGTTGAATCCGGCCACCACGCCTTCGGGGAAGCTGACGATATGCGGCCCTGGTGCGAGCACTCCGTTGTAACGATGCCGCTCAGGTGACGTGAGGAAGGTCCAGTTGCCATCGGGCTGGATCACAGGGCCACCGTCGATCGAACAGGGTCGGGGGGATCCCTGGAAATCCATCACCAATTGATAGACGCCGCTGGCGCATTGCACCTCCGTACTTGCCCATTCGAACGGCCACGTGAACGGGGCCCAAGAGGCAAAGGCGGTGACAGCGCAGCCATTCACATCGGTCACGGTGATCCGGCAACCACTGGTGGCATCCCAGGTGGTGCCGGAATAACTGGCGACCAGGTCACCATCCGCATCATTCGTGAACGCCTCCACTTGCGTCTGCTGTGGCATGCGGTCAACGACGATGCTGAACGGCGCAAAGCCCGAAGAGGTATTCACCTGGATGTTGCCACCTGAGCAACCCATCTGAGCGGTGACCTGTACCGTGTGCGTGCACTGGCTGAACGCCCAGGCGGGCAGGAGCGATACGAGCGTGATGAGGGTTCTCATGGCAACTGCTGTACGCGTGTACCGTTCGGTGTGGTGCTCCCCACGTTGGTGAGGATGATATCGCGGTCATTGCCCGCGCCCGTGTACTTGATCACGCCATCCAGGTTGGTATCGCGGCGGTCGTACACGTTCGTCACCACCGCGTTCGGTGTGCTGCCGCCGATGGCGGTGAGGATGGGATCCCGGTCATTACCGGCGCCGGTGTACTTGATGGCACCGTTGCCGGTGGCATCGCCCGCCCAGAGGCACCACACGGTTCCCTTTTGGACACGAGGATCCGTGCCGTACATGGCCGTGGCTGAGCTGCCCATATCGACCATCGCGGGGGTCTCGGACATTGCGATCACCGCGCTTGTCATGATCCCGAGGTGGTTCCGGTGCCTCATGGCCAACCTATAGTTGCCGCCGCTCACAGGGAAGTTGACATGACCATCGCCGTCAACATCCATGACCTGACCGTTCCGCCGTAGCAGCGCGGGCTTCGACCAAGCGACGGTGTTAAGGCTGCTCCTGAGTTCAAGGATGACCCAATCGACCACGGCGTTGCTCCCGGTAACAGCGAGCAACGAAGGCGAGATCGAAGCGCCGGATGCGGCGCCCGTGTACGCATAGCCGAGCGCCGAATACGGCTCTGTTGTGGGGATCAGGCCATTTGCACGGAGGCCATCGTTCATGACCGTACCGGAAGACAGGGCCCCGTCCAGCCAAGCGCGCACGTTCACGTTCACACCGCAGTCACCCGGGCTGGTGGGAACATTGAACTGCGCATCCGCGAAACACACGCTCATGCACGAGGCAGCGCAATAGCCGGACCACTGGTCACAAGCAGGACTCGCCGGAGGTATCTGCGCATTCTCAGGATAAATGAACACGTAGTAAAACCCGGCAGGTAGTGGGGCGTTGTAGCGCCACGAGGTGGGCGACTCCTGTACCCAGCCATTCGCGATGGTCCCGTAGGAACTGGTGACCCCGTTACCAAGGCTGTAGACGTAAGGCCCACCACAGGGGTCCAGGATGGCCTGGTTGCCATACATGAACAGCCCGGTCCATCGAAGTGTGCCTCCAACCGTGCAATCGGCCTGGAAGGTGATCTGCGGAACGATCAATTCGCATTGCCCGAACAAGTCCATTGGAGCGATGATCAAAGCCAGCAAGGAGAGGACGTGGGAGCGTGCCATGAACATTGGTCAGCGGGTAGACGAACCAACCGAACTCCAGTTGCCACAATATAACCATCCACCTCCACCGGTGCATCATCCGACCGGATGATTATCGGCCCTTGTCCCCAACTTCGCCGCACCTAACCGACGACGATGGCCAAGATCCTGGTGGTGGACGATGAGAAGGCGATCCGCAACGCCCTGCGGGACATCCTGGAACACGAGAAGCACACGGTGGAGGAGGCCGAGGACGGTGCCGCCGGGCTGGAGAAAGCGAAGAAAGGCGGCTTCGATGTGGTGCTCTGCGACATCAAGATGCCCAAGCTCGATGGGCTGGAGTTCCTGCAGAAGCTGATGGCCCACAACGACGAGGTCCCCGTGATCATGATCAGCGGGCACGGCACCATCGATACGGCGGTTGACGCGCTGAAGAAGGGCGCCTTCGACTTCATCGAGAAACCGCCGAACATCAGCCGCATCCTGGTGGCCGTGCGCAACGCCCTGGACCGCGGCAACCTGATGCAGGAGACGAAGACGCTGCGCCAGAAGGTGCAGAAGGAGAAGACCGGTGGCCAACGGATGATCGGCGAGAGCAAGGCGCTGAACGAGATCCGTACGATGATCGAGAAGGTGGCGCCGAGCGATGCGCGCGTGCTGATCACCGGCGGCAACGGCGCGGGCAAGGAGGGCGTGGCGCGCATGATCCACGAGAAGAGCGCACGCGCTTCAGGCCCCTTCATCGAGGTGAACTGCGCCGCGATCCCCAGTGAACTGATCGAGAGCGAGCTCTTCGGCCACGAAAAGGGCTCCTTCACCAGCGCCATCGCGCAGCGCAAGGGCAAGTTCGAGCTGGCTGATGGCGGCACGCTCTTCCTGGACGAGATCGGCGACATGAGCGCCAGCGCCCAGGCGAAAGTGTTGCGGGCCCTGCAGGAGAACCGCATCACGCGCGTTGGCGGTGACAAGGACATCAAGGTGAACGTGCGCGTGGTGGCCGCCACCAACAAGGACCTGCGCAAGGAGATCGAGGCGGGCAACTTCCGCGAGGACCTCTACCACCGCCTGAGCGTGATCCCCATCCACGTGCCCGCCTTGAAGGACCGCCTGGAGGACATCCCCTTGCTGGCCGAGCACTTCATCCAATTGGTGTGCAACGAGCAGGGCATCGCGCCGAAGAAGATCAGCGACAAGGCCGTGAAGGAGCTGCAGAAGCTGCCGTGGACGGGCAATGTGCGCGAGCTGCGGAACGTGATCGAGCGGCTGGTGATCCTGAGCGACAAGGAGATCACGGACGCGGAGGTTAAGATGTACGCGGTTCCGAGAGGGTGAGAGGTGAGAGGTGAGAGACGAGAGCTGATGCGAGGCATGTCCAAGGGGGACAATTGCCGATCTTGGCTAGCATTGTGCTGAACAATACCCTGATCTGATGGCTCTTCGCAGCTTTGAGGACGCGCTCGCTTGGCAACGTGCGATGGACCTGAACGTCGCGATCGATAAGGTTCTCTCGGAGAACAAGAATTGGGGTTTCCGCGATCAGTTGTTCCGTGCGGCCCTTTCCATCTGCAACAACCTCGCGGAAGGCTATGAGATGCCGACCACCGCTCATCAGCTGAAGTATCTATGGATCGCCAAGGGCTCTTGCAACGAAGTCTGCTCAATGCTGATACTCGCACGGCGTAGAGGTTACTTTCCCGATGAGACGATCGCTCACATGTTGAGCCTTCAAGATGAGGTCGGGCGCCTGATCCGTACCTACATCAACCACAAGTCGAAAGGCTGGGGCAAGATCCCCGGCGCCATGGCACTCTTGGGCCTTTGGTTCAACCTGACAACGCCTTGGTTCCTTCGTTAGGGATGAGAGCCGAGAGACGAGAGGAGACAGCTTCATAGCTGCCCTCGTCTCTCGGCTCTCATCTCTCGCCTCTCCCTAGAGCTCGAACGCTTTCTTCACCACGTTCACCGCGTTCAGCTCCTCCCAGGGGAACAACTTCACCTTCACGCTGGCCTTTTGCCCGGCGTTGTTGAAGGTCTTCGTCACCACCTTGCTCTCGCGGCCCATGTGCCCGTAGCTGGCGGTCTCGCTGTAGATGGGTGTACGGAGCGCGAAGCGCTGCTCGATGAAGTACGGCCGCATGTCGAACTCCTTCAGGTTGCTGATGCGCTTGGCGATCTCGCCGTCGCTCAGGTGCACCTTGCTCGTTCCGTAGGTGTTCACATAGAAGCCGACGGGCTTCGCCACGCCGATGGCGTAGGCCACCTGCACGAGGCACTCGTCGCACACGCCGGCCGCCACCAGGTGCTTGGCCACGTGGCGCGCCGCATAGGCCGCACTGCGGTCCACCTTGCTGGGGTCCTTGCCGCTGAAGGCACCGCCACCGTGCGCACCCTTGCCGCCGTAGGTGTCCACGATGATCTTGCGGCCGGTGAGACCGGTGTCGCCGTGGGGGCCGCCGATCACGAACTTGCCGGTGGGGTTGATGTGGTAGGCGATGTCCTTGCCGAAGAGCGCCTGCACCCGCTTCGGCAGCTTCTTCATCACGCGGGGGATCAGGATGCCGATGACGTCCTTCTTGATCTTGGCGAGCATGGCGGCCTCCTTGTCGAAGTCGTCGTGCTGGGTGCTCACCACGATGGCATCGATGCGCAGGGGCTTGTGGTCGTCGCTGTACTCGATGGTCACCTGGCTCTTCGCGTCGGGGCGGAGGTAGGGCATCGGGCTGTTCTTCTCGCGGCGGATGGCGGCGAGCTCGCGCAGAAGCAGGTGGCTGATCTCCAGCGGCAGCGGCATGAAGTTGTCCGTATCGCGGCAGGCATAGCCGAACATCATGCCCTGGTCGCCGGCACCCTGCTCCTCCGGCTTCCTGCGCTCCACGCCCTGGTTGATGTCCGGGCTTTGCTCATGGATCGCGCTCAGCACGCCGCAGCTGTGCGCCTCGAACATGTACTCGCTCTTGGTGTACCCGATGCGCTCGATCACCTCGCGGGCGATCTGCTGCACGTCCAGATAGGCCTTGCTCTTCACCTCGCCGGCCAGCACCACCTGTCCGGTGGTCACCAGGGTTTCGCAGGCCACTTTGCTCTGCGGGTCGAACGCGAGGAAGTGGTCGATGAGGGCATCGCTGATCTGGTCGGCGACCTTGTCGGGGTGGCCTTCGCTGACGGACTCGGAGGTGAAGAGGTACGGCATCGGATCGTTTTTCGCGGCGCAAAGGAAGGGGTTCCGGGGGAATGATCGCCCCGGCACGGCCGGCCATTCACCAACCGCGACCTGTCAGCGCCCGCGCGACCACACCCGCACGTCCCGTTCCGCGAAGGAGCTCACGTACCCCAGGCTGTCCGCGGTGGCCAACAGGGCCCGGACCGCTTCCTCCTCCGTACCGGCCTGCGGTCCCATCAGCACGATGTGATCGACCTGCGGCGCACTTCCGGCCCGCAGGTGCCTCCGCATGCCATCGAGGCGATCATCGGCATAGCCGACCTGCGCCCGGAAAGCGGGAGGCAGCTCCGGCGACCACACCAAGGGGAAGTAGCCCTTCGTGCATTCATAGTTCTCCAGCACACGCAGCGGCACGGTGGCCCCGAGCACATCCACACGGTGCTGCATGTTCCAGCGGTCGTCGCGCCAGATGGGCAGCACCAGATCGCCGGGCCGCATGGTGCGCGCGGCATGCTCCACCACCTCCCGCTCGGGCAGCGCCTGGCGCCCCTCGCGCGCGGCCAGCACCAGCCGCCCCGCCACCACGCACAGCGCCAGCGCGCTCAGCACGGCGAAGGCCCAAGGGCGCTGGGGCATGGCCGCCAGGGCCCACAGCACCAGCACGAGCATGGCCAGTGTGGCGATGCGCAGGCCTATGTAGCTCGCGTACCCCAGATCGTCCGGCACGATGAAGCCGGCCAGCAGCAGGGTTCCGGCCGCCGCCAGCAAGGGCCATGCACGCCGTCCCGCCTCCGTGCGGTGCCGCGCGGCCATCACCACCGCAAGGACCAAGGCGGCTCCCAGCACGGCCGTCAGAAGCACTTCGCGCTGCGCATCGTACCACACGCTCCATTGCAGTTGAACGATGGTGCGCACCCCTTCCGCAGGCATCATCGGCTCCCCCTCCACCTGTTGCCGGTGATCGAACAGCGCCAACGCTGTGAAGGCCGGCACGAACGCGAGCCCCACGCCCCCCATGCGCCACCACACGGCCGGGGTGGTCATCCGCAGCTCCGAGGCGAGCACGAGCACCAGCAGGAACGGCACGCACGAACCATGGCAGCACCACACGAGCACCGTGGCCGCAAAGAGCCCCGCCCAGTTGCCGCTCCCACTGCGCCGCGCACCGCCCCACCAAGCCGCGCACCAGAGCGACACCGCCACGCCCCAGAGGAAGTTGTAGAAGCCGAGCACGAAAAGCTGCCCCAGCAGCACGGGCAACAGCAGCAGGGCCGGCGCGTCCGGATGGGGCATCCAGGTGCGCAGGTAGCGGCGGGCACCGAAGGCGAGCGCGGCGAAGAGCAGGGCCCAATGCAGCTTCTCGGCCAGGAAAGGCGGGAACACGGCCAGCAGCGATGCAAGCACCACATGGCCACCCCAGTTGGGCACGGGCGCCGCGTTCAGCTGCACGAAGCCCTCCAGCCAGGAACGGTCCTTGAGCACCTCGCGCAGCAGCTGCGCGTTGGCCAGGTGCGCCCAGCCGTCCATCGTGTAGAAACCATCCTGCAGCAACAGGAAGAGCACCACCACCAGCACCGCCCCCGCGAACAGCCGCGGATGCAGCAGCAGGGGCAGGATGCGGCGGCGCAGTGGGTGCATGGGCTGCGGTGGAACGCTCAATCCCCTGCGGCATTGTGCCCGTCCGCTCCGCGGAGCGTCCGTTCCAGGTGATCGATGCGCTGTTCCGCGCGGCGCATGCGGGCATCGAGCAGGCGCTGCGCGAAGAGGATCAGGAACAGGTTGATCGCGGCGAAAGCCACGCCGATGCCGAAGGCCCAACGCATCCACGCGTGCTCCCAGAACCACCAGGCCAGCAGCACCAGCACCACCTGGCGGAACACCCACAGCATGAGCTTGCGCCGGCGAAGAGCGGGGGTCATCAGCGGCCGGGCCGTGGCCTCCCGCAACTGCCTGCGGAGGTCGTCCGATGGCTCCGTTCCGCCTGCATCCCCGCTCATCCGCGCGTGAGCTCCTTGAACACCTCCTCCAGGCCACGCTCGGCCTTGCGCAGGGTGAGCACCTTGATGCCCTTCCGCACGGCGAACTCGAACACGGCGGGGCGCACATCGTGGGCCGGGTCGAAGCCCAGGGCCCAGGAACGCTCGTCGGTACGGGAGACATGCTGCACACCCGGGATGTTGCGCAGCTCGTTGGCGGGCACCTCCGCATCGAACTCCACCACCACGGCCTCGCGGGCCAGGCCGGCGCTGCGGAGCTGATCCGCCCGGTCGTCCGCCACGATGCGTCCGCGATCGATGATGATGACCCGCGAGCAGATGGCCTCCACCTCCTGCATGATGTGCGTGCTCAGCATCACCGTCTTCTCCTGCCCCAGCCGCTTGATCAGCCCTCGGATCTCCTCCAGCTGGTTGGGGTCCAGGCCGCTGGTGGGCTCGTCCAGGATGAGCACCTCGGGATCGTGGATCATGGCCTGCGCCAGTCCCACGCGCTGGCGATAGCCGCGGCTCAGTTGCCCGATCTTCTTGTGCTGCTCCCGCTCCAGCCCCACGGCCGCCACCATCTCCTTCACCCGGTCGCGCACACCCTTCAGCTTGTAGATGCCGCCCACGAACTCGAGGTACTCGCGCACGTACATCTCCAGGTACAGCGGATTGTGCTCGGGCAGGTAGCCCACGCGGCGCCGGACCTCCATGCCCGCCTCCCGCACATCGAAGCCGCACACGGTGGCCTCCCCACTGGTCTGCGGGATGTAGCAGGTGAGCACCTTCATCATGGTGCTCTTGCCGGCACCGTTGGGGCCCAGGAAGCCCACCACCTCGCCTTTGCCGATCTCGAAGGAAACGTCGTCCAGCGCCTTCTGGGCACCGTACAGCTTACTCACCTGGCGGACGGAGATGGACATGCGGCGAAAGTAGCATGTGCCCGGGTGCACTTGTGGCCTCCCTGTGCGGCCGCGCCACCGATGATCTCATGAGCATTCAGTGCAACTGGCGAACACGGAGATGCTAGCGGCGCGGTGCACTACTTCACACTTCACAGCTTCGTCTTCAACGATCACACCGCTCGATCCCAGCAGCTGCTCCCGCCACAGCGGGCACATGGCCGCATGGACACAAGGCGACATGCGCATATGGGCACATGGGCACCTGAACCCACCATCTTTGTCCCATGCCCACCGGCCATGTGATGCGGTCCACCGGAAGCCGCTACGTGGTGCGCGCTGCCGATGGCACGTTGCACACCTGCGTGGCCAAGGGGAACCTGCGCATCAAGGGGTGGAAAAGCACCAACCCCGTGGCGGTCGGCGACCGTGTGGAGTTCCAGCCGGCCGCACAACACGTGGGCAACGAACTGGTGGGCGCGATCACCGAGCTGCACGACCGCACCAACTACATTGTTCGGCGCAGCGTGAACCTGAGCCACCACAAGCATGTGCTGGCGGCCAACCTGGACCAGGCGCTGCTGCTGGTGACGCTGGCGCGGCCCCGCACCTCCTACGGCTTCATCGATCGCTTCCTGGTGACGGCGGAGGCCTACCGCGTGCCCAGCATCGTGGTCTTCAACAAGGTGGACAGCTACACGGAGGAGGAGCTGGACCTGCTCGCGGAGTACGAGGACACGTATCGGTCAGCCGGGTACCGCACGGTGATCACTTCCGCGGTGAAGGGCATCGGCATCGAGGAAGTGAAGGCCCTCCTCGCGGGCAAGGTGACGCTGGTGGCCGGCCACAGCGGCGTGGGCAAGAGCACCCTGATCAACGCGATCGCACCCGGCCTGGAGCTGCCCACCTTCGAGGTGAGCGAGGCCAGCGAGAAGGGTCAGCACACCACGACGTATGCGGAGATGTTCGAACTGAGCCCCGCTGCTGGCTCCTGGCCGCTGGCTACTGGCCCTTTCGGAGATGGGCCAGCAACCAGTAGCCAGCGGCCAGCGACACCCACCTTCATCATCGACACGCCCGGCATCAAGGGCTTCGGCCTGGTGGACATGCGGCCCGAGGAGATCGTGGACCAGTTCCCCGAGATGTTCCGCCTGAAGAACGACTGCCGCTTCAACGACTGCAAGCACATGAACGAGCCCGGCTGCGCGGTGAAGGCCGCCGTGGAGGACGGGCGCATCGCCGAAAGCCGGTATGTGAGCTACTGCGACATGGTGAACGGCGTGGACGACGAGAACCCTTACCGCATCGATTGAGATCCGCATCCGCATGGTGTGCTCATCCCCATACCCGGCCCGTATCCTGGTGATCGCCGCGCTGGCCCTGGCGGCCTGTGGCGGTCACCGACCCGTGACCCATGTACCGCCGCCAACGCCGCCCGTGTATGCTGAATGGCAGCAGCGGCTGGCCGTACAGAACACGGACGCGGCCATCTACCAGCACGCCAGCGCGGAATGCGCCCGATTGTACGAGCAATGCTACGAGCTGGCGCGCATGCGCCTGGACGCGGGGCTTGCGCGCCCGCACACCCTGCCGCCCGCGGTGATCGTGGACGTGGATGAGACGGTGCTGGACAATTCCCCCTACCAGGTGAAGAACGCCCTGCTGGGCCGCGGTTTCAGCCCGGAGACCTGGCACGACTGGGTGTTGATGGGCGCTGCGCGGCCGGTGCCGGGCGCATTGGACTTCCTGCGCCATGCGGCCGATCGGGGTTGCGCGGTGTTCTACATCACCAACCGCAGCGCCGAGGAGCGCAATGCCACGGTGAAGAACCTGTTCGAGCTGCGCTTCCCCTTCGCCGACGAGGAGCATGTGCTGTGCATGGAGGGCGGCGAGAGCGACAAGAGCAAACGGCGTGCGCGGGTGGCCGCCACGCACCACGTGGTGCTCCTTGTGGGCGATCAGCTCCGCGACTACGACGAACGCTTCAAGGACCGCAGCACCAACATGGGCCGTGACGTGGCGGCCAGCCTGGGCGACAGCCTGCGCGAGCGCTTCGTATTGCTCCCCAACGCCATGTACGGCACCTGGCTGGACGCGGTCACCGGCAAGGTGGACTCGCTCAAGGCCGGACGTAAGACGCTGTACCTGCAGGAGAACGCCTACTGACATGCGCGCGGTGATCCAACGCGTTTCGGAGGCCTCCGTCAGCATCGGGGGTGCGGAGCATGCGCGCATCCACCACGGCCTGCTGGTGCTGCTGGGCGTGGCCGTGGGCGATACCGCGGACGACCTGGAATGGCTCTGCGGCAAGATCGCCCGCTTGCGCATCTTCCCCGATGCGGAAGGTGTGATGAACCGCGACATCAACGAGGCGGGGGGCGAACTGCTGCTGGTGAGCCAGTTCACCCTGCACGCGCTCACGGCGAAGGGCAACCGCCCCAGCTACATCAAGGCCGCGCGCCCCGAGGAGGCCGTTCCCTACTACCTGCGCGCGAAGCAGATGCTGTCCGAGCTTTTGCAGCGCCCCGTGCGCACGGGCGAGTTCGGCGCGGACATGCAGGTGGCGCTCGTGAACGATGGTCCCGTGACGATCATCATCGATACACGGGATCGGGCCTGAAGCGTATCAGCGGAGCACCACATGCTCCACCCGCCCGTCCGGTCCACCCACCCGGATCATGTAGCAACCCGGGGCCGCCTCCGGAAGCCATACCTGAACGGCATCGCCCTGGCGACCCGTGATCTCGTGCCGCACGGTGCGTCCGAGCGCATCGAGCACCTGAAGGGCACCCTGCCCGGCCCGAACGTGGAACAGGCCCGATGCTGGGTTCGGGTACACCGCCGGTGCAAGTGAACGGAAGAACCCATGCACCGTGGGCGACCAGGTGTGGCTGCCGTCCTGGTCCACCATGCGCAACCGGTAGTACATATGCCCTTCCGGCGGAGAGCGGTCCACGAAGCGGTACAGGATGCCGCTCGAGCTGTTGCCGGCGGAAGGCTGCGTGCCGAGCTCCGTCCAGGTATTGTCGCCATTGGAGCGCTCCACGACGAAATGATCGGTGTGCTGCTCGGTGGCCGTGCGCCAGTGCAGCAGCATGCTCGACCGGTCCTGCTCCGCGACGAAGGACACCAGTTCCAATGGCAGCACGATGGGCTCGCAGCTCACCGTGGCCGTGCCCCCGAACTCCAAGGGCACCAGCGTGGTCACCGAGCTCCAGTTGCTGAAGCAGATCACGTACTGCTGACCGGCCAGGACATTGAGCGGTGGTTCGAAGTTGGTCGGATCGCCACCGGGCGGCACGGTGGCGGCCAGGCCCGTACCACCGGTGGCCACGCCGTTCCAATTGCAGCGCACAGGGGCCACAGCATTGGACATGATGGCCGAGCATGTCCCCGAGTTGTACGGATACATGATCCAATCATAGAACCCGGCCTGGCTGCCAAGCCCGCCGAAGGTGAACTCCAACGAGCCGCTGCCGGAGATGTTGATGATCATCCAGGTGCTGTTCAGTTCGTTGTTGCGCAGGCAGCCCCAATTGTCCGTACCCCATGCGCTCGGCAACAGATCGCTCCCGAGCAGGTCCGGATTGCCCAATGACCCGAGCGGTGGGATCTCGTTCAACGTACCGATGCCGCTGGGGTCGATGGACCAGTTGTAGTTGGTACAGATGTTCACCGCCTGGGGGCAATCGCTCGCGGTAACGGGACCGGAGACGGTGCAGCTGGTGGTGGGGCTGAGGTCGATCACCTGCTGGCCGATGCTACCGGTGGCGAGCGTGCCCGTGCCGACCACGCTGCCGCCGCTGTTGGTCAACGTCCATGTGGCCCCGTTCCAGCCGTCACCGAAGCTGTCGAAGAGCTGCATCACGAAACAGCCGGTGTCCAGGCAAAGGATCTGCGAGGACGGTGCGAAGCCGGTGCCTACGATCAGTGCTCCCTGGATCAGGTTCCAACTGACCTCGAGCGGATATGCCCCACCGGAAACGGTCATCGTGTAGTTGGAGCAATTGGCTCCGCCACAGCCTCCCCCCAGGTTCACCTGCGCCGTGCCGAAGGAGCCGCTGTTCAGTGTGCCACTGCTCACAATGGTGTTCCCTGGAAGCACGCGCACAACGAAGGATGCCCCGTTCCAGCCATCGCCGAACAGGTCGTACATGTACATGGTATAGCACCCATTGGGCAGGCAGACGTTCACCGTCTGCGGGGCCACGCCACTGGCCACGGTGATCCCCTGATCGTTCACCAGCTCCCAGTCGATCTCGTAGTCGAACGTACCCCCACCCACGGTGATGGTGTAATTGGTACACTGCGCGTTCACGGCGTTCAGGAGCGGGAAGGCCAGCAGCCAAAGACCGATGCGCAGCAGGGCCTTCATCGTACCGCTGGTGCCTGGGTGCAATGCCGGGGGTCCAACAGCCGGAAGGGCTGGGCGCCAAAAGGCAGGCGTTGATAGCAGGTCAGCGTTCCGCCATGGGTCTCCACCACATCGCGCACGCTTTGCTCATCCATCGGCGAATCCGCGCCGACCTCCACATACAGGTTCCGGTTGTTCCGGTCGAAGCGGCAGACCAGCACGCCCTCCAGCGCCCGGAGGTCGGCGTCCAGCGCACGGCCCAACACATCGGAGCGGATCCCGTGCACCACGCCCTGGACCAGATGCACCTGGGAGGGCGCTTGTGCGGAAGCACTGGACACGAACGCCAAAAGCAAGGCGAAGCTGGCGATCATCCTCGGGAACATGGCTGGAAGATAAGAAAGTCGGCGTTCCGACCACCATGTCCCGGTCCGGAAAGGCTAAGGGGCCGGAAACGCTTGGGGCCGCCCCTTGCGGAGCGGCCCCGTGCCGATCGGTCCTCGACCGGTCCTACTGCATCACCAGGCGCTGGGTGAAGAGCTGACCTTCCACGGTCACGTTCACCATATAGATGCCGGCGGGCAGGCTGCCGCTCAGGTCCATCGTGCGGAGCATGCGGCCTTCGCTGGCCGTGCCACGCTCAGCGTGCACGCGCTTGCCGAGCATGTCGTACACATCGATGTCCAGGGTGGTGCCGTCCTCCACGTAGAGGCCGTCCACGTTCACCGTGAGCTGACCATCGCGGTTCGGGTTCGGGTAGAGGGACATGCTGGGCACGACCACCTCCATCACATCACCCTCTTCCATCTCGCGCTCGCCGAAGCTGGACGATTGCACGAAGCGGATGCGGCAGGCGGCACCGAACTCGCCGAACACATTGTTCAGCGCAACGCGGGCGCGCACGTTCAGGTCCACGTTCAGCGGCACCGGATTCGTGTTGAGCGTCGAGGGCACCAAGGAAGGCCCGGCGGTGACCACGCGACGGTTGTAGGTGCCGTGCGCATCGTAGATCCAGAACTGGTAGCCGGTGGCACCGGGCTGCGCGTTGCAGTACACCGGGCTGGTGCGCAGGCGGCTGGCATCGCAGCTCACGCCGAGCATGTTGATCGCGCCGATCGGCACACAGAAGTTGCGGTTCACGTTCTGGTCGATCTCGCTCAACGAAGTGAAGCTACCCAGGCTGGCGTCGATGATGCGGCGGTTCTGGGCGTTTCGCAGCACGTAACCACCACCGGTGATGCCATTGTTGCCGCTGTCCAGCACACGCAGGTGGTAGCAACCCACCGGCACGCAGATGGGCACGTTCACCGTGGTGTTCGCCTGACCGGCCGTGAAGCCACCGCTTTGGAGCAGGGTGGTCTCGCTGGCATCCCAAAGCTGCCACGTGTTCTCGGTGGGGTTGCCATCGAGCTTCACGCTCAGCGTCAGGTTCTCCGTGCAACCACCGATCGGGGTGCCAGCGCACTGGCAGGTGACACTGATCACGTCATTGATCGTGTTCGGGTTGCCATCATCGCAGGCATCACCCTGCACACCGGCCAGGTTCGGGCAGTTGTCGTTGCAATCCGCGAGGCCATCGACATCCGTGTCCGCATCGCTCACGCCGCAGCCGCAGATGCCAGGCGCGATCTTGTTCGGATCGGCAGGGCAACCGTCGGTGCAATCGGCCGTGCCGTCGCTGTCGGAGTCGGCATCGCTCACGCCGCAGCCACAGATACCAGGTGCGGTCTTGTTCGGATCGGCAGGGCAGCCGTCCTGTGCATCGCAGGTGCCATCGCCATCACCATCGGGCAAGGGGGTGAACACACACACGTTGTTGTCGCAGGTATCGCTGGTGCACGGATCGTTGTCGTTGCAGTCGCCGTTCACCGTACAGCTCACCGGAACCCCAGCACATTGGCAGTTCGCGCCGATCACATCATTGATGGTGAGCACATTGCCATCATCGCACGTGGCACCAGGCTCAGGGTTCCCGCAGCCGCAATTGCCCGGGCTGGTCTTGTTGGCGTCGGTGGGGCAACCATCGGTCAGGTCGCAGGTGCCGTCGTTGTCAGTATCAGGCGAAGGCGTGAACACACAACCCAAGAGCGGGTTGCAACTATCGGTGGTGCACGGATCATTGTCGTTGCACAGGATAGCTTCACCTGCGCACGCACATCCGAGCGTGATCACATCGCCTACCGTGCACGCGCTTCCATCATCGCAGGGCGTGCCGGGTTCCGGGCCGCCGGGGCAGAGGTCGAAGAAGTTACAAGTGCCGTCGTTGTCGGCATCGTTGCAGTTAAAGCGGTAACTGATGCCGCAACCACCCAGACTCTGCACCAGGATGTGGTAAGTGTCGGCAGGATAGGGACCGAAACTGATGGGGGTGATGGAAGGCACGTTCGATCCGCCGACCGCAGCATCCTGCGAGGTGACCTGTCCACCGCCACTGTTGAACAGATAGAGGCGTACCGTAGTGGACGTTGCGGCTTCCGCGGAGAAATCGAACTGGATGCTGCCGGCAGCGGCGAGGTTCACGCGATAGTAGTCGCTGTTATCACTGTAGTAATTGAAGTTCAAGTGCCCGGCGGCATTTGAAGAATCAGGATTGAGGACGACTGCCGTGCCCAAGGTGTTGTTCGGTTCAACATCGTTGCCGAAGACAGGCGCGGTAAGGGTGTAACCCACCTTGTAACTGATGCCACAGCCGCCAATGCTCTGCACGAGCAAGTAGTACAGGCCACCACCATAGCAGGAGAAGGTCACGTTCGTGGTGTCATCGTCGTTGCTGCCGCCTGCAACAGCATCGAAGCTGGTGATCTGGCCTCCGCCGCTATTGAATACGTAAATGCGCAGCGTTCCTGCGGATGCGGGCGTTCGTTCGGCGATCATGCTCAAGTTCACCTGCCCGTCGTCAGCCGTGGTGAAGACATAGCGGTCGTCGTTATCGCCAAAATGGTTGAAGTTGATGTGGCCCTCGGCGAATGAGGCGACCGACAGTGGCAGGGCAGTGCCGAAGGAGTTGTTCGGTTCCGCATCGTTCGCATACACCGCGGGCACGGTCTCGTACTTCAGCTTGTAGCTGATCCCACAACCGCCGATGCTCTGTACAAGAAGGTAGTAGTCGCCCTGGCCGTAGCATTCGAACTCCACTACGGTGGTGTCGTCGTCATTGCTGCCACCCGCGCTGGCGTCGAACGAATTGATCTGTCCGCCGCCGCTGTTGAATACATATGTGCGCAGGGTGCCCGCCGTGCCAGGTACGCGCTCCGCGATCATGGTAAGTCGCATAGTCCCTTCACCCGGCGTTTGCAGGTAGTAGTAGTCGTTGTTGTCGCCGTAGTAATTGAAGTTGATGTGGCCCTGCGTGAACGTGTTGTGCGCAAGCACGCCATTACCCAAGGCTTGTCCGAGTGTATTGTTGGGCTCCGCATCGTTCGTGTACACAGCGCCTGTGCTTAGGTACTTCAGCTTGTAGCTAATACCGCAACCACCAATGCTCTGCACCAGGATGTAGTAGTTGCCCTGGCCGTAACAATCGAAGGAAGCGCTGGTGGTATCGTCATCATGGTTGGCGCCTGCGGGGGCGTCGAAGGAGTTGATCTGCCCACCGCTGCCCTCGAAGAGGTAAACACGAACCGTACCGCCTCCTGCGTTCTCGGCGATCATCTGCACCGTGATCGTGCCTTCAACGGGGGTAGTGAGCGCATAGTAGTCGTTGTTGTCGCCGTATTGCGAGAAATTCAGGTGACCTTCGCTGTAGCTGTTGTGGCCGAGCGCCAACGCAGTAGCCAAGGTGTTGTTCGCTTCGATGTCGTTGGCAAAGACCGTCGGCGTCAACGAGTAGCTCAATTGGTAACTGATCCCGCAACCAACGATGCTCTGGAGGAGCACGTAGTAGGTGCCCTGTCCGTAACAGTTGAACGTGGCGGTGGTGTTCACGGGTATGGAGTTCGCGCCCACAGCAGCATCGAAGGAGTTGATCTGCCCGCCGCCGCCGTTGTAGATGTATGCACGCACAGTACCCCCGGCCACGTTCTCGGCGCTCAACGTGAAGGTCACGTCACCATCGCCGGAAGTTTGGATGCGGTAGTAGTCGTTGTTATCGGAACCCTGATAGGAGAAGTTGAGGCGCCCGTCAGTGGGGGTGTTCGCCGCTAATACGGGGTTCGCGTCCGCATTCCCGATACTGTTGTTGGGCTCCAGATCGTTCGCGTAGATCGGTGCGGTGGTCGTTACAGTGAACGAGTAGGAGTAGCAATCACCGGTAAGTCGCTGTAGCTGGAAGTAGTACGTACCCGCTCCCATGCATGTGCGTGTAGCGGTGCTGCTGTTGGCGGCCCCACCCGCGCCCGTGGAGAAATCATCGCTGAAGATCAGACCGCCTCCGCTGTTGTACGCGTACACGCGAATGGTACCAGCAGCCGTAGCGCTGACGTCGTTCGTAATGCTGATGGCACAATCGTTCGGCAGCGTGACCACATAAAAATCGTCGCTGGAACCGCTTGCGCAAGGAGCACCGCCAATGTCGCCGGTGCGTGCCGTGCCCAGGGTGAGGGGGTTGGCCTGTCCGGTGTTGTCGTTCGGTTCGTTCTCGGATTGAGCGGAAGCACCCAGCGGCATACAACATGCGGCCGCGAGCAAGATGGAGAATGTCCTACGTCTCATAGGGTCGGGTTTAGGTCGGACAAAACGACGGGATCGACGAAAACGAATCAATCACGAATACTCGTGAGCAAGCGTCGCCTTGCAGCCTGATCATGAAGTGAACGCTCCGCGCACTTCATCCAGGGTCGTCGCCAGGATGTTCTATACGATCCGCCGGCTGAGGGCCTTGCTCACCGCTTCGGCGTTGCTGTGCACGTGCAACTTGTCGTAGATCTTGCGCATGTGGCTGTCCACGGTGTGGTAGCTGATGCCAAGCTCCTCGGCGATCATCTTGTAGCTGCGGCCTCGCACCAGTAGCGTCAACACTTCCTTTTCCCGATCGCTCAGGCCGTAGTGCTCCGCACTGGTGGCCGTTTCGTTCGCCCTGAAACGCGACAGCACCTTCATAGCGATGGCCGGGGTCATGGGCGCCCCACCAGCATGAACGGCACGGATGGCTTTGGTGATCTCCTCTACTGGCGCTGTCTTCAGGATGTAACCGCTTGCCCCCGCACAAATGGCATCGAAGACCTTGTCTTCATCGTCGAATACCGTTTGCATGAGGATACGCGCACCCGGATGCCGCGCTTTGATGGCGCGCACGCCATCGATGCCGTTCATGCCCGGCAGTTGGATGTCCATCACGATCACATCCGGTCGTGCGGCATCGATGTCGCGCATGAGCTGCGACAGGTCGGGGTGTACCGCCACGCACACCATGTCGGCCTGGGCGTCCACCAACAGGCGGAACATGTCGCGCAGGTCCTTGTTGTCGTCGAACGCTATGACTCGGATGGGGTTCATGGGCCGGTCCACGAAATAACAGGGTGCCGAACGATGGGCTAGTCCCGAATTCTCGTGACGTCAACTTCCACACCCACGAGCACGCCCATGCCGGGTGCGCTGGTCAAGGTGAAACGCCCGCCCAGTTGGGCTGCACGGCGCGCCATGCTGCCCAGCCCATGCCCGTCAAGGTGCAACGCCGGGTCGAAGCCCCTACCATCGTCCTTCACGCTGAGGTTCAGCGTGCCGTTCCGCTGGTGCAACGATACCTGGACAGTGTTTGCGCCACTGTATTTGCTGGCGTTGTGCACGGCCTCCTTGTACAACAGCACCAGTTCTTTGCGCGCGTTCATAGGCAGTTGTAGCTCTTCAACCCCCCCGCTCACGTTGAACGATACATCGATGCCTTTGGTCTCCAGCAACTCGCTTGCGATCCTTCTCATGCGGTTCACGAGCGCCTCGCCTTCGTCGTTCTTTGGATCGATGGCCCACACGATATCGCTGATGCTGCGCAAGCTTTCGGCACTGGTTTCGCCGATGCGCGCCAGTAGATGGTGAAGCTGTTCATTCTCCGTGGGCGAGAGGGAAGCGGCCAGCTGACTTCCGATGGTGATGCTGCTGAGCGATGAGCCCACCTCATCGTGCAGGTCACTGGCAATGCGGTTGCGGACGGTCTGCAACTTCATGGCCTGCGCGATGCGGTAGCGCGACCAGGCATAAGTGGCCATGCTCACTGCCGCTGCTATGCTCGCGTAGAACCACCAGGCCTGCCAGAAGGGTGCCGCCACGGCGATGGTGAGCACCCGGTATTCCGGGCCGATGCGGCCGAATGCGTCCACTACGCGGACCAGCAAGACGTGCACGCCGACCGGAACGCCGGCGTAGTGCAATTGCTCCACCGGCCGTGCCGTGCGCCAGGCGTTCTCCACGCCATCGAGCCTGTATTGGAAGAGCAATGGTCTGACCCCATCGCGCTGGACCGCGCTCAGTGCGATATCGATCACACTGGCGCGGTAGCTCAGTTCCACCGAACCATGCAGCACGGGCATCCGTTGGTCTGCGACGTAGGCAGCCACAACGACCGGTTCCGGGATGAGCGGCAATACGTCCAGGTCCTTGGGGTCGAAGGTGATCAGATGGTCGTCCGCGCACAATGCCACCCTACCGTTGGCGAGTGTCGTGATCGCGCGCGTGAGCTTCCGGATGTCGTGGTCGTCGTTGATCGGTACACGCACGGTGCGATCCCGGAACGCCTCGCCGCGCAAAAGACCATCGTTGGTGGTGATCCAGAACCGGCCTGACCGGTCCCGGGTGAATCCGTGAGCCCGCGCGCCGGGCGGTAGAGCGATGGCAGGCGAGCACGCTGTGCCAATGACAGCGTGGACGCCACTGTGGGCCGCTAGCGCCCATACGGTGTCGTTGATGTAAAGAAGTTGCCGCACGTTCTCTTCCGGAAGAAGCATGCCTTCGTCGCCACCATTCCTGCGCGCGTCGTCGAGTCCGGTGGTCAACGTGCCGTTCTCCGGGTCCCACCTTCCGATCCCGCTGTTCGTTGCATACCAGTACGTGCCTCCCGCGGTGCGTACCGCACTGTTGACCAGGTAGCGGTCCACACGCGTAGCCATTCCCCTTGGCATCCCGAAACCGAGGTCTTCGCCCGTTCTTGCGTCGATCACGTTCACTCCGTTGCCCAGCGTTGCAAAGAGCCGAACAGCCCGGCCGTTCAAGGTATCAGTTTGTATCGCGCGGACCTGGTACATGGCTCCGGTCCGCGCATAGTAGGGCACGCGTTCTTCGGCGCGCCAACCACCGGCATGTGCCCTGAACACGCCGTATTCGGTGCCCAGCATCGGCGTGCCGTCGTGGTCCGTTCCGTTCACTGTGGCTTGAAGGTTCCTGCCGTCATGTTCAATACGTTCAAGCGGTGGTCGCCCGCTTTCGCCGCGCCATGTAAAACGCCCTTCGGAGGTGAAGATGTGCGCCCCACCGTCGCTCAGCGGGTCTATCCGATGGAAGAAGATCTCCGGCGTTTCCGGCATGGACGGCTCGCGCAGATCGATGGTGTGCATTCGCCAGTTGCCGGGATCGTGATAGGCCAACCCCAGTGAGGTTCCAACCCATATAATGCCGCTGGAGGTCTTCAGCAGGCAACGGATGCGGTCACTTGGCAGCGAATGGCCATCGGTGCGCTTTCGCACGAAGCGCCGTTGACCGCCCGTTACGACGTCCACCAGGACAAGGCCTGCCATTCGGGTTCCCACAAGCACATGATGCTCGTCCCATTCGAGCAAACAGAGCGGCTCATCCGGCAACGTGATGCCTGACAACGGATGGACAATGGAGTCCCCCTTCAGGGATCTCCAATGTACCAGTGTGTCCAGCCTATTCTGCCATCCTCCAAGCAGCAATCGGTCGTTCATGGTAGTGGCGGCGGTGTACGACTCCGCCCCCTCGCTTTCCAAGGCCAGCCACGTGACGGATCCAGTTCGCCGGTGAACAAGAAGGGAATTGAAACTGTGAAGAAGGCCGATCCACAGGTGCTCTTGGTCCAGCGGAACAATGCTGTGGCACCAACCACCTGTACCGTTCGACTTGACAGCCTTACGGGCATTGGCCAACGTATAACCCCCTGTCCAGTAGGTGAACTGCAGGGTCCGTTTGTCCAGTAGGACAAGTACCGTGTTCTGCGATCCGATGAGCAAGGTCGAATCGTTCAAGTCGTGCAGTGCGGTCAACTGGTCCACGGCGAGCGCTCCTGGGGAATCATCATTGGGAGGGAATACATGCACTGGTGCCCCAGGTTCCATCCTGACCAATCCTGAACTGAGCGTGGCCACCCACAGCACCCCTTGTCGATCCCGTGTGATGGCAGTTGCGTGGCCTTGCACATCCTGGAGCCGACGCACAGTGGTGCCATCGAACCGGTCGACGCCGGATTCCGATCCAATGAGCAATGTGCCATCTGTATCCTCGAACAAGCATGTGATAGCATTGTCCGATAGTCCGTGGTCCCTGGTAATGTGCTGAAACCGCAAGTCCTGGCCATGCAGCGCCATAGCCGATGCACCAAGTATTCCGACCCCCAATGCACGCCACATGGCCCCAAGGTACCGCGTACGCGCAAAAGCACCGGGGCCGCCCCGATCGGAGCGGCCCCGTGCCGAATGGAGTGCCGAAAGCCCCTTACTGCATCACCAGGCGCTGGGTGAAGAGCAGGCCTTCCACGGTCACGTTCACCATGTAGATACCGGCGGGCAGGCTGCCGCTCAGGTCCATCGTGCGCAGCATGCGACCATCGGCGGCCGTGCCACGCTCGGCATGCACGCGCTTGCCCAGCATGTCGTACACATCGATGTCCAAGGTGGCGCCGTCCGCCACGTAGAGGCCGTCCATGTTCACCGTCAACTGACCATCGCGGTTCGGGTTCGGGTAGATGGACATGCTCGGTACGATCACCTCCAGCACATCCCCCTCCTCCATTGCGCGACCGCCGAAGCTGGATGCCTGCACGAAGCGGATCCGGCAGGCCGCACCGAACTCACCGAAGACGTTGTTCACGGCAGCGCGAGCACGGACGTTCAGGTCCACGTTCAGGGGCACCGGGTTGGCGTTCAGCGTGGACGGCACCACCGTCGGACCAGCGGTGACCACACGACGGTTGTAGGTGCCGTGCGCATCGTAGATCCAGAACTGGTAGCCCGTGGCACCCGGCTGGGCATTGCAGTACACCGGGCTGGTGCGCAGACGGCTGGCGTCGCAGCTCACGCTGAGCATGTTGATCGCGCCGATGGGCACGCAGAAGCTGCGGTTCGCGTTCTGGTCGATCTCGCTCACCGTGGTGAAGCTGCCCAGGCTGGCGTCGATGATGCGGCGGTTCTGGGCGTTGCGCAGCACATAGCCACCGCCCGTGATGCCGTCGTTACCGCTGTCCAGCACACGCAGGTGATAGCAGCCCTCCGGCACGCAGATCGGCACGTTCACCGTGGTGTTCGCCTGACCGGCGCTGAAGCCGCCGCTTTGGAGCAGGGTGGTCTCGCTGGCGTCCCAGAGCTGCCATGTGTTCTCGATGGGGTTGCCATCAAGCTTCACGCTCAGCGTCAGGTTCTCCGTGCAACCGCCGCTCGGCTGGCCCACGCACTGGCAGTTGGCGTTGACCACATCGTCGATCGTGTTCGGATTGCCGTCGTCGCAGGCATCGCCCTGCTGACCGGCCAGGCTCGGACAGCTATCATTCGGGTCGCAGATGCCATCACCGTCGGTGTCCTGCACCGTACCGGCGCACACACAGTTCGCATCGAACACATCGTTGATGGTGCAGGCATTGTTGTCGTTGCAGGCCGTGCCAGGCAGGGCGGGGCCACCGGGTACACCATTGCAGTCGTTGCCGAGCAACGTCCCGGCGCAAATGCAGTTGGTCACCACATCGTTGATCGTGTTCGCGTTTCCATCATCGCATGGATCACCGTTAACCAGATCCGCCAGCAGTGGGCAGGCATCGTTGCAATCGGCGGCACCGTCGCTATCCGTGTCCACATCGGACACGCCGCAACCACAGATGCCCGGGGCGATCTTATCGGGATCACTGGGGCAACCGTCGAGGCAATCGGCGGTGAGATCACCATCGGCGTCCGCATCGCTCACACCGCAGCCGCAGATGCCGGCCGTGATCTTGAGCGGATCGTTCGGGCAGCCGTCGTTGGCATCACAGGTGAGGTCGCCGTCGGCATCGGCGAAGGTGCCGGCGCAGTTGCAGTTGGCATCCACCACGTCGTTCGTCGTGCATGCATCGTTGTCATCGCAGCTCTGGCCGGGAGCGCCATTGGCCAGCAGCGGGCAAGGGTCCAGCACGTCGCACAGTCCATCACCATCGGTGTCCGGCGAAGCCGACGAGGTGAACTGCCGCGTTACCGGAACGGACCAGGTCCCGCTCTCGCTCGCAAAGCGGATCGCGAACACGTGCGTGCCTTCTGTGAGGCAGAGTGGGAAGTCGCCGGTGAGGTTCACACTTGCACCCGCAGTGATGGTGCCGGTCACCCGGTTCGCGATATCATCGTCGACCCAGTACTCGTAGCCGATCACCGCACCGGTGTTCCGTTTGAAGATCCGTGAGACCGGCACGCTGTACACATCGTTGGTGTCCTTGAACTGGATGGTGATCGTGTTGTAGTCCTTGGTGAGCGCGGGCAGCACCAGGTCGCCAAGGAGGTTCACCTGTGCGTTCGGGCCGATCCCGGTGACGGTCACGGCCGAGGGGTCATCGTTGATCCAATACCGGTACTCCTCGATCTGTTGCGCCTGCAGCTGGATCATGGCCAGCGTCGCAGTCAATAGCAGTAAGCGCTTCATGGCCTAGTTCGGTTGCGCGACCACCGTGATGTTCACCGGCAACTCGCTGTTCGCGTTCGTGCTGCTGCCAATGACGGCGCTGCTGACATGCGGGTTGAAAGGGACACCTGCGGGCTTGAAGGGCGTGGCGGACCCGTAGATGCCCACATCGCTGCCATCCGTTGCCATGCCCACGCCCGCACTCGTTGCCTGCAGGTGCAGATCATCATCCCACGTGAAGCTGTTGTCGACTTCATCGATGAAGATGCTGTTGGCAGCAACACCAACGACGTTCCCCGTGGAAGAAGGACTCGGCGTCATGTTGCTCACAAGCGCCGTGCTGACCAGCAGGTTGTTGATCAGGATGGCACCACCGCTCTGCCAGAAAGGAGCCGAAGTGCGTGTGAAGATGCTGTTCTCGACCGTGCACCCACTACTGTTGCCGATGCGGGTACCCATGCAGACACAATGGCGCAGCGTCAGTCCTCCACCGCTGAATCCGTTGACCTCGGCTCCGGTGCCGAGTTGCAGATCGAGCACGCAATGCTCCAACGTGGCAATGACCCCTGCCTGGCCGTTGAAGTTCGAGTAGAACACGCATTCCCGGAAGTCCGAGCTCGATGGCCCAACGGGGTTGGTAGCGCTGATCCCGAGGCCCACGGGACTGGTGAACATGCAACGCTCAAAGACCATGTCCGTGGGATCATCATCCGCCGCAGTGGACCCGTACTGGAAGTTGCCAGCTGGTGAGAAGATGATACCGGTGAACGTGCTCCCGCTGGCCGCGGTAGTGAGGATGACATTGCCGGCGCCGGTGGTTATGGTGGTGATGCCCGTCGCCACCGTGCTATCGGGGCCGATGCCTGCGCCGAACAAGTGCAGCGGCTTATCGATCAGGAGGGTCGAGGGCGCGTTGAACGCCCCACCACTGAGGTAGACCTTATCGTTGGGCTGTGCGGCCGCGAGCGCAGCATTGATCGAGCTGAACACCAGCGGCGCTCCGCCACCTTGAACGACGATGCGGGGTGGTTGCGCTTTGGCGGTGCTTGCGAAGAGGCCAATGCAGAAAAGGATGAGGTGGATCCGTGCTTTCATGGAAGGGGTTGTTCGTTGGGAGAGAGTGGTTGTATGATGCTCATCGGAGCCGATGGCCGCATGTGAACGATCAAGGCTTCACGAAGCGTTTGGTCCAGGCGCCATCCGCACCCGTCACGCGTAGCACGTAGCTGCCGCTTGCCAGCGCGCTGATATCCCAATTTCGGTAAGCGGTGCCGCTCACGCTCCAGGTGCTGAGGTCGCTCACGATCGCGCCGCTCAGGTCCATCACTTCCAGCTTGAGCGTGCGCGCTGCGTCGCTGCTCAAGCGCAGGCCGAGCTGGTCGGTCACCGGGTTCGGGAAGAGCAGCAGATCGGCGACCCCTGGCAGTTCCACCACGCTCACATCGCTGCTGAAGGCCGTGGTGAGCGGCACGCTCCAGGTCCCGTTGGCCCCGCTGAAGCGGATCGTGAACGTGTGGTCCCCCGCAGGCACTCCGGTGGGCAGGTCCGCGATCAGGTCCACCACGCCGTTCGGTCCGATGGCGGCGCTGATCCTGTTCGTGATGTCGTCATCGATCCAGTGCTCATAGCCGTTCACCAAGCCCGTGTTCTTCACGAACAGGGCGGTCAGCGGCACGCTCCATTCGTCATCCGCATCGCGGAACTGGACGGTAACGGTGTTGTGGTCCTTCGTCAGTGTGCCGGGATCGATAAGCCCGTTGAGGTCCACCATCATGTCCGGGCCGATGCTCACTGTGGTGCTCGCGCCCGTATTGTCGTTCACCCAATAGCGATAAGCCGTGATGGCTTGTTGGCCACGCGTGAAGTAACGCGTCTGGGGCGCGCTCCAATCGCCGTTGGTGTCACGTACCTGGAAGCTCACCCGATGAAAGCCGGGATCCATCGGGCCGGTCGGCCAGCTCGCGATGAGCCCAAGCTCATCCGTCGCTCCAACGCTCGTGCTGACAGTGGTGGTGATGTCGTCATCGAACCAATAGCGGTAGCCGTCGATCTGTTGGGCCTGCGCGCCGCACATGGCTGCGAGCGCGGACAGTAGCATCAAGCTGCGCATGGCTCAGTGGGTTTGGGCCGCCACGCGGATGTTCACCGGCAGGTCTCCATTGGCATCCGTGGCCGGCGCGATGGTGGCGCTGCGGAAGTGCGGGTTATAGGGCACGCCACCGGGTTTGAAGGGCGAACTGGTGCCATGGATGCCCACATCCGTTCCGTCGGTGGCCATGCCCACCCCGACGCTCGTGGCTTGCAGATGCAGGTCGTCGTACCAATCGAAGTCGGAGTTGTCCTCACTGATGAAGATGTCCGTGATGGCGACTCCGAGCACGTTGCCGACCGCGGACCCCGGGCTCATATTGCTCACGAGGGACCCGCTCACCAGGAGGTTGTTGGTGAGCACCATCCCGCCGCTTTGCCAGAAGGGCGCGGAAGTACGCGTGAAGATGCTGTTGGAGACGATGCAGTTGGTGCTGTTCCCGATGCGTGTTCCCAGACCGATGCAGTGGTCCATGGTCAGCGCGCCTCCGTCAAAACCGCTCACCTCAGCACCGGTGCCTTGCTGGTAGTCGAGCACGCAACGGGTCAGGTTCACCAAGGTGCCCGCCAGTCCATAGAGGTTGCTGCGGAGAACGCATTCGTTGAACACGGTGCTCGAAGAACCGGCATCCGTGCTGTTGTGCACGATCACGCGCCCATCGAATGAACACCGCTCGAAGACCAGTCCGGTGGGATCATCATCCGCTGCGCTGGTGCCATATTGCAGATCACCTGCCGCTGAGAACCGGATACCGGTGAACGTGCTGCCGCTGGCGCCTGTGGTGATAATGATGTTGCCCGCCATCGTACCGATGATCGTCGGGTTCGTCACAGCCGCGCTGTCCGGCGATGTTCCGGCACCGATGAAGTGCAGTGGCGTGCTGATGGTCAACGCGGCCGGTGCGGTGAAGGTCCCACCACTGAAGTAGAGCTTATCGTCCGGCTGGGCGGCGGCCACGGCAGCTTCCACCGTCGTGAACACCTGTGGTGGACCATCGCCCTGAAGTACGATGCGCTGCAATTGGGCGTTCATGGTGCCAGCACACAGCAGGCTTCCGATCAAAAAGGCGTGTGTTCTTGTCCGCATGGGGTTCTCATGTTGGGTTTCAGCAGTACATCGGGGACCATCACCGGATGTGAACGATCATCGATCCCCCTTCACCCGCTGTTCACATTACCGCCGCTCCCCGATGTTGTGCACGGAGGGCAGGCCAGGCCCTGTCAACCTCCGGACCATGCCGCACCTGCGTCGTTCTCCGTATTATCGTGCTCCGCATCCCCGCCGCCGTGGAAGCCAGCGCTGCCAGCACGTCCGCCCTGCCCACCTGGGCACTGGGCCTTCGCGCGAACGACCCGACCGTGGTGCGTGCGCTCTACAAGCAGCACTTCGCGGCGATCCGGCAGTACGTGCTGCAGAACTCCGGCACCACCAACGATGCGCAGGACATGTTCCAGGAGGCGATGACGGTGCTCTGGCTCAGCGTGAAGGAGGACCGTCTGGTACCGGGGTCCGACCCCGGAGGTTTCCTCTACCGTGTGGCGAAGAACAAATGGCTGGACGTGGTGCGGTCCGCAGCGCACAAGCACATGAAAGTGGTACATGACGAGCGTGCGCTGGACCGTGGCGCCGATGTCACGGACGACATCGAGGAACGCATCGTGCGCCTGCGCGGCGTGTATGCCAGGCTCGATGACAAATGCCGCACCGTGCTGGACCGCTACTACTTCGAGCGCAAGGACCTGGCGACCATCGCCGCCGAACTGGGTGTGGAGGAGGAGAGCATCCGGACCATCAAGTACCGCTGCATGATGAAACTGCGTGCCTTCCGTAACGCCATCAGCGGCGAAGACAGTGCTGCATCATGAGCGACCGCACATTGGACCGAGCCACCTTCGAGGCCATCGAGGCGTATGTGCTCGAACGCATGGACGCTGCGGAACGCATTGCCTTTGAGCAGCGCCTCGCCGCGGATCCACTGCTGCGGGCGGAGTTGGAACTGGAGCGCGAGCACATCCGCGCGGTGGAGCTGGGGGGCCTGGAAAGCATGCTCAAAGGGATCGCGGCCGCGGAGCGCGGTGCCTCCGGCGGTGGCCATTGGCCCCGCCTGCTGAAGTATGCCGCTGTGGTGGCGCTGGTGGCGGGCGGTGCGCTGTGGTGGGCCCTGCGCACGCCGCTGAACGAACGCCTGTTCGCCGAGCACTTCGTGGCCGACCCCGGGTTGCCCGTGGCCATGGGTGTACTGGATGACCCCGCCTTCGCCGATGCGATGGTCGCCTACAAGGAGGCCGCCTACCCTGAAGCGCGGAACAAGTTCCGAGCACTGCTGGACCACGACCCAGGAAATGACACGCTTCATTATTACCTCGGCTGCACCGCCCTGGCCATGGATGATGCCAGTGAAGCGATACTGCACCTGCGCTCCATTGTGGGAATGGAGAGGTCCGCGTTCGGCGCCAAGGCGCGCTGGTACCTCTTCCTGGCCTACGTGCGGAAGGGGGACAACGCCAATGCACGTTCTGTGGACCTCGATGCCGATCCGGTATTCAACGAACGCGCACGCGCCATCAAGGTCCGGCTCGGCCCATGATACTGCGCGCGCTGTTCACCAACCTGCTGTTGGCGCTTGCCACGCTGCTGCATGCGCAGCATGATCCCCTCACCGCACGCCACGCGCGGATCAATGCGCTCTATGAAGCACAGAGGTTCCCGGAACTGATCCGCGAGATCGATGCACAGGTCGCGGGGTCAGCGGGCACCACCTGGGCCGATTCCTTGCACCGGTACCTGTACAAGTACGGCCGTGCCCACCGCAAGCTGAAGGGCGCCGGCGCAGGCACCGCCGCCGCGGAACGCATGTACGCGCTGGTGAAGGAACGCGGCAAGGCGAACAACGAACTGGAGGCGCTCTTCGACCTGAGCTGGACCTATTACGATGTTGGGGAGATGAAGCAGTGCGCCCGCGTGGACTCGCTGGCGGTGGCGGTGGCCGATGCCGACCCGGACGTGCCCATCGCACAGAAAGGAAGGGCCCGCCAGTACCTCGCCTTCGACCACAGTGTGATCGGTGACCATGCACGCTCCGCCTACTGGGCCCAGGCCGCGCTGGACGTGTATGCCAAGGCGGACTCTATCAAGCCCGCCCAATGGGCCGAATCGTACACCGCTGTTGGCGTCGCCTACTGGCACCTGGGCCGGATACGGGCTGCGGAGGAGCAGTACCTGCGCGCCATCAAGGTGCTCGGGGATGCCACGGACGAGGCCATCCTCGTCCGCAAGGTCAGCACCTACGGCAACCTGGGCGTGCTGTGGCAGAACGCCGGGGACCTGGCCCGGGCGAAGTCCTACTACCTGCAGAGCCTCCACTACAGCGATCGGGTCATCGCGGCCGCAACGGACCAGTTCACGCGCGACGAGGCCATCGTGAACCGCTCGCGCACCTACGTGAACCTCGCCACGGTCTACTTCCAGGCCGGCGATCCGGGAAAGGCGCGCGAACTGCTGGACCTCGCGTGGCGCGACCGGAGTGGTGTGCTCGAACCCGACGACGCTCAGTTGATCGCGATCAAGGAGCGCTACGCCGATCTGGAGCTGAACGCCGGGAACCTGGCGAAAGCCGGAGAACTGCAGCGGGCCTACCTGCTCGCCTGCGAGCGCAGGTTCGGCACGCGCAGCGAAGAGTACATCCGCGCCGCTTCCAAGCTTGGCGATATCCTGGCCCGGCAGGAACGCTTCGCACAGGCCGATTCGCTCTTCGCGGCGAGCATGAGCGCGGGTGCGAAGGCCATGATCCCGGAGACGGACGCGGTCCTTGCACGTACACGCATGAGCCGTGCGGCCATGTACATGAAGGCCGGAAGATGGAGCGAGGCGCTCACGGAACTGGAGCAGGCCCGCAAGGTGTACACCGCGATCTACGACAGTGCGCACCACAAGGTGGCCCAGGTGGATGCGCTGCGGGCGGAGGCCGCCTTCGGGGCCGGCGACGTGACCGCGGCCCGGAACCATGCCGTCAGTGCGCTGCGACTGGTGGACGAACGCGCGCAAGCCTTGCGCAAGAGCGCGCTACCGCGCGCCTTCCCGGAGCCGCACATCCTGCCGGACGCCATCCATTGGAAAGTGCGCACGGAGCTCACCCTGGCCGGGCCCTCACCCACGGCCGGAAAATGGAAGGAATGGAACGCGGACATCGACCTGGCCATCCTTGCGCTCGAGCGGAACAAGGCCGCTGTGGAGGACGAGGCCTCCAAGCTCCTGCTTGTCGCCGCACAGAAGCGGCTCTTCGATCTGGCGATCGATGTGGCCTTCGCCTCCAACGAAGCCCTGGGCATGCAGGCGGCGGCGGAACGTTTCCTTACCGTGTCCGAAGCCGGCCGGTCCACCTTGCTGAAGGGCCGCCTCAACGCCTTCAAGGGGCTGCGCTTCGCAGGCCTTCCGGACTCGCTCGCATCCCGGGAGCAGGAGCTCATCGCCGGGCTCTCGATCGGTGACGAAGGCGCCAACGCCGCGGCGACGATGCTGACCAACGAAGCGGCGTTCGCCGCATTCCTGGAAGGGTTGATGAAGGACCACCCCGCCTACTTCGCGCTCCGCTACGGCGGAACCACGATCACCGCCGAAGAGGTCCGCCAGCGCCTGCTGCGGCCCGCTCGTGCACTGGTCGTCTACGCCCGGACGGCCTTCAACCTGTACGCGCTGGTGTTGACCACCGACAGCGCCCGGCTCGTGAAGCTGGAGGCCGCAGCGCTCGATGACCGCGTGCGGACCCTGAACACGTCCATCGCATCGCGTGATGTCGCAGGGTACGTGACGATGGCCCATGCGCTCCATGAGCAGCTCGTGGCTCCACTGGGCGACCGCATCGCCGGTCGCGAGCTCCTGATCATCCCCGACGGACCGCTCCACCTGCTCAACTTCGAATGCCTGCTCACAGCACCGGGCACCCCTGCCGGGTTCAAGGAGCACCTGCTGCTGCACGACCATGCGATCGCCTACCTGCTGAGCGCAACGACCGCCCTCCAGTTCGCGCAGCTCGCGCAGGACCATGCCCGGGGGGCACTGGCCCTGGCACCGGGTTTCACGGATGAGCTGAAGCAGGAGTACCTCGCACGCGTCACCGACAGCAGCCAGGTGGACCGCGACTTCCTCCGCCATGTGCGACAGCCGTTCGCGATGCGCACCGCGGAGGGCCTGGGCAGCACCCTGCGTGCCCAACTCCTGCTCGGATCGCTCGCCACGGAGCGCGGATTAAGGGAACGAGCGTCGCAGTTCGGCATCCTGCACCTGGGGACGCATGCCGAGATGAACGCGACCGATCCCATGTACTCGCGGCTGGTGCTCAGCAAGGATGGCGCCGGCGTGGACGCGGATGCCGATGGCTACCTGCATGCCTACGAGATCTATGAACTGGACCTGCGCGCACAACTGGCGGTGCTCACCGCCTGCGAGACCGGAACGGGCATGAACGAAGCGGGTGAGGGCGTGCGTTCCCTGGGATACAGTTTCGCCTTCGCCGGCTGCCCGAGCCTGATCACATCGCTTTGGTCCATCGACGAGAAGGTCTCCGCGGAGATCATCGAACGCTTCTACGCCCACCTGGCCGATGGGCTGCCCAAGCACGAAGCGCTCCGCAAGGCCAAGCTGGAGCATTTGGCGGCCGCGTCCGATGAACTGGCACTGCCCTTCTATTGGGCCGGACTCGTCCTGATCGGCGATGTGGAACCCGTGGAGATGACCAGCACATGGCAGCGTCCCGTGATGTGGGGCCTCGGTGGGTTGGCCGCCGTGCTGATCGCCCTGGCCGTACGCAGGCGGAACAGGTCCCGGAACGCACCCGGCACCACGTGATCAAAAGCTGGTATCGGCACAGCCCTCCGGATGGTCATGCAGCAAGCCGGATGCCCATCCGCTGGAAAATACCATCATGCCGCGGATCATTTCGGCCAGGCGGAGCAGTGATCAGGAAGCGCGCCTACGGATCCTGCACGACCGCGCGACCCGTCCGGCTTTTCGCATCGTGCATAGCGCGCACCGTGTACACACCGGGCGGACATCCACGCAGGACGATGCGGACCTCATCATCGCCCTCACGCCAGGTGTCGAACGCAACGGCCCGTCCGTACTGATCAAGCACGGTCAGCACGGATGCATCCACCGCCGTCCCCAAGTCCACCAGGAACGACCCGGGATTGGGACTGGGCCAGCAATGCAACAAGGGCGCCTCCCATTCTGTCCTCACGACCGGCGAGAACTTCTCCGAACCATCCAGGTCCACAAGTGCGAAGCGGTAGTATGCATAGGCCTCCAACGGCGAGCGGTCCTCGAAACGGTAGTTGTGCTCACTGCTGGCATTGCCTGCTGCCGACACGTCACCCAGGACCGACCAGTCGTTCATGTCCAAGCTGCGCTCCACGCGGAAATGCGACGTGTTCTCCTCGGTCGCGGTGGACCAGAACAGGTCCACGCTCCAGTCCGTAGGCACGGCACTGAACGAGAGCAGCTCCATGGGCAGCACGATCGGATCGCAACTGACGGAGGCGGTGCCACCGAAGACGAGCGGGACCACCGTGGACACGGAGCTCCAATTGCTGAAGCAGATGATGTACCGCTGCCCCGCGGTGACGGTCAACGGGGGTTCATAGTTCTCCGGGAAGCCGCCGGGCGGCACAACGCTCGCGCAACCTGTACCGCCTGTGGAGCTGTAGTTCCAGTTGCACCGCACAGGAGCCAGTGCATTGGCAAGCACCTGGCCGCAGGTCCCCGGTGTATACGGGTACATCACCCAATCGTAAAAGCCGGCCTGCGCACCGTTGGCACCCAAGGTGAACTCCAGGGATCCACCGCTCGCGATGTTCACGATCATCCAGGTGGTGTTGATCTCCTGGCCCATCAGGCAGCCGTAGTGGTCAGTGCCCCACGGGCTCATCACACCATCCCCCCACATGAACTGGGGGTTGCTCACGGAGCCCAGCGCGGGCACCTCCCAGATCGCTCCCCAACCGTTCGGATCGATGGTGAAGTTGAGATCGGTGCAGACGTTCACCGCCTGCGGGCAATCACTTGCAGAGACCACAGTGGGCACCTCGCACGGCACGGTGGACCCGACGCTCACGGCCACCACCTGGTTCGAACCGCTCGCCATTGTGCCGGACCCCATGATCCCGCCGCCTGCATCCGTCAGCGTCCAGGTAGCGCCTCCCCAGCCGTTGCCACCACTATCGAACATCTGCATCACGTAGCAGCCCGTATCCAGGCATAGCTGCACCGATGAAGCGGCCCAGCCGGAAGCGAACGTGACCCCCATGCTTGAGAAGCTCCACGAGACCTCGGCTGGCGCTGTGCCACCGGTCACGGTCAGGGTGTACGGTTCGCACGTACCGGTCCCACAACCGCCGTCAACGGAAATGGAGAAGCTGCCGAAGCCGGCGTTCAACAGTGTGCCCGTGGCGAGCACTGCTCCCGTGCCCGGGTCGGTGAAGGTGTACTGGGCCCCGTTCCATCCATCGCCGATCGCGTCATAGGCATAAAGGGTGTAGCAACCGGGCTGCAGGCAAAGGCTCTGCAACGTAGGCGCGCCACCGCTGGCGATGAAGTTGCCGATCGCATCGTACAGGTCCCAGCTCACGTCCCCGGGGGCGCTGCCGGCGGTCACCTCCATGTTGACGAAGGTGCACGATCCACATCCCGCGCCGATTATCACCTGACCGGTGCCGTAACCACCGCTGGCCAGCGTACCGGAGCTCACCACCGTACCGGTCGAGAGATCGGTGATGGTGCACACCGCACCCTCCCATCCATCGCCGTTCGCATCATACATGTAAAGGGTGTAGCAGCCGTCCGGCAGGCACACCACCTGATCCTCAGGTGCGCCACCGCTGGTAACGATGGAGCCGAACTCGTCCACCAGTTCCCAGTACACATCGTTGTGGCTGGCGCCGGAGGTGACGGAGATCAAATGGTCCTGGCAACCGGTCGACCCGCAGTTCCCGTTCAGGTCGACGAGGGTCGTGCCATAGCCGCCGCTGGCCAATGTGCCTGAGGCCACCACAACGGACGTGTTCTCGTAATTGATCGAGAAGGTACCGCCCTGCCAGCCGTTGTTCCCATCGTCGTACATGATCATCGTGTAGCACCCATCCGGTAGGCACTCACCGGTGTTCTCCGGCGCATCGCCGGCCGCCACGATGTTGCCGAAGGCGTCCATCAGCTCCCAATGGATCTGGCCGGGAGCAGTGCCTCCCCCAACGATGATGTCATAATCCGTGCATTGGGCCACGGCCGAGCCGGCTGTCAACAGGACCAGCACCGGCCTGGATAGGAAGCGCAGCAGTTTCATCGGTGCATCTCCTCATCCGCACATGCACGGGGGTCCAGTACGCTGAACGGCACGTTCATCGGTCCACGTTGCATGCAGCGCAGCGTGATGCCGTGCACGCGGAAGAACTGCGCGAGCCCCGCGCCGGACATGCCGAACGAGGGATCCACATGCAGAAGCAGATTGTGCGAAGCCGGATCGATCCGACAGAGCAGCACGCCGGGGCGCGCGCCGAGCCGGTCGCTCAGGGACCGGGCCAGATGACCGCTCAATGTTCCGTGCAGCACGGCCTGGATCCGCTCCGGCGTTCCGGCCTGTGCGGTCGAGGTCCTGTGCACCCCGATAACGAGCACCAAGAGCATGAACCGGAACATCCACTTGGCGTTCATGCATCGAAGGTGAGAAGACCGCGGCGCAGAACAGGTGACCGATGTCACCTGGCGCCGACCTGACGGACGAACCGGGTGGTCCGGGCGATGGAACCGGTGTTCAATCAGGCGATACCGACCTTTACGGCATGGTAGAACGTGGAACATCCGGCGCCATCGAGGTCCTGGCCGGACAGGTGGACCAGTGGATCAACGCCCATGGCGTGCGCTACTTCTCCCCCCTCACCAACATGGCCATCCTCTCGGAGGAGGTGGGCGAGGTGGCGCGGATCATGGCGAGGCGCTTCGGTGAGCAGAGCGAGAAACCCAGCGACCGATCGAAGGACCTGGGAGAGGAACTGGCGGACGTGGTCTTCGTGGTGCTGTGCCTGGCCAACCAGACCGGCACGGACCTGCAGGCCGCCTTCGACCGGAAGATGGCGGCCCGCACCAAGCGTGACAGCACCCGCCACCGCCGCAATCCGAAACTGCGCGGAACGCGCAAGGCTACTTGACCGCTTCCACGTAGATGCTCTCGGGCCGCCGCTCCGCGCGGTCCTGTAGCAATCGGGCATCGCGGCCTTCACGGAAGCCCACGCGCCGGATGTCGCGGAAACCTGCTTCCCGCAGGTGCAGCTCAAGGGTCTCGAAGTCCACCAGCGTCTGGTGCGTCACATGGTGATAGATCCAGTCCAGCGCCTGCATGCCGGTGCGGTGGCCCCGCTCCTGCATGAAGGGTGTGGGCGTGCGGTCCGTGCGCCAGCGCACATAAGCGTCCACGTACAGTTCACTGTCGCAGAAACTGATGCGCAGTGTTCCGCCCGGCTTCAGCACCCGGTGCATCTCCCGGAGATTGGGGACGAACCATTCACGTGGAAGACCGTCGATGCAGTGCTCACAGTAGATGCCCTCGAACAGATCGTTCGGGAAGGGATAGGGCTTGCGCAGGTCCCAGCACACGTCCACCCCGGGGCACCAATGCCAGTCGAGGTTCACGAAGCCGTCCAGCGGGAACAGGCCGCATCCCACGTTCAGGAAGGGCTCGGTGCCCGCACGCTTGCTGAAGAGGAACGGCTTGTTGCGGATGATCCGCGAGATGAGGCGCTGCACCTTGGCATAGGACAGCAACGAGCGCGATGTGGAAACGTCCGAAAGGGCCATGAGCGCCGAAGATAGCCGCGTCGATCTGGCCACCTTACCGCAGCGCGTTCACCACCGCTCCCGCGATCACCGCCGTGGCTCCCACCCGCTCCTGCACATAGCGACGCGCGGCCTCCTGTGAACGGGCCAGTACGGCAGGTTCGTCCAGCAGGCGCGCGAGCACATCGCGCAGATCGCCCGCATTGCGCACCACGAAGCCACCGCCCGCATCGATCAAGCCCTGGGCTTCGGCGAACTTGGTGTGCTTCGGCCCGAAGATCACCGGCCTGCCCCAGACCGCGGCTTCGAGCAGGCTGTGGATGCCGTCTCCGAACCCGCCGCCGATGTAGGCGATATCGCCGTACCGGTAGGCCCGCGCCAGCACGCCTGTCACATCCATCAGCAAGGTGTTGCCCCTGGCACCGGCACTGCTGCTCCACGTGATCACCGGCGGTGGAAAGCGTGCCGCGATGGACGACAGCTGCTGCTCCGTGACCTCGTGCGGTGCGATCATGATGCGTGGCGGTGCCTTCAGCCGCTTCAGGGCCTCCAGGATGATCCGTTCATCAGCGGGCCAGGTACTGCCGCAGATCAGCACGGGCGCGGAGGTGGTGCTGCGGAAGGCCTTCGCCACCGCAAGCCCCTCGTTCGCCCGCAGGATCCCGGCCACCCGGTCGAACCGCGTATCGCCGCTCAACGTGACCTCTCGCACGCCAATACCTGAAAGCAGGTCGCGCGAGGCCTCGTTCTGCACGAACAGGTGCGTGAAACAGCCCAGCATGCGGCGCCAGGCGCCACCGTACCAGCGGAAGAACGGCTGCGAAGACCGGAAGATGCCGCTGACCAGGAAGGTGGGCACGCCGGCGGCCTTCAACGCATGCAGGTGGTGGTACCAGAACTCGTACTTCACCCAGAGCACCGCGCGCGGCCGCAGCAACGCCACGAGGCGGTGGGCGTTCGCAGCGGAATCGGGGGGCAGGTACTCCACATGGGTGACCAGGCCGTCGGGACGCCCGGTGGCCAGGCCTTTGCGCGCCTCATACCCGCTCGGGCTGTAGAAGGTGAGCAGCACGGGCAGCTCGGGACGGGCCGCCTTGATCGCCTCCAGCACCGGCAGCCCCTGCTCGAACTCGCCCACGCTGGCGGCGTGCAGCCACAGGCAGCCTTGCAGTTCGGCCTGCCGTGCTTCGAGCCGCTGCCAGAGGCCCTTCCGGCCCTGCACCCAGGCACGGGCCTTGGGGTTCCACAAGGCGGCCACGCGCACGGCGGCATGGTAGACCCCGACCGCGATGGCGTAAAGCACGGGCATCGGCTCAGAAGAGGCGGTCGTCCACGGCCCGATGGATGGGCAGCGTCCAGCCGAAGCGGAGCCCATAGAGCCCGTCCACACGGCGCCCATCGGCCACACGGCCCGTATCGAAGTTGTAAGGACGCAGGCTTTCGGTGGAACCGATCACCATCTCGAAACCGATGAGAAAGTTGATCAGTCGGCGGTTACCCAGGTGCTGGTAGCCCATGAAGAAAAGGCCGGCGGGTCCTGCGGTGAGCCGGTCGTAGCCCTTGATGTACTCCCCTTCCAGCGCCGGCACCGTGTTGTTCTGGGTCTCGATGCGGACCTTGTGGCGGAGGTAGCCGCCGCCCAGCTTCAGGAAGAGGCCGCTGTTGGGGTTGGGGCCGAACACGGGCATCACCTTGCCCACCGTGATCATGGCCGTGTACCCGCGCTCGTAGAGCAGCACGGCCGCGGGCTTGCCTTCCTGGTCCACGATGTCACCGTTGTCCATGATGAGCTGGTTCAACATGGCGTTGTCGTTCACCCGGTTGCCGAAAAGGAAGGACCCTTCCGCGCCCAGGTAGTAGTTGCTGCGGAGCTTCACACCGGCGGAAAGGCCGATGTTGCTGTTCGGCCCGAAGCGGATGGCCATGTCGCCCTGGGGCAGCTGGTAGGCATAGCTCACCGTGATCGGTATCACCACCACCGATGTATCCCGAAGGCCATGCTGTGCGTAGCAGGGGACCCGCCACACGGCGGCGCACAGCAGAAGGAGGAATGGAACGCGCATGGAACGGCGAAAATAGCCCGGGCAGGTCCCCCAAGGCGGCGGGCCGGCGCGGATATCTTCGCGCCCGCTCTTGAACCCATGGGGAACACCGCCGTCATGAAGCCCATCCAAATGGTCGACCTCGTCGGCCAGTACCAGAAGATCAAGCCCGAGGTGGATGCCGCGCTGCAGCGGGTGATCGACACGGCGGCCTTCATCAACGGACCGGAGGTGAAGGAATTCGAGAAGGAGCTGGCGGCCTACCTGGGGGCGAAGCACGTGATCGGCTGCGCCAACGGCACCGACGCGTTGCAGACCGCCATGATGGCGCTGGACCTGAAGCCCGGCGACGAAGTGATCACCTGTTCCTTCACCTTCGTGGCCACGGTGGAAGTGGTGGGCCTCCTCGGCATCACCCCCGTGTTCGCCGATGTGCTGCCGGGCACCTTCAACATCGACCCGGAGGACATCCGCCGGAAGATCACCCCGCGCACCAAGGCCATCGTGCCGGTGCACCTCTTCGGCCAGACGGCGGACATGGACGCCATCATGGCCATCGCGCAGGAGCACGGGCTGTACGTGATCGAGGACAATTGCCAGGCCATCGGCGGAGACCATAGCGGTACCGGCGGACGCCGCAAGAGCGGCACCATCGGCCACATCGGCACCACCAGCTTCTTCCCCAGCAAGAACCTCGGCTGCTACGGTGATGGCGGCGCGCTCTTCACCAACGATGACACCATCGCGAAGCGGCTGCGCCGCGTGTGCAACCACGGCAGCGATGTGCGCTACTACCATGAAGTGGTGGGCGTGAACAGCCGCCTGGACAGCCTGCAGGCCGCCGTCCTGCGCATCAAGCTGCGGCACCTGGACGAATATGCGGCAGCGCGCAACAATGCCGCCAGCCACTACGACCGGGCCTTCGCCGGCATGGAGCACCTGCACACCCCGGAGCGCAGCCCCTTCAGCACGCACGTGTTCCACCAGTACACACTGCGGGTGACGGGCGGGCACCGCGACGGTCTCAAGCAGCACCTGGAGCAGCATGGCGTGCCCTGCATGATCTACTACCCGGTGCCCTGCCACCTGCAGAACGCCTACCGCACGGACCGCTTCCCGCAGGGCAGCCTGCCGGTGACCGAGCGGCTCTGCGCGGAAGTGCTGAGCCTGCCGATGAGCACCGAGCTCGACGATGAACAGCTCGCCCACATCACCGCCACGGTGAAGGGCTATTTCGCGCGCTGACGGAACACCAGCGGCACAACAAGGAACCGATACCAGACAACCGACAACGGCATTCGAATGAACATCGCAGTAGTAGGAACAGGATACGTGGGCCTCGTCACCGGCACCTGCTTCGCCGAGACCGGCAACCACGTGGTGTGCGTGGACATCAACAAGGAGAAGGTGGACATGATGAAGGCGGGCAAGGTGCCCATCTACGAGCCCCACCTGGACGTGCTCTTCGAGCGCAACATCCGCCAGGGCCGCCTGAGCTTCACCACCGACCTGGCCGAGGCGCTGGAGAAGGCGCAGATCGTGTTCCTGGCCCTGCCCACGCCCCCTGGCGAGGATGGCAGTGCCGACCTCAGTTACGTGCTGAAGGCCGCCGGCGACATCGGGAAACTGATGAAGCACTACATGGTGCTGGTGGACAAGAGCACGGTGCCGGTGGGCACGGCCGAAAAGGTGGCCGCCGAGGTGCGGAAGTACGCCAAGGTCGAGTTCGACGTGGTGAGCAACCCCGAGTTCCTGCGCGAAGGTTTCGCGGTGGACGACTTCCTGAAGCCAGACCGCGTGGTGGTGGGCACCGAGAGCGAGCGTGCGCGCAAGCTGATGGAGGAGCTGTACAAGCCCTTCGTGCGGCAGGGCAACCCGATCATCTTCATGGATGAGCGCAGTGCCGAGCTCACCAAGTACGCGGCCAACGCCTTCCTGGCGGCCAAGATCACCTTCATGAACGAGATCGCGAACTTCTGCGAGGCCGTGGGTGCGGACGTGGACAAGGTGCGCATCGGCATGGGCAGCGACACACGCATCGGCAAGCGCTTCCTGTTCCCCGGTATCGGGTACGGCGGCAGCTGCTTCCCCAAGGACGTGCAGGCACTGGCCAGGAGCGGCAAGGAGGCCGGCTACGACTTCCAGATCATCGAGAGCGTGATGAAGGTGAACGAGGAGCAGAAGACCGCCCTGATGCCGAAGATCCGGAAGCACTACGGTGGTTCGCTCAAAGGCCGGCACTTCGCCATGTGGGGCCTGGCCTTCAAGCCCGACACCGACGACATCCGCGAGGCCCCGGCCCTGTACATGATCGACGCCCTGCTGAAGGAGGGCGCCACCGTGGCCGCCTTCGACCCCGAGGGCATGAAGAACGTGCAGAAGATGAAGGGCGACGTGATCCGCTATGCACAGGACGAGTACGATGCGCTGAAGGACGCCGACGCGCTGATCATCTGCACCGAATGGGCGGAGTTCCGCAACCCCGACCTGGAGCGTGTGAAGGGCACCCTGAAGAAGCCCGTGGTGTTCGACGGCCGCAACCTGTACGAACTGGAGAACATGAAGGAGAAGGGCTTCACCTACGTGAGCATCGGCCGTAACATCGTGAACGCCTGATACCCGAAACCATGGCCAAGAAGACCAGCAAGAAGGGTACCGCCGCCCGCAAGGCTCCCGCACTGAAGGTGGTGAAACGCCCGAAGGAGCGCGTACTGATCACGGGCGCGGCCGGATTCCTGGGCTCCCACCTGTGCGACCGGTTCCTGAAGGAGGGATACCATGTGATCGGCATGGACAACCTGATCACCGGCCGGCTGAAGAACATCGAGCACCTGTTCAAGCGCGACGACTTCGAGTTCTACCACCACGACGTGAGCACCTTCGTGCACGTGCCGGGCGAGCTGAAGTACATCCTGCACTTCGCCAGCCCCGCCAGCCCGATCGACTACCTGAAGATCCCCATCCAGACGCTGAAGGTGAGCTCCCTGGGCACGCACAACCTGCTGGGCCTCGCCAAGGCCAAGGGCGCGCGCATCCTGGTGGCCAGCACCAGCGAGGTGTACGGCGATCCGCAGGTGCACCCGCAGACCGAGGACTACTGGGGACACGTGAACACCGTGGGCCCGCGTGGCGTCTACGACGAGGCCAAGCGTTTCCAGGAAGCGCTGACCATGGCCTACCACACCTATCACGGCCTGGAGACGCGCATCGTGCGCATCTTCAACACGTATGGACCGCGCATGCGCCTCAACGACGGCCGTGTGCTGCCCGCCTTCATCGGCCAGGCCCTGCGCGGTGAGGACCTCACCATCTTCGGCAAGGGCGATCAGACGCGCAGCTTCTGCTACGTGGACGACCTCATCGAGGGCATCTACCGCCTTCTGCTCAGCGACTACGCCGGCCCCGTGAACATCGGCAACCCGGCCGAGATCACCATCAAGCAGTTCGCCCAGGAGATCGTGAAGCTCACCGGCACCAAGCAGAAGCTGATCTACAAGCCGCTTCCGCAGGATGATCCCATGCAGCGCCAGCCGGACATCACGCTCGCGAAGAAGCTGCTGAAGTGGCAGCCGAAGGTGAGCCGCGCCGAAGGCCTGAAGATCACCTACAACTACTTCAAGAGCCTCACCCCCGAGGAGCTGCACCAGAAGGAGCACAACACCTTCGAGGGGTACGTGCGGAAGTGAGCACAAGGCTCAGGTCACAGGAACCAAGACACAAGGCCCAAGCTCAAAGCCGGAAGCGCCGCACCTTTGCGCTTGAACTTTGAGTCTTGAGCCTTGAAGCTTGAACCGCTCCGCGTCGCCGGCGTTCCCGAGCCCTACAACCTGCCGTGGCACCTGGCCATGGAAGGTGGCCTGTTCGCACAGGCCGGCATCGACCTGCAATGGCACACCGTTCCGGAAGGGACCGGCCGCATGTGCCAGATGCTTCGCGATGATGAGCTCGACATGGCCGTGCTCGTGACCGAGGGCGCCGTGCGCGACATCCTCAACGGAGGCCCGCACCGGATCGTGAGCACCTTCGTGGAAAGTGCGTTGCCGTGGGGCGTGCATGTGCCCGCAGCCTCACCGCTGCATCGTCCGGAGGACCTCAAGGGCGTGCCCTTCGCCATCAGCAGGCTGGGCAGCGGCAGCCACATCATGGCCATGTTGTACGCCGAGCGGCTCGGGTGGCGTCCACGTGCGGAGGACCTGGAGGTGGTGCACAAAATGGAAGGCGCGGCAGCGCGCATGCGCAGTGGCGGGCCGGTCATCTTCCTGTGGGAGACCTACGTCACCTCGCGCTATGTGGACGCAGGCGTCATGCGCCGTGTGGATGAAGTGCGTGGCGACTGGCCCGGCTTCGTGATCGTGGCGCGGCAGGAATTCGCCCACGAACACGCCACGGCCATGGAACGGTCGCTGCAAGTGCTGCGGACCCAGGCGCGGGCGTTGCGGCCGGGGGAGCGGACCGTGGAACAGGTGATGCGCAACGCCGGATTCGGCCGACGGCTTGCCGAGGACTGGCTTCAGCACGTGCGCTGGGAAGTGGAGCCGCCCGTTCCGGAGAACCTGCGAACGTTGATCACGACCCTGCGCAAGCTGGAGCTCGTGCCGGCCGGCGCGCACACGGCTCCGGTCCTGGCGAACCGAAGCTAAGCGACTGACCTTCAGGATGGTCGCAGGTCGCCCGGATGAGGTACCTTCGCCGCCCTTCCGGCATGCGTCCATGAGCACATGGGCACATGACCGCCTGTGCACATGGAGTACACCGCCCACCCCACCGCCGTCATCGACGAAGGCTGCACCATCGGCAAGGGTGTGCGCATCTGGCACTTCAGCCACATCATGCCCAACTGCACGATCGGCGACGGCTGCAACATCGGGCAGAACGTGGTGGTGAGCCCCGGGGTGAAGCTGGGCCGCAACGTGAAGGTGCAGAACAACGTGAGCATCTACACCGGCGTTGAGTGCGAGGACGATGTGTTCCTGGGCCCGAGCATGGTGTTCACCAACGTGATCAACCCGCGCAGCGCCGTGGCCCGGCGCGACCAGTACCTGCGAACCCTGGTGAAGCAGGGCGCCAGCATCGGCGCGAACGCCACCATCGTGTGCGGGCATGACATCGGCCGCTTCGCCTTCATCGGTGCCGGCGCGGTGGTGACCAGGGAGGTGCCGGACTTCGCACTGGTGGTGGGCAACCCCGCCCGGCAGACCGGCTGGATGAGCGAGTACGGACACAAGTTGAAATTCGACGCCCATGACGAGGCCACCTGTCCGGAGAGCGGGCAGCGGTACAGGCTCGCCGATGGACGCGTAACCCGCATCGCCTGACATGCCCCTCGCAGCGGAACAGAAGGTCAAGTTCGCCGTGGTCGGCTGCGGCCACATCGGCAAGCGCCACGCGGAAATGGTACGGCGCCACCCGGAGGCCGAGCTGCTGGCGGTGTGCGACCCGCGCCCCGCGGTGGAGACCGGCGCGGACCAGTTCGGCGTTCCAGTGTTCAAGGACCTCAGCTCCATGCTGCGCGAAATGCCCGGCATCGAGGTGGTGAACGTGTGCACGCCGAACGGCCTGCACGCGGCACAGAGCCTGGAGGCCCTGGAGGCGCGCAAGCACGTGGTGTGCGAGAAGCCCATGGGCCTGAGCAAGCAGGACTGCGAGGAGGTGCTGTACAAGGCCCTGCAGGTGCACCGCACCGTGTTCGGCGTGATGCAGAACCGCTACAGCCCGCCGAGCCAGTGGATCAAGCAGGTGATCGACGAGAAGCGGCTGGGCGACATCTTCATGGTGCAGGTGAACTGCTACTGGAACCGGGATGAGCGCTACTACAAGGCCGGCGGGTGGAAAGGCACCCGGGCCCTGGACGGTGGCACCCTGTTCACCCAGTTCAGCCACTTCATCGACATCATGTACTGGCTGTTCGGCGACATCACCGACATCCATGCCCGCTTCGCCGACTTCAACCACGGCCACCTCACCGAGTTCGAGGACAGCGGCCTGGTCACCTTCCGCTTCGTGAACGGCGGGATGGGCGCGATCAACTACAGCACCAGCGTGTGGGACCGGAACCTAGAAAGCAGCCTCACGGTGATCGGGTCCAAGGGCAGCATCAAGATCGGCGGGCAGTACATGGACCAGGTGGAGGTGTGCCACATCAAGGATTACACCATGCCCCACCTGGCGCCCACCAATCCGGCGAACGACTACGGCGCCTACAAGGGCAGCGCCAACAACCACAGCTTCATCATCGAGAACGTGGTGGACACCCTGAAGGGGCGCACCACCCTGACCACCAACGCGCTGGAAGGCCTGAAGGTGGTGGAGATCATCGAACGCATCTACGCACTGAAGAACGAGGACGAGCAACGCGCGCGCAACTGACATGAGCACACTGTACGACCGACTGCTGAAGAAGGAGGCCAAGCTGGCCGTGATCGGACTGGGGTATGTGGGGCTGCCGATCGCCCTGGAGTTCGCGCGCCGCATCAAGGTGGTGGGCTTCGACATCAACCAGAAGCGCGTGGACATGATGCGCCGCGGCGAGGATCCCAGCAACGAGCTGCCGCGCGAGGCTTTCGACGGTTGCGACATCCACTTCAGCGCCGACCTGGAGGACCTGCGCGATGTGGAGTTCTTCATCGTGGCCGTGCCCACCCCCATCGACGACCAGAACATCCCCGACCTGAAGCCCCTGCTGGGCGCCACCCGCACGGTGGGCCAGGTGCTGAAGAGGAACGACTACGTGGTGTACGAGAGCACCGTGTACCCCGGCTGCACGGAGGAGGATTGCGTGCCCCTGCTGGAGAGCCTCAGCGGCCTGAAGTTCATCGATGACTTCAAGGTGGGCTACAGCCCCGAGCGCATCAACCCGGGCGACAAGGACCACACGCTGAGCAGCATCGTGAAGGTGAGCAGCGGCTGCGATGCCGAGAGCGCGGAGATCATCGCCAAGGTGTACGAGCTGGTGGTGAAGGCCGGCGTGCACCGCGCGCCCACCATCAAGGTGGCCGAAGCGGCCAAGATCATCGAGAACACACAGCGCGACGTGAACATCGCGCTCACCAATGAGCTCTCGATCATCTTCAACCGCATGGGCATCAACACCTACGATGTGCTGGAGGCCGCAGGCACCAAGTGGAACTTCCTCAAGTTCCAGCCGGGCCTGGTGGGCGGCCACTGCATCGGTGTGGACCCGTACTACCTCGTCTACAAGGCGAAGGAGCTGGGCTACCATGCGCAGATCATCGACAGCGGCCGCTTCGTGAACGACAGCATGGGCGGCTATGTGGCCAAGCAGACGGTGAAGAAGATCATCGCCGCCGGCAAGAACCCGGCCGAGGCGCGCGTGCTGGTGATGGGCGCCACCTTCAAGGAGAACGTCACCGACATCCGCAACAGCAAGGTGGCCGATGTGGTGCGCGAGCTCACCAGCTTCAGTTGCAGCGTGGACGTGGCCGACCCGCACGCCGACAGCGATGAGGTGAAGCACGAGTACGGCTATGAACTGGTGAAGGAGATGAAGGGCCCGTACGACGCCATCATCGTGGCGGTGAACCACAGCGAATACGCCGCCAAGGACGAGGCCTGGTTCAAGGGCATGCTCACACCGAAGGGCGTGCTGGTGGACTTGAAGGGCATCTTCCGGAAGAAGGTGAAGACCGTGAACTACTGGAGCCTGTGATCCACCGATGAATCCGATGACGCAGATGCGGGAAGATCGCTGGCGTGATGGAAGCGCACCCTTCACGCGATGCATCGGTGACATCTGTGCCATCTGCGGAATGAAATGAGCGTTCAGCGGACCATCCTCATCACCGGCGGCGCCGGCTTCATCGGCAGCCACGTGGTGCGTCGCTTCGTCTCGAAGTACCCGCAGTACCGCATCATCAACCTGGACGCGCTCACCTACGCGGGCAACCTGGAGAACCTGCGCGATGTGGAGGGTGCTCCGAACTACACCTTCGTGAAGTGCGACATCCGCGATGCGGACGCCCTGCGCAAGGTCTTCGCGGAGCACAGGCCCGAAGGCGTGATCCACCTCGCTGCGGAAAGTCATGTGGACCGCAGCATCAGCGACCCGATGGCCTTCGTCACCACCAACGTCATCGGCACGGTGAACCTGCTGAACGCGGCGCGGGAGGCGTGGTCGAACGCCGCCAAAGCCGGCTCCGGCGACGGCGCGGCCGGTGCCTTCGCGGGCAAGCGTTTCTATCACGTGAGCACCGATGAGGTGTACGGCTCCCTGCACGACGGCGGCTTCTTCACCGAAGAGACGCCCTACGACCCGCAGAGCCCGTACAGCGCCAGCAAGGCGGCGAGCGACCACTTCGTGCGCGCATACGGCAACACGTACAAGCTGCCCTTCGTGGTGAGCAATTGCAGCAACAACTACGGCAGCCACCACTTCCCGGAGAAGTTGATCCCGCTCATGATCAACAACATCCGCAACAGCAAGCCGCTGCCGGTGTACGGCAAGGGCGAGAACGTGCGCGACTGGCTGTGGGTGGAGGACCATGCCTCGGCGATCGACGCCATCTTCCACAAGGGCGTTAACGGCGAGACCTACAACATCGGCGGGCACAACGAGTGGAGGAACATCGACCTGGTGCACCTGCTTTGCGCCATCATGGACAGGAAGCTTGGTCGGGCAGAGGGCGAAAGCGCCAAGCTCATCACCTACGTCACCGACCGCGCCGGGCACGACCTGCGGTACGCGATCGACGCCACCAAGATCAAGCGCGACCTGGGCTGGGAGCCGAGCATCACCTTCGAGGTGGGGCTGGAGCGCACGGTGGATTGGTACCTGGCCAACACCGAGTGGCTGGACCATGTGACCAGCGGCGCCTACCAGCAGTACTACACGGAGCATTACGCCCAGCGATGATCAGGAAGCACGCTTGGGTGTTGTCCGTTGTCGGTTGTCCGGGGTACTGGTCGGCAGCCGGACAACCGACATCGGGCAACTGACGACCGATACCTGAAATGGGCCTGTTCAGCAACCTCTTCGGCAAGCGCGCCCCCGACCTGGGACCCGCAGATCTGAGCGTGCTGAAATGCGACGTGCACAGCCACTTCATCCCCGGGATCGACGATGGCGCGCAGACGGTGGAGCAAAGTGTGGAGCTGATCAGTGCCATGCATGAACTGGGCTTCGCCAAGGTGATCACCACCCCGCACGTGATGGCCGATGGGTACCGCAACACCCCGGAGATCATCCTGGGCGGGCTGGAGACAGTGCGCCGGGAACTGCACGTGAAAGGCGTGCCGGTGGAGATCGAGGCCGCGGCGGAGTACTACCTGGACCACGAGCTGGACCGCCTGGTGAAGGAGAAGAACGTCCTCACCTTCGGCGACAGCATGCTGCTCTTCGAGCTGCCCTTCCTGAGCGAGCCCGTGATGCTGTTGAGCATGGTGTTCGAAATGCAGACGGCCGGATACAAGCCGGTGCTCGCACATCCGGAGCGCTACGCGTTCTGGCACGAGGGCAGCGACATGCCGGACAAACTGAAGGAGCGCGGCGTGCTGTTCCAGTTGAACACCATCGCCCTGGGCGGCCACTACGGCCCGCAGGTGCGCAAGGCCGCGGAACGCTACATCGACCAGGGCTGGTACGAACTGATCGGCAGCGATTGCCACCGGATGGACCATATCATGGCCATCAAGGACACGCTGACCTCGCCCCACCTCCACGCCCTGATCGGCAGCGGCCGACTGCGGAACGCATCGCTGTGAGCAAGGCACGACCGGCATGAGCGCCACGCGCCACCTGAAGTTCCGTCTCGTTCAAGCGGCAGGTCGCATCCTGCGCCCGTTGGTGCGCGTGGTGGACCCGCGGCGGACGCCCCTGCCCGGCCAGGTGGAATTGCTGCCGAAGCGCACGGTGCACTGGGACCTGTCGAAGCTCACCTGGGTGGGACCGGAACCGTTCTGGTGGGCCCAGCGCGAGCACCGCCTTGATCCCGCCTACCACGTGGAGCTCGCCGATGCGGAGATGGTCGGGAAGGGTGTGGTGCTCACGCACAATGGACGTGTAGTGCTTGAAAGCACGCTCTTCGATCGTTCGTACCTCCGGCGCAGCCATGTGGAGCACCTGATCCTGGGAAGGCAGGGTCTCCGCGCCGCGCACTTCGCACAGGTGGTCCCCCTCACGAACTACCTTGACATCAGCTACTACCACTGGACGTTGGAGAGCATTGGGCGGCTCGCCTTCGTGGAAGAGCTGTTGCGCGATGAACGGTGGCAGCTCCTCGTTGACGAGCGGTCCCCACGCTTTGTGCAGGGCACGATCGGATTCCTCCTCGGCATCGGTGCCTCGCGCGTGGTGAGCAGTACGGCCAAGCGCAAGGTGATGCATCGCTGCCTGATGGTGAGCAACCCCCATTCCCGGCCGCAAGGCGTGGGCGGCGTGGAAGTGTACGCCCCGGAGCACCTGCGCTGGCTGCAGCGTCGCGGCCACGAACGCATCGGCGGTGTAAGGCCCGAACGGCAGAACATCATCATCACCCGCAGGCAGCAGCCCGGACGGCGACTGCTGAACGAGGAGGAACTGCTGCAGCGTTTCCCTTCGCTCCGGTTCAAGCTGGTGGCGCTGGAGGACCTCAGCATCCGGGAACAGGTGGAGACCTTCGCGCATGCCGGCGTGATCGTGGCCGTGCACGGCGCAGGTCTGGCGAACCTTGTCTACGCCACCGATGCGGCGGTGATCGAACTCTATCCCACGCCCCTGCAGGAAAAGAACGCGGCCTGCTTCACACAGATCAGCGCATGCCTCGGGCTGCCGCACCTGCTGATCCATTTCGAGGGCCACGGACCAGCACCCAACTGGGACCATTCACTCACAGCGGACGACCTCCAGCACATGGAAGCCTTCCTTCGGAAGTGGGGGCGGCTGTGAGCGGGGGGCTCAGGCCGCCGCCGTCTCCAACTCGCGGCTCACCTTCTTGAAGAGGCCCTGCAGCACGTTGCCGGGTCCCACCTCCACCACCTTGGTTGCGCCGTCGGCCAACATGTTCTGCATGGTCTGGGTCCAGCGTACGGGGGCGGTGAGCTGCGCGATGAGGTTGGCCTTGATGCGGGCGGGATCCGTATGGGCGCGGGCGTCCACGTTCTGGTAAACGGGGCAGCGCGGGTCCACGATGGGCGTGAAGGCGATGGCGGTGGCGAGCTCGGCGCGGGCCGGCTCCATCAGCGGGCTGTGGAAGGCACCACCGACCGGCAGCACCAGGGCCCGCTTGGCGCCTGCGGCCTTCAGCGCTTCGCAGGCCGCGTTCACGGCCTCCACCGTGCCGCTGATCACCAGCTGGCCCGGGCAGTTGTAATTGGCGGGCACCACCACCCCGGGGATCGTGGCGCACACCTCCTCCACCTTGGCGTCCTCCAAGCCCAGGATCGCGGCCATGGTGCTCGGCTGCATCTCGCAGGCCTTCTGCATGGCGTTCGCGCGCGCGGCCACTAACTTCAGTCCATCGCTGAACTCCATGGCGCCGGCGGCCACCAGGGCGCTCAGCTCACCCAGGCTGTGGCCCGCCACCATGGCCGGCTGGAACGCGTCGCCCATCACTTTGGCCTTGATCACGCTGTGCAGGAAGATCGCCGGCTGCGTCACCCGGGTCTGTTTCAGGTCGGCCTCCGTGCCGTTGAACATCACCTCCGTGATGGCGAAGCCCAGGATGTTGTTGGCGTGCTCGAAGAAGACGCGGGCGTTGCTGTCGCTCTCGTAGAGCTCCTTCGCCATGCCGGGGAACTGGCTGCCCTGGCCGGGGAAAACGTAGGCGGTCATGAGGGTCCGGATGTCTGTTGTCGGGTGGTGGGTGTCTTGCTGCCGATGCAGCGGGAGACGAATATCGGGCGCCGCCTGCGATCTCGGATGCGCGGATCAGGCAACGCCCACCGATGCCTGGTCGGAACGGCTCAGATGAGGTCAGTGCAGCCGCGCGCTGATCAGCTGCACGAACTCCTCGCGCGTGCGGTTGTCGCTGAGGAAGATGCCCGTGAAGGCGCTCGTGGTGGTGACGCTGTTCTGCTTCTGCACACCGCGCATCCGCATGCACAGGTGATCGCACTCCATCACCACGGCAACGCCCAGGGGCTGCAGCGTCTCGTGGATGCAATCGCGGATCTCGTTGGTCAGGCGTTCCTGCACCTGCAAGCGACGGGCGAAGGCATCCACCACGCGGGGGATCTTGCTGAGCCCCGTGATCCGGCCGTTGGGGATGTAGGCCACGTGCGCCTTGCCGAAAAAGGGGAGCATGTGGTGCTCGCACAGGCTGTACACCTCGATGTCCTTCACCAGCACCATCTGGCTGTAGTTCTCGGTGAACATGGCGCTCTTCAGGATCGCCGCGGGGTCCAGGTCGTAGCCGTGCGTGAGGTACTGCAGCGCCTTCGCCACCCGTTCGGGGGTCTTCACCAGTCCCTCCCGCTCGGGATCCTCGCCGATCTGGCCCAGGATGTCGCCGTAGTGGCCGGCGATGCGCTTGATGGTACGCTCGTCGTACACGTCGATGCGCGTGTAGCCGTCCACGGCATCATCCGGACCGATGCGCCCCGTGCGGGACTTCGTCGCGGGCTTGGAAGCGGGCTTCTTGCGGGTGCTCATGCGGAAGGGAACACTGAACGGTGGCTGTGGTTCACTGACCGTAATACTCCACGTGGTTGTTCTCGGTCTCCTGCACCTTCACGCAGTGCAGTGCACAACCCAGGGCCTTCACCGGGGCCTCCAATTGCTCCCAGATGGCGAGCGCGAGGTTCTCGGTGCTGCTGTACCGGCCTTTCATGAACGGCACGTCCACATCCAGGTTGCGGTGGTCCACCAGGTCGATCACATGCTCCTTGATCACATGGCTGAGCGCGCTGAGGTCCGTCACGAAGCTGGTCTCCGGGGAGGGCTCGCCTTTCACCGTGACCCACAGCTCGTAATTGTGGCCGTGGCCGTTGGGGTTGGCGCACTTCCCGAAGGTGGCCAGGTTGCGCTCGAGCGACCAATCCGGGCGGGACAGTTTGTGCGATGCGCTGAAGCGTTCCCGGCGGGTGATGTGGACAATGGGCATGGCGAACGTTGGGCCGCGAAGGTACGGGGAGCTGAAAGGAAAAGGGGCCAGTTTGCGAGCGGCAAGGCGGCGAGTTCGACCTCGCCCGGGACCGAGATGCGGAAATGATGCTGGCTTGACTTGCAGAACGTCGATCTTTCGAAGAAACAACAGGTGAAGCCATGGCTGGATTTCGCGACATGATAGTTTACCAAAAAGCATTCGACCTTTCGGTGCGCATCTTCAAACTGACCAAGAAATTCCCGAAGGAGGAGACTTTCGGTCTGACATCCCAGATCCGGAACAGCTCGCGATCGGTATGCGCTAACTTCGGCGAGGCCTATCGCCGGCGTCGTTATAAAGCGCATATGGTGGCCAAGCTCACCGATTCCGATTCAGAGAATACCGAGACGCAAGTTCATCTCGACATGGCCGTCGCGTGCGAGTACCTGACTTCGGCGGAAGTCGCTCCCCTGCTCGCATTGAGCGAGGAAGTAGGCCTGATGCTGAACCGACTGATCGAGGACCCCGAGAAGCTCTTGCTGAAGCCCAAGTCCTGAACCTGACTTGCCGCTGGACGCTGGCCGACTCGCCGCTACTTTTGACCCATGATCATCGTCACCGGGGCCGCGGGCTTCATCGGCAGTCGATTGGTGGCGGCCCTGCGGGAGGCCGGCTGGCAGGACATCGTGGCGGTGGACGACTTCAGCCGGGCGGACAAACAACGCAACCTCTTCCCGGAAGCGGAAGTGCCGCGGGTGGACCGCAACGCCTTCCTTGCCTGGTTGGACGCGAACGAACAGCGCGTGCAGTTCATCTTCCACCTCGGTGCCCGCACGGACACCACCGAGTTCGACCACCGGATCTTCGATGAACTGAACGTGCGGTACAGCCAGGCGGTGTGGGAACGTTGCGTGCGTTACGGCCTTCCCCTGGTGTATGCCAGCTCGGCCGCCACGTACGGCGCGGGCGAGCTCGGCTACAGTGACGAGGACGACCGACTCCCCGCGCAACTGAAGCCGCTCAATCCGTATGGCGAGAGCAAGAACGCCTTCGACATCTGGGCCCTGGGGCAGGAGCGGAAGCCCTACTTCTGGGCGGGACTGAAGTTCTTCAACGTGTACGGGCCGAACGAATACCACAAGGGCCGCATGGCCAGCGTGGTGTTCCATGCCTACAACCAGATCACGGCCTCCGGCGGCATGAAGCTGTTCCGCAGCCACCGGCCGGATTACCGGGACGGTGAGCAGTTGCGCGACTTCGTGTACGTGAAGGACGTTTGCAGCGTGTGCCTCTTCCTGATGGAGCACCGGAAGAACAGCGGGCTCTACAACCTGGGCAGCGGCAAGGCGCGCACCTTCCTGGACCTCGCGCGCGCCACCTTCGCGGCGATGGACCGGCCCGAGCAGATCGCGTTCATCGACACCCCGCAGGACATCCGGGACAAGTACCAGTACTTCACCGAGGCGCGCATGGAGAAGCTGCGGCGCGCAGGCTACGACCGGCCGTTCCACACCCTCGAGGAAGGTGTCACGGACTACGTACGGAACCACTTGATGCGCGACCTGCCGCGTTGAGCGGTGCTCAGGCCGGCTCGGCCAGCGTCTCCGCCTCGGACACCGCAAGCTGCGCACGCATGTCCAGCAGTTGTTCGCGCACGGCACGGAGGCGGCCGATCAGCTCCGCACGGCCATCCTCCACGCGGTCCTTGGAACGCAGGCGCTCGCGCGCACCCTGGATGGTGAACCCCTCGTCCTTCAACAGGCGCTGGATCTCCCGGACCTTGGCGATGTCCTCCTTGGTGTATAACCGATCGCCCTTGCCGGTGCGCTTCGGGCGCAGCATGCCGAACTCCTTCTCCCAGTAACGCAGCACCGATGTGTTCACGCCCAGGTCCTCGGCCACCTCGCCGATGGTCCAGAACATCCGCTCGATCGTCTTCTCCTTCAGGGGCATGGTGGGTGCTGGGCGATCACTGGTAAGCGGTACGTACCGCCGGAGCGGAGGCCGAAAATAAGATCAATCGAACGACTGGCTCGCGTGGCGCGCGAGTTCGATCGTTGCGGCGTACTCCTCGGGTGTCAGGCTGTTGAACAGGTAGTTCACGGGGTCCATCGGAATGCCGGCCTTGTGCACCTCGTAGTGCAGGTGCGGCGCGGCGCTGAGGCCCGTGTTGCCGGAGAGCCCGATCAGGTCGCCGCGTTTCACGCGCTGGCCGGGCCGCACCTTCAACTGGGACAGGTGCGCATACACCGTCTCGTACCCGAAGCCGTGATCGATGACCACATGGATGCCGAAGCCGTTGGTGCTGTACTCGGCCGTGGCCACCCGCCCATCGCCGGTGGCGTGCACTTCGGTGCCCACCGGGGAGGTGAAGTCGAGCCCCTCGTGCATCTTGGCGATCTTCAGGATGGGGTGGATCCGTTCGCCGAAGCCGGAGCTCACCCGGGTCTTGCCATTGGGGATGGGCTGGATGCTGGGGATGCTGGCCAGCATCTCCTGCTTGCGGAGCGCCAGGGAGGCCACCTCATCGAAGGACAGGCTCTGGACGTAGAGCCGCTTGGAGAGGTCGTCCAACCGCTTCCGCATGGCGATCACGCGGTCGCTGCTGGCATAGCCCTCCAGATCGCGGTAGCGGTTCACGCCGCCCACACCGGCCTGGCGCACGTTGGCCGGGATCGGGTCCGCCTCGAAGATCACCCGATAGATGTTGTCGTCCCGGCGCTGAATGTCCGCCAGCACCTGTTCGATATCGTTGAGCCGCGAGCTCACCAGGTCATACTGCACCTGCAGGTGCTGGTTCTCCCGCCGCAGTTCCGCTTCCTTCGGGCTGTCCACGAACTGCAGGGTCACGAAGATCCCGATGATGCCCAACACCATGCCCGGCATCAGGGCCAGGGCGGTCCGCTTGGCCTTCTGCCAGCCCGATACCCGGATGCGCTCGAAGTTGAGCGTGTCCGGATTGAAGCGGTACTTGAGCTCGGCCATGGCTTCCGGCGAAAGTACCGGCCTTCAGCCATTGCAGGGCACCATGCCGGGCCATTCACACCTTTTACATTCGCGGGCCTTTTCAGCGCCCATCCATGCTCACCTCCCGCGAGATCCGCCAGAAGTTCCTCGATCACTTCGCCAAGCACGGCCACACCATCGTGCCCAGCGCCCCCATGGTGGTGAAGGACGACCCCACGCTCATGTTCACCAACGCGGGCATGAACCAGTTCAAGGACCTCTTCCTGGGCAACCGCGAGGCGAAGCACAAGCGGATCGCCGACACGCAGAAATGCCTGCGCGTCTCCGGCAAGCACAACGACCTCGAGGAGGTGGGCATCGACACGTACCACCATACGATGTTCGAGATGCTCGGCAACTGGAGCTTTGGGGACTACTTCAAGAAGGAGGCGATCGAATGGGCCTGGGAGCTGCTCACCGAGGTGTACGGCATCGACAAGAGCTCCATCTACGTCACCTATTTCGGCGGCGACGAGAAGGACAAGCTGCCCGCCGACGAGGAGACTCGTGACCTGTGGAAGCAGTTCATGCCTGAGGACCGCATCCTGCCCTTCAGCCGCAAGGACAACTTCTGGGAGATGGGCGACACCGGTCCGTGCGGGCCGTGCACCGAGATCCACGTGGACGTGCGCACCGCCGAGGAGAAGGCGCAGAAGCCCGGCCGCGAGCTGGTAAACAACGACCACCCGCAGGTGATCGAGATCTGGAACAACGTGTTCATGCAGTTCGAGCGCAAGGCCGACGGCTCGCTCGTGGAGCTGCCGGCGCAGCACGTGGACACCGGCATGGGCTTCGAGCGCCTGTGCATGGTGCTGCAGGGTAAGCGCAGCAACTATGACACCGACGTGTTCCAGCCGCTGATCCAGATGATCGGACAGCTCTGCATTCCGAACAAAGAATACGGCAAGAGCGAAAAGGCGGACGTTGCGATGAGGGTTATAGCAGATCACATTCGAGCGATCAGCTTCGCTATTGCCGACGGGCAACTGCCCAGCAATACCGGCGCGGGTTACGTGATCCGCCGGATCCTACGTCGGGCCGTTCGATATGGCTACAGTTACCTCGGTTTCGGAGGGCCGTTCCTCACTTTCTTAGTCGGAAAGCTTGCCCAGCAGATGGGTGAACAATTCCCTGAGCTTCGGACCCAACAACACCTCATAGAAAAAGTAGTCGCTGAAGAAGAGCAGGCTTTCTTCCGAACTCTGCATCAAGGAATCAAGCGGTTGGAGCAGGCTCTAGCCGAATCAACTGGTGATCTTCCTGGCGACAAGGCCTTCGAGCTGTTCGATACCTACGGTTTCCCCATCGACCTTACCCAGTTGATGGCTCGCGAGCAGGGACGCGGCGTCGACATGAAAGGCTTCGAGGCCGAGCTGCAGAAGCAGAAGGAACGCAGCCGCGCCGCCACGGCCGTCACCACCGGCGATTGGGTGGAGCTCGGCAAGGGCGAAACGGCCTTCGTCGGATACGACGAACTGAGCACCGAGGCCCGCATCCTGCGCTACCGCAAGGTGAGCGGCAAGGGCGGCGACCAATTCCAGCTCGTGCTCGACCGCACACCGTTCTACGCCGAAGGCGGCGGACAGGTGGGGGACCAAGGCTGGCTGATCCAAGGCGCGGACCAGGTGGAGGTGGTCGACACCAAGCGCGAGAACCAGCTGATCGTCCACTTCACCAAGGAGCTGCCCAAGGACGTGAGCAAACCGCTGACCGCGCAGGTGAACACCCAGCGCCGCGGCCTCACCGCACGCAACCACACAGCCACGCACCTGCTTCACCACGCCTTGCGCAAGCACTTGGGCACCCACGTGGAGCAGAAGGGCTCATTGGTGGCGCCCGACCGCCTGCGCTTCGACATCAGCCACTTCGCCAAGGTGACGCCCGAGGAGCTGGCCACCATCGAGCGCGAGGTGAATGCCATGATCACCGACGACATCGTGTTCGAGGACAAGCGCAACATGCCCATCTCCGAGGCAAAGGCCATGGGCGCCATGGCGCTCTTCGGTGAGAAATACGGCGACAACGTGCGCGTGGTGAAGTTCGGCCCCAGCATCGAGCTCTGCGGTGGCACGCATGTGCCGCGCACCGGCGTCATCGGCCCCTTCCGCATCGTGAGCGAGAGCGCGCTGGCCGCAGGCATCCGCCGCATCGAGGCCATTACCAGCGTGGAGGCCGAGCGCATGATCAACGAGAAGCTGGCGAAGCTTGAGGCCATTGGCGCGCTGCTGAAGAACCCTGCGGACATCGTCGCCGCCGTGCAGAAACTGGTCGACCAGACCAATGCCCAGGGCAAGGAGCTGGAGAAGCTGGCGAAGGAGAAGGTGAAGGGCTTGGCCGCAAGCCTGCCCGCCCAGGCGAAGGCCAGTGGCAAGGGCGGCCGCCTGCTCGTGCAGCAGCTCGACCTCGACGCGCAGGGCCTCAAGGACCTCGGCCTGCAGCTCCGCGACCAGCACGCCGACCTGGCCTTCGTGGCCGGCTCCGTGGTGGACGGCAAGCCGCAGCTGGTGGTTGCCCTCGGCAAGGCCTTCATGGAGGCCAGCGGCCTGAAGGCGGTGGACATCATCAAGCAGATCGGCCCCGAGATCAAGGGTGGTGGCGGCGGTCAGCCCGACCTGGCCACGGCCGGCGGCAAGGAACCCGGCGGCATGCCGAACGCGCTGAAGAAGGCGATGGAGTTGTTGGGGTGAAGCGACAACCATGTCGCGCGACCCCGCGATCCTGGTTCAGCTACGTGGTGCACAGGAGACCGGAGGAACGGAGGCCCGAGCGCGGAGCCGGAAATGCTTGGTTAGCCAAACAAGCAAACGGTTCGTCCCATCGATGCTGTACTTACATGACCATCAGGCCATTAGAACCATCATCATGAATCTCGCGCGAACAATCCGTTCGCTGACCTGAGCACAAAATGCTTGCTTGGCCAACCAAGCAATGCCTGAGTGCAACACTACCCGCGGAACCAGCATCCCGCCACCACACCGCTGCGAACGAAGAAAGCGCCACGACCGGCAAGCTGCACACCTCCCCCTTCAGGGAACTGCGCAGCCAGCATCGGAAGGTTCAGGCAAGGCTCGGCCGTGGCTTAAGAGGGCCCCCGGTGGTGGGGATGTCCTTGCCGTAGACCGGTCCATAATACCGGGAGTCGTAGCTCATGCCCAGGTTCAGGATGTACAGGCCATTGAGCACCACCACCAGCACATAATCAAGGATGGTGCGCTTGCCGAAGCTTTGGGCCGTCTCGATCCACACCTTGGGCAGGAAGTAGACCTGGCCCACCACGGGGATCAGGAAGAGGAACAGGTGACTGGCCGGACGTCCCACGATGCGCAGGAACACGATCATGTTGAACACCGGCACCAGGCAGGCCCAGCCGGGCTGCCCCGCCTTGTCATACAGCCGCCACTGGGCCACCACCCCCACCAGCACGAAGAACCCGGCGATGTAGTACATGCTGTCCCCGATACCCAAGGTATCGTGGAAGTAATCGTGGATGCCGCGTAGCATGTGCAGGATCGGTTCCATGGCCCTTGCAGTGTTGGTTAGTGTGGGTTCCTTGCTGGTTCAGCAAGGAGACGCCGAAAAATGGGGGTGGTTGCCTTCCTGCTGCGGGTTTCTGCCGGCGGGGTTATCCACCTGAGCCTGAGCACAACCCATCGAGGGAGGTCCGAAAAGGGAACGCGGTGGATTGGCCGGTTCGTATCCGCATCGAACGAACGTTTGTCGGATCGCTCAGATCGCCTACTTTCGCACCCCATTTCCCAGGACCCCCATGTACGCCATCGTCGATATCGCGGGCCAGCAGTTCAAGGTGAAGGCCGGCCAGAAGTTGAAAGTTCACCGCCTCGAAGCCGAGGAAGGCAAGCATGTCGAGCTGGGCAACGTGTTGCTCGTGAGCAACGGCAGCACGGTGAGCGTGGGCACCCCCACGGTGGATGGTGCGCGCATCGCCGCCAAGGTGCTCAACCACGGCAAAGGCGACAAGGTGCTTGTCTTCAAGAAGAAGCGCCGCAAGGGCTACCAGAAGCTCAACGGGCACCGCCAGTACATCACCGAGCTCTGGATCGAGGGCATCCTGGGCAAGGGCGAGAAGTTCGACGCCAGCAAGAGCACGGCCCCGAAGCCCAAGGAGGTGAAGGTGGCCGAGCCGAAGGCCAAGGCGAAGAAGGCCGCTCCCAAGGCCGAGGCCAAGGCCCCGGCGAAGAAAGCCCCCGCCAAAAAGGCCCCGGCCAAGAAAGCCGCCCCCAAGAAGTGATACCGCTCCCTTGGAGCATCGAATAGAGAACCAGAAGCCCAGCAGCCATGGCACACAAGAAAGGTGAAGGCAGTACCCAGAACGGCCGCGAGTCGCACTCGAAGCGCCTCGGCGTGAAGATCTACGGCGGCAGCAAGGCCGTGGCCGGCAACATCATCGTGCGCCAGCGCGGCACGCAGCACCACCCCGGCCGCAACGTCGGCATCGGCGTGGACCACACGCTGTACGCCCTGGTTGACGGTGTGGTGGAGTTCCGCCGCAAGCGCAACGACAAGAGCTACGTGAGCGTGGTCCCCGAGACCGCGAAGAACTGATCGGCGACAGCCCGTCAAGCAAAGCCCTCCGCAACGCGGGGGGCTTTTCATTTTCCCCCTTCCAGCACCGCCTTGGCGCGCGCCGCATAGAAGCCTCCCGCGTCGGCCACCGCCTGCAACTCGGTGCGTGCAACCTCCACCCCTTGGGAACGGAACAGGGCCAGGGCATGGTACCAGGCCGCTTCCTCGCGGAAACTGTCCACACGATGGTCGCGCGCACGTTGCAGATAAAGGAGGGCCCGCTCCGACAAGCCCAGCTCATAAGCGCAGAGACCCGCATAGAAGAGCGCATTCACATCTTCCGGGTATTGGTCCAGCAGGAAGAACAGGTCCTCCAGGCAGCCGCGCCGGTCGCCGGCGGCGAAACGCCCCAAGGCCTCGTCCAGGAAGTCGCGGTAGGCCATCACCGGTGCTGTGGCACGCGCTTGTGACTGGCTCGGCGCATCGGCGTAGGGCGCCTCCACCGCGCCTACGCGCACCTGCAACAGCCGGTCCGGCGGATATAGCTCCACCGGGTCCACCGCCTTCAGATCGTGCAGGAACATCAACCGGCGACCTTCACGGTGCATCCGCAAACCACCCGGTGCGGCCACGGGGGTTCCGCGTTCCACTGCGGTGCCCTTGGGATCCATCCGCGCCGGGGGTGGTTCGCGCTCGATGCGCGCGGCATCCCGCTCGATGAATCGCTCCATGGCCGCAGGACCCACTTGCTCCGCGGGCGGCAGTGGCGTGGCCTCCTCCACTTCCTGCGCGAAGGCCACGCGCTCCTCCACCGTAACGGGGACCTCAGGGTCCGGCGCCTTCGCGACCGGATCCGCTTGCGATGCCGGCCAGAGCAGCCAGGCCGCCCCTGCGACCAGCAGCGCTCCGCCCAATAGCCAAGGCCAGCGGACACCGTTGGTCACTGGTGGTCGATGGGCGCGCAGTTGCTCCATGCCGGCCATGCCGCCCGGCACCGCAGCGCCCTCCAGCGCATCGCGCAGCAACGGGTCCTGCTCGATGGCACGCTCCACGGCGTGCCGTTCGGTGGCGGAAAGCTCGCCGCGCAGGTAGCGCTGCCACTGTTCCGGCGTGGGCGTGGTCGCGGGTGCGAACGGATGCGTTTCCATGGTCATGCGCCGAAGGCGCCGGTGTTGGTGAGCAGGAGGCGCAGGTTGCGGCGACCGTTCTGCAGGTGGCTGCGCACCTGATCGACGGGGAGGCCGGTGCGCTCGGACACCTGCTGGTAGCTCAGGCGATCCAGGTAGAACAGGCGGATGCATTGCCGCTGGCCGTCCTTGAGCTGTTCGATCCCGGCCTCCAGGCGCTGTAGCGTGGCCTCGCGGAGCACGGCCTCCTCCCCTTCCGTGGGATCATCGGCCAACTCCACCTCATCCATCGGCCGCTCGGGGTGCTGGCGCCGCAGACGCATCAGGCAGCGGTTGCGCATCACGCGGTGCACCCAGGGGCGGAAGTGCTGCACCGGATGCTTGCGCAGCAGTTCCGTCAGGGTGCCGAAGAGCTCCACCACCTCGTCCCGCGCCTGCTCGGTGTTGCGCAGGTACTTCATGCCCACGCCGAAGAGGAGCTGCGCATAGCGGTCCCACAAGGCCGCGAGCGCCGGGCCCTGGCCGTCCCGTACCCGGGCCAGCAGGTCCTCGTCGCTCAGGGTCTCGATGGCTTTCCGCCGGAGGAACATGGTGCGTGGTGCTCAAAGGTCAACGGGCAGCGCAGGGCCACCCGTTGCACCGGTCAGCTGTTCGTTGCTCAGCGGATACCGGCGTTGCGCTGCTGCCACAGGTCGAAGTAACTCTTCGTCTCGATCGCCACCACGCCACCGGTGACGTCGCCGTATTTGGCGGGCAGCCCGCCGGTGTACACGCTGAAGCTATTGATCGCATCGTTGGGCACGGCGCTCAGGCGGTCGCCAAGCTTCACCCCGTCCACGAAGTAGCACATGTTCTCGCTGCGCGAACCGCGGAAGAAAAGGCCGTCGCCGTTGAGCGGTTTGAACACGCCCGGAGCAAAGTTCGCGATCAGCTGCACGGGGCTCACCTTGTTCGGGTTGTTCTCGAACTGCTTGTGGAAGATCTTGGTGACCCCGGTGTTGTCCGGGTCGATCAGGGGCGCCTCCCAGCGGCTCTTCTCCACCAGCACGTCCGGCAGGTCCTGCGCGTTGCGCATGGCGATGGTGCCCAGCGTGGTGATGTTGTCGCCGCTCACGAGCACCCCTTCGATGCTCCGGTCCACGTTGAAGGCCACCACGCGCACCGTGTAGGTGCCGGGGGGCAGAGGCTTCAAGGCGAAGCGCCCGTCGATGTCGCTCTGCGCCAGGTAGCGGCTGCCACCCTGCTCCGCGCTCACGTCGGCGAAGGGCAGCGGCTCGCCCTGCTCATCCAGCAGGCGCCCGTTGATGGTTCCGAAGCTCTGGGCCCCGGCGGTGATCGCCCCGCACAGCAGCAGGGCCAAGTGAAGTACACGCATCCGTCTCATGGTGTGCGGCCGTTGGAAGTGGCCGTTCGTAAGGAGGATGCAGGAAGGTTGCGGAATGCACAAACCACCTACAACTCCACCGCCACCACCTCGCGCACGCCGGGCACCATCTGCTTCAGCAGGTTCTCCACGCCGCTCTTGAGGGTGACCATGCTGCTGGGGCAGCCGCTGCACGAGCCGCGCAGGTCCACCGCCACGGTGCCATCGGTGAAGGAGCGGAAGGCGATGTGCCCACCATCACCCGCCACTGCCGGGGCCACGTACTCATCCAGCACCTGGATGATGCGGCGCTCCGTGTCGTCCGCGGGTTCGGCATGGTTCACCGCGCGTTCGTTGGCATCGGCCAGGGCTTGCGCGGGGGCATCGCCGTTCACCACGCGGCCATCGGTGTTCAGGTATTCCTGGATGTACTCGCGCAGCTCCATCTCCACCAGGTCCCAGGTGACCACGTCGTTCTTGGTGACGGTGATGAAGTTGCCGGCGATGAACACGCCGGTGACGAAGGGCAGGTTGAAGACCTTCTCCGCCAGCGGCGACACCCCCTCGGCCTCCTCCGGTGTGCGGAACTCGAGCATGCGGCCATCGGGTACGAGCAGGACGCTGGCCACGTAGCGGCGGGTGGCCGGGTTGGGGGTCATCTCCGCATACACGGAAACGGGGGGGCGGGCGGTCGCGTTCATCGGTGGAGCGCGTGGGGCGCGGGAAAGCGCCGCAAAGGTAACGCTCCGGGCAGGGGCTGGGTTCACAAGTGTTGGCGGCTTTGGGCTGGCGCCGGCCCGGCCCACCCACCTAGCTTTGCCGCGTCATGCAGCGCGTTGCATCCCGCTTGACGGCCGCACTCGCCTTGGGGCTGTTGCTCCTGGTGGGGACCGCCATGCCCATGCTTTCGCGCATGACCTGCCTGATGAGCGGCCATAGCGAACTGCGCATCGGCCAGCCCCAGGACTGTTGTCCGCCAGAGGACCCTTGCGGGGAGGAAGAAGTGGGCGCCACCTGCTGCGTGTTCGAACAGGTGATGCCGGTGGAGGAGCGCTGTGTTCCGGCTTCCGGTGCATTCGCGGTACCCGCCCCGGCCGTTGGGAACGCGGGAATGACACCGGTGATACCGATGGCCGCCGAGACCGCGACCCGGTATCTCGTGGACGCGGGGCCGCCGCTATCCGCCTTGGAACGGTTGAGCCGACTGCGCGTCCTGCGCGTGTAGAAGGGATGTGCGTAAAGCGCGTCTGACCGATGGCGCGCTGGTCACTTCCGTTCAACCTGTCCATCCTCTTTACGTGCATTCACATCTCCGGGCATTCGCCCTGTTCTTCGCCATCACCGCCACCCTGGCGGTATCGGCCCAGGCGGACACGCTTCATCTGCGCATCACCGCGCGGGGTGAGGCCGTGCCGTTCGCCAGTGCGCGCGCGCTGCCCGATGGCGCGGCCGTGACCGCCGATGAGCGGGGTGAGGCCGCACTACCAGTGAACGCCTGGCCGGTGCGGCTGGCCGTGGCCGCCACGGGCCATGTGAACGACACCGTGTCCATTGCCACGCCCACGACACGCATTGAACTGAAGCTGGAACCCGTGCGCGAGCTGAAGGCCGCGGAGGTGGTGGAGCGGGCGCAAGGCACGCACCTGAGCCTGCGTGGCACGCAGGCCACCGAGGCCATCGGTGCGAAGGAACTGAAGCGCGCGGCCTGCTGCGACCTGAGCGAGAGCTTCGAGACCAACGCCACCGTGGACGTGAGCTACAGCGATGCGGTGAGCGGCACGAAGACCCTGCGCATGCTGGGGCTCGATGGCAAGTACGCGCAGTTGAGCGTGGAGAACATCCCCTTTGTCCGCGGGCTTTCGACGAACTATGGGCTCACCCTGATCCCCGGGCCATGGATCCACGCGATCAACGTGAGCAAGGGCATCGGCACGGCGGTGAACGGGCCCAACGCCATGACCGGGCAGATCGACCTGTGCCTGTTGAGCCCCTTCGATGCGCCACCGCTGTTCACCAACTTCTACATCAACAACCAGGGCCGGCGCGAGCTGAACGTGAACGCGGGCCAGCTGATCGGCAAGCACGGTGCGAACGTGCTGATGGTGCAGGGCAGCAGCAACCAGATGGACCTGGACCAGAACGGCGACGGCTTCCGCGACATGCCGCTGAGCACACGCTTCAACGTGATGGACCGCTGGATGCAGCAGAAGGGGCGACGCACCACCCAGGTGATGGCGCGCTACGTGACCGACCTGCGCAACGGCGGGCACACGGAGGACCATCGCTCCACGGAGCTTCCCGGCGGGGAGCACTACCGCGTGGACATCGCCAACGAGATGGGGGATGTGCTGGTGAAGAACGGCTGGATCCTGCGCGACAGCACGAAGAGCATCGGGCTGCTCGGCGCCTTCCGCAACCACACGCTCAGCAGCCGATACGGCGACCGGCGCCACGAGGGTGTCCAGCTGAGCGGCTACCTCAACGCCGTCTACCAGCAATTGGTGAACACCTCCGGCGATCAGCTGAAGGCCGGCGCGGCATGGCAGTACGATGCGTTCGATGAGCGCTTCCTGGACCCTGCTTCCCCGGCGGGCGACAGCGCGTTCAGCCGCATTGAACGCATGCCCGGTGTTTTCGCGGAGTTCACGCGCACGCGCAAGCGGTTCACCCTCGTGGCCGGTGCGCGGGCCGACATGAACGACCTGTACGGCACCACCGTCTCGCCGCGCCTCCACCTGAAGTACGACGTGGGCCCGCTCACCACCGTGCGGCTGGGCGCCGGCCGCGGTTTCCGCAGTGCGCTGCCCTTCGTGGAGAACGCCGCCGCCCTGGCCAGTTCGCGCCGGGTGCGGGTGGAAGGTCCGCTGGGCCTGGAGCGTTCCTGGAACCTGGGTGCCTCCGTGCTGCACAAGTGGAAGTGGTTCCGCCGCAAGTGGAGCTTCGCGCTCGACCTCTACCACAGCAGCTTCACGGACCAGGTGGTGGCGGACCTGGACCGCAGCCCGCGCACACTGGCCATCTACATGCTCGATGGCCGCAGCTACGCCAACAGCCTGCTGGCGGACGTGCAGGTGTCGCTGAACCGCCATCTGGACCTGAAGCTGAGCTACCGCTGGTACGATGTGCGCACGACGTATGATGGCGTTCTGCGTGAACGGCCCTTCACACCGACGCACCGCGGACTGGTGGACGTGGCCTATGCCAGCATCAACGACCGTTGGCGCTTCGACATCACCTGGAACCTCTTCGGCGCCGCGCGCATACCGGATACCGATGCGAATCCGGAGGCCTACCGGCTTCCGGCGCGCTCACCCGCCTATGGCACGCTCAACGCCCAATTCACGCACGTGATGGGCGCGCTGGAGGTGTATGTCGGCGGGGAGAACCTCACCTCCGTGCAGCAATCGCGGCAGGTCCTCGCGCCAGAGGCACCCTTTGGCCCTTTCTTTGACGCATCGCTCATCTGGGGCCCCACCAACCAGGCCATGATCTACGGCGGATTCCGCCACACCATCAACCGCAAGCCCAAAGACCCACGACCATGAGAGCGCTCTTACTGCTGCTTCCCCTCCTACTGACCACCGCCCTGCGTGCCCAGGACAAGGACGGCCCCACCGACCTGAACATCCGCACGAACGCCGTATGCGACATGTGCGTGAACACCATCCAGACCGAGCTGATCTATGAGAAAGGCGTGAAGACCGTGGTGGTGGACCTGGACAGCAACCTGGTGCGGGTGCGCTTCGACCCGAAGCGAACGGATGCCGACAAGGTGCGCAAGGCGCTGGCAGGCCTGGGCTATGCGGCGGACGACCAGCTGCCGGACGCGAAGGCACGTGCGGCCCTGCCGGCCTGCTGCCAGAAGGAGGGTTGCGGCCTGCCGGTGAAACACGAGTGACCATGGCCCTGATCCGGACGGTACGCGGGCACACGCCCAGCTTCGGCAAGGATCCCTTCCTGGCGGAGACCGCCGTGGTGATCGGCGACACGGAGATGGGCGATGGCTGCAGCGTGTGGTACAACGCGGTGGTGCGCGGTGATGTGAACGCGATCCGCATCGGCCACCGAGTGAACATCCAGGACGGGGCCGTGCTGCACTGCACCTACCAGCGCGCAGCGCTCACCATCGGCGATGATGTGAGCATCGGCCACAACGCCATCGTGCACGGATGCACCGTGCATAACAAGGTGCTCATCGGCATGGGGGCCATCGTGATGGACCATGTGGAGATCGGGGAGGGCAGCGTGATCGCGGCAGGCGCGGTGGTGACGCAGGGCACCAAGGTGGAGCCCGGCAGCCTGATGGCCGGCGTGCCGGCGAAGCGCATCGGACCGGTGAGCGCGGACCTATCGGCCAACGAGATCGAACGGATCGCGACGAACTATCGCCTGTACGCCTCCTGGTTCAAGGAAGCGTGAGCGCCCCGTTGTTCCAGGTGGCCAGACCGATGGCATCGGCCTGAAGGTCCAGCATGCCCAACACCTGCGGAAGCCCCTGGTGCGGTGCGCTCGTGTGCACGGTGAGGCCTCCTGTCCCCTCGGCGGCCAGCAATCCTTTCTCCTCCAGCACGCGCCGCACCTGCCGGGCCACGGCGGGCGCCGGGTCGATCACCTCCACCCCCGCGCCACAGATGCGCTCGATCAACGGGCGCACCAACGGGTAGTGCGTACAGGCCAGGACGAGCTCATCCATGCCCCGGCCCACCATGGGCTCCAACCAGGCCCGCAGCATCCCTTCCGTGCCCGGGGTGTCCAGCTCCCCGGCCTCGATGGCCTGCACCAGGCCCGGACAGGGCTGCTCCAGTACCGTGGTCCCTTGCGCGTAGCGCTCCACCACCGATGCGAAGAGCTCCCCCTGAAAGGTGGCGCGCGTGGCGATGACGCCCACCACTCCGCTGCGCGAGCGCTCCACGGCCGGCTTCACCGCCGGCTCCATGCCGATGAAGGGATGGATGGGATAGGCCTCCCGCAGCTCCTTCAGCGCAGCGGCCGAGGCCGTGTTGCAGGCGATCACGATCATCTTGCAACCCTTGGCGAGCAGGGCACGCACGATGGCCGCGCTGAAGGCCCTGACCTCGCGCAGGCTGCGATCGCCGTACGGGATGTGCGCGGTGTCGCCGAAATAGAGCAGGCGCTCCGCGGGGAGCGCCTGCCGTATCGCTGCGGCCACGGTGAGGCCACCGATGCCGCTGTCGAAGATGCCGATCGGCGCGCGCGCCACCACGGCCCTCCGGGGATCAGGGGATGTTCAACTTCTTCTTCACCAAGGGCATGATGTCCTCGCCCTTCTCCCAGTACAGCACCATGCCGGTGCTGGTGTCGAAGATGTAGGTGAAGTTGTTCTCGGCGGCCACGTCGCGGATGGCCTTGTCCGTGCGGTCCAGCATGGGGGCCATCAGCTCCTGCTCCTGCTTGGCCAGGTCCTCCTTGGCGGTCTCCTGGGCCTTGGTGATGCGCTCCTCCATCTCGCCGATCTCGCGCTGGGCCGCATCCTTCTGCGTCTGCGTCATGGTGGCGAAGCTGGACTGCACCTCGGTGACCTTGGTCTGGTACTCGGTGGCCATCGCCTTCAGCTTGTCATCGAGCTTCTTGGCGAAATCCTGCATGGTCGTCTCGGCCGTCTTCCGCTCCGGAAGAGCGAGCATCAGGGCCTGGCGGTCGATGTGGCCGAGCTTGCCTTGCGCGTGCAGCGGGGCTGCGGCCAGCAGCAGGGCACAGGCGGTGATCGCGATGTGTTTCATGGTCTTCATGGTCGTTCAGGGGGTCCGGATCCTTGGTCCGGAGGATCATTATCGGGGTTTCACAGGTTCACCGCCACCACCGGGGGGCGCCTCACGCGAGCCATCGCCCTTGCCGCCGCCCTGATCATCGGGGTTGCGGTCATCGGGCTGCTGCTCCTCCTCCTCACCATCGCGCACGTTGCCGGCGTTGCCGCCGCCGCTCTTGCCCGGCTTGATGCCCAGCTTGCGCAGCACGCTGTCGCTCTTGTCGAACTTCTCGCTGGCGTAGAGCACGTTGTTGCTCACGCCACCGATGTCGAAGATGGCCACATAGCTCGTACCGGCCACTTCCTTCACGGCCTGGTAAATGCGGTCCTGGATGGGCTGGATCAGCTCCTGCCGCTTCTTGAAGAGATCGCCCTCCACACCGAAGCGCTTCTTCTGCAGTTCACGCGCCTCGGTCTCCTTCTTGGCGATGTCCTCCTGGCGCCCGCGCTTCATGTCGTCCGTGAGCAGGATGGCCTCGGCGTTGTAGGCATCGCGCATGCGCTTGATCTGGCTCCAGCGCTCATCGATCTCCTTCTGCCATTGGGAGCTCAGGTGGTCCAGCTCCTGCTGGGCGGCCTGGTAGTCCGGCATCTGCTCCAGGATGTACTTGGAGTCCACGAAGGCGATGCGTTGGGCGCGCAGGGCCGATGGCATGGCCACCAGCAGGGCGAGGAGGAGGATGTTCCGGATGCTCATGCGCAAGGCCTGCGAAAGTAGGGTAACGTCGGATCAGAGCTCTCCAAGATCGATGCCAATGGTGAAGTGGAACTGGCTGCGGGCCATGGAGGGCGCCGTGGGCACATCGTCGAAGCGCCAGGCATAGTCCAGCCCCATGGGGCCGAACATGGGCAGGAAGAGTCGCAGGCCGAAGCCGGCGCTGCGGTAGAGGCTGAAGGGATCGTAGCGCTTGATGTCGCTCCAGGCCTTGCCACCCTCCAGGAAGGTGGTGGCGAAGATGGTGGCCGAGGGATTGAGCGATACCGGGAACCGCAGTTCGGCGGTGAACTTGTTGACGAAGAAGCTGCCGAAGTTGGGCGACAGGGAAAGGTCGTCGTACCCGCGCAGGGCGATGATCTCGCGCCCGTCGAGCTGGAAGCCGGTGAGGCCGCTGCCGCCCAGGTAGAAGCGCTCGAAGGGGCTGTCGCCCTTGCGCTCGTTGTAGCGGCCCAGGAAGCCGAAGCCCGCGCGGCACATCAGCACCAGGTCGTGCTTCGTGCGGCTGCGGGTGAGCTTGGTGAACCACTGGGTGGTGAACTTCCACTTGTGGAACTCGGCCAGGTTGAAGCGGTCGGCCGCGCTCATGGTGCGGTAGTCCGTGCCGGGGTCGAACGCGCTCCACGGTGGGGTGGCCTTGGCGCTGAAGGCGACCTCGCTGCCCTGGGTGATCCAGAAGGGCTCGGCGATGCTGCGGCGCGAGAGGCGGGCCTGCAGGGCGATCACGTTGCTGCTGCCGTTGCTGAACGCGAAGAGCGAATTCCAGTTGTTCAACCGGTACAGTTGGTAGCTGGCGGTGAGGTTGAAGATGAAGTAGTCATCAGGCCACTGCAGGCGCTTGCCCAGGCCGATGGAGGCGCCGATGATCCCCAGTTCCTGGAAGGCACTGGTGCCGTTGGCGTTCACCGCGTCCTTGGTCTGGCCATTGGTCTGGCGGTTGTAGTAGCCGCTCACGCTGAGCGAGGTGGGCCTGCGTCCCCCCAGCCAGGGCTCGATGAAGGAGATGCTGTAGCTCTGGAAGAAGCGCCCGTTGGTCTGGGCGCGCAGGTTGAGCGTCTGGCCGTCGCCTGCAGGCAGCGGCGTGTAGTTCTTCAGCTTGCCGGCCTTGCGCATGCTGAAGTTGGTGAACGAAAGACCCAGCGACAGCAGCAGCCGGCCCGCGCCATAGCCACCGCTCAGTTCCAAGCGGTCGCTGGGCTTCTCCTCCACGATGTACGTGAGGTCCACCAGGCCGGTGCGCTGGTCCGGCACGGGGTTCACGTTCACCTTCTCCGGATCGAAGAAGCCCAGGCCGATGAGCTGCTGCTGCGAGCGGATGGCCTCACTGCGATCGAAAAGGTCCCCGGGGCGCGTGCGGATCTCGCGGCGGATCACATGGTCGAAGGTCTTCGTGTTGCCGGAGATGATGACGCTCCGCACGCGGTACTGCTTGCCCTCGCGGATGCGGACGTCCAGGTCGATGCTGTCGCCCTCCACGCGCTCCACCGCTTCCGGGTAGAAGCTCAGGTAGCCGTGGTCCATGTACAGCGAACTGATGTCCACCCCGGTCTGGCTCATGAACAGCCGGCTGTCCAGCAGCTTCTTGTTGTACACATCGCCGCGCTTGATGCGCAGGATCCCGGCCAGGGTGTCCGTGGAGTACTTGGTGTTGCCCGTGAAGGTGACGTTGCGGAAGTGGAAGCGGCGGTCCTCCTCGATGAAGAGGTCCAGGCGGATGCGCCGGTCGTTCACGTAGCTGAGCGAGTCGCGCACGATGGCGGCGTTGCGGTAGCCCTTCTCGTTGTAGAGCGCGATCACGCGGGCCTTGTCGTCCTTGAAGCCCTGGGCCTGGTACTTGCTGCTGCCGAAGACGTTCCACCAGCGCTTGCGCTTGGTGTCCTTCATGGTGCGGCGCAGCCGTTTGTCGCTCAGGTTCTCGTTGCCGTGGAAGACGATGTCCTTGATGCGGACCCGCTTTCCGGGGGACACGCGCGCGATGAGCCGCACGGTGTTGCTGGTGCCGGTGTCCAGCTTCTGCTCGATGTTCACCGTGGTGCGCAGGTGCCCTTTCTCCGCGAAGTAGCGCTGGATGGTGTTGCGGATGTTGCTCACCACAGCATCGTTCACCTGCTGATCCTTCTGCAGGTTCAGCTCCTCGCGCACTTTGTCGCCTTCGTTGCGGCTCAGGGTGCCATCGAAGCTGAGGCCGGCCAGCTTGGGGTTCTCCAGCACGATGATGTTCAGGTAGATGGACGTGCCGCGCACCTCGGCGGCCTCCACGCGCACGTCGCTGAAGAGGTTCTGGTCCCAGATGGCCTTGATGGCCTTGCCGATGGCCTCGCCGGGGATCAGGATGCGGTCGCCGACCTTCAGGCCGCTGAAGAGCTTCACCGCGTTCACGTCGCGCGTCACGCAGCCGGTGACGCTGATGTCCGCGATGGTGAACTCCCGCGGCTCGGGATAGTCCAGCACCGGCACACCCAACTGCTGGCCCCGGAGGGCCGTTGCCGTGATGACGAGCAGAAGGAACAGGACCGAGCGCATCAGCCGGCGGAGAGTTGGTCGCTGGTGAGGCCGAAGCGTCGCTCGCGACCCTGATAGTCCAGCACGGCCTGGAAGAGGTGCTCCTTGCGGAAGTCCGGCCAGAGCACGGGCGTGAACCAGAGCTCGGCGTAGGCGATCTGCCAGAGCAGGAAGTTGCTCACGCGCTGTTCCCCGCTGGTGCGGATCATCAGCTCGGGATCGGGCAGGCCCACGGTGCTGAGGCGCTCGGACATCAGTTCCTCGGTGATGGCCTCGGGGGCCAGGCGGCCCGCCTGCACATCGGTGGCGATGGTGCGCACCGCGCGCAGGAGCTCCCAGCGCGCGCTGTAGCTCAGGGCCAGCGTCAGGGTCACCCGGTCGTTGTGGGCCGTCTGGGCGATGGCCTTCTCCAGCGTCGCGCGGCAGGTGGGGGGCAGGCTTTCGGTATCGCCGATGGTATGCAGGCGCACGCCGTTCTCATGCAGGCTGTCCAGCTCGTTCATGAGCGTGCTCACGAGCAGGTCCATCAGCGCGTCCACCTCGGCCTTGGGGCGGCTCCAGTTCTCCGTGCTGAAGGCATAGAGCGTGAGGAACTTCACACCGATCTCGGTGGCGCCCATGAGCGTTTCGCGCACACTGCGGACCCCGTGGGAATGGCCTACCACGCGCATCTCTCCAAGGCGCTGGGCCCAGCGCCCATTGCCGTCCATGATGATGGCGATGTGCTGCGGCACCCGGTCAGGGTCGATCTTGGCCTTCAGGTCCGAGGCGGGGTCCGGTGCGGTGGGTGTGGTCAAGGGCGTGCGGGCGTTGCCGGCCTTATCCCCGGCGGAAGAAGCCGCGAAGTTCGCCATTCGCCCCGTCATTTGTTCCGCATGCGGTCCCAGATGGCATCGCACTCGGTGAAGCTGGTGAGCCGCCACGATAGGGACAGCCCCGTGTACTGGTACCAATCGACGGTCTTTCCGTCCCCCCGGGCCCGGCCGGTGTTGTAGCCGGTCTCGCGCAGGATACTGGGGTCGGCCAGGGCGGCCGTGAGCGGGCCGGTCTCGAAGGCCAGCTGGGCATTGTCCACGTAAACGCCGCTCACATCATCCAAGTAATCGGTATAGGTGCGGCGCAGGCCCCATTCCAGGCCAAGGTCCAGCTTGTCCGTCAGCGCGAACTTCAGGCCGGCCCCAAAGGGGATGCTCATCACGTCCAGGCTGTACGGGTCGCCCCCCGCCGATGTGCCCTGGCCTTCGGTGCCCAGCGGCTGCAGGTCGTACCACGTATCGTCCAGCAGCCCTTGTGGATTGAAGTGCATGTAGGCCAGACCAACGAACACGTAGGGCGTCCACAAGTGGTTGTCCTTGCGGTCCAGGCTCCTGTATTTCAAGAAGTTGACCTCCAACAAGGCCGCCGCCTCGAACAGGTTGGTGCGGAAGCCCAGGTTGCGCCGCTGTTGCAGCGGGTCGTCCGAATTGTAGTCCCAGGCCTCCAGCTTGGTGAACAGGCCTTGCAGCCGAAGGGCATAGCGGGGGTCGAAGTTGTACCGGTAGAGCAGGCCGCCCGCCAAATGGGTGTTGGCCGGGTAATGACGCAGCGGGTTGATGTCGCCGATGTAATAGCTGACCCCGCCAGTGATGCCGAGCTCGCTCACCTGGGACCGCAGCCCACCGGCGAACAAGGCCGGAAGGAGCAGGATGAGGAGGCGAAGCTTCATGTCCGTTGGGGAACGGTGGCGCGGGCCGATCCTTGCCCCGTTCGGCCGCGAACTTACTGGTTGGCCCCGTCCAAGGGTCGGATGCTCCGCACGTCCATGCCCCAGTTCAGCTTGTCGCGCAGGGTGTTGAAGGGGTCGTCGCCGGGCAGGCGCAGGAAGCGCACGCGGTGGTCGGCGCGGCGGATGGTGATGTCCATGGGCCGGTCCACGGCGATGCTGCTGGAGTCGTGGTTCAGCAGGTAGCGGTCGCCCCGGGCCTCGGCGCGCAGCCGCACCCGGCTGTCCCCCCCCACCACGATGGGGCGCACGTTCAGGTTGTGCGGCGCGATCGGGGTGATCACCATGGCATCGCAGGCAGGGTCCAGGATGGGGCCGCCACAACTGAGGGAGTAGGCGGTGCTGCCGGTGGGCGTGGCCACGATGAGCCCATCGCTCCAATAGGTGTTCAGGAAACGGTCGTTCACGAAGGCATGCACGGCCAGCATGCTGCTGCTGTCCCGCTTGTGCAGGCTCACCTCGTTCAGGGCATGGAAGGGGGCATCGGGCCCCAGGTCGCCGTTGAGCTCCAGCAGGCCGCGGTCCTGCAGGGTGTAGTCGCCGGCGAGCACGGCGTCCAGCGCGGCCTCGGCGCCCTCCACGCGGGTGCTGCTCAGGAAACCGAGGCGCCCCAGGTTGATGCCCAGGATGGGGATGCCGGAGCGGCCCACTTTGGCCACGCTGTCCAGGAAGGTACCATCCCCCCCCAGGCTCAGGAAGAGGGCCACACCGGCGTGCACGGGGTTGTCCGCCACCTCGGTGCGGTCGTCCAGCGGCAGTCCGGCGGCCTGGAGCTGGCGGGCCAGGCTGCTGTCCACCACCGGCACCATGCCCCGGTCGCGCATCAGGCCGAGGATCCGGTGCACCTGGGGGATGCTCTCCAGGGCGAGGGAACGACCGTGGGTGCCGATGCGCATGGTGCGAAGATCGTGCAGGCCGGGCCACCCCGGTCAGAAGGGATGCGTGAAGTGGAGGTAGAAGGCCTGCTCGAACTCGCCGTTCACCGTGCACTCCACGCGCATCACCTGATCGTAGCTGGTCACCACGTTCACACCCACGCCCGCCGCGCGCTGCCAGGTGTTGGCGAGGAAGTTGACCTCGTTGTAACGCGTATCGCGCACGTAGCCCAGGTCCACGAACGCGTTGAGGTACACGGCGAGGTAGAGCGTGCGGAAGTTGTCGCTCTTCATGCGCTCGAACACGTACTCCCGGGGCGTGAGGAGCGCCCACAGCGCATTGAACTTGGCCAGCACGTAGTGTTCGCCGTCGATCACGTAGTACTCATAGCCCCGCACGTAGTCGTCGTAGCCGAGGCCTTGCTGGACGTAGTACGGCAGCTCCGTCGCCACCGTGGCCTTGGCGCGCAGGCTGCCCCCCAGGCTCCAGCGCTTGCTGGAACGCCAGCTCCGCATGTAGCCGCCGTAGAAGGTGGTCACGTCCGGCTCGTGCTCACCGCCCAGGCCCAGGCCGTAGCGATCCGCCTTCAGGATCAACTGGTCGCCGGTGAGCGGGAAGACCCGGTTGTCCCGCCGGTCGCGGATGAAGGTGTAGCCGGCGGAGAGGAACACGCTGTGGGTGTGCGCGCCGGGCAGGTAGCCCGGGTAGGCACTGCTCACGGTGTCCAGCACGGTCGTGTTGGTATAGCCGAAGCGGAACGCATGCCTGTGGTCGTGCCCGGGGCGGAGGGTGAACTCGAGGTCGCCACGCCACTCCGTGCGCGTGTCGCGGCCCCGCAGGGTGATGAACTCGCGCTTGTTGCCGCGCGTGCCCAGGGTGATCTCCTCCTGCCGGGTGTTGCCCGCACCGAAGGCCAGGCCCCAGCGCATGCGCCGGTCGATGTACGGGAAGCGGTACCGCATGGCGAACTCGCGCGTGTAGCCGAGCTGCACCTTGGCATACAACGTTTCGTTGCGCCGCCGCATGTTGTAGCGGTAGAGGAAGGCGCCGTAGCAGGTGCGGCGGAAGTCGCGCGTGAGCCACCACGTGTTGAAGTTGGGGTCGCTGTACTTGAAGATGGGCGTGGGCCAGTAGAACCAGCGCTCGGTGACGATGATGGTGACGAAGACCTCGGGACCACCGAGGAAGGTGGGCAGCACCTGCACGCTGTTGAACAGGCCCATGTTCCACACGTTCTGGCGGCAACGTTCCAGCAGGTAGTAGAGCTGGTCGTTGGTGGCCACGGAGTCGCCTTCCTTCACCACCAGTTCGCGCACGATCACATGCGGTAACGTGGAGCGGTTGCCCTCAACGGCCACTCCGCTGATCACGTACGGACCGTTGGCCGGCACCTGGGCCCAGGCCGGTATGGCGAGGAGCGCGATGAAGAGCGGAAGAAGGGCGGTGCGGGCGCGCGGCATCGCCCGGGACTTACAGGTTGATCAGGCGCATGAGCTCGTCGTAGCGCCCGCGCAGGTCCTCGTGGAAGCGCGATCCCTGGTAGGTGGTCTTCACCGTGTACTCGTACCGCTCGAAGGTCTGCAGGATGCCACTGATGTCCTCGCGGTTGATCTTCAGCGTCACCTCCTGCCGCGTGCTGTCCGCGAGCGGATGGCAGTACACGCTGAGGATCCGCGCGTCGTTGCCCTCCACGATGCGCGCGATCTCCTGGAGGGAGTAGTCCACCTGGTTCATCTCCAGCACCAGCACGCTGCCCGGCTCGCGCACGTTGGTCACCTCGCTCAGGCGCCGAAGGGCCTCGTGCTCGTTGATGCTCCCCACGTACCGGCCGTTCATGTCCAGCACCGGCACCAGGGTGAGCGCACGTTCCACGAAGAGCTTCATCACATCGTAGATATGCTGGCGGTCGCGAACGAAGGGCACCTCCACGGCATCCATCAGATCGGCCACCACGGCACGGGCGCTGTTGCCGTCCAGCAGCTCGGTGTCCTTCACCATGCCCACCAGGCGACCCTGGTCGATCACGGGCAGGTGGCTCACCTTGAACTCCTCCATCCAGTCGAGCGCGCGGCCCACGGGGTCGCCCGGCTTCAGCGGCGGAATGTCGTCGGTGATGAGGTCGGAGGCGTGCATGGGCGGTTGCGTGCGAAGAGCGTGCCGCAGGCCCCGGCCATGGTGCCGGGCTACTTTTGGCGGCGACGAAGCTATATGGAACGCACCATGACGCGCCTCAGCGTGAACATCAACAAGCTGGCCACCCTTCGGAACGCCCGGGGCGGCAACGAGCCCGATGTGGTGGCCTGGGCACAGGCGATCGAGGGCTTCGGCGCCCACGGCATAACCGTGCATCCCCGGCCCGATGAGCGGCACATCCGCAGGTCCGACGTGCACGCCCTGCGCCAGGTGGTGCGCACCGAGTTCAACATCGAGGGCTACCCTTCCGAGGACTTCATCGCACTGGTGCTGGCCGTGCGGCCGGAGCAGGTGACCCTGGTGCCCGATCCGCCCGGGGTGCTCACCAGCAACGCCGGATGGGACACGCGCACGCACAAGACCTTCTTGCGGGAGGTGCTCCAGCGCTTCAAGGCTTCCGGCATCCGCACAAGCGTTTTCCTGGGCACCGACCCCGAGCTGGTGGCCCATGCGGCGGACACCGGCACGGACCGCATTGAACTGTACACGGAGCCCTATGCCACGCAGTTCGCGGGCGACCCTGCGGCCGCCGTGGCACCGTTCACCGCCGCAGCGGAACGCGCCCACGCGCTGGGCCTCGGCCTCAATGCCGGGCACGACCTGAACCTGCACAACCTGGCCTGGTTCAACCGCCATGTGCCGCACCTGGCGGAAGTGAGCATCGGCCATGCACTGATCTGCGATGCCCTGCGTTACGGCATGGCCAACACCGTGGAGCTCTACCTCCGCGAACTGCGATGAGCGTCGAACTCTTCCATCGGCGCAGCGGACAGGGCACCCCGGTGGTGGTGCTGCACGGGCTGTTCGGCAGCAGCGACAACTGGGGCAGCATCGGCAAAGCGCTGAGCGCGGACCACGATGTGGTGCTGGTGGACCAGCGGGACCACGGCCGTTCACCGCACACGGACGGAGTGGACTATCCGGCCATGGCCGGGGATGTGCATGCGCTGGTTGAGCGGCTCGGCCTGCGCGACATCGTGCTGGTGGGGCATAGCATGGGCGGAAAGACGGCCATGTATTTCACGCACCGCTGGCCGCATCTGGTGAAGCACCTGGTGAGCGTGGACATGGGTCCGCGCGAGTACCCGCTGAGCAACCAAGCGCCCATCCTGGAGGCGCTCACCACCAGCAACGTGGCGGAACGCGGCTCGCGCAAGGAAGTGGAACAGCACCTGGCGCAGTACGTGCCCGAACCCGGCGTGCAACAATTCCTGTTGAAGAGCCTGTATTGGGAAACGCCGGAGCGCCTTGCCTGGCGGTTCAACGTGCCGGTGCTGGCCCGCGACATCGGGAACATCCTGGCCGCCGCACCGCCGGACACCATCCGGGTGCCCACGCTCTTCATCCGCGGGGGACAGAGCGACTACATCACCCGGGCGGACATGCCCGCGATCAAGGAACAGTTCCCGAACAGCCGCGTGGAAACGGTGGACTACGCCGGCCATTGGGTGCACGCCCAGGCGCCGGACGAGGTGATGGCCCTGATCCGTTCCGTGGCATGAAGGGCACGGTGCTCATCGGCGCACTGGTGCTGGCCGCCCCGGTGGCCGCGCAATGGGACTCGCTGGACTACGCCACACAGCAGGCCGATAGGGTGGCCTATCACGGGGGCTTCGACTTCCGCGAAGGCATCTATTCCACGTTCGCCGACTTCCGCGCGAACGCACCGCGGATCGCCCTGAAGGACCTGCTGAACGACCAGGGCCGGCCGATGGCCGAGCTGCGCAACACCAACGGCCGCCTTCAGTACCGCGACAGCACCGGTGCCCTGGTACGCCTGGAAATGGATGCTCTCTGGGGTTTCTGCGACCGCGATGTGGTGTATGTGCGCAGCGGCAACGGCTTCAACCGCATCGGCCTCATGGGGAGCATCGCGCATCTGGTGTTCGACGCCACCTACCGGAACTGGGGCTGGGACCCCGTGTGGGGCATGGGCCCTTCGAGCTACACCGTCCAGGAACAAAGGCTGATGGACATGCGCACCGGCGCCTTCCTGCCGGTGAACGCGGCAGGGATCCGGCAGGCCATGCGCGATGATCCGGAACTGGTGGGTCAGTTCGATGCGCTTCCCCGGCGCGACCGGAACAAGGAGGGCGCGGTGTTCCAGTTCATGCGCCGGTACAACGAGCGGCACCCGCTCCTCTTCCCGCGTTGAGCGTCAGTGCGCGATGACGACCGCGCATGCCGAGCGTGCGGCCGGTCCGGTGCACTGCAGGGTGTACAAGCCTGCCGGAAGATCGGCAACCGAAAGGGTGCGTGCGGCTCCGGTACCACGCCACACACGGACCGCGCGCCCGGTGGCATCGTAGAGCAGCAGCGTGGCGTCGTGCATCGTATCCGGCAGGCGCACATGCAACACATCGGCCGCAGGCCGTGGCCAGGCTTCGAGCCGCAGCGAACGCAGGTCCTCACCCACCCCCACCACATCGTTCCGCCGGGCGCTCCATTCCTGCAGGTACAGGTTGGCCACCGTGGCATCGTGGATGATCAGCGTATTCTCGTCGTTGATGGTCTCGGCATAGTTCGACCAGTTATGGCTGCCGGTGATCACCAGGGGATCGTCGGACGTGCCCGCATCGACGATGGCGTACTTATGGTGGAGCTGCACGTCGTCGCTGCTGTGCGAGGCCACGTCCACCCCGTTGATCGCCAGGAACCAGCCCTGCGTGCCGCTGGTGACCGGCTCCTCCAGATCCAGCCGCACCGCGCAGTCGGGCCGCATGTCCGCTGCCAGGAGCGCAGCTCCGATGCTGCTGTTGGTGAAGGCGAACAGGGCGCCATGCACGCTCGATTGCGCGTCGTCGATGGCCTCCACGATGCGTGCCGTGGTACCGTCGCTGGGTGAGAAGAAGGACTCCACGAGCACGCCGTCCACATCGAAGCTGTGGGCGGTATTGTTGGTCTTCTGTGCTCCGAAACGGCTGTTCGCCACGTTCGGCTGCGGCCCGCTGGAACCCCACATCTCCTCGAACTCCGCGCGGTAGGCGAGCGCCAGGCCCTGGTGCTGGATGAAGACCATGTTGTTGTAGTCGTCGAACAGGCCGTTCTGGGTCCAGTTGGTGCTGCCGGTCCACACCCACGCCAGGTCCGCATGGTCGGCATCGATGCTCATGAACTTGTTGTGCATGCCGCTGCCCTGCCCGTCCGTGCGCTCCAGCACGGGAATGGCGGGGTCCAGCATGGGTAGCCCGGTATTGCTCTGCGTGCCCTCGGTGATGTAGCGCACCTGCACCCCACGGTCCTTCGCATCGTTCAATGCGTACAGGATGCTGTAGTCGTTCGTGTTGTACACCGCCACGTCGATGGTGTACTGGGCGCGGTCGATGTAGGCCTCGATGGTATCGTCCATGGCCTGCCCGAGGCTGATGGCCAGGGTGCCGGTGCTCACCGCCGGGTCGGTGGGCTGGTTGAAGTACACGCGGATGCGGTCGGACTGGCCTTCGGCGAGGAGGGCGACCACCAGGGCGTTGAGCAGCAGGAGCACGCGCATGGGGCAAAGGAACGGCGACCGGGAGGGATCCGGCATCATCTTGGCCGGGGGCAGGTCGCTACTTTCGCCGCCCGCCATGCGTTCCATCCTCTTTCCGCTCGTCCTGCTGTTCTTCGTCACCGGCACCCGCGCCCAGAAGGACAAGCAGTTCATCCCTGCGTGCATCGGGTTCTACAACGTGGAGAACCTGTACGACACCATCGACTCGCCGGACACCGACGATGCCGAATGGCTGCCCGGGGCGCCCAAGCAATGGGGTGCGCAGCGCTACCGCACCAAGCTGGCGCACCTGGCCCGCGTGATCGCCGAGATGGGCAAGGACGTCCATCCGGAGGGGCTCTTCGCGCTGGGGCTGTGCGAGATCGAGAACAGCACCGTACTGGCCGACCTGGTGAAGCAACCGAGCATCGCCGACCGCGGGTACAAGTACGTGCACCACGATGGTCCGGACCGGCGCGGGGTGGACGTGGCCTTCCTGTACAACCCGAAGCACTTCACCTATGTGGCGCACAAGGCCTACCCGCTGGTGGACCCGGCCGACACCAACTTCCGCACGCGGGAACAACTGGTGGTGACGGGCGTGCTGGACGGTGACACCATCAGCTGCATCATGGCCCACTGGCCCAGCCGGCGGGGTGGCGAAAAGGCCTCGCAGCCCCGGCGCTTCCTGGCCGCCAAGCTGGGCCGCCGCATCGCCGATTCGCTGCTCGCACGCAACCCCAACGCCCGGGTGCTGTACATGGGCGACCTGAACGACGATCCGGTGGACCCCAGTGTGCGCAAGTACTTCGGCGCCACGGAAAGCAAGGAGTTCGCCACGGCCGCCAAGTTCTACGACCCCATGTACGACCTCTACCAGAAGGGCATCGGCTCGCTGGCCTGGAGCGACTCGTGGAACCTCTTCGATCAGATCATCCTGTCCCCGGCCGTGGCGAACGGGCATGCGGGTGGCTACCGCTATTACGGTACGCGGGTGTTCAACGAGGAATACCTCCGGCAGCAGGACGGCAACTTCAAGGGCTATCCGTTCCGCATCTACGTGGGGGACACCTTCACCGGCGGGTACAGCGACCACTTCCCCGTGTTCGTGATCCTGGTGAAGGACGCGCCCGCCAAGCCATGAACCCCGGCCAGGGAACGGTGCTTGCGTTCCTGCTGACGCTGATGTCGGCCTCCGTGGCGCATGGCCAGCGCATCGACAGCGTCCGCGTCTTCCGCGAACTGCCGGCGCAGGCCTGGACCACCTCCGGCGCGGAGGCCACCGGTTGGCGGCTCTGGCGCGAGCGCGCATCCTCCGTGCGTGCCACCGCGGACGACCTGGCGGAACTCAACGCAGTGCTCGGCACGCTGCGTCCCGCGAAGCACCACCACGCGCGGTTGCCGGAGCTCTCGCACCTCGGCTTCGTCTACGTGGGGCGGGCCCTGCACGTGTTCTGCCTGGTGGGCGATGCGGAACGCGTGATCGACCTCACCGCCCGGCAGGAGTTCGCCATCGCCGACTGGACGGACCGGCTGAAGGTGCGGGCCTGGCTGTTGAGCATGGGGCTGTAGGTGCCACCCGGCAGGCGCGGCAGGCCCCTACCTTCGCGGACCGACCGAGACGGGACGAGGAGCCATGCTGGAGACCACCTACCTGCGCGAACAGCTCGATGAGGCCATCGCGCGCCTGAGCAAACGGAACATCGATGCCAAGGGCCTGCTGATGCGGGCCGTTGAACTGGACGCCGCGCGGCGCTCCACGCAGAACGCGCTGGACGCGAAACAGGCCGAACTGAACACCCTCAGCCGCTCCATCGGCGAGCTTATGAAGGGCGGGCGGAAGGAGGAGGCCGAGGCCGCGCGCGCCCGCACCACCGACCTGAAGGCCGAGATCGGCCGGCTGCAGGAGGACCTGAACAGCGCCGAGGCCACGTTGCGCGATCAGCTGTGCCAGATCCCCAACGCGCCGCATGCGCGCGTGCCGGCCGGCCGGACCCCGGAGGACAACACGGTGGTGATGCAGGAAGGCACCGTGCCGACGTTGCCTCCGGATGCCAAGCCCCACTGGGAGCTGGGCGAGCAATACGGCCTGCTGCACATGGACCTCGGCGTGAAGCTCACGGGCGCGGGCTTCCCCGTGTACATGGGCCAGGGTGCCAAGCTGCAGCGCGCGCTCATCAGCTTCTTCCTGGACCGGGCCATCGCCGCTGGCTACACCGAGGTGATCCCGCCGCACATGGTGAACAAGGACAGCGCGTTCGCCACGGGCCAGCTGCCCGACAAGGAAGGCCAGATGTACCATGCCACGGCCGATGACCTGTACCTGATCCCCACGGCCGAGGTGCCCATCACCAACCTCTACCGCGACGAGATCATCGATGCGGAGCGCCTCCCGATCAGGAACGTGGGCTACACGCCCTGCTTCCGCCGCGAGGCCGGCAGCTATGGCGCCCACGTGCGCGGTCTCAACCGGGTGCACCAGTTCGACAAGGTGGAGATCGTGCGCATCGAGAAACCCGAGAACAGCTACGCCGCCCTGGAGGAGATGGTGGAGCACGTAAAAGGTCTCCTGCGCGACCTGGAGCTGCCCTACCGGCAGCTGCTGCTCTGCGGCGGCGACATGGGCTTCTCCAGCGCCATGACCTACGACATGGAGGTGTACTCCGCGGCCCAGCAGCGCTGGCTCGAGGTGAGCTCCATCAGCTGCTTTGAGACCTTCCAGAGCAACCGCCTGAAGCTGCGTTACAAGGGCGAGGACAAGAAGACGCGGCTGTTGCACACGCTGAACGGCAGTGCGCTGGCCCTGGCACGCATCGTGGCCGCCATCCTGGAGAACAACCAGACCCCGGAGGGCATCCGCATCCCGCACGCCCTGCACCCGTACACGGGCTTCACCATGATCCGCAAATGAACCTGGGTGCACGGCTCCTCGGTGTGGCAGCGTTGTTGCTGTGCCTGCTGCCGCAGGCCTGCCGCCGCGGTCACGATGCCGCCCACCTGGCCCAGGTGGACAGCCTGCTGCGCACCACGGACAGCCTGATCGCCCTGATGAACGCACAGGACACCACCGACCTGGCCGCGTGGACCAACGCCTACCGCCAGCACCGCGAGCAGGTGGTGGCGCGCTTGAGCGACACGCTGGACAAGTCCACCGCGCTCACCCTGGGCAACTACCATCGGCTGATGGGCAAGACCCTGGCACGCGCGCGGAACGAGCATCCGTCGGTGCTCATCGGCTTGAACACCGCACGGCGGCAGCTGGCCGACCTGCGCAACGATGTGGAGAAGGGGCTGCTGGAGCCTGCTGCCGAAGCCACCTACATCCAACAGGAGCGGCTGGCCCTGGAGGCCGTGGCCCACAACGCCGGCGTGGTGGTGAACAGCTATGCGAACGCGCGGAACTCGCTGCGCGAGCTGGCGCCCACGGTGGACAGCCTGCTGCGCGATACAATGCAACGCACGCCGTGACCGCATCGCCGAACCGCCTGCGCCGCTGGTGGCCGCTGCTGCTGCTGCTGGTCGGGGCCGTGATGGCCCAGGCCACGGATGACCAGCTGGCCGCCCAGTACCTGCAGGCGGGCGACTTCGAGCGCGCCGCGCTGTACTACCAGAAACTGTACAAGCAGCAGCCGAGCCCCTTCAACTACGAGCAACTGCTCAAATGCCAGCTGGCCCTGAAGCAGTACGAGGAGGCGCAGGACCTGACCAAGGAAATGGCCCGCAAGCAGGGTGATCCCCGCTACCTGGTGGACCAGGGCGCCGTGCTGAAACTGGCCGGGCAGCCGGAGAAGGGCGAGCAGCTCTTCGACAAGGCGCTGAAAGGGATGAAGGATGACCAGAACAGCGTGCGCGGCCTGGCCAACGCCTTCCAGAAATACAACGAGCTGGACCGCGCGCTCGCCACCTTCGAGCGGGGGCGGCGCAGTGTGAAGAACGATCCCAACGCCTTCCTCTTCGACCTCGCGCAGCTGTACGCCGCCAAGGGCGACCTGGGCGCCATGGTGGGCGCGTACCTGGACCTGATCGGATCGAACCCGAGCTACCTGCAGACCGTGCAGAACGGGCTGGCACGGAGCATGGACCTCGCCAAGCGCGACACGCGCACGGACCTGCTGCGCACCGAGCTGTTGCGCCGCTCGCAGAAGGTCCCGGACAACACCATCTATCCGGAGATGCTCATCTGGCTCGCGTTGCAGCAGAAGGACCTCACCAGTGCCTTCGTGCAGAGCAAAGCGATGGACAAGCGTTTCAGCGAGGGCGGCCAGCGGCTGATGGAGCTGGCGGAGATCGCCGTGACGAACAAGGAATGGGAGACCGCGCGCAAGTGCTACCAATACGTGCTGGACCTCGGCAAGGATGGCGCCTACTACACGAAGGCGCGCATGGGCATGGTGCGCGCCCTGGATGCGCGGGTCACCGAGCAGGCCGAACCGCCGGCGGTGGAGCTGGCGGAACTGGAGGCGCAATACCAGCTGGCGCTCGGGGAGCTCGGCCGGGGCCCCAACTCCACCGAGCTGATCCGCGGGCTGGCGCGCCTGAAGGCGTACTACCTGAACGACCGCACCGGGGCCGTGGGCCTGCTGAACGGCGCAATCGGCACCAGCGGCGTGGACCCGCGCACGGTGGCCCAGCTCAAACTGGACCTGGGCGACATCCACGTGCTCGACGGCGACATCTGGGAGGCCTCGCTGCTGTACTCGCAGGTGGACCTGGACTACAAGAACGACGTGCTCGGCCATGAGGCGCGGCTCCGCAATGCCAAGGTGAGCTTCTACGCCGGCGACTTCCTCTGGGCCAAGGCCCAGCTGGACGTGCTGAAGCAGAGCACCAGCAAGTTGATCGCGAACGACGCCATGGAGCTCTCGCTGCTGATCACCGACAACCTGGGCAACGACACGCTCAACTCGCCGCTGAAGCCCTTCGCCGACGCACAGCTCCTCACCTACCAGCACCGCTACGACGAAGCGCTGCGCACACTGGACAGCCTCAACATCGCCTTCCCGCTGAACAGCCTTGGCGACGAGATCCTCTACGAGCGCTACCGCATCGCCTACGCACGGCACCAGTACGACACGGCGGCCACCTTCCTCCAGAAGGTGCTCGAGCTGTTCCCCACGGACATCCTGGTGGACAATGCCCTGCTCGATCTGGGCCGGCTGTACGAGGAGAAGCTCAACGATCCGGAGCAGGCGAAGGGCTGCTACGAGAAGCTGCTCTTCGAACAGAGCGGCAGCATCTTCGTGCCCGAGGCACGCGAACGTTTCCGCCACCTGCGCGGCGACCATGCGGACCCGCAGACACCCGAGGAGAAGTTCCTGAACGGACCGCAATGATCGTCTACAACGTCACCATCAACGTGGACGCCGATGTGGCGGAGGAGTGGCTGCGCTGGATGAAGGAGGTGCACATCCCTGACGTGATGGCCACCGGGCTCTTCCTCGACAACCGCATCATGCGCATCCTGGCCGAGGAGGAGGGCGGCCTCTCCTACGCCATCCAATACACCTGCGCGGACATGGCCACCTATGAGCGCTATAAGGAGCAGCATGCGCCGCGCCTGCAGGCCGAGACGCAGAAGCGCTACAGCGGCCGCTTTGCCGCGTTCAGGACCCTGCTGGAAGTGGTGCACACCGCCTGATGCACGTCCGCGCGAAAAAGCACCTGGGGCAGCACTTCCTGAAGGAGGATGGGATCGCGCAGCGCATTGCGGAAAGCCTCACCGGTCATGGCGGGTACGGCCACGTGATCGAAGTGGGCCCCGGCACCGGGGCCCTCACCCGCCACCTGATCGACCGGCCGGGCACCACGCTCACCTGTTTCGAGGTGGACCGCGAGAGCGTGGCCTACCTGGCCGCGACCTGGCCGCAGTTGCATGTGGTGGAGGACGACTTCCTCGCCGCCGACCTGGGCCGCCTTTCCGATGGAACGCTGGCCGTGATCGGCAACTTCCCCTACAACATCAGCACGCAGATCGTCTTCAAGGTGCTTGAGCACCGCGACCGGGTGACGGAGCTGGTGGGCATGTTCCAGAAGGAGGTGGCTGACCGCATCTGTGCCCCACCCGGCAGCCGCACCTACGGCATCACCAGCGTGCTCGCCCAGGCGTGGTACACCTGTGAACCGCTCTTCATCGTGGAACCCGGGTCCTTCATCCCGCCGCCCAAGGTGCGCAGCGCCGTGATCCGCATGCAGCGCAACAACGTGCAGCACCTGGACTGCCCGGAGGACCTGTTCATCCGCGTGGTGAAGACCGCCTTCAACCAGCGCCGCAAGACCCTCACCAACGCCCTGCGCACCATGACCCCGCCGGGCCGCACCCTGCCGGAGCGCTTTGCCAGGCTGCGGGCGGAGCAGCTCAGCGTGGCGGACTTCGTGGCGCTGACGCTCGCCCTGGCCGCGTAGCTTCGCGCTCCGCCGCAAGGCGTACGCAACGCCATGTCCTTCGAGCTCACCGACCAAGGCCTGGAACGCATCCAGGAGCTTGTGCGCCTGCGGCACAACGATGCGCTGCTGGCCGAGGTGAGCGACCTGCACCCGGCGGACATCGCCACGGTGCTGGACCGCGTGGACCTGGAGGAGGCCCACTACATCCACGAGCTGCTGGACCCGGAGGTGGCCGCACAGGTGATCACCGAACTGCCGGACGACCGCCGGGAGGCCCTGCTGGGCGGCTTCAGCGCCGAGGAGATCGCCGAGGAGGTGATCGAACAGCTCGACTCGGACGATGCCGCCGACGTGATCGCGGAGCTGCCCGAGGAGAAGCAGCAGGAGGTGCTCGACAGCATCGACGACCCGGAGCTGAAGAGCGAGATCACCGAGCTGCTCACGTACGACGGCAACACCGCCGGCGGCCTGATGGCCAAGGAGCTGGTGAAGGTGAACGTGGGCGCCAGCATGCTGGATTGCGTGCGCGAGCTGCGCAAGCACGGGGACGACATCGACAACATCTACCAGATCCATGTGGTGGACGACCACGGCCGGCTGGTGGGCGCCATTCCCCTGAAGAAGCTCATCACCGAGAGCCTCCGCACGCCCGTGAAGGACATGTACGATCCGGATACGGCCGTGGTGAAAGCCTCCACCGATGCCGAGGAGGTGGCGCGGTTGATGGAGAAGTACAACCTGGTGGTGATGCCCGTGGTGGACGACCGCGGCCGGTTGGTGGGCCGGATCACGTTCGACGACGTGATGGACACCATCCGGAAGGAGGAGACCGAGGACGCGCAGAAGATGGGCGGCATGGAGGCGCTGGAGTACAGCTACAGCCACAGCAGCCTGTGGGAGATGGTGCGCAAGCGCACCGGCTGGCTGGTGGCGCTGCTGCTCGGCGAGGGCTTCACGGCCACGGCCATGGCCTTCTTCGAGGACGAGATCGCCAAGGCCGTGGTGCTGGCGCTCTTCGTGCCCATGATCATCTCCTCCGGCGGCAACACGGGCTCGCAGGCCTCCTCGCTCATCTGCCGCGCACTGGCGCTCGGGGACGTGTCCACCAAGGAGTGGTGGCGCATCGTGAAGCGCGAAAGCAGCGTGGGCATCATCCTTGGCGTGGTGCTCGGCCTGGTGGGCTTCCTGCGCGTGGCCTTCTACGCCCAGTTCACGGACATCTACGGGCCGCATTGGGTGATGATCGGGCTCGCCATCGGCGTCTCGCTCACCGGCGTGGTGCTGTGGGGCAACCTGGTGGGCAGCTCCTTCCCGCTCGTGCTGAAACGCCTGGGCATGGACCCGGCGGTGAGCAGCGCCCCCTTCGTCGCCACGGTGGTCGACATCACCGGACTGGTCATCTACTTCACCATCGCCTCGTTCTTCCTGGCGGGGATACTGCTATGAAGGTCCTGTTCATCGACGGTGTGCATCCGGTGCTCAGCGAGCGCCTCAGCATGGCGGGCCATGTGTGCGAGGATGCGAGCGAGCTCGAAGGCGAACTGTTGCTGGCCCAGTTGCACGATGCGGAGGGCATCGTGGTGCGCGGGCGCATCGTGCTGGATGCCGGTGCCCTGGACCGCGCTCCGAAGCTCCGGTTCATCGCGCGTGCCGGAGCGGGGCTGGAGAACATCGATCTGGCCGAATGCGAGCGCCGCGGCATCCGCGTGCTGAACTCCCCGGAAGGCAACCGCGCTGCAGTGGCGGAGCACGCCATCGCCATGCTGCTGGCGCTGATGAACCACCTGCCCCGGGCCGACCGCGAGGTGCGCGGGGGCAAGTGGCGCCGCAAGGAGAACACCGGTCACGAGCTGAACGGCAGCACCGTGGGCATCATCGGGTTCGGGCGCATGGGCAGTGCGTTCGCGGAGGTGCTGCGCGGGTTCGGCGTGAAGGTGCTCGCGTACGACAAGTACCTGCGCGACTTCGCACCGGACCATGTGCAGGAGACGGACCTGGAGCACCTGCTCGCCCACAGCGATGTGATCAGCCTGCACCTGCCGTTGACCCTGGAAACGGACCGCTTCGCGGATGCCGCCTTCTTCGCCCGGCTGAAGCGACCGGTGTGGTTCATCAACACCGCGCGCGGCCCCTTGGTGGACACGGAAGCGCTGCTGGACGCGATCGACAACGGGCGCGTGCGCGGTGCCTGCCTGGACGTGCTGGAGTTCGAACGGCGCGACCTGCTCGGCATACGAACGGATGCGCCGCAGGCCACCCTTCAACGGCTGTACCGCAACGAGCATGTGCTGCTGAGCCCGCATGTGGCCGGCATCACGCACGAGAGCTACTTCAAGCTGGCGAACGTGCTCGCGGACAAGATCCTCAACGCCATCGCCGATGGCACGCTCTGAACGTGGCCTGCGCCTCCGGCCTGCCGCCTACCTTGCCCTGGCCGCCACCCTGCTCACCGCCTGCAGCTACGAACCCATGAACCGTCCCGAAGTGCACGGCCATCGCGGTTGCCGCGCCGTTCTTCCGGAGAACACGCTGGCCGGCTTCCTGAAGGCCACGGAGCTCGGATGCGACCGCCTGGAAATGGACGTGGTGATCACCGGTGACAGCCAGGTGCTCGTGAGCCATGAGCCGTGGATGGAACACCGCATCTGCCGCACGCCCGCCGGCGACAGCATCACCGAGGCGCAGGAGCTTTCCTTCAACATCCATCGCATGACGCTGGCCGAGGTGCAGGCCTTCGACTGCGGACGCTCGGCCCACCCGGACTTCCCCGAACAGGAGAACGCACCGGCCTTCAAGCCCACGCTCCGCCAGGTGGTGGAGGCGGTGGACGAGAAGGCGATGGAGGACGGCAGCGCGGGCCCCGGTTTCAACATCGAGATCAAGAGCGACCCGAAGCTCTACGGCACCTTCCAACCGCCGCCGGAACGCTTCGTGCGCCTGGTGCTCGCGGAGATCGCCGACCTGGGGATCGAACAGCGGTGCGTCATCCAGTCCTTCGACCCCGCCATCCTGGAGGCCGTACATGCACAGAACGAGGACCTGCCGCTTTCACTGCTCGTGGAGAACGAGGACGGGCTGGCGGCGAACCTGCGCCGCCTGAGCTTCAAACCGGACTACTACTCGCCGGACCACCGGATGGTGGACAAGGCGCTGGTGAAGGCGCTGCAGGAGCGCGACATCGCGCTGCTCGTCTGGACGGTGAACGACAAGGATGACATGCGGCGCATGATCAAGCTCGGGGCGGACGGGATCATCACGGACGATCCCGCCAAGCTCATCGGGGTGCTGGACGAGGCGGAGTGATCAGGCGCGGCCCTCGATCAAGCGCTCCACGCCACGCTCGAACCGGTCCAGGTCCTGTGCCCAGGTGGTGGGGTCCGCCTCTTCGGCCACCAGCCGCCCGCAGAGCTCGTTGAAGTAGGCGGCATCCAGCGACACCAGCTGCGGTTTCAGGGAGCGCACCACACGCACCACCTTCTCACGGTCGCCGTTGGTGCGGGCCTCGCGCAGGGTGATCAGGCGCTCCACACTGCGGCGTTTCACCAGTTCCAGCAGCACGGCATCCTCGTTCTCGGCCGCCGTGATCACCGGGGCCGGTGCGGCCGCAGCAGGCGGGGGAGGCGGTGGGGGTGCCGGTGCCGGCGGCGGAGCGTTCTTCGCCTCCAGGTGCTTGCGGTGCACAACGCGCAACCAGTTCACCTCCTGCCGCAGTTCGGCAAGCTCCAGGCGCATGCGCTTCCGTGCGCCGAACTGCAGGGCGGCCAGCAGCACGAGCGCGGCCACGGCGAGCACAGCGGAACCGATGGCGACGTACATCCACCGATCACGCTCCGCTGCGAGCGCCTGTTCGTTCTCCGCTGCGGCACCCCGCTCCGCGATCAGCAGGCCTCCCAAGCTGTCCCGCAGGAGCGCCACCCTGGCCTGTGCCGCTTCGTGCGCCGCTTCACCCTGGCGCGCCAGTTCCTGCTGCACGACGGCCTCCTTGCAACGCATCACCTCCGCCCAGGCGCGGTTGGCCTTGGTCATCTCCCCCATTCCGGTCAGCACCCGCACCTGACCTTCGTAAGCGCGCAGGGCGAGCACCGGGTCCAGCGATGCGCTGTCCGCCAGCATCGCCGCCTCCTGGAACAGCCGCAGAGCCTTTCCTGGTGTGCTGTGCCCGGCGAGCGCCAGGCGGTGCTCCACGGCGGAAAGGGCATCATGCGCGCTGTCCGCCTTCAGCAGGGCCTGCTCCAGGAGCAAGGTGCTGTCCACCGGAGCAGCAACGGGTTCCTGCGCACGAACGAAGAGCGCGACGAGCAACGACAGGCAGAGGACGAAGGACCGGACCCGGAACATGGGCGCGAAACTACCGGGACGGCCGCCCTCGCGCAGCAGGCTGAAGGGCCGGGCTGCGGGGAAGTTCTCCACGATCGGTCCGGAAAGCCGGACCGGTCGCGCACTACTTCAGCACGAAGCGGGCGGTGGTGCGGCTGCGTTGCTCAAGCAGCAGCTCCCGCCCGGCGGTGAGCTTCGCCAGCGTGGGCTCGTCGTAGTGCCGCACGGTGACAAGCTCGCAACCTTCGTTGTACCGCAGCTCATAGCCTTTCCGCAACTCCTCGATCAGCTGACGGCTCCGCGGCGTATCGTCCACCACCACGCTGAAGGCCAGCGCGCTGTTCTGCATGAGGTCGATGCGGACATTGTGCTGGGCAAAGAGCCAGAAGATGCCGCTGAGGTTCTCCTCCACGATGAAGCTGAGGTCGCGCGGCGTGATGCTGAGGAGCAGTTGCTTCGGCTTCACGATGAACGACGGAATCAGCGAGTCGTTGTCACTGCGGTCGTCGATGGTGCTACCGGGCGCGCCCAGGTCGATGAAGGAGCGCACGTAGAGCGGGATGTGCTTCTTCTGCAGCGGCTGCAGGGTGCGCGGGTGGATCACACTGGCACCGAAGTAGCTGAGCTCGATGGCCTCGCGGTAGCTGATGTGGCTGAGCAGCTTGGTATCGGGGAAGCGCTTGGGGTCGGCATTGAACATGCCGGGCACGTCCTTCCAGATGGTGACGCTCTCCGCATCGAGCAGGTAGGCGAAGATGGCGGCGGAGAAATCGGAGCCCTCGCGCCCGAGCGTGGTGCTCCGCTCGTCGGGTGCGCGCCCGATGAAGCCCTGGGTGAGCACACGGGTCGGTGTTGCGGCGAAGAGCGGCCGCAACAGGCGCGCCGCACGGTCCTCGCAGGCCTTCCACTCCACCCGGGCCGATCGGAAGCTGTCATCGGTGCACACCACGGTGCGGGCGTCGAGCCAGGTGTTGGTCAGGCCCATGTGCTTGAGGTGCGCGCTCACCACCACAGTGCTCCAGAGCTCGCCGAGCGACACGATCTGATCGTAGTCCTCGTCCACCCGGCCACTGGGGCGCTGCCCGAGCATGCGTAGCAGTCCGCGGAACGACTCATCGAGCAAGGCGTGCGCGGCCGTATCACCCGGCGCCACGTCAGCCAGCACCGCCATGTGGGCCGTGCGCAAGGCCTCCACGTTCCCACGCGTATCACGACCTTCGGTATACGCCCACACCACCTCCTCGAGCGCATTGGTCGTCTTCCCCATGGCGCTTACCACGATCAACAGGTCATCCTGTGGGAAATGGGTAAGCACAGCGGCCACGTTGCGCACACCGGCTGCATCCTTCACGCTGGCACCACCGAACTTGAATACTTTCATCAGTCGGCCAAGTTGTGCAATTGCTCCTTTGTGAGCTCCCCGTTCAGCCAGCCCGGCGAAATGCTCGCTCCGAACCGCTCATAGAACCGGATGGCATCGGTGTTCCAATCCAGTACCTGCCAGCGCATCCAGTTGTAGTCATTCGCCGCAGCGTGCTTCACGCATTCCATGAACAGCCGCTCACCCACCTTCTTCCCACGCGCCGCCTCGGTGACCACGATGTCCTCCAGGTAGATGGTGCGGCCCCGCCATGTTGAATAGCGTGTGTAGCAGACGGCCATGCCGATGACCGCTCCGTCGAGCTCCGCCACCCAACCGAACCAGACCGGCTGCGGACCGAACCCCGCATCAAGCATCTCCACCTCGGTGACCGTTACCGCCTCGGGCTCTTTCTCGAAAAGGGCCAACTCCCTCACCAAGGCCAGCATCTGTGGCACATCCCGGGGTTCGGCCTTGCGAATGGCGAACTGCATGGACGCAAAGGAAAGCGCGCCGCATCTTTGTGCCATGGCCCAGATCAAGACCCTCGCGGAGTTCATCACCGAACGGCAGCACGAATTCACCTACGCCACCGGCGAGTTGAGCCAGCTGCTCACCAGCTTCCGCCTGGCAGGAAAGATGGTGAACCGCGAGGTGAACAAGGCCGGCCTGGCCGAGGACATCCTGGGGGCGCAGGGCACCGAGAACGTGCAGGGCGAGGCGCAGCAGAAGCTGGACGTGTACGCCAACGACCTCTTCATCCGCCTGTTGAAGAGCCAGGGCATGGTGTGCGCCGTGGCCAGCGAGGAGAACGACGACATCGTGCACTTCGATAACGGCGGCAAGTACGTGGTGACCATGGACCCGCTCGATGGCAGCAGCAACATCGACGTGAACGTGAGCATCGGCACCATCTTCAGCATCTACCGCAGGGTGAGCGAGGGGCCGAAGGCCACCATGGAGGACTTCATGCAGCCGGGCAGCGCGCAGGTGGCCGCAGGCTACATCATCTACGGCAGCAGCACCATGCTCGTGTACTCCACGGGCCACGGGGTGAACGGCTTCACACTGGACCCGAGCATCGGCACCTTCTGCCTGAGCCACCCGAACATGACCACGCCTACCGACGGCAAGATCTATTCGGTGAACGAGGGCAACCTCTACGACTTCAGCCCTGGCGTGCAGCAGTACATCGACGGCTGTAAAAAGCAGAAGATGAGCGCGCGCTACATCGGCAGCCTGGTGGCCGACTTCCACCGCAACCTGATGAAAGGCGGCATCTACCTGTACCCCGGTACCGCCAAGGCCCCCAAGGGCAAGCTGCGCCTGCTGTACGAGGCCAACCCGCTCGCCTTCATCGTGGAACAGGCCGGCGGCATGGCCACCGACGGCACCACCCGCATCCTGGACCTGAAACCCACGGAACTCCACCAGCGCTGCCCGCTTTTCATCGGCAGCAGGGCGATGGTGGAGAAGGCCATGGGCAACGCCTGAGCCGCGTTCCGTGTCCTGTTCCGAACGCCGGCGCCGTTGGCGTGTACCGGTCCTACCCTGACATGAACTTCATGCGACACACGTTCCTCCTTTCCGCACTGCTCCTCGCCGTCGGCACCCACGCCCAGTGGGAACTGGTCACGCCGATCAAGACCCGCAGCGAGTTCATCGCACTGCACATGGTGAGCGATGCGACCGGCTTCGCGGTGGACAACCCGATGGGCGCGATCCTGCGCACCAGCGATGGCGGCTACCACTGGGAGCGCATGGTGAACGGCCTGACCAACAACCCCATCGCCATGCACGTGTGGGACGACCAGCGGGCCATCGTGGTTGGCGAGAACGGCAGCGTGTACCGCACCACCGATGCCTTCACCACCATCACAGGCAGCAGCAACGTGCTCTTCGGGCACTTCAACTGCGTGTTCTTCGTGAACGACACCCTGGGCTGGGCCGGCACCGGTGCAGGGCGGGTGTACCGCAGCACGGACGCCGGTGCCAACTGGACGCTGATGAACAGCGGCCTCGGCACCAGCAATGACATCCACGCGATCCAGTTCCTGGACACGCAGACCGGCTACCTGGTATGCGCCGGTGGCGGCACGGTGCGCAAGAGCACCGATGGCGGCCTCACCTGGCAGGAAAGCTGGGGCGGCGCGAACACCACCTTCCTGGACCTGCATTTCTTCGATGAGCTCACGGGCGTCTGTGTCGGGCTCTCCAACATCGTGGTGCGCACCACGGATGGTGGACTGAGCTGGGACAGCATTCCCAGCAACAGCACCTACATCATGAACAGCCTCGACGCGCAGGGCGATGTGCTGGTGGCGTGCGGCTGGTGGGGCCGCACCATCCGCAGCACCGATGCCGGTCTGTCGTGGACCGAGATCCAGGTGGGCAACACGGAGCACCGCAGCATTTCACTGCTCCCCAGCGGACAGACCGTGATGGGCACCGATGGCCGCATCCATGGCAGCGACGACCTGGGGCTCACCTGGTCCATCCGTCACCTGGGCACCTACCACACCCGCTTGAACAAAGTGAGCTTCATGGATGCGGACACCGGCGTGGCCGTGGGTTGGCAGACCACCGGCGGGCTGGAGAGCGGGCTCCTCCGCACCACCGATGGCGGCCGCACATGGACCAACGCCGGCACGGGTGGCCTGGGTGTACACGTGAACCCCGCGGGCCAGGGCTGCCTGGGTGGCGGAAGCGGTGCCTTCGCGCGAACGGCGAACGGCTTCGCCACGCGCACACCCGTCACCGGACCGAACGTGGCGATCCGCTGCACCTGGACCATTGACGCGAACACCCACTTCGTGGCGGGCGGCGCGGTGCAGGGCGGGATCTACCGCACCACCAACGGCGGCTCCGCGTGGACACGCGTGCTGGACGTGGGCAACATCACGATCAGCGACCTCTGGTTCACCAGCGCGCAGAACGGTTACGCGGTGGGTGAGTACGGCGACAACTACCGCACCACCGACGGCGGCACCACCTGGGAACCGATGATCGGCACGCCTGGCGGCCACACCGTGTTCTTCCTGGACGAGGACCATGGCTGGATGAAGTACCGGCGCACGGTGGATGGCGGCGCGAACTGGACGGACATCAACGGCGCACAGTCGACGATGAGCATGTTCTTCACGAGCGTTGACACGGGCTTCACCGTCACCTATACCGGACAGACCCTGAAGACCATGGATGGCGGCCTGACCTGGGAGACCATCCTTTCGGAGATCCTCAACGCCACCGTGGGCGATGCGACCTACGTCGACGGGGCGATCGTCATCGTGTGCAACAACGGCGACATCTTCCGGGCGCAGGTGAGCTGCCCCGCGATCGCGAACGTGCCCGTGATCACCGAAAGCGGCAACACGCTGTGCACCACCACCAGCGGCACTGCGCAGTGGTTCCTCGATGGCGAAGCGCTCGCCGGGGATGGTGCCAATTGCATCGAGGCGGTGGAAGCGGGTTCCTACACGGTGGTGGTCACCGACGCCGCGGGATGCGTTTCGGCATCTTCCGCACCCGTGCAGGTGATCAGCACCGGGCTCAGTGCCGCAGCCGATGACGCGGTGATCAGGCTGCATCCCAACCCGGCCCGGCACCAGGTGCGCCTGGAGCGTGCGAGCAGTACAAGCGCCCTGGTGACCTTCGTTGATCCACACGGGCGCAGGGTCCACGAGCAGCGGATCACCGGGATGACCGCCACGCTGGATGTATCCACCTTGGCTACGGGCGTATATCTGCTGCGCGTGTCGGATGGAAGTGGATCTCACGTGGTGCGCTTGGTGAAAGAGTGAGTGCCCTGGGGCGTGGAGAACACCGCACGCAATTGGAGTACCGCAGAGAAGCTGCACGAGCTGGCGTTTGCGCCGGATGCGAAGTAGTTCCGATCTTGTACGGCACCCAGGCCAGGGAACAGGAGCATGACCGACCCACGATCCAAGATGTCCCTGGTGGGTGATTGGTTCCGTCAGCAGGGCTTCACGCCTGTGCATTTTGCGGGGCCCACCGAACGCATCACCACGTTCAACACGGGGCACCTGCTGGTCTACAAGCTCCGCCAACGGCCGGAACATGTCACCTTCTACAAGGAAGCTGCCGGCGGCTCGCTCATTGTCTTCGAGGTCGCCGAAGTGAATGGCCAGGTGCGTTACACCGGCTATTGCCCACTCCTCCTCTTCGGCATCTGGGAACGGAAACTGTCCTTCAAGTCGGTTGCTGGTGTACTTGCGCCTTACCGGAAGGAAGGGTTCGAAGTGGCACAGCGTTTCAAGCGGATGTTGGAGGAGCAAGGGCTGTAATGGGCTGGCCGCGCTCGTGAGGAGTACAGGTAGACCACCCGTACCTTTGACCCGTTCCCGGACCCGATGCCCGCGATGTGCGGCATTGGGTTTCGGGCTTTTCAGCGTTCATGTCCATCACCTCCCTCCCCGACCTCCTCTCCCTCTACCGCACCGATGCCCGAGTGGCCCGCGTGGCCGATGGCCTGCGCGAGAAAGCCGCCCGCGTGCAGATCGCCGGCACCGTCGGTTCGTCGCAAGCCTTCATCGCCAACGCCGTGATCGAACAGCACGGCGGTGTGCATGTGTTCGTCCTCACGGACCGCGAGGAGGCCGCGTACTTCCTCAACGACCTCGAAGCGCTCCGTGGCAAGGACAAGGACGAACGCCACGCGAAGAAGGAGGAGGACCTGTTCTTCTACCCCGCACCCTCACGCTCTGCCTACGACCCCGAAGGGCACCATGACGGCGAGCGTGTCACGCGCACGGAGGTGCTGGAGGCGCTGATGTCCTCAGCTTCCCCCGGACGGACAGCACCGCTGGTCATTGTCACCTACCCCGATGCCCTCATCCCTCTCGTGATCGGCAAGGAGGAGATGGCGAAGAACACCCTCACCGTCAAGCGCAACGAAGAGCTTCCGATCGATACGCTGCAGGAATGGCTGGAGGAGACCGGCTTCGCCCGCGTGGAGTTCGTGTACGAGCCGGGACAGTACAGTATCCGCGGCGGCATCGTGGACGTGTTCAGCTACGGCAGCGACAAGCCCTACCGCATCGAGCTCTACGGCGACACCGTGGAGAGCGTGCGCCGCTTCGACCCGCAGGACCAGCTCACCATCGAGTTCCTCGCCGAGGCCGTGATCGTGCCCGACCTCCAGGACGAGGATGCCGCGCGCCAGCAGACCTTCTTCGCCCAGCTTCCCGAGGACACCGTGCTCTGGCTCCGCGACCTGCAGGCCATCGGCGACGCGGCCAAGAAGCAGCTGAAGCTCCTCGCCGAGTCCTACGAGCGCCTGCCCGACAAGGACAAGCCCCCCCCCCCCGACGAACTGCTCGCCACCGACACGGAGCTGATCAAGGGGACGTTGGGGTTCAGGAAGGTCTTCCTCGCTGCTAGCCAATTGCCGCTGGCTGCTGGCCGATCCGATGAGCGGCAAGCAGCCAGCAGCCAACCGCTAGCAGCGCACATCGTCGACTTTCAACAACGCCCTCAACCCACCTTCGCCAAGGAGTTCAAGGTGCTCAGCGGCGACCTGCACAACAAGCAGAACGCGGGCTACACCAACCTCATCGCCTGCAACAGCGCCAAGCAGAGCGAACGCCTCTACGCGATCTTCAACGACATGGAGCACGAGGTGGCCTTCACGCCTCTTGTTCTGGATCTGCACGAGGGCTTCATCGACCCCGAACTGAAGCTGGCGCTCTACACCGACCACCAGATCTTCGAGCGCTACCACCGCTTCCGGCTGAAGGAGGGCTTCCGCAAGAACGCGCAGGCCCTCACGCTGAAGGAGCTCACGCAGCTGAAGCCCGGCGACCTGGTGGTGCACATCGACCACGGCATCGGGGTGTTCAGCGGCCTGGAGACCATCGATGCCGGCGGCAGCAAGCAGGAGGCCATCCGCCTGAAGTACCGCGACAACGACATCCTCTACGTGGGCATCCACAGCCTGCACCGCGTGAGCAAGTACAGCGGCGAGGAGGGCGGCAAGGCACCGAACATCAGCAAGCTCGGCACGCCCGCGTGGAAGAACCTGAAGGAGAAGACCAAGGCCAAGGTGAAGGCCCTCGCCTTCGACCTGATCAAGCTCTACGCGCAACGCAAGAGCAAGCCGGGCTTCGCGTACCAGCCGGACAACTACCTGCAGCACGAACTGGAGGCGAGCTTCATCTACGAGGACACGCCTGACCAGCTGAAGGCCACGCAGGACGTGAAGCGCGACATGGAGAAGCCCACGCCCATGGACCGCCTGGTGTGCGGCGATGTGGGCTTCGGCAAAACGGAGGTGGCCATCCGCGCGGCCTTTAAGGCGGCCTGCGACGGCAAGCAGGTGGCCGTGCTCGTGCCCACCACCATCCTCGCATTGCAGCACTGGAAGAGCTTCAGCAACCGCATGAAGGGCCTGCCCGTGCGCGTGGACTACATCAACCGTTTCCGCAGCAGTGCGCAGCAGACGGAGATCCTCAAGGACCTCAAGGAAGGGAAGATCGACATCCTCATCGGCACGCACCGGCTGGTGAGCAAGGACGTGGTGTGGAAGGACCTCGGCCTGATGATCATCGACGAGGAGCAGAAGTTCGGTGTGAACGTGAAGGACAAGCTGAAGACCATCCGCGCCAACATCGACACGCTCACCCTCACCGCCACCCCCATCCCGCGCACCTTGCAGTTCAGCCTCATGGGCGCGCGTGACCTCAGCATCATCAGCACACCGCCGCCCAACCGCTACCCGGTGAGCACCATGCTGCAGCCGTACGACGAGGTGACCATCCGCGGCGCAATCGAGTACGAGCTCAGCCGCGGCGGCCAGGTGTACTTCCTGCACGACAAGGTGAAGAACATCGAGCACATCGCCGACATGATCCGCAAGCTGGTGCCGGGCTGCCGCGTGGGCGTGGGTCACGGCCAGCTCGAAGGTCACAAGCTCGAAGAAGTGATGCTCGACTTCATCGAGGGAAACTCCGACGTGCTCGTGTGCACCACCATCGTGGAGAACGGCCTCGACATCCCGAACGCCAACACGATCATCGTGAACGAGGCACAGAACTTCGGCCTCAGCGATCTGCACCAATTGCGCGGACGCGTGGGCCGCAGCAACAAGAAGGCCTACTGCTACCTGCTCGCACCGAGCCCGCACCTGCTGCCCGACCTGAGCCGCAAGCGCCTGCAGGCCATCGAGCAGTTCAGCGACCTGGGCAGCGGCATCCACATCGCCATGAAGGACCTCGACATCCGCGGCGCGGGCGACCTGCTCGGCGCGGAGCAGAGCGGATTCATCAACGACATCGGCTTCGAGACCTACCACAAGATCCTGGAGGAGGCCGTGCGCGAGCTGAAGGACGAGCACTTCAAGGAGCTCTTCGCGGATGCGCAGGAGGGCAGCCATGCCCTTGCCCGTGGCTCACGCCGCGACCAGAGCGACGACTGCATCATCGAGACCGACCTCACCATGCTGATCCCCAACAGCTACGTGAGCGAGACCGCCG
>JAXLVG010000012.1:0-126580 GCA_046329115.1 Flavobacteriales bacterium | reverse complement strand
GTGCTGCAGCCGTTCGCATCGGTGAGCGTGAGCGTGTAGTTGCCTGCGGCCAGGTCGCTGATGTCCTCGGTGGTGGCCACGAACCCGTTCGGACCCTGCCAGGTATGGAAGAGCGGTGCGGTGCCACCGGTGGCGGTGATGTCGATGGCCCCGTCGGTGGTGCCATTACAGCTCACACCGTAGCCGCCGGGATACACCGACAGGCTCGCGGTGATGTCGAACACGCCGGGCTCATCCACGGCGAACGGTTGGACATGGCTGCAACCGTTTAGGTCCGTGACTGTCGCGGTGTAGATGCCGGCGAACAGGGATTGGATGTCCTCGGTGGCCGCATTGTATCCACCAGGGCCGGTCCAGGTGATCGCATACGGCGCGAGCCCACCGGCGATGCTGAGGTCGATACCACCCGTGTTGCTGCCCTGGCACAACGCGCCGGTGATCGAAGCCGTACTGGTCAGCGCAGGGGGCGCGGTCAGGTTGAAGTTCAGCTGCTGGGTGCAGCCGTTCATGTCGCTCACCGATACCACATAGGCTCCGGCAACCAGGTCGGCGATGTCCTGGTCCGTGCTCACAAAGGCGTTCGGGCCGGTCCACTGGTAGGTGAAGTTGCCCGCACCGCCGGAGGCGGTCACGTCGATGCTGCCGGTGTTCGAACCGTTGCAGCTGATGGCGAAGCCGTTGTGGTCGGAGATGATGCCGTTCGCCACGACCGGGCCGGGCTCGCTCAGGGTCACAGTAAAGGTGGTGTCACAGCCTGCGGCATCGGTCACCACGGCCGTGTAGGTGCCTGCTTGGAGGCCCGCGATGTCGATCGCATTGCTCGCGAAGCCACCGGGACCGCTCCAGTTCACCGCATAGGGCGGCAGGCCGCCGTTGATGGCCAGATCGATGATGCCGTTGCTTCCACCATTGCAGCTCACCGCATCCCCGCTGTTGTACTGGCTCACGGAAAGGGCCACGTTCAGTTCGCTGGGTGACTGGATGGTCGCTTGTGCGTTGGCGGTGCAGCCGTTCAGGTCCGTCACGTTCAGGATGTACGTGCCCGGCATCAGGTTGTTCAGGTCCTCATCGGTGGAAGCGTATCCGTTCGGGCCGGTCCAGGTGAGGGTGTAAGTCGGAACGCCGCCGCCGATGCTGGCATCGATGGCGCCGTCGTTCACACCGTTGCAGCTCGTGTTCGCACCGCTGGGGTAAACGTTGGCCGTTGCCGTCGCGAACAGCGCGGCCGGCGCGAGAAGGTCGAACTGTCCGAGGGTGCTGCAGCCATTCGCATCCGTGACCACCACCTGATAGGCGCCCGCGCCAAGCCCCGTGATGTCCTCGCTGTTCGCATTGTATCCATTGGGGCCGGTCCATTGCCAGCTGTAGGGTTGCACACCGCCCGAGGTGGTCGCATCCACGGAGCCGTCAAGCGCGGTGGCACAGGTGACGTTCACATTGCCGGCATACGTGTGTGCCGTGCCGGTGATCGTCAGCGAGCCGGGTTCGTTCACATTGAACGGGGCCACTGCCGTGCATCCATTGGCATCGGTGACCGTGAGCGTGTACACGCCGGCGAGCACCGAGCTGATGTCCTCACCGGTGGCATTGTAGCCGTTCGGGCCGGACCAGGCAAAGGCATAAGGGGCGATACCACCGGTGGTCGTCACGTTGACCGCTCCGGTGTTGCTGCCGTTGCACGCGGCGGTGGTGATGGCGCCGGAGGTCGCGATGGCGCCCGGTGCGGTGAGCGTGTTCGTGGCGGTCGCGGTGCAGCCGTTGGCGTCCGTCACGGTCACGTTATAGGTGCCTGCGGACAGGTTCTGCACGGTGGCGCTGGTCGCGTTCAGGCCGTTCGGACCGCTCCATTGGTAGCTGTAAGCCGGTGTGCCACCATTCGTGTTCGCAGTGATGAGCCCATCCGAGCCGCCGTTGCAGGAGATGGCATGGCCCAGGTGATCACTGATGGTGGTGGTGAGCGAGAGGGGCGCAGCCGGCTCCGTGATGTTCACCGGTACCAGTTTGGGCGTAGTGCATCCGTTCGCATCGTTCACGGTGGCGAAGTAGAGACCCGCCGACAGGCCCGTGGCCGTGGGGCCGTTCTGGGCCGGTACTGTGTTCCAGGTGATGATGTAGCTGCCGCTTCCACCGGTGGCCTCGATGGTGGCGCTGCCGCTGGTGCCGCCGTGGCATCCCACATTGATCTGCGCGTCCACATAACCATCGATGGTTGCCGCAGGCTGGGTGATCGTCACGTTCGAGGAGGAGGCGCAACCGAATGCATCCACCACGGTCGCGGTATAGGTGCCTGCGGCCAGGTCGGTGGCGGAGCTGCCGCTCTGGACAGGCAGGGTGTTCCAGGTGATGGCATAGGGGGCGAGTCCTCCGCTCGCGTTCACCGTTGCGCTGCCGGTGCTTGCGCCGAAGCACAGGACGTTCACCGTGGCGCTGCTCGTCAGTTGAAGCGGGGACGCGGGTCCTTGGACGGCGATGGGCATGCTTGCCGTGCAACCGTTCGCATCGGTCACCATGGCCGTGTAGGTTCCGGCCGAAAGTCCGGAAGCGGTGGCCGAGGATTGCGCGGGCGATGTGCTCCAGCTGAACGTATAGGGAAGCGAGCCGCCGGTGGCGCTCACCGTGGCCTGGCCGTTGGCCACGCCGAAGCACGTCTGTGCAGTGGTGCCCACCAGCGCGATGCTCAGTGCGCCGGGCGCGGTCACGGTGGCCTGGGCTGTGGCTGTGCATCCGAGCGCATCGGTGGCTGTCACCGTGTACGTGCCCGGAGCCACGCCGTCCAGTTGTGCGTTGGTCTGTACCGGTGCGCTGCTCCAGGCGTAGGTGTATGGCGCCGTGCCGCCGTTCGCAACCGCCAGCGCGCCACCGTTCTGGTTGCCACAGGTCGCTTGTGTTGTGCTGCCGATGCTGACGGAGATCGCCGCTGCAGGTTGGTCGATCATCGCGCTCACCTCGGTGGTGCAACCGTTGGCATCGATCACCGTGCAGGTGTACGGACCGGCGGCAAGACCGGTGGCCGTAGGTGTGCTCTGCACGGGCGCGGTGTTCCAATCGTAGGTATAGGGTGCAGTGCCGCCGGTCGCGTTCACCGTGGCCGAACCGTTCGCGCCGCCGGTGCAGGAAACGTTCTGCTGGCCGCTGATCGCTGCAGCGAGGGGAGCGGCAGGACCGGTGATGGTCACCGCCACGGAAGCGGGGCAACCGTTCGCATCGGTGATGGTGCAGGTGTAGGAGCCGGCGGTCAATGCGCTGGCCGTTGCGCCCGATTGGACCGGAGCGGTGTTCCAGCTCAGTGCGTAGGGCGCTGTTCCGCCGCTCACATTCACCGTGGCGCTGCCGGTGGCATTGCCGAAGCAGTCCACGTGGGTGGCGGTTGCCGGGGTCCCGGCAAGTGCTGCGGCCGGCTGGGTGATGGTCACGTCCATGGACGCGATCGCGCCGTTGGCATCGGTGACGGTGCAGGTGTACACGCCCGCGACAAGGCCGTTGGCCGTGGGGCCGTTCTGCGCAGGCGACGTGTTCCACGAATAGCTGTAGCCGGGCGTTCCACCGCTTGCGTTAACCGTGGCGCTGCCGGTGGCATTGCCGAAGCAGTCCACGTTGCTCTGGGCACCAAGGCTCACGCTCAGCGCGCTCAGCGGCTGCGTGATGGTCGCCGAGGCGTTCGTGGTACAGCCGTTCGCATCGGTGATCACCACATTGTACACGCCTGCTGCCAGGCCGGTCGCCGTCGCCCCGTTCTGGCCGTTGCTCCAAGCGTAGGTGTAGGGGGCGGTGCCTTGCTGGGCGGTCACGGTGGCACTGCCGGTGCTCTGGCCGAAGATGCCCACGTTGGTCTGTGCCGTGATGGCCGCGGTCAGTGCTGCGTTCGGTTGTGCGATGGTGGCCGTGCCCGTAGTGGTGCAGCCGTTCGCATCGGTGACGGTGCAGGTGTAGGTGCCGGCCGGAAGCCCGATGGCGGTGGCACTGCTTTGCACCGGTGCGGTGTCCCATGCGTAGGCGTAGGGCGCGGTACCGCCGGTCACGTTCATGCCGCTTTGGCCGTTGGCGCCGCCGAAGCAGCTTACGGCCGTGGTCCCCGTGGCCGCGGCGGACAGCAGGGCGGGCTGGTTCAGCGTGATCGAGGTGGTGCCTGTGCACCCGTTCGCGTCCGTGCTGGTCAGCGTGTAGGTGCCGGCCACCAGTGCGGCAAGGTCGAGGCTGTTGGAGGTGAACGCTCCTGGGCCGGACCACGCGTGGGTGTACGGGGCGGTGCCACCGTTCACCGTGGCATCGATCACACCGGTCGCACCGCCGTTGCAGGCGATGTTCCAGCCACCGGTCACGGTGGGAGCGGTGGAGCTTGCGCTGTTGGCGGCAGGTGCTTCAAGCAGGTAGGTGGCCGAGGTCCCGCAACCGTTCGCATCGGTGAGCGTGAACACGTAGGTGCCTGCTCCCAACGCGCTGATGTCCTCATTGCTGCTGCTGAAGCCGCCGGGGCCGGACCATGCAAGCGTGTAGGGCGCGGTGCCGCCGCTGATCATCTGGTCGATGCTGCCATCGGTGGCGCTGGCACAGCTCACCTCCCAACCGCCCGTGTAGGCGCTGGTGGTTCCGCTGATCGAGAACAGACCCGGCTGCGTTACAGAAAAGCCCTGGCCCGTGCTACAGCCGTTCGCATCGGTCACGGTCAAGGTGTAGGCGCCGGAGAGAAGTCCGCTGATGTCCTCAGCGGCGGATGTGTAGCCGCCAGGACCGCTCCAAGCGTACGTGTAGGGGCCGGTGCCGCCGGAGATGTTCGTGCTCACGGCACCATTCGCCGCACCACCGCAGGTGGCCGGGGTCACAGTGCCGAAGATGGCCAGGGCGGCCGCCGGTTGCGTGATGGTGGTGCTGATGGTGGCGGTGCAACCGTTCGCATCCGTTACCGTGCATGTGTAAGTGCCGGCGGAAAGGCCGCTGGCCGTGGCCGTGCTCTGCACCGGGGACGTGTTCCAAGCGAAGGTGTAAGGTGCTGTGCCGCCGTTCGCGTTGGCGGAGGCGCTGCCGGTGGAGGCACCATGGCAACCCACCTGCGTCTGTCCATTGATGCTCGCGCTCAACGCGGCGGCCGGTTGCGTGATGGTCGCGGTGGTAGTGCTCTGGCAGCCGTTCGCATCCGTCACGGTCACCTGGTGGTTGCCGGCCGCAAGCCCGGTCGCGGTGGCACCGGTCTGCACCGGGTTGGTGTTCCAGGCGTAGCCATAGGGCGCCGTACCTCCACTCACGTTCACCGTGGCCGAACCATTGCTGCCGTTGAAGCAGCCCACATTGCTCGTGCTGCTGATGGCGCTGCTCAAGGCTGCCGCCGGTTGCGTGATCGTGACGGAACGCGTGATGGAGCAGCTGTTCGCATCGGTGACCGTGCAGGTGTATGTGCCAGCAACAAGCGTCGTGGCGGTTGCGCTGCTCTGCACGGGCGCCGTGTTCCAGGCATAGCTGAAGGGGCCCGTGCCGCCGGTCACGCTGATCGTGGCGCTGCCGGTGGCGTTGCCGAAGCAGGCCACGTTGGTCTGTGCGCTGATGTTGCCGTTCAGGCCTGCGGCCGGTTGCGTGATGGTCACGTTCCGGACGGCCGTGCAGCCGTTCGCGTCGGTGACGGTGCAGGTGTAGCTACCTGCGACCAGCCCGGTGGCGGTCGCGCCGGTCTGCGCCGGTACCGTGTTCCAGGCATAGCTATAGGGGCCCGTGCCGCCACTGGCGGAGATGGTGGCACTGCCGCTGGCATCGCCGAAGCAGCCCACATTGGTCTGGGAGTCCAGGCTGGTGCCCAGTGCGACGGCAGGCTGCGTGATGGTGACGTTCACCACGGTGCTGCAGCCGTTGGCATCGGTGATGGTGCAGGTGAAGCTGCCGGCAGCGAGGTTGCTCGCCATGGCGGTGGTCTGCACCGGGCTGGTGTTCCAGCTGTAGGCGTAGGGAGCCGTGCCACCGGATGCGTTCACCGTGGCGCTGCCCGTGCTGTTCCCGAAGCATCCCACGTTCACTAGCGCGCTGACACCGCCACTGAGCGGTGCGGCGGGTTGTGTGATGGTCACGTTGCGGGTGGCTGAACAGCCGTTAGCATCGGTCACCGTGCAGGTGTAGGAGCCCGCTGCGAGCCCGCTCGCCGTGGCGTTGTTCTGCACGGGGATGGTGTTCCAGGTGTACGTGTAGGGGCCGGTTCCACCGGTTGCGGTCACCGTTGCGCTGCCTGTGCTGTTGCCGAAGCAGGCCACGTTCGTCTGTGCGCTCACGGAGGTGCCGAGGGGAGCGGCCGGTTGTGTGATCGTTACGTTGTGCGTGGTGTTGCAGCCGTTCGCATCGGTCACCGTGCAGGTGTAGTTGCCGGCGGTCAGACCCGTGGCTGTCGCGCTGCTTTGCACCGGAAGCGTATTCCAGCTGTACGTGTAAGGTGCGGTGGCGCCGTTGGCGCTCACCGTTGCGCTGCCGGTGGCATTCCCGAAGCAGCTCACGTTCGTCTGCGTGCTGGTGATGGCGCTCAGGGCCGCGGCGGGACCGGTGATCGTCACGTTCACGGTCACCTCGCACAGGTTCACGTCGCGTACCGTACAGGTGTAGGAGCCTGCGGCCAGGCCGTTGGCGGTCGCCGTGTTCTGCACGGGAACCGTGTTCCACAGGTAGGTGTAGGGACCCGTGCCCCCGCTGGCGCTCACCGTGGCGCTGCCGGTGTTACCGCCGAAGCAGTTGACGTTGGTCTGCGAGAAGATGCCGGCGGAAAGCGCGGCGGTCGGTTGCGTGATGTCCACCGTGCGGGTGGTTTGGCAGCCGTTCGCGTCGTTCACGGTGGCGGTCCAGCTGCCCGCAGGAAGACCTGCTGCGCTGAGGCCGCTCTGGGGCGGTACCGTGTTCCAGTTCACCGTGTAGGGGGCCGTTCCTCCGCTCACGGCGATGGAAGCACTGCCCGTGCTGTTGCCGAAGCAGCGCACGTTGGTCTGGCCGGTGAGCGAGGTGGAGAGCGCTGCGGCCGGACCATTGATGGTCACGTTCGCGCTCACGTTGCAGTTGTAGGAGTCGGTGAGTGTCACCGTGTAGGTGCCCGGTGCAAGGCCGCTGGCAGTTGGGCTGGTCTGTACGGGAACGGTGTTCCAGCTGTAGCTATAGGGCGGAATGCCGCCGGAGATGGTGGACGTGGCCGATCCGATGTTGTTGCCGAAGCAGAGCACATTGGCCGTGGCCGCTGCGCTGAAGCTGATGGCCGGGCTTTGGGAAAGTGTGGTGTTCGCAATGACGGTGCAGCCTTGCGCATCCGTCACGTTGATGGTGTAGGTGCCGGCGGAAAGGCCGCTGATGTTCGCGCTGGACGCGCTGAATCCACCGGGTCCGTTCCAGCTGATCGTGTACGGAGGCGTGCCGCCTGTGATCAGGGTGTTGATGCTGCCGGTGCTACCACCGTTGCAGGCGATGTTCTGGCCGAAAGGCAGCATGGCCGGGGTGAGGGCCACGCCCAGCACGGCCGGAGCGATCACGTTCCAGCTCTGCGTACGCGTGCATGCTGCATCGGTCACGGTCACCGTGTAGGTGCCGGCCTGCAGGTTGGTTATGTCCTGCGTGCTCGCCGTGAACCCGTTCGGTCCGGTCCATGCATAGGTGTAAGGCGCAATGCCGTTCGCCACGCTCAGGTTGATCGCGCCGTTGGTGCCGCCGTTGCAGAGCGGGTCGGTCACCAGCGCCGAGAGGGTCAGCTTGCTCACCTGGACGGTGCGGTTGAACACGCGGGCGCAGCTGCCGTCGGTCACCGTTACCTGGTAGGCGGTGGTGCTCGTGGGCGATGCCACAGGGTTCGCGCAGTTCGTGCAGCTCAGGCCGGTCGCCGGCGTCCAGGCGTAGTTCGCCCCGCCGGTGACGGTGAAGGGCCAGCTGCCACCCTCACAGATGATGCCGCCCGCCGTGCACGTGGCGAACACCGAGTCCGTGATGTTGAAGATGGCCGTGTCCAGCGGGGTGCTCGGACAGTTCGGGTTGCCGAGGATGATGCGGATGAACTCCGTGCCCTCGTTGATGTTGTCGAAGAGCGGATTCACCGGGCGGTCCACATAGGCCTCGTTCGCCGGGATCGTGATGGACTTGGCGACGGCCGGGTTGGTGTTGCCGATGGGCGAGTAGTCCGTGCCATTGATCGCCGAACCCTGCAGGTAGTACTGCAGGGTGAGCGGTGTCGGACGCGGGTCGCCGCGGTCGAAGCGGATCCAGCCGGGGTTGCAGGCCTCGATCATCTCCGGCGTGCCGTTCTGCGTGTAGGTGCTCAGCGATACCGTGGGGCTCTGGATCTTCTCAATGAACACGCCGCCATCGAACTTCCGGTCCGATGCGTCGGCCACGATCAGCTTCAGGTGGTAGGTCTGGCACGGTTGCACGAGGGCCTCCGCGTAAAGGCCTACGGTGAAGCCATCGTATTGTGTCTCTGAGCCGCCCGTGTTGTCATCATAGTAGGCCGCGTTGGCCCCGTTGTTAACGTTGTTGATCGTCACCGGTGTGGTCGTGCCCGGGACAAGCGCGATGTTCCGGTCAATACCGGCACCGGCATCCCCGACGATGCCCGGGCCGCTGATGAAGAACCCGAACACGTCATTGTACTGCGAGCCCACCCACTCGTTGTATTCCTCGCTGGCGAACGTGAAGTCGAAACGCAGGGAATCCCCGGTGGGGATGATGTCGAACTCGAACTTGCACGCGTCGTACGTTGTGCGCCCGGTCACCAGGTTAAGCAGCGGATCACCCGGTGTGCCGGCCTGGAAGGTCCTGTTGCCGGCGTTGTTCGGCCCCAGTGCATCGTTGATGCGGCCGGTGGTGAGCAGCACCCCTTCGTTGATGGACATGCCGCTGCCCGCATAGCTGTACTCCCCGAAGCCCTCCGCGTGGCAGGTGATCGAGGGGTTGCTGATGGTGACACCCGTACCGGTGATCGCCTGGGCGAGCTGTTGCAGATCGGCCTGGGGCGAAACGCTCAACTGCGCATTAACGCCAGCGCCCAGGGCGAGCAGGCCGAGGACGAAGGTGAATGTCCGGTGGATCGGGGGGGAAGAGTGCCTCATCCGGTTCATGGCGTTCCGCTTCACTGGTTGCGTGCTGCACTGCACAGGGCTTCAGCTTCTGTAAGCGTCAGCGGGATCTCCGTGCGCCGATCGGCAGGCAGCCGGCGGATGATGGCCGCCGCAGCCATGGCGCGCACGCTGTCCGCATCGCGGTCCTGCGCCACGGGTTCGATGATGATGATCCCCGCCGGGACGCAGGCGTAGGTGATGCGCAGTTCGCCGCGCGCGATCAGGTCGCGGTTGAGGGCGTCGCGCTCATCGGGGGTCAGCTGGCTCACGCGCAGCGCTACGCGCGGTGCGGTGGTCTGCGCCTGGAGGCCGGCGTTGCCCAGGTTGAACAGCAGGGCCGCGATGGCCAGGGAACGGGAAAGGAAGGTCTTCATGGTCCGAGCGTTCTAAGGCCCGCCAAGGACCCGATGCTTGTTGGCGATCGGGGAAGCACCCTTGGGAGCGCCCCCTTTTACCCGGACCGAAGTGGAAAGGTTACCGACCGATGCAGGTCAGTTGTCGACGAACGGCCGATCAGGCCTTATCAACGGGGTTGGCCCGCTGGGCATGTGCCACGTGCAGGGCGATGCCGGCCGCCACGCTCACGTTCAGCGAGCCGATGCTGCCCGCCATGGGGATGGACCCCCGGTCGTCCACACGCTCCAGGATGGCCGGACTGATGCCTTCGCCCTCCGCGCCCATGATGAGCACGAGCGGCCCGCGTAAATTGCAGTCGTTCAGGTGGTTGGGTGTCTTTTCCGTGCAGGCCACCACCCGGAGCCCGTGCGCGTGTGCGCGCGCGATCCCCTGCTGCAGGTCCATCACGCGGCACACCGGCACCCGGAGCAAGGCTCCGGCGCTGCTCTTGATGGCATCGCTGCCGAGGCGGGCGCTGTACTGCTTGGGCACCAGCAGCCCATGGGCACCGAAGCACTCAGCACTGCGGGCGATGGCCCCCATGTTCCGCACGTCGGTCACCCCGTCCAGGGCCACGATCAGCGGGTCCTCGCCCCGGTCGTAGGCCTGTTGGATCACCTCGTCCAGGTCCTGCAGGGCCACCTGGCTGATGAAGGCCACCACGCCTTGGTGCGCGGCCTTGGTCAAGCGGTCCAGCTTCTCCACCGGCACAGGCTGCCAGGGCACATCGCGCTCCACGGCCAGTTGCTTCACTCCTTGGATGGCCGCACCGCCCATGTCGCGACGGATCAGGAGCTTTTCCACATGCACATCGCTCCGAAGCGCCTCCATCACGGGGTGGATCCCGCAAACCAGTTCGTTCACCATGATCAGTTCTGCAGGATCCTGCCGTTGCGCCAGCTCTCCACGTTGCGGTACCAGGCGCTCTTGAACAGCGGGTCGCGCCGCAGCACCAGGTCGTTGTCCGAGAAGGCCCCGGGCCGTTTCTCGAAGATGAAGGTCAGGCTGGTCATGTTCGATTCCTCGCCGTAGGTCCACACCTCGCTGGTGGCCGTCTTGCGGATGTTGTTCGGGGCGCCGAAGATGATGCTCACCAGCCCACGGTCGCTGCGCCAGCCTTCCACCCAGCTGGTGAAGTGGCGGTTCGCGTTCTCCACACGGCCGTAGAAGGTGGCGATGGCCTCGCGGGCCCGGTCGCGGCTGCCCGTGGCGTCCGTCCAGAAACGCTCCACTTCCACGCGCTTGTCCTGGGCGCCGGTGATCCGGTCCCATTCCTGCAGGCTGGTCAGGTACCGCAACGGTGGCACCAGGTCCTCGGACCGGTCCACGAACGGGTAGCACTCCGCCAGGCTGAACAGCGTGAAACCTTCGCGCGAGGCGGTGTCCACACGGATGTGGTAGAAGCCCTGTTCCGGCGCCCGCAACCCGAAGGTGCCGCTCTCCTCCACGGTGATCGTGAAGGTGCTGTCCAGTTGCACCTGGGGCATGCCCTGGTCCGCTGTGACGAACACGGGCGGGGGCAGCTTGGCGGGCGCTACGAAATGCTGCACCTGCAGCGTGCGCCCGGCGTAGCGTTCGCAGCGGATCCGCACGTCCATGCCCGGCGGCACCTGGTCGGTGAAGAGCGGAACGCCCTTGGTGCTCGTGGGCAGGAAGTTCTGCCGCTCACCGGCGATGTCGCGCTCCACGGGGATGAACACGGTGCTCTCGGCCTCGCGGTTCAGGTCGCGCGCGGTCACCTTCAGCACGAAGGAGCGCTGGTCGTTGCGCTTCATCTCCATGCTGCCGATCAGGTCCTTCTCTTCGGTGGGGTCAGTGCTCGTGTCCTTCACGAACGTGCTCGCGCTGTCCAGCAGCTGCGTGCTACCGAACAACGGGTAGGCTTCGTACTTCAGCAGCACGTTGGCCCGGAAGGGGCCGCCACCACCGGCGTTGCGGTACAGCAGGTCGCCGGTGTTCAGCTTGAAGTAGATGGTGCTGCGGTCGTCGGACGAATGGTGCACGCGCGCGCTCAGCCGCACGGCCGCGGCGCCCTTGCCGTAGAGGTAGGCGAAGTTGTCGCCGCCGGCCACCGGCACGTAGGTGGAGCAACCCGCCAGCAACAGCACCAGCGCGGCCATGAAGACCAGCGTGCGAAGGACCCTGCTCATGGTTCCAAGAGGTTGGGAGCACCTTCGGCCCGTGCGAGCAACGCGGCGTTCTGGCTCTTGTTCGTCTTCGCACCCAAGCCCTTCAGCATCTCCACCTGGCGCACCAGGTTGCCGGAGCCCTCGCTCAGCTTGCCCATCGCTTCGCTGTAGCTGCGCTTGGCCGCGTCCATCTGCTGACCCACCTTGATCAGGTCCTCGGTGAAGCCCACGAACTTCTCGTACAGCTTCCCGGCACGGTCCGCGATCTCCAGGTGGTTGCGGGCGATGCGCTCGTTCTTCCAGATGCCGTGCACGGTGCGCAGCGTGGCCATCAGCGTGGTGTGGGTCACCATCACCACCTGGCGGTCGTATGCCTCCTGGAAGATCTCCGGCCGCTCGCGCAGCGCCAGCAGGAAGGCCGGCTCCACGGGCACGAACATCAGCACGAAGTCCACGCTGCTCACACCGTAGAGCTTGGTGTAGTTCTTCTCCGAAAGGCCCTTGGCATGGGCGCGCAGGCTCTCCACGTGCAGCTTCAGCAGGCGCTCGCGCTCGGCCGGGTCCACCGCCGCGGTGGACCGTTCGTAGTGCAGCAGGCTCACCTTGCTGTCGATCACCAGGTGCTTTCCTTCGGGCAGCAGGATCACGGCATCGGGGCGCAGGCGCGAGCCATCGTCCAGCGTGGTGCTTTCCTGCATGCGGTACTCCTGGTCGCGCATCAGCCCGGAGCTTTCCAGCAGCTTCTCCAGGATCATCTCGCCCCAGGCGCCCTGCGCCTGCGTGTCGCCTTTCAGCGCTTTGGTCAGGTTGTCGGCCTCCTGGCTCAGCCGTTGGTTCTGCTCCACCAGCCGCATGATCTCGCTCTTGAGGGCGAAACGCTGGCGGCCCTCCTCATCGTACGCCTTCTGCACCTTGTCCTCGAAATCCTTGATGCGCTCCTGCAGCGGCTTCAGCAGGGTGCCCAGGCGCTCCTGCTGCTGCTCGTTCAGGGCCTTGCCCTTCTCCGCCAGCAACCGGTTGGCGATGTTCTCGAACTCGGTGGTCATGCGCTGCTGCAACTGCTCCAGCTCGGCCTTCTGTTCCTCCAGCTTGCGCTGCAGCCCGCGGCTGCGTTCCTGTTCCTGGGCCAGTTGTGCGGTGGCCTGGGTCAGTTGGGCATCGCGCTCGCCCAGTGCACCCTCTCGCGCGGTCAGCCGTGCTGCCAGATCCTCGCGCTCCGCCTGCGCGCGGGCCTGCACCTGCCGCAGGGCCTCGTCCTTCTCGGCGAGCTGCTGGGCCGCGCGGCCGCGCTCCTGCTCACGCACCACCGCCTGCTGCAGGCCTTGCTGCGCCTGGCGGCCGCGCCACCACAGGAACAGCAGCGCCGCACCGATCAGGGTGCCGATCAGCAGGCCGAGGAGGAGGCTGGGGGCGTGCATGGGTGGGTTCGCTGTGACGAAAGTACAGCCCTCAATTATCGTAGATCACCACCAGCGCCCCGATCGGCACTTCATCGAAGAGCGCGATGACGTCCGCGTTGCTCATGCGGATGCAGCCATGACTGCTGGGTGTGCCCAGCGAGCATTCGTCCGCGGTGCCGTGGATGTAGATCCACCGGGCGTAGCTGTCCACGTTGCCACCCTGGTTCAGTCCGGCCTCCATGCCGCTGAGCCAGAGGATCCGGCTGGTGATCAGGTCCTCGTTGCCGGCGGTGCAGCTATCGGCCAGTTCACCGGTGCACACACGCTCGCGCAGCACGCTCCAGGGCGGCAGGCCATGCCCGATGCGTTCGCGCACGTAGTGCAGCCCCTCCGGTGTCCGCTCGCTGTCCTGCTGGCCGCCGAGGCCTTGGGCGCTGGTGGAGATCACGTAGGTGCGCAGCAGCTGGCGCCCGCGCACATGGTGCATGCGCTGGCTGCGCACGCTCACGTACAGCACGTCGCCGTCCACGTCCAGGCCTTGGTACCGCACCTCCATGTACTCCAGCAGAAATTCCACCAGGCCATGGGAGCCCCCGCTCTGCGCATGCGCCGCACCGGATATGAGCAGGACCAGGGCGAGCGCGCGCAAGCGCACCCCCGCGGCCCGCAGCCGACCACATCCGTGCGCATCCGTGTTCATTCCTGTGGACCCGTGTTCATCTGTGTGCATCCGTGGCCTTCCCCAGCGAGCCCTCGAGCCATGTTGGAGGTGGTATTCATCTGCGTCATCTGTGCCATCTGTGGAAGCCCCCTTGGCGAGCATGCGAGGCATTCGATCAGAACAGGCTGCTGAACCCGAAATGCACCTTGCCGCCACGCAGCTCCACCGGATTGCTGAACTGCCGGCCCAGCGCATAGGTGATGCTGAAGATCCCGGCCTTGGTCTCGAAGCTGGTGCCCGCGCCGAAGCCCAGCGGCGTATCCGTGAGCAGCGGGGACACGCTCTGGTCCTCCCACCAGCCCTGGTCCACGAACACGAAGAAGTTGCTGTTCTCCTCGAAGAGGAAGCGGTATTCCACGGTGCCGATGGCGTAGGAGGAGGCGAAGATGCCGGCTTCGTCCGTTCCGCGCAGGGTCTTCAGGCCACCGATGCGGTATACCTCGTTGCGGAACAGGCGCGCGCCGGTACCGTTGTTCACCATGCTGCCGCCCTGACCGGCCAGGCGCAGTGTTGCGCGGCGCCCCAGCGGAAGGTGCCATACCACCCGCGCGTTGGCCTCGTACTGCGTGGTGGTCACGTACACGATCTCCTCATCCCCGGGGGCGGAGGTGGTGCTGCGCTTGCGGCCTACGGAGCCGTCCACATCCACGCTCAAGCCCTGCCGCGGGTTGAAACGGTAGTCGAAGCGTTCGCGCTGCAGGGCGAGGCCGTAGGCGGTGATCTTCACGTCGCCGAGCCCGGGCAGGGCGCTGAAGGTCTGGCCCAGGCGCTGGCTGCTCTTGTCGCTCACGAACACGCTCACCTTGTCGCCGCGGCTGAGCAGGTATTCCAGCGCGGCACGCGCGGTCACTTCCAGGAAGGTGGTATCGCGCTTGAAGAGCTTCAGGCTGAGGTCCGTCCCGAAGGGGGTGTTGAACACGAAGGGGAAGTTGGTGCGCACCTTCAGGTCCTGCGTGCGGTCCGCCAGGCTGCGCCAGTTGAGGTCCAGGGCCTCGCCGCGCCGCAGCGCGTTCCGCAGGCGCAGGTCCAGGTCGCCGGTCACGCGCACCTTGCCGGTGAGGGCATCCGGCTGCACACCCAGGATGCCGTTGAAGCTGCTCGCCTTGCGCGGGTCCAGAAAGAGGTAGAGCTTGGTCTGCTCGCGCGTGAAGAGCACGTACGGCTGGCGCTGCTGGGCGATGAACGGCAGTTCGCGCAGGCGCTTTTCCACGGCGGCTACGAGCGTTTCGTTGTAGGGGTCCCCGGGGCTGATGCCGATGTGTGAGCGCAGGTAACGGGCCGCGATCTTCGCGTCGCCGCGCACTACCACACTGTCGATGCGGGTGAAGGCGCCGCGGTCCAGGCGCAGGCGGGCATGCAGTCCGTCCGCGGCATGGTGCACACTGTCCAGCCAGGTGCGCGCGAACGGGTGGCCGTTCTGCTCGCACACGTCCAGCAGGCCCTCGAAGAGTCGCGCCAGTTGTCGCGGGCTCACGGGCCTTCCGCCGTACAGCCGCTCGCGGAAGTGGGCGGCGCTGGCGATCTCCACGGGCACATCCCCGTTGGTGAGCTGGGCCCAGCGGTAACGGCGACCAAGGTGCATGTGCGCATACGCCGTGTCCGCACCGGTGGTCAGCGAGTCGCAGGAGGCTTCCAGCCAACCTTGGGCGATCAGGTCCTGCCGCATGCCTTCGGCCCAGCGCTGGGGACCCAGGGGGCCGCTCACCTTGTGGAGGCCACGCCAGCGCTTGGGCAGCTCCTCGGCCGCGCGTGCGGTGGCCCAGCGCACCTGGGCGAGGGCGCACTGGGCCGCAACGGCCACGGCCAGCAGAAGGAACGCGCGTTTCACAGGCGCCAGTCGATGGGGGCTTCGCCGCGCGCGGCGAGCAGTTCGTTCACCTGGCCGAAGTGGCCGCAGCCGATGAAGCCGCGGTGTGCGGAGAGCGGTGAGGGGTGGGGCGCCTTCAGCACGTAATGGCGCTCCGCATCGATCAGGCCCTCCTTGGCCTGGGCATGGCGGCCCCAAAGGAGGAAGATCAGCCCTTCGCGCTCGCGGACCAAGGCCTGGATGGCGGCATCGGTGAAACGCTCCCAGCCTTTGCCTTGGTGAGAACCGGCCTGCTCGGCCCGCACGGTGAGCGTGGCGTTGAGGAGCAGTACCCCTTGGTCGGCCCAAGGGCCCAGGTCACCATTGGTCGGGCGCGGAACCCCAAGATCGCGCGACAGTTCGGCGAAGATGTTCTGGAGGGAGGGCGGGGGGGGCACGCCGGCGGGCACGCTGAAGCACAGACCATGGGCCTGGCCCGGTCCGTGGTAGGGGTCCTGCCCCAGGATCACCACGCGCACGGCTTCGAAGGGGGTGCGGCGGAAGGCATGCAGGATGTCCTGTGCACGGGGATACACCGGGTGGGCGGCGCGTTCCTGACGCAGGAAGGCCTTCAGTTCCTGGAAGTAGGGGGCCTCGAGCTCGGGCCGCAACCGTTGGTACCAGCCGTCGCCAATATCCGGGCGGGGGCCTGCGTTGCTATCGGTGGAGGGAACGCTCATGGTGCCGGTTTCGACGATCCGCGTGTTGAAACATTTTCAGTTGAACGCCCGTACCGGCGGATACATTTGTGCGGAACCCCGCCGTCAAGCCGCTCATAGGACCAACCCTGATCGGACGAACGATGAAACAGCTGACCAAAGTACTGGCACTTGCCGCGTTCTTCGCGCTCACGCTGAGCGCCTGCCATTCGGCGAAGTCCTGTCCGGCCTACGGCAAGGCGACCAAGCCTGCCACGGAACGCCGGGCCTGACCAACGCCCAATACCTGCGCGCCAACAGCCCCGACCGCATCGGGGCTTTCGCTTTTGCCCCCAGTCGATCAGTTGTAGCTGAACGTGGTGGCCTGTTGCAGATCGGGGTGCAGGCTCAAGGCCACCGGGCAGGTATGGGCGATCTCCTCCAGGAACGCGCGCTCCTCGGGCGTATGCCGGGCATCCAGTTCAATATGGGTCTCAATTTGTGCCACGCGTCGTGGGTTGGCGCTCATGTGCTTCACCACCCGTGCGCTCGCCCGCTCGAAGGCGATGCCGCGCGCTTTGGCGCGGATGCCCATGGTGGTGAGGATGCAGGTGCAGAGCGCCACGGAGAGGAGGTCGGTGGGGCTGAAGGCCCCGCCCTGCCCCTGATTGTCCACCGGGGCGTCGGTGCGGATGCGATCGCCGCTGCGAACATGTACTGCTTCGTTGCGGAGCTCGCCGATGTAGGTGATGTGCGCGGTGTCCATGGATTGCTGCTGGGCGCCGGGGAGGTGCTGCCGGCGGTGCCGCGAAGTAAGTCCGCGGGCGGTCCGCACCTTAGCTTTGGAGCGTGTCCGTCATGAGCACAATGTTCAGGAACCCCCTGCGCGGCCTGCTGCTGGCCGGGGTGGCCGCATGGAGCGTGCTGGGTGCGCAGGCGCAGACGGAGGCCCGTGCGAACATCTATGACGACGAGGGACGGACGCTGTATTCGCGCGAGATCTATGGCGGCCCCATCATCCACGGCGATGGTTGGGGCGGGCAGCTCTGGTATGGGCACTACCGCACCGCGGCGATACGCGACCTCTTCGGTCTGGAGCTCGTGGGGATGAAGCACCCGAAGGAGGTGAAGAGCTACAACCCTTACTACGAGGACTCGCGCGGCTACTTCTTCGGGAAGCGCAACAGTGTGCTGGTGCTCCGGCCCGGCTACGGCCAGAAGTACCGGTTGACCGAGAAGATCCGCAAGAGCGGGGTGGAGGTGAACTTCGTTTGGGCGGTGGGTCCCTCGCTTGCGCTGTTGAAGCCGATATACCTGCAGATCGGTTACCGCATCGACGGACGGGAGACGCCCCCCTACGACAACATCGTGGAGGAGAAGTACGATCCCGAGCGGCACTTCGCGAACAACATCTTCGGCCGGGCGTCCTGGTTCAGGGGGTTGGGCGAGCTGCGGGTGCAGCCGGGGGCCTTCGGACGATTGGCCCTCAACTTCGAGTATGCCGGCGACAACACCGGCATCCGCGCCTTGGAAGTGGGCACCACGGTGGATGCCTATCCGGAACGGCTGCCCATCATGGCCGAGGTGGAGGGCGTCGTCAACAAAAGTGTTTACCTCGAACTGTACCTGGCCGTGCTGTTCGGCGGCAAGAAGATCCGATGAGCGAAGAGACGGTGGCCCCGAAGCCGAACCCTGTGCGTCGCCCCGATTGGCTGCGCGTGAAGCTGCCCACGGGCGAGAGTTACCGCAAGGTGCGGGAGATCGTGGGGGAGCACAAGCTCCACACCATCTGCCAGAGCGGCAACTGCCCGAACATGGGCGAGTGCTGGGGAGCGGGCACGGCCACCTTCATGATCCTGGGCAACATCTGCACGCGGAGCTGCGGGTTCTGTTCCGTGGCCACCGGGCGCCCCCTGGAAGCCGATCCGTTCGAGCCGGCGCGGGTGGCCCGCAGCGTGGAACTGATGGGCGTGAAGCACTGCGTGATCACCAGCGTGGACCGGGACGACCTGTCCGATGGGGGAGCGGACATCTGGGCCCGCACCATCCGCTCGGTACGGCGCCGGAGCCCGCAGACCAAGTTGGAGACCCTCATTCCGGACTTCAAGGGTGAATGGGCCAACCTGGAGGTGGTGCTGGCCGAGCGTCCGGACGTGCTGAGCCATAACCTGGAGACCGTGCGTCGGCTGACCAAGCAGGTGCGGGTGCAGGCCCGCTACGACCGCAGCCTGGAGGTGCTGTTCCGCGCCAAGAAGGCCGGTCTGCGCACCAAGAGCGGCATCATGCTCGGCCTCGGTGAACAGGACCATGAGGTGCTGGAGACCATGGACGACCTGCGCTCCGTGGGGTGTGATGTGATGACCCTGGGCCAGTACCTGCAGCCCACGCGCAACCACCTGCCCGTGTTGGAGTTCGTGCATCCCGACCGCTTCGCCCGTTTCCGGGAGGAGGGCCTCGCGCGGGGCTTCCGCTTCGTGGAGAGCGGCCCGCTGGTGCGCAGCAGCTACCACGCCGAAAAGCACGTTCATTGATCGGGATCGGCCGGTTCGGACCCGTAGCGGCCGATGGTCAAATGGCACGGAACGGCCGGTCGGCCCCGAAGCTTGCGCGGCTATATTTGTCCACTTCGTGAACCCCCCCTTTTGCTCATGAACCGTACTTGGACCCTGACCCTGCTCGGAGCCGCTCTCACCGGTGCCCTGTTCCTGCACCAGCACCAGGCCTCGCAGCCCCGCTACCAGCCGCGTAAGCAGGCGGCAGCGCAGCCCTATGGTGGCGCTTTGGAATGGCTGAAGCTCATGCGGGCCAACGAGGCCACCGGCCAGGTGGAACCGCAGGACCGCATCCGCATGGCCCGCGCCGTGGCCGCCTATGCGCGGCAGCAGCGCAAAGCCGCCAACTACACCTGGATCGAGACCGGACCGGACAACATCGGCGGTCGGGTGCGTGGCATCTGTGTGGACCCCGTGAACACCCAGAAGCTCTGGGCGGGCGGTGTCTCCGGTGGCCTGTTCAAGTCCTTGGATGGGGCCAACACGTGGACCCACGTCACCTCCTTCGCCGAGAGCCTGATCATCTCGTCCATCGCCGTACTTGGCAACGGGCACATCTACGTGGCTACAGGTAATACCTGGGAGAACCCGGGTGGCGGCGGTGGCAGTGGATTCGTGGGCGGTGGTCTGTTCCGCTCGGATGATGACGGAGCTACGTGGAATGTCGTGGTCGGCCCTTCCACGGACTGGAGCCCGGGTACGGATTGGGCCATCATCAACCGCATCAAGGCCCACCCCACGCAATCCAGCAAGCTGCTGATCGCTTCGCTCAACCCCGGCCCCCGCATCTACGACGAGGCTACCGGCACGGCTGACGAGATCACGGCCCTGCCCACCACGGCACGGAACGCACCTTCCTACGACGTGGAGGTGAGCGATGATGGCCAGGTGATCCTCTGGTCCTTGGGCTCGGGGGATGCCTTCCTCTCGCGCGATGGAGGCAACAGCTACGCGAAGATGGACAACAGCAACGATGGCATTGGCTTCCCGCAGACCCAGGTGGGCCGCTTGGAGCTCGCCATCTCGGAGGAATCCCCGGACTACATGTACGCGTTCGCCGCGACCTCCTCGGGGCGCATGAGCGGTGCCTGGTCCAGCACGAACCGCGGCAGCACGTGGTTCCGGATCTGGCCGAGCAATGTGAGCGATTCGGACCCGAACGCCGTGCCGACGCTGGACATCTTCCGTGACAATCAGCAAGGTCTTTACGACTGTGCCGTGGCCGTGCGTCCTGGCCACCCGGATGAGGTGTGGCTCGGAGGAGTGGAACTGTGGAAGACCACGCTCAGCGGTCAGCCCAACCAGCTCGCCATCACCGACGGCAGCCCCGGTTGCTTCTTCTGTGTGCACGCGGATGTGCACGAGATCGTGTTCGCGGATGATCAGACCGCCTACATCGGTTGCGATGGCGGCGTGTACAAGTCGCCCAATGGAGGCGTCAACTTCTACGCCTGCAACCGCAACCTGTCCATCACCCAGTTCTACTCCGTGGCGGCCAACGCTACGGGCGATGTGATCGGCGGTACCCAGGACAACGGTTCCATCCGTGTAACGGGTTACGGCAACACCGTCACCGAGGGTTCCTCCCTCACGGGCGGCGACGGCTTCGATGTGGAGTGCAGCCAGATGGACACGAACATCATGTTCACCAGCATCTATGGCGGGGAGATCTTCCGTTCCAACGACCATGGCAGCAACTTCGGTGGCTTCTATGACAACACAGTGCCGGTCGATCCGAACGCTTTCCTGGGCGCGGGCCTCGGTGACTTCTACACGAACTACCGCCTCTACGAGAACCCCAACGATGCGAACAGCCCGTACACGGTGAAGCGCGTGTTCTCCATCGGGGAAGGTGACACGATCTTCCCGGGTGAGTCGCGTCCGGTCGGGTTCCGCGGTGTGGTCAACTCCGTCACCCAGTACGGCACGTACACCAACACTTCGGGCCAGCCCATCATCGGCCCTTGGACCTCGGACACCCTGGAGTTCCAGGACCGTCTGACCAGTGTGTTCGCTGCCGGCTTCACCGGCAGCCAAGGCGTTTGGGTCACCCGCGAGGCGCTGAACTTCACCACCACCCCGAGCTGGTCCAAGGCCGTTTCCAACGCCGGTGGCAATGTGAACTGCCTGGAGTGGAGCAGCGATGGCGACCACCTCTTCTACGGCACCAGCGAGGGAGAGATCTTCCGGGTCTCGGGCTTCGCGAACGCCTACACACTGGCCGAGCTGAAGCCTGTCGACCAAGGCGGTCTCCTCACCACCACGCAGATCTTCACCGGTGGCAATCCGGTAACGGGCCTGGCCTCGGACTTCAGCGACCCGGATCGCTTGGTGGCCACGTTCGGCAACTACGGCGGCAATTCCAAGGTGCGTCGCACGGAGAACGCCACCGGCGCCGCCACTTGGACCAACATCTGGAACGTGCCCACGGAACTGCAGGGCATGCCGTGCTACGATGCCATCATCCACCGCGAGAACATCAACATCATCGTGGTGGGCAGCGAGTTCGGCGTGTGGGCAACGGATGACGGTGGCAGCACGTGGACACTGCAGACGGACGGCATCGAAGGTGTGCCGGTGTTCGCGCTGCGTCAGCAGCAGTGGAACCACCAGAACAACCCCGTTGGGCTTGACTGGATCCAGAATCCGGGCGTGATCTACGCGGGCACGCACGGCCGTGGCTTCTTCCGCACCGAATCGCTCTTCAGCGTGCCGGAGGACGGTGGTGGTGCCACCGCGCTCGTGGAGGGTCTTCAGCTTGTGCCGAACCCGGCCCATGACCGGTCGGTGATCAACTTCTCGCTGGCCCAGCGTGGCGATGTCCAGGTGAACGTGTACGACCTGAACGGTCGCTTGGTGCGCAACATCAGCCGCCGGAACCTGGCCGCCACCAAGCAGAGCATCCCCGTGGATACGCAGGAACTGCGTTCGGGCACCTACCTCGTCGAACTGGTGAGCGGCGGTCAGCGTCGCTCCGCCAGGCTCGTGGTGACGCATTGATCCGCTTCACGCACTGACAAAGCCCCACGATGCGTTCATCGTGGGGCTTTTCTTTGTTGCACCATGGCACCCTCCTCCACACCCCTGCGCGTCGCGGTCAACGGCTTCGGTCGCATCGGCCGCATCGCTTCCCGCATCCTGCTCGATCGCCCCGGTATGGAGCTGGTGGCGGTGAACGACCTCACCGACACCCATACCCTTGCGCATCTCTTCAAGTACGACTCCGTGCACCGGACCTATCCCGGCGACGTGGGGTACGATGAGCGGAACCTGTTGCTGGGAGGGCGGCGCGTGCAGGCGTTCGCGGCGAAGGATCCCGCTTCACTGCCATGGGGCGACCTGGGCATCGATGTGGTGCTGGAGTGCACGGGCCACTTCCTTACACGCGAGCTCGCCTCTGCACACCTGCGTGCGGGTGCGCGTCAGGTCGTGCTCAGTGCGCCCGCCAAGGATGCGGACATCCCCAGCGTGGTGCTCGGGGTGAACGACCAGGTGCTGAAGGGTGATGAGCCGATCATCAGCAATGCCAGCTGCACAACCAACTGCGCGGCGCCGATGATCATGGGCATCCACGAGCTCTGCCACATCGAGGACGGCTTCATCACCACAGTGCACAGCTACACCGGCGATCAACGGCTGCACGATGCTCCGCACAAGGACCTGCGCCGCGCGCGCGCGGCAGCGGTGAGCATGGTGCCCACCACCACCGGCGCGGCCAAGGCCATCACCCGCATCTTCCCCGATCTGGACGGCCGGCTGGGCGGCGGTGGGATCCGCGTGCCCGTGCCGGACGGCTCCATCACCGATATCACCTGCATCGTCCGCGACCTGAAGCAGGCCGCGGAGATCAACGCATACTTCCGGCAGCTCGCGGACGGCCGCCTGAAGGGCATTCTGCGCTACACGGAGGATCCCATCGTGAGCGTGGATGTGGTGGGCGACCCGCACAGCTGCGTGTTCGATGCCCAGCTCACCAGCGTGGTGGGCAACATGGTGAAGGTGATGGGGTGGTACGACAACGAGTACGGTTACAGCAGCCGCCTGGTGGACCTGTTGGCCTTGCTCGCCAAGCGCACCTCCTGATCGGGTCCAGGCTGGTACAGGTGTTCAGGACCCGGCGCCGGTCGTTCCCTCATCACGGCTCAAGGGACCGTCGCCCATGCGCTTCATCAGGCGCAAGGTATGGCCGTCGAACACCGCATACGTGAAACAGGTGATCCAGTCACCCAGGTTGATGTAGCGGCTCTGCGGCCCCACGGGCAGGTCCATGGGCAGGTGGCGATGGCCATAGATGAAGGCATCGTAATGCGTGCGGCCGAGCACTTCACGGCAGTGGATCGCGAGCCATTCCTTGTCCGCACCCAGGAACCGCCGGTCGTTCTCGTAGTTCTTCCTCCGGCTGCGGCCGCTCCAGAAGTGTGCGATCCCCAAGCCCAGGTTGGGGTGCAGCCGGGCGAAGCACCATTGCATCACCGGGTTGCGGAACACCCGTTTGATGAACTTGTACCCATGGTCGCCCGGGCCCAACCCGTCGCCATGGCCGATGAGGAAGCGCTGGCCGTTCCACGTGCGTTCCACTTCCGCACGGTGGATGATCACACCGGTCTCCTTGGGCAGGTAGTCGAACACCCACATGTCGTGGTTGCCGATGTACAGATGCACGGGGATCCCGCGGTCGCTGATGTGGGCGATGGTCCCCAGCAGCCGGACGAAGCCGCGCGGCACCACCTGGCGGTACTCGAACCACATGTCGAACAGGTCGCCCAGGATGTGGATCTCCGCCGCGTCCTTGGCCGCCTCGTTCAGGAAGGCCACGATGCGCTTTTCCCGCTCCAGCGAACGCGCATGGTCGGGCACCCCCAGGTGGAAGTCGGAGAGGAAGTAGATCTTCTGACCGCTCTGCATGCGTTGATCCGGCGTTCGCCTGACTGTTGCGTTCCGTGGCCGTGAAGCTAGTGAGGGGCGCGGCGCAACGCCTGCGTCGGGTCCATCCGCTCCAGTGCGAGGACGAAGCGGATGCGCTCCGTGAAGTCGAAGTTGCGGAGGGTCTCCACTTCGTTCTTGATCTCCGTGGAGTACGCCAGCGGGATCCAGGCCTCCACCACATCGCGCACGATGCGCACGCCGATCCCCATCTCCCAGTATCCGCGCAGGTCCTTTCGCATGCCGTTCTGGTCCACAATGGTGTAGGGGGCCATGCCATAGCTGGCGAACAGGGAGAGCGGCAGCTGGAACGGGAAGTCCGCCTCCATGTTGAGCGCGGCGATCCACGAGTCGCTGGTGCCGTTGGCCGTGGGTGTCTTGAAGCCGCCCTGCTCCTTGGCGAACTGCTGCGCCGTGTTCTGGCCGAGGTACTGCCGCTCGAAGAAGAGGTTGTCGCGCAACAGGTCGCTGCTGCCCCAATGCAGCCGCCATCCGAAGGGAGCTTGCATCAACCGGTCATCCGTGCGCACGAACACGCCCCCGAAGCCGCGGAAGGTCACCCGGTGCTTGTGCCGGTCGTACACCGCGCTCCACTTCGCGTCCAGCGCCAGCCGGTTGAAGGCCTGGTGGTTCAGGCTGATGAGCTGCAGGTCGAACGGGTGCAGGCCATTGCGGCGCCGATGCTGCAGGCGCACTTCATGGAAGATGTTCTCCTGCACCTCGTCCACCTGGGTCTCCCGATCACCGGCGCGGATGGAGCCTTCGGCATGATCCCACAGCAGTACGCTGCGGTAACGGATATCGGTCTGGGCGGCACGCGGGTCCGTTCGCAGGTCGAACTGGATGCTCGGCACCACGCGCTGGTACCATTGCTCCACATCGTCTTCGTTCCACAGCGAGGCGGCAAAGCCCGAAACCCCGATGTGCACGTTACGGAACAGGTCGCTCCGCAGGCGATCATGATGCCAGATCAAGCGCGCGCCGCCCGCGAGGCGCTGACTTTGGGTGCCGTACAGCGGTGCGGCCACCCATTCGAGGCGCTGGCTGGGGAAGGTGGTGTTGCGCAGCGTGATGCCCGGCATCCAGCCGTCATGCGCGTTGTAGCCGAGCGCCGGGGTCCAATACAGGCTGCGGCGGTCGTCACGCTCCAACCCCGCCAGGAACTGCAGCTCGGGAAGTCGCGTACGCTTGAAGAGGCCGTGGGCACGCATTTCATTGTTGCGCCGGTCGATGTCAAGGGTACGGTTGCCGGCATCGATGCGGATACGGTCCACGTCGGGCCAGGGCAGTGAGAGTTCACCTGTGCTGGCCTGTGATCCACGTGCCTTATGGGCGAACGCTTCATCCACCACCGGCTTGGTGATGCGGTCAGGTCGGTCCCACAGGATCCGTGTTCTGTCGGACCAAACAGTGCCCAAGGAGTCTCCTTTCGACCATGCCGTAATTGGGAAAGGTGCCAATGTGTTGGTCTTGAACCTCACCCCGCCGGCATGGACCGAAGTTGCGCAGGTCTCGATCTTGAGCGCTTTGCCGATGAATTGATCGAACACCCATCCCAGGTCCTTCCCGCTCGCGCGTTCGAACACGCTGCGCAGGTCGCCCGGTTGCGGGTGCTTGAACTTCCATTCGTTGAAATAGGCACGAAGGCAGCTGTCCATGGCCACCTCGCCGATCCAGGCCATCAGGTGGTCCATCACCAGTGCGGTCTTGCCGTACATGATGGTGCCGTAGTTCGCCCCGGTGAAGGCGTCGCTCGTGGTGCCGATCGGCTGGTCCAGGTTCCGCCGCGCATTGAAGCGGTACATCAGCTCGCTTTGCAGGCGGTGCAGGTCCGTCCGGCCTTCCAGCAGGCGCTTGGGCAGGCCGACCTCAAGTCCGCTGTTCGGGTACCGGGCCCGCATGTAGCGCAGCTCCAGGAGACTGTTCATACCCTCGTCCATCCAGCCATGGTCGCGCTCGTTGCTGCCGAGGATGCCGTAGAACCAGTTGTGGCCCACTTCGTGGGCGATCACATTGTCCAGACTTTCCTTGTCGTCCATGTTGCCGATGATGGTGATCATCGGGTACTCCATGCCGCCCCCTGCACTGATGGTGCCATCAATGGCGGTGCACGCATCGTACGGATAGTCGCCCACGTGCGTGCTGTAGAAGCGCACGCTCTCGTTCACGTAGTTCACGGCATCCTCCCAGAGCTTCGCGTTGCGCGGTGTGCTCAGGGCCCAGGTGGTCACGGTGCGTCCGCTGCGCGGCAGGATCACGCTGCTTTTCCGGACGATGAAGCGCTTGTCGGCGAACCAGGCGAAGTCGTGCACGTTGTCCTGCACGTAGCGCAGGGTCTTCATTTGGGTCGAAGAGGCCGGGAAATTGTTGTAGAGCGGCTTGCCCGTGTTGATGTCGGTCATGGGCTCCGGATACTTCCACTCCCCTGAGGCCATGCGGTCCATCAGCACGCGTTCCTGTTCGTTCTGGAGTACGCCCGTAGCACCCACCACGTAGTTCGCCGGTAGGGTGATGGAGACCTCATAGCGGCCGTACTCGCTGTAGAACTCCCCCTGGTTCAGGTAGGGCATGGCGTGCCAGCCCTGCGCATCGTACACGGCCGGTTTGGGGAACCACTGGGTGATGTAGTAGGCCTGCCCGGAGTGCCCCAGCCGGCTGAAGCGACCGTCCGGGATCTTCACATGGAACGGCGTGCCGATGGTGATCCAGGCGCCCGGCACCAGCGGTACTGGCAGCTTGATCCAACCGATATCGATATGGTCCGGATGGAAGCCCCAGGCCAGCGGTGTGCCGTTCCACCGGAAGTCCAGGCTGTCAATATGGCCCCGGTCCTCGGCCGGCGCGAAATGCAGGTCGGGTTCGTTGGCCGCATCCTGTTGCTTGCAGAGCGCTGTGCTCCGGTCCTTGTAGGCGTTCGGCCACAGATGCACCCAGATGGTGTCCAGCGCCACCGGTGCGTTGTTGTGGTAGTCGAACTCCTCGTAGGCGTGCAGGGTGTGCCGCACATCATCCAGCCGTACCTTGATGCGGTGGTCCACCCGCTGTTGGAAGTAGGGCTGGGCATGAGCGCGGAAGCTCGCACCAAGGAGGAGGAAAAGCAGGAGGTGAACCGTAGAACCGCAGAACAGAGAATGATGAACCGCAGAAGTGGTCGAACATCGCACCTCAACATGTTGCGGTTCAACGTTCCGCGGTTCTGCCGTTCTCATTCGTTCATTCGGCTCAGGCTACTTGAACACCTCGGCCAGCTTTTCCTCCAGCGCCGGACCGCGCAGGTTCTTCCCGAGCACTTTTCCGTCCTTGTCCACCAGCACGGTGTAGGGGATGCTGCTCACGCCATACTGCTGCGCAGCGGCATTGTTCCAGAAGGCCAGGTCGCTCACGTGCTTCCAGGGCAGTCCGTCCTGTGCGATGGCCTGGGTCCAGGCGCCTTTCTCGCGGTCCAGCGAAACGCCCAGGATCTCGAAGCCTTTGCCTTTGTACTGGTCGTACACGCGCTTCACGTTGGGGTTCTCCATGCGGCAGGGCTTGCACCAGCTTGCCCAGAAGTCGATGAGGACCACCTTGCCGCGCAGGCTGCTCAGGGAAAGCTGCTTGCCGTCCGGTGTGGGCTGGGTGAAGTCCGGGGCCTCGCTGCCCACGGGGATCAGGTTGTCCAACCGGGCCATCTGCTCCTCCTGGGCCTTCATGGCGGCGAGCTGCTGCTCCATGCGCGCCACCTGGTCGCGGAAGCCGATGAAGTACTCACTGTTCGGTATGGTCCCCGCGAGGGCGTCACGCACTTCCTGGAACACGGGCATGTCGTTCTGGATGTTCAGCCGGCTAACGGCCGCGAGAGCCACCGGGCTGGCCTTGTGCTCCAGCGAGAAGGCCTTGCACCGGGCATAGAACGCCTCGTTCAACTTGTTGATGCGCTCGATGGCGTCCGTGTCGGAGCGGTCGGCGTTCACGCGCTTCATCAGCTCCTGCTTCTCCATGTCGAAGCGCTTGGACTCGGCGAAGAAGTCGTAGAGCAGCTTGCTGTGCGCACTGCCGCTCACCTTGGCGGTGCCCTGCAGGTCGCCGGCGGTGGCCTCCAGTTCGGCGCTCTCGGTGCTGTCGAGCACGATCACCGCCATGTCCTGCTGGGTGATCGCCACCCCGTAGAAGTCGAGCGGCATGATGCCCAGGGTGAAGGTGCCTTTGCCATCGGCGTCCAGCACGATGGAGTCCACCGGGGTCGGTTTGTTGTTGGCGAACTTCTCGAAGTAGCAGGTGCGACCGGCACCGCCGCCGATGTGCACCGAGAGGGTACGGTCGCCACCGCCTTTGTTGGCGCAGGCGGCGATAAGGAGCAGGAAGGGGAGGGGTCGAAGGAGGTGGTTCATGATGCGTTGTCTTCGTCGAGCATGCGTTTCACGAGTTCGTTCGCGCCACGGGGATCGGCCTTGCCCTTGGTGGCTTTCATCACCTCGCCCATGAAAAGGCCGAGCAGGCCCTTGTTGCCGGCGCGGTAGGCCTGCACCTTGTCCGGGTAGCGCTCCATCGCTGCGCGCATGGCGGCCTCGATCACGTCCGCGCCGGCGTCCAGCACAAGGCCGTGCGCGGCCGCGAGCTCGCCGGCGGTGCCGGGGTTCTCCAGCATCAGCGGGAAGAGCTTCTGCGAGGCCAGGGTGTGGCTCACCTTGCCGCTGTCGATCAGGTCGACCAGTGAGGCGAGCCGATCAGCAGAGATGGGGAACTCCCTGATGGTAAGTCCCCGGCTGTTCACCCAGCTGCGCACATCGCCCATCACCCAGTTGGCCGCGGCCTTCACGTTGGGCGTGGCGGCGATCACGGCTTCGTAGTAGAGCGCGGTGTCCTTGTCGTCGGTGAGCACCGAGGCATCGTAGGGGCTCAGGCCCAGGGTGCCGGTGTACTTCTCACGCAGGGCGCGGGGAAGGGGAGGCATGGCCTTGCGGATGGCGTCCTTGCGGGCCTCGCTCACGGTGATGGGCTGCAGGTCGGGCTCGGGGAAGTATCGGTAGTCGTGCGCCATCTCCTTGCTCCGCAGGCCCATGGTGGTGCCCTTCACGGCATCGAAGGTCCGCGTCTCCATGGCGATGGTGCCCCCGGCATCAAGGATGGCGGCCTGCCGCTGGGCCTCGTGCTCGATGGCGCGCTGCACGTTCTTGAAGCTGTTCAGGTTCTTCACCTCGGTGCGGGTGCCGAATGTGCTGCTGCCCTTGGGCCGCAGGCTGATGTTGGCGTCGCAGCGCAGGCTGCCCTCCTCCATGTTGCCATCGCACACGTCCAGGTAGCGCACCAGCCGGCGCACCTCCACCAGGTAATCGTAGGCCTCCTGCCCGCTGCGGATGTCCGGCTCGCTCACGATCTCCACCAACGGCACGCCGGCGCGGTTCAGGTCCACCAGCGTATTGAAGGGGTCCACGTCGTGGATGCTCTTGCCGGCGTCCTCCTCCATGTGGATGCGCGTGATGCGAACGGTCTTTTCGCCGAGCACCGGGTGCGGGATGCGGATCTCGCCGCCCGTGCAGATGGGCGTGGTGTCCTGCGTGATCTGGTAGCCCTTGGGCAGGTCGGGGTAGAAGTAGTTCTTGCGCGCATAGTGCATGCGCGGAGCGATGGTGCATCCGCAGGCCAGTCCGAGGCGCACGGCCAGCTCGATCACGTGCGTGTTGGGCACCGGCAGCGCACCGGGCAGTCCAAGGGTCACAGGTCCCACAAGTGTGTTCGGATGATCGCCGTAGGCGTTGGCCTCCGCGCAATAGGCCTTGCTCTCGGTGAGCAGTTGGGCGTGCACCTCCAGGCCCACCACCAGTTCGTAGCGCTCCTGCCAGTCCATGGCCGTGGCGGCCGGTGTCTTGCTCATGTTCCGCTTCGGATGAATCGCTTGCTGAGGGCCTGCCCCTCGTTCAGGATGGTGAGGATGTGAAGGCCGGGCGCCAGTGCGTGCACGTCCAGCCGCAGCCGTTGGTCGCTGGTGCGTTCCCACGGAACGGGGCACGCGCGGCCGGTGGCATCGGTGACCAGTACGGTCGGGGCGTTCGCATACGTGCCGCTTGGCAGCAGCACATCCAGTACGTCGGTCGCCGGATCGGGCCACACACGGATCGCGGGACCCACGGTCGCCCGGTCGTTCGCCAGCCCCACGGCCTGTCCGATGTCCAGAACGAAGAGGCCGTGCTGCATCTCGCTGATGAGCACATGGCCGCTCGGGAGGTAGGGGTACACGCCCCACGCGCCCTTATAGCTGTAGCTGTAAGGCTCCGGGTGCATGTCGTAGTACCCGAGAAGCTGTGCGTTGCCGGGGTCGCCCACGTGCCACAGCCAGTAACCGTCCTCGTACCAGGCTACGTGCAGCAGGTCGCCCTGGAAGCACGGATTGTGCGGTATGCTGCCCGGGCCGCGGTCCGTTCCGATGGTGTCGATGAACTGGATGTCCGTGGGATCGCTCACATCGAAGAGCTTCAGGTCCGTGCCGTGCGTTTCATCGGCCATCACATAGAGCCAGCCGTTGTCGTGCAGCCACCCGCTGTGGTTGTAGCCCGGTTGGGGATAGTTGGTAAGGCTGCCGAGCAGCACCGGTGCGTCCACGTCCGTGAAGTCGATGATGTGCATCGCGTTCACGTCGTTCGTGTAGGTGATGTTGTTGATGGTGTACGCATCATGCACACCGCCCACGGAGTTCCACCAGGGCACGCTGTTCTGTGGCTTCAAAAGGAGTGTCGGCGCATCGGGGTCGGCGAGCGACCAGATGGCGAAGTCGCTGCTCCCATAGTGGGTGTACAGGCGTGCATTGGCCGTGTCGATCCAGAGCGTGTGCGCGCGGCTGAAGAGCGCGTTGTCGTCATAGATGACCGGGGCGCTGTCCGGCAGGTGACGCAGGTCGATGATCTGCAAGGTGCCCTGGCCTTCGTCGGTCACGGCATAGAGCCGGTCGCGGTAGGTCTTGTATTCGCGGTGCACGATGTCGCCGCCCTGATCGTTGCCGGGGATGAAGGCCACCGGACCGGTGATGTCGCCCGGGGTCACATCGATGATGTGCGTGCCCATGGTGCTGCCGATGATGGCGTACTCCCGGCCGTCGCGGGCATGGCCCCATACGGCGTTGTAGGTATTGTCATAGAGCCAGGTCCCGGGGAGGCTCTCGTCGTGCCAGCGGTACACCTGGGTCACGTTCAGGCTGTCCTGTGCCGCTGCCAACAGAGGTGTCACCAGCAGCATCAAGCACCAGAGATCGCGTGTCGTTGGACGGTGGCCTCTGGCCCTTGGCTCCTGGCTGCTGGCCATGCGCTGCAAGAGCGCATGATGGCGCCAGCCGGCCAACAGCCAGAAGCGAAGGGCCAGCAGCGTATTCAACATGAAGCGACGAGTTCGCGCATGATCAGGGTGAGGCTGGGCTCGGCCTTCTCCGCGACGCGCTGCACCATTTCGTGCGTGGTCTTCTCGATGCGCCCGGCAACGCCCATGTCGGTGATCACGCTCATGGCGAAGCAGGGCAGGCCCATGTGCCGCGCGGCGATCACCTCCGGCACGGTGCTCATGCCCACCGCATCGCCCCCGATGTTGCGCACGTAGCGGTATTCGGCCGGTGTTTCCAGTGTAGGACCGGTAAGGCCCACGTACACGCCTTCCTGCACCTTGATGCCGTGCTGGGCGGCGATGGCCCTGGCCTTGGCGATCAGGCCATGGTCATAGGCCTCGCTCATGTCCGGGAAGCGGGTGCCCAGTGCATCGATGTTGGGGCCGATGAGCGGGTTGGGGAAGAGGCAGATGTGGTCCGTGATGATCATCAGGTCGCCCGTGTCGTGCGCCGGGTTCACGCCGCCGCAGGCGTTGCTCACGAACAGGCGCTGGATGCCGAGGAACTTGAACACGCGCACCGGCAGCACCACCTCGGCCATCGTCCAACCCTCGTAATAGTGGAACCGGCCCTGCATGGCCACCACGGGCTTTCCGCCCAGTCGACCGAACAACAGCCGTCCCGGGTGGCCCTGCACGGTGCTCACCGGGAACTCCGGGATGTCCTGGTAGGGGATGCTGTGCTCCACCTGGATCTCGCGGCCCAGGCCGCTCAGGCCGGTGCCCAGGATGATGCCGGTCTCAGGGGTGAAGCCGTTGGTGACCTTCTTCAGGTGGTCGGCGATGCGCTGGATGCGTTGCAACATGGGCTCGTAGCAGTGCGGCGAAGGTGTGCGGTTCGTTCAGGATCTCGGCCTGGATGCCGATCACGGCGATGGGGATGTCCTCGAGCGGTCCATCGATCAGGGCGCCCCCCAGGCGGGCGGCATCCTTCTCGGTGGTGATCAGCGTTTTTTGAAGGCCCGCGAAGCTAACAAAGCGCTGCGCGATCCGTTCCTGGTCGGCCCGGCTGAACCGATGATGGTCCGGAAAGGCCAGGTGCTCCACCGTGCCGAAGCGCTCACGGACATGGGCGAGCAGCGGACCCGGATCGGCGATGCCGGTGACCAGCAGGGCCGCAGCCTCGGGACCGGTGGGCACATGGGCGGCCACATCATGCAACGACCGCGGCTCGGCGTACCGGATGGCGCTGAAGAACAGCGGTAGCGGGGCGGGCAGCCCCAAGCGCATCCGCCAACGCGCCTGCTCCTCGGAAGTTGGCAGCCCCGGGCACTTGGTCACCACCACCGCATCCGCCTTCCGGGCGCGGGCAGGCAGGTCACGCAGGTTCCCGGCAGGTAGCAATGCATCATCGCACCAAGGGCGCTGCCAGGTGGTGAGCACCACGTTGCATCCGCCTTGCAGGCGCCTGTGCTGGTAGGCATCGTCCAGCACTACGAGCCGCAACTCGGGTGCCCGCTCCTGGATGGTCCGCAACCCGGCCACGCGGTCCGTGCCCACGAACACACGCACCCCGCCGAACTTGCGCTTCAGCATCAAGGGCTCGTCTCCGGCCAAGGCCGCATCATCGTCGCGGTGCACCTCATGGAACCGGGAGCCCGAACGGCCGTAGCCCCGGCTCAGGGTGGCCAGCGGTCCGTGGTCCATCAAGGTGCGCAGCACCAGTTCCACATGCGGGGTCTTGCCCGTGCCGCCCAAGGCCACGTTACCGATGATTATGGTGGGCAGGGCCGGGGAGGTGCTCTTCAGCAGGCCCAGGTCATAGAGCGCGTGGCGGATACGCAGCACCAGGCCGTACAGCAGGGCGAACGGGTAAAGCAGGAGCCGGCGCAGCATGCGCCCCAAAGATGCCGCCCGCATGGTGCGCACGGGGACTACCTTCACGGCCCTTTTCAACCGGCCATGCGGATAGCGGACATCATTCGTGTACTGGAGGCTTGGGCACCACCAGTGCTTCAGGAGGATTATGACAACAGCGGCCTGCAGGTGGGCGACCGGAACGCCGAGGTGCGCGCGGCCCTGATCGCCTTGGATTGCACGGAAGAGGTGGTGGCCGAAGCGGTGAAGCGCGGTTGCGACCTCATCATCGCCCACCATCCGGTGATCTTCCGCGGGTTGAAGAGCATCACCGAGCGAACGGGTGTGGAGCGAACGCTGCTGGCGGCCATCCGGAACAACGTGGCCATCTATGCCATCCACACCAACCTGGACAATGTGATCGATGGCGTGAACGCGGAGATCGGGGCCTGCCTGGGCCTGCAGGGCCTGCGCGTGCTCGATCCGAAGCCAGGACAATTGCGCAAGCTGGTGGTCTTCGTGCCCATGGAGCACGCTGATGCCGTTCGGAACGCCGCGTTCCAGGCCGGCGCCGGCCACATTGGCAACTATGATGAATGCAGCTTCACCGCCGGTGGCATGGGCACGTTCCGGCCGGGCTCCGGAACGCGACCGTTCGTGGGGGAGCAGGGCATCCGGCATAGCGAGGCGGAGTTCCGGCTCGAGTTCATCTACCAGGCCCCCTTGGAGCGCGGCATCGTGCAGGCCTTGTTGGCCGCGCACCCGTACGAGGAGGTGGCCTACGACATCCATCCGCTGGCCAACGTCCACCCCGGCATCGGGGCCGGTGCGATCGGTGTGTTACCGGAAGCGATGGAGGAAGTGCGTTTCCTGGAGCTGGTGCGGACCGCGTTCGGCGCCAAGGCCATCAAGCACACGGCCTTGCGGGGCCGGCCGGTGGAGCGCGTGGCCATCTGCGGCGGGTCGGGGGCTTTCCTCATTGGCAAGGCGTTGGGCGCCGGGGCGGATGCCTACGTGACCGCAGACGTGAAGTACCATGAGTTCTTTTCGCCTGAAGGCCAGATGGTTCTGGTGGATGTGGGCCACTATGAGAGCGAGCAGTTCACCATGCGGCTGATCCAGCGCCATCTACGGGGGAAACTGCCTACATTCGCAGCCCATTTGACGGAAACCGTCACCAACCCCGTTCACATTTGCTGATCATGGCGAAGACCGAAGCGAAGAGCCCGGCGAAGGAAACGGCCGCTCCCAAGGCCACGAACGCCGCCACGAAGGCGGAGATCACCATCGCCGAGAAGCTCGTGGAGCTCTACCGTCTGCAGAACATCGATTCGCAGGTGGACCGCATCAAGACCCAGCGCGGTGAGCTGCCGCTGGAAGTGCAGGACCTGGAGGATGAAGTGGCCGGTCTGGAGACCCGTCTGAAGAAGCTCGAGGATGAGCTGGCCGAGGTGGAGCAGACCATCGCGGACAAGAACAACTTCATCAAGGATGCCAAGGCGTCCATCAAGAAGTACGAGGGCCAGCAGAGCAAGGTCCGCAACAACCGCGAGTACGACAGCCTCAGCAAGGAGATCGAGTTCCAGAACCTGGAGATCCAGCTGGCCGAGAAGCGCATCAAGGAGGCCAAGGCCCAGGTGGACGCCAAGAAGGCCGTGGTGGAGGAGAGCAACAAGCTGTGCAAGGAGCGCAAGAAGGACCTCGACCTGAAGAAGAAGGAGCTCGACGACATCATCGCCGAGACCGAGAAGGAGGAGAAGGATCTGGCCAAGAAGAGCGAGGCGGCCGCCAAGCACATCGAGGAGCGCCTGCTGAGCGCCTATCGCCGGATCCGCAGCAACGCCCGCAACGGCCTGGCCGTGGTGCCGGTGGAGCGCGGCAGCTGCGGTGGCTGCTTCAACGCCATTCCACCCCAGCGCCAGCTGGACATCCGGAGCCACAAGAAGATCATCGTGTGCGAACACTGCGGACGCATTCTGGTGGATGAATACGTGGTGGACCGTGTGAAGGGCGAGCAGTAAGCCAGCCCCATTGACCTTGGAAAGCCCGCCGTGCGCGGGCTTTCTGCTTTTCCTCCCCCGGCCGGAACCCGGTATCCATGGCTGTTCCGTGTTCTACGTTCCGAGTTGAATGTGCAGCGTTCCGGAACCCGGAACTTGGAACCCGGAACTTGGAACCCGGAACCCCACCCCAACGAAAAAGGGCCCCTAACGGAGCCCTTTCTGGATGTGTCGTTGCAGCGCGCTTACTTCTTGCCGACCTTCTCGTCGCTCACGGTGAGCTTCTTGCGGCCCTGCTTGCGGCGGCTGGCCAGAACGGCGCGGCCGGATGCGGAGGCCATGCGCTCGCGGAAGCCGTGCTTGTTGGTGCGCTTGCGTTTGCTGGGTTGATAGGTGCGCTTCATCGTTCAGGTGCCGCCGGCCGGCGCTGGTATTACGGTTCGTTGGTCGGAAAGGGCCGCAAATGTAGATCTTTCCCCGAGGCGACCAAACCCGGTCTATCGCTCCGCGAACCGCAGCCGGTCCAGCCCGAAGGCCTCCACCCGCCCATCCGCCGTTTCCACCAAGAGGCGGCCTGATCTGTCCACATCCAGGGGACGGCCCTCCATCGGCGCACCATCCAGCTCGAAATGGGCGAAGCGCTCCCGCGACCACAGCAGCTCACGGTACCGGTCGTCCAAGGCCGGATCCTGGCGCAGCATGGCGTCCAGCCGGTGTTCCAGCCGCTGGCACAGGAGCTCCAGCAGCGCCATGCGGTCCTGCGGCAGGCCGATCTCGATCCGCAGGCTCGTGGCGTTCAGCCCGGCGTCCAGATCGCTGTTGTTCACGTTGAGGCCGATGCCGATCACCACGCCCTTCACCGAACCGCCCACCACCTCGTTCTGGATCAGGATGCCCGCCACCTTTTTGCGGTCCACCAGGATGTCGTTGGGCCATTTGATGCGCACCCGGCCGGTGCCGCCGTCCACATGGTAACGCATGGCGTCCGCCACAACGTCATGCACCGCCAGGGCGGCCACCTTGCTCAAGGCGAACTGGTCCGCCACAGGCCATTCGGCCAGGCTCAACACCACGCTGGTCGCGATGTCCAGCCCCGGCGCGCTCAGCCAGGTGCGACCGCGTTGGCCCCGCCCCTGGGTCTGCTCATGGGCCAGAATGACGGTCCCGTGCACGGCCTCTCCCGCCGCCAGCAGATCGGCAGCATACTTGTTCGTGCTGTCCACCGAAGGAAGCTCGATGAACCGTTGCCCGATGATGCGTGTTCGCATGTGCCTGCGCTTGCAGCCCGTGTGTGGCGTGGACGGGCCGTGGGAGAGCCGCTTGCCGTTACGCCTTACCTTTGAGCAACGCAAAGTAACCGGATGAAGAAAGCGAAGGCCCGCCGCTCCGAAGTCCCCTTGGTGGATGCCGTGATCCGGGGCATGCAGGAAGTGAAAGGCCGCGATGTCGTTCATCTGGACCTCCGCGGTTCCGGTGGTACGGCCTTCGACCACTTCATCATCTGCCACGGCGATTCGGACCGGCAGGTGGAGGCGCTGGCCCGCAGCGTGGAAAAGGTGACCTTGGAACTGACCGGAGAGAAGCCCTGGCACGTGGAGGGGCAGGAGGGGGGGCAGTGGATCCTGCTGGACTACGTGGATGTGGTCGTCCACATCTTCCACAAGGACCGCAGGGCGTTCTACGACCTGGAGCAACTTTGGAGCGACGCCGTTCGCAACACCTATGAGAACGTGGCCTGAGGGCCGCGCTGAACGTGGAGAACAACAAGCAACGCAAGGAACGGAACGAACGGCCTGACAAGGCCTTCAACTTCTATTGGATCTACGGCATCATCGGCCTGGTGATCCTGTCCATGTGGCTCTTCAACTCACGGAGCGCCGTGCAGCGCATCACCGTGAGCGATTATTACGCCTTCCTGGACAGCAACGATGTGTCCGCCATCGTGCTCACGCAGCAGGAGGTGGAGGTCACCATCAAGGAGGCCAGCTTGAAGAAGAAGGTGCACCAGAGCAAGCTGGCGCGCTCCGGTGCGGACAAGAACACCGCCGGGCCGCACTACGTCTTCTTCGCCGGCGGCGGCGACCGCATGCAGGAAAAGCTCGTGCAGGATGCCGAGAGCCACCACGTGAAGGTGGACATCCGCCCGTCCAACGACATGGGCAAGGAGATCCTGCAGTGGGTGATGTTCGTCGGCCTTATCGTGGTGGTCTGGGTCTTCATGATGCGCCGCATCGGTGGGCCCAGCGGCCCGGGTGGCCAGATCTTCAACATCGGCAAGAGCCGTGCGCAGGTCTTCGAGGGCGGCAAGAGCACCAACGTCACCTTCAACGATGTGGCCGGGCTGGACGAGGCCAAGGAGGAGCTGCAGGAGATCGTCGACTTCCTGAAGAACCCCAAGCGCTACACGGAGCTCGGGGCCAAGATCCCCAAGGGTGCCCTGCTGGTGGGTCCCCCGGGCACGGGCAAAACGTTGCTCGCCAAGGCGGTGGCCGGCGAGGCCAGCGTGCCCTTCTTCTCCCTCAGCGGAAGCGACTTCGTGGAGATGTTCGTGGGCGTGGGCGCCAGCCGCGTGCGCGACCTGTTCAAGCAGGCCAAGGAGAAGGCGCCGAGCATCATCTTCATCGACGAGATCGATGCCATAGGCCGCGCACGGGGTCGCAGCGTGAGCATGGGCGCCAACGATGAGCGCGAGAACACGCTGAACCAGCTGCTCACCGAGATGGACGGCTTCGGCACCAACAGCGGCGTGATCCTCATTGGCGCCACCAACCGGGCCGACGTGCTGGACCGCGCCCTCATGCGCCCCGGCCGTTTCGACCGCCAGATCTTCGTGGACATGCCCGACCTCAACGAGCGCGTGGCCATCCTGAAGGTGCACCTCAAGCCCTTGAAGCTGGACACCGCGATCGATGTGGAGTTCCTCGCACGGCAGACCCCGGGCTTCAGCGGCGCCGATCTGGCCAACATCTGCAACGAGGCCGCCCTCATCGCCGCTCGCAAGAAGAAGAAGCAGGTGGAGAAGCAGGACTTCCTGGACGCGGTGGACCGCGTGGTGGGCGGCCTGGAGAAGAAGAACAAGATCATCACCGCCGAGGAGAAGAGCGTGATCGCCTACCACGAGGCCGGCCACGCAACCGTGAGCTGGCTGGTGGAGCACGCCTCGCCACTGGTGAAGGTCACCATCGTGCCCCGCGGCCGCAGCCTGGGCGCGGCCTGGTACCTGCCCGATGAGCGTCACCTCACCACGGCCGAGCAGATGTACGACGAGATCGCCGCAGCGCTCGGCGGCCGTGCTGCCGAGGAGGTGATGTTCGGCAAGGTGAGCACGGGGGCCCTCAGCGATCTGGAGAAGGTGACGAAGCAGGCCTACGCCATGGTGACGATGTACGGCCTCAACGACAAGGTGGGCAACATCAGCTACTACGACAGCACCGGCCAGAACGAGTACAACTTCGGCAAGCCGTACAGCGAGAAGACCGCGGAGACGATCGATCATGAGGTGAGCGGCATCGTGGAGTCGCAGTACGAGCGCGCCAAGCGCCTGCTGCGCGAGAACAAGGAGAAGCTCACCGCTCTGGCCACGCAGCTGCTCGAGAAGGAGGTCATCTTCAAGGAGGACCTGGAGAAGATCTTCGGCAAGCGCCCCTTCGACAAGCCCGAAGAGGCCATCAAGCCGGCGGTGAACGGCGCCAACGGGCATGCGGCACCCGCCCCGGAGGCCGCTGCGGCGCAGGAGGACACCCAGCAAGCCGGTTGACCGCGTGGGCGAGCTGGCCAAGCGCAGCCTGACGGGAGCCGCCTACGTGGCGCTCACGCTCGGCGCCGCCATCATCGGGCCGTGGACCACCTTCGTGCTCTTCCTGCCCGTGTGCCTCATCGCTGCGGCGGAGTGGTATAGGCTGACAGAGCAGGCGGAGATCCATGTGCACAACGCCATGGCCAGCATGGTGTTGGCGGGTGTCGCCTATGCCGGCATCGGGCTGGCACCCATGTTGGGCGGATCCGTGGTGCCGGGCCTGGCCGTCATCCTGGCCATGCTCGTGCTTTACGTGTTCGAACTGCTGCGCCGTGGCTCGGCCTCCCCGGGGCAGGCGCTGGCCCATCACCTGGCCACCGTGGTGTACATCGCGCTCCCCTTCGCGCTGGTCACCTGGATGGTGGAGCGCCACTGGCACGTGTTCGTGGGCTTCATGTTCCTGCTGTGGACCAGCGACACCGGGGCCTACCTGGTAGGGCGTAGCATCGGCCGCACCAAGCTGATGCCCAAGGTGAGCCCCGGCAAGACGTGGGAGGGCCTTGCAGGCGGTGTGGCGCTCACCATGGGCGTGGGCTGGCTGCTGGCCCGGCAGTGGCCCGAACTCAGCACCGCGCAGTGGCTGGGCGGTGCCGCGGCCGTGGCCGTTACCGCCACCCTGGGCGACCTGTTGGAGAGCGCCTTCAAGCGTGCACGCGGCGTGAAGGACAGCGGCACCGTGCTGCCCGGCCACGGCGGCATCCTGGACCGCTTTGATGGCTACCTGCTGGCGGCGCCGGCGATGGTGGTGGTGGTGGCGCTGTTGGATGCACGCCCCCATTAGGTCGGCCGCTCCAAAGGCCGGATCCTATCTTCGCCGCCCGTGATGCGCCTCCACCGCGAAGGAACCCCCACATTGCTGCTGGTCGCCGCAGTGACCTGCTTCGTACTGTTCGCCACCCATCGCTGGCTGCCGTCCTGGGCCGCGATCACCATTTCCGCCGCCATGGTGGGCGTGCTCGCCATCGTGGTGTGGTTCTTCCGGGTGCCGGCCCGCACCCCTTTGGGCGATGACGGGGCCATCTGCTCGCCGTGCGATGGTAAGGTGGTGGCCATCGAGGAGGTGCACGAGCCGGAGTACTTCAAGGACAAGCGGCGGCAGGTCTCCATCTTCATGAGCCCGCTGAACGTGCACATCAACTATTACCCGGTGAACGGCACCACCAGCTACTACCAGTACCACCCGGGCAAGTACCTGGTGGCCTGGCACCCGAAGAGCAGCACGGAGAACGAACGGAGCACGGTGGTGGTGAAGCATCCCCGTCACGGCGAGGTGCTGTTCCGCCAGATCGCCGGTGCCCTGGCCCGCCGCATCTGCACCTACGCCCGCCCCGGCGCTCCCGCGGCACAGGGCACCGAGTTCGGCTTCATCAAGTTCGGTTCCCGCGTGGACCTGTACCTGCCGCTGGATGCCCATGTGGAGGCGCGCATCGGCGATGTGGTGCAGGGCGCCACTTCCGTCATCGCACGCTTCAGGTCATGAACACACGCGTCCTGCTCCCGCTGCTGATCTCCCTGCTGGCCACCGCATGTGTGGACAAGGTCCCCACGGACCAGGGAGCCACGACACCGGTGGATACGGTGGCCACTGCGGCAGTGGATACCGCGAACATGGTGGTGCTGGTGCCGCTCACCAACACCAAGCTCCGGTACAACGGCGTGTACCACTACGCTGACGGAAGTCTGAAGTATTACATGCGTTTCTTCGAGCGCGGCAATGCCGTGTTCGTGGGGGGCATGGAGGACAAGCCGGGTCAGCTGGCGGCGTTGCTCACCATCGATGCGCCCAGCGGCTGGAACCAGATCCACAACTGCCCCGTGGTGCAGCGCAACGACAGCCTTTTCATCCGTTCCGTGGGCATCAAAGGCGTGATCAACTACCTCGGCGAAGTGCGGGCCGATGGTGATTCGGTGCGCTTCCTGAAGGCCAGCGAGATCACGGGCACGCGCATCATCGCGCCGTACAGGTTCATCCCCGACGCGGAGCTGGGCCTAGCCCAGTAACACCGGCCGCAGTTCGTCCAGCGCGCGGATCCGGTAGGTGGCCTCGGGATCGAGCTCGCCCTCCGGCGCGAAATGCGCATGGTCCATGCCCACGGCGCGCGCCCCGGCCATGTCCGCATCGATGCTGTCGCCGATCATCAGGCTCTCCTCAACAGTGGCGCCGGCTTGTACCAGTGCCTTGTGGAAGATGTCCGGCATCGGCTTGCTGGCACCGGCCACCTCGCTGCTGAGCACCACATCGAACAGGTGCTCCAGCCGGCTTTGGCGGAGCTTGGTGAGCTGCGTGGTGGCGAAGCCGTTGGTGATGATGTGCAGGCCATAGTGCGGACGCAGGTCCTCCAGCAGCTGCAACGCACCCGGGAAGAGGCCCTCGCGGCGGGGCGTGCGCTCCAGGTATTCATGGCCCAGCCGCTCGGACAACCCGCGCTCCTTCACGCCGAAGGCGAGCAGGGTGTTGCGGAAGCGGAGCACGCGCATCACCTCCTTGGGCAGGTGCCCGCGCTCGTATCGCTTCCAAAGCCCGGCGTTGATCTCCTCGTACACCTCCACGAAGGCGTCCGCATCGGGAACGCCCAGCGCCTTCAGCCCAAGCTCCCGGTGCAGCTCCTGCAGCACATGGCGTGAGTTCGCCCGGAAGTCCCACAGGGTGTGGTCCAGGTCGAAGAAGAGGTGGCGATAGCGCCTCACGGTGCCAGCGTGGCCACGGAGCTGAACACCCCGGTGAGCAGTGCGGTGACGCACAGGGCCTGCAGCACCACCGAGAGCATCAGGGCGGGGATGGTGCGCCGGTCGTGGCGGAAGAAGCGCGCGGCGAGGATGCTGCCCAGCGGAATGGTGAGCACCAGCGGGGTGAGCGCGGCGAGGGCGCGTAGCCCGCCTTTGTGCTTCACGTTCACCAGCCACCGGTTGCGCTTGTTGAAGATGGTGGGGAACTTGCGGGTGCTGTCCGCGATGGCCGCCGCCCGCTTCCGGAGCCACTTCACCCGGGCCCGCTCGATCAGCGAACCGCTGAGGCTGTAGAACAGGACCACGCCCAGGCACCCGCCGATGCTCGTGAAGAGGAAGGTCTGTAGGAAGCCCATGCCGAAGCCCACGCCCATGCCGGCGCTCACCAGCATCTTGAGGGTACCGGCGGCGATGACGCTGATGACCTGTCCGATCTCCTGCAACATGGTTCAGAGCTTTGCGCCGTAGGCCAGGTCGCCGGCGTCGCCCAAGCCAGGTACAATGTACGCCTGGGCCGTCATCTCCTCGTCGACAGCGGCCACCCAGATGCGGGTGTTGGGGGGCATGTGGCTGCGCACGTATTCCAGTCCTTCAGCGCTGGCGATCACCGATACGATGTGCACGGCCTTGGGTTTCCCCAGGCGTTGCAAGGCCTTGTGCACCAGCACCATGCTTCGGCCGGTGGCCAGCATCGGGTCGCTGATCACCAGCACGCGGTCATCCAGCGAAGGGCTGCTCATGTACTCCACTTCGATGTCGAAGCCGTCCTCGCCCTTGCGGTGCTTGCGGTAGGCGCTCACGAACGCACTGTCGGCCTTGTCGAAGTAGTTGAGCATGCCCTGGTGCAGCGGCAGCCCGGCGCGCAGGATGGTGGCCAGCACGGGCTGTTCCACCGGAAGGTCCACACGCGCCGTGCCCAGCGGGGTCACCACCTCCTCGTCCCGGTATTCCAGGGTGCGGCTCAGTTCGTAGGCCATCACTTCGCCGATGCGCTCCATGCTGCGCCGGAAGCGCAGCGGATCCTTCTGCACGTGCTCGTCCCGCAGGTCGGCCAGGAAGCGGTTGAGGATCGAGGCGTGGGCGTTCAGCTGTACGGTCATCAGGTCAGGGTCTCAGGTACCGGAACGGCCACGGCAGGCGGTTCCAGCGGTAGCGAATGTAGGTGGTGGCCGTGGCACCGAACCCGGCGTTGAAGCGGGCCACGCTGGGCGTGTTGGAACCGGCGAAGTCCAGCAGCGTTCCGGACCCGGCATGTTCAGCGATCCAATGGTCCGTGAGGTGGAACATCGCCTGCACGGCCTGGCCCTGCTCGTCGTTCGCGGATTTCAGAAGGATGCTGCGGCCTTCCCAGGTGATGAAGCAGGCGGCGGCGATGGGCCTGCCATCCTGAACGATGGAAAGGATCCGGCCGGTGCCTTCCGCGAGGGCGTCCGCAATGATGGCCCGCAAAGGTCCGAGGCTCCCCGGGGGACTCCCTCCGAAGCGCGCTCCCGTGGTGCGTTCGAACAGGTCGATGAACGCATCGGCACCCGGCCCTTCGTGCACCGCCAGGTCGGGGTTCTTGCGCAGGTTCCGTTGATGGCCTTTCGCGTAGGCTTCACGGAGCGTGGCGATGTCCGCTTCGCTGCGAAGCACCTGGTCCACTTGCGGCAGGCATGTGCCATGCAGTTCCGCCGACGGCGTGCTGGCGCTGTTCACCCAGATGTCGACATACCGGAAGTGCCGGGGTATCGCGCGGATGAACGCATCGGTGAGCCGCTGCGAAGGCTGCACCGCGAACACGCCAAGCTGCTGCAGGCCGTAGGGATTGTACACGTAGTGCACCCCCCATTTCACGCGGTAAGGCAGCGGCATCAGGGCCTCGGCCTCCTCATCGATCAGCGCGTCCCACCGCCCTGTGCGATCCAGCACGGCGCTTCGCGCATACCACAGCCGTCCAGGGCACCGCATCAGCCACCGGTCCCAAGCGGCTTTGTCGATCTCGCTATGGCGAAGGTGTCGGATCATGCGCGGGCCAGCTGCACGGCCTTGCGCAGAACATCCGGCCACGGGCCGAAGTTGCGGTATCCGCTGAGGTATCGGTCATGCCACACGGAGACGAAGGTGCCCTGCACCGCACGCACCAGCTGGTGCAAACGATCCACTTCGGCCAGGGCCTGCTCCGCCCCCAGCCCCATGCGTTCGTGCAGGGCGCTGTCCATCACGGCGAAGGGCCAGCACATCAGTTCGGTCGCTTGCTCGCGCTCCAGGTCGTACCACGGGAACGGTGTGCAGGTGGCGGCGCGGAAGCCCGTGCGGTCATGGAAGCCGAGCGTGTGGTCCTCGCGGAAGCCCTCGGCGAGCAGGAGGCGCTGCGTGGCCGGCACCCGCATCCGCAGGAAATGCTGGCGTGAGATGAGCACGGAACGCCCCGATGCTTCGGCCAGGCGGGCGCGCTCCAGCTGAACGGTCGCGGCGTCCATACCGGAAGCATGGGAGGGGTGCAGCCCGATCTCCACGGCGGAAGGAAGCGATCGCAGCAGGGCCCGGTACTGCGGGTGCTCCAGGTCGGCGGCATGGTCATGCACGCCACCGCCGCGCGTGAGCACGAAGGCAATGGTCCTGTCCACATCCGGGAGCACTTCCCGCACGCGATCGGACCATGCGGCGTAGGGATCGGGCCGCAGGCCGAGCCGTGCACCCCACCGGTGCATGAGGCCGCGTAGATCACCTCTGACCACGTCGCGTGCGGAGGCGCCCATCGCGCGGGCCAGCGGTCGGCCGCGGAAGTGCAGCCCATTGTCCACGTCCACCGTGAGCACATGTCGGTAACGCCGCTCAGCCTTGGGCAGTCCGGGGTAGAGGCTGCTCAGTTCCGCCCCGATGCGCAAGGCGATGCGGTCCACCAACAGCGGGTCTACACCGGGCTGGCATACGGTGAGTTCCTCCGCAAGAACGCGTCCATGCGCATCCGTGCGGGTGGCCCGCATCTCCTCCCACAGGCTCAGGAAGAAGAAGATCGTGCTTAATGGAGCGGCGGGCGTTCCGTTCCGAAGGGAGGCCTGCAAGGCCCGGAACTGCTCCTCCGCCTCCGGACCAAGGGTTTCCAGCAAGGGCTCTGTCCGCAGGTGGAGGATGCCGTTCGTCGGGGTTTTCTCCCCATACAGAACGCGTGGCAGCGAGCTGCTTCGGAACTCCTCCATCCCTGCGGCCCACCGCACATCCCGGCCCAGCATGCCCCGGAGCACGTGTTCGAGCGTGTACCGTGCGCGCGGTGACGCGGATGTGGAATGAACGAGCACCATGCGTGTTCAGCGGCCTTGCCGGAAGCCGAACGTACGAAGCAGGGCCTTCAGCGTGTCCTTTGCACAGCGCTCGTAGGAAAAATGATGGATGGCCCGTCCCTGGTCCGTCCGGATGTTGTGCAGCACCACGGTGTGTGCCGCGCGCAGGTCCACCACCATGGCCCGGCTGCCGTTCAGCTCATGTGCGTGAAGTGCACCTGCGGCTTCGAGCAGCGGCACAAGCCCGTCGAACGCGTTCACATGGCCCGGACGTTTCGCGAGGATCCCGAAGCGACGGTCGGTCGTCACACCCTGGGCATCGGTATGCTGGAAACGGGGATGCCGATACCGGCGATAGGGTACGCGCGCCTCCTCCTCCGCCCGATGCACGAAGGTGAAGGCATCATCCGCCGGGAGGTCGATGGCGATGAGGCGGGCGTTCACCCGCACGAAGTGGGCAAAGGGGGATCCCTCATCGAAGCTGCCTTCCTGCGGTCGGGCGGCCCAGTCCTCGGCGCCTGCGCCCGCCACGGCGAAGGAGTGCAACGGGTGCTCGGTGCGCTTGAAGGCGGGGTGCGCCAGCGCGGTGTTCGCCAACGCACCGCTGATCGAGGGTGTGCGCCGCACGTCGAATGGGCCGCCGTGGATCAAGTGGTGGGTGAAGGTGGGTACGAACACGGCGCCACCCGGCGTAACGGTCTGGAGGAACGCATCCAACAGTTCATCGGCACGGAAGCTCCCACCCGTACGACGGGCACGCCAGGCCATGCGCGTGAGGTCGGCCATCAGCATCACCGTGTCGCCGGAGCGTATACCGAGCCGGTGGGGCCAAGTGCGGAGGTCCGTGTCCGGGGTGCTCACCGCTTGCGGAGTTGCACCAGTTCATCGGCATAGCCCAGGCTGTGCCAGAAGGCGAGCGCGGCCGCATTGCCCTGCACCACCTGGAGCTCCACGCTGTGCACCTCCTTCGCGGCGAACCAGTCGTGCAGCTGTTGCACCAGTGCGCGGGCCTGGCCGATGCCGCGATGCGCCGGCGCTACGTACACATGGCTGATCAGCCCCACGCGCAGCGCACCTTGGTGCTCCGGCGTCAGCTTCAACTGGCCATGTGCGAAGCCGATCACTTCCGTATCGCGGGTGGCCACGCACAGGCGCCCAAAGCGCTCCAGGCCGGCGCGAACGCTCTGCACCCAGCGCGCGGCACCGCCTTCCACCAAGGGGAGCACCGGGCCCAGTATGGCCATCTCCGCGTACATCGCACGGAAGGCCGCTTCGATCGCGGGCAGCCGCGCATCATCGGGGTCCGTGATGACCGATAGGTGGTAGGTGCTCATGAACGGTCGGTGAACAGCCTTAGCACGGAGCCGAGCCGCGTGCCACCGCCACCGGCAAGCGCGGCCTCGAGGTCGATGGTACGCCCGGTACGCTGTTCCAATGCGGCCAGGAGGTCCACAAAGGCCAGCGAATCCAGCAGTCCGGAACGCACCAGGTCAAGGTCATCCCGCAGATCGGACGCGTCCAACCCGAGCACCTGCATCCGGGACGCCAGCAGCTCGCGCACGGCTGTTCGCAGGGTGGGCTCATCCATGGGCGGCGATGGCTTTGAGCGCATGGCGGTCCACCTTGCCGTGAGCCGTGAGCGGCAGGGCATCCAAGGCGATGATGCGGTCGGGGAGCATGTACGTGGGCAGGTGCTCCTGGAGGTGCCGCAGCAGGGCGGCGCGGTCGCAGGGGGCGTCGATAAAGGTAACCAGCCGCGTTCCGGAGGGTCCGTTCATCGGCACGGTGGCGCAGTCGCCTCCCTCCAGGAACGATCGCACGGCCGCGTCCACCTCGCCGGGTTCAACGCGGTGGCCCAGGATCTTCACCTGGTCGTCCCTGCGGCCGCGGAAATGGAGGATGCCGTGCGCATCTTCCTCCACCCGATCGCCGGTGCGGTACCAGCGGACGCCCTCGTCATCCAGGATGAAGGCGGCCGCGTCGGCGCCAGGGTCGTTCACATAGCCCGGGCTCAGCTGCGGACCGGTCACCTGCAGCTCACCGTCCACGATGCGGTGCCGGTGTCCGGGAAAGAGGCGCCCGATGGGGGCGATGTCCCCGTGCTCCCGTATGTTCCCCGGAAGCGGGTATGCGCTGATCGCGATCGTGGTCTCGGTGGGTCCGTACAGGTTGGTGACCTTGGCCGCAGGCGCCGCCAGCCGGAACGCCTCCACCGCCGGCATGGGCAGTGCCTCGCCGCAGAAGAAGGCCTGGCGGACGGAGGGGAGCGCCCCGGCCGTGAGCGTGCGTGTGCGGCTCATCAGGGCGAGCACCGATGGTGCGGAGAACCACACGGTGATCCCGCACCGACGGACGAAAGCGGCCGGTGTGAGCGCCTCGGCATCGCCCGGTACGCACACCTGTGCACCGATGCTCCACGGAACGAACAGGTCGTGCACGCTCAGGTCGAACGTGAGGGCGAAGAACTGGGAGAACCGGTCCTCGGCGGTGAAGGGGGCCAGTGTGCGCGCGTGTTGCACGTAGGCGGCCAGGTTGCCACGCGTGATGCGGACCCCTTTCGGCACGCCGGTGCTGCCACTGGTGAACAGGATGTACGCCTCGTCCTCAGGCCTGGCCCCTTTCGGCTCGGCCGGCGGTCCTTCCGGCAGGACATCGAGCCGCACTGGTCCGGGCACTTCACCGGTGGGATCCACCACCACGCGGGCGGCGCAGCGCTCCAGCAGCACGGACCACCGGGCGGCAGGGCCTTCGGCCGGCAACGGTACGTAGGCGCACCGGGCTTTGAGGATACCCAGGATGGCCGCATAGGTGTGCGGCGCCTTCCGGGCGGGCAGGGCCACCCGCGTTGGTGACAGGCTCAGGGTGCCGAGCCTGGCGGCGATGGCATCGCTCCAGCGGTCGAGCTGTTCGTAGGTGAGCGATTCGTCGCCCACGGAAAGCGCTACACGGTGCGGGTGCGCGTGCGCGGCGGCGCGGAACAGTTCGATGACGTCACCGGTCATGCTGCGTCCCGGTCATTGCGCCGGTGATCTCCCGGCGGCGCAAAGCAAGGCGTCCACGAAGAACTTCACGCCCCAGTTGGGGAAGGCGAACTTCTCGTACCGCCCCCAGATGGGATATGAACCGGGAAGCGCACCGTGCGTGTCCGCTGGGCCTGCCAGGCCGCGCTGCTGGATCGCGATCAGCAGGTCGAGCATGCGGTCCATGCCCTGGCGGTAGCGCTCCTCTCCAAGGATGCGGTGCAGCCATCCCCAGGTGATGGCAAGCTGTGCACACCCGGTGGTGATCAGGTGCTCGCTGCCGTTCCAGCGCTCCTCGTACCGTCCGTGCAGCCAGCCGTCGGCAAGGAACCGTTCCAGCAAGGCGTCCGCCGCCCGCGCGGCGCGACCGATCAGCACATCGTGGCGCACGTGCGCGCTGCATTCGATCAGTCCGTCAATGGTGTAGCCGATGGTGTGCGTGATCGGACGGTCGTTGTGCTTGCGCGTGTTGTCGCAGTTGTTGAACCATCCGTTCGCCCATTGCTGGGCCAGCACCCATTCCAGGTTCAGCATGGCCGCGCGCTGGTAGCGGTCGTCCCCCGTTGCCCGGTGCAGGGCCAGCAGCGGTGCGCTCACGTAACTGTCGTACACACGGGCGGCTGTCAGATGGTTGTTGTTGCGCCAGGCCCCATCGCGCGACTGGCTCACGAGGATCCGGTCCCCCGCACGCACACAGGCGTCGAGGTGCCGCTGGTCCTGGGTAAGGTGGTAGGTGGCCAGCAGTCCCCGGATCACCTGCGCGGTGTTGAACACCACAAAGGGGCGGTCCTCGCCGATGCGTCCACCCTGCCACCCGCCGTCGGGCAGCTCGATGCACAGAAGCCATTCGGCAGCGCGCAGGGCGCGTTCGCGTGCCTCGGGCCAGGCGAGGTGATCGGCCACCACCAGCAGAGAGGGGATGATGTAGCCGCTGGTCTCCGGGTAGGATGTGCTCCATCCGGTACGCAGGTGGTAGCTGGCGAACCCGCCATCCCCGGGCCGGTCCTGTGCCCGGAAGAGCCATTGCACAGCAAGGCGTAACGCCGCTGTCCGATCCCCTGCGACCACCACCGGTCGTTCGCGATGTGCGCGCAGCAAGGCACGTTGGGCCGGATCGCCCAGGGCCTGGGAGAAGCAGCGGGCATAGTCCAACAACGAGGCGATCACCAGGTACGGAGGAGTTCGTTGCAGATGCGTTCCGCGGCATGGCCGTCACCGAAGAGCGGAGGACAGGCTGGCGCGCCATCGCGCAGGTAGCGATCGGCGGCGGTCCCGATCCGGTCGGGATCGGCATCGGCGAGCACGGCCTGGTCGCGTTCCACGAGCTCCACCCATTCCGTCTCCGGCCGCAGGATCACACAGGGTCTGCCGAAGAAGTAGGCCTCTTTCTGCACCCCGCCGCTGTCGGTGATCACCAGCCGGGCATTGCTTTCCAGCGCGATCATGTCCAGGAATCCGGCGGGCGGCACCAGGTGGAAGCCAGGGCTGCCCTCCAAGGCTTGGCGAATGGAGGGCTCCAGCAGGCCGTCCATCATCTTCCGGGTGCGTGGGTGCACGGGCAGTACGAAGGCCAGCCCATGCCGGCGGTGCAGGTCCAGCAGGGTGCCGAAGATGGCGTTGAGCCGCGCCGGGTCGTCGGTGTTGTGGTCGCGGTGCACGGTGACGAGCACGAACGAACCGGGCGTCAGACCGAGGTCGCGCAGGATGGCGGAGCGTTCGCGGGCCAGTGCAGCGAAGTGAAGGCTGTTGTCGTACATCACATCGCCGCTCTGCACCACATGGGGCAGGTCCGCGGTCGGGGCGCGGTCGTTGCTCCCGCGGAAACCTTCGTTGCGCAGGTTGTTCACGGCGGTGTCCGTGGGGCAGAACAACCAGGTGCTGCAGTGGTCGCACACGATGCGGTTGATCTCCTCGGGCATGCGCTTGTTGAAGGAGCGGAGGCCGGCCTCCACATGGGCCACGGGCACGTGCAGCTTGGCGGCGGCCACGGCGCCGGCCAGCGTGCTGTTCGTGTCACCATAGAGCAGCACCACATCGTGCTCCTTGCGGAGCAGCACCTGCTCGATGCCGTCGATCATCCGCGCGGTCATGGCCCCGTGCGCGCCGCTGCCCACGTTCAGGTTGATGTCCGCGGCGGGGATGCCGAGCTCGTCGAAGAACACCTGGCTCATGTTCGCATCGTAGTGCTGCCCGGTATGTAACAGGGTCTCCACGATGCGGTCGCGACCTGCCGCGGTGATGGCACGGCTCATGGCGGCCGCCTTGATGATCTGGGGCCTGGCTCCGATGACGGTGAGGATCCGGAGGGGTGGGGGCATGGATGCGTTCGGTTCGGGACGGCGCGGGGGTCAGAGCTGGCCGTTGTCAGCGAAGCTGAAGTACCCGGTGGCGGCGATGATCAGGTGGTCCTGGACGGCGATATCGAGGAAGCGTCCCCCTTCGACCAGCTTTTTGGTGAGCTGGATGTCCTCCATGCTCGGGCGGAGCTGCCCGGAGGGGTGGTTGTGGCAGAGGATCACGCCGCTGGCGCGCTTCTCCAAGGCCTCGCGGAAGATGAGCTTGGGGTCCGCCACGGTGCCATGCATGCCGCCCGAGCTTACCCGGCAGCGGTCCAGCAGGCGGTTCCCCCTGTCCAGGAGGAGCAGCCAGAATTCCTCGTGCGGCAGGTCGGCCAGCTGGGGCCGCAGCAGTTCGAAGGCTTGAGCACTGGAAGCGACCAAGGGGCGCTGTTCCACCACCTGGTCGCGGCGGCGCAGTCCGAGCTCCAGGGCCGCCACGATGCTCAAGGCCTTGGCCTCGCCCACGCCCTTGATGCGCATGAGCTCGGCAACACCCGTTCCCGCCAGCTTGTGCAGGTCGTTGCCGGCCTTGCGCAGGATCAGGCGCGCCAGGTCCAACGCGCTGTCCTGCGGGGTGCCGCTGCGGATCAGGATGGCCACCAGTTCCGCATCGCTGAGGGCCTTGGGGCCATTGGCGAGCAGCCGTTCCCGGGGCCGGTCCGCTTTGGACCACTCCGGGATGCTCAGTTTGCTCGGGGCCTCATCCACCTGCTCCATCGGGCTGAAAATAGAACAGGTCCCGCACGGGGACCTGTTCGAGGGGTATGATCGGTGCCTTTACTTGAGCTTGGCCACGTGCTTGCGCAGGCTGCTCTTCAGGTTGGCCGCCTTGTTCTTGTGGATCACGTTCCGCTTGGCCAGCTTGTCCAACATGCTCTCGGCCTCGGGGAGGAGCTTTTCAGCGTCCTTCTTGGCAGTTGCGGCCCGCAGGGCGCGCACGGCGTTGCGGGTGGTCTTGTGCTGGTAGCGGTTGCGCTCGTTGCGGGTCTCGGTCTGGCGGACGCGCTTCAGGGCGCTTTTGTGATTGGCCATAGCAGGTGCGAAAGGGCGGCAAATATAGGGAAGACCCGCATACGTCCAACTTTCTAAAGAAAAGCCCCGGCCGAAGGGGCCGGGGCAGGCTTTGGCCAGGGGGGCCAGGGTCAGTAGGCCCGTTCGTCCCTGCCGAACATGTTGGTCACGGTCTTCACCACGATCTTCAGGTCCAGCAGGAAGCTCCAGTTCTCCAGGTACCAGACGTCCAGGTCCACACGCTTCTCCATCAGTTCCGGCGTGCGGGTCTCCCCCCGGAATCCGTTCACCTGGGCCCAGCCGGTGATGCCGGGGCGCACGAAGTGACGCACCATGTACTTGTCGATGATGTCGCGGAACTGGTCGTTCAGCTTCAGCGGATGCGGGCGGGGGCCCACCACGCTCATGTGGCCGAGCAGCACGTTGAAGAACTGCGGCATCTCATCCAGGTTGCTCTTGCGCAGGAAGGCGCCCACCCGTGTCACCCGGGGGTCGTTCCGCGTGGCCTGTTTCAGGTCCGCATCCTTGTTCACCCGCATGCTGCGGAACTTGTAGCAATCGAACTTCTTCTTGCCTTCGCCCAGGCGGGTCTGCTTGAAGAACACCGGGCCCGGGCTGCTCAGCTTCACCGCAAGGGCCAGGATGGGGATCAGCCAGCTGAGCACGAACACGATGACGAAGAGGGAGAACACGATGTCGAAGCTCCGCTTCAGGATCCGGTTCCAGCGGTTGTCCAGCGGCTCGTTCCGAAGCTTGCTCACCGGCACGGCGCCGTGGAATTCCAGTTCACTGGCCTGCACCACGGGAATGAAGCTGTCCCCGCTGGGTATCACGCGGAACCGGATGGTGTTCCGTTCGCAGAACTCCATCAGGTCCGTGATGGCGTCCTTCCGCGTGCCGGGCAATGCGCAGTACACGATGTCGATGCGGTTCTGCAGGGCGAACGCCTTGGCGGCCTCCACATCGCCGATGCGCTGCGGGCCCAGCACCCCTTCCACCGGATGGTCGCTGAACAGACCGCGGAAGCGGTATCCCCGCACGGTCTGGTCCTGGCAATACTGGAAGATCTCCTGGGCGGCCGGACCATCCCCGACGATGATGAGGTCCTTGACCGACGTGAGCGGTTCGAGGGTGAGGACCTGGTTGAGGCCGGAGCGCATGGTGGTCAAGCCGCGTTGGCCCGAGCGGAGCAAGGTAGCCAACTCCTGGTTCAGTTCGGACCGGGTCGGTTTGCGGGTGCTCACGGTGCGCAGGTTCGCGGTGCGATGAGGGCGTTCTACGTGCTTCACGGTTCGTTCGCTACGGTCGATCGGTGGTGGCCCTCTGAAGAAGTGTGCCAAAAGTACCCCCGGTCCTTCCGAAAGTCAATTTCGTCGACAGGATCGGTATTCTCGTCGGATCTGCGCCCATTATGGACGCCAACGGGTGGACCGGGTCACAGTCCACCGCCCCAGCGTTCCCGCAGCGTCAGCCAGAGGAACCAACTGTTGGTGATGAGGTACCGTTTCCACAGGCGGCCAGGTTCCAACGCAAGCCGGTACAGCCATTCCAGTGAAAGGTCCCGCATCCATTTCGGGGCCCGGGTGTCCACCCCGGCATAGAGGAGAAAGGCGCCGCCCAGTCCGAGCATCACCGCGTTGAGGTGGCCGTGGGCGGCGGCCATCCAGCGTTCCTGCTTGGGGCACCCGAGCGAGACCATCACGATATGCGCTCCCGTCGCCTCGATCCGGCGGGCGGTGGCGGCCGCGTCCGCAGCGTCGAATGGTTTGAACGGTGGCGCCTCCATCCCTGCCCAGCGTAAGCGCGGTAGCTCGCGCGCGGTGCGGGCGCGTATCCGTTCGAGCACCTCGGGAGTGGAGCCCAGGAGGAAGACGGAGAGCCCTTGCCGTTCGGCCTCGGCCAGCAATGCGGGCATGATGTCGTTCCCGGCCACGCGTTCCTGCTTCAGTTGGTGCCGCGCGTTCAAGGCGCGCAGCAGGGGCATGCCGTCCGCTGTGGCAAAGGCGGCCCCGTTCACGATGGCGGCGAAGTCCGCTGCCCTGTGCGCCTCCACGCACATGTGGGCGTTCACGCAGCACACATAGGTGCTCCGGCGCTTTTGGGCCAGTTCGGCGAAGGCCGCGATGTGCTCCTGGAAGGTGCCGACGGTGAGGTCCACACCCACGGCGCGCCGTTTCACCGGGGCTTCGGCGATCATGGGCGCTTCGGCTTCTGGCGGACGTCCTTCAGGGTATGCGCCACGATGCGCTCGCTTCCGTTGTCGTACCAGCGGACCATGGCGTCCACACCGGCCTCCAAGGTCCACGGGGCCTCGCCGAGCGCTGCGATCGTGCGGTCCATCGGGGTGATGTAGTCGCTGGTCATGCTGCGGAAGCGCCCGCTGGTGATGGGGAAGCCGATGCCGACCAGCTTCAACACATCACCGCCGAGGGCCATGGAGCGCACGAGCCATGTGGGGATGTACCGTACCGGCCTGCCGGTGAGCCGGCGGCTGATCGCGTCCACCCAGATGCGCAGGTCGAACGGCTGGTCGCCCACATAGAATACGCGCTTGTCCATGTCCGCCGCAGGCAGCCGCAGGATCCGGTCGATCTGCCACACCACGTTGCCCACGTATCCGTAGGAACGCACCACCTTCCGCTTGCTCGGATGGAAGTACAGACCCTTGCGCATCACCTTGAACATCACATCGCGGTAGCGCAGGCTCCACGGCCCCCAGATGGTGGTGGGCCGGATGATGGTCCAGCAGCACCGCAGGCCCGCCTCGCGGGTGGCCATCTCGGTGAGCCGCTTGGTCTCCCCGTACAAGGTGAAGGGCTTGAAGTCCAGGTCGTGCTTGGGTTGGTAGCCGGCTTCACAGACGAACTGCGTGCTGGTCACCACGATGCGTTCCACGGAGGGCGTGGCGTTCACCACACGCAGCAGGCGGCGGGTGCCTTCATGGTTCTGTTGGTACGCATCGATGTCGTCCGGCTCATCCGTATCGGCGCGGGCGGCCAGGTGCACCACGTGCGTGGGCTTGAACTCCGTGAAGAGCGCCTGCATGGCCTGTTCGTCCATGATGTCGCATTCGCGCCACCACGGCCGCTGCGCCGGGTCCAGCGGCGGGTTCCAGTCCAGGTTGATCAGTTCGGTGCCCTGTGCGATGAAATGGGCCACGAGGTTCGTGCCGATGAAGCCGGATCCTCCGGTCACCAGCAGGCGCATGGGCTTATCGGGTGCGTTCGCTTCCATCAGTCTGCACGGCCAACAGGAGGGCCTCCTCCATGGACCGGTGGAACCGTTCCAACGTGAACCGCTGCTCAAAGATGCGCCGCCCTTCCAGGCCCATGCGTCGGCGCAGCTCCGGGTCACTGGCCAGGGTCACCAGGCGGTCGGCCACGGCCGCGGGGTCCTGTGTGTCCACCAGGAAGCCGTTCACCCCGTCGTTCACCACGGACGGAATGCCGCGCCAGCGTGTGGAGATCACGGGCTTGGCGAACATCATGGCCTCCACGAGCACCAGGCCGAAGCTCTCAGCCTCGAAGTGGCTCGGGAAGCAGAAGATGTCGCAGCTGGCGAAGCGGTCGAACTTCTCCAGGTCGCGCAGCACGCCCAATGAACGCACACGGTCCTGCAGCCCGCGCGATCGGATGAAGGCTTCGCACTGTTCCCGGAAGCCGGTATCGCCCCATTTGCCCATGAGTTCCAGGCGCAGATCGGCCCCGCGCGCAACGGCTTGTGCAAAGCCTTCCAACAGCACCTGCACGCCCTTGGTGGGGATGAGCACCCCGGTGAACAGCACGGTGAGCGGCTCGCCCGGGGCGGCCGTGCGCTCGGTCACCCGGCCGCGCATGTCCGGCAGGCCGTTCGGCACCACCACGTTGTGGCGGGCCCCCAGCGCTGCGCCATCGTCCGGGTTCTGTGCGGCCGTGCGGATGGCCACGGTGGGCCGACCATAGGCCCACCGGAAGAAGGGCCGCACCGGACCGGGCAGCTGCCGGGCGAAACCGGAGACCCCGCCGGCATGGAAGTGGAACACCGTGGCGCGGAAGAGCCAGCGGGTGGAGCAGAGCAGAATAATGTCGCGCAGCACGGGCACCATGTTGGGGCCGGCGGGCGGATAGTAGAGCACCGGGGTGCCGTGGCGGAAGCGTGCCACGACGATCGAAAGCACCGTGGTGAACAGGATCCACACTTTGCGGAAGGCGAAGCGCCCCACGCTCTCCATGTCCTCCGAGAAGGCCAGGCGCACGTGGTGAAGCTGCACGTGCGTGTACCGGCCTTGGAGCAGCGCCTCGATCATCACCGCCTGCCCACCGAACGGTGGCGGGGTCTGGCCGACCACAAGGATCCGCAAGGGCCGGGGGGCGCTCATGGAGGGCAATAGTAGGGTGGTCCGATGGTGGGTGGCGGCACTCCCCGGCGGCCTCCATCAACAATGCCATCGACAGGTCGGTGGAACATTTTCCGGCTGTTCATGGCGCGCGTTGGGCGCTTGGTCGAACATGCGGCCGGGGTCCGTCGAAAGTGGCTGAACACCGGGCGGAACCTCCTCGTTCACAGGCCAAAACCGCACGCATGCTGCACCTCTTCTCCCCGCTGGAACGCCTGTTCAGGACCATTGTCCTGCTCTTCGGGACCGGGCTGGGGACCATGGCCCTGGCCACCACCTATTACATCGCGCCGAACGGCAACGATTCGAACAGCGGCACCTCCCAGTCCTCACCGTGGAAGACGCTCGACCGGGTGAACCAGATGGCCTACCAGGCCCAGCCCGGTGATCAGTTCCTGTTCCAACGGGGCGGGGAGTACCGCGGTCGACTGATCCTGGGCTCGAGCGGTTCGCCCACGAGCCAGATCGTCTATGGCGCCTATGGTTCCGGTGCCTCGCCGGTGATCAACGGCTCGCGCCTGGTCACGGGCTGGACCGTGCACAGCGGCAATGTGTGGAAGGCCCAGGTGGGGGAGCAGGTGGACCAGGTGTACGTGAACAACGCGCGCCAGGTGCTTGCCCGCTGGCCCAACACCGGTTGGAAGTACAACCAGCAGGCCACGGCCAACAGCATCACCAGTTCGGACATCGTGCAGTCCAGCGGGTACTTCAACGGGGCGCGGGCGGTGGTGCGCTGCACGGCCAGCAGCATCGACACCCTGCGCATCACCAGCCATGTGAACAGCACCATCACCTTTGGCTCCAACATGTCCAACCAGTTCATGGGCACCACCGGTTGGGGCTTCTACATCGAGAACAAGCTGGACCTGCTGGATGCCGCCGGTGAGTGGTTCTACGATGCGTCCAGCGGCTGGCTCTACTTCCGTGCACCGGGCAATGTGGACCCGAACAGCATCGCGGTGGAGGCCTCCACCTACTGGGCGGGTGCGGAGTGCCAATGGCAGCGCCATCACCTCACCATCCAGGACCTCACCTTCCGCAAGGCGCGCAACGCGGGTATCCGGCAGGACGGTGCCGACCACATCACGGTGACGAACTGCGTGATCGAGGACACCTACCACGGCATCCGCAGCTACGGCAGCTATGATGTGTACAGCAACAACCTGATCCGCCGCACCTACGCCACGGGGATCCTGCTGATCGACAACAACTCCACCGTGGAAGGCAACACGCTGGAGCAGATCGCCATGATCCCCGGCCAGGGCGAGAGCTCCTGGGGCTACCACGGCATCCGCGGCATCGGCGCGGGCAACGTGATCCGGGGCAATCGCCTGGACTATGTGGGGTACACGGCGATCGAGGTGAACGAGGACCACCTGGTGGAGAAGAACGTGATCCAGCACTACAACGCGTGCCTGAACGACGGCGGCGGCATCAACTTCGATCACAGCGATGGGCTGGTGATCCAGGACAATATCATCCGCGACGGCCTGGGTGGTCTCGAGGGATCGCCGGTGGGCGTCGGCCCGAACGAGCACCTCGCGATGGGCATCTACTTCGGCAACACCAGCAACGTGAACGTCACCGTGCAGCGCAACACCATCGTGAGCATCCCGGGCACGGGCATCAACGTGGACCACAACATGAACTCGGCGGGCTACGTGGTGCGCAACAACGTGATCTTCGACACACGGGTGGGCCTGTCCATCTCGGACTACAGCAACAGCTTCGGCCCCAACGCCGTGTATCCGTACTACGTGCCCAGCTACAACGGGCTGTACGAGAACAACATCGTGTACGGGATCGACAAGGACCAGCTCTGCCTGCGCTTCTACAACTGCTACGGCGCGGCGCCTGTGGACTTCGGCTCCTTCTCCAACAACCGGTACTTCAACCCGTACAACGAGATGAGCATCCTGCTCTTCAGCTTCCAGGCCGGTCAATCGTACTACTCGCTGGAGCACTGGCAGGCCGAGCGCAACGAGGAGCAGGGCAGCACGGCCAGCCAGCTTCACTTGAGCGAGATGGCCACGGTGAGCGAGCTGAGCGGCGAGCTGGTGCCCAACGGCGACTTCTCCGCCGGTGTCTCCGGTTGGGGCGGCTGGCCGTTCAACGCCCAGGTTACGCACGACCTCACCCAGCTCGACAACGGTTGCCTGAAGGCCAACCTGCCGGACAACTCGCAGTACGATGATTTCATCATGCGCAACCCGGACTGGTTCAACCTGAGCGCCGGTGAGTGGTACCGCATTGACCTGAGCGTGAAGAGCGATGCGCCCGGCCGTCTGCTGGTGGCCATGAAGGGCCAGTCGCAGGAAAGCGATCCCTACAACCGCTGGGAACGCCTGATCCCCTTCGGGCCCCAGCGCCGCGACCTGAGCATGTACTTCCAGGTGCCCGTGGGCGAACCGATGCAGGTGCTCCTGCGCAACCACTGGACGCTGCCGATGTACTACCTGGATAACGTGAGCATCCACCGGGTTCAGGCGGAGCCGCTGGATCCGCTGGACCGCCAGATCGTGCTGGTGAACGACCAGGCCACGGCACAGTCGTTCCCCTTGGAAGGCTGCTGGAGCGACGTGAACGGCCAGCTGTACAACGGTAGCATCACGATCCCGGCCTACCGTTCGCGTGTGCTGGTGCGCGAGGATGATCTGCTCTGCGGGCTGAGCACGTCGGTCGAGGAGAACGCCGTAGCCGGACCGGTTGCCGCAGTATACCCGAATCCGGTGAACGCGGGCGGGCGGATCGCCTTCGTGGCCCCGGTCTCGGGCACGGTGCGCCTGATCGCCGCGAACGGCCAGGTGGTGTTGGAGCAGCAGCTGGGGACCGCAAGTCTTGGGATGGAGCTCCCCGCCGACATCGGCCCCGGGGTTTACGCGCTGGCCATCGACGGGCAGCGCACCGGTCGCCTGGTGGTGCAGCGTTGAACGCAGAGGAAGCATTGCGGAAGCCCGGCCCTTGGTCGGGCTTCCGGCGTTCGGGCCGGTGCGGTCAGCGCGCCCGGGGAATGATGCGAGCGGGATTGCCCACGGCCACATGCCCGTCCGGCACATCCTTCAGCACCACGGCCCCGGCGCCGATCGCGCAATCGTTGCCGATGGTGATGGGGCCGATGATCACCGCGTTGGCGCCCACGTCCACGCGATCGCCGAAGATGGGCGGCCGGCTGTAGGTGCCGTCCTTCAAGCGCTTGTTGCCGATGGTGGTGCTGTTGCGCACCGTGCAGCCGGCGCCGAACACGGTGCGGTCGTTGATGATCAGCGCCTGGCCATGGTCGATGCGGAAGCCCGGGCCCACGCGTGTCTTCCACGGAAGCTCGATGCAGAGGAACCACTCCACGAACACCCGGTAGAACAGGAAGTAGGGAAGGAAGAGGATGAAGGTGACCGGGCTCCGCCGCAGCAGGTGGGCGATGCGGAAGAGCACCATCACCAACAGCCCCTTGGGGTTGTTGCGGTTGGCGCGAAGGTCCTGGAGGATGTTGAAGGGGCTGGCCATCAGCTGCGTCGGCGCAGCAAAGGTGCCACGAACTGGTTGAACCAGAGCTTGCCTTGTGCGGGAAGGTGCAGGGCCACCTTCACCGCGCGGCTCAACCAGCGATGGCCTGCGCCCAGTCCGAGGCTCCGGTTCACGGCGTCGCCTTCGCGCAGTGCCTTGCGCAGGGGAATGGTGGCGCTGGCCCCGCCCACGCTGAAGTGCGCGATCACTTCCGGGATGTAGTGGAACTGTCCGGGGTCCTCCAGCCATGCGCGCAGGGTCCAGTGATGGTCGCCGCCCACGCGGAAGGCCGGATCGAACGGATGGTCCGCATAGTAGCTGCGGCGCACCAGGAAGCTGGGGTGGTTCAGCACCATCTCCCAGTGCTTCAGCAGGAAGCCGTTCACCTTGGCATGCTTCACCTTGCTGGTGCCGTTGGGGTAGTGGATCAGGATGTCGCCATGAACGACGTTCACCCGGGGCCTGCCATCGGCAGCGGCCATCGCCATGGCCAGCGCTCCGTCGGCGTACCAGTCATCGGCGTTGATCAGCCCCACCCAGTCGCCGGTGCAACGGGCGATGCCCTTGTTCATGGCATCGTAGATCCCCTTGTCGGGTGCGCTGCACCAGAGGTCGATGGCGTGATCGTACTTCCGCAGGATGTCCACCGTGCCGTCCGTGCTGCCCCCGTCCATCACGATGTACTCCACCCGGCCGGGCTGGGCGAGCACGCTGCGGATGGTGCGCTCGATGGTGGCGGCACCATTGTAGACCACGGTCACCACGCTCACGAGCGGCCCTTCGCCCTGCACGGGGCCCTGGCCATGGGTCCTTTTTCCGCCGGTGATCATGACAGCCAGTTGCCGGCGAGGTCCTTGCGCCGGTAGGTGAGCGAGGAGGAGCGGATGCAGAACGGCGCCATGAGCTGGAACAGCATCATGAAGCCGAGGAAGTAACCGAAACCGGTGATGTCGATCTGCCAGACGAACAGCAGGTAGACCAGCCCGCCGTACAGGGGGGCCATGGCGGTGTTGTTCACGTACTCCCGGCGGTAGTTCTTGTACGCATGCCAGTAGACCAGGTACATCAGGCCGAGGCCCACCAGGCCCTGGTTCACCACGATCTCCAGGAAGGCACTGTGCATGTGCAGGTTGTAGGAGGACGGCTCGTTCCAGAGCTTGGCCACGTGCTCCAGCATGCGCAGGCGGTACTGGCCGTTGTACCCGTTCCCGAAGATGAGCCCGCGCTGGTCCTGTGTCACCCAGTCCCAGGCCGACTCCCAGATGTAGGTGCGGCCGTTGAAGGTGGTCACGTCCTTCTTGTCCACACGCGAGAGGATGGCCGTGAAGAACGGGAGGGAGAGGATCTCGTAGATGAGCAGGGCGAAGCTCATCATGAGGGGCATGGTGAAGATGGAGATGGCGTAGAGGCCTCGGGCCGCGCGGGCGATCTTGGTCACGAACAGCACCGTCACCACGAAGAAGATCATGAACGAGAGGCGGCTGTTCACGCTCATGATCACGGCCATGTTCACCAGGTACAGCCCCAGGTAGCCCATGAACTGAAGGGGCTTGCGGTCGAAGTCGCGCAGGCGGAAGAGCAGGAGCAGGTTGAGGAAGGAAAGGATGTGCGCGGCCTCGTAGATGCCGAGCATGAAGGGCATGCTGATGCGGCCCTCGAAGCTGTGCAGCTTGTTGTGCAGGCCGGCGCCAACGCCGAGCAGGTTCACCGCCACGAAGATCAGGAGACCCTTCAGGATCATGGCCGCCCAGTCGAACCCGTCCTCCGCCCGGTTGTACACCTGCACGATCACCGCGGCCAGGAAGGGGGTGGTGAACTGGATCGCGAGCACCGCGCTGTTGGCGGGCGTGAGCACGGGGCTGTTGTTGCGGAGGCCCAGGAGCAACGAACCATCGAGGCTCAGCAGCGCGGCGAAGCAGATCCAGAAGACGCCGTTCACGTGCGGGGTCACGCGCCCCTGGTGCACCATGTCCAGCACATGGAACACGATGATGGCCAGGAAGGGGAGCGTGCTGAAGAAGAGGCCCGACGTCCAGCTGAACGACGGGTCGAACATCATGTAGGTGCCGATGCCGTAGACCGGGAAGCCCAGCAGGAACAGGAGGTTCACCAGCTTGGTCTTGGAGATCACGGCGCGTCGGTTCAGTGCAGGCGCAGCTTTCGCTGGATGCGTCCCACGTGGGGTGTCAGGGCCTTATCCACCTTCGAGGGCAGCAGGCTCTTCACGAACAACTTCAGTTTGCGGTAGGTGCTGGGCTCGATGAAGCGCTGGAAGTACACCAGGTCCCGCTTTCTGTCCACCAGGAAGAACCGCGGGTGCTTCAACGGGAAGGGCATGTCCGCCGTGTCGGACTTGTTCCGGGGGTCGGCATCGCTCAGCGTGTTGGTGCCCGATCCACTGAACCCGATGTTGCGTACCTGGTTCACGGTGGGGATCACGTTCACCATGCCGTGCATCCAGCGGCCGTAGTCCAGCTGGAAGTCCCAGGAATGGATGCCGCCGTTCCAGCTCTCCTCGAAGAGGTCGAAGGCCTCCTTCCGCTCGGAGCGGTTCAGGAAGTGGCCGTCGAGCAGCCCGCTGTCACGCAGCGCCGGCCATTCCTGCATGGCCAGGTCGTACAGCTTCCAGGAGCGCCGCCAGGAGGCCCAGCCCCAATAGGCGCCGTAGCCGTGCGAGCTGTAGTAGTAGCTCTCCTTGTTCCTGGCGGGCCACTCGGGCATCAGGTTGTTGCCGATGATGGTCCACACCCGCTCATCGTGCCGGAAGTGCTCCAGCATCTCCTGGGCGAAGCGCCACCAGGTGGGGTGCGCCAGGCAGTCATCCTCCATGATGATGCCCTCCTCTTCGTGCGCGAAGAACCAGTCGATGGCCGCAGGAGGGCCGAAGCGCACGCTCTGGTTAACGTCGCTGAACCGCGTCTTGAACTCGCAAGGCCAGTCCACGCGTTGGGCGAGGGAGCGCACCCTGTCCACCGCCTCCTGCTCTCCTTCGCGGTCGGGCCGGGCGCCGTCGCAGGCGAAGTAGAAACGCGGCGGACGTGCGGCCCGGATGGCCTCGAACACCGCCTCGGTCTCCTCGTACCGCTTGAAGGCGATGAGCAGCACGGCGGTCCTCATGGTGAAGGGTTCCTGTTCCTTCATGGGCTGGTGGCGGGCTTCCCGCCGGTGTATGGGGTGCGGGGATGCGCATCGGTGCACATCGCGCACCCAAAGGACAGAACAGGAACGCACACCGTGCGCATGCGCGTGGACGGGTCCGGAGGTCCCGGGGCGCGGGTCGGTAGATCCGGGTGACAGGCAGGGAAAGGTGCCCGACCAGGCTTGGCGGAGGAGGGGAGGAGGCTCATGGCCGCTCGGCGGGGTCGAAGATGTTCACACAATAGTTGTCCCGGTGCTGGGGCAGGTCCTGGATCATGCGCACCACATGGTCGGCAACAATGGCCGGCGGGGCGAACTCGTCCACGAACCGGTAGAGGAACAGCTGCATGCGGTCCTTCCACCGCACCGTTACGTCCTGCACGATGTTGCCGTGGCGGTCATGGGGCAGGATCTCCACCATCCCGATGGCGTGCGCCGTGGGCAGCAGCATGTTGCTTCCATGCACCCCCACCACCACGTGGCTCTTCGCATAGGCCTTGCACCAGGCGCGCTCCAGCTCGTCCGTCATGCGGGTGCTGCGCAGGTCCTCCACCGCTCCGTCGAAGCCGCCGGGCCGCGAAAGTCCCACCACGCTGAAGGTGGCATCGGGCACGGCCGCCCGGATGCGGCGCATCGCCTCGCGCACCATGGCGGTCTGCCGGCCCACCCACAGGCGGCCCAGGGCCTTCCGCAGTCCCAGCGGGTTCAGCGCCCGGAACAGGAACTTCATCAGGGGCGAAGGGAACCAGAGCCGGTCCTCCCGGGCGATGAAGGTGATGTGGGGCGGTCGCGTCGTGAACTCGGCCAGCGGGAAGGGCGCTTCGCCGGTGAAGCGGCCGATGTCCAGCCGGAACGTGTCCGGGTGGGGCCAGCAACGCGCCAGGTGCACCTCCTCGTAACGCGGGAGCTGTTCCTGGACGAAGGTGTCTAGCCCGGCATGCCACGCACGGGTGCGGCCGAGCCGCACATGGGCGTACCAAACTTCCGCCACGCCTTTGGGGATCATCCACCCGAACACGGGCTGCGTGATGATGATGAGGCCATGGTCGGGGTAGCGGTCCAGGTACTCCTGCGCATTGAAGAGCTTCAGGAGCACATGGCCGTACAGGTGGTCGAGGGTGTTCAGGATGATCACCTTGCGGTGCTCACGGAACACGCGGCGCTCAAACCGGACCTCCTCGCGGCTCACCTCCGCGTACTGCGGGTACCCGATCCACGGCTCGGATTCCGGGGTCAGGATCCTCCGGTCATCGGGGGTATAGGCCAATGGGTGTTCGCACTGGAAGCCGATGGGCATGTCGCGGACGAAGGCCGTGCCGCAGTTGGCGCAGCGCTGGTCCGCGATCACCTGCAGACCGATGAAGCGCACACGGTCCACGGCCGGTGTGTGGGTGCCGCAGACGGGGCAGTCCAGGTCGTTGAACGGCACCGGGGCCAGGGGCACCAGGTTCCGGTCCTGCAGGCGCGGCGCACCCTGGCGGCTCGGGGTCACATGTGCGCGTTCGATGGGGATGGCCATGGTGGTCAGGCTGCGCGGTTCACTTTCCAGAAGGTGGTCACGCCCGTCATCATCCAGCCGAAGTTCGGCCGGGCTTTTACGAAGAAGAGGTCCATCAGGATGCCGCTCACGAGGAAGGAGATGATCATGGCCCAGATGGCGCCTTCGGACTTGTACTCGGGAATGAGGAAGTAGTTCAGGCCGATGTTCAGGGCGGCACCGGTCACCGAGGTGATCAGCGAATAGCGGAAGAGGCTCTCGTTGGTGATGAAGGCGGCCTTGGCGAGCCCCATGTTGGTGAAGAAGAGCCGGATGGCGAAGAGCGAGAGCAGCACACCGGCCTGGCGGAACTCCTCGCCGAAGAGGAGCACCATGAAGGGCTGGGCCAGGAAGTAGAGCGGGATGGAGGTGACCAGGAACAGGATGAACATGAGGCGGTACTGGTTCACCAGGCGGTCCACGTACAGTTCATGGCTCTGGGCGCGCGCCCGGGTGATCGCCGGTGCGAGGGAGGCGGCCACCACGCCCGGCAGGAAGCCGAGCGACTCGATCATCTTCAGCGCTGCGGAATACTGGCCCATCTCGGCGTCGGCGGCATGTTCGCCCACGTGCCCGCGCAGCAGGTCCCCGATCATCACCTGGTCGATCTTGGCCTGCACGTACAGGGCCAGTCCGAACACGATCATCGGCCAGGATTGCTGGAGCAGTTCCACGGCCGTGGCCTTGTCGTAGCGCCAGTTGCGCACGCGGAGGCCATCGCTGCGGTAGGCGATCACGGCTCCACCGGTCAGTGCGAGCATCTCCACCAGGTAGGCCGCGGCGAACCAGATGAGCGGGGCGCCCACCAGCACCAGCACGAGCTTGAACACCAGGCTCACCACGGCCTGCGCCATGTTGTAAGTGGCCACCATGCGGCCGCGGACCTGGGAGTTGAAGTAGGGGTCGATCACCATCAGCGGCTTCAGCCACTCGGCGAAGGCCACCAGCAGGATCATCCAGAGGGTGAGGTTGTCCAACCCTTTCATCAGGGCCAGTGTGAGCACCACGATGAGCAGGATAACCGACCCGCCGAACTTCAGCACGGCCCCGGTGCCCAGCAGTTGGTCGCGGCGCTCCGGGTGCCGCACCAGGTCGCGGCCGATGATCTCGTCCGGCCCCATGCTGGTGAGGGCGTAGAAGATGCCGACGAACGCGCTGGCGTAGTTGAGCTTGCCGAAGAGCTCGGGCCCCAGGTAGCGGGTGACGAAGATGCTGGAGACCAGCACGCTGCCCAGCCGCACCACCCGGTCGGTGAAGAGCCAGGCCGTGTTGCGCAGGTATTTCTGGAAACCCTCCGAACGGAACATGGGGGGCTACTTGGTGTAGTAGCCGTACCCGTAGCCCTGGTCGCCCTTCACATCGTTGAGCACCAGGTCCACCGCGGCGATCTTGCCCTCACGGAACAGGTCGTTGATGCCGCGCAGCATGCCGCGGCGCGAGTAGCCCTGGCGTACCACGTACAGGGTAACGTCCACGTGGCCGACCATGATCTTGAACTCGCTGACCAGGCCCATGGGCGAGGCGTCCACGACCACATGATCATACTTGGCGCGCAGGGTGGCGAACAGGTCCGTCATGGTCTGCGATTCGATCAGCTCCAGCGGGTTCGGCGGCACGGGTCCCGAGGTGATCACGTCCAGCCCCGGGATGTCGGTGCGGCGCACGGCCTGCTCCAGCGTGCAGTCGCCGATGAGCAGGGTGCTCAGGCCAGCGGCCTGCTCCGGGATCTCCAGGTACTCGTGCACCCGGGGCCGGCGCATGTCGGCATCGATCAGGATGGTCCGCTTGCCGCTCATGGCCATCACCGAAGCGAGGTTGATGGCGCAGAAGGTCTTGCCCTCGCCGCTGGTGCTGCTGGTGAGGCCCACCACCTGGCGCTGCTGCCGGGCGTTGAGGTATTGCAGGTTGATGCGCGCCGTGCGGAAGCTCTCGGCCAGCAGGCTCTTGGGCTCGTCCGGCGTTACGCGCTTGCGCTTGCTGGACGGGATGGTGGCCAGCACGGGGATCGGGCTCACGCGCTTGAGCTCCTCCACATCGGCGATCTTGTCGTTGAAGAAGTCGCGGACCAGGATGAACATCAGGGGCAGCAGGATGCCCATGAGCACGGACATGATCAGCACGCTGTTCTTGTTCGGGGCCACCGGTCCCGGGAAGGCCTGCCGTGCGGCATCCACCACCGTCTTGTCCACCTGGTCGCTGTTCACGGCGATCTGGGCCTCATAGGACTTCTCCATGAGGTAGTTGTGGATGCTCTCGGTGAGCTCGTAGGTGCGCGCAGCGCTCTGGCGGCGGCTTTCCTGACCGGGCAGGGCGTACAGCCGGCCCTGCAGCTGGCCGATCATCTGGCGGGTGGCGGCAAGCTCGGTCTGCGTCTGCTGGGCCAGGGATTGTGCGCTCTGGATGATCTGGTCGCGCTCGGTCTGCACGGTGCGGCGCAGCGCGATGATGGGCGCGGTGGGGATCTTGATGTTGAGCTCCTCGGCCCGCAGCCGGGCCACGTCCGAGTTGTACTTGTCGATGAGGTTGTTGAGGCTCGGTGCGTTGATGTCCGAGGCGGCGATGGTGGTCGGTGTTCCGCCCACGTCCATGCTGATGGTGGCGATGAGGTTCTGCAGCGCCGTGGCCATGCTCCGCAACCGGCTCTCCTCGCGCTGCTGCTGGAACATCTCCTGGTTGATCGCGCCCACCTGGGCCGATGCCTCGCCCATCATGCCACCGCTCTGGGCCACCTGCAGCTGGGATTGCGCGCTCTGCAGCTCAAGGCTGCTCTGGCTCAATTGCTTTTCGATGAAGTCGATGGTGGCCTGTCCTTTCTTGTTCAGCTTCTCCTTCTCGCTCTCGATGTAGGTGTACATGAGCATGTCCAGGAACTTCACCTGCTTGCTCACCACCTCGCCCATGGAGCTCAGCACCACGATGTTGCTCGTTTCGCTCATCGGGTCCACCGACGTGCCTTCCCACTGCCGCACCAGGTCGTCCATGGTGTAGAGCACGAAGTAGTGGTCGGCCTTGGCGTGCAGCTGCCGCCCCGGGGGCACGGTGAGCGTGAAGCGCAGGTTCTCCGCCACGAAGGGTTCGCCGAGCCGGCCGTTCTGGTCGATGTTCACCGAACTGTGGAAGCGACCGCTTACGCGGCCGGTGCGCACATCGAACAACTGCACGTTCTTGCCCTTGGCCTTCACGTTGAAGGTCCCCGCCACCGTGTCCACCTTCACATGCACGGCGATCCCGCACATCTGCAGGTCCGAGCTGTCCAGCCGCACGATGAACGGCGGGCTGTCGTACACGTCCTTGGTGAGGAAGTTCCGCGTTTCGAAGTAGCCGATGGAGAAGTCGAGCCGCGACAGGGTCTTGGTCATGATCCCGACGGACTTGATCATGGTGATCTCGTCCTCCAGCTCGGCATCGGTGCGCAGGTAGCTGGTGCCCTTCAGGAACTCCTCGCGGCTGGCGCCGAAGCTGCTGCGCTTGCCTTCGCTCATGCGCAGCACGGCGCGCACCTGGTAGAGCTTCGGGGTGGTCTTCAGGTAGGCCACGCCCAGGGCGCCGGCCAGGGGAACGGTGATGAGGAACAGCCACCATTTGGCCATCACCTTGCGGAAGATGGCCTTCAGGTCGATGGTGTCCTGCGTGCCGGAGGCGCTCATCAGTTGGTCTGGTTCACAACGGTCACCACCAGGGCTCCGGCGCTGATGGCGGCGAAGAGGATGGTGAGCAGTTCAAGGTTCATGCGGCCGGGCCGGGCCTTCAGGGTGGGCACGTACACCACGTCGTTCGGCAGCAGGTAGAAGTACTCGCTGCTGAGCACATTGGCGTTGCCCAGGTCCACGTAGAGGGCCTGGGTGCCCTGGTCGCTCTGGCGCAGCAGGGTCACGTGGCGCTTGTCGGCCAGCTCGTTGGGGCCGCCGGCCTGGGCCAGGGCGTCCAGCAGGGAGATCTGGTTGTTGTAGATGAAGTAGCTCCCGGGACGCTGCACTTCGCCCAGCACGCTCACGCGGAAGCTCACGAGCTTGAGGATCACGGTGGCGTTGGTGAAGTAGTCGTTGATCTTGCGCTGCACCAGCTCCTGCGCCTCGGCCGGGGTGAGCCCCTGCACCTTGATGCGGCCCACGGTGGGCAGCTGCACATTGCCGGTCTTGTCCACGTTGAACCCGTTCACGAAGAGGGCGGCATCGCTGAGCGCGGCCAGCCCGTTGCCCTCCACGTTGAAGAAGCGTGCGGTGGCGTCATCGAGGCCCAGTACACGGATGCTGAGCACGTCGTTCACCTGGATACGGTACTCGAACTTCCGGTTCGGGAACAGCTTGGCGGTGTAGCTCAGCGCCGGGTCCTCCAGGTAGTTGATGTTGCGGCGGCCCACGCAGCCGGTAAGGGCCACCAGGAGCATCAAGGCGAGCAGGCGGATCGTCTTCTTCATCGGTTCGGGTTCACGGATCAAAGGCCGCACGCCCGGAAAGAGCCGGGCAGTGGAAGGCTGCAACGCAAAAAAGCGCGTCGAAGATACGTTCGGGCACAACTGCCGGAACATCAGGGGAAAAGACGCGCTGGTCGATCCCCCGTCGGGGCCGGTCGCGGACCAGGTACGTTCCGTCGTGCCCGGGCGCGGATGAGGGTAGCCCGTAGGAAGCCGAAGCGATGATCCGCAGGATCGGAGCGTACGGCTATTCCCCTACGGGCTACAAGCAAAAAGGCCCCGGCGGGTGCCGGGGCCTTACTTGTAGCCCGTAGGAGACGCGAGCGGGGATCCTCCGGTGGAGGATCCCAAGCGTGGCGTCATTCCCCGGAGGGCGAAAAGCGAAAACCCGCGCATAGCGCGGGTTTTCGAATGTAGCCCGTAGGAAGTGACGGACGGGTCCGGACGAGGATCCGAACGGCACTATTCCCCGAAGGGCGTCAAGCAAAAAGGCCCCGGCGGGTGCCGGGGCCTTACTTGTAGCCCGTAGGGGAATCGAACCCCTGTTTCATCCGTGAAAGGGACGCGTCCTAACCCCTAGACGAACGGGCCAACCTGTCAACCTTGCCGGGCAGGACCCGGCGAAGGGGCCGCAAAAGTACAGTTCTCCCGATCCGCTCCAAATCCGACCGAAGGTTCCATCGGTTCAGGAGAAGTCCTCCACGTCCGCCTGGAAGCGGAAGCCGAGGCGCTTGCCGGTGCTGATCTGCATGTTGGCGTTCAGTTCGTTCACCTCGCTCACCGTCACCTGGTTCACCTGGTCATAGGGCGGCGCCAGCAGGTCGAAGTCCAGGACGTACAACACGGACGAGAGCACCACCTGCTTCAGCTTGGTGCGGTCCAGCACGTTGCTGGCCAGGTCGCTGTAGAGGAAGCCCAGCTGGCGCTTGCCCTGCACGAAGAAGCGTTCCTCCCGGTTGATGAAGAGGCGTGCGACCAGGTAGCCCAGGTCGCGCTCGCGGTTGTACTTGAAGGAGTCGCTGAGGAAGTTGTACATGTTCACCACGCCGAAGTAGCCGCGCAGCTCGTCCTCGGCCAGGTAGCTGGTCTTCCACAGGCTGTTGCTCTGGTCCAGCTTGAAGACGTTGGTGTGCATGTGGAAGATGATCGTGTCACCGGCCACCTTCAGTTCGCACGCCATCTCGCCCTTGTCCGTGTACTTCACGGTGAGCCGCTTGTCCGCCTCGGCGATCTGCGCCTGCAGGTCGGTGGCGATCTCCTGCAGCACCTCCTTCAGCGCGTTGAAATGCGTGGTGGTGAGGCTGTACACGTCCTGCTTCATGCTGCTCTTGGTGCGCAGCATGTGCAGGATCATGGCGCGGGGATCCTGCTCGGCCGGGGCCGGCGGTGGGGTGGGGGTGCGCTTCTTCATCAATAGGCGCGCGCGAAGAGCACGCGTTGGTTGCTCGGCTTGCCTGTTACCATGCACGCGCCGGGTGTGGTATCGCCGTTCAAGGGGATGCAGCGGATGGTGGCCTTGGTCTCCTCCTTCACCCGGGCCTCGGTCTCCGCGGTGCCGTCCCAGTGGGCCAGGATGAAGCCGCCCTCCTCGATCGCCACCTTGAACTCGTTGTAGCTGTCCACCGCGCGGGTGTAGCGCTCGCGCATGGCCAGGGCCTTCTGGTACAGGTTGTCCTGGATGGCGGTGAGCAGGTGCTCCACCTTCTCGGCGATGTCGGTGGCTTGCATCACCTGCTTCTCCAGCGTGTCGCGGCGGGCCACCTCCACGGTGCCGTTCTCCATGTCGCGCGGGCCCACGGCGATGCGCACGGGGTAGCCCTTGAACTCGTACTCGGCGAACTTCCAGCCCGGTTTCTTCTTGTCGTCGTCGTCGAACTTCACGGTGATGCCCTTGGCACGCAGGCCGTCGAGCATGGGCTGTACGTAGGCACGCAGGGCGTTCAGCTGCTCCTCGTTCTTGGCGATGGGTACGATGGCCACCTGCACCGGTGCCAGCTTCGGGGGAAGCACCAGGCCGTTGTCGTCGCTGTGCGTCATGATCAGTGCGCCCATCAGGCGGGTGCTCACGCCCCAGCTGGTGGCCCAGACGTGCTCCTGGCGATTCTCCTTGTTGGTGAAGACAACGTCGAAGGCCTTGGCGAAGTTCTGCCCCAGGAAGTGCGAGGTGCCGGCCTGCAGCGCCTTGCCGTCCTGCATCATGGCCTCGATGCAATAGGTGTCCTCCGCACCCGCGAAGCGTTCGCTGGCCGTCTTCACGCCCTTGATCACGGGCATGGCCAGCCATTCCTCGGCGAAGCGTGCGTACACGTCCAGCATGCGCAGGGTCTCCTCCACGGCCTCCTCCTTGGTGGCGTGGGCGGTGTGCCCCTCCTGCCACAGGAACTCGGCCGTGCGCAGGAAGAGACGCGTGCGCATCTCCCAGCGCACCACGTTGGCCCACTGGTTGATCAGCAGCGGCAGGTCGCGGTAGCTCTTGATCCAGCCGCGGTAGGTGTTCCAGATGATGGTCTCGCTGGTGGGGCGGACGATCAGTTCCTCCTCCAGCTTCGCCTCGGGGTCCACCACCACGCCATGCTCGGGGTCGCTCTTCAGGCGGTAGTGCGTCACCACGGCGCATTCCTTGGCGAAGCCTTCCACGTGGCTGGCCTCCTTGGCCAGGTAGCTCTTGGGGATGAACAGCGGGAAGTACGCGTTCACGTGCCCGGTGTCCTTGAACATCCCGTCCAGGGCCCGCTGCATCTTCTCCCAGATGGCATAGCCGTGGGGCTTGATCACCATGCATCCGCGCACGTCGCTGTGCTCGGCCATGTCGGCCTTCAGCACCAGGTCATTGTACCATTGCGCGTAGTCCGCCGCCCGTTTCGTCAACTGGTCGCTCATCGCGTGCCCTTTGTGGTATTAGATTTGATGTGGAAAAGCATGCAAGGATACAACTGAAGGCCCGGGCCGGACGTTGCTTCTTGCGGAGGTTGAACCAGCATCCGGAACATCATGCGCACCCTGCCCGCCACCGTCATCGCCCTGTTGCTGTTGAGCTCCTGTGGCACCCTGCAGGAGGCCACGGCCGTGAAGGACGATGTGTATGACATCCCCGACCGGAACATCTCCGTTTCCGCCGCACCGGTGGCGCCGGAGCCGGAGACCGCGCCTGCGCCCGAACCCGAGGAGGACTACTACGATGCCAACGAGGCCTCGCGCTACCAACAGGGCAGCTACTGGGACCGCACGTACAACGACCCCAGCTGGTACAACCGCGACCGCTTCGGTTTCGGATTCAACTCCTCGCCTTGGGGCAGCTCGTGGGGCATGTCCTACGGCACCGGTTGGGGCAATGGCTGGGGTGGCGGCATGGGCATGGGCTGGGGCAACGGTTGGTACAACAGCCCCACCGGCTGGTACAACCCCTACTGGGGCAACAGCTGGATGAGCGGCTACGGTTACTACAACCCGTGGAACGGCGGTATCTACGATCCCTGGCCATACTACGGCGGGTGGAACAATGGCTGGAACAACTGCTGGAACTGCGGCATGTATGGCAACTACTGGGGCGGTTGGAACCAAGGTTGGGGCAACTGCTGGGGTTGTGGAGGATGGAACAACCCGTGGAACGGCTGGGGCGGTTGGCACGATGGCGGCCAGGTGGTGGTGCGGCACCGCCCCGGTTTCGGCGGCTCCGGCGGCGGCACCGGTGGGGCCACCACGCAGCCGCGCCTTCCCCGCAGCGTTCCCGGCCTGCTTCAGCATTCGCCCGACCAGGTGAAGCGGGGAACACGTCCGGCGGAAAGCCGCCCGAACATCACGCCGAACGACCGGCCCCGCCCTGACCGCAACGACCGCCTGACCAAGCCGGCGCGGCCCGAGCGGGAGACGCGCCCGTCCAAGCCGGCGCGCGAGCGCAATGACCGCCCCTCGCGCCCATCCCGCCCGAGCTTCGGCGGCGATAACGGTTCGCCGAGCTTTGAACGCGGTGGTGGAAGTCGCGGCGGCGGAGGCGGTTCCTCCCCCTCGCCCAGCCCGCGTCCCCGCCGCTGATGATGCGCACGACCGTTGCCCGGTGCCTCGGTGCGCTGCTGCTGGCGGCACCGATCGCGTCCCTTGCGCAGAGCGAAGAGGATGCCCTGCGCTTCTCGGAGATCGTGCCGGGCGGTTCGGCGCGCAGTTGGGGCCTGGCCGGTGCCTTCGGGGCCGTGGGCGCCGATCCCGGTTCCGCCAGCGTGAACCCCGCCGGCATGGGGCTCTACAACAACTCGGAGATCAGCCTGACCAGTGTGCTGGAGCTGCGCACCACGAAGAGCACGTTCTACGGCACCTCCGGCACGGCGGACGAGGCGCGCTTCGCCATGAACAACTTCACCCTCGCCCTCAACTACCCGAAACCGGGTCATGACTGGCGGGGTGGCACGTTCGGCATGTCGTACGACCGGCACGCCTCCTTCCACAGCACCACCACGGTGGTGGCGCCGGACGTGCCCAGCACCCTGCTGCAGCGCTTCGTGAACGAGGCGGACGGCACCTCCTACACCGACCTGGAGGCGGACGTGTTCCCTTTCACCAGCACACTGGCGTGGTTCACCTACGGGATCGACACGGTGCCGGGCACCGTGGACCAGTACGCGCCCGGCATCCCCTTCGGCAGCCCGGTGACGCAGGAGCACCGCGTGGATGCGGGCGGGCGCGTGAACAACACCAGCTTCTTCTACGCGAACAACTGGATGGACCGGGTGTACGTGGGCGCGTCGCTCGGTCTGGTGGGCATGCGCTACAGCCGCACCACCTTCCACAAGGAGACCAGCCAGGACCAGGATGTGGACCTGGAGCGCATGAGCTACCAGGAGGACCTGCTCACCACGGGCAACGGCATCGACCTGAAGCTGGGCGTGATCGGCCGCGTGGGCGATCAGGTGCGCCTTGGCGCTTCGTTCCACAGCCCCATGTGGATGCTGATGAACGATTCGTACAGCTACGAGATGCGCACCAGCTTCCGCAGCGGTGATGGCTACTCGGAGAGCTCGCCCGAGGGCACCTTCAGCTACCGCATCAACACCCCGTGGCGCGCGGTGGCCAGCGCCGTGTACCAGGCCGGGCGACATGGCCTTGTCTCCGTGGACTACACCTACGCGGACATGCGGCAGGCGCGCATGCGCCCGAGCCGCCAGCTGGTGGATGAGTACGATTTCGCGCTGGAGAACGAGGCCATCAAGCAGCGGTTCCGCGCCACGCACGGCGTGCGGGTGGGCACCGAGTGGCGCAGCGGTCGCTGGTACTTCCGCGGGGGCTGGGCCTTCCGTGGCGATCCGTTCAAGGCCTCCGATCCGATGCAGGGCACGGCGTTGCGGCAGTACAGCGGTGGATTGGGGTACCGCACGGACCACCTGAGCCTGGACCTGGCCTGCGTGTATTCCACGCGCGATGCCGTGTACCAGCCCTACAGCGCCGACCTGGTGCAGCCCATGCAGCAGGCCTTGAGCGAACTGCGCACCTTCTTCACGATCGCCCTGCGTCCGTAGCGAGCAGCGCCGCCACGCGGCGTGCCACTTCCGGGGTGAGCAGCTGGTGGCCGAGCGCCACGTCGTGCACGTGGACCACTTGTGGAGCGCGCGTTGCGAGCGGTCGGCCGAGCTTCGGCTTGATCACCGTGTCGTAGGTGCCGAACACCAGGTCCACGCGCGGCCCGCGGGCCCGCAGCCGGTCAGCCAGTACAGGCAGGTCCACCTCGATGTGGCGGAAGCTGAGCCACACATCGTGCAGCAGCCGGCGCTTGTGGATGCTGTCCGTCTGGCCAATGATGAAGCGGTGCAGCTTGTCGCGCAGCAGGCCCAGCCGGTGCAGGGTGTTGATGATGAAGTGCACACGCTCCGGATGCTCGATGAAGCGGCGGTAGCGTGCGCGGCCCCAGGCGCTGTCGGCCAGGCGGCGGTACCAGGGGCGCGGCTTCAGGCCATCGGGGGCGATGAGCACCGCCCGGGCGATGCGTTCCGGCATGGTCTCCAGCAGGCTCAGGGCCACGCGGCCGCCGAGGGAGTAGCCCATCAGCACGACCTTTTCCGCTCCGAGCTGATCCGCGAAGGCGGTGAAATGATCGCGCAGCTCCGCCGGGGTGAACGGCTGCCCGGCGCGTTCGGAAGGGGAGGGGCTGTCGCCGTGGAAGGGCAGGTCGAAGGCGTGGATGGTCGCGAAGTCGCCCAAGGCCGCTTCGAACACGTGGAAGTCCGCGCCCGTGCGGCCGAAGCCGTGGAAGGCGAGCACCGCCAACGGGCCGCGGCCGTAGGTGCGGTGGGCGAGGGTGAAAGCGGGGACCTCCGTTTTCATTGTTCATCGCCAGAACACAGCGAACGCAAAGGTCGCGACTCATGGTTCCTTGAACAGGCGGCAATTTGATGCGTGCTGGTGATACCGATCTTCGTTGAGCATGCCCAAGCCGTACCGCAGCTACAATTACAACCCCAGACTCGGCGAGCGGGCGAGCACCTTGCGCAGGTCCATGACCAAGGCGGAGGCGTGCCTGTGGAAGTACGTGCTCAAGGCCGGGGGCGTGTCCGGTTATGGCTTCCACCGCCAACGCCCGGTGCTCAATTACATCGCCGACTTCTTCTGCTCCGAGCTGATGCTGATCGTGGAGGTGGATGGTTCATCGCACGATGGGCCGGAAGCGCAGGAGCGCGATGCCCGCCGTACCGCCGAATTGAAAGCAGCTGGCTTCGTGGTGTTGCGCTTCACCAATGAGGAAGTGCTCACGGCCATCCACGGGGTGAGGGCCAGGCTGGAGGCCTTCGTTAAGGAGCATGAGGCGGTGCATGGGGATCGTTCGCGGGAGTCCTGGAAGGGGAAGCGGAAATGACCGGATCGCCCGGCGGATCGCGGCGATCTTATCTCCCTCGCATTCGGAGGGAGGTGGAGGGAGCGGAAAGGCGATCCGCCTGCACCGCTCTCCGGATCGCGATCTGGCTCCCTGTGGTCCCTCCGCGTGGAGGGACATAAAGCGAAAGCGATCCGGTCCTGACTTGGCAGTTCTCCACGATCCCCGGGGGTTATCCACGATCCCCCGCCACCCACCGCTCCCGGGGTACCTTCGCGCCCCGGTTACACACCGGACATGCCCAAGGACAATTCCATCAAGTCCGTCCTGCTCATCGGCAGCGGACCCATCGTCATCGGCCAGGCCTGCGAATTCGACTACAGCGGCAGTCAGGCCAGCCGTTCCCTCCGCAACGAAGGCATCGAGGTCACGCTGATCAACAGCAACCCGGCCACCATCATGACCGATCCGGTCACGGCCGACAACGTGTACCTGAAGCCGCTCACCGTCGAGAGCATCGAGGAGATCCTCAAGAAGCACAGGATCGACGCCGTGCTGCCCACCATGGGCGGACAGACCGCGCTGAACCTGGCCATCGAGTGCGAGAAGCTCGGCATCTGGGAACAGTACGGCGTGCGCATGATCGGGGTGGACACCAAGGCCATCGACATCACCGAGAACCGCGAGCAGTTCCGTCTGCTGATGGAGCGCATCGGCGTGCCCATGGCGCCGAGCAAGACCGTCACCAGCTTCCTCGAGGGCAAGAAGGTGGCGCAGGAGTTCGGCTTCCCGTTGGTGATCCGCGCCAGCTACACGCTTGGCGGTGCCGGCGCCAGCTTCGTGAAGGACCCCGCCGAGTTCGACAAGCTGCTCAAGCACGGCCTGCAGATCAGCCCCATCCACGAGGTGATGATCGACAAAGCCCTGCTCGGCTGGAAGGAGTATGAGCTCGAGTTGCTGCGCGACAAGGACGACAACGTCACCATCATCTGCAGCATCGAGAACTTCGATCCGATGGGCATCCACACGGGCGACAGCATCACCGTGGCGCCGGCCATGACCCTCAGCGACCGCACCTACCAGCGCATGCGCACCGAGGCCATCAAGATGATGCGCGCCATCGGCGACTTCGCGGGCGGCTGCAACGTGCAGTTCGCGGTGAGCCCCGATGAGCACGAGCACATCTACGCCATCGAGATCAATCCGCGTGTGAGCCGCAGCAGCGCGCTCGCATCGAAGGCCACGGGCTACCCCATCGCCAAGATCGCCAGCAAGCTCGCCATCGGTTACCGTCTGGACGAGCTGGAGAACCCCATCACGGGCACCAGCGCCTTCTTCGAGCCCACGCTCGATTACGTCATCGTGAAAGTGCCGCGCTGGAACTTCGACAAGTTCGAGGGCGCCGACCGTCGTCTGGGCGTGCAGATGAAGAGCGTGGGCGAAACGATGGGCATCGGCCGCAGTTTCCAGGAGGCACTGCAGAAGGCCTGCCAGAGCCTGGAGATCAAGCGCAACGGCCTGGGTGCGGATGGCAAGGAGACCACGGACCCCAACGTGCTGCTGGAAAGCCTCGCCAACCCCAGCTGGAGCCGCCTCTTCCACGTGTACGATGCCATCAAGCTCGGCATCCCCTTCAGCAAGATCCACGACCTTACCAAGATCGACATCTGGTTCCTCAAGCAGATCGAGGACATGATCAAGACCGAGCGCGAGGTGGAGAAATACACGCTCGACACCATCCCGCGCGACCTGCTCTTCGAGGCCAAGCAGAAAGGCTACGCCGACCGCCAGGTGGCGCACCTGCTGGGCTGCCTGGAGAGCCAGGTGTACAAGAAGCGCAACGAGCTCGGCATCAAACGCGTGTACAAGCTGGTGGACACCTGCGCTGGTGAGTTCCCCGCGAAGACGCCGTACTACTACAGCACCTTCGAGGAGGAAAATGAGAGCGTGCGCAGCGACAAGAAGAAGATCGTGGTGCTCGGCAGCGGTCCCAACCGCATCGGCCAGGGCATCGAGTTCGATTACAGCTGCGTGCACGGCGTGCTCGCGGCCAAGGAGCTCGGCTACGAGACCATCATGATCAACTGCAACCCGGAGACGGTGAGCACCGACTTCGACACGGCCGACAAGCTCTACTTCGAGCCCGTGTTCTGGGAGCACATCTACGACATCATCCAGCACGAGCAGCCCGCGGGCGTCATCGTGCAGCTCGGCGGGCAGACCGCATTGAAGCTCGCCGAGAAGCTGGAGAAGTACGGCATCAAGATCATCGGCACCAGCTACGCCGCGCTGGACATGGCCGAGGACCGCGAGCGCTTCAGCTCACTGCTGCGCGACCTCAACATCCCGTACCCGCGTTTCGGTGCGGTGAACAATGCCGAGGAGGCCGTGAAGCTCAGCCGCGAGTTGGGCTTTCCGCTGCTGGTGCGCCCCAGCTACGTGCTCGGCGGCCAGAAGATGAAGATCGTGATCAACGAGGAGGAGCTCGTGGACCAGGTGCTCGACATCCTGCGCCTGATGCCCGACAACAAGATCCTCATCGACCACTTCCTCGACGGCGCCATCGAAGCGGAGAGCGATTCCATCTGCGACGGCGAGATGGTGCGCATCATCGGCATCATGGAGCACATCGAACCCGCCGGCATCCACAGCGGCGACAGCAACGCCGTGCTCCCGCCTTTTGACCTCAGCGAAAAGGTGATCCAGCAGATCCGCGAGCACACGCACAAGATCGCGCTGGCCCTGCACACCGTGGGCCTGGTGAACATCCAGTTCGCCATCAAGGACGAGGTGGTGTACGTGATCGAAGCCAACCCGCGCGCCAGCCGCACGGTGCCCTTCATCGCCAAGGCCTACGGCGAGCCCTACGTGAACTGGGCCACCAAGGTGATGCTCGGCGCCAAGCTCAAGGACTTCCAGTTCAAGCCGCGGCTGGATGGCTATGCGATCAAGGTGCCCGTCTTCAGCTTCGACAAGTTCCCCAACGTGGACAAGTCATTGGGACCTGAAATGAAATCGACGGGAGAAGCGATCTACTTCATTAAAGACTTGAAAGATCCTTTCTTCCGTCAAGTCTATGGAGAACGTTCCATGTACCTGAGTCGGTAGCGCGACAGCGCTGTTGATCTAGCCCCCTAACCTACCGGACACGATTACAGTGGCAAAACTGTAAACTGTGTCCCCATGAGCAACAGACGTAAGTTCAGCAAGGAAGAGAAGCTGCGGATCGTGCATGAAGCCGCAGCCAACGGGGTGAAGCTCACCCTGGAGAAGCACGGGGTGTACCCGGCCACCTACTACGGGTGGAAGCGGAAGGTGGAGCAGATGGGCGAAGCGGGCCTTGCGCACGGCATGACACCCGCGCACATCAAGGAGATCAGGCGGCTGGAGAAAGAGAATGAGCGCCTGAAGCAACTGGTGGCCGAGCAGCAACTACAGAGCAAGCTGAAGGACGAGTTGCTAAAAAAGAAGTACCCCTGGGCCAGAAGAAGGAACTGATCGGGCGGTTCGTAGCCCAGGGGATGAAACGCGATGCGGCCTTGACCATCACCGGTGCGACCCGCCACCAGTACTACCACCGCCCATCGGCTCGTAGAGGGGGAAGACCCCTGAGCCAGCACACTCCCAAGCGCATGACCGATGGCGGCAAGCAACTCGTGCCCGATGCTCAGCTGACCGCCGACCTGCGCGCACTGAAGGACGACCCCGCCACTGACAACGGCTACCAGAAGACCGCCAAGCTGTTGATGATGATGGGCTACTACATCAACCCCAAGAAAGTGGAGCGGATCATGCGCGATGAGCACCTGCTGGGAGTGCGCCGCAAAGCAACCGGACGCACCTATGCGAAGTGCCGCACGGTAGCGCCCCAGCGCCCCTTGGAGCTCCTGGAGATGGACATCAAGAGCGCATGGTGCACACGTGAGCGGCGGCAAGCCTACATCCTCACCATCCTGGACACCTTCACCCGCCAAGCCCTGCACCACAGCGCCGCCTTGAGCATGACGCGTCACCAAGTGAAGTACGCGTGGGACCAGGTGATCGAGCAGCATCTGCAACCCGCGGACCTGCTGCGCAAAGGCCTGCGCGTGGAAGTACGCAGCGACAACGGCCCCCAGTTCGCCGCGCGGCTGGTCCAGGAATACTTCCAGGAGAACCAGCTCGACCAGGTCTTCACCCATCCCTACACGCCGCAGGAGAACGGCCACATCGAGAGCTTCCATGCCTTGCTCGCCGCCTTCCTTGGCCGCCACACCTTCTGGTGCTTCGAGGAACTGCTGGCCGTGCTGCCCGGCTTCTACAGCCACTACAACACGCGCCGCCCGCATGCCTCCATCGCCTACCTCTCACCTGACCTCTTCGAGCAAACCTGGCGCGCGGGGCTGATCGCCCGTCGCCTGGACCAGCGCGGCAGAGCGCGCTTCAAGCTGCTGATCCCCTATCAAGAGCTATCGGGGTGCAGGAGCCTGAAGGGAGTCTCCTGCTTGATCCCGAAGGGATCACACGCCATCAAGCAAGTGTCCGGGCCCGGCTCACTTCCGACGCCATCGGTAACGCAGTCACCTTCGGTCGTCTCCTGCTGATGGCAAACCTATCCACGAAACAACCTACCTTCGTCATGACCGCTGAACGTTGTCCGATAGTTAGGGGGTTAAACCACTGTTCCGACAGCGTGCTTATTTTGCGCAGATGGTATTGCACATACACTTGAGAAGGGTCTTCATGTCGTGGACATTACTGAGTCCAGTCTTTGTTGTCGGCCAGATCGTCTGTGTGCCGGGCCAGTCGGTCATCGGACCATGGACTGAGTATTGGACCCCCGGACCGCCAGCTCCGGTCTACATGACGCAGGCGCTCTCGCCTTGGTCCCACATGAACTTTTCGAGAAGTCGACATCAATACCTCGTTCGGGCACAGGAAGTGGATATGTTGCAAAGCGGTTCCTTGATGGGTCTTTGCACCAACGAACCGATTGATAGCATCGCATTCTATGTCGATCAGGAGATCACTTCTGGCGACCAGAAGCCTTATGCGTGGAAGATAACCGTCAAGCATACGTCACTAACCACGCTGACCAACTTCGACGAGACCACCGATCCCTTAGCGGTTTGCGCGGTTAGCAACGATGCGCTCAATGGGATATCGGCGCTCCCTGATGGTTCAGCTTTGGCTGAACCACGGCTTGGCGGTCCGGGCTGGCGAAGTTTCAAGTTCGCTTCACCATTCTTGTGGAACGGGGTGGACAACATCATCGTCGAGTTCTGCTATTCCAGCAACTCTACCCAAGTGAATGTACCTCAGGTCTGGTGCACCCCGCAGATGACGGGCTTCAGCTCAAGCTACGTGCGCTATGCGAGTAACACCGCAGGTACTTGCAGCGATGTTGGCGGATGCGGCGCGATCGACATCACCGGATGCGGCATGGACTTGAACTGCGGCGCAGGCCAGGCCAGCACGGAGCGCCCGGTGATCCTGTTCGGCGGCATCGTGAGCACCATCAGCACAGGCATTCCGTCCCAACCTCGTGCTTCGCCCCGTTGCTGGTTCGATGCCGGTACCGAACGGATCAGTGTTGCGGGTGGATCTGAGCAAGGAACGGAGTTCGCTGTTCATGACATGAGCGGGCGGAGGATGTTGACCGGCATTGTCCATGCGGAAGGGATCGATGCCAGTTCCCTCGTTGATGGCCCCTACGTGATCGAGCTCATGGATGGCAAGCGGCAGTGCCAGCGTGTGATGGTTGTTCGATTCTAGTTCCTGAACATGGACAAGAGCCTCGGGCCCGAGATGAAGAGCACCGGCGAGCGATCTACTCTCAAGGACCTGAAGGAGGAGCCTGCCCCGCGCGGAGGCGCGGGGTTCTTTAGGCAGGTGTATGGGGAGAGGAGCATGTACTTGAGCCGATAGACATCGGCATGCATATGCCACTTGCCCCGAACGAAACAGTGCTCAATGGCAATTGGGTTTTCGAGAACGGGCATATGCGCGGTGATGCGCTCGAAAATCGCATCGGTTGGCTGACTTCTGAGATGCTAGTTCAAGTTGCGAACCACCCGGAGTATGGAACCTGGGAGATTCTCTATCGTGACCCGACTGATGGCCGCTACTGGGAACTGACTTATCCGCAGAGTGGAATGCAAGGTGGAGGTCCGAAGCAACTTCGTGTACTCGCTTTACAAGAGGCTAGTGCGAAGTACCGGATGGATTTGAAGTGATCAGGGCGTGCCGGCTCGAAGACTCGCCGTCGCGCTTTCCGCTTGTACTCCTTGCTCGTTCCTCGCTGCAGGGTAACGCTTCAATCGTTCACGCGTCGAAGACTCTACGCGGCGAGTTTAACTCTGCACTCTTGTACAATGCGCTCAAGGCTTGTCGGATTCGTGATTTTCACACCTGTCTCACATAGACTCTTGTAACTGTGCTTGGCGGCCCTACTCGAATGACTCAGCAGTCTGATTAGCAACGCGAAGAGGCACTTGCCACGGATTTGTAGTTCATACCCATTGCGAAAACGTTCAATGCTCTCGGGCCGAGCCGGGGCAGTGGCGATATCGGTGGCAAATGGCTCCTTTAATCGGCCATGAGGGTCTAGTACCTCCGAAGGATGACGGCCAAACTCATGTTCCGCCCCAACGGTGAAAGCGTCATACTGCTTAGAATAGTACTGTATGAAGCTCTCCAAGGCCACACGAAATTCCAAACGCTCATCATTATCCAGTAGAGCTTCAAGCCCACGGCCTTCATAAATGTCGTTCTCGATAGAGTAGCCCTTCGTCCAAATAATTTCATTCGTGCCTGGGGGAACACCGGTGTAGACGAATGTGTCTTGGTCAGCAATGAAGAGGACTTTGATGTGCCCGATCTCAGCTCGCCTTCTATACACTTCGAGAAGCGTATCTCTACCACCGCATGGTAGAACGTTCGCTAAACCTCCTCCAACTCGTTCTTCAATCCAACGATATATGAGCATGTCGTCCTTCCCCTCAACAAGAATCGTGTTCAAGGAGGAGCGCTGCAATAACGAAACGAGCTCCTCAGCGGTCAGATGGGCTTGCATTCCAGAAAAGAAGCAGTGGGCTAGTTATCACCCCGGTCTTCAGAGAGAATTATTTCCTTCTCCGGGTACTTGGCATAGATGAACGGACTATGCGTCGCCATGAAGAACTGGTTGCCGCTCCCTTGTTCGAGCAATATGGGTACTAAAGTCCTCTGCCAATCTGGATGAAGGCTCAGTTCAGGTTCGTCAATGAATATCACGCTTCCTTGGACAAAGGTGTTGTAGCATATGAAGCTGAGCATTTGCTTCTCGCCAGCTGACAGCTTCTCGGAGGCAATGGCATTGGAGACTTCGCCAATTGTCAACCCGCTGAACACGATGCCCTTGTACTGGAATATTCTTTGAACCAACCCCGCTAGTGCTGTAAATGGTTTGAGCGTGTCCACCCGCTTAGCTTCGACCGATTCAATGTCCTCTTGAATGGACTTTATCAAATCCTTGTCGGAAAGATCCCTTGCCTTAATCTTCTGAATAATGCGATCAGAAGTATCGGCTTGTTCATTGCTGATCCTCTCATTGATTCGAGCAGACTGCGTTGTCAGTAGGCGAACAATGTCGTCTGTCGAAATAGAACTGATAAACGTATTACTCGGAGATGATAGTCGATTCGACAGTTCGGTGAAGGCCTGTCGAAGACTATATGGGGAGAACTGGTCGGGTACGCGTTCATGCTCCATGGTGAACCCGCCTTCGATACGACGAAATGTTGGAAAGAATAACGTTGGAAAGGCATGAGAGCGAAACTGCTCCATTGCCTTGCGGACTCGAACATTGCGAAATTCGAATTGACGCAATTGATCCTCAGGATACTTGTTCATAGAGCCATCAGTCGAGGTGACTTCAACAATCCCAGGTGAATCGGTACGTGCAACCCTGATTTTGCCCCTGGTCGTTTCGAGCTCGACCATGCGGAAGTTCACTTCGTCCAGCAAGGTCCAGAGCTTCCCACAGTTCAGGAACCAAAGCACTTTGAGCAAAGTGGTCTTGCTAGAGCCGTTTTTGCCCGTGAAGAGGTTCAGGTCATCGTTGAACACGAACTCGTGGTCGATACGAGAGTTCAACTTCTCGACTAGGAGTCTCTTAATCATTGCTGTGTTGAATCAAAGCCGCTGGAAAGTTAGACCACATTTGACCTATAGACCACCGCAGGGTGTCCTCCCCACCCACCGCCGGGACTGTCCGCTGTCCCGGCCTTAAGCCGGGATCGAGCGGACGCCGCCCGCTGAGGCGGGACAGGCACCGCGGCTCACAGCCGTAAGCGCACCAAGTGCAAGAGGGGAACCCCACCTGTGCGTAGCCGTACAAGTGGCCTACAAAGCCCGGATGCCATGATCGTACATTCGATGTCGCCCAAGGAGGTCGCCGATGACGCACGTAAGGACCTGAGCGCCTTGGTGAACAAGTTGAAGCCCATTGGCAAGCGCATGGAGCATGAGCTTCGCGTGTCGCCCAAGGGGATCGATCGCCTGGAGCAAGCCATCAAATGGCGTTCACCGCGCGGTAATGAGTGGATCCTGGTCTTGATCCGTACCAAACGTAGCACGCAGATGGCTGGCCTGGTCCGTTATCACGGTCGCGATACCCGGCTGCGCGCCGTGCGGGTGGATCTGCTCGGCAGCGACGCGGATATCTACTTCAGCGCGCACTTCTTCGAGCGTTACCTCAAACGTTTCAACAGAAGCAAGGATCCCATCCAACGCCTGTTCGATTTCTTCTCCGTGAACCACACGCCTGCCATGCAAGGCGTGAAGCAGCTTGCCGACGGCACCACGGAGATCTTCGGGTCCATGTTCCACGGCAATGCGACCGGCATTTGGGACCCAGCCAAGCGGTTGACCTCATTCACCACCTTCCTGGACCAAGGGCTCCTCGGTGAGGACCAACAAGCGCTGGACGAGTCTTTGGAGTTGAAGCGCTATTTCGAACACTTCTCTGCCGGGCAGCGGCAGCGCATGCTGCTGGATGTGGAGGCCGAGATCCGCCGACAAGGGCAGCAACGGCCGGAGTTGGCGCAGAAGGACCAACAGGTGTTGGAGTTGATCCGCCAATGGACCGGTCTATCGGCAGGGAGATAGGGAAGGGCCGATCGGCGCGGACATGATCCGTGCCTTCGCTCAGTTTCGCAGAGCTTGGGGCCACCGGAGGGTGTCGTCCCCAACCTCCGGCGGTTCTGTCGCACTCCCGGCCTTGAGCCGGGATGGCGGACCCTATGGCTCGTGGCCGCTCTCACCACACCATCTTCTCCGGATCCTGCCGCGCTTCGATGATGTCAAGCATGTCCCAGTGCCCTAACTTTGATCAACATTCGTTCGCCATGGATATAGCCCTGAAGAAGCTCGACCTGATCCAGCGCTTGATGCAGGTATGGGACGAGGCCGCCTTGCAGCGCATCGCAAAGACCATTGAAGAGGAGGTGCCGGAAGCGGATATGGACATGAGCGACGAGGACTGGGCGGAGCTGGAGCGCCGCCGGGCGGAGCACCTGCGAGGCGAAGGGAAGTCCTACACCAAGGAGGAGGCGATGAGCCTGCTGCGCGCAGCTCGGAAATGAAACGATACGCGCTGGATGTACGGCAGGCCGCGCTGGATGAGGCGGCCGCCATCAGTGATTGGTATGAGGCGCAACAGGCTGGTCTTGGCGTCCGGTTCTTGGAAGCCTTGGACGCCTGTTTCGAGGATCTGATGGCCAGTCCGTTCCGCCAGGTGCGCAAGGAGCCTTTCCGGTATGCAGGCATCAAGGGCTTCCCATCCTATCGTGTGGTCTTCGCTGTGGACGGTGAGGTGATCACGGTGTACCAAGTGAGGCACACGAGCCGCAAGCCGCATCCGCAGTTTGGTCCGTAGGCGATCGAACAACCGCTGCGCGACCACGAGAACTCGGTCAAGGTCAGCCCTCACCCCACCACCACCTCCAGCTCGCCAGGCTCCATCACCGGCCGCACGGCATCCATCACCGCGTTCCACGCCTCGGGCGGTGCGTTCTTCAGTTGCGCGAAGAGCGCCTGGTTCTCCGCCCGTGACTGTGCGGGTACTATGTACTTGAGCGAGGCGAGCAGCACCGGGAACTCCACCTGCTGCACGATGCGTTCGCTGTTGGCGATGAGCTCGGCCTCGGTGAAGTGGGTCAACAGCAATTCCTCCGTCACCACCTCCTCGTGGTGGATGTGGCCGAGGTAGCGCCCTTGGAACGCGGTGAAGGCGAGGTAGAACGCGTGGCCCTCGAGCGCCGTCTGCGTGCCGTCCAAGCGGGCGAGCCGGTCGGCCACGTCCTGTTGGATCACCTCCAGCTCCTCGTGGTCGCGCAGGTCGTGCTGCGCTGCACCGGGCACACGCTGCTCCAGCAGGGCGAGCAGGTGGTCGTTCTCGGTGTGCAGGTGGTGGGTGAGGAGCATGAACAATTCGTCTCCCAGGGCCTTTAGGCGTTGCACGTCCGCCGGGTTGCCGTAGTCGGTGCGGCCGGCGAGCAGGGAGAACTGTCCGAGGATGTTGCGGAGCCCCTTGTGGGAGGCGGCGTAGGAGCGGTGCATAGCCATGGAGTGAAGGTAGGGGGGCGATGATGCGGCTCGAGGCGCAGGAGCTTAGCTGAACTTCTCCACCAACCGGCGGTGCTCTTCCAGGGTGCGCATCATGCCAGGGTCGTTCCCCTTTCGCTGCACAACCTGCTCATAACGCGACAAGGCAGCCTGCGCCTCGGCCATGTCACCCAGCATGCAGGCCACTGTTATGTAACGCGGAGTGTCGTGGTGACCTCGCGTGCGCTCATAGGCCAGTACGTTCCGCAGATCCTCCAAGCTGTCCATCAGCGGCACCAGTTCTTGCATCAGCACCTGGTGGTAATGCTCGATCAGTTTCTTGTTGTCCGTCCGCGCCAGATCGAACCATTCGACGTCCATCATCCGTTCGTCATGGAGGGATAGGTCTTCCAGCCTGCCGTGGATCAGTGTGCCGCCCCAGTCCTTGTCCTTGCCCATGTGCTCCTGCATCCAGCAGGCATACGAGCGGGATTCCACCATCCAGAACGGCTGGAATCGCACCCAGTTCGGCGAGCTGTTGCGCGGGTGGGTATGGTTGTGGATCACATCGAGCTGATCGCCCCGGTCGCGCTTGAAGAGCACCTTCTTCTCGTTGAAGGTGAAGCCCCGTGCCTCCATGTCGGGCACGATGTGCTCCTGCAGTATGCGCACGATGCGCTGGCGCGAGGGAAGCTCCTCGTGGAACATCACCTTGGGCTTGCCGAACAGGCCGAAGAAGGCTGCCATGGGAGCAAGATAGAAGTGCGGAAGAAGATCGGGTGACGTAGGACAACAACCGGGTGGCCCCCCAGAACCTCCGACCGAGCTGTCCGCTTACGTGTCGCTTGTCAGCGTTCCATCGGACCACGCTCCATCCTGACCGTTCCAGGTACATTCGTTCCCCGTTCATGCCACTGATGACCCTCGAGGAATACCGCGTGCAGTACACCCCGGAGACGGCGGTGGGCTGGCACTGCATCAATGCGCAGTTGGCGACGGTCTACGGAGAGCGGGCGCCACGGCATTACGCCGCTCCCTTGCACTTCATCGCAGGCGGCACCGATCCGTTGGACGGCACAAGCTATTACGACCATCCCGGTCCGCCCGATCACATCCATGTGGTGAGCTATGGCCTGAGCGAGCTCTACTACAACGAGGAGGCCGTCGGCCAGCAGTTCAGCAAGCTGGGCTTCGAGCTCACGTTCCGGATCAAGCGGAACGCTGCGGACAACCGCGAGCCGACCTGGATCACCACGGTGATGAACAACCTGGCCCGCTACCTGCACAAGAGCGGTCGGTGGTTCGAAGTGAACGAGTTCGTGCCGGCGGGTGGTCCGTTGTGCACGGACATGGACACGGACATCACGGGTGTGGTGTTCGCGTTGGACCCCGAGCTGGGGAAGATCGATACGCCGCACGGAGAGGTGAGCTTTCTGCAGATGGTGGGCATCACGTCAGCGGAGGTCGCAAAGCTGCAGCTTGATCCGACCACGGATGCTGTGGCGGCCTTGATCGCAGAACTGCGGGCGAGCGATCCCCTGCTGGTGACGGATATGGAGCGGCGGTAGGGGAGGGTGCGTTCGCATCCTGCGCCCCGATCTCGGTTTGTGTTCCAAGTGGCCGGCAAGAGCGGGAGGTAGCCTGCTACGTCATGACCGCCGCATGCGGTCCATTTATGGCGATCCGAGTCCCTCATTGTCGCAGGTGTTCCGAGCGGGTGTCCATGAGCGTGGCAAGGAGCCTTCACGATGGCCGGATCACGCTGCATTTTTCGTGGCAGTGCCGTCGTATTTGCAAGTGATCCCGCCAGTTCGACGGGATCACCTATTGAACGGACCATGCCCGAAATGGGCGCGCAGGGCTACTGCTCGACCTGAGCGCCCACCATCTCGACGCCATAGTCGGCGAGGGTGCGGACGACGTGCGCGATGGCCTCGGCGGGTGGCGGGCCGCTGGGCATCGGTAGCGGCTGCATGTCGGGCGCGGGAGCGCTGTTGTCCCAGAACCACTGCTCCAATCCGGCGGGGGCCATCCACATCAGCACATGTGCGTCCTCGGTGACCACCTTGAACGCGTGGGGCACGTCCTTGGGCAGGTACACATGGTCCCCGGGTTTGGCATGCAGCACCTGGCCACCGACCTCGAAGCGCATCTCGCCCTTCAGGATGAAGTACACCTCATCCTCGCGCAGGTGGGTGTGGGCGGGCGGCTCGTTGCCGGCCTTCACGTGGATCTCCATTAGGGAGTAGCGTCCGGCGGTATCCTCGCCCTTGGCCAGGAAGTGGAAGATGGCGCCCGGAATGGCGCGGCTGTTCTGCGGATCGCGCGCTGAGATGAATGCGGTGTGGTCCATGATCGTGGTTGTTTGTGGGTGCGAAACAACCGCGGCCCGTAAAGGCCCGATAGAAGAAATGCGTCATGATGTGGTACACACGGGCCACTGCTTGGTTCCCTGCCAAGCATGCGACAGGTCTCGTCCTCTGTGGAATGAAGGTCAGTCCAGCACGTCTGTATCTTGCCTCCATGTCCACCACCTGTTCCGTCTTCTGCGGCGTCAGCCTTGATGGCTTCATCGCGCGCATCGATGGTGCGCTCGATTTTCTTGAAGGCGATGGCACCGCCCCGATGGGCGACCACGGCTACGAGGCCTTCATGGCCGGCATCGACGCGCTGGTGATGGGCCGCCGCACCTTCGAGGTGGTGTTGGGCTTCGGGCAGTGGCCCTACACGAAGAAGGTCTTCGTGCTCAGCAGTGGGAATTTGGACCTCGCTACCGCCAAGGAGCGCGGTGCGGATGTGGAGTTGTTGAACGCCTCGCCTGAAGAGGTGGTGCGCCGGCTGGCCGCGCGGGGCTACAAGAGCCTCTACATCGATGGTGGCGGCACCGTGCAGCGTTTCCTGCGCGCGGGTTTCATCGACCGCCTCATCGTGACGCATGTGCCGGTGCTCATCGGCCAGGGCATCCCGCTCTTCGGCCCATTGGAGAAGGACGTCCTCTTGCGGCTGGTGGCAAGCCGAAGCTTCCCGGGCGGGCTTGTGCAGAGCGAGTACGTGCGGCGGTAGGGGGTCGGTCAAGCATGAAATGGTCTATCGCATGAACTTCACTCGGTGCTCGGTGTAGTACACAGCATGGGCGCGCGTTCCGTGGTGAACCTTTTACTGGCGATGGTCGCCTGGTCGGCCGTTCGCGCCCAGCCATCCGGCACGGACAGCTCCGCGTGGCTCGGTCGCGAGTTCCGCTATTGGCAGGGCGTGCCTATGATGCACGGGCCGGACGGCGAGTGCATCGCCGGATACACGGACGAGGAGCGGCTCATGGCGCTTTTCCCCGATCACCGGTATCAGGAGATCCTCTTCGAGGATGGTGGATCCGCCGGTCTGCGCATCTGGGAGCCCGGCGACTGCGATCCGCTCAAAGGGGACACGGCGGCGGTGCTCACGGGCACCTGGGCCTGGGAAGGCGACACGTTGCGCGTGGTGGTGGAGCGCACGGCCATCCATCCGCTCGAGGTGGTGGCCGAACACTACTGGCACCTGCGGTGGACCGCCCCGTTGATGCTGCCGGTGGCCCCGTTGCGCGAATGCAACAGCGAGCGCGACCGCACCTTCTGGTTCAAGGACGGTCGGTTGGAGGAGCCGATGCGCCGGTGGGATTGAGCGGGGCCGGATCGCTGGGCACATGCGCACGGCTCCGTCGATCGCCCGTTCATGGCCGTTCGGCGCGAACCTGCACGACGCCTTACGCGCGCACCACCCGGCCCACCAGCACACCGCTGGTGCCATAGGCACGCACCGTGTACACGCCGGCGGGCAGCGTAGAGAGGTCGATGGTGCGATCGGCCTGGGGGGCGCTGCGGAGCACGATGTGTCCGTTCACGTCGATCACCTCCACGGCGGTGATGCGGGTGGTGGCATCGACCTGGAGCCGCACCGGACCATCGGTGGGGTTGGGGGCCAATTGCAGCGCGGCGGGCGCACGCTGGATCTCCGTGATGGCGTTCGGCGCTTCGAAGCCGGAGACGCGGATAACGCGGTTGGTGCCGCCGAAGGTGGAGAAGAGGAAGTCGCCCGTGAGCGGGTCGATGAAGGCGCCCTCGGCCCCGGAAAGACCGGTGATCATGTCGCGCGCCGTGGCGGGAATGGGGAGTCCGTCGGCATCCACTTCGAACGCCACGATCTTGCCCATGGAGTACGCCGAGACGACCATGGACGGGTTCGTGAAGCCCGCCGAACCGCTGGGCACATAGGCGATGCCTTCAGGCCCGCTGGCCAGGGCATTCACGGAGACGTTGGTGGTGGGTGTGGAGGGCTGGTAGTCGCCGTCGACGCCGATGGTGAAGGGCACCTTGTACATGATCGATGCACTGTAGCTGGCCATGAGCAGGTTGCCGGCGCCGGGCGAGCCGGCCGGCACGAGCACATGGCTGCCCACCGAGGAGGCGATGCCCAGCGGGGTGAGCGGGATGCTCAGGGTCGTGTTGCTCGTGAGCAGTTGCCCGAACTCGTTCATGCTGTACCGGGTGTACAACATGGTGCCGTTGGGCGCGAAGCTGAGGCCCCCGTCGATGTTAGGCGCAGCCGCGAAAAGGACCGCAGGACCAGCGAAACCGGTGATCTGCTGGGTGCCGGCATCGCGCACCAAGGGGACCTTGTACACCGCTCCGCCGGTCTGGTTGGCCGTTCCGCCGATGAAGAGCGTATCGGGAGAGCCTTCGCGGATCGTGAGCCCTCCGTAGGGAGTGGGAAGGTCCGTGATGCTGCCAAGGTCGGTGATGGCGTACCCGGCGTTGACGAAGTCGGTCGTGAGGGTCTGGGCTGTGGAGCTTACGATCGCAAGCAAGCCGAGAAGCAGAGCGAATGTGGCGCGTACAGGGTTATGCATGGAGCCGGGTTTTCAGCGCACGAATCAACCGAGGTTGGTCCGGACCTGCAATAGAACTTTGGTTAGTGCCGTCGTTGTGAGGAGCCCCCCTTAAGCACCGATCCCCCCGGAGGCACGAGGCCATCCGGAGGGATCGGTCGGTGGAAGGGAGATGGCTTACTCGATCGTCACCTTCACGGTCGTGACCGGGCTGCCGGGTTGCGCGATGCGCACGGTGTAGAGGCCTGAAGCGAGGCCGTCGCGGTCCAGTTGCCACTGGCGGCCGCTGATGTTGCCTTGCTCGCGCACAATGCGGCCCATGGCATCCACGGTGGTGATGGCAGCGCCGCGTAGCTCCTGGCCGGTACGGACCGTGGCCTGCGCGGTGAAGGGGTTCGGGAACACCTCAGCCTCGATGGCCACGGGCGCGGCGCTGCTGATGCCGGCCGTGAGGTCCACGCCGTTGATGAAGTTGCCGATGGCGTTGGGGAAAGACATCGGCAGGGTGGTCTCCACGGTGCGGGTGGCGGTGCTGGCGACCGCGGCCGCGGCGCTGAAGGGGGTGAGCGCCCAGAGCGTGGTGCCATCGGGCGTGATCGCCAGGCCGAGCGCGAACTCGATGCCCGGGATGCTGTCGATCACCGCATTGGTGGTCGTGCTCACCACCGAAACGTGGTTGTCGAGCACATTCGATACATAAAGCTCGGTGCCGTTGGGGTGGATGGCCATGTTGGACGGGCCTGCACCCACAGGGATCGTGGCGGTGACCGCGTTCGTCGCAGTGCTGATCACGCTCACGGTGTTCGCTCCGTTGTTGGAGACATAGGCCAGGCTGCCATCGGGCGACAGGCGGATATCCGTGGGCGTATCACCCACCGTGATGGTGCCCGTGACGGTGTTCGTGGCGGTGCTGATGACGCTCACGGTCGTCTCGCCGAAGGCGGAGTTGGCCACGTAGAGCGTGCTGCCATCGGGCGTGAGGGCGATGCCGATGGGGAACTGGCCCACGGTGATGGTGGCGGAGGTGGTGTACGTCGCGGCGTCGATGGCCAGCACGCTGTTGTCACCGCTGCTCACCACGTAGAGGGTGCTGCCATCGGCGGTGAAGACGGCGTTCTGCGGGCTCACGCCGGCGGGGATGGTGGTGAGGATGGCGTCGTTCGGCACGTCCACGATGGACACGGTGTTGCCGCCGTAGTTGGCGATGCAGGCGCGCTGGCCGTCGGCGCTGAACACCACGCCCACAGGGCCGGAGCCGGCCGGGGTGGAGATCGTTCCGGTGATGGTGTTGGTGGCCACGTCCACGATGGCGAGATCGTCGCCGCCGTTGGGGATGTAAGCCTTCTGCGCGTTGAGCAGGAGCGGTGTGGCGAGGGCGAGCAGCAGTGCGGTGTAGTGTGTGCGCATGGGGTTGGTCGGTTGTTCGAGCGGTGATGCGGCCGTTCGGTGGACCGCGGTGCAAACCAACTTTCCCGCAGTGCCGTGCACAATCGAGAATGTTCTTGATACCGCGTCCATCCTGTAGTTTCACGCGGTGCGGAACCTGCTCCTGCTGGCCCTGCTGCTCCCTGTGTTCGTCCTGGCGCAGGGCGATGCATCCTACACTTTCACGCTGCGGAAGTACGATGTGGCCGACGGCCTCGCACACAGGCGCGTGAACGCCATGGTGCAGGACCGTGCCGGCTTCCTGTGGCTGGCCACGGCAGCGGGAGTGCAGCGCTTCGACGGCTACACCTTCACGCTGTACACCCAGGCCGACGGGCTGCAGGCGCTTGAGGCGGGTTCGATGTGGATGGACGGCAACGGCATGATCTGGCTGTTCTACAGTGCTCCCGGGGTGAACTTGTGCACGGGCATCGATATCCTGGACCCGACGACGGGCCGCATCGTTCCGTTCGAGCAGCACTTCGGAAGGGACCTGCCCTTCAAGGTCACGGACCTGGTCCATTGGGTGCGCTACATGGACGACAGCACCATGTACATCGGTGCGCGCGGTCGTCTAGTGAGGTACCATCCACGACGTGGGTTCGATGCCACGCCGTTCGTGGGTACGGAGTATTTCAACCCGATGCATCGCTTCCCGGATGGGAGCACGATCGGTGTGGGATTCGTTCCGACCGTTGCGCATGACCGGCTGCTCGTGCGGAACGCGGACGGCACCGTGCGCGATACCCTCGCGGAAAGCTCAGCCATCATCCCGCTCAACGGTAGCGAGCGGACGATCGAGGGTCATCAGCGTGCGGGTGGGGAGGCCTCGCGGAAAGGCGTCTATCTGGCCTGGCGCAAGGAGCCCAACGGTGTCGTCGGGGAGTACTGGCTGCCCATGGGAGGAGGGCCATACCTCTTGCGCGAAAGCGGCGGCATCGAGGAACCCTGGTCCATGGGCCGCAAGGACCTCGGCAACGGGCTCTGGTTGGTGCACACCACGGTGCGTCGGCTGCACACCGGTGATGATCCCCTGCAAGGCAAGGTGCTCTACGACCTGACGGCAGTGCATCCGGAGATCGACTTCCGCATCTATGACGTGTTCGTGGATGCGCGGCGCAACGTGTGGGTCTGCTCAGAGTTCGGCCTCTATCGCCTGGTGGTCCGGCCCAGCCGTTTCCAGCGGATGTTGTGGGGCGAGGCCACGCCGCAAGGATTCGGCAAACGGGTGCGTGGTATGCTGGTGCAAGGGGGTGCTGCTTCACGGGATGGATCACGCCTGTTGGTGAATACGGAGCAGGAAGGCTTCTGGGCGTTGGACGCGCGTGATGGCCGCATCCTTGGCCGGGACACCACACGGATGTTGCGTTTCGGAATCGCGGCGGATGAACAGGGTCATGTGTGGCGGTCGGAGGAGGATACCGTACGGGAGTTCCTGGCGGACGGTCTCACTGCGACCGGTCGCCGCTTCACCACCCCGCATGGTTGCTGGGCGCTTTACCCGCGCGAAGGATCCGTACTTGCGGAGCATGTGGAAGGCCTCGCACTGTATGGCGGATCAGGCGTTGGCGAGCTGCAACCCCGGCCGACCGCGGGTGGGAAAGCCGCGGTGACCGCCATCCGCGTTGCGCATGTGCTGCACATCGGTCGCGATCGTTCCGGTGGGCTCTGGGCCTGCGCGAGCAATGGCTTCTACCAACTGGGCGCGGATGGCGGTCCGGTGGAGCGCTGGAGCATGGATGCCGATGCCGCGTACCGCATCCCAGCAATGGATGTACGTCACTTCATGGAGGACGAGACGGGTGTCTTCTGGCTGGCCACCGGGGATGCCGGACTGCTGCGCTGGGACCGCGGGAACAACGATGTGCGTGCGGTGACGCGGCGTGATGGGATGCCCAGCGATGCGGTGCACGCGGTGTATGCCGATGCGCAGGGCCAGTGCTGGCTCCCCACGGACAATGGCCTGGTGAGGTACGATCCCGTTTCGCGACGGATCACGGTGTTCACGGAGGCGGACGGCATCACGCACAATGAGTTCAACCGCCTGGCGCATGCGCAGGGACCGGACGGGCGCCTGTACTTCGGTGGGCTCAATGGCATCACGGTCTTCGATCCCGATTCGATCACCGATCGCGCCACCAGGGCGGAGGCGCCGCTGCTCATCACCGGTGTGCAGCAGTTCAGCGGGGATGCGTCCGGCGTTGTGGACCGCACCATCGACGTGCGATCCGGCGCGGGCATCACGTTGCGTCCGGGTGACCGCTTCATGAACATCGCCTTCGCCCTGCTGAGCTACGAGGATGCCGGCAGCATCCTGTACGGCTGGCGCATCGATGGGGTGGATGCCGATTGGAACTACCAGCGCGAACCGAGCCTGCGCATCACGACGCTTCCATACGGCGATCACCGGCTGCGCATCAAGGCCCAGGGCAGCGACGGACTTTGGACCGAACAGGAGCTGGTGGTGCCGATCACCGTGGTGCGTCCGGTGTGGTTGCGGTGGTGGTTCATCGCGCTCGGTGTGCTAATGATGGCCGCCGTGGTCTACGCGGTGTTCCGCTACCGCCTGGCCCAGGCGAAGAAGGTGCTCGCCATGCGCGACCGCATCGCCGCCGACCTGCACGATGAGGTGGGCAGTTCGCTGAGCAACATCGCCATGTTCGGCGAGCTCATGCGCGAACAGCTGGCGGACCAGCCGCCGCGCGTGCAGCGCATGGTGGAGCGCATCACCAGCAATAGCGCGAAGGCGCTCGAGAGCATGAACGACATCGTGTGGAACGTGAACACGCGGTATGAGGGCACGGAACATCTGGTGGCGCGCATGCGGGCGTTCGCGGCGCAGGCAGCGGAGGCGAAGGGCTTCACGCTCAGGTTCGAGGCGGATGACGCCCTTCGCCACATGAAGTTCGACATGATGCACCGCAAGCACCTCTACCTCATCTTCAAGGAGGCGGTGAACAACGCCGCGAAGTACAGCGGATGCGCGGAGCTGCGGGTGATGCTTGCAGCCGCGGGCAAGGGCATCCGGCTCACCGTGGCGGACAACGGCCGTGGCTACGCGGAGGGCGAGCGGGATGCGCGCGGTGGAGGGCAGGGCCTTGTGGGCATGCGCCAGCGAGCGGAGGCGATCGGGGCGGAGCTTGTTGTGCGCTCGGTGCCAGGCGAGGGCACAACGGTCGTTCTGCTGTCGGGCGCCAATGGTGGGTCAAGAACATTAGGGACGCACCAACGCGCCGGCAACGGTTCCTTCGCACCATGAAGTACCGCGTGGCCCTCTTCGACGACAACGCCGACCAGCGGGAGGCGCTGGAGCTGATGCTGGAGTCGTCCGAGCTGATGGCGTGCGTGGGCAGCTTCCCCGACGGCGATCGGGCGGTGGAGCGGGTGGCCGGCTGCACACCCGATCTGGTGCTGATGGACATCGACATGCCGCACGCCACGGGCATCGAATGCGTGGCCTTGTTGCGCCAGCGGTTCCCACAGCTGCGCATCCTCATGCGCACCGTGTTCGAGGACGATGACAAGATCTTCAACGCGATCCGCGCCGGGGCCGACGGCTACTTCCTGAAGCAGACGCCCTTGAAGAAGCTGCTGGAGGGCATCGTGGAGGCCATGGAGGGCGGGGCGCCCATGAGCCCGGCCGTGGCCCGCAAGGTGTTGGAGTTCTCCAAGCGGCAGCCGGCCAGGGCCGACGTGAAGAACGAGTTCAGCCTCACCGACCGCGAGCACGAGATCCTGTCGTGGCTCGTGAAGGGCTACAGCTACAAGATGATAGCGGCGGAGCTGTACATCAGCTTCAGTACGGTGAACACGCACGTGAACCACGTGTACAACAAGCTGCACGTGAACAGTGCCACCGAGGCGGTGGCGCTGGCGATGAGGAAGGGGATGGGGTGAGGGCGGGTGACGGGTCCGTGCCCTTCACGCCATCCTGACCGGCACCACCTCCTTCTCCACGGTCCTGAAGCGCTTCGGCACCGATGCGGTGATCGCCTCGACCAGGGCGTCGAGGGCCTTGCGCCGGACGAAGGGCCTGCGCACCACGAGCACCACCTCGCGCACGGGCTCGGGTGCCTCGAAACGGCGGACGTTCCGTTCGTCCTCGTTCACGGAAAGCTCGGGCACGAGGGTAAGCCCGCTGCCGCTTTTCACCATGCGCTTGAGCGTTTCGATGCTGCCCGTGCTGTAATGGATGTTGCGATGGCCGGCAGCGCTGGGCTGCTGGCACACACGGAGCACCTGGTCGCGCAGGCAGTGGCCCTCGCTGAGCACCCACAACGGGGCCTTGCGCAGGTCCTTCGCGGCGATCCGTTTGCGCTTCAGCAGGTCATGGCCATCGGGCAGGTAGGCAAGAAAAGGCTCGTGGAAGAGCGTGATCGCTTCGAGGTCGTCGTCCTCGACCGGACCTGCGAGGATGCCGATGTCGAGCTGGCCGCTGCGCAGCCCCTTCAGGATCCGGTCGGTCGTGCGCTCATCGATGGTGAGCCGGGCCTCGGGATGTTGCTCCGCGAAGCGCGCGAGGAAGAGCGGCAGCAGGTAGGGCGCCAGCGTGGGTATGATGCCGATGCGGTAGGTGCCCGAGGTGCCGGTGCGCAGCTCCTTCACCAGGTCGCGGAACTGGCCCGCTTCGCGCAGCACCACGCGCGCCTGGTCGATCAGCACTGCACCTTCGGCCGTGGGCCGAGCCGGCTGGGCCTTCCGTTGGAAGAGGGTGACACCGAGCTCATCCTCCAGTTTGCGCACCATCATGGTGAGCGTGGGCTGGGTGACGTGGCATTGGCGCGCGGCCTTGCTGAACTGGCCGCTGTCGGCCACGGCCACGATGTACTGGAGCTGTTGCAGGGTCATTCGATGCTGTCGATAGAGGCATCGAAACTATCGAAAGCGTCGATGATGAACGTCAGGGTAGCTTCGCGCGGCGCCAGCGACCTTGTTGGCGCTTAGAAACCACCGGACGAACCTCAATCCGCGAACGGTCGCCGCCGACCGTTCCAAAGCAACACCCAACGGACCATGGCACACGAACATCCCCACGGCGCCCCCCTTGAGGGCGTCACCCCATCCACCGGCAACGGCAAATGCCCGGTGATGCACGGAGCGCAGGCCCTTCCTGTGGCCGGCCGCGGCCGCCGCAACAAGGACTGGTGGCCCGAGCAGCTCGACCTGAGCATCCTGCACCAGCACCAGAAGGTGAGCAACCCGCTGGACCCGGACTTCAACTACCGCGAGGCGTTCTCCAAGCTCGACTTGAAGGCGGTGAAGGCCGACCTGGCGAAGCTGATGACCGACTCGCAGGAGTGGTGGCCGGCCGACTGGGGGCACTACGGCGGCCTCATGATCCGCATGACTTGGCACGCGGCCGGAACCTACCGCACGGCCGATGGTCGTGGTGGCGCCGGCAACGGCAACCAGCGCTTCGCCCCGCTGAACAGCTGGCCCGACAACGGCAACCTCGACAAGGCGCGCCGCCTGCTGTGGCCCATCAAACAGAAGTACGGCAACAGCCTCAGCTGGGCCGACCTGCTGGTGCTGGCCGGGAACGTGGCCATGGAGACCATGGGCTTCAAGACCTTCGGCTTCGGCGGTGGTCGTGAGGACATCTTCGCGCCTGAGGAGGACATCTACTGGGGCAGCGAGGGCGAGTGGCTCGCCACCAGCGACAAGCCCAACAGCCGGTACAGCGGCGACCGCCAGCTCGACGCTCCGCTCGCTGCGGTGCAGATGGGCCTCATCTACGTGAACCCGCAGGGCCCGGACGGCAACCCCGATCCGGTGGCCAGCGGCCGCGATGTGCGCGAGACCTTCAAGCGCATGGCCATGAACGATGAGGAGACCGTGGCGCTCGTGGCGGGCGGTCACACCTTCGGCAAGATGCACGGTGCGGCGCCGGATAGCAACGTGGGCCCTGCCCCCGAGGGAGCACCCATCGAGGCACAAGGCTTCGGCTGGGCGAACAAGTTCGGCAGCGGCAAGGGCAAGGACACCATCACCAGCGGCCTGGAGGGCGCGTGGAAGCCGAACCCCACGAAGTGGGACAACGGCTACTTCGACATGCTCTTCGGCTACGAGTGGGAGCTGGTGAAGAGCCCCGCCGGTGGCTGGCAGTGGCTGGCCAAGGACGTGAAGCCCGAGCACATGATCCCCGATGCGCACGACCCCAACGTGAAGCATCGCCCCGCGATGACCACGGCGGACCTCTCGCTGCGCTTCGACCCGACCTACGAGCCCATCAGCCGCCGCTTTCACCAGGACCCGCAGGCCTTTGCCGACGCCTTTGCCCGCGCCTGGTTCAAGCTCACGCACCGCGACATGGGCCCCAAGAGCCTCTACCTCGGACCCGAGGTGCCGAAGGAGGACCTCATCTGGCAGGACCCCGTCCCCGCCGGTACGAAGCTCGCTGACAGCGATGTGGCGGCCCTCAAGAGCAGCATCCTCGCCAGCGGCCTCAGCGTGAGCGAGCTGGTGGCCATCGCCTGGGCCAGCGCCAGCACTTTCCGCGGCAGCGACAAGCGCGGCGGCGCCAACGGCGCCCGCGTGCGCCTTGCCCCGCAGAAGTTCTGGGCGGTGAACGATCCCGCGCAGCTCGGCAAGGTGATCGGCGCGCTGGAGAAGGTCCAGGCCGAGTTCAAGGCCGGTGGCAAGCAGGTGTCCATCGCCGACCTCATCGTGCTCGGTGGTTGCGCCGCCGTGGAGAAGGCTGCGAAGGATGCGGGCGTCACCATCACCGTGCCCTTCAACAGCGGCCGCGGCGATGCCAGCCAGGAGCAGACCGACGTGGAGAGCTTCGCCGTGATGGAGCCCCAGGCCGACGGCTTCCGCAACTGGCAGAAGAAGGCCTACAGCGTGCCTGCCGAGGAGATGCTGGTGGACAAGGCGCAGTTGCTCACCCTGAGCGCACCGGAGATGACGGTGCTCGTGGGCGGCCTGCGCGTGCTGGGCGCCAACACCGGCGGCAGCAAGCACGGTGTGTTCACCGAGCGGGTGGGCCAGCTCACCAACGACTTCTTCGTGAACCTGCTGGACATGCGCCACGCCTGGGCCCCCAAGGCCGGTGAGGACGGCATCTACGGCAGCCATGATCGCAAGACCGGCGAGCGCAAGTGGACCGGCACGCGTGTGGACCTCGTGTTCGGCAGCAATTCGCAACTGCGTGCCATCGCCGAGGTGTACGCCCAGAACGACGCGAAGGAGAAGTTCGTGAAGGACTTCGTGAAGGCCTGGTTGAAGGTGATGGAGCTGGACCGCTTCGATCTGAAGAAGTAAGCAAGAACAACCTGCAAACGAAGAGGGCGGTCCATCCGGACCGCCCTCCTCATTTCCACGGTCCATATGGCGGAACGCGGTTCTGCCGGACGAGCTGTGCTGTATCGGAGCGGTATGAGGGCCAGGTCGGGAACGGCAAGGGCCGCCCCGTGGGAACGGCCCTTGCAGGTGCGATGATGGGTGGGCTTACTGCTTCACCACGCGCATCGTCCGCATGCGGTCCCCATCGAAGGTTTGCAGCACATAGGGGCCGGCCGCAAGACCGGAGAGGTCGATGGATACGGTGCGTGCACCGGCCACTGGTGACAGGTCCCGCACGATGCGCCCATCGGTTCCGGTAACGAGGATCCGGGAAACGACCGCATCCGCAGGCACGTGAACGGTGAGCAGGTCCGCGCACGGATTGGGGCCTGCGAGAAGCCCACCCTGCGGCGAAAGCCCCGCGAGCCCGGTGCTGCCGCCAAGCACGGCGAGCGTGAAATCGTTGAAGTTGCCGTACTGGTAGTTGCCACAGGGGCCGTAGCCGTTGGTGTTGGTGCTCAGGTAACCGTCCGAGCCCCACGGGGCGATCACCCGCATCCGGTAGTTGCCGGCCGGTGTGTTCGCCGGTATCGTGATGGCGAAGTTGTACGTGTAGCTCGGCGACCCACCCACGTAGCTGTAGTAGAGGTTCTCCGAGTCCTCGAACGATCCGCTGTTGTCCAGGTCGACCCACACGGCACAGCCGGTCCAATTGCCGCTGGTCACGCTCATGGGCTCGGGCACCCCGGGCACCATGTTTGTGCTCAGGTTCGTGAAGTCGCTGTAGTAGCAGTCGCTCCCGGCCGTCCAGTTGATCGTGCCGAGGGTCATGCCCTGGTTATGCCAGTCAAAGCATCCGTTGACGAAGGAGGGGGTGCAGTATTGCGCATGTAAGCGGAGCATGCAGGCGGTGAGCAACGTAAGGGTCGTGTAACGGTGGATCATGGTCCAAAGGTGTTAGTGACCTCCAAAGTACAAGCGGTATGCCGAAGCGCTTTCGTCCATGCGGAACGCGAAGGCAACAGGCCGTGAATTCCGTTGCACAGGTTGCGACCACCCTGATAGATTCCCATGCGCATTTCCGCGCATCCCGTCCGGTGGAGCGAACTTCGCGGCATGGCGATCACACAGTTCGAGGAGGTCCACTTCACAGCGGAGAACTGGGCCGGGCATGCGATGCCCGGTCGCGTGTACGAGTCGTGCACCTTTGAGCGCTGCGACCTTGGCCGAGCCGACCTGTCGCGTTCACGGTTCGTGGACTGCACGTTCACCGCGTGCGACCTGTCGCTGGTGAAGCTGCAGGGAGCGAGCTTGCAGGATGTGCGCTTCACGGAGTGCAAGCTCCTGGGCGTGGACCTCTCCGTGTGCAACGCCATGCTGTTAAAGATGGCGTTCACGGGCTGCAAGCTCGATCATGCGGTGTTCGCCGGGCTCAAGCTCAAGGGCACACGGTTCGCGCAATGCTCCATGCGGGGCGTGGACCTTACCGGGGCGGACCTGGAACAGGTGGCCCTTGCGCAGTGCGACCTCCAGGACGCCGTGTTCGAACGCACCAAGCTGCGCGATGCGGACCTGTCCACAGCAGTGAACCTCCGGTTGGACCCGGAGGCCAACGACCTGCGTGGTGCGCGCTTTTCGGTGGACGGCGCGCTGATGCTTCTGGCCCGCTACGGGATCCGCATCGGTTGAGGGTGGTAGCGCGCACATTACGGTGATCACCGTAGGAACCAGGTGCGCTGCGGGCCGTTAAATCGCCCCGAACGAACACCCATGAAGCACCTTCTACTCGTATTCCTCAGCGCCGTAGCGATCGGCAGCCAGGCCCAAGGCTGGCAGGCATTGGGCCTCACGGCCATCAACAACGAGACCTCCACCTGCCTGGGCACGCATCAAGGTGTGCTCTACGCCAGCAACCTGACCGGTGGGTTGCGGAAGAGCTACGACAACGGGACCTCCTGGACCCCGATACCGGTGAACGGTGTGGCGGGGCAGATCAAGGGCTTCACCAGCACGGGCAGCCGCTTGTACATGTTCTCGGAGGATGGCAGCGCTTCCGGCTACATCTACTGGAGCACGGATGAAGGCGCCACCTGGACCGCGGACACCACGGGCATGCCCCCGCATGCCTGGATCCCCGGCGGCCATGGGAACGTCGGTGAACTGCACGGGTACAACGGGCGCCTTGCCTTGATCTGCGCCGGTGGCGATGCCTACTATGTGAAGGCGGAGACCGATGCCGCCTGGCAGCCTGTTCCATGGCTGGCGGCGAACGACCCCGGGTCCTTCTGGAGCATGGGCGATACGCTGATGATGCACGGTGGCGGAGCGCAATCACAGGGCTTCGCCTACACCACGGACCATGGCCAGAGCTGGGTGACCCCGGAGTGCGTCGGACTGCCCGATTGGTACTCCGGTGCCGTGCTCAAGCACGATCCGCTCACCGGGCGCATCTATTCCGTGGGCGGCTCGTCCATCGTGATCGGCCCCAACCTGCACTACAGCGATGACCTAGGCGCCACGTGGACGCAGATCGACCTGACGTCGTTCCTCACCATCGGCGCTTCCGTCTGGGAGTTCACGCACCAGGTGTTGGACCTGCATGTGCACGGCCCGCACATCTGGCTTTCCTGCACCAACGGACAGATCAACACGCGACCGGACCTGTTCCACAGCAGTGACGGTGGTGCCACCTTCGTCCGCGACACGGTGGGGCTGCCGGAGGATCCCTTCGGCACGTACGTGATGCACGACCTGATGGAGAAGGACGGCTATGTGTTCGCGGTCGCCAACTTCAATGATGTGTTCCGGCGCGAGCTGGGACCTGTGGGCATCGCCGATCGCACGCCGTCGTTGGCGCTGCGCATGTGGCCGGACCCGGTGTCGGACCGGCTGTTCCTGGCCGGCGAGGCGATCACCGGTGCGCGGTACCTGGTGCGGGATGCGATGGGCCGGCCGGTGCTTCAGGGGACCCTGGGGCAGGACCATGGCATCGCGGTGCAGGCGCTGGCGAACGGTACCTACACGGTGCAGTTGCTCGACGTTGCTGGTCGGCACAGCGCCCAGCGCTTCGTGAAGAACTGAGGCACGGTCCGCTCCGGACCTGTTCATGATGGAGGGCGCGGTCTTCGGCCGCGCCCTTTACCTTCGTTCCGTGGTCCGTCGTTGTGCGCACATCGTGGTAATGGCCTACTGCCTGCATGGCGGTGTGACCCGGGCACAAAGCGATGTTCCGTACGTGCTGGACAGCCTTCCGTCGTACACGGTTGCGGAGGATCCCAGCGATGTGCGGGTCATCGACCTGCGGCCAGCGCGGCCAACCTCCGCCGATCGTGCGGAAACGCGCAGGCTGCGCCGGAACACCGGGTTGCGGGACGGGCAGTTACCGGCTGAACTTCGGTTCCGTGAGCGGATGGGCGATGTGCTCAGCGATATCGCGCTGATCCTGGTGGAGGTGGCCTTGTTCCGGTGAACCTGTCTGCCTGTTCCGTCGAAGCCACTGTCCGGTTCGTCGTCCTTGGGTTGCGGTTCGTGTGTGGTTCGGGCCACCTTCGTCATGGCCTCACGCCACTACCATGGACCGCCCCCCGCAAGTCATCGTCATCGACGAGCGCGAGCCCTTGCTGGCCGTGCTGGATGCTCCCGACCTGCTGTACTTGCTGGAGCTCCCCGACCGGGAGTGGCTGGGTCACATCGTCTCCCTGAATCGCACGGAGCGGTACCACAACCGCATCAACGCGTTCGCCCTGGCCGAGCGCCTGGCCCGCTTGCGGTCATCGGGGGGCGAGGAGCCGGATACGACCCAAGCCCGGCCGTGAAGGTGCACTGATCACTCCTCCCCGCGCTTGCGCGCGATGAGGTGGAAGATGATCAAGGAGAGGCCGCCGCAGACCAGCAGCATGGTGAAGTAGGGCAGGGGCGTGCTGTCCTCGGACACGTACATCGCGCGGTCCAAGAGGTGGCCCAGGAACAGGCCGAGGCCGAAGCCCAGCAGCAGCATGCCGCTCCGCAGTGAACGCAGGGTCTGCGGCCGTGCGCCGGCATTGGGGTCCATGCCCTTCTCGATCATCGCCATGCGCTGGCGGTGGCGGGCGTTCACGACCACATAGACGGTGCCGAACGCTGCAGCGAAGAAGGTGATGCCGGTGATGGCTTCGGTGGCGAGCATGGTGTTCTGGTTGTTGTGCTCATCTGACGCCGGGTGCCCGGCGTCGGTTACACGTCCCGTTTCCGCGAAGCCGTCCACTTGACCACCTTCGTAACCGGAGCGCCGCGAGCGGCGTCCCATGCGCACCGGGTGAACGAGGAAGCGGTCATAGCACGCGCACGCACCGGCGACCAGCAGGCCTTCGCCCAGCTGATCGGCCGGTACAAGCACATGGTGTACACCACGGTGCACCGCGTGCTGCGCAACCGCGAGGAGGCCGAGGAGGCCACGCAGGATGCCTTCGTGAAGGTGTACCAGCACCTGGCGGGCTACCAGGGCGACAGCAAGTTCAGCACCTGGCTGTTCAGCATCGCCTACCGCACGGCCATCTCGCGGCTGCGGGCGCGGAAGGATGCCGGGGTGGCCCTGGACGACCTGGCGGGACGGGAGCCGGCCCACGATGCTCCGGACGGAATAGGCCGCAGCGACCGCCAGCGCGCCCTGGACAAGGCCCTCCGCAGCCTGCCGCCGGAGGACGCCGCATTGGTCGGTTTCTTTTATTTGGAGGAGCTGAGCGTGGAGGAGATCGTAACCGCCACCGGGCTCAGCGCGTCGAACGTGAAGGTGAAGTTGTTCCGCATCCGCAAGCGCCTGTTCGAACTCCTGCACCAACAGCTCAAGGAAGAGACATGGACACTCCTCGCCGATTGACGCCCGATGCGGCCGATGCCGCCCTGCGGGACCTGTTCAAGGAAGCCGGGCACCTGGAAGCGCCCGAAGGCCTGGAGGCGCGCGTGCTGGCGCGCATCGCCGTGATGCCGTGTGCTGTTGCCGTTCCGCAGCCGCCCTTGGTGCCACGCTGGGTGCTGTGGGCGGGTGCGGCGGTGCTGGGCATCCTGGCACTGGTGCTCCTGAACGTCCCCGCACAGGGCACCGGCCTGTTGCCGGAGCTGCCCCGTGCCGATGGGTTCCGCGATGCGTTCACCTGGCTGCGCTCGCCGTGGACGCTGTCCACGCTGGCCCTCGCCATCGTGCTGTTCGCCACCGACAACGCCGCCGAGCTCGCCCGCACCTTCGCCACGGTGCGTTCGCGTCGATGAGTTCCGGCCGTTCACGGAGCGCATCCGTACCACACCTGCATCCGTGGTGGAGGCCGTTCCGCGAAGCCTTGGCGCAGCACGGCAGCCCCGAGGAGGCCAAGCCCATGCAGGCCTACATGAAGGACGTCGCCCCGTTCTTCGGAGTGAAGGCGACCCCGCGCCGCGCGCTCTTCAAGGAGCACCTGGCGGAGCACGGTCCACCGGATCCGCTGGAGCTGCCGGCGATCGTCCGATCGGCCTTTGCGGCGCCTGAACGCGAACTGCACCACACCGCAGTGGACCTGCTGGTGAAGCAGGCGCGCAAGCTCAGCCCCGATGATCTGCCATGGATCGAGGAGCTCATCACCACGAAAAGTTGGTGGGATACCGTGGACACGCTGGCGGTGCATGTGGTGGGGACGATCCTGAAGCGCCATCCGAAGGACGTGGCGCGCTGGAACAGGCGTTGGATCGACAGCGACGACCTATGGCTGAACCGCACCGCGATCCTGTTCCAGCTCAGGTGGAAGGCCGATACCGACCGCGCGCTGCTCTTCGCCAACATCGAGCGGCACGCGGCGCGCAAGGAGTTCTTCATCCGCAAGGCGATCGGTTGGGCGCTGCGTGCGTTCGCCGCCACGGACCCGGAAGCCGTGAAGGCCTTTGTGCAGGCGCACGCGCTTTCGCCGCTGAGCCGGCGTGAAGCACTGCGCAAGCTGTGAGCGCTGGAACATCTGCCACCGTGGCGTGTTCCCATGGGCGGTGCGGTCCTTGCTGCGGGCCGCTGAACCATGAAGCGCACCATCATGTACATCGTCATCGGTCTGGTGGTGGCCTTTGCGGGCCTGCAGGCCTGGACCACCATGAGCACCAAAGGCACCCCCCAACAACCCTACAGTGTGCTGGCCACGGTCGGCGAACTGGAGGTGCGGCACTACCCGGAAGCGCTGTCGGCCTCTGTGCTGCGGCCCGGGGCGCATTACCGCGAAGTGGCCAACCAGGGCTTCCGCAGCTTGGCCGGGTACATCTTCGGGGGCAACGCCGACGGCCGGAAGATCGCCATGACCGCACCAGTGCACATGGAGATGGGGGCGGACAGCTCGCGCATGCGCTTCATCATGCCGGACGGGCTCACCATGGACAGCCTGCCGCGACCGGACGATCCGAACGTGCAGTTGGAGCGGGTCCCGGCGGAAACGGTGGCCGTCCTTCGTTTCGGCGGCTTCGCGAAGGACGAGCGCATCGCCGAGCGTTCGGCGCATTTGCTGGAGCAAGTGCGGTCGGCCGGACTTGACGTGCTGGGGCCGGTGCGTTTCCTGGGCTACGACCCGCCTGGCAGGTGGTGGCCCGCCGCAACGAGGTGATCGTGGCGGTGAAGTGGCCGCGTTGAGCGCGCACGGCTAAGTTCGTGGGCGATGAGCGATGCGGGCCGCCCACCCTGGCGCCACTACCTGTTGTTGGTGATCGCCGGCGCCGTGGTGCGCGCGATGCTTGCCGGGTGGACCGCACTGTGGGACTTCTCCGCCGATCAAGCGGCCTGGGGCCTCGGGTTGGAGGCCATGGCGGCGGACGGTCGGCTCACCTACGCCGGGCTCATGCACTATCCGCACGAGGGCGGCAGCTGGCTCGTGGGGCTGGTGGCGCTGCTCTTCCACCCGCTCGCCGAACTGATTCCACCGCTGGTGTGGGCCACGCTGTTGTTGGATGCATTGGTCCGGTACGCGCAGATCGTCCTGGCCCATGGCCTGGTCGGCGCGTCCGTGGCCCGCTGGTTCGCATGGTGGACCGTCTTCGCTGCGCCGTTGATGCTGCCGTGGAGCGTGGTGGCCTGCGGCCTGCATGCGCTGCTGTCCTTCGCCCCGCTGCTGATCGTGGCCATGCTGCACCGCCCACCCGTCGTGCAGGGGCTGTTCGTCGGTCTGCTTGCGGGACTGGCGTACGATGTGTGGGCGCTCTTTCCGGTGATGCTCGGTGCCTTGGCCATCCAGCGCGGCACGCAGCGGTGGTCCGCGATGGCGCTTGCTGCCGTGGGCGCAACGATCGGTTTCGCCCCGCACCTGCTAATGCGGTTGTACCTGGATGATGGCTTCCACCTGGAAGGGATGGGCTTGCTGTCCATCCGTGGACTGGAGCAGGGCGGCATGGACCTCCGTGCGCTGCCTGAACGCGCGGCCGGTGTGCTGCTGCGTGACCTGCCGGCGGCCTTCACCTTGTTGCCCGTGGCATCAACGGGCGCGCGATGGCTCGCGTTCGCCGGGTCCCTGTTGATCGTTGTTGTGTTGCGTGCCTGTTGGCGCAGGGGATACGATGCGCCGGAGCTGCGCGCCTTGGTGGCCATGGTAGTGCTCTTCGCGGTGGTGCTGATCATCGCGCCGTTCCAGGAGCGCCCGGGCACCGGAGCTGGGCCCCTGCACTACCGCTACCACGTCTTCATCCTGCCGCTGCTGATGCTGCTCGTGTTCACGGCGATGGGGCAGGCGCGGCGCTGGATGGCCCCGGTGCTGATCGCCGGATGCGCAGTGCTCACGGTGGGCTACGCGATCAGGCGTGAGCGCTCACCGCTCAACTACGAGGCGGTGGGCTGGGTGCTGGCCCGCAAGCACGGGCACGATGTGGCGCACATGACAAGGCTCTTGCAGTTGGTGCCCACGGACAAGCGATCAGCGCTGGTCCTCGGCATGGGCTGGGGCACGGCAGCGGCGCTCTTCGATCGGCGCGAACCGGACCAGCAGGGCGCGGACCGCTTGCGCGCGTTGGTCGCCGCCATGCCGCCGGTGTGGCAGCAGGGCTACCTCCACGGCGTGGAACGCGCCTTCGCCCCGGGGATCACGCCGGTCCTCGATCCGCGCTGGCGGGTCTTGCTCCCCGAGGCACGAACGCCCTGAGCGCTTGTTGCGCATCTTCGTGGGCATGAAGCACTGCGACTTGCGAAGCCTGATGATGCTGGCGGTCGTGCTCTTCGGCACGCGGATGCATGCGCAGCACGACGTGATGCGCTTCCGGGGCTCCGCGGTCTCCTGGGAGAAGGACTCCACGCTGCGCGAGCTGACCATCACCGCCGTGGACACCGCCGATGCCACGCGCGTGTTCCACTGCACCGGTGGGGATGCCTGCCGCTTGAAGCTGCCCCTGGACCGTGGGTATCGGGTGGAGTACAGCGCACCGGGATACGTGCCGAAGCATGTGCTCCTGAACCTCGCCGGACCAAGCATCAAGCAACGCAAGTGGGGCTACGACCTGCGGCTGCGGCTGGTGCTGATGCCCCGCGTGAAGGACGTGGACTACGCCGTTTGCGAACGGCCGATGGGGCTGTTGCAGTTCGAGCCGGGGCCCAACCAGTTCACCTGGGACGAGCGCTACCTGGTGGACCTGGAGTCCTACCTGGAAACGATGCACAACGCCTACGAGCGGGCCTTGGGGCGGGGGGAGTGAGGCCTACCCGCGCTTGTCCCCCTTGCCCTTGAAGCCACCGCTGCCTTCATCCACCCGCACGCGGCGGCCCTTGTAGTTGGCGTTGCCGAAGCGGCCGATCACCTCATCGAAGAGGCTCGCATCGATGTCGATGAAGGAGTACATGTCCTTCAGCAGGATGCGGCCGATGTGCTGGTTGGTGAGGCCGGTGATGCCGCAGAGGTAGCCGAGCATGCGGCCCTTGTCGAAGCCGTCCGCACTGCCCAGGTTGATGAAGAGGGAGCGCATGGGCTTGTCGCCGCCGCGCACGAAGTCCTTCTTCTCGCGCTGGCGGTCCGGGTTGTGGTCCTTGCGGGCCAGGTCCACGTTGAGGTCGCGCGCGTTGCGGTACTGTTCCAGGAAGCGGTTGAACTCGAGCGAGACCACGCGCTTGATCAGCTCCTCGCGGTCAAGCCCGGCCAGGTCCAGGTGCACGGCGTCCATGAAGCGCTCGATGCCCTCCTCGTCCACCTCCACGTCCTTGATCCGCTGGATCAGTGTGAGCAATTGGCGTTCGCAGATCTCCGAACCGCCCGGCACGCGGGTGAACACGAAGTGCGTGCGCAGCTGCCGTTCCAGGTCGCGGATCTTGTAGACATCCTTGCTGCCGATGATGCTGAGGGAGATCCCGGCCTTGCCAGCGCGGCCCGTGCGACCGCTGCGGTGGGTGTAGCTCTCCAGGTCGCCCGGCAGGTCGAAGTGGATCACGTGGGTCACGTTGCTCACGTCGATGCCGCGGGCCGCCACATCGGTGGCCACCAGCAGCTGCAGGGTGCGGCCGCGGTAGCGCTCCATCACGCGGTCGCGCTGGAACTGGGTGAGGTCGCCGTGCAGCGCGTCGGCGTTGTAGCCATCGCGGGTGAGGTGCTCGGCGAGCTCCTGGGTCTCCTGCTTGGTACGGCAGAACACGATGCCGAAGAGCTCGGGTGTGGCGTCCACGAAGCGCTTCAGGGCCAGGTAGCGGTCGCGCATCATCACCACGGAATAGCGGTGCTCGATGGTCTGCGCGGCGGCGTTGGCGCGACCGATGGACAGCTCATCGGTGTCGCGCATGTAGTTCTTCGCGATGCGCCGCACCTCGCCGCTCATGGTGGCGCTGAAGAGCCAGGTGCGCTTCTCCTTGGGCGTGCGCTCCAGGATGGTGGTGAGATCCTCCTGGAAGCCCATGTTGAGCATCTCATCGGCCTCGTCCAGTACGGCGGTACGCACGTGGGCCAGGTCCACCGCCCCGCGGTCCAGCAGGTCGATCAGGCGGCCGGGGGTGGCCACCACCACATTGGCCCCGCGTTGCAGGGTGCGGATCTGGTCGCGGATGTTGGCGCCGCCGTAGACCGCGGCCATGCGCACGCCGGGCAGGTTCTTGGCATAGAGCCCCAGATCGCGCGTGATCTGCACGCACAGTTCGCGTGTGGGGGCCAGCACCAGGGCCTGCACGTGCCGTACATCGGGGTCGATGCGGTGCAGGAGGGGCAGGCCGAAGGCGGCCGTCTTGCCCGTGCCCGTCTGGGCCAGGGCCACCACGTCCCGCTCGCTGGTGAGCAGGTGGGGGATGGCCTTCTCCTGAACAGGGGTGGGCGTGACAAAGCCGAGCTCGGTGATCGCGGCAAGGACCTCGGGCCGGATACCGAGTTCGGTGAACGTGGACATGGAATGTTGAAAAGGAGCGCGAAGGTACGCGGTGTGGGGGCGGCATGGGGCGGTGCGGCTACTTTCGCGCTCCATGTTCCTGCTGAGCGGCAACGGCACCCTGCGCACCATCCTCGTGCTGCTGATCGTGTGGCTGCTCCTGCGGGCCTGGGCACGCAGCCGGCAGCGTCCGGTGGCGGGGCCCGGTGCCCATTGGGGCCGGCCGGACGGGCGCCGGCCCGGCGAGGTGCGCATCGAGCGGCCCGACCAGGGGCGCCCGGGCCATCAGGGCCCCGTGCAGGACGCTGAATTCGAGGAGATCAAGTAACCCCACCGCATGCGATCCATCGACTGGAAGAAGCTGCTGCCCATCGGCGCGGCCGTGGCCCTGTTCCTCACCCTCAGCCTGGCCTACTTCAGCCCGGTGCTGGAAGGCAAGCGCCTGGTGCAGGGCGACATCCGCAACCACGCCGGCATGAGCCACGACATCGTGGAGCACCGCGAGCTGTATGGCGAGGAGCCGCTCTGGGCGAGCAGTATGTTCAGCGGCATGCCCGCCTACCAGATCAGCGTGGTGTGGCCCGCCAACGCGCTCACCTGGGCCAACCGCCTGTTCCACGGCTTCCTGCCGCGCCCGGCGGACTTCATCTTCCTCTACCTCATCGGCATGTTCATCGGGCTGCTCTGCATGCGGGTGGATCCCTGGCTGGCCTTGGTGGGCGCGGTGATGTACGCGTTCAGCAGCTACTTCATCGTGATCCTGGAGGCCGGCCACAACAGCAAGGCCGATGCGGTGGGCTACATGCCCATGGTGCTCGGTGCCTTCCACCTGCTGCTGCGCGGCAACCGCCTGCTGGGCGGTGCACTGCTTGCCTTCTTCCTGTCGCTGCTGGTGTTCGTCAACCACGTGCAGGTGGCCTACTACCTGGGCATGGTGCTGGTGCTGTTCGGGCTGGCCGAGGCGTGGAAGGCGGTGGGCGAGAAGCGCATCGCGGACATCGTGGTGCGCGGTGGAATCGCCCTGGTGGCGGTCGCCTTCGCCCTGGCCACGAACGCCGGCCTGCTCTGGAGCACCTACGAATACGGCAAGTACACCACCCGTGGCACCAGCGAACTCACCAAGGCGCCCGACGGCACGGACCTGAGCGCCAACGCAACCGGCGGCCTGGACCGCGACTACGTGGTGAACTGGAGCTACGGCAAGCAGGAGAGCCTCAGCCTGATCGTGCCGCACGTGAAGGGTGGGGCCAGCGGCTCCGTGATCCAGACGCGCGAGGAGTTGGAGGCCATCGCCGATCCCGGCTTCCGCAGCGAGCTGATGAAGGTGTACCAGGGCGGTGGCTACGTCAACAGCTACTGGGGCGATCAGGACTTCACCAGCGGTCCGGTGTACCTGGGCGTGGTGGTGGTGCTCCTGATGCTGCTGCTGGTGGCGGGCGCCGAGCCCAAGGGGCGCTGGTGGGCGCTGGGGGCGGTGCCGCTGGTGCTCGTGCTGCTCTCCGTGGAGGCCCCTGTGCTGGCCGGTGCGTTGGTGCTGGTCTACCTCCTGGCGGGTATCTTCCTCTGGCGCGATACGCTCACCTATGCGCTCTTCGCGGGCTTCGTGCTCACCCTGCTGCTCAGCTGGGGCAAGTTCTACATGCCCCTCACCGACTTCTTCCTCGACCATGTGCCGGGTTATGACAAGTTCCGCGCGGTCACCATCATCCTGGTGATCGTGGAACTGGCGGCGCCGGTGCTGGCCGTGCTGTACCTGGACCGCCTGCTGCGGGAAGGCAAGTGGGACAAGCTGCTGGAGCGGCGCTTCCTCATCACGGCGGGAAGCCTGCTGGCCGTGCTGCTGCTGGTGGCCGTGGCGGGCAGCTCCCTGCTCGACCTCTTCAGCGACCGCGAGAAGGCGCAGCTGGCGGAGGGCTCGCAGCGCTACGTGGACGGGCTGAAGGCGCTGCGCGCGGACGTGCTCAGTGGGGACGCCTGGCGGAGCATCGCCTTCCTGCTGCTGGGCGGCGGCCTTGTGTTCGCGTTCGGTCGCGGATTGATCGGTCGCGCGGTGTTCCTGCCCGGCATCGCGCTGGTGGTGCTCATCGACCTGTGGAGCGTGGATAAGCGCTACCTGAACAACGAGATGCGCGACGGCCGCTACATCAGCTGGGAGGAGGACACCCAGAGCAAGTTCCCGTTCAAGCCCACCGCCGCGGACCTCTCGATCCTGGAGCGGGAGCAGACCGCCGCCACGGAGGCCGCGCTCACCGAGGCGAAGGAGGCCGCGAAGAAGCGTAAGGCGGAGAGCGGCGCCGCCAATCGCAGCATCTCCAAGGACGAGGAGCTCGCGCTGCGGTTCGGGGCCCTGCGCCGCACCACCGACTTCCGCGTGCTCTCGCTGCGTGACCCGTTCAACGATTCGCGCGTGAGCTACTTCCACAAGAGCCTCGGCGGCTACCACGGCGCCAAGCTCAAGCGCTACCAGGAACTGATCTCGTACCGCATCCAGCCGGAGCTGCAGGCGCTGGTGGGGGCGCTGCGCGAGGCCCGGACCGCCGGTGCGCTGGACAGTGCGTTCGCAGCGAAGCCTGCGCTCAACATGCTCAACATGCGCTACCTCATCGTGTCCAACGACCAGGACCCGCTGCGCAATCCCCGCGCGCTGGGCAGTGCGTGGTTCGTGCAGGAGGCGCGCGAAGTGCCTGATGCGAACACCGAGCTTGCCGCACTGGGCACCATCGATCCGGCCCGCACGGTGCTCGTGGACAAGCGCTTCGCCGACCGCATCGACCTGAAGGCCGCGCGGCCGGACAGCACGGCGACCGCCAGGCTCACCAGTTGGCGCCTGAACGACATGCGTTACGCCGTGAACAGCGCGGCCGGTGGCGTGGTGGTGTTCAGCGAGATCTGGTATGGCCCGGACTGGCAGGTGGAGATCGATGGCAAGCCGGCGGAGCATGTGCGCGCGGACTATGTGCTGCGGGCCATGAGCGTACCGGCCGGGGCCCACGAGGTGCGCTTCTTCGTCAACAGCCGGCCGTTCAGTACGGGCGGCAGCGTGGCCTCCATCTCCTCCTGGTTGCTGCTGGTGCTGGTGCTGGGCGCATCGGCCCTGGCGCTGCGGCCGAAGCCGGCGGCATGAAGCGGGTCCTGATCATCACCTACTACTGGCCGCCCAACGGCGGGGCTGGCGTGCAGCGCTGGCTGAAAATGGCCAAGTACCTGCCCGCGAACGGCTGGCAGCCCGTGGTGTACACGCCGGAGAACCCCGAGGTCATCACCCCGGACGAGGCGCTTGCGCGCGAGGTGCCCGCCGAGGCCGAAGTGATCCGCCGGCCGATCACCGAACCGTATTCCTGGTACAAGCGCCTCACCGGCCGCAAGGTCGACGAGAAGGTGCACCTGGGCTTCCTGAAGGAGCAGCACAAGCAGAGCTGGCGCGAGGACCTGGCCGTGTGGGTGCGCGGCAACGCGTTCATCCCCGATGCGCGGGTCTGGTGGGTGCGGCCCTCCTTGCGGTTCCTGGAGCGCTACCTGCGCACGCATCCGGTGGATGCCGTGGTGAGCACGGGCCCGCCGCACAGCATGCACCTGATCGCGCTGGGCCTGAAGCGCCGCTTTCCTCAGCTCCGCTGGATCGCGGATTGGCGCGACCCGTGGACCAACATCGACTTCTACCGCGAACTGAAGCTGACCGCTTGGGCCGATCGGAAGCACCACCGGTTGGAGCGCGCGGTGGTGGCCACGGCGGATGTGAACGTGGCCGTGGGCTGGACCATGGCCGCAGAACTGGACGCCATCGGCTCGCACCGCACCGAGGTGATCACCAACGGTGCCGATCCCGCGGACCTGCCGGTGCCACCGGAGCCTGTGGACGAAGCGTACAGCCTGGTGCACGTGGGCAGCATGACCGCCACGCGCGATGTGCCACAGGTATGGAAGGCCCTCGCGGCGATCGGCGCGCAGGACCCCGCGTTCCGCGAGAAGCTGCGGATCCGCTTCGTGGGGCCGGTGGATGGTGGTGTGTTGGCCTCCATCGCCGATGCGGGCCTGCAGGACAAGGTGGAGCGCTTGGGGAGCGTGGGGCATGAACGGGCCATGCGCGAGATGCAGCGGGCGCGTGTGCTGCTGCTCAGCGTGAACGACACACCGAACGCGAAGGGGGTGATCACGAGCAAGGTGTTCGAGTACCTCGCCTTGGGCCGTCCCGTGCTCGCGGTGGGTCCGCCCGATGGCGATGTGGCCCGTGTGCTGGGCGGTCACCTGTTGCTGGACCGCCGCGCCGCATCGGTGGACCTGGTGGCGATCCGCGCGCTCTTTGAAGCGCCTGCGCTGACCGGCGGCGCGCATGGGGCCCACACACGTCCCGAAGGTGCGCGGAGGATGGCGGGGTTGCTGAAGGGGTGATCGGTCGTTGAGGTCGCAACGCCCAGGTGGATAGCTTCGGCCCCATGGGCGTGCTCGCGCGGCAGACCTCGTGGATCACCCTGCTCACGGCAGCAGGGCTCGTCCTCGGGTTCCTGAACATGTCGCTGTTGTTCCCGCGGTACCTGCCTGCGGCGGACTTCGGGCTGTTGCGGCTGGTGGTCTCCATCGCCATCGTTGCCGGGCAGGTCGCCCACCTTGGGCTGGAGGCCACGCTGATCCGTTACCTGCCGTATGTGCGGGGGCGCGCCACCCGTCGCGGCGGGTTGCTGCAGGGCGTGCTGTTGGCGGGTACCCTGGGCACGACGCTCGCGATCATCGTGCTCTGGGCGATGCATGCGGAGCTGGCCCGGTGGTTCAGCGATCGCAGCGACCGGTATGGCACATATGGGCTCGTTGTCCTTCCGCTGCTGATCGCGGAGGTGTATTTCCTGTTGCTGCGTGGGTACAGCAGGGCCGTCCACCGGAGCATCGCGCCCGTCTTCGTGCGGGAGTTCCTGCTGCGTGCGCTTCAGACCGGGCTCATTGTCGCCCATGTGTTCCTGGACATGGCGTTCCCGGTGTTCCTGGGCCTGTTCACCGCCACGTTCGTGCTCACCACGGTGGCCTTGTTCGTGCATTTGTGGCGGAACGGCGAATTGACCGTGCTGCGCAAGGTGGAGCCGCTTCCGGCCAGGATGCGGTCCAGCATGAAGCGCTTTGCGTTGATCACACTGGGCGTTGGTGTATCGGGTGTTGCGGCAGGCAACATCGATCAGGTGATGCTCGCCGCCATGCTGCACGATGGCCTGGAAAAGGTGGCGTATTACGCGGTGGCCATGTTCATGGCCAGCGTGATCATGGTGCCATCGCGTGCGATGGTCCAGCCGGCGCTGCCCCTGATCGCCGAGGCATGGCGTCGCCGTGATCACGCGCACATCGCCGCGCTCTACCGACGCTCCACCACCTTGTTGCTGGCCATCGGGGGGTTCGTGGCCCTGTGCATCTGCACCAACGTGTCCGCGATCTACTCCTTCATGCGGCCGGAGTATGCCGCGGGGGCACGCGTACTGGTGATCCTTTGCGTGGCGAACCTGGTCAACCTTGCCGGGGGGCTCGGGGGCAGCATCATCGGTACTTCGCGCAGCTACCTGTTCGATGCTTCATCAGGGCTGCTCTACCTGGGCCTCAACGTTGTGCTCGACTACTTGTTCATCCTGTGGTGGGGCATGGAAGGTGTGGCGTGGAGCACACTGGCCTCCATGGTCATCGTCATCGCCTGGCGTGTCGCTTTCCTGCATCGCCGCTTCGGTTTCTGGCCGTACGATGCCAAGGCGTTGGTGATCTGCGCGGTTGCCGGAGCGCTGGCCGCGCTGGTGATCCTGCTGCCGTCAACCGGGCAATTCCTCGCGGACATCGCCCTGCGCTGCACGTTGATCGCCTTGGTGTACGGCGGGCTGCTTTGGAAGGCGGGGGTCGTTCCGGATATCGAGGCGATGGTGCGCAAGCGGCTCAGGCCCCGGAGCGCTTGATCGAAGCGTCAGAGCCTTCGGCCTCTAAGTGCTGCTGCCACTGCCATGCATGGCGAAGGGCGTGCCCGAGGTCGTGCTCGCTACGCCAGCCCAGATCATGGGCCGCACGCGATGTGTCCGCATAGATGCTCGCCACATCACCCGGTCGCCGGGGCCCCATGCGCACCGGCACCCGCACACCCGTTACCCGCTCGAAGGTGTCGACCACTTCCTTCACGCTTGCGGGGCGCCCGGTACCGACATTGAACACGGAGCAGTTCGCGGAGCGTTCGTCATCCAAATGGGCAAGCGCGCGGACATGCGCCCGCGCCAGGTCCACCACGTGGATGTAGTCGCGCAGGCAGGTTCCGTCCGGCGTGTCGTAGTCCGTGCCATGGATCGTCAGGGCCTCGCGCCTGCCGGCAGCGGCCTGCACCACGTACGGTACCAGGTTGCTGGGCACCCCCACCGGAAGTTCGCCGATCAGGCCGCTCGGATGGGCGCCGATCGGATTGAAGTAGCGCAGCAACACCATCCGCCAGGCAGGGTCGCTCACGGCCAGGTCGCGCAAGAGGTGCTCACAAGCAACCTTGGTGAAGCCGTAGGGCGAGTTGGTGCGCTCGGCCGGAGCCGTTTCGTCCACCGGCAGGCGATCGGCCTGGCCGTACACGGCGCAGCTGGAGGAGAACACGATCCTGCGCAGCGCATGGCGCTGCGCGGTCGCGATGAGCACCGCAAGGGAGCCGATGTTGTTGGTGTAGTACTTGAGCGGCTCGTTCACGCTCTCGTTCACGCTCTTGTACGCCGCGAAGTGGATGACCCCATGGAAGGGCCCTTCCGCGGTGAACACACGTTCCATCGCCTCCGGATCGTTGCAATCCACGCGGTGCACCGGCAGGTCGCGGCCGGTGATCCGTGTCAGTCCGGCCAGGATGCGTTCGTGGCTGTTGCGCAGGTCGTCCACGATCACCGGCAGGTAGCCTGCCTCAACGAGCTCCACGCACGTGTGGCTCCCGATGAACCCGGCCCCGCCGGTGACAAGCACCTTCTTCATGGTGTGCAAAGAAAGGACGTTACGGCCCAACGCTTATGCCGCACCGGCCACCGGTCCGGGTGCATGCCCCAACACGGCCAGCAAGGCCTGGAGCCTGCGTTGGGCGCTGAAATGCCCGGCAATGCGCTCGCGGGCGGCAATGCGCCTGAGCCGTCTGTCCTCCGTGGTCAGTTCGAGCGCGGTCCTGCAAGCGGTGGCCGCCTCCTCCGGATCGCAATGGCGCAGCACCAGGCCCGAGCCGGTCACGATCTCCGGCATTGAGGAGATATCGCTGACCAGGGGGATGCATCCGCACAGCATGGCCTCGCACAACGCGTTGGGCATGCCTTCGGAAAGCGACCATTGGACATACCAGCCGGCGCGGCGGTAGGCCTCGCGCAGGGCCTCGGCACCAAGGCGCCCGGTGAACCGGATGTTCGGGGGATGCCCCTTGTAGGCCTGCGGGTCAGCCAGCCCGATCACTTCGAAACGCGCTTCCGGCATCAGCCGGGCCGCAGCGAGCAGGAGGTCGACGCCTTTCAGCGCATGGACACGGTTCCCTGGTTCCGCAGGACCGGCCACACAGAGGAACAGGCGATCATCGCGGTGTGCGTGGTCGTCCGGCGTCCAGAACCCGGCATCGAAGCCGTAGGGCACCTCGGTCCATGGGGTCCGGCAGCCAGGTGCGAAGGCCTTGATGCCTTGGCGGCGCGGAACCATGGCGGCGTAGGTCTGTTCGCGTTCGATCAGGCTCCGGTGCACCGGAAGCAAGTGGGTGGCGTGGACGGCCGCGGTCCGCGAGGCCCATCCCATCAGCCGGCGTGCATGGTCGCCATAGGCGATGGCCGGTATGCTTGCACAATCGCTCCCCGCCAGGATGATGAAGCAGCGACGGCCGAGCAGGGCGGGGAGCAGGGCGTGGTAGCCGCTGAAATGGCAGAGCACATCGTGTCGCCATGCGCGGTGCTTCAGCAGCCAGAAAAGCTGGCGGAGAAGCTGCCACGGCAGCGACCAGGAAGGCCCACTGACGAGTTGAAAGGTGCGCACGTCGAAGTGCGCCTGCAAGGATGTGATGTCGCGGTCGATGAAGGTGGACCGGCGCGGATAGACATACAGCAGTCGCGGTGGATGCTGGTCGGCAACGCGCTCCGCCGTCATTTTCGTTCCCGTTCAGGGCCGTGCTTCGGTCCGCTTCATGCGCTCGCAGAAAACCACTTCGCCGTAGAACCTGTAGGTCCAGGTATCGGTGGCCATCGCTTTGAAGAACGCATCCCCACAGCCGGGTTTGAACAGGTCGTGCAGTTCTACGGCCACGCGGTCAACCCGGACGAGCCAGCTCAGGTCGTTCGCACCGAACAGTTCCTGCTCCGCACCTTCAATGTCCACTTTCAACAAGCCGATGCGCTGCATGCCGAAGCGCTGCATGATGGTGGGGATGGACAGGGCCTCGATGGTGTCGTCCGATCCCGTGGCCTCCTTTGTCCGGAACGCTGAATGCCTCAAGCCTTCTCGTTGCAACGAAACGCGGCCATCGGTCGGCCACACGGCAGCTTTAACGGCATGGCATCCGGCCAGGCCTTCGAGGTTGCGCTTGAGCAGTTGGTGGTTCTCTTCATCCGGCTCGATCGCGACGATCACGGCGTCCGGATAGGCATGCTTGAGGTAGCGGGCCGCGAGACCGATGTTGGCGCCGCAATCGAGCACGGTAAGCGGAGGAGCTCCCGTGGTCGCGGGCATATAGGGACCGATCAGGAATTGATCGATGGTGGCCATGTCGGCGGTGCCAGGTCTGACGAACACACGGCCTCCGAGCCACGGGGCCTCAATGCTGCGAAGACCGCCTTTGGGCGAACGCTTCAATCGTATCACATGAATGGCACGTCGCCAGCCAAGTCGATAGGCGTGCTCGAAGAGATGGTAAAGTGCTTTGGTGATCCGCATCGGCGACGAAACTACCGAAGCGATGGACAGTTGCGCTAGCTCACTCCCGCACCCAGGTCTGCGTCCGGTAGAAGAACGCCACGTACCCGCGCACCTTCAACTTTCCACCCTCCAGCCACAGTTTGCAGTCGTACACGCTGCCGTTCTTGGGGTCCAGGATGGTGCCGTCCGCCCATTCTGCTCCATCGCGCACCAGCCCGCGGATGATCTCCATGCCGATGACGCGCTTGTTATGCCGGTCATCGTCCGTGTCGCACTTGGTGCAGGTGGGGTCCGGATCCTCACCGGGGTCGCGGAACAGTTGCCGGATGTGGCCGAACACCTTGCCGTCGCGTTCGCTGATCTCCACGATGCTCCGCTTCCGGCCGGTCTCATCGTCATAGGTGGCCCAGCGGCCCAGGATGCCCTGCGCGCCGACCGTGATGGAGATCAGGAGGAGTGAGAGGAGGCTGGCGATGCGCATGGATCAGAAGGAGCGGCCGATGCCGACCACATAGCGGAACGCGAAGTGCTCGCTTTCGCCGGCGGGCACATTGCTCAGGAACAAGGGCATGTCGAAGCGGATGGTCAGCGGGTTCACGTCCACCAAGGGGCCCCACTTCTTCACGGTGAGGGCGAGGCCGGCACCGGCATCGGCACGCGGGGTGGCCAGCCGCAGGCGCACGGTGCCGGCGTCGGTGGTGCTGCGGTAGCCCATGCTGCCCACATCGCCGAAGAGGTAGGCGTCCACGTGCAGCCACTTGCGCGTGGCCTTCGGCCGCAGGCGCACCAGGCCGTCCACGTCCAGTTCGGCGCTGAAGGAGGCGCCGGAGTTGCCGCTGTAGGTCAGGATCACGTTGCCGTGCTCGTCCAGGTCCGGGGCCAGGTAGCCTGCGTAGCCGCGCAGGTTGAGCCCGCCGCCGGCCTGCAGGTGGTTCACGTCGCGGCCATGGCCGGTCCAGTCATACGGAAAGAAGCCACCAGCCCGCAGGTACTTGTCCTCCATGAGCTCCTCCGGCGAAGCGCCGGCGAGGTACAGCCGGCTTTCGCGCGGGGTGTCGCCCGTACCGAACTGCAGGAAGCCGCGCGTGTGGAGCTTCAGTTTGCCGAGGTCGTGTTCGTTCACCGCGCTCAAGGTGAGCTGGGCGTAGCGGAAGGCGGACCCGACACCGCTGTTGCGCACGTTGAAGCGGACGTTGCTGCGCCCGCCCAGCAGGTCGACGCGGCGTTTCAGGCCACTGTCCCACGCGCTGTTCAGGGAGGCGGGTTCCCATTCGTCCGGATGCTGGAGGTACAGCAGGTCCGTGCTATCGCGCCGGAGCAGGAAGCGCCAGGTGGTGTAGAGCTCGGTGTTGTCGCCGGGTACGCGCCACTGCAGGCCTGCGCTGTAGAGCTCAAGCCCATCGAGGTGGCGCGCGGCCACATGCACGGAGGAGCCTTTCAGGAGCTTCTCGGTGCCGTTCTCGTAGCGGAAGTTGAACTGGAAGGGCGTCAGGTCGGTGGGTTGCGCGCCCTCGCGCAGGTACTGGCCCATGCCTGTGCTCACCCACGCAGTGAACCACAGCTTGTGCTTGTAACGCATCCAGTCACCGTGGAAGTGCACGCCCACCTTGGCCCCGTCAAGTCCGTTCCACCAGAGGTCGGGGCGTACGAAGCCCTCATAGGTGCGCCGGTCGGGCCGGTTGCCCACGTGGTGGTCGAACTCCGTCTCGAACGGCACCCGCAGGCTGTTGTCCAGCTGGTAGGCGTCCGCCAGTCTGTACGTGGTATCGATGATCACATCGGCGATGCCCGAGGGCACGTCGACGCGCACGACATGGTCGCGTCCCAGTTCGTCGTAGCCGATCCAGCGCGGCAGTACCGTGGCGTTGGTGCGTTTCACGAACCAGGTGTTGGGCACGTGATAGGCGTACCGCCGGCCGTCGCGCGCCACCACGGTCAGGTCCAGGGGCATCTGCATCGCGCCCTTCCGGCGCAGGTGGATGAGCTGGCCGCCATCCGCGTTGCGGTGCCTCACGCCCTTCACCGCATAGTCGATGCGCTTGTCCGTTTCGATCCACTGGTCGAAGAACCAGTTGAGGTCCACCTTGGTGAAGTCGATGATGCTCTGGCGGAAGTCCTCCACGTAGGGATGGCGCACCTTCCACTGGGCGAAGTAGTGCTGCATGGCGGCACGGAACAGGTCATCGCCGAGCACGTACTCCAGGTTGTAGAGCATGGTGGCCGTCTTGTAGTAGACGTGCCCGTAGCCGCCGCGGCAGCCCTGCTTCTCGTAGTAGCCGAACTCGTCGCTGTGCGTGTTGATGGGGGGCAGGCGGTCGCGGATGGCGTCGCGCATGTAGCCGGCGTACACCTCGCTCTCGCGGGCCAGCTCCGGTTTGTGGTAGCGGGCCTCCCAGGCGTTGGCGGGCGGGTCCTCCACCAGCGTGTCGCCGTCGATGTCGATGAGGCCGCGCGCGGTGAGGAACTGCGTGAAGCCTTCGTCGAGCATGGCGCGGTAGGTCTCGTTGTTGCCCACCATGCCGTAGAACCAGTTGTGCCCGATCTCGTGCACGAAGAGGCCCCGGTAGTCCGGCTCGCGGCCACCGTCCAAAGTGAGCATGGGGTACTCCATGCCATCGGCGGCATCGGCCACCACCATTTTCGGGTAGATGTACCGACCGAAGCGCTCGCTGTGGGCGCGGATCACCTTGGCGCAATAGTCCGCAGCGTTCTGCCAGCCGGATGCATGCGGCTCCTGGGCCACGGCGATGCAGCGGATGCCTTCCCACGATGCTTCGCCGATGCGGTAGGTGGGGTCCGCCGTGAACGCGAAGTCGTGCACGTTCTCCGCGTGGTACTTCCACACCTTGCGCACGGCCGGGTCGTACGGGGTGATCACCGCCGGCCGCTCGTTCCAGGGCTTGTCCTTGAAGTTGCGGAGGTCCAGCCGGGCGCGCAGGTCCGGCGGAAGCACCTCGGCCTCGTTCTGCAACCAGCCGGTGGCCTCCACCACCATGTCGTTGGGCATGTCGAGCTCCACATCGTAGGTGCCGAAGTCGCCGTAGAGCTCGTTGCCCAGGTGCTGCTGGGTGTCCCAGCCGAACTTGCGGTCGTACACGCTGATGCGCGGGTACCAGTGGGCCCCATCGTAGTGCTTGAAGCCCCAGGCGTTGAAGAGCTTCATGCGGCGCCATCCGTTCCAATGGGTGCGGAAGCCGTACTCGAAGGTGATGCGCTCACCGGGCGCGAGCGGTGCGGGCAGCTCGGCGCGCAGCACGGTGTTGTCCAGTTCGGTGCGCAGTTCGTTCGGACCCACGCGCAGCCGCAGCAGGTCCGTACCGCGGCGTGCCACGGGGCCGTTGTTCCTGCGGCGTCCTTCATCCTCCAGGCTGCCCAGGTAGCTGCCGGTGTCGTAGGCGTTCTGGTAAAGGTGGAAGAAGACCTCGCGCAGGGTGTCGGGCGAGTTGTTCCAATAGGTGAGCACCACTTCGCCGGTGCCGATGTCCGTGGTCTCGTCCAGCCGCACCTTCATGCGGTAGTGCACATCCTGCTGCCAGTAGCCCTCGTAGGGCGGCGCGTTCTTCCAGTAATGCGGATTGTCCGCGTTCCGGTAGGTGTTCGGTGGATGCAGCGGGTCGAAGCGCTGGGCCCAGGCGGAGGAGAGTGCGAGGGCGCAGGCGATCAGCGGGATCGGGCGGCACGGGTGCTTCACGGGGGGTGAAGGTACCGGATCCGGTCGTCGGGGGCGGGCGCTAGGTGCGCACGCGCAGTTCGCCGCTGTTATGGCGCCGTGCCCGGCCGATGCTGGTGTTGAGCTCGAAGCCGATGAGCAGGGCCACCACGTTCAGGTAGATCCAGAACAGCACGGCGAGGATGGTGCCGATGGACCCGTACAGGGCGTTGTAGTCGGTGACGTTCTCGAAGAAGTAGGCGAGCCCCTGGCTGATGAGCAGCATGAGGAACAGCGCCAGCAGCGCACCCGGGCTGAACAGCTTGAAGCGGTGGGCATGGGGATCGCCGGCGCGGTAGAGCAGTCCGATGATGACCAGCAGCAGGAAGGTGCTGATGCCCCATTTGGCGGCATAGAGCCCGAACTTCTCCAGGCTCCCGAAGATGATATGCTTCGCCTCCAGCCAGCGGATGGCCGCATCGCTGAAGGTGAGCACAGGGATGGCGATCACCAGCAGCACGGTGAGTGCGAAGAGCAGGGCCAGGCTGAGGAGCCGTTGCTTGAGGGGGCTGTGGTGGGTGCTCAGGTTGCTGCTGCCGCTGAAACCGAGCAGGAAGGCCATGATGCTGTTGCTGGCCGCGTAAAGGCCCACGAGGAAGCTCACGCTGAGCAGGGTGCCGTGCTTCTTCACCAGTAGGTCGTGCAACTGGCCCTCGATGAAGCCGAAGACCGCCGCGGGCATCTGCTCCTGGAAGGTGGCGAGCATGCGTTCCTGCGCATCGGGTATGGGGATGTAGGGGATGAGGGTGAGCACCACGATCACCGCCGGAAAGAAGGCGATGAAGACCTTGAAGCTGATGGCGCTGGCGCGGGTCTCCACCCTGCCTTGGTCGAGGGCCTGGAAGAAGAAGCGCCCGATGGCGTACAGGCTGAACCCGTCGAAGCCCGGGGGAACGATGCGCCTGGCCCAGTGGATGAACGTGCGATGCGCGCGGGAGAACAGGAGCTTGCGCCTCAGCCGCTTCATCGGGTTCAGATCATGGCCTTCAGGCTCAGGTCGAGGCTGCCGGCGCTGTGCGTAAGGGCACCGATGCTGACGAAGTCCACGCCGGTCTCGGCATAGGCCCGCACGTTCTGCAGGGTGATGCCGCCGCTGGCCTCCGTGGCGCAGGCCCGGCCGATGCGTTGCACGGCGGTGCGCATGTCGGGCAGGGCGAAGTTGTCCAGCATGATGCGGTGCACGCCGGGTACGGCCAGCACGGCCTCCACCTCCTTCATGTTCCGGGTCTCCACCTCGATGGGCACATGCTGCAGGTTGTTGGCGGCCAGGTAACGCTGGGCCGCCACGATGGCCTGGGCCACGCCGCCCGCCAGGTCGGTGTGGTTGTCCTTGATCATCACCATGTCATACAGCCCGAAGCGGTGGTTCGTGCCGCCGCCGATGCGCACGGCCCACTTCTCGATGGCCCGGAGCGTGGGGGTGGTCTTGCGGGTGTCCAGCACACGGCAGCCTGTGCCTTCCACGGCCTCCACGAAGCGGCGGGTGAGGGTGGCCACGCCGCTCATGCGTTGCATGAAGTTGAGCAGCGTGCGTTCCACGGTGACGATGCTGCGGGCCGCGCCGGTCAGCGTGAAGGCCACATCACCGCTCTTCACGGAGGCGCCGTCCTGGATCAGCACGCGCAGCTTCAGGGTCGGATCGAAGTGGGCGCATATGGCCTCGGCCAGTTCCACGCCGGCCAGCACGCCGTCCTGCTTCACCAACAACCGGGCGGCGCCACGGGCATCGGCGGCGATGGTGGCCAGTGCGGTGTGGTCGCCTTCGCGGATGTCCTCCACCAAGGCCCGTTGCACCAGCTCCAGCGTCCCCTCGGGCAGCACGCGCGCTTACTTGTTGAACGGTTCGATGCGCAACTGGCGCACCAGGAACTGATCACCGGTCCGCTTCAGGAGGAAGGTGACCCGGAAGGTGCCGTTGGCGGTGGTCAGCGGCCCGATGTAGTAGGTGTCCCCGAGCTTGCTGGCGCCTTCGTGCTCCACGCGCATGCCCCGGGGCTCATGCTCGTCGAAGAACTTCTTCAGGATGGCGGACGCCTGGGCCTTGCTGTAGTAGTCGCTGCTGCTCAGGACGGTCAGGTCGACGCTGGGTACCAGCTTGTCCGCCAGGGCATTAACGTTACCGCTGCCGAGGGCGGAGGTCACCTGGTCCTTCACGTCCGCTTGGGCGCTGGCAAGTACCAGGGACAGGGCGGAGAGCAGGAAAAGGAGTGCGCGTTGCATGGTGAGGGTCGTTCGCGAGCGAATTTCGCAAACATCGGGCCAGCCGGGTGGCAACAATGGCCGGCACTTGTGAACAACGTAACGGGGATGCGGACACGGATCGTGATGGTAGGGCGCACGGAGCGGGGCTTCGTGCAGGAGGGGGTGGCCCATTACCTGGGCCGGGTGGGGGTGTGGTCACCGGTGCGCGAGGTGGTGGTGCCGGCCTCGGGGCTCCGCGATCCGGAGGCGCAGCGGCAGGAGGAGGCACGCGGCCTGTTGAAGGCCCTGGAGGGGGGCGGCCGGGTGGTGGCCCTCGATGCCACGGGCCAGGCCATGGACAGCAGGGCCTTCGCCACGCGGCTGGGCAAGTGGCGCGATGAGAGCGTGCGCGAGGTCACCTTTGTGATCGGCGGTGCCTATGGGCTCACCGATGCCGTGCGCGCACGTGCCGATCTGGTGCTATCCTTGTCGTTGATGACCTTTCCGCATCAATTGGTCCGGCTGCTGTTCGCCGAGCAGCTCTACCGGGCGCACGCCATACTCCATGGAAGCGGCTACCACCACTGACATGCGGCTTCCGTCGCGCGGCAGGATCTGACGTCCACGGGTCATGTATGTCGCCTACTACGGCATCGTGCACCTGGCCTACTGGGAGTACCTGGGGCTGTTCTTCTACCTGGTGCTGGTGTATCTCTACTTCGCCCGGCAGAAGAACATGCGGATCAAGAAGCGGCCGGAGTACCGCTGGTTCATCCCCGGACTGTTCGCCAAGCTGATCGGCGCGGTCTTCTTCAGCTTCATCTACTTCTACTACTACGAGGGCGGCGATACCACCGGGTACTTCTTTTCGTCGGTCGCCCTGAGCAAGCTCGCCTTCGTGGACCCGATGGCGTTCCTGAAGGTGTGGCTGGGCGAGAACACGCTCATGGCGCGGGAGGTGTTCACCGAGGAGACGGGCAAACCGTACACGTACGTGTACCTCGACGACCGCCAGTACATGGTGGTGCGCCTGGTGACGCCCTTCACCATCCTCTGCCTGAACAGCTTCCTCATCACCACCGTGGTGGTGGCCAGCGTGTCCTACATCGGGATCTGGCGCCTTTATCTCACGTTCTACCGCTACTTCCCGCGCATCCACCGGGAGCTGGCCGTCGCCGTGCTGCTGATGCCGAGCGCGGTGATGTGGGGTTCCTCCATCCTGAAGGACACCATCACTTTCAGCAGTTTCTGCTGGTTCATCCATGCGTTGGACAACTTCTGGTTCAGACGGGTGGACCGGCTGGCCAGTTTGGTCACCATGGCGATCGCGCTCACGTTGATCATCCTGATCAAGCCGTACATCTTCATGGTGATGCTGCCCATGTGCGCCGTGTGGATATCCTATGCGCGGGTCTCACGCATCCAGAACGCGGCCATCAAGTACCTGGCCCTGCCGGTGATGCTGGTGGGCCTTTCCTTCGGGGTGCTCGCACTGCTCACCGCACTGGGCGATCAGCTCGGGCAGTTCTCCCTGCAGCTGGCCTTGGATAACATCCTGGCCACGCAGAAGGACCTGTTGCAGAACGAGGAGTACGGAACGAACCGTTTCGACGTGGGGGAGATGGAGGCCACCTGGGGCAGTGTGCTCTCAAAGTTCCCCATCGCCACCACGGCCACGCTCTTCCGGCCGTTCATCACGGAGTGCAACAACTTCGTCATGGTGCTGGCGGGCTTGGAGAACCTCTTCGTGCTGTCCGTCTTCGTGCGGATGCTGATCAAGACGCGCATCGTCTTCCTTGGTTCGGCCATCACCGGCAATCCGCTCATCCTCACCTGCGTCATCTTCTCCCTGCTCTACGGGTTCGTCACGGGCATCACCACGCCGAACTTCGGCGCCCTGGTGCGCTTCAAGATCCCGCTGATGCCCACCTTCATGGGCGCCATGTACATGATCATGTTCCTGGTGGACGAGCGCAACCGGCTGCGCGGGCGGGGGCTTCCGTTCCGCTTCCAGAACTACCGCAATGGCGATCCCTATGTGCGGCGGACGCGGGACGGACTACCCATCCTCTGACGATGGCACCGGTGCGGACATTGCTCTTCCTGGACTACTGGAGCCTGCACGAGCCGCTGACGCAGGCCACCGTGCTGCCCACGCTGCGCATGGTGCTCCAGGAGGGCCTGGCCGCCCGCATCGTACTGATCACCGTGGAGCGCGGCACCCCGCCCGCCACGGGGCTGGAGCCGCTGCCAGCCGGTGTGGTGCACGTACCCCTGCACGCGAGCCGTGGACCGCGACCGCTCGCGCGGGCGTACGACCGGGTTACCATGGTGCCGCGCATCGCGACCATCGCCCGTCGCGAGGGGGGCTCCTTCATCATGGCGCGCGGCGTGGTGGCCGGCGGTTTCGCCCACGGGGTGCACCGGCGCACGGGCATCCCATACGCGGTGGACTACTTCGAACCGCATAACGAGTACATGGTGGAGGTGGGGGAATGGGCCGCCGGCGGTCTGTTGGACCGGTCCCTGCAGCGGATGATCAAGGATCAGCTGCGCACCGCGAGCGCCTGCGTCACCGTGGCCGCCAACTACCGCGAACGCCTGATCGCCCAAGGTGCGGACCCGGCGCGCCTGCACGTGGCGCCCTGCCCGGTGGACGCTGCGCGCATGCGCTTCGATGCCG
>JAXLVG010000011.1:0-160259 GCA_046329115.1 Flavobacteriales bacterium | reverse complement strand
CGCGCCCATGTGGTGCACCGCGAGCGCCTTCCTTGACCGACTTGCCGCGCTCCGATGCCGCCCTGTCGCCTTCCCTTGTTCCGTCCTCCTGCACCGAAGTAGTTTTCGCCCATGCGTCGTATGTGGTCGCTCATCGTGCTGTGCTTGCTGTCGGCCGCCTGCGTGCATGCGCAGACCGCGGTCCCTTACCTCGCCACCGGCGACCGGTTCGGCGTGTTCCGGGCCGGTGCCTTCATTCCGCTTGAGAAGCACCGTCCACTGGCCACCTGGCCCATGGGCGACCGGCTGGCCTATGCCACCCGCGACGGGCGATTGATGCTCTTCATGGACGGTCAGGTCTCCACCCTGACCACGGGGCTGCTGGCCGATAGCGCCGCCTTGCACGAACAGGTGAAGGCCTCGCGCACCATGATCGCCTGGCGGCAGGGGCCAACGCTGCAGGTCACCCGCACGGACCGGCCGATCGGCCTGGGCCGCGAGGTGGGGGCGTTCTCCGTGCACGACAGCCTGGTGGTCTTCCACGACCTGGCCGATGGCGTGCTGAACGTGTATTGGAAGGGCCGGTCCTTTCCCGTGGCCGACGTGGCACGCACGGCGGAGGCCCCGCAGTGGAAGGCCGGTGCCAATACGCTCGTCTTCCACGACCGCTCCACGCGCAAACTGCATCTGTGCTACCGGGGCGAACTGACGGTGCTGTGCGATAGCGCCGACTATGCCCTCGTATCGCCGGGGATGGATGTGGTGGCTTACATGGATGAGGCCTCCGGCGTGTTCCGCATCTTCCATGCGGGCCGCAAGCGGGAGGTGGAGCAGCTGCGGCCGGCGCGTTTCGTGGCGGGTGATGGGCATGTGGCCTACCTGAGCGCCACCGGGGCGTTCCGGCAATACACCGTGGACGGTGTGCGGGAGCTCGCGCGTTCCTTTCCCACCGATCTGTTCGTGCAGGACAGCGTGGTCACCTGGGTGGACAAGGGCAAGTGGTACACCGTCAACAGCAGCGGCGTGGAGATCATTGAACCGTACGTGCCGGAGAGCTGGCAGGTGCGGGGTTCCACCATCCTCTACCCGGACCTCGATCGCGAACTGCGCACCTATCGCCTGGGCCAGCGCACCGTGGTGGACCGTGCTTCAGACCTTCGATCCTACCTGCTGCTGGAGGACGCTGTGGTGCGTTCTGGCAGGGATGGCACGGTACGTGTCCGTTGGGCCGGGCAGGTGTACGAGGCCCCTTGACCGCTCCTTCAAACGCCCTGGCGATCCACGTGGTAAAGCTCGATCTCCCGCACCTTGCCCTTCAGGTTCACCCGACCGAGGTGGCGAACGGTCCAGCCGTCGGTGGGCAGCACCAGCACATCGAGCAGTTCCTTGCTGATCAGCAGGTCCACGCCCAGTTCATTGCACATGGTCTGGATGTGCGCCGTGGTGTTCACCACATCACCGCTGAAGATGGTCTGCTTCTTCACGAGACCCACTTCACCGGTGGTCACCTGGCCGTAATGGATGCCGGCCTTGAACACGGGCTCAATGCCGTAGAGGCTGCGGTAGTGCGCCGCCCGCGCCCGCAGCTTGTCCCGGATGGCGAAGAAGCAGCGCAGGCAGTTCTGCCGCTGGATGCCCCGGTGCAACGGCCAGGAAATGCTGATCTCGTCGCCCACATATTGGTAGATGTCGCCCCCGCTGTACACCACCGCATCGGTGATGTCGGAGAAGATGGAATTGAGCAGTTGGAAATACCGGGTGTCACCGATCCGTTCGGCGATGGTGGTGCTGGACCGCAGGTCCAGGAACATGAAGATGCGCAGCTCCTGGCGCGGCTTGTAGTATCGGCCGAGGAGGAATCCGGCGGCGCCGCTGCCGAACTGGTCGTTCAAGCGCACCATGATCATGGTGGCGCCCATGAGGAGGCAGGCGAAAAGCCATTGCCCCAGGAAGTCGAGCGTGAACAGGCGCTGCGCGAGCGTTTGCAGCGGGAGCAGGTCCGGCACGACCAGCGAGCGCAGCACATGGAGGCCGATCAGCACCACGAGCGCGGCGATGGCCACGATGCCGAAGGCCTGGGGGAAGGGCAGTTTGCGCAGGCGGTCGCGCAGCAGGAAGATGTAGACGCCGCCGCCGAGCAGACCGCCCAGGGCCATGCGCCAGAAGTAGCGGTCGAGCACGGCCATGCGTTCGGGCGGAAGCCCATGGTCCGCAAGCACATTGCTCTCCCACAAGGCGGCCAGGAGCCCGGCGGCCACCCAGGCAAGGGTGATGCGGAGCGTGCGGTGCGTGCGTCTACGGAGCTTGGAAAGTGCGGAGGCCATGGTGCCAAAGAGGTGGCCGGCGTGTTACGTGTGCGTGAACAAGGTCCTTCAGTGCGTTGCGGAACCCTTGCCACGCGGCAGCAGCACAAGGTAGTACCACCCCACCAGCGCCAGCCCGGCCACGAAGAAGGGGATGGCCACATGGCGTTTGGTGTCGGCGAAGAAGAACTCACCGATCATCCAGGTGCCGTTCGCCGTGATCCAGCAAACCACGGCCAGGCTGTGGAGCAGTTCGCCCACATCCGCGCGCGATCGCCACGCGATCCACAAGGCCATCACCAGGGTGGGCACCACCATCACCGTGCCCGCCACCTTGAGGTCCATCACCCAGAACAGGTCCTTCAACAACCACAGCACGATATGGAAGTTCTCGGAGGCGCGCAGCGAACGGAGCAGGTTCATGGGGCGGGTCAGGGCTTGCGAAGATGCGATCCGGTGGCGAGCCGGCGCTCGGTCGCATGCCGTAGCGTCCGGAACATCCTCCGGTCCGCGCTCGTCTTGCTGGCCATCTGCATCACCGTCGGTTCGTCCGCCCAGCGGTTCTATGTGCGCTTGAGCGGCAAGGTCACCGACCACTTCACGGGTGATCCGATCAAGGGGGTGAAGGTGCGCCTGCTGAAGGCAGGCAAGCAGGAGGCGGAAGTGATCTCCCGCGGAGATGGTCACTACGAGTTCACACTGGACCGGGGCTGGCGCTATGCTGTTTGGTACAGCAAGGACGGCCTTGTCACCAAGCACATCAACATCGACACCGAGGAAGTGCCCGCCTATCCCGATGTGCCGTTCTACGAGATGGACGTACAGATGACGCTATTTCCCTGGCTGGCCGAGTTCGACTTCAGCATGTTCGAGCAGCCGCTGGGGGAGGCCTCCTACAAGCAGAGCGTGCGCAACATGAGCTGGGACATCGAGTACACCGAGCGCATGCGACCGATGCTGGCCCGGGCGATGGACGAGTATGAGAAGACCTTCAATGGTTACTACAAGCGCCGCAAGGGGCGCAGGCCGTTGAAGACCACCGCGCCACCGCCGCCCGCGGACTCCACGGCCGCACCGGAGTGACCGGTCAGCTGCGGAAGGCCTGCACGAGCTGCACGCATTGCACGGCCTCGCGCACATCGTGGACCCGGAGCACCGCCGCTCCGCCCAGGAGGGCCAGTGTGTTCAGCACCGTGGTGCCGTTGAGCGCCCCGGCAGGTGAAGTGCCCAGCACCTCGTTGATCATGCGCTTGCGGGAGACGCCCACGAGCACCGGTGCGCCCAGTGCCACCATCCGTGGCAGTTCGCGGAGCAGGGTGTAGTTGTGGCCGGTCGACTTGCCGAAGCCGAAGCCCGGGTCCACCAGCACGTCCGCAATGCCGGCCGCATGGCAGGCGTGCAGGCGCTCGCTCAGGAAGTGCGTCACCTCGGCGGCGACATCGTCGTAGTGCGGCGCCTGCTGCATGGTGGCCGGCGTGCCCTGCATGTGCATGGCGATGTAGGGTACGTTCAGGGTGGCCACGGTGCGCAGCATCTCCGGGTCCAGCAGCCCCGCGCCGATGTCGTTCACCAGGCCCGCACCGGCCCCCACGGCTTCGCGCGCCACCGCCGCCCGCCAGGTGTCCACACTGATCAGGGCCTCGGGGAAGCGTGCATGCACCGCGGCGATCACGGGCAGCACGCGCCGCAGTTCCTCCGCTGCATCCACTTCGGCGGACCCGGGGCGTGAGCTGGCGCCGCCGATGTCGAGCACGGCCGCGCCTTCGGTCAGCATCCGTTCAGCCAGCCGCAACGCGCCGTCCACATCCACCCGGCTGTCGCCGTGGAAGGAATCGGGCGTGGCGTTGAGGATGCCCATCACTGCCGGACCGTGCAGTGTAATGAGCCGGTCCTTGATGCGCAGGGGAATGGCGGGCATGGTGTGCGGTGAAGCGCGAAATTCGTACAATGCCCGTTCCTGCGCGCCTGTTCGTGGTGCCCCTGCTGTTCGCGGCATCCATGGCCCAGGCCATCCGTGTGGAGGGCATCGTGCGCGAAGCGACCACGCGCATGCCGATGCGCGGTGCGGTGGTGCGCATGGAACGCACCGGGTTGCCGGTGGAGGTGTGCACCACCCGCATCGACGGTCACTACCGCTTCGAGCTGAAGGCCGGGCAGCGGGGTGTCATCTCGTTCGCGTGCAAGGATCGCCTTACAAGAAGGCTGGTGTTCGACGCATCCGCCGTTCCGCGCGAGTGGACCGATGCATTGGCGGCCAACGTGGATGTGCGCCTCTTTCCGCCAATGGCCGGTGTTGACCCTGCACTGCTGAACGCGCCCATCGGCATGGCCAGCTGGTCCGATGCGGAGGAGAACATGGTATGGGATGTGGACCGGTCGGATACGCTGATCACCCGCTGGAACGCCTTGCTGGAGGAGCACCTGTTGGCGCACCCGGAACAACGTCCAGACGACGTGACGCTGCTGATCGCCAAGCTGCTCGAACTGGCACTGCGCTTTCCGTTCATCGTGGCAATGCTCCTCGGCCTGCTCGTTTGGGCAGCGCTGCGATGGTTCCTGCGCAGCACAAGCGGTAAAGCGCGCGCTTGGGGGCTCGGTGTGGTCCTGCTCCTGTGCGCGTGGGCCGTGTTCGAACTGCGGAACGCGGGCGGCCCGCTGCGCTACCTGGCCTTGCTCGGCGTGCTCCTTGGCATCGTTGTCCTGTTCAACCTCATGGTGGCCATGATGCAATGGCGCCGCCACGCAGCGTTCGGGCATGCGGTGCCGATGGACGCCAGCGAGCCCTGGGATGATGATGATGATGATGATGATGATGATGATGAACTGGAGAATGAGGATGAAGATGAGGAAGTTGAAACGGACATGACCACCCACCGGGCCGAGGTCGATGCCGCGCAGGGTTGGAGCGTGTCACGCTGGTGGGAACGGAACCGCTACGCGGTACAGCTTGTCGTGGGCATGTTGCTCCTGGTGGCCGAATGGCGTGCCGGGTTGGAGAACACCCTGCAGGTGGGGCCACTGGTCGCGCTGGGCTTGGTCGGTGGTATAGTGTTCGCCTGGGCCATCGCCACGCTTCGTCAGCGCCGCGCGGCCGGGCCCGTCGGTCTGTTCGCGGCGGGCGGCGTGAACTGGATCACCTTGCCGATGGTGATGCTGGCCGCGCTCTCGTTCGGGAACCGCGTGGCGGCGGACGAACAGGAGACGTGCGAAACGGTCCCCGTGGTGGAGGTGAACGCTCAGCGAAAGGATGGCCCTCAGATCCGCGTGCTGATCCACGGCGACCATAAGCGCTTGGAGATGGACCGCGGGCTCAAGGAGCAGCTCACCACGCTCGACAGCCTGCGCTGCTGCGTACGGAACGGCGCTTTGGGCTTTGACTTCGTGGAGCGCGTGGAGCCGGTGAGCACAGCCGATGACCCGGTTTGAGGCCCCGCCAACCTGGCGTTAACGAACGCACACCGGCCCGCACGCTTTGGATAAGTACTGCCACGGCGGCTGTCGCGTGAGCGCGTCCGATGCTCGAAATTCGCCGCATGTCCCTGCGGTACAACCTTTTGGTCACCTTGGCGCTGAGCTTGGGCATTCACCTGCCCGCCCAGCAGGACAGCCTTATCGCGGTCTGGCAGGACGATGCACGGCCGGACAGTGCCCGCATGCGCGCGGCGGGCGAGGCCCTGCGCACGTTGATCTACCAGGATCCCGACAGTGCGCTCACGCTGGCAATGGCCCTGCAGGAGCTCGCCACCGCCCGGCGCGACCTGCCGCGGCAGGCCTTTGCGCTCAACTTCAAGGGCATGGCCTATGTGCTCACGGGCAACCACTACGCGGCCGTGATGGCCTACCGGGAGATGCTTGGCATTTACGGGTCGTTGAAGGACCAACGGGGCATTGCCGGTGCGCACAGCAACCTCGGTGCGGTGTTCCACCAGCAGGGGGATCTGCTGCGGGCGTTGGAGCAGTACGAACAGTGTATCCCTGTCTTCGAGGCGCTGGGTGATGATCGCGGCAGGGCCATCACGATGAACAACCTCAGTGGCATTCACCGGGAACTGGGCGACACCGTGCGCGCCCGCGGGCTGATGGAGGAATTGCTGAGGATGACGGAGGCTTCCGATGATATTTCCGGCAGGGCTGGCGCCCTGGGCAACCTCGGCCTGCTGGCGCAGGATCGTGGCGATCTGCAAGGTGCGCTGGCGCTGTACCGCCGAAGCTTGATGGACCGCCTGCGCGTGAACGACCGGGCAGGCAAGGCCGTGATGCAGCATGACATCGGGGAGGTGCACCGCTTGCTCGGTCGGACCGACAGCGCTCAGTACTGGCTTTCGGCGAGCCTGGCGCTGCGCGATTCATTGGGCGATGAACCCGGCATGGCCCAGGTGCGGACGAGCCTCGGTCTGCTGGCCCTGGACCAAGGCGATGCGGTGGAGGCCCGGCGTCATTGCGAGGCGGCCGCATCCACGGCGGCCGACCTGCAGTTGCGTTCGGTGGAGGAGAAGGCGTGCGGCTGCCTGGTGAAAGCCTGCGAGCGCTTGAACGATCCGGACTGCGCCGCCCGTGCGGAGCAGCGACGGGTCACACTGAACGACAGCCTCGCGCGGAAGGAGGCCCAGGCAGTATTGGACCGCATGGAGTTCCGGCAGCGCATGGCGGAGGACAGTTTGCGGAACGCCCAAGCCGCGGAGCATGGGGCCACTGATCCCGGTGCAGGGATGCCGCTCTGGATCCCCATCGCCGGGGCGTGCGTGGTCGCGATCGGCGGCGGCATCCTCTGGCGACGCCGTCGGCAGTCCTGACGCTGGTACTTTCGCCGCGCATGGAACGCACACAGCAGCAGTATGACGCGGTCATCGCCGAGTGCCTGGCGCTCTTCACCAAGAAGGCCCACGATTACGGTACGGCCTGGCGCATCCTGCGCGTTCCCTCGCTCACGGACCAGATCCTGATCAAGGCCCAGCGCATCCGCACCCTGCAGACCGTGGGAGAGAGCAAGGTGGGCGAGGGGATCCGGCCCGAGCTCATCGGCATCATCAACTATGCCGCCATGGCGCTGGTGCAGTTGGAGCTGGGCGTGGTGGACAGCCCGGACCTGGATGCGGCCACTGCCTCGGCGAAGGTGCAGGCCGCCATGCAGCAGGCGCGCGACCTGATGCTGCGCAAGAACCACGACTACGGCGAGGCCTGGCGCAGTATGCGCGTGAGCTCCCTGGTGGACCTGATCCTGATGAAGCTCTTGCGCATCAAGCAGATCGAGGACAACGCCGGTGCCACGCTGGTGAGCGAAGGCATCGATGCCAACTTCCTCGACATCGTGAACTACGGGGTGTTCGCGATGATCCGCCTCGAGGAGGGGGCTTGACCGCTCACTTCCACCCAAAGGAGGCGAACATCGCCTCGGCCAGGTACAGGTCGTCCGCGAAGCGCTGGGGATCGGCAGAGTACTTCAGCACGAGCAGCCGGCCCTTGTGAAGGCGGGTGCGCATGTGCACCTGAACGGGATGACCGTTCACCGTGCCCGTATGGTCGATCACGCGGTCGTCGCCATCCTGTGTGCCGGCGGAGATCTGTGCACTGCTGTCCTCTTCGCGGATCGAGCGCTCCAGCGCTGCCGCGGCGGTCGCCAGGTCGGCACTGCCCGCATCGCGGATGAAGACCTCCACCTGTTCCGGTGTTCCGCCATCGCCCAGGTCCGGCGCAAGGAAGCGTGCCACGCGATCGTTCGGTCCGGAACCTTCGGCCACCCAGAGGGAGGGGAAGTTCATCGTGCATGACGCATCGCTCCAGGAGCGCCACTCGGTGCTTTCCTTTTTCACGACCGTCGTCTTCACCGTGGCCGTGTATTGCGCGGACAGGTGCAGGGCGGTGAAGGCGATGAGGGCGGAAAGGATGAGGCGTGCCATGGAACTCCGGGATCGATCGGGTGAAAGGTAAGTCCTCCGGAAGGCGTTGGCGGGAATGAATGTCCATGATCAACGATCGCCTGTTGATCGATCCCCTGCCCCGGACGTCTTTCACGCTTGGATCCCGCGATCGGCGCGGGTAGTTTCGCCGCCCGCCGGAACGCGCTTACAGCCGCGGCCGGTGCACGCGATGAACGCTCGGAAGTGCTTGCTGGTAGTGCTGGTCGCCCTTGCGCATGTGAGCGCGCACGCGTACCAGCTCCGTGTGCACGGGGTGGTCACCGAGTACCTCACCGGTTCGGTGATCCCGGAGGCCACGGTGAAGGTCTACAAGGACGGGGTGAAGGTCCACACGGAACAGACCGGATTATTGGGCCTGTATGCCTACACCCTGGAGAACAACGCGCGCTACGTGCTGCGCTTCACCGCGCCCGGTCACCAGACCAAGTGCTTCACGGTGGACACGCATGGCTTGGAATGGGAGGGAGGACAGAAGACCAAGGACGTGTTCGTGGAGATGACGCTCTTCGAGCGCATCGCCGACATGGACCTGAGCTTCTTCGATCTGCCCATGGGCCAGGCGCGTTTCGAGCCGGCCACGGGCCTGCTGAGCTGGGATGATGCGTATGACCAGCGCATCCGCGAACAGGTGCAGTCCATCATGAGCGAATACGAGCGCCGCATGACGGCGACGGCCGATGCCAGTGCCACGGCGCTGTCCACCGGAGCCGTCCGCCGCACCCACAAGGGCCAGGTGCGCTGAGGCGCTGTTGTTAACCGATCGTTGATCGCGGAGGTGCGCGCAGGCCGCCTCCTATTTTCGCCGCGCCTGCTCCAACAACGCCGGCATCCCGCACCATGAAGTGGTTCCTGCACCTCTGCCGCATCCTCGTCGGCGGCACCTTCATCGTCAGCGGCCTGGTGAAGGCCAACGATCCCCTCGGCTTCAGCTACAAGCTGGAGGAGTACTTCGCCGAGAGCGCGCTGAACCTCACCTTCCTGGAGCCTTACGCCCTGGCCCTGGCCATCCTGGCCTGCGCGGGCGAGGTGGTGCTGGGCTTCGCGGTGCTTGTGGGCGGCCGCATGAAGCTGGCCACCTGGGCGCTGCTGATCCTCACCCTCTTCTTCGGCTGGCTCACCGCCTACACGGCCACCTGCGATCCCCAAGGGAAGTACGAGGTGGTGGTGAACGGTGTGAAGGAGATGCACGACGTTACCTGCGTGACCGACTGCGGCTGCTTCGGTGATGCGATGAAAGGTTCCCTCGGTCGCAGCCTCACCCCGTGGGAGAGCTTCACCAAGGACGTGATCCTCCTCGTCTTCGTGATCCCCATCTTCCTCGTCAGCGTGTTCAAGCGCCCGGGCATCGGCTTCAACACGGCGGACGAGGACAAGGTGCTGCTGCCGGGCGGCCTGCTGGTGGTGGCCATCTGGAGCTGGGTCTTCGGCTGGAGCTTCTTCCTGTGGTTCACCTTGGCCGGCCTGGCCGGCTACCTGCTGATCAAGCGCCTCATCACCGGTGTGCGCGCGGAATGGACCACCGCCGCGTGGGTCTCGGTGATCACCCTGGGCTTCATCTGGTACGGCTACGCGCACCTGCCGCTGAAGGACTACCGCGCCTATGCCGTGGGCAAGAGCATCGTGGAGCAGCAGCAGATGGGCAAGCCCCCGGTGCAGGACATCTTCGTCATTTACAAGAACAAGGTCACCGGCGAGAGCAAGGAGTTCAACAGCGCCGGCAAGTACCCGTGGGACGATAGCACCTGGGTCTACGTCGACCGCCGCATCGAGGTGAAGGAGGCCGGCGTGCCCAGCCCGGTGCAGGACTTCCGCCTGATGGACCGCGACGGTGTGGACATCACCGCGGACGTGCTCTCCGCCGACCAACCGGTCCTGCTGATCGTGGCCAAGAACATCGACAAGGCGGCCACCGGTTGCCTGCCGGCCATCAAGCAGCTCACGGACGAGGCCTACGCGAAGAGTTGGTACGTGTACGGCGCCACCGCCACCGGACTGGATGAAGTGGAGGCCTTCCGCCACGAGCACCAGCTCGCCTTCGACTTCGTCACCTGCGACGAGGTGACCCTGAAGACGATGATCCGGAGCAACCCCGGCGTGGTGCTGCTGAAGGATGGCCGCGTGATGGGGCAGTGGCACTGCAACGACGTGCCCACCCTGGCCGGGGCCGAAGCAGCGCTGAAGTGATCGGGTACGGGCCACCCCGAGGACCCGATCGCGTCTACGTGGTGAGCACCTACCTTCGGGATGCGCATGTACAGGATCTGTTCCCTGGTCGTCGGCTTGGTGGTGGCCTTGAGCGCCCTGGCCACGGCCCCGCTGCCGCGGTACAAGCGCGTCTTCAGCACCTGGAAGAACAATCCGCACGCGAGCCACACCTTCTTCGCGCCCAGCGCCATCCCCTTGGAGCAAGGGCAGGGCTACTACCAGAACAGTTACGTGCTGGTCCACTCGGCCTGGTTCGCTCCGCTGGATGAAGTGAGCATCGGCGGCGGCTTCCAGATGATGAGCGTGCTGGCCAGCATGCGGAAGGACCAGAACAAGCTGCCGGGCTACTTCCTCAGCGTGAAGGGCGGCAAACGGATCCAACCGGGCTGGTGGGCCGGCGTGTACGCCACCGGCACCCAGCTCAGCACCGATCCCCCGTTCCAGGACTCGCTGGACACAGGCCGGAAGATGGGCGCGGTGCTGGCCCAGAGCACGTTCGGCACACAGGAGGCCCACGTCACCTTCCATGCTGGCTGGGGCGTGAACGGTGTCGGATTCACCCGCCGGCCCATGTTCGGGGTCAGCGGTCAATGGCGCTTCACGGAGCCCATGGCCATCGTTACCGAGAACTGGTGGTTGAGCTTCGCTGACGACCCCTTCCCGGTGTATTCGCTGGGCATGCGCTTCATCCACCGCGACCTGGCGGCCGATGTGGCCGTGGTCTACAACAAGGACCTGGCCACCGGCTTCGGTCCGGTCATCCCGTATTTCGGGTTCGCCCTGCGCTTCTGATCCCGGGGATCACGATCCGTTGTTGATGATCCCCCGGGGTGCCGGAGAGGTGGCGCGGGCATGGCTCCATCTTTGCGCCGAACAGCGTCCAAGAAGCATGGAGACCATCGTAGCGGGCAACTGGAAGATGAACAAGGACCGGCAGGGGACCCGGTCGTTGGTGGATGCGCTTGTGCATGGCCTTGCACAGGGCATGCCCGGCACCTTGCCCACGGTGGTGTTGGCGCCCCCCTTTCCCTACCTGCGCGATGCGCTCGAGGCTGCCTCGGGCTCGCCCCTGCAGGTGGCCGCCCAGAACTGCCATGCCGCGGCCAATGGGGCCTTCACCGGTGAAGTCAGCGCCACCATGCTGGCGGACCTGCTTGTGCCGTTCTGTATCGTGGGCCACAGCGAGCGGCGACAGTACTACGGCGAATCGGACGCGGCCGTGCGCGACAAGGTGAAGGCCCTGCTCGCCTTGGGCATCCGTCCCATCTATTGCTGCGGCGAACGACGCGAGGAGCGGGAGCAGGGCCGCCACGAGACGGTGGTCGCGAAGCAACTGAGTGAGGCCCTGCACGGGCTCACGGATGCGGAGATGGCGCGCGTGGTGGTGGCCTACGAGCCCGTTTGGGCCATCGGCACAGGCCTCACCGCCTCGCCGGCTCAGGCGCAGGACATGCATGCGCACATCCGGGCCCAACTGCGCAACACCTGGCCCCAGGTGGCGGATCGCGTGCCTATCCTGTACGGCGGCAGCTGCAATCCTGCCAACGCGGCGGAGCTGTTCGCCTGCCCGGACGTTAATGGCGGTCTGATCGGCGGTGCGTCCCTGGTGGCAGAGCAGTTCCTGGCCATCATCCGCGCGGCTGCGGAACGCAACAAGGCTTGAACCCGGGAACGACCATGCGCTACACCGAGGTCGACTTCGTGCTGGATCCGCCCGAGCCTTGGCGCGACATCCTGATCGCCGAGCTGGGTGAGCGGGGCTTCGAGAGCTTCGAGGAAACGCCCCACGGCGTGAAGGCCTACATCCGGTCCGACGCCATGGCCCCGACCACCCTGGCGGATCTGCTGTTGATGGGCACCGGGGCGGTAAAGATGTCCCGCACGGTGCGCGAGGTGGAACCGCGCAACTGGAACGCGGAGTGGGAGCGGAGCTTCGCCCCGGTTGAAGTGGGACGGGCCGTGCGCGTGCGTGCGGAGTTCCACCCCTCGGTGCCCGGGTTCACTCACGAGATCACCATCACGCCGCGCATGGCCTTCGGTACGGGCCACCACGCCACCACGCGCATGATGTTGCGCGCCATGCTCGGACCGGCGGAGGGCGGGTTGGCGCTGGAACTGGAAGGCAGGGACGTGTGCGACCTCGGCTGTGGAACGGCCATCCTGGCGATGCTCGCGGAGCGGCTTGGGGCCCGGCGGGTGCTGGCCCTGGACATCGATGAACAGGCGGTGCTGAACGCGCGGGAGAACGTGGCGATGAACGGTTGCTCCCGGATCATTGTGGAGAAAGGAACGGCCGAGGACCTCGGACCCCTGGCCTTCGACCTTATTTTGGCGAACATCGAACGCAACACCCTGCAGCGGGACATGGCGAGGATGCAGGCCGCGCTCAAGGCGGGAGGCATCCTGCTGCTCAGCGGCTTCATTCGTGCCGACCTGCCCTCCATGGAGGCGTCCGTGCGGTCCGTGGGGATGCGGCCGCTCCTCGATCTGCATGAAGGTGAATGGGCCATGCTGGCCTGCCAACGCCCATGATCAACGGCCGCCCGATCCGCATGCTGTACCGCACATTGCTCGTTGCCGTGTCCTGCGGCCTGCTGCAGTTGCGGGTTGGCGCACAGACGAAGGCGTTCTCCCCGGACCAGGCGACCTTCCTGCAGGAGATGACGGCCTTCCTGGTGGAGGCGGACAAGAAGGAGGGCAAGCCCTTCATGGAGATAGAGTTCGCGCCGGCCTGGAACGGCACTTTCTTCAGCGTCGGCCAGCGCACACGCATCGTGGAACTGTCGAACCAGATGCTGAAGAAGCGGTTCACGGCCTTCCCGGATTTCAGGGATTACCTCGGCTCGCTCACCGCCTTCAGCGCCAGCGGCCGGCCTTCGACCGAGCTGGACACGTACCTGACCTGCCTGGAGAACGCCGCCCGGAGCTCGCGCAAGCAGAACCTGGCGGACCTGATCGCCATGGGGGCCACGCTCTTCAAGGACAACACCTTCTACAAGGGGGCGAGCGTCCAGTGGCGCACGCGCGGGCCGCGGTTCACCTTCGCGTTCGACAGCATCCCCAAGGTAGTGTTCGCCGCCACGGACCTGGTGTGCCTCGCCAAGGACGACAGCGCGGTCGTGCTTGGGACCAGCGGCACGTACTACCCCACCCAGGGCATCTTCCGGGGGCAGGGCGGCAAGATCACGTGGGAGCGCGCCGGGCTGAAACCGGCAGCCACCTTCGCTGAGTGGTCAGGTCCCTACCAGGTGCGGGTGAAGAGCCCCGACATCGAAGTGGACAGCGTGCTTTTCAACGACCCCTACTTCGAGCGGACCCTGCGCGGCCGCGTGGTGGACAAGGTGCTGGCCAATGTGACCACCGAGAACGCCAACTATCCGCGCTTCGAGAGCTACGACCGCCGCATGCGGATCCGCGACATCGTGGAGGGCGTGGACTTCGAGGGCGGTTTCACCATGCAGGGCGCCAAGCTGCAGGGCTATGGCACACGCGAAGAGCCGGCCTTCCTCACGTTCTATCGCGACAAGCGTCCCTTCATCCTCACCAAGGGGCTTGTGTACACCATCACGCCGGACAAGGTCACCAGCGAGTCGGTGGACATGACCATCAAGCTGGACAAGGATTCCATCTGGCACGGGAGCGTGAGCCTGCGCTTCCTGAAGGACAAGAAGGCGCTCACGCTGATCAAGAGCGATGAGGGCATGGGCAAGGCGCCCTATTGGGACAGCTACCACCAGTTGGACATGCAGGTGGAGGAGATCCGCTGGAAACAGGGCGATCCGTTGCTGGAGCTGAGCAACCTGCGCGGCAGTGCGCAGACCAAGGCCATCTTCGAGAGCTACAACTACTTCAAGGCCGCGCGCTACAACGCCATGCTCGGCGTGGACGCCATCCATCCGATCGCACGCCTGTACGACTTCAGCAAGAAGGCCGGGAACGACTTCACGGCCACGGATTTCGCGGTGGATACCAAGCTGCAGAAGCCCCAGGTGATCGCGCTGCTGATGGACCTCGCCGTGCGACGCTACCTCACGTACGACGCCGAGACCGAGCAGGTGCACGTGCTCCCGCGGTTGAGGGAGCACATCTTCAACTCCGGTGGCCGCATGGACTACGACGTACTGCAATTCAACAGCAATGCGGACGCAGGGGTGAACGCCACGCTCAACCTCCTGAACAACGACCTGGCCTTGCAAGGCGTGGCGAAGATCATCCTGAGCGATTCACAGGATGTGCGCATCTATCCCACGGACCGGCTGGTCACCTTGAAGAAGAACCGCGATTTCACCTTCGCGGGGAAGGTGGTGGCCGGCAAGCTCAACTTCCACGGCAAGGAGTACTTCTTCCATTACGACAACTTCATCATCGACCTGCTGAACGTGGACAGCGTGAGCTTCCTGGCGGACAGCTTCGAGCCGGACGAGAGCGGCCAGTATGGTCTGGTGCCCGTGAAGAACGTGCTGGAGAAGGTGACCGGCACGCTGGAGATCGACGAGCCGCACAACAAGAGCGGCAACCAGACGGTGATCAAGGACGGCCGTAAGATGCCGCGCTATCCGGAATACCCCAAGTTCAACAGCACGCGCGACAGCTACGTGTTCTATGATCGGGGCCACATCCAGAAGGGGGCCTACAAGCGCGACAAGTTCTACTACAAGAGCGACCCGTTCCAGCTGGACAGCCTGGACGACTTCACGAACGAAGGCCTCACGTTCGCCGGTACGCTCATGAGCGGCGGCATCTTCCCGGACATCCGGGAGCCCATCCGCCTGCAGCCGGACTACGCCCTCGGCTTCGTGCGGCCCACGGGCGATGGTGGGTTGCCGCTCTACGGTCGCAAGGCGAAGTTCGCCAACACCCTCAAGCTCGACGACAAGGGCCTGCATGGCGATGGCGACCTCACCTACCTGACGACGATCGCGAGCAGCCCGGACCTCTACTTCACGCCGGACACCACCTTCGGCATGGCCGACACGTTGTACAACGGTGCGGCGACCAGTGCGACCATGAAGGTGCCGAATGTCCATGCCAGCGACGTCTTCCTGCGCCTGGAGCCCGCCAAGGACGTGCTGCTGGCGGAGGTGCGGGCCGCCCCGATGGTGATGTACGATGCCATGGCCTACCTGCACGGCCGCACCGAACTGACCCCCGCTGGCATGACCGGCGCCGGTCTTGTGGACTTCACCAACGCTACGCTGAAGAGCCGGCTGTTCCAGTTCGAGACAATGAAACTGCACGCGGACACCAGCGACTTCCGTCTGACCGAGGGCGACACGGCGAGCATCGCGTTCCGCACGGACAACGTGAACGCGACGGTAAAGCTGGATGAGCGCATCGGCGAGTTCGTCAGCAACGGCAACGAGACCAAGGTGGAGTTCCCGGTGAACCAGTACATGTGCTACATGGACCGCTTCAAGTGGTACATGGACCAGGGCGACCTGGAACTGGAGAGCGACCGCAAGGTGGCCGCCGTGAACGAGGACCTGCAGCTCTCCGGAAGCAACTTCATCAGCACCCGTGCCGACCAGGACTCGCTCAGCTTCATGGCCCCCAAGGCCCGGTACGATCTGAAGCGGCACTTGATCACCGCCAACGACGTGCAGTACATCCAGGTGGCCGATGCGCTCATCACGCCGGACAGCAACCGCGTGCGCATCCGCCGCAACGCGGAGATGGACCCCATCACCAATGCCGTGATCCTGGCCAACGCCGTCACCAAGTACCACACCATCTACAACGCCACGGTCAACATCAAGGCCAAGCGCAACTACAACGCCAGCGGCGATTACGACTATGTGGATGAGACGAAGAAGGCGTTCAAGTTCCACTTCGCCAACGTGAACGTGGACACGGCCAACCAGACCTATGCGCGCGGCCGCATCGGTGAGGATGAGCGCTTCCAGCTGAGCCCCGCGTTCGACTACTTCGGCGATGTGCTGCTGCAGGCCAGCAGCAAGGAGCTCACCTTCACCGGCAGCACGCGGATCCTGCACGACTGCCCGGGCATCAACAAGGACTGGATGCGCTTCAGCGGGCGCATCGATCCGCTCGAGGTCTTCATCCCCGTGGGCGATTCGCTGAGCGACGACACCGGTGCGGACATCGGTTCCGGCATCTTCCTCACCAGCGACGACCCCTTCAAGCCGTACGGCACCTTCCTCAGCCGCAAGGAGGCCAAGGCCGACCGTCCCATCATCAGCGCGAACGGGCTTTTGTACTACGACAAGGCCAAGAAGCAGTACATGATCGGCAGCAAGGAGAAGATCCGCCAGCCCGATCTGCCGGGCGACCTGCTGAGCCTCTCCGTGGAGAGCTGCATGCTCACGGGCAACGGCCGCATCCGCACCGGCGCCGAGCTCGGGCAGTTGAAGGTGGACGATTTCGGTACGCTCGAGTTCCGTGGCGACAGCGGTCGCGCCAGCGCCGTGGTGAGCATGTACCTCGACTTCTTCTTCCACGAGAACGCGCTGGAGAAGACCGCGGCCGACCTGCTCGCGTATCCGGAGCAGAAGGCGGTGGACATCGTGAAGACGCCCTACGAGCGGAGCATGCGGCAGGTGCTCGGCAAGGAGAAGAGCGACAAGCTGATCAGCGAGCTCAGCATCAAGGGCGAGATCCGCAAGCTGCCCGATGAACTGATCCGCTCCCTGGTGCTCGCGGAGGTGAAGCTCCGGTGGAACCCCGAGGACCAGGCCTGGCAGAGCCAGGGACCCATAGGCGTGGCCACCATCCTGAAGAAGCCGGTGTTCCGCTATGTGAAAGGCAAAGTGGAGGTGCAGCGCAAGCGCAGCGGTGACGTGTTCACCATCCTGCTCATGCTCGACGACCAGACCTACTGGTTCTTCACCTACGCCCGCGGCCAGATGCTCGTGTACAGCAGCGACATCGCGTGGAACACCATGCTCAGCGAGCTGAAGGAGGACAAGACCAAGCGCAAGGGCGAGAAGGATGAGCCCGACTTCAGCTTCATGCTCACGAACAAGAACAAGGTGAACACCTTCCGCGACCGCTTCGGTCTTTGAACCATGGACATGCATTGGGTGTATGCAGCGGGTGCGATGGTGGTGAGCTATCTCTGCGGAAGCGTGCCCACGAGCGTGTGGTGGGGCAAGGCCTTCTTCGGCGTGGACGTGCGCGAGCACGGCAGCCGCAATGCGGGGGCCACCAACACCTTCCGCGTGCTCGGCACCAAGGCGGGCGTTCCGGTGCTCCTCATCGACATGTTGAAGGGCTTTCTGCCCGTGCGGGTCCTGGCCTGGTGGAGCGGATTGGAGGACACCTCCGCCGACTACGCCTGGCTGCGTGTGGGCATGTCCCTCGCGGCGGTGGTGGGGCACCTGTATCCGGTGTTCGCGGGCTTCCGCGGCGGCAAGGGGGTGGCCACCTCCTTCGGTACCATCCTCGCCATGCACCGCGGGGCCGCGCTGATCTGCCTGGGCGTGTTCCTGCTGGTCTACCTCGGCACGCGCTATGTCTCCCTCGGATCGCTCTGTGCCGCCGTGGCCTTCCCGGTGGCCGTGCTCTTCATCGATGCCGACGACCACCTGGTGCTGCAAGGCTTCGCACTGGTCATCTGCCTGATGGTCTTCTGGACGCACCGCGCCAACATCGGCCGGCTGCTGCGCGGCGAAGAGTCGCGGATGCACTTCAGCAGCGGTTCACCACCATGAAACCCTGCGCGGCCATCGGGGGTTTAAGGGCCCACTCTCGGATGACCCGTTCTACGGGCATAGTGGTGCTCCTTTTGCTCCCCGCCCTGCTCATGGGCCAGGCGGGGGGCGACAAGGCCCTGCGTGCACAGGCCGACGCACAGTTCGCGAAGGGCGCTTATGCGCAGGCCTTCGAGGCCTACCAGACCCTGATGGGCAATGCCCTGGAGGATTTCGAACTGAACTACCGGTATGGCGTGTGCGCCCTGCATGCCGGGGCCGACAAGGAGGAGGCGATCAAGTACATCAAGCGTTCCACGCAGGGCCCCGGCGTGTCGGCCATGTCCTGGTACTTCCTGGGGCGTGCGTACCACAGCACCTACCGCTTCAAGGAGGCGCTGGACGCCTATCAGCGGTACAAGGGCACGGCGGACAAGCGCATGCTTGACGAGCATCCTGTGGATGCGCTCGAGCTGCAATGCCGGAACGGCGAGAACCTGCTGAGCAACCTGAAGGACATCGACGTGTTCAACAAGGTGGAGGTGGAGCGTTCCGAGTTCTTCCGCTACTATGATCTGGGGAGCATCGGTGGCCGCATCGTTGTCACACCGGAAGAGCTGCTCACATCGGTGGACAAGAAGAGCGGAGATCGCAACCTGATCTACCTGCCGGACAAGCCCGGTCCCATCTGGTTCGCCAGCCGCGGAAAGGGCGGTACCACGGGCAAGGACATCTACCGCACCGAACTGCTGCCGAACGGCACCTTCGCCCCGCCCCGCAAGCTGGCCGGTTACATCAACACGGACCAGGACGAGGACTTCCCGTTCCTGGCGCCGGACGGCAAGAGCTTCTACTTCTCCAGCAAGGGCCACAACAGCATGGGGGGGTACGACGTGTTCCGGAGCACCTACGATGCCGGCATGGACGTGTTCGGGCCGCCGGTGAACATGGACTTCGCGGTGAACACACCGGACGACGAACTGCTCTACCTCACCGATCCGGAAGGGAAGGAGGCCTGCTTCGCCAGCGCGCGCGACAGCCGCCAGGACATGGTGCACGTGTACCGCGTGGGCACCACGCAGGCACCGGTGAACATCACCGTGCTCAAGGGCACGTTCGCATCCTCGCTCGATCCGCAGGACCGCAAGGCCCACATCATCGTGCAGGATGCGCTCACCCAGGAGACCGTCGCCGATGTGCGAACGGACATCGACGGCGATTACGTGCTGGCCATCCCCCGGAGCGGCCGCTACCGCTTTCTGGTGGAGGCCGGTGCCGGCGGACGCACCCACGCCGGCTCGGTGGAGGTCCCACGGAACGACGCGCCGCGGGCCTACCGGCAGGAGATGAGCCTGGTGGACCAGGGCGGGGAGAAGCTGGTGATCAAGAACTACTTCGAGGAGCCGCTTCAGGAGGACATGATCGCCCTCGCCATGGACGAGATCCGGCGCCGTGCCCGTCTGGACGTGGGTCAGCACCAACGGCCCAGCGAGGCCCCGGCGGATACGGCACGGCCCGTGGCGGATGTGATCACCCGGGCGGGCTTTGCCGGGGACGTCACCCAAGCCTCCGCCCTGCGGATGGCCGCCAATGATGCGGCAGAGCTGCGCGCCACGGAGGCCGACCTTGCAGCGAAGGAGCGCCAGTCCATGGCCCTGGCGTTGCAGAACCTTGAGCAGGCCGAGCGCGCGTCCAAGGAAGCCGCCGACCTGATCGCACGCGCGAACGCCCTTCCCGCCGAAAGCAGTGAACGCAACGCCATGATGACCCAGGCGGCCATCACGCGGCAGCAGGCGCGCACGGCGCAACAGCGTGCCGTGGCGGCATGGAGCGCCGGCAAGACCTACTCCACCGAGCGCATGCGCACCGCCGTGAAGGCGCAGGGTGCTGAGAAACTGCACCAGGACCTGAACGCCGCGCTCACCACGGGCAAGCAGGACCTCGCTGTGGTGAAATTGGTGGAGCTCCGTACGCGCATGGAGGAGAAGCGCGCCCCGGAGGGTCAGCTCTCCGCGGCGGAACAGATGCGTCGCACGGCCACGGAGCAGGAGCGCGATGCCGCCACACGCCTGCAGATGGCCAACGATGCGCGTCGGGAGGAGGACGACCTGGCGGATCAGTTGGCGCGGAAGGAGCGCGAGGCACAGGCGGCGAAGGGTGGAAAGCGCGAAACGCTGGAGCGTGAGGCCGCCACCCTGCGCGAGCAGTTGACCGCATTGCACGAAGAGACCGAGGATGCCTTCGCCAAGGCGCGTGTGTTGGAGGCCGCCACCGCCACCGCACGCGGACAAGCAGAACTGGCGCGCCACCTGGAGCAGCGCACCGATGCGACCATTGCAGCTCCCGACCCCGCTGTGGTGGCGGGCCTGGGCGAACGCATCGCGGGCAACAGCACGCGCATCAGCGAACTGGCCGTGGACGAACGCTTCGAGGCCGCCGTGGCCGAACAGATCCAACAGGCTGAACAGCGCACCTTCGATTGGGGAGCAGCGACTGTGGAACCCACCGCCGCGACCGCGTCCACCACATTGGCGGTACGGCAGGAGGGTGCGGAAGCGCAACGTGCGGAGACCCTCCGCGCCGGGGTGGAGCATCCGGAACTGCGGACCGGCGAAGTGCAAGGCGGTGGACAGGTCCAGCAACCGGAGCTGGCCGCGAATACCGGCGAAGCCCCCACGGTCACCCGGAACATGGAGCAAGTTGGCGGGCCGGATGGAGCGGCGGCACGCGATCGCGATACGGTCGCCACGGCCCAGGACGCGCGCACGACCGTGCCGCTGGCGGTGAGCGCCGCCCGCACGACCGAGGACATGGCCTCCGCCGGCGGTGTGGTGCCTGCCACGCCTGTGGTGGATGCGGATACGGTGGATGGACGGACCGTTCAGGACGGCGCTGTGGAGGAGCAAGCGCGGCCCGATGCGGGCGCGAACGCGGAGGACGAGGCGTTCATGCTGTCCAACCAATTGGCCGAGCTCAAGCAATTGCGCCAAGCGGAGAAGCGGCGCGCGGTGCGCGACAGCCTGGACATCCGGATCGCGGAGACCATTGCCCGCCTGCGTGCCACAGAAGCTCAGGGAACGGAGGTCTCGGCAGTGGATGCTGCCGCGGGTGAAGCGCGTCCGGACCAAGGTGCGGATGAACGAACAGGAACTGCCGACCAAGCGGTCGACGGAGCGGCCAGGTCCGTTGAGCAGGCGGCGGACCGGCAGGAGGAGGCCGCGACCAGCACGGAGACCGTAGCGGCCGGACGCGAAGAGGAAGGTGCACGATCGACGCAACGCGAAGCCGCCCGGTTCGATGCCGCGATCGACGACGCCGGCCTTGTGGCCCTGGTCAATGCAGAGCATGCCGCACAGCGTGCACGCATCGAGCAGGAGATGATGGAGCCGGCGGAGAAGCGCACGGCGCTGCACGGGCTCGAACTGATGCTCATCGACAGCATCGATGCGGAAAGCGAGCGCCAGGCCGCGCTGCTGGCCTCGGCACCTGCGGACAAAGCACAGGTGCTCGCCCGCATGGACCGCCTGCGCCGATTGAAGGAGGCCTCGGTGGCCGAAGCTGAGCGCATCCTTGCGGCGGACGACAAGCACTACGCGGCGCAGGAGTCGCGGCAGATGGAGGACGCGCTCCTGGCGGGATCCACCGCGCCGGGCGATGCAGCCAACGCAGGAGCGAACGTGGCCACCGCAAGCCGCACCCCGCACAGCGATGCGTACATGCGCTTGCAGCAGGATCCCGAGGAGGTCTACAACAGCACGATCGAGCAACGTGTATTCTCCAAGGATGTGGGCGAGGCGGTGAAGGAGCGTGATGCGGGCCTGGCCAAGCTGGCCGATCTGTGGGACCGCATCGATTCGCTCGAGGCCGAACTGGCCACCATGAGCAATGGGCGCGCGTATGACAAGCTGCGCGAGCGCACCGACCGCCTGATCGACGACGCGATGATCCAGCGCATGGAGCTGGGGCAGTCCATGGGTTTCATCACGAAGGCGGAGTACCAGGCGGCCCAGGACAGCGTGAAGCGGTCCGAGCAGCGGGTGGTGGCCAAGGGCCTCCCGGCGAACGACCCCGCCGTGGCGATGGCGCGCGATCTGAAGGGCCAGGCCGCGGCACGCATGGAAATGGCCGCACGTGCGCGCAAGGGCGCGGACCGCACGGAGGATATCGTGGCCAAGGACAGCCTGCTGCGCACGGCCTATGCCGAGGAGCTTCAAGCCTTGCGCGACATGGACCGGGCAGCCACCGTGTTCGCCTTCATCGCATCCGGGGACCATACCGCCGGGGAGCGGCTCACGTACGAGGCCGTGGAGCAGCGCATGTTCGGTGCCGACACCGGAGCGCCACAGCCGTTGGCCCAGGCGGCTGATGCGGGCCGTGATACGCTCGCTGCACCAGGTGGCGCTGCACCATCGGACCAGGGGGCTGCACAGCCGGACATGACAGCCGGAGCGCGAACGGAGGGCCGGACCACGGACCAGCCGGAGCAGCGCGGGGGCGCAGCCAATGTCAACGTTACCACCGGTGCGCAGGACCTGTTGGCGAAGGCCCAGGCCGCCGAGCTGGCCGCCACGGTGGCGACGGATTCGGCCAATGCGCTGCAGGAAGGACTGCCGGCCGCCCGGCGATCGGAGCGGGAGACCATGCAGCGCGAGCTCGTTCGGCAGCGCGCCCTTTCGGACTCGCTCAACGCACTCGCTGCGGTGCTTCGCGAGCAAGCGGATTCAACTGCACACGTGGAGGAACAAATGGCCGCCGATCAGGCCTTCCGGAAGCGGATGATGTCCTTCTACTACCTCGAGGACGAGCAGTTGGGCGTGATCATGAACGAGGAGGACCTGAGCCGCTATTTCGCGGCCCGGTCGAAGGCCCTGGAACAACGTGCCGAGGCGGATGCCCTGGCGGAGCAGTCGAACGCCGGGCGAAAGCTGGCGCAAGGCCTCCTGGACCAGAGCAAGCTCCTGCTGGTGGACACGGCCGGCAACGGGGCCCGGTTGAGCGCCGAGGAACAGCAACGCGCCAGCTTGATGGCCGATCAGGCCGTCCAGCTCATCCGCCGCGCCGATTCCATCCAACAGGTGGCCGATCGCCTGCAGAACGCGGCACGTGTGAACGAGTCGCAGGCCGCCACGGTGCTGCAGTCGGCCACGCCTGAGCGCGGCACGGAGATCATGGCGATGGAACAGCAGGCGCGCCGCGCGGAACCCGCCCTGATCGCGGCACGCGCCGCCGCTACGCCCGAGGTTCCGGCCGCGGGGGCAGGGGAGCAGCGTCCGGCCACGACCGCTGTGGTCACGGCGCCGCCAACGGGGAATGCGGCGGACGCTTCGCAGGCCGGTGTACCGGTGGACAATGCACAGCCGGCCACGAGCACGGCGACCGTTCAGTCCGCCGCAGCAGCGGGTGGCGCTGCGCAGACCTCCGGCGGCCGCACGGAACAGGATGCCCGCACGGCCGAGGTACCCACCACCGCTGCGCCCGCCAACGCCACCCCGACCGGTGCGACCCGCACGGACAGCATCGCCATCCCGACCGCCGCGACCACAGCAGCCACATCGGCCCCGCCGACCGCCGGTGCACCGGCCGCCCCGGCGATGCCGCGCCTGCTGGCCCCGCTCACGGCCGATGTGTTTGAGATCGGAGCTGCGCCCGTGGATGAGTCCGGACGCATACCGCTGGATGTGCCCATGCCGCAGGGGATCGTCTTCAAGGTGCAGGTGGGCGCGTTCCGCCACGAGGTGCCCACGGAGACCTTCAAGGACATGGCGCCCCTGGCCGGCGAAGCGGTCGGCAACGGCCTCGTGCGCTACACGGCGGGCATGTTCACCTCGGCACAGGCCGCGGCGCGGGCCACCACGCAGGTGCGTGAGCGCGGCTACCGCGATGCGTTCGTGGTGGCCTACCAGGACGGTCGACGGGTCCCCCTGGCGCAGGCGATGCGCGCTTCCTCCCCGGCGACCGCCAGTGTGCCGGCAGCACAACCGGTCGCGGAGGCGCGGCCGACCCCGGTGGAAGTGCGGCCCGTGCAGCCGGTGGCCACGGCCGAGCTCACGGATGCGGAGGTGCTCACCAAGTACCCCACCACGGCCGAGCAGCTCCTGGCCCAGTTCACGCCGCCGCCCGATGCCACCGCGTACTACAATGATCCCGCCGCCGCGCCGGCCCGTCAGGTCGAAACGGTGAAAGGCCTGTTCTACACCGTGCAGGTGGGTGTATACAGCAAGCCCACCGCGCTGGACAAGCTCTTCAACATCACGCCGCTGAACAGCGAGCGCACGGAGACGAACAAGATCCGCTACACCACCGGCGTGTTCGTGGACATGGACCGCGCCCGCGCACGCAAGGACCAGACCGTTGCGCTCGGCGTGAAGGACGCCTTCATCACCGCCTACCTGAACGGCAAGCGCATCCCGATGCGCGACGCACGCGCCTTGGTGGCCCGCTTCGGGCAGGCCGTGTTCGCCGATCCCTCCATCGTTACGCGCTGAGGAGACGCCTTCGTAGCTTCGCGGACCATCCGCGTCCCCATGTGCCCTTTTCTGAACCCGGAGGAAGCCCTGCTCGAGGAGGTGCTTCTGGAGGAAGGCCCCTTGAAGGAGCTTGTCCTGCACAACGATGATGTGAACACCTTCCACCATGTGATCGTCAGTCTGGTGGAGATCTGCCGGCACGACCCCATCCAGGCCGAGCAATGCGCGTGGATCGTCCACCACAACGGCAAGTGCAGTGTGAAGCGGGGTACCTTCGATCAACTCGAGCCCATGTGCACCGCGCTGCTGGACCGGGGCCTTTCCGCCGTGATCGATTGAGCATGCGCCGGATCATCGCCTGCGTGCTCGTGGTGGTGGCCGTGGTGGCCTGCAGCCGCGTGCCCATCACGGGTCGGCGTCAGCTCAACCTGTTGTCCGAAGGGGAGATGATGTCCATGAGCCTGACGGCCTACCAGGACTTCCTGAAGGAGAACGCAGCACTGCCACCATCGGACCAGCGCGTGCAGAAGGTGCGGCGCATCGGCGACGAACTGGCCAGGGCCGCGACGAAGTACCTCACCGAACACGGCGCATCGGAACGTGTCGCGGGCTTCCAGTGGGAGTTCAACGTGGTGGACGATGCCACGGTGAACGCCTGGTGCATGCCGGGCGGCAAGGTGGTGGTGTACACGGGGATACTGCCGGTTACGGCCACGGACGAGGGACTGGCCCTGGTGATGGGCCACGAGATCGCGCACGCCATCGCCCGGCATGGCAATGAGCGGATGAGCCAGGGTATCGCGGTGCAGGGCGTGGGCATGACGTTGGAGGCCATGTCCAGTTCCAAGCCGGGCCTCACGCGCGACCTCTTCCTGCAGTCATACGGCATCGGCACGCAGCTCGGTATGCTCGCATACAGCCGCAACCACGAGACGGAAGCGGACAAGATGGGCCTGGTGTTCATGGCCATGGCGGGCTATGATCCGCGGGTGGCGCCGGACTTCTGGAAGCGCATGGCGGCCCAAGGGGGCCAGAAGCCGCCGGAGTGGATGAGCACGCACCCGAGCGATGAACGGCGCGTGGCCGACCTGGAGGCCTATATGCCCGAGGCGCTCAAGTTCTACAAACCGCGCTGAACCACGCAGGCCGATGGGGCTTCGATCCACCTCGGCGGCCGCGTTGCTCCCACGTGCTGGAAAGGTCCTCGGCCGCTGGCTGAAGGGCGCGCTGCTCGCGCTTGGTGGGCTAACGGCAGTGGCCGGGGGCCTGGCCTTCACCCGGGTGCCGTACGACCTGCACCGCTGGCTGGGCACGGCCGGCGGTGGGTGTCCGGCCGCGCCCGAGGTGCTGGTGGTGCTCGGTGGAAGCGGCATGCCCAGCGGGCCGGAGCTCCTGCGCCTGCACTACGCCGCCGCTGCGGCGGTCCACCATCATCAGGCGCGCCTGCTGCTGGTGCATCCGCACGATACGGCCGTGATGCGCGCCATGGTGGCGGAACTGGTGCTGCGTGGCGTGGACGCCGGCCGGATCGACACCTTGATGCGGGGCACCAACACCCGGGAACAGGCGCTGGCCGTGGGGGCCTTCCTGGGCCCGCGTTCCGCCGCGCCCATGGCCCTGATCACCGCTCCGGAGAACATGTACCGCAGCCTGGGGGCCTTCCGGAAGGCCGGACTCAGCGGGGTGGGGGGGCTGCCCGCCTTCGACCATGCCATGTTCGCGGACCTCGGCTACCGGCACGGGCGCATCGGCGGCAAGGACTGGGTGCCCGATGTCTCCGGGGAAATGGGCCTGCGTTACAACTTCTGGAACTACCTGAAGTTGGAGGTGACCTGCGCCCGGGAGTATGCCGCCATCGGCTACTACTGGCTGAACGATTGGATCTGATGGCACGAATTCCGTCCGGATGGCTACATTCGCGCCCTGTTCGCCGGACCCGTAGCTCAATTGGATAGAGCATCTGACTACGGATCAGAAGGTTTGGGGTTCGAATCCCTACGGGTCCGCAAAGCTTGGAGGCGCCGCGAGGCGCCTTCGGCGTTCATCACCCCCGGCCTACTTTCGCGGGCCTTTTTCACCACACCATGGCATTGAAGTGCGGCATCGTTGGCCTTCCGAACGTCGGGAAGAGCACCCTGTTCAACTGCCTGAGCAACGCCAAGGCCCAGGCGGCCAACTTTCCCTTCTGCACCATCGAGCCCAACGTGGGCACCATCACCGTGCCGGATGCCCGCCTGAACAAGCTGGCCGAGCTGGTAAAGCCGCAGCGCATCGTGCCCACCACGGTGGAGATCGTCGACATCGCCGGCCTGGTGAAGGGCGCCAGCAAGGGCGAGGGCCTGGGCAATCAGTTCCTGGGCAACATCCGCGAGTGCGATGCCATCCTGCACGTGCTCCGCTGCTTCGACGACCCCAACGTGGTGCACGTGGACGGCAACGTGGACCCCGTGCGCGACAAGGAAGTGATCGACATCGAGCTGCAGCTGAAGGACCTGGAGACCGTGGAGCAGCGGATCAAGAAGGTGGAGAAGCAGGCCCAGATCGGGGAGAAGGAGGCCAAGCGCCGCTTCGACCTGCTCACCCGCATCCGCGAGGCCCTGCTGAAGGGGCAGAGCGCCCGCACCGTGGTCACCGCCAACGACGACCCGGCCCTGCTCGCCGAGTTCCAGTTGCTCACCACCAAGCCCGTGCTCTACGTGTGCAACGTGGACGAGAAGAGCGCCACCACGGGCAACGCCTACGTGGAGCGCGTGAAGGAGGCCGTGAAGAACGAGAACGCCGAAGTGATCATGGTCACCGCTGCCATCGAGGCGGAGATCGCCGCCCTGGACACGCCCGAGGAGCGCGCCATGTTCCTGAAGGACATGGGCTTGGAGGAGCCCGGGGTGAACAAGCTGATCCGCGCGGCCTACCGCCTGTTGAGGTTACAGACCTACTTCACCGCCGGCGTGCAGGAAGTGCGCGCCTGGACCATCCACCAGGGCGATACGGGTCCGAAGGCCGCCGGGGTGATCCATACCGACTTCGAGAAGGGCTACATCCGCGCCGAGGTGATCGGTTACGACGACTACGTCACCTATGGCACCGAGGCCGCCGCCCGGGCCGCCGGTCGTCTACGGAGCGAAGGCAAGGAGTACGTTGTGAAGGACGGCGACGTCATGCACTTCCTGTTCAACGTCTGAGCCGCCACCGGAATACCGGCTTAAGCCCATCTTCGCAGCCATGGAGGTACGCTCGCTCAGCATCATCATTCCCGCCTACAACGAGGAGCGCACCATCCATGAGGTGCTGGACATCGTGTGCGGACTGGCCTTCCCCAACGGCCTGCGCAAGGAGGTGATCGTGGTGAACGACTGCAGCAAGGACGGCACCTCCGCGGCGGTGCGGCGCTTTCAGCAGGACCGGCCCGATGCGCCGGTGATGCTGGTGGAACAGCCCGTGAACAGGGGCAAGGGGGCCGCCATCCACCGCGGTATGAAGGAGGCCACCGGCGACATGCTGATCATCCAGGACGCGGATGTGGAACTGGACCCCAACGACATCGTGAAGCTGTTGGAGCCCGTGCTGGCCGGCGAGGCCGACGTGGTGTTCGGCGACCGTTTCGCCAACGGCATGCCCTATCCCGGCTTCTCCCGCAAGAGCTACTACGCGAACAAGTTCCTCACCTGGTTCAGCAACGTCACCACGGGCAACCGCGTGCGCGACATGGAGGTGTGTTACAAGCTCATGCCCACGCACATCGCCAAGCAGCTTCCGTTGAAGGAGGAGCGCTTCGGGTTCGAGCCGGAGGTGACGGCCTTGCTGAGCAAGGTGAAAGGCCTGCGCTGGAAGCACATCCCCGTGCACTACAACGCCCGCAGCCGGGCCGAGGGCAAGCACATCGGCTGGAAGGACGGCGTGCGCGCCCTGTGGTGCATGGTGCGCTACCGCTGAACAGGGATCTCAGGCGCGCCGGATGGCGATGTAGCTCTTCGGGAAGAGCAGCAGCAGCCGTTCCGTGCGGATCTCGCAACCGGGGAAGCAGGCGCTGAACTCGCGCTTCGTCATCAGCCGGGTGAAGTCGACGAACTCGCGCACCTCCTCCTTGTTCGGGCGCTGCGACCAGCCCCACACCGTGAAGTTCCGGGCAAGCGCACGCCGCCAGCCCTTGGGGAACCAGTGGATGAAGGGCGCCAGGTAATGGGGCTCGATCGGGCATTCGTAGGCGGGGGTCTGCACCCAGATCCGGCGCCCCACGCGCATCATCTCCCGGGCGAAAGCCTGCTGCGCCGGCAGGTCGCCCACGTGCTCGATCACCGAGTTGCTGAAGGCGATGTCGTAGGCCTTGTCCGGCATCTCCAGCGCGCAGCCGTTGCCGATGAGCGTGCTGATGCTGTGCTGGGGGGCGTTCGCCGGGTCCCACGGATAGGCGTGCAGGTTCACGCAATCGATGTGCTTCACCATGCGGGGGAAGGACGCCCAGTATTCGGGATAGCCCCCCACATCCACCATGGTCTCGTTGCCGGCCGGCCGGATGGTGTCCACGAACTGGTGGTGGCGTTGTGCGCGCCACACCTTGAACAGGCGGCTCTGGATGCGATGGATGAAGCCCATGGGATGCGGATGCTTGCGGCGTGAAGATCCCCGAAAGGAGGCACCACGCTGGAGCCCTTCAACGCATCCGGTGCACGCCGGGTTGTTCACAAGCCGGGATGCGGGCCACCCGCTAACTTGGTGGGCATGATCCCGGACCTTCGCCCCAACGTTCCGCGCATGCTGGTGCAGCTCGTGCTCACCGGTGCCGTTCTCCTCGCACAGGCCGGGTCGCCCGTCCGAATGGATCTGTTCCGGCCCGTGCCCCGTTCGGCGGCCACCGATGCCCTGTGGCGCGATGCCTGCCGCGCCGCAGCGGTGCTCCGCTACGACACGCTCGCGGCCATGGACCTGCTGCGCGAACGTCCGCAAGCCCTGCGCATCGCCATTCCCGGTGCGGATGGTCCACTGCTGGTGGACCTGGAGCGGTCCAACGCGGTAAGCGCGGACCTGCAGGTGCGCACTGCGCGCGAAGGAGTTGTGACCTACGCCGCAGGGCTGCACTACCAAGGCGCGGCGGTGGACGCGCCCGGGGTGCGCGTGGCGCTCAGCCTCTTTGCCAACGAGGCCATGGCCCTCATCCTGGACCCCTCCGGAGCGCAGGTGCTGGGACGTTTCGAACGGGCGGTACCGGGCCTGCTCGTGCGCTACCGCGAGGCCGATCTGCTGCGCCCGTTCAACTTCACCTGCGCCACAGTGAACACCGGATCGGACGAAGCGCCGCACGGTGGTGGTGATGCGGCCGATCGCACCGTGCGTTGCGTGCGCTGGTACTGGGAGCTGGCGTATGACATCTACCAGAACAAAGGCAGCGTGGTGAACGCTGTGAACTACGCCACCGGCCTGTTCAACCAGAGCGCGCTCATTTTCGCCAACGACGGGGTGGACGTGGTGCTGAACGAGGTGTTCGTGTGGAACACGCCCAGTCCGTACAACGGCACCAGCAGCAGTGCGCGGTTGAGCCAGTTCGGTGCCACGCGCACCAGCTTCAACGGCGACATGGCCCACCTGCTGGACTACGGCGGCTACGGTGGCGTGGCCTGGCTGAGCACACTGTGCTCCGGTACCAGCTCGCGGATGGCCTACAGCGGCATCAACAGCTCGTACAACAACGTGCCCACCTACAGTTGGAGCGTGCTTGTGGTCACCCATGAGCAGGGGCACAACCTCGGATCGCCGCACACGCATGCCTGTTCCTGGAACGGGAACGGCACCGCCATCGACGGGTGTGGTCCCACGGCGGGTTACACAGAGGGTTCCTGTCCGAACGCGGGCCTGCCGGCGGGTGGTGGTACCATCATGAGCTACTGCCACCTGGTGGGTGGCACGGGCATCAACTTCAATTTCGGGTTCGGTCCGCAGCCCAAGGCCCGCATCATCGACCGCGTGAACAGCGCCACCTGCCTGAACACCTGCGGCACCAGCTGCGATGCGCCCGGCAACCTGGCGACCACCTTCCTCACGCCGGTGAGCGCAACGCTGAACTGGGCCAACGTAGGAGCCGTCAGCTACACGGTCCGCTGGAAGGAGCAGGCGGGCGCCACCTGGTCAAGCGTGGCCGGCATCACCATAACGTCCCACGCCATCACCGGCCTCGTGCAGGGCACCGCTTACGAGTTCCAGGTGCTCAGCCAATGCGCCGCCGGCACTTCCGGCTATTCGCCGTCCGCGGTGTTCACCACACCGCTGCCCTGCGCGGACGCCTTGGAGCCGAACAACACGGTGGCGACCCCGGCCGACATCACCCTGCCCGCCACGGTGAGCGCGATACTCGCTTCCGGCAGCGATCAGGACCATTACCGGTTCACGCTCTTGTCCACCAGCACGGTGATGCTGAGCCTCGGGAACCTGTTCGCGAACTACGACCTGTACCTGCTGACCGCCGGAGGTTCCGTGGTGACATCTTCCACCAATGCGGGCACCACCTCCGAGTTCATCAACCAATCCCTGGCGGCAGGCACCTACGTGGTGCGCGTGGCCAGTGCCGATGGATCTGTGAACGCCCTGATGTGTTACAACCTCTCCGCCTACGCCTACCAGACCACCTCGTGCGCAGTTTCGGGGCTCTCCACAACGGATGTTGTGTGGAACGGGGCCACCTTGAACTGGAGCCCGGTGGTGAACGCCAGCGCCTACGACATCCAATGGAAGCCGGCTGCAGCCGCCACTTGGAACACCATCGCCGGCGTCACGGGCACTGCCTACGTGCTCACCGGCCTGAACGGGGCCACGGCCTACCAGTGGAGGATCAAGGCGAACTGCGCGGGAAGCCAGAGCAACTACGGCGAGCCCCAGGGCTTCACCACACCGTCGGCACCGTGCGAAGTGCAGCCGCCGGTCCTGGTCTCCGCGCGCGCGCTGCTCGAAGGCCCCTATCAGCAGGCCAACGGCCTCATGGTGGACTCCTTGCGCCGGCAGGGCGTGCTGCCCTTGAACGAGCCGTACACCGCGCTGGGCCTGCCGGTCACCGGCCAGAACGCCACCACCACCGGAGTGCTCGCGGTGACCGGTGGCAACGCCATCGTGGACTGGGTGCTGGTGGAACTGCGCGATGCGGCCACCGGTGCGTCGGTGATCGAGCGGAAGGCCGCGCTGCTGCAGCGCGATGGCGATGTGGTGGCCGTGGACGGCGTGAACCCGCTCGGCTTTTGCTCGGCTGCCGGCGCTTACCGCATCGCGGTGCGGCACCGCAACCACTTGGGTTGCATGACCGCGGCAGGCTTGGCGCTCAGCGCCGTCGCCACATCGGTGGACCTCACCTCCGCAGCGCTCGGTACGTACGGCACCGAAGCACGGAAGAACCTTGGTGGCGTGCAGGTGCTGTGGGCCGGCAACACCACGGGCGATGTGGAGCTGAAGTACACCGGCAATGGCAACGACCGCGACCCGGTGCTGGTGGCCGTGGGCAGCACCACGCCGAACAACGTGGTGGCCGGCTACCTGCGCACGGACGTGAACCTGGACGGTGTGGCGCGCTACCTGGGCAGCGGGAACGACCGCGATCCGATCCTGCAGAACGTGGGCAGCACCACACCGAACAACGTGCGGGTGGAGCAGTTGCCGTAGGCACCGTTCGTGGTCCACTGAACGGTCCGGATCGTCCTCCGGTCGATGGAGGCTTCGGCGTTGCATCTTCGCGCACCTTTTTGCGCCATGAAGCAACCGCTCCTTTCCTTCGCCGTGGTCTCCGCCGTGCTCGCCGCCTCCTGCGGTGACAAGGCCCCCGCTCCCGAAGCCAACGTCCAGCCCACCATGTCCAACCCGCTGCTCACCCCGAGCACCCTGCCGTTCCAAGCCCCTGCCTTCGACAAGGTCAAGGACGCCGACTTCCGCCCGGCTATCCTGGAGGCGATGAAGCGCCATTTGACGGAGATCGACGCCATCGTGAACGATACGGCGCCGCCGACCTTCGAGAACACCATCGTGGCGCTGGAGAAGTCGGGCAGGGACCTGACGCGTGTGAGCAGCTGGTTCTACAACATGACCGGCAGCGCCACCAACGACAGCCTGCAGGCCGTGAAGGCCGACCTGGCCCCGAAACTGGCGGCGCATGGCGATGCCATCACGCTCAACGGGAAGCTCTTCGGGCGCATCAAGGCCGTGTACGACCAGCGTGCAAGCATGAGCATGCTGCCCGAGGATGCCCGCCTGTTGGAACGCTACTACGACCGGTTCGTGCGCGCCGGTGCCTTGCTGGACGAGGCCGGCAAGGAGCAGATGAAGAAGTTGAACGAGGAGGAGGCCGGCCTAACCACCACCTTCGAGGACAACATCCTGAAGGAGCGTTCGGCCTCGGCCATCGTGGTGGACGACGTGAAGCAGCTCGACGGCATGAGCCCCGAGGGGATCGAGGCCGCTGCGGCCGCAGCGAAGACGAAAGGGCAGGAGGGCAAGTGGCTCATCGACCTGCGCAACACCACCACCCAGCCCGCGCTCACCGAACTGAAGGACCGCGCCCTGCGCGAACGCATCATGCAGGCGTCGCTGGCCCGCAACGGCCGCGGCAACGAATGGGACAACAAGAAGATCATCGCCCGCCTGGCCCAGTTGCGTGCGCAGAAGGCGAAGCTGCTCGGCTTCCCCAGCTGGGCGCACTTCGTGATGGACGACCAGATGGCCAAGAGCCCGGACCGCGCGCTGAAGCTGATGGCCGACATGGCCCCGGCCGCTGCGGCCAATGCCCGCAAGGAGGCCGCCAAGCTGCAGGCCATCGTGGACAAGCAGGGGGGCGGCTTCAAGGTCGCTTCCTGGGACTGGGATCTGTACGCTGAACAGGTGCGCAAGGCCGAGTACGATCTGGACGAGGCGGCCGTGAAGCCCTACCTCGAGTTCGAGAGCGTGCTGCAGAACGGCGTGTTCTTCGCGGCCAACCAGCTCTTCGGGCTCAGCTTCAAGGAGCGCAAGGATCTGCCGGTGTACCACCCCGATGTGCGCGTGTTCGACATCATTGACACCAACGGCACCGCGATCGGCCTGTTCTACGGAGACTATTACGCCCGCGACAACAAGAACGGCGGCGCGTGGATGAGCAGCTTCATCGACCAGAGCACCCTGCTGGGTCAGCAGCCGGTGATCACGCAGAACTGCAACTACGTGAAGCCCGCCGCCGGTCAGCCCTGCCTGCTGAGCTGGGATGATGTGACCACGCTCTTCCATGAGTTCGGCCACGCCCTGCACGGCATGCTCAGCGCGCAGAAGTACCCGAAGTTCGCCGGTACCAACACCAGCACCGACTTCGTGGAGTTCCCCAGCCAGGTGAACGAGAATTGGGCCCTTGTGCCGGAGGTGTTCAACAACTACGCGAAGCACTGGAAGACCGGAGAGGTGATGCCCGCCGAGCTTGCCGAAAAGCTGCGCAAGGCCAGCCGCTTCAACCAGGGCTACGCCACCACCGAGTACCTGGCCGCTGCGCTCCTCGACCTGGAGTGGCACAGCCTGCCTGCCGACGCTCCGCTGGTGACGGATGTGGACGCCTTCGAGAAAGCCGCGCTGCAGAAGTACGGGCTGGAACTCGCGGAAGTGCCGCCGCGCTACCGCAGCTGCTACTTCAGCCACGCTTGGACCGGCTACGCGGCGAACTACTACGCCTACCTCTGGAGCGAGGTGATGGACGCGGACGCCTTCGCCTGGTTCAAGGAGAACGGCGGGATGACGCGCGCCAACGGCGACAAGTTCCGGCGCACCGTGCTGAGCATGGGTGGCAGCAAGCCCGAGGCCGAGCTGTACCGCGACCTCACCGGCCGCGACCCGCGCGTGGAACCGCTGCTGGTGAAGCGCGGGTTGAAGTGATCAGCACCATTTCGGCCCGAACCGCTCCGTGATGGCGCGATCGAGGCTTTCCCGATGCTCCGGGGCGGCGATGTCGCGGAGCGCTTCCGCGCGCTGGCGCAGGTTGCGTCCGTACAGGTAGGCCACTCCGTGCTCCGTTATCACGTAGTGCACATGGGCGCGGGTGGTCACCACGCCGGCCCCTTCGCGCAGGAAGGGCACGATCTTGCTCGCACCGCGCTCGGTGGTGCTGCGCATCGCGATGATGGGCTTGCCCCCTTCGCTCAGTGCCGCGCCGCGCATGAAGTCCATCTGCCCACCAACACCGCTGAACTGCACGGTGCCGATGCTGTCCGCGCACACCTGGCCGGTCAGGTCGATCTCGATGGCGCTGTTGATGGCCACCACCCGCGGGTTCTGGCGGATCACGTGCCCGGCGTTCACATACTGCGCGTCCAGGAACGCGAACTGCGGGTTGTCGTCGATGCGGTCGTACAAGGTCCGCGTGCCGATGGCGAAGCTGGTGACGATGCGGTCCTTGTACTTTTTCTTGAAGCGGTTGGTGATCACGCCGCGCTCCAGGAGGTCCATGATGCCGTTGCTGCACATCTCCGTGTGCACGCCCAGGTCCTTGTGCCCGTGCAGCGCCCGCAGGACGGCATCGGGGATCGCACCGATACCCAGTTGCAGGGTGCTCCTGTCCTCGATGAGCCCGGCGCATAGCTGACCGATGCGTTCCTCCTCCGGGCCGATGCGGGCGCCGTAGTCCACCTCGGGCAATGGGGCGTCCACCTCCACCATGGCATCGAAGTGGCTGATGTGCACCTGGCCTTCCCCGTGCGTACGGGGCATGCGCGGGTTCACCTGGGCGATCACACGCTTCGCGCAGCGCACGGCGCTCCGGGCCACGTCCACGCTCACGCCGAGCGTGCAGAAGCCATGCCTGTCCGGCGTGCTCACATGCACGAGCGCCGTATCGATGGGCAGGATGCCGCGCTCGAACAACAGCGGAACCTCGCTCAAGAATACCGGCACGTACTCACCACCGGGGCCGTTCACCACCTCGCGCACGTTCGCGCTCACGAAGAGGCTGTTCACGAAGAAGCTCTCGCGCACGCCGGGCCGGTCGAAGGCGATGTCGCCGAGCGTGCTGATGCTGACCAGTTCGATGCCGTGCACCGATCCTGCGCGGTCAAGCAGGGCATTGATCAGGGCGTGGGGCGTGGCCGCGCTTCCGTGCAGGAAGATGCGTTCGCCATCGCGGATCCGTGCTACGGCCTCGTGTGGTTCCATGGGGCGCCGAAGTTCGGGGGCGTTCGAGGCTTCCCGGCATGCGCGGCGGACTGACGAAGGACAGTTCGGCCGGCCGGTGCAGCGGATACCTTTCCGACATGCATAGCGCATCGATATCCTTTTCAATGGGGCCCGGGCCGCATGAGATGCCTGGACCGGAGCGGCCGCAACCGGCCCCGCACGAACCGCCGACCCGCCCCCAGCCGCCGGACAGTCCGGTGGTCCGGCCCGGTGAACCGCCGGCGCAACCGCCGAAGGAGCCGCCCACGCAACCACGACCAAGTGGCAGGGGATAGGTCCATGCGCGGCGAGGTGTTCTCCGATCGGGCTGAAGCGGGGCGGCTTCTGGCATCGGCATTGGTGTCCTACCGCAGTTCAGATGCCATCGTGCTCGCCATTCCACGCGGCGGCGTTCCCGTGGGCCATGCGCTGGCCAAGGCGCTTCACCTACCGCTGGATGTGCTGCTCTGCAAGAAGATCGGGCATCCCAGGAACCCGGAGTTCGCCGTCGGCGCGGTATCCATGGAAGGTGTGCATGTGGATGACCGCTTCCAGCTCCCGGCGGACTGGGTGAGCGGGGAGGTCGAACGGCTGCGCCAACAGATGCGCGATCGGATACGGCGCTATCGCGGCCAGCGCCCGGTGCCCGCTCTGGAGGGTCGCACGGTGATCCTGGTGGACGACGGTGTGGCCACAGGTCATACGCTGCTGGCCTCCATCGCGCTGCTCCGGGCCGCACGACCCGGGCGGCTCGTGGTGGCCATGCCCGTGGTTCCGGCCGCCTTCGTCCCGACAGGTCGCGCGGCTGCGGACGAGTTCGTGTTCCTGCTCGCTCCGGAGGAGTTCGAGGCCGTCGGGCAGTTCTATGCCGACTTCAGCCCGGTGGAGGATGACGAGGTCGTACGCCTGTTGAACGATGCCTGGTCGACCACACGCGCATGAAGCCTGAGCTGGAAGCGATCGACATGCCCAATCCGTTGGGTGATGTCACGTTGATGGGCGATCTCCATGTACCGCAGGACGCCCAGGGACTTGTACTGTTCGCGCACGGCAGTGGCAGCAGCCGCAAGAGCGGCCGCAACCGGGCCGTTGCCTCCGTCCTCCGCTCCCACGGGATCGGCACCCTGTTGTTCGATCTGCTCACCCGGCAGGAGGATGAGGTGGAGGACCTACGTTTCGACATTCCCCTGCTCAGTGCACGGCTCACCCAGGTGGCGGATCGCGTGCATCAGGATCCCCGGTTGACGCATCTGCCGATCGGGCTCTTCGGTGCGAGCACCGGCGCGGCCTCGGCGTTGAACACCGCAGCGGCCCGGCCCGTCATCATCAAGGCGGTGGTTTCGCGCGGTGGACGGCCCGATCTGGCCTTGGACGCCTGCACGAAGGTGCTGGCGCCGACACTGTTGCTGGTGGGGGGATTGGACGGACCGGTGATCGACATGAACCGTGAGGCGTTCGCGGAGCTGCGGTGTAAGAAGGAACTGGTGATCGTTCCCGGGGCCACCCACTTGTTCGAGGAGCCGGGCAAGTTGGAGGAGGTGGCGGAACTGGCCGTGGCCTGGTTCGGCAGGCATCTGCACTGACCCAGGCCGGACGGTGATGCACCGTGCCCGGCTGATGCACATCAGGCGTTCGGGACACACGGGTGCTACCTTCGACGAAGTATGAAGAGCGTGAAGAACCTGCCGGTGCACATCTGGCCCGCCCGTTTGGCGGGCATGGCGATGGCCCTCTTCCTCGCGCTGTTCGCATTGGATCCGTTCGATGCGAGCGGATCCTTGCGCAACAAGGTTCTGCACATGCTTCTCCACCTGTGGCCCTCAGGGCTGCTGGTGTTGTCCATTGTGCTGGCATGGCGGCGGCCGATGGTCGGCGTTCTCGCATTCCTTGTACTGGCGTGCGGCTATGCGGTATGGGCCTGGGACCATCCCCAATGGGTGCTGGTGATCAGCGGGCCGCTGGTGGTGGTGGCCTTGCTGTACGCGTGGTCGGCCCTGCGGACCGCACGGACCTGATCAGGTGCTCACCAGCGCACCACCAGCTTGCCCATGCTGGACCCGTTGGTCAGCTGTTCAATGGCTGCGGGCAATTGCGTTGCATCGAAGGAGTGGTGCGCAAGGTCCGGGAACCAGCCCGCGGTATGGGCTTGTAGCACCTCCTCCATGCACCGCTTGAGCAGCGCGGGCCGTTGTTCCCCGATGCGCAGCATGTTCACGCCGATCACACTGCGGCTCTTCATCATCAGCAACGCGGGGATCAGCACACCCATGTCCCACACGAAACGCAAGGTGCCGAACGGACCGCGCTTCGTTCCGCGTTCAGAACCGCCGAAGATCACCACGGCCCCGCCGGCGCCGAGCAGCTCCATGTCCTTGCGGAAGGTGGCGCCGCCCACGGCGTTGAAGCTCACATCCAGCCGGTCGCGCCCGAGCAACGCGGCCAGTTGCGCGCCGGGATCGCCCGCCAGCCGGTCGATGGGGTGGTGCACGCCCATCGCTTGGAGTCGGGCCAGTTTCCGCGCTCCCGCAGTTACCCCGAATACGGTACAGCCTTGGTGCAGGGCGATGCGCACAAGGAACTGCCCCACGCCTCCGGCGGCACTGTGCACCAGCACACGGTCGCCCGGACGCAATGGCCGCGCGATCATGGCCATGTACCAGGCGGTGCAGCCCTGTGTGCACAACGCGGCGGCGATGCCCAGCGGCAGGTCCTCGGGCACCGGCATCAGTGCGCGGTGGTCCGTCACCGCTTCCTCGGCATACCCACCGAAGCGTGTGATGGCGGCCACGCGCCCGCCGATCATGGCCCGGTCAACGCCCGTGCCGACGTCGGTGATACGGCCCACCACCTCGTAACCGGGTATGCAGGGCGGTGGTGGCGCATCGCGGTAGAGACCACGCACGGCCATGGTGTCCGCGTAGTTCAGGCCGAAGCCCTCGCACCGGATCAACGCCTGGCCGTTCCCCGGCACCGGCGATGGCCGCTCCTCCAGCCGCAGCACATCCGCAGCGTTCCCATGGCGGGTGATGACCCAGGCGCGCATGGTGCAAGGATAGGGGGCGCCGCGTCGCCATCTTTGCCCCATGCCCCGCGCCTCCGCCTGGTCGCTCTTCGCCTTCAAGGGCATTCGCGTGCAGCTGCACTGGACCTTTCCGTTGCTCATCGTATGGGTGGCGGGCACGGCCGTGATGGAGGGGATGCGTCCGGCGCTGGTCCTGCAGCAGGTTGCCTATGTGCTAGTGCTCTTCGCCTGTGTGGTGCTGCACGAGTTCGGCCACGCGCTCACGGCCTTGCGGTACGGGGTGCGCACGCGGAGCATCACGCTGTACCCCATCGGCGGGGTGGCAAGCCTGGAACGGATTCCGGAGAAGCCGGCGCAGGAGCTGGCGGTGGCGCTGGCCGGGCCAGCGGTGAACCTGGTGATCGCGCTGGTGGTGGGCACGGCGCTCTGGATCGGCGGGCGGGCCATCATCCTGGCGGAACCAGAGCAACAGGTTGGCCTAGGGGCTTTGGCCGCCGTGGTGGTGGCCGGCAACTTGGGCCTGTTGCTCTTCAACATGATCCCGGCCTTCCCCATGGACGGGGGGCGCGTGCTGCGCGCGTTGCTGGCCCTGCGCATGGACCGTGTGCGGGCCACGCGCATCGCTGCGGTGCTGGGCCGCTTCATCGCCTTCGGGTTCATCGCTGCAGCGGTGTATTGGAAGCAGCCCGTGCTGGGCCTCATCGGACTGTTCGTGATCATGGGCGCTTCGGCGGAGAAGCGGATGGTGGAGACGCAGGGCGCCTTGCGCGGGGTGCGCGTACGCGACGTGATGCGGACGCGTTTCTGGACCCTGCCTCCCACGGCCATGGTGCAACAGGCGGCGGAAGAACTGCTCACCGGCGGGGACCATCACCTGGTGGTGGCGGAGGATGATCGCTTCCTGCGCGTGGTGCCGCGCACGGTGATCATCGAGGCCGTGCAGGCGGGCCGCGCTGGCGATGCCGTGGGTGCGCTACAGGGCCATGCGCCGGCTCCCGTAGCACCCGATGCCGTGGTGAACGAGGCCATGCTGAAGCTCCAGGAAGGGGCCGAGGTGCCGGTTCCGGTGGTGGAGGCCGGTCGCCTGATCGGCCTGCTGGAGATGGACAACCTCTCGGAGTTCATCGCGTTGCGTGCGCCCAAGGGCAGCGCTTCGGCGCAGTGAAATGATCCGCTGGCGATCGCGTTGCTTCAGCGGTGAAGCGCCTTTCGTTCTGGATACAGCCGGCCGTGCCGCTGTTGTGCATCGCGTTCCTGTGCGCCGTGGATGCAAAGGCCCAGCGATCGCGTTGGGAGCTGGCGGGTGGCGCCAACTGGACGCGTTACCGCGATCCGCTTGGTACGGAACACGGGCCACGTACCGGGCGACGCGCCGAGGGCATGGGCTTTTCACTGGGTGCTTCACGCGCATGGCAACGGTCCCGCAACTGGGGCGAAGTGCTGATGGTGCAGGCCGCCTGGAGCTCCGCGGGCTATTCCTTCGACGAGTCAGGCGGTGGCTACGGCACCAAGTTCCTCGCCGATGGTCTGGACCGCGGCCGGCGCAGCATGCAGGTGCTCTCGGCGGACGTGCTCGCCGCGTTGGCCTGGCACGGTCTGCCCGGCCTGCGGCTGGAGGCCGGGCCCATGGTACGCTGTGTGCTGGGGGCCTGGGAACGGCGCCGGGGCGAGCGCCTGCTGCAGAACGGGCCCGGTCCCCTGGACGAGCGCAACTGGAGCCGCGACCTGCTGGCGCCCGTGGACGCCGGCCTTTGCCTTGGGGCACTGGTGGAGGGGCCCGAGGGCATCGGGTTCATGCTGCGCTCCTTCACTGGCCTCACCGACCTGGACCGCGCACCCGGTGCGAGCGCCAGCTACACGGCGCAGTTGCAGTTCCTGGTGGTGTACCGGTGGTAAGTGCGTGCATAAGCCTGGCGGTCGGTCAATCCGGGAGCACGCACAACCGCACAGTGCCGGCGGCCGTGGAGACCACCAGCAGCCTTGGTGCGGTGCGCATCAGGGGGATCGCCAAGGCGTTCGACCGGCCGGTGGCCCGCGCCAGCAGCTGACCCGTGGCATCCATCACGGTCACTTCGCCCAAGGGCCGCTGGTCGGTGCGAAGGACGTGCAGCAAGGAGCCGTCGGACCAGGCCTGTAGCGCGGTGGGCGGTGCCTCAGGAAGTGCAAGTGCGATCCCCGCGCAGACCGGGTGGAAGACGAACGGCAGGACGAGTGGATCGGTCCAGCTGAGCGGGGCCATGGGGCCGCTGATGCCATCCGCCACCAGTCCGCACCATGGCTGTCCGGCACTGGGCGCGTCCACCAAGGCGACCACCAACGTATAGGCGCCCGGGGGCAGACAGGCATAGCCGGTATCGGCCTGCTGTTCGGTGGTGAGCGTAAAGGTCCCGGTGGCCACCACCGCGCCGTTCCCATCGACGATGTTCCAGGCAAACGTGTTCTCCGTGATGCCGCCGCCCAGGTTCTGGATCACCGGCTGGATCGGTTGGCAGCTGCCGGGCGGACACAGGTCGAAGGGGCCGAAGCGCACGCACGTGAAGTCGCCGTAGTCCGAGCTGCTGAAGACCAGTGCGCCGTTGGCGATGTTGCCGTTGAACGCCCCGGCGTCCTGTGGCACCAGCATATGCCACCGGGGGTTAAAGCGGGTCAGGTATGGATAGGGGAAGGGCTCGTTGGCCGAGGTATCCCCACTTTCGTCCAACAGCGTGAACGCGGGGTTCCACAGGGTATCCGGCAGGAGGGAATGTTCGGACCGCACCACGAGCGCGGTATCCGTGAAGGGGTGCCAGTACGGTCCCACCACATTCAGGCTGTCGCAGGAAGTGCCGCCCTGCGTCACGGTGAAGTGGTGCTGTTCCGGTTGCGCAAGGTCGGCCACGTTCACCGGGTCGAACGTGATCGTGTACGGCCCGACGGGAAGCGGCCCCAGGTCGATCGTTTCGATGTGCGGCACGAGCACCGCGAAGCCACCGGCATCATCGGCGACGATGGAGATGACCACCTGCCCGTTGTTGACCGTGGCGCTGGCGCTGACGATGTAGGCCCCGGTGCTGGCCAGGTCGCCGGAAAGCGCAATGCTCACATTGTCGGCCGGTGTGGGGGCGAGGGGGTTGACGGCGATGGCGTTGATGTAGAAATACGTCTGGGCCTCAGCCAGTCCGCCTAGGGTCAGCAGGGCGATCACCAACAGGTTCCTCATGATCCTAAGACAGGGGGACCGCGACCGGTGTTGCCTGCGCTCCATGCGGCTGCGGCACTTGTTGAAAACTACCCCCACGATCGTTGAAAACCGCCGTCCTGTGCGGGGGGCGGGGGGGGAGGGGCGGGGTCTACTTTCGCTGCGACAACGGGAAACCCTTGTCAATACTGGAAAAGTACCGGGCCGCGCGACCCGTTGCCTGCGAGGGGTGAGGAAGAGGCACGGGCGCAAGCTGCAAGCTATTTGTGTTACTCACAGAGTATGTTGGGGCTTGACCAACGGGATCCAGGACTGTTCTTATCACTCCTTCTAGGACCCGAGGGACTTACCTTCGAACAATGCTTGTCCGATCCATACCAGTGCTTTTCGTCGCGCTGGTTTGCTCGACAGTTTTCTCCCAATCCGGCTCGGTCGTATTGGGCACGGGATACGGGTTCAACACTGGCACCGTGTATCCCCCTTATTCATATGACCGCACGAACGCGGGCCATGGATCGGGCCTGCACGTGGGCGCGGCTTGGGACAGCGACCCGGAAACACGTACACACTTCAGACTCCGGCTGCTTTGGCAGCGTTACTGGTGGAGCGAGTCGTTCCTTAGCCATGCGACCATTGGCGAGCAGACCGGAGGCCGATTCTGGGAGTATGAAGGACGCGTTGATTCACGGATCGATCAGCTCACGGCCACACCTTGCATCGTCGTTCCGGTCCATCCCAAAGCCAGGATCTTGGTCGGTGCCGATCTGGGTTTGGCGCTCGCTTCCAAAGTGCATGACCGAACACTTACGCGCTATAGTTCCACGTGGGCCATGGGACATACCTATGTCGAGTACACGGATAGCAGCTTTGTGGATTCATCCGGTTCCGGCTTCAAATTCCTCAATGAGTACCAACTCGCCATACCGATCGGGATCGAGGTGGATGTGGCTCATGACCTCAGATTGGCTGCCGAATTCAGTGTTGGTTGTGGTCGGTTGGTCGAAGGCCGCCCTCCGCGCTATGCCCGCCTGATGATCAGCTATGTGTTCGTGCGCAAACGGAAGACGGTTCCGGCTGTTGAAGAATAGAACCCCGATCCTTCATAACCCCGTTGCTCGTTCCGTCCACACCCTTCCACTGGTCGGTCAATTGCCACGAGTTGCATGGCCACACCCCTTGCTGGGAGTTGGCCTTCCTCAGCCAGGGCGGCAGCAAGCCCGAGGATCAGCGCTACCGCGACTGCACCGGGCGCCATCCCCGTGTGGAGCCGTTGCTGGCGAAGCGGTGGTTGAGGTGATCGGATTACCTTCGACGAAAGGTCCCTGCGAACGGGTGGTGGCAATGAGGCGATGTGTGTTGATCCTCCTTGCGCTGCTGGTACTTGCCGTGCAGTACGGCCACGCGCAGTGGAAGCCCATGTTGGAGGCGGGGTATGTGGTGCCTCATGGTGCCCACGTACCTGTCGATCACCTCACCAGCAACGGGCAGGTCACCGCTCAGTTCGGCCAGGGATGGCAAGTGGGGGCACTGTTCCGCCGGTCGTCCGCGGGTGCATCGATGGTGCTGGGGCTGCGGCTCGGTCAGTTACAGCAGCGATCGGGCGTGGTCTATGATACCATGAGCTATTCACCGTCCTCCTTCATGCGGGAACAGGCCGCATATGACGGCGTCATTTCGGCCGATCGGGTGTTCGCAGCGATCCCGGTGCAGCTATGGTTGACGTTGGGGGGGCGTTCGCACTTGGTGTTCGGCATGGAAGGCAGCTTCGCACTGACCAGCACCGTGAAGGAAAGAGGTGAACGGATCATGATCACGACCCACTATGTCCCACCCACTCAGGTGGTTTCATATATCGACGTGCGCGAGGGCTCTTATGCACGCGCTCTTTCCAGCAAGGCCCAGGATGCCTTGCACCTGTCGTTGGGTGCGGGATACAGGCACCGGCTGGGTGAGCGCTGGTACCTTGGGGCGGATGCGTCCGTTGTGGCCACCACCGCCGCAGCACCCGACATCTCTGGCCAGGTCTGGAAAGCTGCGTTTTCCCTGGCGTGGACGATGTAGGCCCCCGGTGCTGGCCAGGTCGCCGGAAAGCGGAATGCTCACATTGTCCGCCGGGGTGGAGGCGAAGGGAAGACGGCGATGGCGTTGATGTAGAAATACGTTCGGACCTCAGCCAGTCTGCCAATGGCCAGCAGGGCGAGCACGAACAGGTTCCCCATGTTCCTAGTCACGGGAGCGCGACCGGTGTTGCCTGCGCTCCTTGCGGCTGCGGCACTTGTTGAAAACTACCCCCACGATCGTTGAAAACCGCCGTCCGGTGCGGGGGGCGGGGGGGGAGGGGCGGGGTCTACTTTCGCTGCGACAACGGGAAACCCTTGTCAATACTGGAAAAGTACCGGGCCGCGCGACCCGTCGGAAATTGATGTCCGGCGTGTCTGGGCTGGCCGAGCGAAACGAACGCATGAGCGAAACGACCTATTCCGAAGAACACATCCGCTCCCTCGATTGGAAGGAGCACATCCGCCTGCGGCCGGGCATGTACATCGGCAAGCTGGGCGACGGCAGCAGCTACGACGATGGCATCTACATCCTGCTGAAGGAGGTGCTCGACAACTGCATCGACGAGTTCGTGATGGGCCACGGCAAGAAGATCGACGTGGCCATTGAAGGTCCCCGGGTCACCATCCGGGACTACGGGCGCGGCGTGCCGCTGGGCAAGGTGATCGACGTGGTGAGCAAGATCAACACCGGCGCCAAGTACGACAGCAAGGCCTTCAAGAAGAGCGTGGGCCTGAACGGCGTGGGTACCAAGGCGGTGAACGCCCTCAGCACCTACTTCCGCATCGAGAGCGCGCGCGAAGGCGAGATGAAGGTGGCCGAGTTCGACCGTGGTGTGCTGCGCAAGGACAACAAGCTGGTGCGCACCGAGGAGCCGAACGGCACGCGGGTCGTGTTCGAGCCGGACCCGCAGCTCTTCCACAACTTCCAGTACCGCGAGCAGCACATCGAGCGCCTGCTGTGGAACTACTGCTACCTCAACACGGGCCTCACCATCCACTACAACGGGCAGAAGTTCCAGAGCAAGAACGGCCTGCTGGACCTGCTGACCACGAAGATGGACGGTGAGCCGCTGTACCCGATCATCCACCTGGTCGGCGATGACATCGAAGTGGCCATGACCCATGCCAACCACTACGGCGAGGAGTACTACAGCTTCGTGAACGGGCAGCACACCACCCAGGGCGGTACGCACCAGGGGGCCTTCCGCGAGGCGGTGGCGAAGGTGATCAAGGACTACTTCAAGAAGGATTGGGAGGCGGGCGACGTGCGCACGGGCATCGTGGCGGCCGTCAGCGTGAAGGTGATCGAGCCCGTGTTCGAGAGCCAGACCAAGACCAAGCTGGGCAGCCTGGAGATCGAGCCCGGTGGGCAGAGCATGCGCTCCTTCGTGGGCGACTTCCTGGCCACCAAGCTGGACAACTTCCTGCACAAGCACCCGGAGACGGTGCAGGCCCTGCAGGAGAAGATCCTCGCCAGCGAGCGCGAGCGCAAGGAACTCAGCGGCATCCGCAAGCTGGCGCGCGAGCGCGCCAAGAAGGCCAGCCTGCACAACCGCAAGCTGCGCGATTGCCGCATCCACCTGAGCGACCCGAAGAACGATGTGCGCAAGCAGGCCAGCACGCTCTTCATCACCGAGGGCGACAGCGCCAGCGGCAGCATCACCAAGAGCCGCGACGTGGAGACGCAGGCCGTGTTCAGCCTGAAGGGCAAGCCGCTCAACAGCCACGGGCTCACCAAGAAGGTGGTGTACGAGAACGAGGAGTTCAACCTCATACAGGCCGCGCTGGACATCGAGGACGGCATGGACGGCCTGCGCTACAACCGGATCGTGATCGCCACCGATGCCGATGTGGACGGCATGCACATCCGGCTCCTGATGATCACCTTCTTCCTCCAGTTCTTCCCCGACCTGGTGAAGAACGACCACTTGTACATCCTGCAGACGCCGCTCTTCCGCGTGCGCAACAAGAAGGAGACCATCTACTGCTACAGCGACGGCGAGCGGGTGGCGGCGCTGGCCAAGCTGGGCAAGGGGGCGGAGATCACCCGCTTCAAGGGCCTGGGCGAGATCAGTCCGGACGAGTTCAAGCACTTCATCGGTCCGGACATCCGCCTGGAGCCGGTGATGATCACCAAGGACGCCGGTGTGCAGGAGCTGCTCGACTTCTACATGGGCAAGAACACGCCGGAGCGCCAGAACTTCATCATCGAGAACCTGAAGGTGGAGAAGGACGTGGTGAAGGAGGAGACGCCGCTGAAGGCCATCGCGCGCAAGCTGGCCGAGAACGAAGTGGAGGCGGAGGTATGATGAGCGGCAGGAGCCAACGGGAGAGCATGTGCCCATGTGTCCATGGTTCCATGTGCCCATGGGCACATGAGCACATGAGCACATGCCTCCTGCTCCTGCTCCTGCTCCTGCTCCTGCCCCTGTCCACCGCGGCGCAGACCGTCGGCAAGCTCCGCTTCACCGTGGATCCCGGCAGCAATTTCAGTTTCGTGCTGGACCATAAGTTCCGCATGCAGCAGCGCGAGGTGGAGCTCACGGAGGGGCCGCACCACTTCACTTTCTGGGCTCCGCAGCGCCGCATGCTGGACACCACGCTTGCCGTGGAGGCTGGACGCACGCGCGAGGTGTGGATACGCCTGCCGTACTCGGCGGAGTTCGTGGCCTACGAACGCGAGCTGACGCGCCAGAAGAACGAGAACTGGCTGAAGATGGCGCTGCCCTCGGCGGTGACCTTGGGCACCGGCATCCTCGCATGGAGCAGCTGGCGACGCTACAAGGAGGCGCATGACCGGTTGGTGGAGGCGGATGAACTGTACCGCACCAGCAGCGATCCCCAGGAGCTGGCGGACCTGCGGAGTGTGATCATCCCCAGCGACAAGCAGGCCTTCAAGGACCGGCAGCGGGTCTGGGCCATCTCGGCCGGTGCCTTCACGGCGGTGGCGGCGGTCTCCACTTGGATGATCGTGCGCACGGCACGTCAGAAAGCGCCCACCTTCCAGGATGCCGAAAAGGTGCGGTTCGACGGACTGGTCTGGCTGCCCGGCGAGCGGGGCGGCATGCTGCTCACCGGAATGCACATCGACCTGCGATGAGAAAGCTCCTGTTCGCGCTGGTGGTCCTCACCATACCGATGGCCTGCCTGAAGGACGAGGTGGACCTGGCGGACCTCACGACGAACCCCTTTGATCCGGGCTACACGGGGCCTCCGATCTTCACCTTCGATACCACCTATGTGGAACTGGTGACGGGGCCGCCGAGCTACACCCGGCAGGTGTTCCAGTTCAAGGTGAACAGTGATCTCTTCCTGGAGCAGAACGCCTACAGCGTTTACGTGGTGGACCCCAGCGACACCACCAGCACCTATGTGGAGCAGCTGCCCCCGGGCACCCACACCCTGCGCTATTACAAGCTGGAGTATCAGACGGGCGTGGAGCTCTGTTTGACGCTCCACCTTTCCAACAACTTCCATATCGGCCGCGGCGAGGTCCTGTGCGGCACACTGCCATGAGCGACGAACAGAACGGAACGAGCACGAACGATCTCCCGGTCCCGGACGACCGGTCGGGTGAAGGTGCACAGGGGGGCCGCAGCAACGTGCCGGGCGCCGGCCAGGCGGGCAGCTACAGCGTGAGCGGCATGTACCGCGAGTGGTTCCTGGACTACGCGAGCTACGTGATCCTGGAGCGCGCCGTGCCGGCGTTGTACGACGGACTGAAGCCCGTGCAGCGCCGCATCCTGCACTCCATGGACGACCTGGATGACGGCCGCTACAACAAGGTGGCCAACATCATCGGGCACACCATGCAGTACCACCCGCACGGCGACGCCAGCATCGGCGATGCGCTGGTGCAGCTGGGCCAGAAGGACCTGCTGATCGACTGCCAGGGCAACTGGGGCAACACGCTCACGGGCGACAGTGCCGCCGCTCCGCGTTACATCGAGGCGCGCCTCAGCAAGTTCGCGCTCGACGTGGTCTTCAACCCCAAGACCACCGAGTGGCAGCTCAGCTACGACGGCCGCAACAAGGAGCCGGTATACCTGCCGGTGAAGTTCCCGCTGCTGCTGGCCCAGGGGGCCGAGGGCATCGCCGTGGGCCTCAGCTGCAAGATCCTGCCGCACAACTTCAACGAGCTCATCGATGCGAGCATCGCCGTGCTGCGCAAGCGCTCGTTCGAGCTGGTGCCGGACTTCCCCACGGGCGGACTGGCCGATGTGAGCAACTACAACGACGGCGAGCGCGGTGGCCGTGTGCGCTGCCGGGCCCGCATCCGCAAGGAGGACAGCAAGACCCTGGTCATCAACGAGCTTCCCTTCGGCACCACCACGGCCAGCCTCATCGAGAGCATCCTCAAGGCCAACGAGAAGGGCAAGATCAAGGTGCGCCACATCGAGGACAACACCGCCGAGAAGGCGGAGATCGTGATCCACCTGGCCGCCGGGGTGAGCCCGGACACCACCATCGATGCGCTCTTCGCCTTCACCGACTGCGAGGTGAGCATCGCGCCGAACGCGGTGGTGATCGAGAACGACAAACCGCGCTTCGTCACGGTGAAGGAGCTGCTGCGCATCAGCACCGAGAACACCCTTCGGCTGCTGGAGCTTGAACTGAAGATCCGCCGCGCCGAACTGGAGGAGCAATGGCACTTCGCCTCGCTCGAGCGCATCTTCATCGAGAAGAAGGTCTACCGCAAGATCGAGGAGGCCGAGACCTGGGAGGAGGTGATGGCCTTCATCCACAAGGGCCTCAAGCCCTACGTGCAGGAGCTGCGCCGACCGGTGACGGACGAGGACGTGGTGAAGCTCACCGAGATCAAGATCAAGCGCATCTCCAAGTACGACAGCTTCAAGGCGGACGAGCACATCCGCCACCTGGAGGAGCAGATCGCCGAGACCCAGCACAAGCTGGACCACATCGTGGACCATGCGGTGGACTGGTTCAAGGAGCTGAAGAAGAAGTACGGCACCGGTCGCGAACGCCGCACGGAGCTGCGCACCTTCGACACCATCGTCGCCACCAAGGTGGCCGTGGCCAACCGCAAGCTCTACATCGACCGGAACGAGGGCTTCATGGGCTGGAGCCTGCGCAACTTCGAGTTCGTGGACGAGTGCTCCGAGCTGGACGACATCATCATCTTCCGGTTGAACGGCACCATGCTCGTGACCAAGGTGGCCGACAAGAAGTTCATCGGGAAGGGGGTGCTGCACATCGGCGTCTTCAAGAAGAACGACGAGCGCACCATCTACCACATGATCTACCAGGACGGACCCAAGGGCGCCTACTACATGAAGCGCTTCGCGGTCACAGGCATCACGCGCGACAAGGAGTACGACCTTACCGCCGGCACACCGGGCAGCAGTGTGGAGTACTTCACCTGCAATCCGGACGGTGCTTCCGAGACGGTGCGGATCACCCTGCGGCCGCGGCCGAACCTGCGCAAGAACCAGTTCGACGTGGACTTCGGCGGCATGCTGGTGAAGGGACGTGGCAGCAAGGGCAACCTGCTTACCCGATACACTGTACAGAAGGTGGTGCAGAAGGATCGGGGCGGCAGCACGCTCGGCGCGATCCCCATCTGGTACGACGAGACCGTGCGCCGCCTCAACGACACGGGCCACGGTCGCTACCTGGGCCGTTTCAAGGGCGAGGACCGGATCCTGGCGATCACCGCGAGCGGCCGCTACCAGTTGTTCCCCTTCGTGCTCAGCACGCACTTCCCGGACGACGTGCTCACCGTGGTCAAGTGGAACCCCAAGGAGGTGATCACCGCCGTGTACTGGGAGGGGGAGAAGGAGCAGTACAACGTGAAGCGCTTCCAGATCGAGGAGCCCTCGCGCGACCCCGTCTGCTTCATCACGGAGCATCCGAACAGCCGCCTCACGCTGCACAGCCTCATGCCCGAGGTCTCCATGCATCTGGCCTACGACAAGCGCAGCACCTCCAAGGAGGACGAGGACATCGCCCTGCACGAGTTCATCACCGTGAAGGGGGTGAAGGCCTTGGGCAACCGCCTCACGCCCCACAAGGTGAAGGAGCTCACCCTGAACGGACCTGTCTTCACGCCCATGACCCCTGAACTGGAAGAGGTGCAGGGCATGCTGATCAGCGAGGAGGAGATCGGCAACCTGGATGCGCCGGAGGAGGAGGACCTGGAGGAGAGCCCGGTGAAGCAGTTCAAGAAGGCCCAGAACGCGGATGAAGGCGAGGACCGATCGCCGGAGGACCCGCTGATCGGGTACAAGCCGGGCAAGCAGATCAGCCTGGGGCTGGACGAATGAAGCACGCGGCAGGGCCGTGGTGCGGCCCGGACACTGTGCCATTGGACCCGAAGGCGCTGATCGTGCTGCAGGTGGCGGACATGCGCGATGGCCGATCGCGCTACATGCTGGTGCACTTCGTGCGCGGCCATTGGGTCTTCCCCGATCGCAGCCGCTTGAGCGAACTCTACGTGCCTGTCCGCTGGGCGCAACTGGCAACGGAATGAACCCATGAACGGCCCTCGGAGGATCCTGCTGCCCTGCATGCTCGGCGCACACCTGTGCACCCTGGCACAAACGCCGCCGGTGGTGCTGGTGAACGAGGTGAAGGCCACCCGGCCGTGGGAGCCCCGGGAGGAATACTCCTTTCCACGGATCGTGATGCCTGAACGGCCCGCCGTGGCGCAGCGCATCAACCGGCACCTCTGCGGCGAGCTGCTGGAGGTGGACCCGGACGCTGCCGGCAATGCGCTCTTTGCCAATGTCTGGGGCGACAGTGCCGGTACGTGGATGCCGCGTTTGAACTACCTCACCTGGTCCACCGCGCACCCATGCGCGGAACTGCTCGATGTGCTGATCGAGGGCGAAGCCTGCGGTGCGTATTGCGAGGGCTTCAGCAGCCACTATGTGTACGACCTGCGCGATGGCCGTGCGCTCACCTTCGATTCGCTCTTCACCACGGCGGGAGCCACGGCCGTGAACGACTCGCTCTACCGCCGGTGGGTGCGAACGCTGGGCGACCACATCGCCACCACGTTGGACGGCATGGCCGTGGAAGGCCAAAGCACCGAGGACCTGGAGCGTTCGCGCGCGATGCTGGAGATGTACCGCTACTGCATGGAACAGCGCCCCGATGGCGAACCGTACGTGACGGACATCGTGCCGTTCGCCGGGGGCATCGGGTTCTTCCTCGCGCGCTGTGCGTCGCACGTCGAGCAGGAGCTGGACGAGCTGGACCCGCTGCGGTTCGACTTGTCAACAGCATGGCTTGCACAACACCTGCGGCCCGAAATGCGCGCCCTCTTCCGGTAGGCGGCCAATGTCGCCGGTGAGCAGCGCCCTGTTGAAAGTTGACCGGACGGGGAGTCGGTGCCGGGGAGCGGCCCCCGCACTTTCGCTGCATGTCCGAAGTGGTTTTCTGGATGCGCTTGGGCCGCCAACGGCAGTTGGAGCGGGATGGTCATGAGGAGTTGGACGAGTTCCTGGGCCCGAACGCGGGCTACGGGGCCTTGGTGCGCACCTCCCTTATGCGGCGCGAGGCGCAATGCTGCCCGTACGAACGCTACTTCGGCCATGTGCCCACGCCGGCCGGCGACCGCTACCTGCTCTACGACGGTGAGCATCACTTGATCATGGTGCGTGAGGGCATGGGGGAGGCCCTGCGTTCGGTGCTTTCCACCGATCCCATGCCCAAGGCGGTGTACCATGCGAACTACGAACCGCGCGGGACCCGCGGCGTGCCCGAGGCGCTGCGCACCATGCCCGATCCGGAGGAGCTGCCCGATGTGGAGCGCGCCAAGGCCCTGCGCTGGTACCGCTACCACGGCTACCACCTGTTCGATGTACTGCGCAGTGCCCGCGGGCTGAAGGCGCAGCACCTCCTCACCTCCGGTCTCTGCCGCCCCAATGAACCGGGAACGGACCCGCACGAGGTGCCGCTGGTGCCGGTGGGCATGGGCGAGCGCCTGCTCCGCCTGGTGGGCCGGTGGAACCTGCTGTTGGTGCGGCCGGGCATGGCCCTGCAGATCGAGGAACTGGTCGATCCGCGCAGCGCCGGGTATTGGACCTCCTGTCCGCTCTAAGGCACCCTAAACAGCGCAGAGCACCGGGATGTGGTGCGCGTTGACCAGCAGGCGCTCCTTCTCCGCATCCGCGATGTAGCGGTAGTCGTCGCTGGCCTTGGCCATGATGGCGATGCAGCCCGCGCCCTGCTCATGGGCATAGCGGATGGTCTGCTCGGCGAAGCCCAGGCTGAACACGGTGCTGGGCACGTTCGCCTCCACACGCTTGATCCCGGCCTTGTCGAGGCGCTCGAGCATGATCGTCTTGTTGCGCAGCAGCTGTTCGCTGGGCTCCTCGCCCGGGCGCATCACCTGGAACACGTGCACCTCGGAACCGTTCATGCCGGCCAGCCAGCAAACGGTGTCCAGCAGCTGGTGAATATCCGCATGGCCGGCCACGGGCAGCACGATGCGGTCCATCCGCGCATCCGCGGGGCTGTCCTCCTGCACCACCAGCGACGGCACGGGGACGTGCCGCACGAGCTTCAGGATGTCGGCGCCCAGCAGGGATTGGCGAAGCCCGCGGGGGCCGTGGGTGCCAACCACCATCAGCGCATGGCCCTTGCCGGATTCGGCGATGATCTGCTTCAGCGGATCACCCTCGCGGAACACCTCGTTCACCTTCACCTTTTTCAGCAACTGGTCCGCCGCCGAGCCCATCAACGCGCTCGCCATGGCCAGCGCATCGCTTTCCTGGTGGTGCTTGTCCAGCACATGGAGCAGGGTGATCGAAGCCCCGGTGCGGTCGGCGATCGCCATGGCATAGTGCTGGGCACGGGCCGCGGCCTTGGTGAAGTCGGTGGGGCAGAGGATGTCCTTCATGGTGCGCCGAAAGTAGCGCGCCGACGCAAGGCGCCAAGGGGCGGCCTTACCGCGTGGCCCTCCCCGCGTGGCCGTCCGTTTCGTCGGGTCCGATGTGGTCCGGGCGGTGGTCCTCCGGTACATTGCGGCCATGCATACCGTACGCATCCCGCTTTCGGCGGCTTTCCTTGTCCTGCTCAGCTCCTTCAGCACGGCCCAACTGAACATCACCGAGGTGGGGCACCTGGACTACCAGGCCCTGCGCAGCAGTGACCTCAGCAACCTCTGGGGGTATGTGGACGAGGAGGGGAACGAGTATGCCCTGGTGGGCGTGAACGGCGCCAATGGGCAGAACAACACCGGAGGCTTCAGCATCGTGGATGTCACCGACCCGGCCGATCCGCAGGAGGTCTTCTTCACCAGCGGGCCCAACAGCATCTGGCGCGAGATCAAGACCTACGGCGACCACGCCTACATCACCACGGAGGCCGAGGGTGGCCTGATGATCGTGGACCTGAGCCCGCTGCCGCAGAGCACCGACCTACCGGTGACCATCTTCCAAGGCGATGGCTGGATCACCTCCCACTCCCTGTTCATCGATGAGACCATCGGGCGGCTGTACATCAATGGGGCGAACCGCGGCAACGGCGGCTGCATCCTTTACGACCTCACGCAGGATCCGATGGCCCCCGTGGAGGTGGGCGAGTTCGATACCTGGTACGTGCATGATTGCTACGCCCGCGGCGGGCTGCTTTATGCCGCGCACATCCTGGACGGCTTCCTGAGCATCGTGGACGTGAGCGATCCCGCTTCGCCCGTGCTGCTGGGCACGCAGCACACCCCCAACAACTTCACCCACAACTGCTGGCTGGACGATACCGGCAACTTCCTCTACACCACGGACGAGAAGCCCAACAGTTACGTGGCTTCGTACAACGTGTCCGACCCTTCGGACATCCAGTTCCTGGACAAGCTGCAGACCGCTCCCGGCTCCACCGCCATCGTGCACAACACGTACTGGCTGAACGGGTATGTGGTGCAGAGCTACTACACCGAAGGCGTGTCCATCTATGATGTGACGCAGCCGGACAACATGGTGGAAGTGGGGCACTACGACACTTCACCGTTCACTGGCGATGGCTTCAACGGTGCCTGGGGCGTGTACCCCTATCTGCCGAGCGGCAACCTGCTCGTGAGCGACATCGAAGGCGGCCTGTTCATCCTGGCACCCACCTACGTGCAGGCCTGCTGGCTGGAGGGAATGATCACCGATGCCCAGGACGGCGATCCGGTGAACCAGGCAACGCTGACCATCACCGGCACCACGGCAAGCGGCACCACCGGGTTCACTGGCTCTTACAGTACGGGTTGGGCGGTGGCCGGTACATACGAAGTGGCGGTGAGCGCCCCGGGTTATGAGCCCACCACGGTCACCGGTGTGGTGCTGCAGAACGGCCAGACCACCTTGCTGGATGTGGAACTCGTTCCCTTGCCTTCCTTCAGCCTCGGGGGCACTGTAGTGGAACAAGGGACCGGGGCACCGGTCGAAGGGGCCAATGTGGTCTTCGCGAACCCCACGTACACCTTCACCGCCACCAGCGCCGCGGATGGCACCTTCAACATTCCCGTGGTGTACGAAGGCAGCTACACCATGACCGCCGGGAAGTGGGGCTGGCACACGGTCTGTCTGGCCGCAGCCTCCTACACCGAAGCGAACACCGGGATCGCCATTGAACTGCCCGCAGGGTATGCGGATGACTTCGCGATGGACCTGGGCTGGGCGACCGAGGGGAACGCTTCGCGCGGAGCGTGGGAGCGTGCCGATCCCGTGGGCACCTCGTTCCAAGGGGCAGCCTGCGCACCGGGCGCCGATGTCACGGGCGACTGTTTCGGGCTGGCCTATGTGACGGGCAATGGCGGCGGCCAGGCCGGGGACGATGATGTGGATGAAGGCGATGTGGTCCTCATCTCTCCGGAGTTCGACCTGAGCGCGCTGCCGGATGCCTGGATCCGGTACCACCGGTGGTTCTTCAATGGCGGCGGCAACAGTGGACCGGATGACACCCTGGTCATCGCGCTCGTGAACGCCACCGACACGGTCGCCATGGAGACGGTCACCGCCGACGATGCCGGCGCACATACCTGGCAGCTCCGTCAATTCGCTGTCGCCGACCTGATCACCACGGACCAGCCCATGCGCCTGATCGTGCGCACGGCCGACCTCGGGGATGGCCACCTGGTGGAGGCGGGCCTCGACCGGTTCGAGATCCTGCCGGCCTCACCGTTCCTCGGCGTTCCAGCACCACGCGTGCCGCAGGGGCTCACGGTGATGCCCGACCCGAGCGAGGGCCGGTTCCGGATGGAACTTGACCGCGCTGCCGACGGCATGGCCCAACTGCTTGATCTGCAGGGAAGGTCGGTGCAGGGCGTGGAACGTGTTCAGGCGGGCCGGGCCAGCTTCGAGGTGGTGGCCGCCCCGGGGATGTACGTGTTGCGCGTTGCCCTGAACGATGGCACCGTGTTGAGCCGGCGCATCACCCTGCACTGATCGCCGATCAGCGCTTTGGGGCGATACCGGCGCAATGCTCGGTGATCAGCTGTAGCACATCGTCCACACCGCCGATGATGCGGGCCAGTTCCAGATCCGCACAGGCCTTCTCCCGCTGCCCCTTGGCCACGTAGAGCAAGGCCCGTGTGCGCAAGGCGTAAGGATTGGCGGGGTAGCTCTTCAGGCTCCGCTCCACATCGCTCAGCGCTTCGTCCTGACGCCCCAACTTCAACAGGGCCCAGGCCCGGTTGCTCAGCACAGTGGGTTCATCCTTGTCCAGTGCCAGCGCCTCCCCGTAGATCGTGAGCGCCTCGTCGAACCGGCCCAGTGCGGCCAGTTCGTAGCCGCGGTTCGTCCAGTTGCCGATATCCTCGGGCTGCACGGCGCACAACTGCTCCAGCACGGTGAGGCTGGCAGCGTGATCGCCCAGGGCGTCCAGCGAACGGGCCAACGCGCGCATGGCGTCCAATTCATCGGTGCGGGTGCCGAGGCCTTCCCGCAGGTCCTCCACGGCGGCGCGGTGGTCCTTCAGTTCCGCGCGCGCCTGCCCGCGGAGCAAGAGTGCCAGGCGCCGTTGATCACCTTGGGCACCGTGCTCCAGGGCCGTGGTGGCGCGCCGCACCGTGGTGGGGTGGTCCTCGCTCCGGTACGCATACTGTGCTCGTAACAGGTTCGCCCCCGGATGAAGGCTGTCCAGCTTCAATGCGGCCTCGCAGTCGAGCAGCATGCGGTCCATGCGGTCCAGTGCATACCACGCCCGCGCCCGTGCCGTGTAGTACGCGGCCTTCGGCGCCAGGGCAATGGCCTGTGTGTAGCGGTCGCTCGCCTTCTGAGCGCGGCCCAGCTCCATCAGGCTGTCGCCCTCGGCCACGAGCTTCACGTCGGCCTGACCATGCGCGGAGCGCAGGCCTGCGAGCAACAGCAGGAGCAGGGCCGGTCGGAGGGGCAGCATGCGAGGCCGAATTTAGACCGTGCGGAGGTGAACGGGGCGGAACATCCGTTCCGTCACATGGACCGTGCCACGGGTACCACGTCCAACGGCGCCGAGCGACCGGCCAGGAACAGGTGGTGGCCGGCCATGGCGATCATGGCGGCATTGTCCGTGCAGTAGGCGAACGGCGGGATGAAGACCTCCCAGCCTTCGCGCCGGCCCAGTTCCGCGAGCCGCGCGCGCAGCCCGCTGTTGGCGGCCACGCCCCCGGCGATGCCGATCCGCTGCAGCCCGTGTTCCCGCATGGCCCGCCGCGCTTTCGCGAGCAGGTGGTCCAGGATCGCCTCCTGCAGGGCGGCGCAGAGGTGGGTCCGCTCCTGTTCCATCCGGTCGGTGCCTTCCCGCTCAACGGCACGCACCCGCTGGAGAAAGGCGGTCTTGATGCCGCTGAAGCTCATGTCCAGGCCCGGGATCGCCGGCACGGGCATGGCGTGCCGCGCGGCATCGCCGCCAGCCGCAAGGCGGTCCACCACAGGGCCGCCGGGGTAGGGCAGCCCGAGGATCTTCGCCCCTTTGTCGAAGGCCTCGCCCGCGGCATCGTCCAGGGTGCTGCCGATCACCTGCATGTCCAGCGGTGACCGTACTAGCACCAGTTGGGTATGGCCGCCGCTCACCGTAAGGTTCAGGAAAGGGAAGGCGGGCGATCGATGGTCCGCCCCATCGGCGATGAAGTGCGCGTGCACGTGCGCCTGGACGTGGTCCACGGCCAGCAGCGGTATCCGCAGGGCCTGTGCCATCGAACGGGCGAAGCAGGTGCCCACGAGCAGAGCGCCCATCAGTCCCGGGCCCCGGGTGAACGCGATGCCCTCCAGGGCGCGCTTGTCCACGCCGGCGGCGTGCAGGGCCTCGCGCACCACGGGCAGGATGTGCTCCTGATGCGCCCGACTCGCCAGTTCGGGGACCACACCGCCCCAACGCGCATGCACTTCCTGCGACGCCACCACGTTGCTCAACAGCCGCCCCCCGGCCATCACGGCGGCAGCGGTCTCATCGCAGGAGCTCTCGATGCCCAGGATCAGGGGGTGGTCCGAAGGGTTTTCGCCATGCATGGGTTGACGAAGGTGGTGCAATGACCGGAGCTCCGCGGGATGCCCGGCTATTTTCGCAGATCGGTCCGGTGTTCGCTGGTTCCGGGCCGAAACTACACGAAGCTGACCCCCAAGCACGGCATACGCAGACGCTTGCGCCGGATCCTCCGGTGGACCCTCCTCCTCATCGGGGTGGTGGTGCTGTTGGCGGTCGGCATCGCGCTGGCCCTGCTGCACCCCCGCGTGCAGACCGCCTTGGGCCATTGGTTGGGCGACCGCGTCGGCCGCAACATGGGTATCACATTGCGGATCGAGCGGCTGGAGCTAAGGCCGTTCGGCCCGAACCGCCTGTTCGGCGTGCACGTGTCCGACCTCCGCGGCGGAACGCTGGTGCACGTGGACACGCTGGTGGTGCGCGCCCTGCGATGGAACGGAGCGGAGCGTCGACTGAGCGCGCGGCTGTTGGAACTGCACGGGGCGCGCTTCGCGCTGGCGAAGGCCGAAGGGGATGCGCACAGCAACCTGACCAACCTGCTCGACCGGCTGGGGGAGGCGGACACCACCTCCGGGGGCGGATCGCTCAGCATCCACTGCGCCCGCTTCGACATCCGGCGCCTGCATTTCAGTTTCCACGATGCGAACATCCCGCCGAGCCCCTTCGGTGTGGACTTCGATCACGTGGACGTGTCCTCCGCGGACGTCATCGGTACGCAGTTGCGGGTACGGGGGGATTCCATCCTCGCCGAGCTGGAGCGCATCTCCCTGCGGGACCATAGCGGGCTGTGGTTGCAGGAGCTCAGCGGCAGCACCAAAGTGAGCCCGCGGGGCATCCGCATCGCCGGCATGCGCCTGCGCACACCGGGCACCCTGCTCAACGGCGACCTGCGCTTCACCACGGAGAGCTTCGCCGCGTACGATGCGTTCGAGACGGAGGTGCGGATGCGCGTGGACCTGGACAGCAGCATCGTGCAGTTCGCCGACATCGCCTTGTTCGCCCCGGACCTGCAGGGCATCGACCTGCCCGTGCGCCTTTCCGGCCACTACCGCGGCACGGTGAGCGAGCTGAAGGGGCGCGACATGGACCTTCGTTTCGGCGAACGGTCCGTGTTCAAGGGCAATGCAGAACTCCAGGGTCTGCCGGACATCGCGAACACCTTCATGGTGGTGGATGTCGAGCGGTTCGAGACGGGGCCCGGCGACCTGGCCGCGCTGCCAGTGCCACCGTTCACCGAGGGCGGCCGCCTGCAGCTGCCGGACGAGGTGAAGCGTTGTGGTGACATTCACTTCCAGGGCAACTTCACCGGCTTCGTCAGCGCCTTCACCGCCTATGGGCGGCTCGGCACCGATGCGGGGGACCTGCGCACGGACCTGACCTATCGACGCGATACCGTGAGCGGTCAGTTCGCCCTCAACGGCCATGTGGCCAGCGATGGGTTCGACCTGGGCCGCCTGCTCGACGATGCCACCGTGGGCACGCTGGCCTGCGATGTGAACGTGAAGGCCAATGGACCGCGGATGGCGGACATCCGCGCCGAGCTGGCCGGAACGGTGCCGCACATCCGCGCCGCCGGGATGGACCTTGGCGGCATCAGCCTCAACGGACTTCTGGAACGGAACCGCTTCGAAGGGCGCCTGCGCTGCGCGGATCCCAAGGCCCGGTTCACCTTCAACGGCCTGGCCGACCTCCGCGGGCGATGGCCGGTGGTGGACTTCACGGCCAACGTGGAGCACATGGATCCCCGGGCGCTCGGCATCATCGGTGGACAGGGCTACAGTTCGTTCTCAATGAAGGTGACGGCCCAGGGTGAGCTTGCACCGGACAGCCTGAAAGGCCTGATCGCCCTGCAGGACGTGTTCTTCTGCGATGATTCGCTCGACCTTCCCCTCGGCAACATCGACCTGGCCAGCGACCGGAGCGAGGGCCGGCCATTGCTCACCCTGCGCAGCGATCTGGCGGACGCGGACGTGCTGGGGCCCTTCTACCCCACGAAGCTGCCGGATGCCCTGCAGAGCGTTCTCTTCAGCGTGTTCCCGTCCCTGCAGGCGCAGGTGCGCTACGCGCACGAGGAACAGGACTTCACCTTCGACCTGGTGGTGAAGGATGCCCAGCGCCTGCTGGACGCGGTGGTGCCCGGGCTGGTGGTGGACAGTGGAACGGTGTGCAACGGCAACTTCGACAGCCGCACGTTCGATCTGGGCCTGAACGCTACGATACCACACATCCAGTACGGGTCGCTCAGCGGGGATTCGGTGGACGTGGTGCTGGACAAGACGCTGGACGTCCTCGCCTTCCGGTTCAACAGCGCGCGCCAGGGCATGGGGCGCGGCGGGACCTTCCTCAGCGGCATCTCCCTCACGGGCAAAGCCTACCAGGATGAGGTGCAACTGCGCATGGGCTGGAGCGGCAGCGATCACGGCACCGAGGGCGACCTGAACATGAACGCCCTGGTGCGCGGTCCGCGGAGCGTCACCGTGGACCTGCTGCCCAGCAGCCTCTATTTCGGCCGCGGGAACTGGCGGAATGAACGCACGGCCACCATCGACATCGATTCTTCCACCATCCGCGTGGACTCCCTGCGGATGGATAATGGGGGCCAATCCATCCTGCTGGACGGGATCGTGAGCCGTGATGCCACGATGCCGCTGCGGTTCGCGCTCGCGGGTGTGCGGATGGAGAACGCCGCCCGCTTCATCGACGGTCCGGCCATCGCCGGTGTGATCGACGGGGATGGCAGCCTGTTCGACCTGTACGACAAGCCCTACCTGCTCAGCGAGCTCTGCGTGGACAGCCTCACCATCGACCGTTATTTGGTGGGGAACCTGTTCTTTTCGGCGGGGTGGAACGAACGGACGCGGCACGTGGACCTGGCGGGCGAGCTGCGGCGCGATACGGTGCGGGCGTTGGGCTTCGACGGTCGGTTGGCGCCCGGTGCGGCGGACGAACTGGACGTGGACCTGACCTTCGACCGGTTCGATCTGCGCTTCCTGGAGCCCTTCCTGCCCGAAGGCATCAGCGATGTGCAGGGCCGCCTCACCGGCCATGTGGACCTCACCGGTCGCCTGGCGGAGCCGCAGGTGAACGGCGAGGTGATGGCCAACGAGGCAGGCCTGCGGATCGACTACCTCAATACCAAGTACACCTTCACCAACGCGCTTTCCATCCGCCCTGACCAGTTCTTCATGGACAATGTCACGCTGCGCGATGAACTGGGGGGGACCGCGCATTGCAACTCGTTCACCGTGAACCACACCGCGCTGAGCCGGTGGAACTTCGATGTGGCGGCCTACATGGATTCCCTGCTCGTGCTCAACACCCGGCCGAGCGACAACGCGCTGTACTACGGCCGTGCCTTCGGAAGGGGAGACCTGTACGTGGACGGTTTCGCGGAGAACCTGAACATCACGGTGGACGCCCGCACCGTGCAGGGCACGGACATCCACTTCCCGCTGGGCGGCAGCGCCGAGGTGGGCGGACTGCCCTACGTGCGTTTCGTGGGGCCGGAGGGCATCGTTGATTCGCTCATGACCCCGGTGGACCTCACCGGCATCCACCTGGACATGAAGGTGGGCGTGACCCCGGACGCTCGCTTCGAGCTCATCTTCGATCCCACCGTGGGCGACATCATGAAGGGCAGTGGTCGCGGCGACATCCAGATGACGGTGACGCCCACGGGTGAGTTCAGCATGAAGGGTGGGGTGGAGATCACCGAAGGCGAATACCTCTTCACCCTGCGCAACCTGGTGAACAAGAAGTTCGTGGTGGACCGGGGGGGCACCATCATCTGGTTCGGCGATCCGTTCGACGCCCAGCTCAACCTGAACGCGGTGTATCCATTGCGCACGGCGCTGTACGACATCATGCCCCCGGGCGAGCGGTCGGAGGCCTACAAGCAGCGGGTGAACGTGGAGGTGGGCATGCACCTGACGGACAAGCTGATGAACCCGAACATCGACTTCCAGGTGCGGCTGCCATCGGTGGATGAGGGGACGCGCACGCAGGTGAGCTCCATCCTGAGCGACAAGGACAAGCTCAACCGCCAGGTGTTCGCCCTGTTGGTGGTCAACAAGTTCCTGCCTGAGGATGTCACCCAGTCCACGGGTTTCACTTCGGATGTGGTGGCCAGCGGCACCAGCACCATGGCCGAGTTCGCCAGTTCGCAGCTCTCCAACTTCATGAGCAACTTCAGCGATCGCGTGGACCTCGGCCTGAACTACCGGCCGGGCAACAGCATCGCGGCGGACGAGTGGGAGGTGGCCGTGGGCACGGGGCTCTTCAACAACCGCATCCTGGTGAGCACGAACGTCGGCATCAGCGGCGCCTCGGGCTCGAGCGGCCAGCGGAGCAGCCAGTTCATCGGCGACTTCAGCGCGGAATACCTGATCACACCGGACGGCAAGTTCCGCGTAAAGGCCTACAGCCAGAACAACGACCGCAACCTGAACCAACTGAACCAAGCGGCCACCACGCAGGGGGCGGGGGTGGCCTATCAGCGCGAGTTCGATTGAGCGCAGGGAGCGCCGCTGGGCTCAGGCCTCACCGAGGTCAAGCGTGTGGCCGAGCTTGAGCTTCTTCGTGAGGAGGTAGTGGCGGTTGTGGGTATTGGCGGGGATCTCCAACGGTACGTTCTCCGTGATCTCCAGACCATAGCCCACGAGCCCGGTGCGCTTCCGGGGATTGTTGGTCATCAGCTTCATCCGGCGCACGCCCAGGTCGTGCAGGATCTGTGCGCCCACACCGTACTCACGTGCATCGCTGGCGAACCCCAGCAGCTTGTTGGCCTCCACCGTGTCCGCGCCCTCCTCCTGCAGTTTGTAGGCCTTCAGCTTGTTCACCAGGCCGATGCCACGGCCCTCCTGGTGCATGTAGAGCACCACGCCCTTGCCCGCGCGATCCACCAATTCCATGGCCGCGTGCAGTTGCGGCCCGCAGTCGCAGCGCTGACTGCCGAAGATGTCGCCGGTGACGCAACTGCTGTGCACGCGTACCAGTACCGGCTCATCCGGGGCCCACGAGCCCTTCACCAGGGCCAGGTGCTCCTCGCCGTTGTCCAACTGACGGTAGGCGTGCAGGTGGAAGTCCCCGTGCTCGGTGGGCAGCTTCACGTCCACGATCCGTTCCACCAGGCGTTCGTGGCGCATGCGGTACGCCACGAGGTCCGCGATGGTGATGAGCTTCAGGCCGAAGCGCTGAGCGATGACGCGCAGTTGCGGGAGGCGGGCCATGCTGCCATCCTCGTTGAGGATCTCCACGATCACGCCGGCGGGTTCCATGCCTGCGAGCCGGGCCAGGTCCACGGCGGCCTCGGTGTGGCCGGTGCGCCGCAGCACGCCACCGTCCCGGGCGCGCAGCGGGAAGATGTGCCCCGGCCGGGCAAGGTCCTCCGGACGTGTTGCCGGGTCGATCAGGGCCTTCACGGTCATGGCCCGGTCGCTCGCGCTGATGCCCGTAGTGGTACCGCGGCCTTTCACATCCACGCTCACGGTGAAGGGCGTGGCGTGCAGGGCGGTGTTGTCCTGCACCATCAGTTCAAGGCCCAGTTCGGCGCAGCGCTGTTCGGTGAGCGATGCGCAGATGAGGCCGCGGCCGTGCGTGGCCATGAAGTTGATCACCTCCGGGGTGGCGTTCCGGGCCGCCGTGAGGAAGTCGCCCTCGTTCTCGCGGTCCTCATCGTCCACCACGATCACCACCTTGCCCTGGCGGATGTCCTCGATGGCTGAGGCGATGGTATCGAAGTCTCCGGTGTGTGCCATGCGTTCGCAGCCCGGCGCGTATGCCCTGCTGCCGGCAGGCCGCGAAGTTAGGCTGCTCCGGCAGCGGGAGCCGCGGTGCTGGCGCTTTCGATCAGCCGGTCGAGCGCCTCGGCGCTTTGGGCCCAGCTGAAGTGGTCGCGGACGAAGCGGTAGCCATTGTCCGCGATGCGCTGGTGCTCCGCTTCATCCCCCAACAGGCGCAGGATGTGCGAGGCATAGTCCGCCGGCTCCTGGCCGATCAGGATGCTCTCATCCGGCACGGCACCCACGGCGTTGTTGGCCAGCGCGCTCGTCACACAGGGCATGCGCATGGCCATGGCCTCCAGCAGCTTGTTCTGCAGGCCGGTGCCGATCTGCATGGGCGCCGCGAAGACCCGCGCGCTGGCGTAGGAGGTGCGGATGTCCGGCACGCGGCCGCTCACCGTGATCAAGGGATCCACCCGCGCCAGTTCGCGCACGCGCGGACTGGGGTCCACACCGCTGATCAGCAGGCTGGTGCCCGGGCGATGTGCACGCACCAGCGGAAGCACCTGGTGGGCCAGGTACAGCACGCTGTCGATGTTCGGCGGGTAGTTCATGTTGCCGGTGAAGACCAGGTCGTATGTCTTCTCCGCATCCTGCGGCCGGAAGAAGTCGGTGTCCACGCCGTTCGGGATCACCGCCACCCGGTCGCGCGCCGGGTGATAGAGCAGGTCGCGGTCCTGCGCGCTGATGATCACATGACGGTCGAACAGGTCGAGCATCAGGTTCTCGTACGCGATCAGGCGGCGCGTTTCGGTGCGCAGCAGCGGCCGGATCCAGAACGGTGCGTTCTCCGTGCGGCGCTCGATGCCCTTGCTCAGGGTGTCCATGTAGTCCAGGGTGCGCGGCACATCGAAGCGGTTGCGCACATACTCGGTGGTGCGCACCAGCTGGCAAAGGATATGGTCCGGACGGAAGGTGGCGATGGCCTTGTCGATGGCCCGTTGCGCGGACCGATGATGGAAGTAGGCCACCTGGAAGGGCAGCCGGCTGAACACCGCGGTGAAGAGCCGTCCCAGGATCCGCCATACGGGAAGTTGCACCACCTCGATGTGGGCGACGTAGGCGCGCAGGTGCGCCAGGTGTCCTTCCTCGATGCGCTGGTCGGTGAGGCAGAAGAGGTACACCTCGTGGCGCCGGGCCAGCCGGGTGATGAGGTGGTACGCACGCAGCTTATCGCCCTTCTCCAGCGGGTACGGCACGCGCGAGAGCACCACCAGCAGCTTCATCGTGCGCAGAGGCTTCGCATGAACGCGTCCAGTTCGCGGGTGATGAGGGCGTTGTTGTAGGCCCGTTCCACCAGTTCCCGCGCGTTGCGCCCGATGGCGGCGCAGCGCTCGGGCGCATCCAGCACCTGGCACATGCGGGCCACCATCTCCGCAGCGGAGTCCGCCAGCAGGATGTCGTGCCCGTCCGTGCAGGCGATGCCTTCCGCACCCATGGGCGTGCTGATCACGCACTTGCCCATGGCCATGCCCTCGATGATCTTCACCCGCATGCCGCCGGCACTGTGCAGCGGCACCACCATCACATGGCGCGTAGCCATGTAGGCGTCCGCATCGGGCACGCGCCCTTCCACCGTAAGGCCGGGCATCCGGAGCGCGAGCAGGTCCTCGGGCATCCGGTTCCCCGCCAGGTGCAGCCGGGCATCGGGATGAAGCTTGAGCACTTCGGGCCATACGCGTTCGATCAGCCAGCGGATGCCCTCCTCGTTCGGCAGCCAGTCCATGCTGCCCAGGTGGAAGAACACCGGTGGCCCGGAGGGTGGGTCGATGGTGTATGCAGCGGGGTCCACGCCGAACGGGATCGTGGCGATGGGCGCCTTCTTGCCATAGGCCTTGAAGTGGTCCGCATCCGCCGGCGTGATCGCCGCCACGCCGTCCACACGGTCCAGCACCGCGATCTCGTACGCCTTCAGCTGGCGGGCCAGGAAGCGCCGGTAGGGTTTCTTCAACGGATGCCGTTCGCCATGGGCGATCCGCTCCTGGATCACATGTTCCAGGTTGTGCGAGCGCAGGACGATGGGGGCCTTGGTGTACCGCCGGATCGTGGCGATGTACGGCGTCATGAACAGGCTCTCCAGCAGCACCACGTCAAAGGCCTCCGCGCTCAGCAGGCGGATGAGCCGGATGTCCATGTCCGGTGAGAAGAACCGGCTGATGTTGTAGTTGTCCGCCGTCACCAGGTCCGTGAAGGCGTCCACGATGTTGAGGCTCGTGTCGGTGAAGATGCCCTCGATGCCGGTGCGCTCCAGGTAGTCGGCGGGCATGGCGGACCGGTCGAAGGGGTGCTTCGGTGTGGCGATGCAGAGCACCTTCACCTGGTGGCCGTTGTCGATCAGGCCCATGGTGAGCCCGTGCATGGCCTTGCACCCGCCGTCAATGGGCGGGTAGGGGGGCTTATTGCAGAGCTGGAGGATGCGCACGGCGGAAGAAGCGGCCGCGCAAGTTATCCCAGGCCCTCGCATAGGCGTCCGCATCCAGCAACGGACTGTCCGTGGCGGCCTTCCACATCAGGAAAAGCCCGATCGGCAGCAGCACGAACGTGCTTGTCCACATGGCGGGCCACGGAGGCAGGTCCCCGTTCTTCACCAGTTGCTCCGTGCTGTAAGAGATGATGTGGAAGATCAGGAAGAAGACGATGGCGAACACGGTGGGCAGCCCCATGCCCCCCTTGCGCACGATGGCCCCCAGCGGCGCACCGATGAGGAAGAAGACCAGCGTGGCCAGGGAAAGGACGAGCTTGCGGTGCCACTCCGCGCGGAACTTGCCGATCTGGGCCAGCCGCCCGTTGCGCTCCTCGATGGTGCGGTCCAGGAAGGTGATCTGGTTGCGCACCATGTTCATGGCGATGTCGTAGAGGTTCCGCCGCTGATCGGGGGGGAGGGACTGCTGGAAGGCGGACATGCCGGCGAAGGCCCGCGCGGGCGGGGCCTGCACACTGTCCCGCGTGCAGAACAGGCCGTTGCGCAGGTAGCGCCCCTGGTCCTCCATCCGCTGGGCGTACTTCTGCACCAGGCTGTCCTCGCCGAACTGGAGCTGGCCCATGGTGCGCATGCGGTAGTGCTCCTTGAACGCGTCCTCGTCCGTGCGCTTCAGCAGCAGGCTGCTCAGGTCGATGCGGATCTCGTCGCGGTCGAAATGCCCCCGCAGCACGGGCATCCCGCGACCGCGTTCACGCTGTTGGGCGCTTCGTTCGTCGTGGAAGTGGCCATCCTCCAGTTCCAGGATCAGGTAGTTGCCATCGGTGCTCCGCTTCATCCGCCCACGCGCCGCGCGCACCACCGTCCGGTCGTTCTGCAGGGGCTGCCGGTGATCGTAGATGAGCACATCGGTCAGCTCGCCCGTGTCCGTGTTCTTGTCGCCCACCCGCAGGGTGAAGCCCTCGATGCCGCTGTAGAACACGTTGGGTTGCAGGTTCAGCGCGGGTTTCTTCTGGGTGATGTCCCAGAGCAGGCTCTGGAACTTCAGGTTGGCCACCGGCAGCAGGTTGTTGTTGAAGAAGAAGGCGAAGCCGGCAATGGCCACGGCGGTGGTGGTGAGGGGGAGCAGGATGCGCCAGAGCCCGAGCCCGGCGCTGCGCATCGGGGTCAGCTCGCTCCGTTCCCCCAGCCCCCCCATGGTCATGATGGAACTGAGCAGCACGGCCAGGGGGATGGCCAGGGGCACGAAGCTGGCGGTGGCGTACAGCAGCAGCTGCCCCACCGTGAGCAGCGGAAGGCCTTTGCCCATCAGGTCATCCACGTACTTCCACAGGAACTGCATGCTCAGGATGAAGAGCACGATGAGGAAGGTGATGAAGAGCGGGCCCAGAAAGGCCCGGATCATCATCAGGTGCAGCTTCTTCATGGATGCGGGGCGGCAAAGCTACCCGTGCGGTGCCCGAAAGGACCGTGCCGCGATGGTCAGGCGCCGAGCACCCGCTGCAGGGTGTGCAGCTGGGAGTTCCAGAGGGCCTTGGCCTCGTCCACATCCTTGGGCCAGGCGTGGTCCGTCACCATCAGGCAGGTCTCGTTCGTCATCGGATCGATCCGGATGCGCAGCTCGAAGAAGGCGCCGGGGTCCTCCTCGTTCACCCACTGGAATCGGATCAGTTCGCCGAACCGGCGGCTGAGGCACTGGGCGGTCTGCTCATCCGGGCCCCAATGGAAGGTGAACTGGTCGCCGCGCACGTCCACATCATCGCAGAACCACTCGCTGAATCCGCTGGGGGTGCTGATGAGGTCGTAGAGGGAGCCTGGCGTGGCGCGCAAGTAGAACTCCATGGTGAACCGCTCCTTCACGGCACGTTTCAACTGCCGGGCAGGGGCTCCAAGGGGATCCACCCCCGTCATTACCGCGATCACGGGTTCCTTGGGCTTGGCCTCCTTCGCCTTGCCGGCCGCCTTGGGCGCAGGCTTGGGAACAGGTGCCGCAGCGGCGGGCGGTGCAGCGGGTGCCACGGGCTTCGGTGCTGTGGTCGTCGCGGGTTTCGCCGGTTGGGGGGCTGCTTGACCCGCAGCCTTCTTCACCGGCGCGGGAGCCGCTTTCTTCACCGGTGCCACCGGGGGCTTCGCGGCCGGAACCGTGGCCGCCTTCTTCACAGCGGCAAGAGGTGTCTTCTTGACCGGAACGGCGGCTTTCTTGACCGGAGTTGCGGCCTTCTTCGCCGGGGTGGCAGCCTTTTTCGCGGGCTTCGCCGGTAGTGCGGCCTTTTTCCGCGGTGCGGCCTTTACCGGCATTGCGCGCCCGGCCTTTTTGACCGGTTTACCCTTGTAACCACCCTTGCCGGGTTTGCTCGCTGGTTTCGCCAGGGCCTTGGTCGCCTTGGGCTTGGCCACCGGCTTGGGTGCCGGCTTCTTGGCGGGCTTGGTCTTGCCGGCTTTCTTGGCCGGTTTCGTGGCAGCAGGGCGCCTCTTGGCCGGGGCTTTCTTCGGGGTGGGCTTCTTCTTCGTGGCCATCGGTTCTTGCTGCCAGGATGTGCGCGGGGAAAGGTACTCAGATCATCCACCTGTGCAAGTCCTCGGTGCCGCTTGCCGGGTGTGCAGGCTGGCTATATTCGCGGCCCCAAAACGCCGCGGTAGCTCAGCTGGTCAGAGCGCAGGATTCATAATCCTGAGGTCGAGAGTTCAAGTCTCTCCCGCGGTACTACAGGGCCATCTCCGGATGGCCCTTTTCATTGGCCGCCGCCGCATGCCGGCTTCACCGGCAGTGCGCATCTTGCGGTCATGAAGCCTTGGAACTTCGGAGCAGTGGTCCTGTTGCTCGTGGCGTGCACCAGCCGGCCGCCCGCCCCCGCACCCACCGTGGATGCCGGATCGGCCGTGCGGGCGGTGATGCAGCAGCAGCAAGCGGCCTGGAACCAAGGTGATATCGATGCCTTCATGAGCGGCTACGCGCCGGACATCTGCTTCATCGGCGCGAGCGGCACCACCTGCGGGCGGGACAGTGTTACGGCGCGCTACAAGCGCCGGTATCCCGATCGGGCGGCCATGGGCGAGCTCACCTTCAGTGGACTGGAGGTGCTTCCCGCAGGGGATGGGCACGCGTGGTGCACCGGCCGCTGGAGCCTGGCGCGGGCCACGGACACGCTCGGCGGTGGGTTCAGCCTCTTCTGGGAACGGAAGGGGACGGAATGGCGGATCCTGCGCGACCATACGTATTGACGGCGGCGCGCGGCTGCTTCAGCGGTGTATCGGACCGGTCGTTGGCCGCGCCCGGTATATTTCCGGCCTGCCCATCCCAACCGGCGCCCAGATGACCCTTGCCATCATCGGTTTCACCGTCCTGGTCTCGTTGCTGGCGTTCCGCGACCGGAAGGTGTTCGAGAACATGCTCTTCGAACCCTTCGTCATCAACGCGCGCAAGGACTGGTTCAGGCTGGTCACCCATGGCTTCATCCACGGCAACGTGCCTCACCTGGCGGTGAACATGTTCGTGCTGTACATGTTCGGTCCGCGGGTGGAGGAGGGGTACGCACAGCTGACCATGCGGTCCAGTACGCTCTCGTTCCTGATCCTGTACCTCGCCGGCATCACGCTGAGCTCGCTACCGGGGTATTACAAGCACCGCTTCGATCCCACCTACCGGGCCGTGGGTGCATCCGGGGCCACCAGCGCGGTGGTGTTCGCATCCATCCTCATGTTCCCGCTGAACAAGTTGACGCTGCTCATTTTGCCGATCCCCACGCCGGCCTGGCTTTTCGGACTGCTCTACCTCGGTTATGAGTGGTACATGGGCAAACGTGGCGGCGATGGCATCGCGCACGATGCCCACTTCGCCGGGGCCATCGTCGGCGTGGTCTTCACCGCGCTGCTGGACCCCGGTGTGCTGCAGCGGTTCATTACCGAGATCAGCACCTCCTTCACATGAGCGCACGGCCCGCCGTTTTCCTGGACCGCGATGGGGTGATCAACCGGGAACGCGGTGAGCACACTTGGCGCATGGAGGACTTCGAGGTGCTGCCGACGGTGGCCGAGGCGGTGCGGGCGATCAATGCTTCCGGGCGGCCCGTCATCGTGATCACCAACCAGAGCGGCATCGGATCGGGGCTCTACGGCCATGCGGACGTATCGCGCCTGCACGACTATCTTCACGCGCACCTCGCCTCACAGGGCGCCCATCTCGACGCCGTGTACTACTGTCCGCACCATCCTTCGCGCGGCCGGTGCCTTTGCCGCAAACCCGGCAGCCTGCTGCTGGAGCGCGCCATCGCCCGGTTCAACATCGATCCGCAAGGATCGGTGATGGTGGGCGACCGCGAACGGGATGTGGAGGCCGCTGCTGCGGTGGGCGTGCGCGGCATCCTGGTGGCGCCGAACCTGCCGCTGCTGCAGGTGTTGAAGGACCATGCACTGATCGCATGAGCACCCACGTCATCCTGAACGGCCGGCTGATGTCGGGGGACGGTCCGGTGATCTCCCTGGACAACCGGGCCTTCCATTACGGGGATGGCGTGTTCGAGAGCATACGTGTGCTCAATGGTGCGCCGTGCTTCGTGGATGCGCATTGGACCCGCCTGCAGGAAGGCCTGAAGGTGCTGCGGATCGAGACCCCGGCCGGTCTGGACCCATCGTCCATCGTCCGCATGATCACCGAACTGTCCGGTGCCTGCGGCCTGCCCAACGGTCGTGCCCGGTTGACGGTTTACCGCGATGCGCCCGGGTACTACCGGCCGCGGGCGCACACGGGAGGCTACACCATCGAGCTGCATCCGGTGCCTACGCCGAACTACGCGCTCAACCTCCAGGGCCATACCGTGGACATCTACCCGGAGATGCGCAAGCCCGTGAACATGCTCGCCGTGCACAAGACGCTCAACTGCCAGATCTATGTGATGGCGAGCCTTTGGTGCATGGAGCGCGGCCTGGACGACTGCCTGCTGCAGAACGACCGCGGCAACATCATCGAGAGCAGTTCGGGCAACCTCTTCATCGTGAGCAACGGTGTGCTGTACACACCCTCGCTGTCGGATGGCTGCATCGGCGGTGTGATGCGCATGCAGGTGATCAACCTGGCCATCGCGAACGGCATAAAGGTGTACGAGTGCTCGTTGAACCCACAGAACCTGTTGGCCGCCGACGAGCTGTTCTTCACGAACGCCGCGCGGGGCGTGCAGTGGGTGAGCGCCTATCGCACGAAGCGGTATGCGCACCGCATGGCGCAGCACCTCACAGGGCTGTTGGTGGCCAGGGTGCTCAGTTGAGCGTGGGGTCCTCGGGGAAGTTGGCCAGCGGGGCGTAGTCCTCGCCCATGCCGCGCAGCGTCTCGGCCCAGAGGTTCGCCGATGCGCGTCCCATGATCAGTCGCTTCTGTGCCGTGGTGATGAGCCAGGCACGCTCGCCCAGTTCCTTCTCCAACTGGGCCGGTCCCCAGCCGCTGTAGCCCACGAAGAAGCGCACATGCCGCCCCAGGCGCGGATCGGTGTTCAGCAGATCGCGCAGTTGCTCGAAGTCGCCGCCCATGTGGATGTCGTCCACCACCGGGATGCTGCCTTCCACACGCGGCCCGAAGGTGTGCAGGTAGTAGAGGTTGCCGCTCTGCACCGGACCGCCGATGCTCACCCGGCTGCGGATGGGCGGCATGTTCTCCATCAGGTCCATCACATCCATGTCCAGCGAGCGGTTCAAGACGAACCCGAAGGAACCCTCCGCGTCGTGCGCACAGAGGAGCACCACCGTCCGCCGGAAGTACGGGTCGCTGAGGAAGGGTCCGCTCACCAGCAGCCGGCCGCGGGAAGGTGTGAGCCGGTTCTCCGGGTCGAGCTCCAACGGATCGCGTGACATGGCTGGTCGCCTATGGGCATCACAAGGTACGGCGGAAGTCAGGTGCGCGTGCGGAGGGATATCTTCGGCGCATGGACAGGAAACCGCCGGAGGACGATGCCACGCACGTGCATGCGCGCAAGCATTATGTACGGCACACGCTGGATGAGCGCGACGTGGAAGCAGGGCCTTTTGAACTGTTCAAGGGCTGGTTGAGCGACGCGGAGAGCGAGGGACTGCCGGACCACAATGCGATGGCGGTGGCCACCGCCGGCAGCGTGAGCATCAGCTGCCGCATGGTGCTGCTGCGTTCCTTCGACCGGCGCGGGTTCGTTTTCTACACCAACTACAACAGCCGGAAGGCGATGGACCTGGAGCGCGATCCACGCACGGCGCTGTTGTTCTTCTGGCCCACGCTGGAGCGCCAGGTGCGCATTGAAGGGCGCGCGGTGCCGGTGGACCCGGCGGAGAGCGATGCCTATTGGGCCACGCGGCCGGTGGAGCATCGCATCGGCGCATGGAGCAGCGACCAGAGCCGCACGGTGGCCGATCGTACCACCATGGAGGAGCGCTACGCCCGCTGGCAGCAACGCTTCAAGGATGCGGAGGTGCCGCGCCCCGAGCATTGGGGCGGTTACCGCGTGGTGCCGGTGCGTTTCGAGTTCTGGCAGGGTCGTCAGGACCGCATGCACGACCGCATCGCCTTCGAGCATTTCGCGGATGGCTGGCAGCGCATGCGGCTGCAGCCGTGAACGGACCGTCATGAAGCAGAAGACCCCGGCTTGCGGCCGGGGTCCTTGCTTCTGTGCGATGACGCTCACTTCTTCTTGGCGGCCTTCTTGGCGGCCTTCTTCTTCGGAGCGGCTTTCTTCTTCGGGGCCTTCTTCGCGGCCGCCTTCTTGGCGGCGGTCACGGCGCGCTTGCTCGGGCGGCTCTTGCCGCGGCTGCCGATGGTGCGCTTGCCCTTCTTGGTCTTCTTGTCGCCTTTGCCCATTGTGTACGTGTTAAGTGTTCGTCCGAAAGTTATCGGGGGCTGTAACGGACCCCGGCGTGGCCGGGTTGCACTTTTCCACGCGCCCGTGTTGGAATGAGCGCGTGGCCGATCATCGATAACCGGTAATCAATGTCGGATGCCAGGGGACGTGCATGAACGCTCATCGCACCGTGCGTTCAGCGCCCGGCATCGCGGCGCAGGCGCTCCTCGAGATGCGCTGCGCTATGAACCACCTTGCGCGCCCACGAAAGCTTCAGCGCGGTGCGGGCCTGCTCATCGAGCCTGAACGGAACATCGCTGGCGCGCAGCCGTTCCATCACGGTGTACAGGGTGATCGCGGCGCTCACACTGATGTTGTAGCTCTCCGTGAACCCGTACATCGGGATGCGCATGTGCAGGTCGGCGTGCCGCATGATGGTGTCGCTCAGGCCGGTGAGCTCGGTGCCGAAGCAGAACGCGAGCGGTCGGTCGATCGCGATGGTGGCCGGTGTGGCGTTGTCCTTGTGCGGTGTGGTGGCCACGATGGCGTACCCGGCGCTCCGCAGCCGCTCCACGCAGGCAAGACTGTTGTCCTCGTGCTCACGGTACCGGTGCATGTCCGTCCACTTGGACGATCCCAGCGTGACGTCCGGGTTCAACGTGTACTTGTTCCGGTTCTCGATGATGTGGATGTCCTGCACCCCGAGCAGGTCGCAGGTGCGCACCACCGCGCTGGCATTGTGCGGCTGGTAGATGTCCTCCAGCACCACCGTGACATGGCGCGAGCGCTCCAGGGCGATGCGGTCGAAGAGGGCCCGTTTGTTCGGCGAGATGAAGTCGGCGAGCCGCTCGTACAGCTCGGCATCGGTAAGGTCGGACATGGTGCAAAAGAAAAGGTCCCCCGCGAGGGAGGACCTTTTCAATGAGGGAATGGGGTGCTTACTTCACCTTGTTGCTGAGGTCGGCACCGGCCTTGAACTTCACCACCTTCTTGGCAGCGATCTTGATCTCCTTGCCCGTCTGGGGGTTGCGGCCCTTGCGAGCGGCGCGCTTGGTGATGCTGAAGGTGCCGAAGCCCACGAGGGCCACGCGGTCACCCTTCTTCAGGGCCTTCGTCGTGTTGTTCACGAATGCATCCAGGGCACGCTTGGCGTCAGCCTTGGAGATCTTCGCCTCGGCGGCGATGGACTCGATCAGTTCAGCTTTGTTCAGTCCCATTGTTGGAGTGAGTTTGGTTTGTTGGGTTGTTGAAACTCGGGACGAATCTATCCTGTAATCCGCGTCCGTCAAGGGTTTCCGAGGGTGTCGCCGGGAAATGTTGAAAAATCAGGGGGTTTGTTGATAAGTCGCCCGGAAACCCGCTGCTGGCAAGGGTTTCCGGAAAGCGCGAAGGGTCGCCTTGCGCGAATCGTTGGCTCAACGACTGGGGGCTTGCACCGGCACCCGGTCCGTTCCATCGAAACGGGGAGCTTGAACGCTGATCACCCGGAGCGGCCCGGTCCCCAGGACCTTCACCGCATGCGGCGTGTTGCGCGGAATGACAACGGTGTCGCCCGCTTTCACCGTGCGCACCGAATCGCCGAGGAGCATTTCGCCTTCGCCCTCAAGCACCACCACATGCTCCGTGTGGTACCGGTGCATATGCGGCGCCACCGCACTGTCCACGCGGATGAGGAAGGAGCTGCACAGGCTGTCCGTGTGCAATGCGGTCACATGGATCGGGCCCGGACCGGTGATGGCAAGCGCTTCCGTACGGGACAGGATGCGTTGCGCCATGCACGGCAGCGAAGTGCAGCACAGCAGTGCGATCGCCAGGTGACGCATCATCCGGGGAGTTCGGTATGCAGGCCGTCCGTGGTGCGGAGGCCGTTCACGAAGGCCTGCGCCGGCATGCGCTTCCGGCCTTCGGGATGCACATCCTCCAGGCGAAGCCGACCATCCGCACATTGCAACAACAGTGCTCCGCCTTCCACGCATACGGTGCCGGGTGCATCATTGGTCAGGTGATCGTGCACACGCGCGCCCAGCACCTTGAAGTGGATGGCGGGCGCGGTGCCTTGAGCGAGCGGCATCCACGCTCCGGGTACGGGGGAAAGACCCCGCACCAGGTCATGCACGGCACCCACGGATCTGCGCGGATCGATCCGGCAGTTGGTCGGGTCGAGCTTTGGGGCATGATGCAGTTGGCCTTCCAGGGCGGCTTGGGGCGTGCGCGAAGCCTGTCCGGTGAGAATGGAACGCACGGTGCGCACAAGCAGCTCTGCGCCGGCCACCATCAACCGGTCGTGCAGTTCGCCCGCCGTTTCCTCCGGACCGATGGCGACATCCACACGATCGATCACGTCGCCCGTGTCGATCTCGTGCCGTAGGAAGAAGGTGGTCGCGCCGGTGCGCGTTTCACCATTGATCACCGCCCAGTTGATCGGCGCGGCACCGCGGTAGTCGGGCAGCAGCGATGCATGCAGGTTGATGGTGCCCAGCGCAGGCCGTTGCCAGACCACCTCAGGGAGCATCCGGAAGGCGACGACCACATACAAGGAAGCACCGGTGGCGTCCAGTTGGGCCAGGAAGCCTGCATCACGCAGGCGCTCGGGTTGCAGGATGTGCTCGCGCAGTTGAGGATGTGTGAGGGCGAACTCCTTCACAGCGCTCATGCGCGGTTGCCGACCGCGACCGGCCGGGCGGTCCGGTGCCGTCACCACTGCGGCCACCTCGATACCCGCATCGAGCAGTGCGTGCAAGGAGGCCACCGCGAAGGGCGGGGTGCCCATGAAGACGATCCTGTTCGCGTTCATTCCGGGGGACGAATGTCAGCGCGGAACCGGTACGGTAGCAACGCATCGTCGCCTGCGTAATCAACGCCCACCCGTGGACCGGCAAGGATGGAGCCGCTGTCGGGCGCCAGTCTGTGGTCCTCGATCCAGATGGCGTTGCCGAGCAGATCGCTGCCGTTATGGCTGGTGCGGATGCCCAAGGCCTGGCTCAGTGTGCCAGGTCCGCCGGTGGTGAGCCGTCCCTGGGTCCCGCGCCGCCGGAGCATGTGGTCGGTCCCATCGAGCGGCCGAATGGCGCGGATCAGCACCGCGTCGGGTACGCCGCCCACGTTCGTCACCACGTTGAAGAGGTGGTGGATGCCGTAGCAGAGGTACACGTAGGCGGTGCCCCCATCGGCATACATCATTTCGTTACGCGCCGTGCGGCGACCGCCGTAGGCATGCGACGCACGGTCGTGGATGCCCGCGTACGCCTCGGTCTCGGTGATGATGCCGGCGGCGACCACACCATCGATGCGCGTGGCCAGCACCTTGCCCAGCAGTTCACGCGCGATGCCGATGACATCCGCTCGGCGATAGAAGGAGCGTGCGAGCTTGCGTGCCATCAGGCCGGCCGGATCACGGACAGGTCGGGACTTGCGCCGTTGGCCTCCAACCACCAGCGCAGCTGTTCGGTGTCCTGCGGCGCTTCCGCAAGGCCGGGTGCGGTGGGCTTTGCATCGGTGCGTGCTTTGCATCGGTCGCAGCGGCCGCAATCGGCGTTCACCGGTTCGCCGAAGTAGGAGAGGATGGTGCGCTCGCGGCAGTCCTGCGAACGGAACGCCAGGTGGAGCATGGCCTCCATGCGCAGGGCGGCCCGGGCCTTGCGTTCCTTCAGGGCCGCGTCGTCGAGCATCAGGCGCTGGGCATCGCGGCGCGGGGTGAGCAGCATGGCCGTGGGCGCATCGGTTCGGGGCTGGTACAGGACCACCTTCTGTGCGTGCAGCTCGTGCAGGTGGGCGTACAAGCGCTTCACGGTCCATCCGATGTGGCGTGCGATGCGTTCCTCGTCGATCAACGCGGGCTCCTCGAAGAGCCCGCCGTGCATGCGCAGCAGCGCCTCCAGCAACGGGCCGTGCCGCTGGTCCCGAACGCGCAGGTCGTACACCACGCGTTGGTCCGCACGCATGCCCAGGCGGGAAGGGGTGCGCGCACCGTCGCTCAGGAGGATCGACCCGTCGAGCTCGAGCGCCTTCAATGCATGGTTCACCGTGGCGACGGTGAGCCGTGTGCGGTGGGCCAGCGCACGCAGGTCGAGCGTGTAGCGTTCGAACTGCCCGCTGCCGAGCGCGATGCGGTGCTGGTCGGCGAAGGCCTGGTAGACCCGGCGCACCTCCTCGATCAACGGGAACGATGCTGTGAAGCGTTCACGCATGCGCACCTCATCGGAGGGGTGCGTGAGCAGGAACGCGAAGGAGGGTTGCCCATCGCGCCCGGCGCGCCCGGCCTCCTGGTAGTAGCTTTCGATGTCCGGCGGAGGCTCCATGTGCACCACGGCGCGCACGTCGCCCTTGTCGATGCCCATGCCGAAGGCGTTGGTGGCGCACACGAAGCGCACTTCCCCATTGCTCCAGGCCTGCTGCACCCGTTCGCGTTCGGTGTGGGGAAGCCCTGCGTGATAAGCCTCCGCGCTGATGCCCAGGCCGCGCAGGTGGCGGGCCAGGCGCACGGTGCCGCTGCGCTGCCGCAGGTAGACGATGCCGCTTCCGTCCACGTTGCCGGCGATGCGCGCAAGGCGGCCCAGCTTGTCCTCGCCCCGGCTGATCCACAAGGTGAGCTCCGATCGTGCGAAGGAACCGCGCACCACGTTCGGAGCGCGGAAGCGCAGGCGCTCCATGATGTCCGCCACCACGGAGGGCGTGGCACTGGCCGTGAGCGCGAGCACGGGCACGTTCGGGTGGTGGTCGCGGATCTCCGACACCCGCAGGTAGGAAGGCCTGAAGTCGTAGCCCCACTGGCTGATGCAGTGCGCCTCATCCACGGCGATGAGGCCCAGCGGCAGCCGCCCCACCCGGGCCTGGAAGAGCTCGGTGGCAATGCGTTCCGGGGAGATGTAGAGGAAGTCCAGCTTGCCGTAGGCGGCGGCCTCCAGGGCGTTGTCCACCTCGTAGGGTTCCATCGCGCTGGTGAGCGCCTGCGCGCGCACACCGCGTGCCTTCAGGCGGTCCACCTGGTCCTTCATCAGTGCGATGAGCGGACTGATCACCAGGCAGAGGCGGCCCATGGCCAGCGCAGGCACCTGGAAGCAAAGGCTTTTGCCACCACCGGTGGGCAGCAAAGCCAGCGTGTCGCGGCCCTCCATCACCGCGTTCACTACCGAACCCTGTGCGGGGCGGAATGCATCGAAGCCCCAGGTGGCCTTCAGAACGGAGCGTGCGTCGCGCATGGCGGGGCGTGAAAATACCGCGCCAGCGGCCGATGCCGATGCGGGCGGAGCGTGGGCCGCTTGGTTACATTTGGCCGCAAAGAGCGGAACGCGAACATGATCACCACGGGACAGAAGATCGCGATCACCCCCACGGATCGCAGCCGCCTGCCGGAGACCGACCTCGCCAACGTGGTGTTCGGTCGCACCTTCAGCGACCACATGTTCGTGATGGACTTCCAGGACGGACGGTGGCAGCAACCGCGCATCCAGAAGTACGAGCGGATGCAGATGAGCCCGGCGGCGCTGGTGCTCCACTACTGCCAGACCATCTTCGAGGGGCTGAAGGCCTACCGCCTGGAGGACGGGCGTGCCGCGCTCTTCCGCCCGGACATGAACATCGCGCGCATGAACCGCTCGGCGCACCGCATGTGCATGCCGGAGATCCCGGAGGACATCTTCATGGAGGCGCTCAAGGAACTGGTGCGCATTGACCGGGGCTGGATCCCGGACGATGCGGAGGGTGCCCTCTACATCCGTCCGCTGCTCTTCGCCAGCGATGAATACATCGGTGTAAGACCAAGCGACGGCTACCGTTTCCTCATCTTCACCTGCCCCGTGCGCGGCTATTACAAGGAGGAGGTGCGCGTGAAGATCGAGACGGAGTACAGCCGAGCGTTCCCTGGCGGCACCGGCGAGGCGAAGTGCGGTGGCAACTACGCCGCCTCTTTGTATCCTGCGAAACTGGCCGCGGACAAGGGCTTCCACCAGTTGCTCTGGACGGACGGCATGACCCACGAGTATTTCGAGGAGAGCGGCACGATGAACGTGTTCTTCCGCATCGACGATACCCTGGTGACGCCGGCCACCACCGGCACCATCCTGCACGGCGTCACGCGCGACAGCATCATCCGCATCGCCCAGCACGAGAACATCCCCTGTGAAGTGCGCCGGGTGAGCGTGCAGGAGGTGGTGGAGGCCATGAAGCAAGGCCGGCTGAAGGCCGCGTTCGGTGCCGGCACTGCGGCCACCATCGCCCACATCCGCAGCATCGCCTACGAAGGGGTGGAGTATCAGCTGCCATCGGTTGAGCAGCGCACGCTGAGCAACCGCATCGGTGGCATCCTGGACGACATCCGCCGTGGCCGCATGGCCGATCCGTTCGGCTGGATGGTGCCGGTGGAGTGATAGGCGCAACGAGAACTACGAGAAGGCCTCGCTGTGGCGGGGCCTTCCGCTTTTCCAGAGGCGGATGCCGTGCAGCGCGTCCGGGATCACCACGATGCCGGGGATCATGAAGAAGGTGACGCCCCAGGGCCAGTGCGCCCATGCGATGCCCAGTGCGATGCCGCCGATCAGGGTGATGCCGAACAACAGGCCGGTGATGTGCAGGCCCAGGAACGGCCAGGAACGCACGCGTATGTCACGTTGCGGGGCCGCTGGCCGTGAGGGGCGGGCCGTAGCGGGCTGTGCGGGCCGCGCCGGGCGGGCTCCTTCGCGCAAGCGGGCATCGTAGGCCATGCGCAGCAGCGGATCGCGCAGCGTCTCGTAGGCGGCCTGTACCGCGTGGAAGCGCTCCACCGAGGCGCCGTCCTGCCGCAGGTCCGGATGATGTTGCTTGGCGAGCGCCCGATACGCCTGCTTCACCTGCTCGGCCGTGGCGTTCCGGGAGATGCCCAGAATGCGGTAGTGATCGCTGCGCTGTTGCATGTGCCGGGCCGGCGTTGGGGCGGTCGGCGTGTGCGATCCACGCCATCTTCGCATCGTGAAGGTAGAACGTATCCCGATGTGCCGTTGGTGCCTGCTGCCGATCCTGTTGTTCACCGGGGGGGGGCTGCATGCCCAGCGCGGGGGGCTGGAGCTGCTCGTGCTGGACAGTGTGGAGCGCGCGCCGGTGCCGGGTGCCGAGGTGCGCTGGGACCAGCGCGAGCGCCAGCGCATCGGCCGCACCGACACGGAAGGACGCATCCTGATCCCGGAGGATCCGGGCCGCACCTCGGTGATCACCATCGCCCTGGTGGGCTATGCCCCACGCACCATAAGCCACACCTGGACCACAGCGGAAGGCCGCGTTCAGCGCACCGTCCGGCTGCCATCGGTGGAACTGGCCCCCGTGGCCGTCACACGCCCGGCACCGCAACTCGTGTACCAGCGACCGGACCTGCATGCGGCCGACCTGCTCATCAACGACGAAGGGCTGTGGGTGCTGGCGTATGAACGGCCGCGCATGCTGCGCGCAGAGGCGGAGCAGGGCCGGGAGATCCTGCGCGATGTGCGGCTGGTGTTGTTGGACACGTTGTTCACCGAGCGTGCGAGCGTTCCCGTAGGCGAGGATGTGTTCGGGTTGCGGCGCGACCTGCGCGATGCCGTGGTGATCGAGGGCAGTGCGAACGCCTTCGGGGTGGGGCGCGCAGGCGATGAGCTGGTGTTGGCGCCCTTCGGCCTGGAGGACCTGCGCCGCAAGGTGCTTCCGTGGACGGACACCATCCCCGGCTGGGTGCTGGGCTCCAACGGCGACCAGGTGATGCCCGCGTTCGACCACATCGCGTACGATCCTCCGCACGACAGCACGGAGCTGGTGTGCACGGTGGTGGACAGCTTCATGCTGCAGTTGTTCCGCAGCGAGTACAAGTACCTGAAGGGTCCGGAGAAGGTGGTGGCCATGAACCTGGCGCAGGAGCTGGGCGTGGACGAGGAGGTCGTGGCCGGATACATGAGCGGGTTCCAGCACAACATCTGGTTCAAACCGTTGTACGCACCCCTGTTCGTCGTGGGCGATACGCTGCTGGTCTTCGACCACGGCGCCGGTGTGCTGCGCAAGTTCACCAAGGGCTTCCGCGAGCAGGGACGCGTGGCCCTGCCGTACCTCGGCCGTGCGGATGGCCGGGACTGGTCGGGGCGCGTATTGCAGGACCGGGCCACCGGGGCGCTCTATGCCGTATTCGCGCGCAATGGCCAGCAATGGCTGCGGCCCATCGATCCCGTTACGGGCACACTGGGTGACCGCCGACGCATCACCTATCGCTATCCGGAGCGATTGCAGGTGCACGGTGGTTCAGCCTATTACATCCACCGACCCGTGGAGAGCCTGCAGAAGCGGAGCATCTACCGCGAACGGCTGTAAGCGCCTGTTCAGCGCAGGTCCACGTGCCGCTTCGGAAAGTCGAGCCATACCAGGGTGCCGAGCCCTGCGGACACCTCTTTCCATTCATCAACCGGCAGGTCGATGCGCACGGTGGAGCAGGTGGGCAGTTCACCGGTCCCGGCCTCGTTCAACAGTTCCGCCAGCTCACTGAAGCCCGGGTTGTGGCCGAAGAGCATCACGCGCTTGTGCGCATCGGGCAGCCGGTTCACCACCTGGAGCAGCGTGTTCACCGGGGCCAGGTAGATGGTCCTGTCCTGCTGGATGGCCGCTTCCGCAACGCCCAGGGCCTGTGCGAAGGTCCGGGCGGTGGTGAGTGCACGTTTGGCCGTACTGGTCACCAGCAGGTCCACCGGTTCACCACGTTCCTTGAAGATGCGGGCCATGAACGGGGCATCGCGTTCGCCGCGTTCGTTCAGCGGCCGGTCGAAGTCGTCCATGCGGGGATCATCCCAGCTGCTCTTGGCGTGGCGCGTCAGGTACAGGGTCCGCATCGGTAAGCGTTTGGCGACACCAAGGTAGGCGTCCCGACCAACGATCGTCAGGCCGGGAGGCTGACAGCGATCATGGATGAAGGGAGGATGGGCGCCGACCTTCGGGTTGACCAAAACGATCAAGCCATGTCAACGCTCGTTCCCACCCGTAGTTCCCTGCTCTCCCGCTTCTTCGATGACGATGCCTTCGGTTTCCCGGAGGGCTTCCTCGACGATGCGGGCCTGATGCCGACCCGCATGCTGGACCGTGGTTTCTTCAAGGAAATGAAGATGCCGGCGGTGAACATCAAGGACAATGCGGACCACTTCGCCATCGAGCTGGCCGCACCGGGTTACAAGAAGGATGATCTGAAGGTGACCGTGAAGGAGGGTGTGCTCACCATCGCCAGCGAGAAGAAGCACGAGAGCGAGGAGGAGAAGAAGGGGTATACGCGCAAGGAGTTCAGCTACGCCTCCTTCAGCCGCTCGTTCGTGCTGCCGGAGAACACCGATGCGGACAGCCTGAAGGCGAACTTCACGGACGGAGTGCTGAAGCTTACCTTGAACAAGACCAAGGCGGTGCCCGAGAGCAAGGCCAAGGAGATCAAGATCGATTGACCGACGAAAGCCGGTCCACGGGGAGGGGCGGGGCGCAGGAGCGTTCCGCCCTTCCTCTTTCCGCTCCGTTCGGCTGCGCACTATCCTTGCTCCATGCCGACGGTCTACACGGTGTACGTGATCGAGCTGAGCCGCAAGGTCTTTACGGAGAATTGGAAGTTCCGCGCGGCGAACCCGCAGTACAACGGGGCGCTGGAGTGCCTGTACGTGGGCATGACCAGCAAGACGCCGCAGGAGCGTTTCGCGCAGCACAGGACCGGCGCGCTCAGCAAGAAAGGCCACGACCTCAGCAGCGCCATCGTGAAGAAGTACGGTCGCTACCTGCGCCCCAGCCTGTACCAGCACATCGGGCCGCTCAGTCGCATCGAAGCGCTGGAGGTGGAGAAAGGGCTGGCCCTGGAGCTGCGGCGGAAGGGGTATGCGGTGTGGACGAATTAGCACTGCGCATTGACTTGCTGGCTTCGGCCACATGTCGGATCCATCGATGCTCTGGCAAGGTCGTGGCACACCATTTCCTTTTCCACTCATTGACTTTCTCCTTCCCGGTCTCGTTCGCATCAGGATGTACTGTCCGTAGATCGGTGCGTGTACACTTCGGATGTGATGCTCCCATGAGCGATCGCCCATGGTGGGAGAATTGCCGGTCGGAGCGATACTGCTACCTTTCAGACATGCGCGGCCGTCTTCTTTCCGGACTGATCATCACCAGCACGGCGGTCATGGGCCAGACCCATGCCACCTTGCTGTCCACGGACCCCGACTACACGGCCGTTGTGGCCGACCATCTGGCCGGTGCGGGTGTCACGGTGCTCAGTGCGGGCTTCCAGTACCTCCCTTACGCCATCGGCACCTTCAGCGACTCCTTGGGCAGCATCGGCATGTTCGAAGGACTGGTGCTGGCAACCGGACTGGTGCAGGTGATCGAAGCCCCCAACCTGTCTCAAAGCACTTCCATGGGTGGCGGTGTGAGCGGCCTGATGGACCTGGATCTGTTGCAGTTGCTGAACCCACCGACGCAGCAATGGGATGCAGCGGTGCTGACCATCGACCTGATCCCCGCCGGTGATTCACTGCGGCTGCGCTACGTCTTCGGCAGCGAGGAGTACGACGAGTACGTGTGCTCCGTGAAGAACGACGTGGTGGGCATCTTCCTGTCCGGACCGGGCATTGCAGGGCCCTACACCAATGGGGCCATCAACATGGCCACGCTGCCCGCCACCGGCCTTCCCGTATGTGTGAACACGGTGAATATCGGCGTGCCGGGCAGCAACGGCGATGGCATGTGCTGGGCCTACCCGAACTGGCAGCAGGACACGGTGCACTACGTGGACAACTTCTTCGGCCCGGATTGCGGGCTGGATGGCTACACCGAGGTGTTGAACGCAAAGGCAGCCGTGCTTCCCGGCGCAACCTACCAGCTGAAAGTGGCCATTGCGGACGTGAGCGACGGTCTGTATGATGCGGCGGTCTTCCTCGAACAAGGCAGCCTCAGTTCCGACCTGTCCACCGGCCTGGCCGCTGCCGGGGTGAGCGAACCGGTGTTTTGGTACGACGCAGCAGCGGGCGAGGTGGTGCTTCGTGGCCTTTCGGCCCGAGGCGGGCGCACAGAGATGCAGGCCTTCGATCCCGCCGGTCGCATCGTGGCCCAAGCCATCGTACAGGCCCATGGTCCGGTACTGCGCATGCCCACGCACCTGGCCGCCGGCTGTCACATCCTTCGTGCCGTGCAGGCGGGTGCCGTGGTGAGCGGGAAGGTGGTCGTGCAGTGAAGTGTTCCTCTCCGCGCGTGTATCACCGCAGGAATTGCCCCATCAGCAAGCGGACAGCCTTACCCGTGGGGTCAGGCTGCGCGGTGGGAGAGGGGTGCACGCCCCAACACCTTACACTTCCGCCTTCGACTTCTTGGCCTTTCCATTCCCGTTCCCATCCCGGCCTTTGAACCGGGATTCCTTCTCGGCGATGGGTTTTCGCACCACTGCCTGTCCCACCTGCATGGAGTGCATGTCACTCCTCCTCGTAGTAGTACGAGTGGTCGATCCCTTTCATGTACATCTCCCGGCTGTCGATCTCGTCGGTCAGCGCGTTCTTCAGCAGCTTCTTCAGGATGCGGGCGTCCACCGCGCTCCGGACCATGGCGTTCATGTACGCCTTCTTGCCGATGCGGCTCCAGTCCACGCAACGTTTCAGGCGTTTCTTCAGGATCAGGTCAAGCCAGATCCGTGTGCTGCGTCCGTTGCCTTCCATGAACGGGTGCGCCACGTTCATCTCCACGTACTTGGCCACGATCTGGTCGAAGGTGTCCTCGGGCATCGCGTCGATCTGCTGCAGGGTGGCCCCGAGGAAGTGCGATGTGGCGAACTGGAAACCTCCTTTGGAGATGTTCTTCTGCCGGATCTGCCCGGCAAAGGGGTAGAGGCCACCGAAGAGGTAGGCGTGGATCTGTTGCAGGCCCTTGGCGGTGCCCACCTCGATGCTGTCGATGAACGAGCTCTCGAACAGGGCGTAGGCCTTCGTCCGGCTCTTACCGTCAATGCTTTCCTCGCTGTGGGTGAACCACTGGATGAAGCGGTTCGCCTTCTTGCTGGGGAATTCCTTGCCCAGGGCGATGATGCCGTCGTGATCCAGCACATCGGTCCGGCGCTTCTTCCCGTCCGGAGCGAGCAGTTTCAACTGGGTAGTGGCACTAACCACTTGGCTGCCCTCCCGCTTCAGCTTGGCCTTGAGGTATTTCCAATAGTTGCGGGTCTTTTCGTAGTCGTCCTGGTCGGTGAGCACGGCCACGATGTCCAGCACACTGAACAACCACGTGGCCTTATTCTCATCCCACACGGCACGCACCTCGCGGTCGTCGAAGAAGCGGATGGAGATCTTGCTCATGTGGGTGATCACGCAAAGGTGCCGGATCTGCGGTTGAGCCAGTGAACGAATAGCCAAGGTAGGCGCGGGCATGGAATGGGTGGATGGGCGCGCAGCACATGATGCGTTCGTAAGGGCAGTCGAGGTTCATGCGTCGAAGAACGGATCCGCTTACATTCAACCCACCAACCGATACTGATGAAGCGCTTTCCGAGCCTTGTGCTGATACTGCTCGCCCTCATCAGCAACGTAAGGTCCCAGATCATCACCATCACCTTCGAGGCGACGCTGAACGGCAACGTCTTGCCGCTGGACAGCATTCGGGTGATGAACCTGACCGCCGGAGGCGACACCATGATGTACTTCCCGGACAACGTGCTGGTGCTGGGTTCCACGGGCCTGGCCGATGCGGCGGTGCAATCACCGGTACTGCGCAACCAGCCCAACCCATTTTTGGACCACACCGAGATACTCGTGGGCACCGATCGTTCCGGCCAGGCAGTGCTACAGGTGCATGATGCCACCGGGCGGTTGGAGGCTGCATACGCCGGAACCGTTGCAGCCGGGCAGCACAGGTTCCGCTTCACCACGGCCACGCCGGGTGTGCATGTGCTCACGGTGATCCAGGATGGCCGGAGTGCCGTGCACCGCATGGTGGCCATTACGGGCGATGCTTCGGGTTCGAGCTTGACCTACGCCTGTGGCATCGGTTCCTCAGACATTGCCAAGTCGTACCGCTCCTTGTTCACGTGGACGCCGGGGGATGAACTGCGCTACATCGGTTATGCGACGGACGCCGGCATCGTGCATAGTGCGGCGATCGATGAAGTGCCGGTGGCTACAGCTACACGCACCTTCGAATTGTTCGCGGGGCTGGCGTGCCCGGAGTCGCCCACTGTAACGGATATTGACGGCAACGTTTACCACACCGTGCAGATCGGTGGGCAATGCTGGACGGCGGAGAACCTGCGCACCACCACCTACGCCAACGGCGACCCCATCCCGAATGTGACGGACAATACCGCCTGGACCCAGTTGACCAGCGGTGCCTGGTGCAACTATGAGAACAATGCAGGTTACGATTCCATCTATGGCAAGCTCTACAACTGGTACGCCGCGGCCAACCCCAACATCTGCCCTGAAGGCTGGCACGTGCCCATCGATGCCGAATGGCAGCAACTAGAATCCGCTTTGGGTATGCCGACCGAGGAGCTGGGCCAAGTGGCTATTCGCGGTGAGGCGCAGAACGTTGGTGGCAGTATGAAGACCACCACCTTGAGGGATGCACCGAATACAGGTGCTACGAACGAGATCGGGTTCTCATGTGTGCCGAGTGGGTTTCGGGACGGCGGCATAGGCGACTATGATTACATCGGGTGCATCGGAGCTTTCTGGAGTGATTCGGAGAGCGAAGCGGAGAACGCGTGGTACCGTTACTTGTACTGCATCCATCAAGGAATTGTCCGGATAGACGAATCAATGAGGAATGGTATTAGCGTTCGTTGCCTGAGAGATTGAACCTGCAATACTCCTGTCTCAGCGCCACGTTTATCAAGCAACGAGGCCCAGTATTTGGGCCTCGTTGCTTTCTCTGATGAGGGGTTTCTGACCTGCGCTTTCATTGTGCGCCAAAGCCTCACGCGACGGGCGACTTCTTGGCCTTTCCATTCCCGTTCGCCTTCTCCGCCTCCTTTTCGTCCACGGGCTTCCGCAGCACGATCCGGCCGTCGAAGACATCGATCACCTGCGGCTTGCCGGTCTCCAGTGTGCCGGCGATGATCTGCTTGCTCAGCTCGTTCAGCAGTTCCTTTTGGATCATGCGCTTGATGGGGCGCGCGCCGAACTGGGGATCGAAGCCGGTGGTGGAGATGTGGGCGATGAGCTCCTCGCTCGGGATGAGGTGGATGTCCTTCTCTTCCAGCTTGTGCATCAGCATGTGCAACTGCAGCTTCACGATCTCGCGCACGTCGCTCGGACTCAGCGGCCGGAACATGATCAATTCGTCCACACGGTTGAGGAACTCGGGGCGCACGGTCTTGCGCAGCAGGTCCATCACCTCGCGCTGGGTCTTCTCCACCACGGCATCCACATCCTTGCGCTCCAACCCTTCGAAGTTCTCCTGGATGATGTGCGAGCCGATGTTGCTCGTCATGATGATGATGGTGTTCTTGAAGTTCACCACGCGGCCCTTGTTGTCGGTGAGGCGGCCATCATCGAGCACCTGGAGCAGGATGTTCCACACGTCGGGGTGGGCCTTCTCGATCTCGTCGAGCAGCACCACGCTGTAGGGCTTGCGGCGCACGGCCTCGGTGAGCTGGCCGCCCTCATCGTAGCCCACGTAACCCGGAGGCGCCCCGACCAGTCGGCTCACGCTGTGGCGCTCCTGGTATTCGCTCATGTCGATGCGCGTCATGGCGTGCTCGTCGTTGAAGAGGGTCTCACTGAGCGCCTTCGCCAACTCCGTCTTACCAACGCCCGTCGTACCCAGGAAGATGAATGAACCGATGGGGCGGCGCTCATCGCCCATGCCGGCGCGGCTGCGGCGCACGGCGTCGGCCACGGCGCGCACGGCCTCGTCCTGGCCGATCACGCGCTTGTGCAGCTCGTCCTCCAGTTTCAGGAGCTTGGTGCGCTCGGCCTCCAGCATGCGCGTCACAGGGATGCCGGTCCAGCGGCTCACCACGGCGGCGATCTCCTCCACGTCCACCTCCTCCTTGATCATCTTGCTCTCGGCCTGCAGCTTCAGCAGGTCGTCCTTGGCGGCGGCCAATTCCTTCTCGGTCTCCTGGATGCGGCCGTAGCGGATCTCGGCCACCTTGCCGAAGTCGCCCTCGCGCTCGGCCTGCTGGGCCTGGTGCTTCAGCTCCTCGATCTTGTCCTTGGCGCTGTTGATGCGCTCCACCAGCTGGCGCTCGCTCTCCCAGCGGGCCTTGAAGCCGTCGCGCTGGCCGCTCAGTTCCGCGAGCTCCTTGTTCAGCTCGGCGAGCTTGACCTCGTCGTTCTCGCGCTTGATGGCCTCGCGCTCGATCTCCAGCTGCATGATGCGGCGGTCGATCTCGTCGAGATCTTCGGGCTTGGAGTTGATCTCCATGCGCAGTTTACTGGCCGCCTCATCGATCAGGTCGATGGCCTTGTCCGGCAGGAAGCGGTCGGCGATGTAGCGCGTGCTCAGTTCCACGGCGGCGATGATCGCGGCGTCCTTGATCAGCACCTTGTGGTGGCTCTCGTACTTCTCCTTGAGGCCGCGCAGGATGGAGATGGCGTCCTCACGGCTCGGCTCGTCCACCATCACCTTCTGAAAGCGGCGCTCCAAGGCCTTGTCCTTCTCGAAGTACTTCTGGTACTCGTTCAGCGTGGTGGCCCCGATGCTGCGCAACTCGCCGCGGGCCAGGGCGGGCTTCAGGATGTTGGCGGCGTCCATGGCGCCTTCGCCACCGCCCGCGCCCACCAGGGTGTGGATCTCGTCGATGAAGAGGATGATGTTGCCTTCCGAGGCGATCACCTCCTTCACCACGGCCTTCAGGCGCTCCTCGAACTCGCCCTTGTACTTGGCGCCGGCGATCAGCGCGGCGATGTCGAGCGCGTACACCTGCCTGCCTTGGAGGTCCTCCGGGATGTCGCCGTTGACGATGCGTTGCGCGATGCCCTCGGCGATGGCGGTCTTGCCCACGCCGGGCTCACCGATCAGGATCGGGTTGTTCTTGGTGCGGCGGCTGAGGATCTGCAACACGCGGCGGATCTCCTCGTCGCGGCCGATCACCGGATCGAGCTTGTTGTCCTTGGCGAGCTGGTTGAGGTTCTTGGCGTACTTGTTCAGCGCGTTGTAGGTCTCCTCCTGGCTCTGGCTGGTCACCTTGCTGCCCTTGCGCAGCTCCTTGATGGCCGCGATCAGGTCCTTCTTGGTGACGCCATTGTCCTTCAGCAATTGGCTCACGGTATCGCCGCTGTCCAGGATGCCGATGAGCATGTGCTCCACGCTGGCGAACTCATCGCCGAACTCCTTCAGTGCGGCCAGCGCCTTGGTGAGCGCATCGGCACTGTAGCGGGAGAGGCTGATCTGGCCGCCGCTCACCTTGGGGTAGCCCTGTACGACGCGGTCCAGCGCCTGCGTCATCGCGGGCACGTTGACGTTCATCTTCTTCAGCAGGAACGGGGTCACATCTGGATCCACCTCCAGGATGCCCTTGAGCAGGTGGCCGTTCTCGAGCATCTGCTGTCCATATCCAGTGGCGATGGTCTGGGCCTGCTGGATGGCCTGCTGGGAGCGGACGGTGAACTTGTTGAGGTCCATGGGACGGTTGTTGCTTGTTGAGGGTGCCGGTTCCGGGTTCGGAGTTCCAAGTTCCGGGTTCCGGGTGGCGAGGGACGATCAAAGTTCGCTCCGAAGTGTGAACGCGCCGTGGGCCGGTAGAAGTGGCACAGCGGAACGGCCGGACCTGCCGGAATGGCCGTCGGGACTGGTCATTGCAGCCGTTCCGTCATTCCTCGGACAAGTTCGATGGGGACTCCGGGCCGGCGCGATCGAACCATTCACCGGCGGTGGTGTACGGCAACCACCGAGCTTCGCCGCATGATCCGATACTGCCTCCCCGCCCTGTTGCTCTTCGCGACCATCGGACGTTTGCCTGCACAATGGTCACAGGCCGGCCTTTTCTCCACGGTGATCCACTTCCAGGCCTGTGCATTCCACTCCCTGGACAGCGGTCTGTTCGTTTACGGGGCCAACAACCCCGGTCCGAACCCGGTGGGCACGGAAGGCGGGCTGTTGCTCACGGACGATGGCGCCGCCTCCGGAGGGTACTACGTCTGGTACGAGCCGAGCACCAACTTGGAGGACATCGACCTGAAGATGGTCGACGGCAAGCCACTGTACATGGCTGCGGGGCATGAACTGTACAACCGGAGCATCGTGGTGCGGCCGTTCGCCTTCCCGGAGTACCCCATCGGGTTCGACAGCCTGCGCACCGGCACCGGGCGCTACTACCGGGCCATCCGCATGCGGAACGATCTGGTGGCCATTACCGCAGGTGGTGACCAGTTCGGGAACGGGATCATCGACATGAGCACCGACACCGGAGCCACGTGGACGAACATCGCGGTACTGCCCGGGCAGCCCGTATCACGCCTTCACTTCTTGAACGACCAACTGGGCTTCGCGGCCACTGGCGGGTACAGGCGCTTGAACAACAATGGCGTGCAGGTGCCCGATAGCGGGGCCATCTACCGCACTGTGGATGGCGGCCTCAGCTGGCAGCAGGTCTTCGCCGATGCCACCACTGGCTTCAGCGACGTGGAGTTCGTCTCAGCGGAGATCGGTGTTGCCACGCGCAACGATGGTGTCTTCCTGCGCACGGTGGACGGAGGGACAAGCTGGGCGCCTGCGCTCAACACCTTCGCAGGGAACTACATCCTCACGGGCCTGACGTTCCGCCCGGACGGCATAGGTTTCGCCACCGCCTACCGCACGGATGGATCGGCCGCCTACATCCTCGCCAGCGAGGACGAAGGGGCCAGCTGGTACTTCAACTTCGGCACCGGTTCGCTCAACTCGCCTCGGCGGCTCTACGATGTGTACTTCAGCGACGATGCGCACGGCTATGCGAGCGGGCACATCCGGCCGCTTCGCAGCAACGGGCTCATCACCAGCGAGGAGGAAATGGAGGCGCCCGGAGCGGGTGCGCTCTTTCCGAACCCGGCGGACGAGCGCACGATGCTGCACGTAACGCAGGCCGGGTCCATGGTGCAGCTGTTCGATGGCTTGGGGCGGTGCGTGTGGAACGGACGAGCTGAAGGTGCCGGGCCCTTCAACATCCCCTTGGACCATCTGGCCTCCGGGCATTACACCATCCGGGTGGTCAGCGAGGTCGGTGTGGAGTCCCACACGCTGATCCATCGTTGATCGCCGTTGTGCATTCCGCCACATCCTCGCATCTCCAGAAGAAAGCTGCATCCATCATGCGCCTCCGCCTCCTCATCGGCCTCCTCCTGCTTCAGACCGCGGCGCTGGCCGCCGAGAAGTCCGTGACCACCCGGATATCGGCCGTGAAGGTCTTCCTGAGCGGAGCCGAGGTGACCAGGACCGGCAAGGTGGACCTGCTGCGGGGCACGAGCACCCTGCTGTTCGCGGGCCTGAGCGAGGAGGTGGACCCCGCGAACATCCAGGTGAGCGGGGCCGGTGCGTTCACCATCCTGGGCGTGCAGCATCGGTTGAACTACATGGAAGAGCAGCAGGACCGCGCCGAGGTGACGGAACTGAAGGCCCGGATCAAAGCGGTGGAGGCGGACATCAACAAGGAGAACAGCCTGCTGGCTGTGCTGGAGAAGGAGGATGTACGGTTGGGCAAGAACGATGTGGTGGGCGGCGATCAAGGGCTCAGCCTTGATGCCTTGAGCAAAGTGAACGAATACCTGCAGGCACGGCAGGAGACCATCGCCTTGAAGCGCCTCGAGCGGCAGGCGCGTATCGGCGAGTTGAACGAGCAGGTGAACAAGCTGCGCCTGCAGTTGAACCAATTGCAGGGGAAGAAGGCCCGAGCCACCAGCGAGGTGGTGGTGGAGGTGAGCGCGAACGCACCGGTGGAGGCGGGGCTCACGCTGAAGTACATGGTGCGCAGCGCGGGCTGGAGCCCCAGCTACGACATCCGCGTGGCCGACATCACCCGGCCGCTGCAGCTCACCTACAAGGCGCAGGTGTACCAGAGCACGGGGGAGGAGTGGCCGAACGTGGAACTGTCGCTGAGCAGTGGCGAGCCCGCGCGCGATGCCATCATGCCGGAGCTGAGCCCTTGGCGGCTGGACTTCGGTTACCCGGCCGCTGCCACCGCTGCATCCCCGGCCTACAACGCAAGTGTGCGCGACGTACGCGGGATCATCCGCGATGCCGTCAGCGGCGAGCCGTTGCCGTTCGTTTCGGTGGCCCTGCTGGATGCCAACGGCACCACGCTCAACGGGGCCGTGAGCAACGTGGACGGCTACTACGCCATCGCGATCCCCACGGCGGGCCGGTCCCTCCGGTTCACCTACATCGGCTACCAGGCCCAGAACCTGTCCATCTACAACGGCACCATGAACGTGAACATGGCGCCGGACCAGGTCCAGTTGAAGGAGGTGATGGTCGCGAGCGGAGGGGCTCCGGCCTCTTTCGGCAACGTCAACAGTGGGCTGGTCAACGTCCAGGAGATCCAGCGGATGGCCGGTGTCACGGCATTCCGTCCGAAGCGCATCCGGCGGCAGAAGATCGCGTTCGGGGAGGACGAGGAAGGTGTGGATATGGTGGAGAACGTCACCGCCACCACGGCCATCTCGGCGGCCACTGTGCAGCGCACCACCACCTTCGAGTTCCCGATCAGCGTGCCGTACACCATCCCCAGCGATGGCCAGAACCACCAAGTGGGCGTGCAGGAGCAGGAGCTCAGGAGCACCTACCGTTACTACTGCACGCCGAAGCTCGACCTCGATGCCTTCCTCTTCGCAGAGGTGACGGGGTGGGAGGGGCTTAACCTGCTGGCGGGTCCGGCCTACATCTACTTCGAGGGCACCTATGTGGGGGAGAGCCTGCTGGACCTGGGCGGAGTGGGCGACACGCTGGACATCAGTCTTGGTCGCGACCGTGGGGTGAGCGTGCAGCGCACCAAGCGCAAGGAGTTCAGCCAGCGCCAGGTGATCGGCGGCAAGCGCACGGAGCGCGTGGGCTGGACCATCGCGGTGCGCAACAACAAGCCGCAGGCCGTTGACCTCACGATCACGGACCAGTACCCGGTGGCCGTACGCAGCGAGATCGAGGTGAAGCTGGATGAGAACGGCGAGGCCGCTGTGAACGAGAAGAAGGGCTTCCTCACATGGAAGACCACGGTGGAACCGCGCACCAACCGGAAGTGGGACTTCGGCTACAGCGTGAAGGTGCCGAAGGAGCGCTTCGTGGTCCTGGAGTAGGGCTCAGCCCTTCACCGCGATGCCGCTGATCTCCACGTTCGCACCGCGCGGCAGCTCCTTCACGGCAACGGTCTCGCGCGCCGGGGGATCACCCTTGAAGCAGGCCTGATAGGCTGCGTTCACCGCGGTGTAGTACTGCAGGTTGGTGAGGTAGATCGTGCACTTCACCAGGTGATCGTAGGTGAGGCCGGCCGAGGCCAGGATCTCGCCGATGTTCTTCATTACCTGTTCGGCCTCCTTGGCGATGTTGTCCGTGATGACGGTGCGGGTGCCCTTCACCGAGGCGATCTGGCCGCTGATGAACACGAAACCGTTCGCTTCCACGGCGGCGGTGAACGGGGCGGTTCCTTCGAGTTTCTCGTCGAGGTTGATCGAGCGCTTCATCGGGGTGTGGTACGGACTGGCTGTCCGCCGGGCACGAAGATGGGGGAGAATGCGGATCCACCGACGTTCGTGTCGGCGCGAGCTGAACTGCGCGGGGGACCGGTCCTGCATTGGCGCTGCCGGGCCTGGTCCCGGTAAGCGCGGGTTCCAGGGCTGCACGTGGCTATCGCTGGGCCACCAAGAGCAGGTCGTTGGCCGAGCTCCCGTCCGAAGCGGTCGTGGTCACGTTGCTGCGCTCAACAACGCGCAAGCCGTGGCGTTCCAACTCCGCCACAAGGTCGCTGCTTCGGTGGTACTGGATCCAGGCGGGCCCACTGATCCCCGTGCTCGGCATCACGAAGCCCGACCGGGCGGGATCATCCTCCATTGTGCTCAGGTAGAGCGCACCGCCGGGGTGCAACGCCTGTGCCGCATCGCGGATCAGGTCGGCGGCCTCCGCGGCATCCAGGTAGGGCAGGCCGAAGGCGCAGATGATGCCATGGAACCGGCGTTGCAGGGAGGGGATGGCCCGTTGGTCGAGCAGTTGGAACGTGGCCGCAGGGTTGCTCGCGCGCGCCAGCTCCAGCATCGTTGGTGCGAGGTCGGTGCCCGGGATGCGCAGGTCCGGACGTTGCTGGAGCAAGTAGCGCGTCACGTTGCCGGGGCCACAGGCGAGTTCGAGCACTTCTGCGGAAGCAGGCAGCAGTTCGAGCCACCGGTCCAGCGAAGGGTGGTACGCCGATACATCCATGTAGCGTTCCGCATAGCGCCGGGCGTGCGACTCGAACACACGGATGGCGGCGGAGGTATGGACCATGGGCGATGAATGATCAGCGCTTTCCGCCGGCGAGCCGCCAGCCCAGCCAGGCCATCGGCAGGTAGGCCACCAGCAGGTCGAGCGCGGTGAACCATGCCGGTGCAGGGATCATGAACGCCGCAGCGATCCCGCCGGCGAGGTGGAGCGCGCCCACGGTGAGCGCACGCTGCAAGGGCTTTGTGGCGGCCAGGAGCGCCGCGATGATCGCGCCCACCACGGTCGGTAACGCGTGCGCCAGAAAGGGGGAGAGGTAATGCCGCGCCTCCAACAGGTGATAGGTCGAAGGAACGTTCGCGTCAAAGCCCGGTGGCGGTGGCATCAGTTTCATCAGGGAGCCGAGCAATAGGCCGTTCAGCACCAGACAGGTGCCCGTTCCGACCACAACGGACAGGATGTTGCGAAGACGCGGGTTCATTCGGGGGCGTATCAGTGGTACGAAACTACCATGTTCCCGCGTAGTCCAGCGGAACTGTGGTATGCGCTTTCAGGTAGGCATACCGCAGTGCGGTCAGTTGGCGGATGTGGAGCAGGTCGTGCGCCACCCAGTTGGTCAGGAGCAGCTCGCAGCTCACCGGCCCCACCTTCGGGTGCTGGTAGGCGTTGGTCCAAGGGGCGAGGTCGAGACCGCGCAGCCAGGCCAGGGACGCGTTCCGCTCAGTGCGGAAGTCGCGCAGCGCGGTTCCGAAGTCCTGCTCCATATAGCGGCGCTCGGTCACCCACGCGGCCGGATCGATCTTGGGCCAGGGAGCCTCGGGGTTCTCCAACGTGGAGCGCAGCCGCGCGCGAAAGTCCTCGCGCTCCTCGTCGAGCAGGTGGCAGAGCACTTCCAGCGGGCACCACTTCTCCGGAGCGGGCTTCCACCGGAACTCGATGGGTGCCATCTCCGTGAGCAGGGCGGTGAACACATTAGCGTGGCGCTCAAGCTGGGCGAAGAGCCCGAGCCGTTCTGTTCCGGAGAATACCATGACCCGAAGATGGCACCTTTTACCCGGGAAGGACGACCCAGCAACAGTCGTCGATCGGCTGGTGCGTGCGGCCCTTCCTTGGGTATGGATGAATGTTACCCTTACAGGGTGCGGTGAGGAAGAGCCCGATGCGGGATCATTGGCATGGGCCTACCTGCCATTTGAAGCTCCCGGGGGCGAGGGCCTTGGGGTAAGCGCGGGCGGGCTCAGCCATGCCAATGGAAGCATGATCACACGGACGGTTCATTGCGGTGCTTCGGGCGTGCCGTACTTCGCAGCCATGCTGCACCCGCGTTCGTTGATGCTGTTCCTTGCCCTGCTGTTGGCGGTGATCCTGAATGCCCAGGTACTTCAACGCAAAGGCTCCCTGGGGGCTCAACTTGAAGCAGTTGCCGAGGACAAGGGCGTGCGCGTGGTGCGTGTGATCCCAGGCACCACGGCCGCGTCCATCGGACTTCGTGCCGGCGATGTGGTGCGTACACTGAACGGAACGCGGGTGAGTACGGTGGGAGAGCTGGTGGATGTGGTGCGTGGCTGGGAAAGCGACATGCCCCTGGTGGTGCGCATAGCGCGCGGTGGCCGGGAGCGTGACCTGAAAGGACGTGTGGTCGGTAAACCCTTGGAGACCTCCGATCATGGTAGCCTCATCTACGGCGAGGTCCACTTCGATGGCGGCGCCCTGCGCAGCATCCTGGAACTACCGCATGGCGTTCACAAGCCCCCCGTGGTGCTTTGGCTGCCAGGCGTAGGCTGCTACTCACAGGACTACGCCGCGGACCCACGCTCCCCCTACAAGCAGTGGGTGGAGGGCCTGGTGGAACGAGGCATTGCCGTGTTCCGTGTGGAGAAACCGGGTATGGGCGACAGCCGGAACCGTACATCCTGCCTCGACATGGACTTCGATCATGAAGTGGCCGCCTACTGCGCAGCACTGGCCCATTTGCGCAGCCTGCCGGACATCGATCCCGAACGCATCTTCCTGTATGGTCACTCCATGGGCGTGCTCAGCCTGCCGCGCGTCGCCGCATCCGGGGCCGTGGCGGGTGCCATCGCATGGGGCGGCGTGGCCACCACCTGGTTCGAGTATGAACTGCGGTTGATCCGCGAGCAGGAGGCCATCAAGGGAATGGATCCCGTGGCCATTGAGGAGCGCATGCGTGCACGGCTTCCGCTGCTCACCGACTTCTATCTGCATCAAAGGCCTGTCCAGGAGTTGGCGCAACGTCCTGAGCATGCGGCCGCCCTTGCCGAATACTACGATGGCCGCACATGGCACGGGCTGCAGCACCCCGACTTCTTCCAGGACATCGGCCGGCTCGACATCCTGGCCGCGTACCGTGCGCTGGACCGGCCAATGCTGTTGCTCGCCGGTGAGCATGACCTGCACGCCATCGATACGGGATGGGCCACCACCATTGCCGACGCCGTCAACCGTTCACGAGCAGGCTCAGCTATCTGCAAGGTCGTGCCCGGCACCACCCACCATTACCACACGGTGCCCTCCATGCAGGAATACGTGGACATGGAGGCGGATGGCCGGATCACGGCCGCCTACATGGCTGAGCACTTCAATGCCGAAGTTCCACGGCTCATCGCCGAATGGATGTTCGATCGCGGCAAGCAGTGAACCCGTGAGCGGATCACGGACCACAAGTGGACTCGTTCGCTTGCCTGGAACCTTCAACCCCAATGCCCGCCCAGGTCCGGTGTGGCGAACCATGCCAGGCCCGTTGCGAGGAGGAGCAAGAGGACCAGCACGAGGTGGGTGCTGCGCCAGATGCGCCAGTATGCCGGCCACGGGAGCTTGCGGCTCAGCCACCAGTATACCGGATAGGCCAGTTGACCAATGAGCAAGTAGAACTCCGGCTGCCCATCCAGGCCGTGCCACCAGCGCAGGAAGCCGCTATCGGGAGGATATCCGTGACCCACGTGATCCAATACCCGCCAGAGCCAGAAGCCACCGACCAATGCGACCGTGAACAGCACTTGCAGCAGACGGTGGAGGTGGATCATGGAGCGGTGAACGTGAAGTTCATGGCGGTGTTGTGTTGGCTCTGGTTTGGTCGTGCTCAAGCCTGTAAGCGCGTGTGCTTCAACCAGCGCTGTCAGGGGTCAGGTTCCACGTTCACCAGGACCGGTACATTCGCCGCCGTCATGCCAGATACAAAGCCCTGTCCCGAATGCCGCTCCACCATCACCTATCCCACAGGTACCTCGTGGATGTGCGGCGAGTGCGGCCATGAATGGAACCCGGAGGAGGTGGCCGCCGCCGAGGCGGGACCGGTGATCAAGGATGCCAACGGCAACGTGCTGAAGGACGGTGATGATGTGGTGGTGATCAAGGACCTGCCGGTGAAGGGCATGCCCAAGCCGGTGAAGGCCGGCACCAAGGTGAAAGGTATCCGGTTGGTGGATGGTGGCAGCAATGCCGGGCATGACATCGACTGCAAGATCGATGGCTTCGGCGCCATGGGCCTGAAGAGCATCTACGTACGCAAGGCCTGACCGGCCTGCTCAGAGCAGATCGACGAAGCCGGGTTGCCGCTGCCGCAGCAGTCCGCCTGCGGTCGGGATGTCGCGCAGCATGGCGAAGTCCGCGAAGTCGAAGCCTGGGGCCACCACACACCCTACGAGCGAGTAGGCCCCGGAGCTCCGTGCGGCTTGCCAGTGCCCAGGAGGCACCACCACCTCCGGTACCAAGCCGTCGCGCAGCGGGCCCAGCAGGTGACGCTGCACATGAAGGAGGTCCGGATCGCTCACAAACAGCTCCAGCGGGGCACCTTCCAGGTGATGCCAGACCTCTTCGCTCGTCACCCGGTGCCAACGACTGATCTCTGCCGCGGGGAGCAGGAAGTAGATGGTGGTGAGCGCTGCGCGGTCTCCACGGCCATCCGGTGGATCCACCTGCAGCGGCGATCGGTACAATTCGCGGTAGTGGCCGCCTTCGGGATGCGGCAGCAGGCCCAGTTCGCGGATCAGGGCTTCGGCACGTGGGTCCATGTGTGCTGGATTCAGTGATCAGGCGCCGTTCGCATCGCTGGTCAGTACGGCGGTCATGTGGTCGAACCAAGGGCGCACGGCGCGATAAGTCTTCACCACTTCATCGAGGAAGTCCGGTGCCAGCACTTCCGCGTCCGTGAACGTACGGCGCAGGAGGAACTGCTTCTTCCGCAGCAGGTCCGCGGCCGGATGTTTCTTTGGGTAGCCGCGTGGAACGGTCGCGAGCTCTTCGCCGAACAGGTCGCCAAGCAACGCATGGAGCGACTTCCCGCGAAGGATCCTGCGCCATGTGGCGTGGTCATAGGCGATGTCCTGTCGGATCAGGCGGAGGTCTTCCGGATCGGGCCCCATGAAACCGCAGGTGATGTGTGAGCGCCCGCCGGGCTGGATGCGGAAGAAATAACCGCCGCGCAAGGCCGGCTTCACGCGCACCAGCCGGCCGCCGAATCGTGGTGCATAGGGCGGCCGGTCCTTGTGGAAGCGCTGGTCCGTATGGATGCGCATGAGGCTCCGTGCCCCGCTCGGGGTACTGAGCTTGTCGTATGTCCGCATGCGTGCCAGCAGCGCATCGGCGAAGCCGACCATGTTCGCATGTGCGGTCTGGTAGCGCGACCGGTTCGCCTCGAACCAGGTCTTTTCATTGTGCGCTTCCAGGTCGTTGAGGAAGGAAAGGACATTGGGTTGGATCCGGACGGAGGCGGGCGACATGCTGCGAAGGTGCGGAGCGCACTTCACACCATCGTCTCCTTCCGCAGCACGAACTGGCTTACGTTGATGCCATCGCGGATGTGCAGGCGGCCGAAGATGATCGCGGAGATCACCGTGAAGCCGCCCAGCAACAGGAAAGTGTGGTGCAGGCCGGCGATGTAGCGGACGTGCTCCGTCTGCTCCACGTTCCGTAGGAACAGCGCGGCCACCAGCGAGGCGAAGGCCACCCCGAAGCTCAGCGCCATCTGCTGGGCGGTGCCGGCGATGCTGCTGGCCTGGCTGGCGTGCTGGTCCTTCACATCGGCGAAGGTGAGCGAGTTCATGCAGGTGAACTGCAGGCTGCTGAAGAGGCCCTGCGTCAGGCTCAACAGCACGATCAAGGCCACCGGGGTGCCGATGCCGATGAAGGTGTACAGCATCATGTTCAGGCCCAGCAGCACGGTGTTCCACACCAGCACACGGCGGTGGCCGAAACGCTTCAGCAAGGGCCGGCTCATGATCTTCATGCCGATGGCGGCCACGGCCAGGGGCATGGTGAGCAGGCCCGCCATCAGTGGACCGTAGCCGAGGCCGATCTGGTAGAGCAGGGGCAGCAGGAAGGGCACCCCGCCGATGCCCAGGCGGGTGACGAAGCCGCCGAGCACGCTGATGCGGAAGGTGCGCACCAGGAAGAGCGGCATGTACAACAGCGGGTCCTGGATGCGGCGGGCGTAGAGCGCGTAGGCCGTGAGCAGGGCCAGCGACGCGAGGAACATCAGCACGATCTCCACCAGGGGCCAGGTATGCTCACCGAACACTTCCAGCACGTAGCTAAGCAGCGCAATGCCCGAGCCGAAGAGGAGCATGCCCAGCCCGTCGAGCGGGGGCACGTCCGCGCGCCGGTAGTCGGGCATGTAGCGGCGGATCATCCACCAGCCCACGAGGCCGATGGGCAGGTTCACGAAGAAGATGGTGCGCCAGGGAAGCCAGTGCACGATGAAGCCGCCGATGAAGGGACCCACCAACGGAGCCACCAGCGCGGGGATCACCACGTAGTTCATCATGGTCAGCATCTGCGAGCGCGGGTAGGCCCTGATCAGCGCGATGCGGCCCACCGGCACCATCATGGCACCGCCCACGCCCTGCACGAAACGCGAGGCCACCAGCATGGGCAGGTTCACCGACAGGCCGCAAAGCAACGACCCGATGGTGAAGAGCGCCACCGCCATGCGGAACACCCGGCGTGTGCCGAAGCGGTCGGCCACCCAGCCGCTCACGGGGATGAAGATGGCCAGCGCCAGCGTGTAGGTGGTGAGCACCGACTTCAGGCTCAGGGCCGTGGTGGCCAGGTCCGAGGCGATCACGGGCACCGCCGTGTTCAGGATGCTGATGTCCAGCCCCTCCATGAACATGGCCACCGCCACCAGCCACGTCAGCACGCGCAGTACGTGCGGGGAGAGGGTGGGGGTGGTGTGTGCGGTCACCGTGCAAAGGTGCGGACACCCGTGCGCTTACACCGCTTCCCCGAAGGTCAACAGGTTGTGGTCCGGGTCAAGCAAGGCGAACTCCCGCTGTCCCCAAGGCTTGGTGGCCAGGGCCCCGTTCGGGTGAATGGCCACGCCGCGGTCCGCCAGTGAGCGGTACAGGTCGTCGATCGCGTTCGTGCGGATATACAACTGGCCATCATTCGTGAGCGGATCCAGGTCAGCGTGTAGGAAGAAGTGGATCTCAAGTCCGTCGAGCTCCATGATCAGGTAGTCCGCGTACTGCCCTATCACGGTGAAGCCGAGCCGGTCCACGAAATAGGCCCGCGTGGCGGCCGGGTCGCGCATGGGCAGCTTGGGGATGAGGGCGGTGAGCATGGTACCGCAAGATGCATCACCTTCCCGAAGGTTGAACCACTTCCGGTCACCGGTGTACGGGTGCGCGATGCCGACCTTTCGCCTGCTCCTGTTGTTGTCGCTGTTCCTGCCCGTCGCCGGAAACGCCCAATGCTGCTGCACGGACATCGTGCTGCAGATCCCCATCGATCATCTCTCCTGGGTCCACAGCGAGCGTGAGTTCGAGGTGAAGGAGACCCGCGGCCTGTACACCTTCCACCGCGCGGACAAGGACAGCACGGACGGAGTGCTCCACCTGCTGCTTGACGCCGGCTGCGGCCTTCGGGACATCGGCTTGGAGATCACGCGGCACACCACCGGCGAACGGATGACGCTCTTGGTGCTCTTCGTCGGCTTCGACGGCTGGCATCCGGGTCTTCGCATACCGTTCCATCCCGGCGCGTTCGAGGTGGACCTGGAACGGATGATCGGCTGTGCAGGGCTTGATCGCTGGAGGGACCGTGCGGTGGCCGATGACCCTGTATCCTCCACCGAGGAACTCACCTGTGGCGGCTGCCGGCTGCGGGTGGAACGCGACAGTGTGGGTGTGATGCTGGAGCCGCTGGACCTGTGGCCGGGTGGTTGCGGTGCCGGCAGCGTGGAGGGGGATGCCTACGGCAAGGCCAGCTATACAGATGGACAGCGGACCTTCCTGGACGCGCTCGCCGTGCAGCATGCACAAGGCCGCTCCCGGAGCGTTCCGGATGGTCGGGGCTGGAGCGGCTTCGGCCATGTCGGACCCACAGGGTCGTTCCAAGCGCGGATGGACCGGGAGCAGACCGAGCGCGTCTACGACTTGGAGATGAGCTTGATGCACATCACGGGGTGGAAGCCGGCCTGGGTGCTGAACGAGGCCGCACCGGATGGAAAGCGCAACATCGGCAGCATGGTCCGCTTCACGCTGGAGCGGCCGTAGGCGTGTAGGTGGTTGCCTTCAATTCACTGCTTCCGCAGGGCGCGGCTGCCGATCAACAGTGCGAAGGTCACACCGGCCGCGAATGTGCTCACCGCCCTTGGTCGTCGGTCGGCCTTCCAGGAGAGATAGGCCGAAGCTGTGCAGCACACGAGGATCAGGCCGACGAGGATGAGCAGCAGTATGCGCCGTCGTTCGGGTGTCATGCCAACAAAGATGATCAGTCGTCCAGTCCCTTTCCGGCCAGGATGCGGTCCACATGCTTGTCGATCCGGGCTTGACGCGTGGTCGACTGCTTCGCGCTTCCGAAGTACAACAGGTAACCCCGTTGCCGGCCGGGTGTGAGCGCGTCGAAGGCCTTCTTCAACGCCGGCATCTGCTTCAAGGACTTGGCGAACTCGGCCGGCATGGCGAACTCCGGGGTCTTCTTCATCACAACCTGCTTGCCGGCCTTCTCCACGGCGATGGCCTGCTGGATGTAGGCCCGCAGCACCGGCGCCAGCTTCAGGAGCTGTTTCTCGCTCGTGAACCGGATCTGCCGCGCGCTCTGCACGTTGGCCGTCTGCTGCACCAGCAGCTTGTGGTCGTCCTTCAGCAGTGCACCCTTGTGGAAGAGCACCGCGCAATAGTCCTTGAAGCCGTGCATGAGGAAGACGTTCTTCCCCTTCAGCGTGTAGCAGGGATGGCCCCACTTCAGTTCTTCCGTAAGCCCGCTCTCCAGCGCCAGTTCGCGCAGCGTGGCAAGGCAGGCCTGCCAGGGACCTTCCTTGGCGAAGAACCAATCGACCTTGGGGTTCATGGGGTGAGGTGGCTGAGTACGGTGTGATGGACCGGTGCGCTGGTGTGCGTTCACAGGATCACCTCGTAGTGGGTGCTCCGCCCGCCGGCCTTCCCCTTCTTCAGGATCTTCTTGGTCATCAGGTCGGCGATGTCGCGCGCGGCGGTGTCCTGGGATGTCTTCGCCAGCTTGGCGTATTTGCTGGAGGTGAGCTGGCCCTCGAAGCCGGCGAACAGCTTGGTCAGCACCTTCACCTGGCGCGGGTTCAGCACGGTGGTCGCGTGCTTCTGCCAGAACCGATGCTTGCTCAGCACCCCGGCGAGCTGGCTTTCCGATGCGGTGATCGCACGGCCCAGACAGGCCAGGAACCACGCGAGCCATTCCGTGATGTCCAAGGTGCCGCGCTGCGAGCGTTCCAGGATGTCGTAGTACTTCTTCCGCTCGTTGCGGATCTGCGCGCTCATGCTGTAGAAGCGCTGGGGCGAGCCATCGGCGCGGGCGAGCAGCAGGTCCGCCACGGCACGGCCCATGCGGCCGTTGCCATCCTCGAAGGGGTGGAGCGTCACGAACCAGAAGTGCCCGAGCCCGGCTTTGATCAGCGGATCCACTGTGTTCCTGGCACTTGCACCGGGCGTCGACCCTGCATTCACCCACTTGAGGAAGGTCGCCATCTCTTTCTTCAGACGTGAGGCCGCCGGTGCCTCGTAGTGCACCTTCTCGCGGCCCATCGACCCGGAGACCACCTGCATGGGACCGGTGGAGTCGTCGCGCCACTGGCCCACCAGGATCTTCAGCATGCCGTTGCGGCCTGTGGGGAACAGCGCGGCATGCCAGCCGAACAAGCGGTCGGCGGTGAGGGTGTCGTGGCAGTTGCGCGTGGCGTCCAGCAGCATCTCCACCACGCCATCCACATGGCGGTCCACCGGAGGGGCGCCCGAGACGTCCAGCCCCAACCGCCTGGCCAGGGAGGAGCGCACCTGCGCCGGGTCCAGCACATCACCCTCGATCTCGCTGGTCCGCAGTACGTCCGCGGTCATGGTGGTGAGGTCGGCCTCGGTGCGCAGGTCGAAACCCACGGCGGCCATCCTGCCGAGCAGGCGGGCCCGCTGCTCCCGCACCGCGGCCAGTGCGGGCGCCAGGGCAAGGTCATCCCAGTGGAACGCTGGCCAGTCGGGCAGTTCGTGGATGTAGCGGGGCATGATCGTTGGACTTTCTGCGGAGAAAGGTACACATATTCTCCGCATAAAGTGCGGAGAATGGGTCTGCTATTCTCCGCACACCATATGTCCGGCCAGCGCGGTCAGTGCTTCAGCCAGCCGGGTAACGCCGCCGCCTGCTTGATCCAGCTGACCAACTGCTTCTCGTCCTCGATGCCGCCCTCGCGGATGTCGAGGTAGCGGGCGTTCGGGTCCTTGCTGGGGCCGGGCGGGATGGGCTTCAGCGCCTGCCCTTGGAACCAGGTGATCCGTACGAAGTTCTTGAAGACGTGTGTGGCAAGGAACCAGCCCTGGCCCTCCACCCCGTAGAACGGCGAGTTCCACTTCACCGCCTTCTGCAGCTTCGGCACATGCTTCCCGATCAAGGCGTCCAGGCGCTCACCGATCGCGCGCTTCCAGCCGGGCATCGCGGCGATGTAGGCCTGTACCGGTGCATCACCATCGCCTTTGGGGATCTGCGGGTTGCCGCCGAAAAGGAGCTTTACGGGCGCGGTCTTTGACCTCGCAACGCGCTTTGCCGGAGCGCCCACCTTCGGCACTTCCACGTTCCTGCCCAGCGTCTTGAAGCGCTCGCCGTTCGCCTGCACTACGGTGATGGTGAGGTGCCCGCTATTGCTGACGTTCAGGTCGCGCACGGTGCCACGCTTGCCCTTGTGGGTGCCGGCCACTACGATGCACGTGTCGCCGTCCTTCAGGTGAGGGTCCCTTGATGTTGCCATGGAGGCGAAGTTCGGCACGATCCTACCCACCTTCGCACCGATGCTCACGTTCGATCTGACACATTTCCCGGTGCTCACCACCGAGCGCCTGGTGCTGCGTGCCCTTCGGGTCTCCGATGTTGAGGAGGTGTTCGCCCTGCGCGCCGACCCCGCGGTGATGCAGCACGTGAACCGGCCGCTCGCCACCAGCCTGCAAGATGCGGAGGCCTTGATCGCGAAGGTGAACGACGGGGTGGCGGCGAACACGTCCATCCACTGGGCCATCACCCGGAAGGGGGATGACCGCTTCATCGGCCTGATCGGCTTCTGGCGCATCGTGAAGGAGCACGACCTCGGCGAACTGGGCTACATGCTCGCACGGGCCCACTGGGGCCAGGGGCTTACGAGCGAGGCGATCGCCGCGGTGCTGCCTGTGGGCTTCGGCACGCTGGGCATGCACCGCGTGGAGGCCATCACGCGACCGGTGAACAGGGCCTCCATCCGTGCCCTGGAGAAGAACGGGTTCGTGCAGGAGGCCACCTTGCGCGACGCCGTGTTCTTCAACGGCGCCTTCCACGACTCCATGGTCTTCGGCAGGCTGGCGGAAGGGGCCGCACCACGGCCCGCCTGACGAGGCTTTAGCGTACGTCCCGCGACCCGGTCTAGGGTACCAGCGGCCTGGCGCCCGCCGGGAAGCGTTCGATCTTCCACGCCGCTTCCGCCACCATCTTCTTCAGCTCCGCGTAGCGCTCCTCCTGCTCTTCGCTCAAGGTCCCGCTGCGCCGTTCGGCCTCCAGGGCCGAGAGCTCCTCATCCTGCGTGTCCAGGGAAGGCGCGTGGTAGCTGCGGGAACGCTGCTCCACGAGGTGGAAGCCGTTGCGCGGTGCATCGAACACGTAGCTGGCCTCGCTCTGCCATTTCCACGCGCTGCCACCGAACAGGGCGATCACCAGCGTGTCGCCACGGATGCTGATGCCGCTGAGGCCCTCCTCACCGATGGTGTCGTGGAAGCCGCCGCTCTCCTTGTCGGGCAGGAAGCCTTGCAGCAAGGCGTGCAGCATAAAGCTTCCCCGGTCCGGCGCAGTGAAAGCGATGAGCAGGTCGCGCGGACCGTCGTCGGCCTCATTGGTGAGCACGAACACATGGTCGTCCGTACCATCCCGGTCCAGGTCGCCGCTGGTCGCCTGAAGCACACGGCGGTCCGCCGGGATCAGCTCACGTACCGAATGCCAGCAGTAAGGCCCCGGGTCGCCTTCTGCATGCTTCTCCACCCAGCGGCGGGTGAGGTCCACTGCACGGCGACGGAGTTGATAGCTGCTCTTGAGCTCACCCCTCTCGTCAGCGTATGCCAGTTCTTCGATCACTGGCTCATACACCAGCGTGTCGCGGGCGTAGGCCATGGTATCCACTTCGTCGCGCAGTGTTTCTCGGTGCACGGACTCCACGAGCAACCGCCCGTATGGATCCAAGATGATGCACTCCGCCACTTCGTACTGACCGTCGCCGTAAGTGGAGGCCAGCGTGTCCACGCCCTGCAACTGCCCCAACTGGTCATAGGTCAACCACAGGAGGTCATGGTCATCGTCGCGTTCGCAGAGCAGGGTGATGCGCAGCCCGTTGTCGAACGGCAGCTTCGCGCCATAACGCAAAGTGGCGCCGGAGTAGGTGGCCACGGCATGTTGCAGGAGTTTGGTGCGCGCAGCCTCGTCCACCAGCGGCCGGTCCATGTTCTCGGCAGTGCGGCCGGGGCACAAGCGCAGGTTGTGGCGCATGGTGTGCCGGTCCCAACCACCCGGAGGCGCCGGGAGCTGGCTCGCTCCATTAATGATCGGTGCAATACTGATGCTGCTGTCCGGAACGAGAGCATCGGGGGTGATCAGGTAAGAGACCGAGGGGGGCTCGCACGGTACAGGCTTGCCATTCACCGTGCAGCCGTTCACGAGGTGTACGTGGGAGCTGGTGATGCTCACCACTGAGCTGTCCCGCGTACGGTGGTCATGTTGCATGTCGTTCTCATCGATCTCCCACTCGAAGTTGTCCACCAGCGTGGTCAAGCTGGCATAGGTCAAGCCCTCCAGATCGATGAGGTACAGGTCCACTTGGTGAAGTTCCTGCCCCCGGGTGAAGTTCATGGACCGTTGTTCCGCGATCAGGAAGCGGCCATCGGGCGTGATGCGATGCAGCTCGAAGTCGTTCTGCCGGTCCTTGTAGAGCGGAAGGGCGTAGGCGAGCCACTGGTCGCCCGAGCGCTTCACCAAGGTCGCGTTGCCATCCACCAATGGCTCGTCCGGTATGCTGATGGTCCGATCATCCGCATCCACCACGGCGTTGGTGCACTTCAGTGTCAGGACATTGGTGACCGTGTGCAGCGCTTGCGGTGCCTCCAGCGGTGTAAAGGGGATGGGGGCGCCGGTGTTCTGCGACATGGCGGTCCCGCAGGAACCGAGGTCCAGGAGGATGAGAAGGAAGGGAATCATGCGCAAAGGGGGAGGATGGACGACGCGCTTGGAAAAGTACGGGCCATGGAGCCCGACACCGCTCAATCCTCCACGTAGTACCAGGTGGTTCTGCATATCAGTCCGCAGGGGATGTCATGCGTCACGACCACGCCGCGCCGACCGTTCGCCGTTCGAAATGGATAGCTCATGCTCGGGTCGAACATGTGGTTCCCGGTATGCCGTAGCAAGCTTCCATCCCCACGGCTCACCATCCAGAACCCACCGTGCTGGTTCTCTTGCCACACCATCCGGTACTGTGCTGTCGTCGTGTCCGTGGGCAAGGTGGGGTCAAGGCGCCTCAGTCCCGTGCGAAAGAACGTGAACTCCGCGCTGTCCCTTGCGTTCTCAAAGTAGGCCGGACCGAAGTACAGGTGGTCGCCCATGAAGTGGGGCGGCGTGTCCTGGGCTTGACCGACGAAGGGCAGGAGCAACAGGGCGATATGGGCGAAGATCTTGGAGCGCATTGTACGCTGTGTGGGTCGGCCGTTCACTTGTTCACCCGCGCGAAGAGCCAATAGTGATAGCGCACCAGCCCGGTGGGCGGTTCCCAATGCACCACGGCATAGCGGCCACCATAGAAGCGCGGACAGCACACCGGTTCGAAGCGCTTCTCCGTTGGGTCCTTGAGGAAGGTCGTCAGGTCGCTGCCGTTGCCGCGCTGCAACCACGTGCCTCCCTCGCAGATCACCTCCCATACCAATCGGTATTCGCTGAGGTCGGGAAGTGGGCCGACGTCCGGACTGGTCTTGGCGAAGGCCGCGCAGAAGCGGGCGAAGTCGGCGCTGTCGGCAGGGTTCTGCTGCATCCGGCCTTCGAACCGGTCGAACAGCTGGGCCGGGTCGGTGGAATGCCATTGGGATCGGGCGGGCAGCGTGGGGGCGAGGGCCAGCAGGAGGAAGGGCAGGACGGTGCGCATGTACGTGGCGGTACACGCACCAAGGAAGTTGGTTCAGCCCATGCCCTACGTGCCACCTAAGCCACGACCGGTCGTCATTCCAAGACCCGAGAAGGGGAACGGTTGTTGCTGCCTGCGTAGTTTGCATGCCCCAGCGCTGAGCACTTGGTGTGCGATCCGCTCCGTTGGTGCATCATCCAAGCACATGCGCTTCCGTTTCGGCCTGCTCCTCGCCCTGATGCTACCGTTCCATGCGGCGGCCAACGATCCTTTGGACTGGTCGGAACTGCAACTGCTCTACGCGGCGGACCTGGCCATCGATGCGCGCTTCGTGCGGCAGGACGAGGCGCACGTATGGGTGAAGGTGGCGGTGGTGCTGCGCGACAGGGGCTTCGGCATCCGTGCCGGGGATGCGATCCGGGTTGACAAAGCGGCTTCCTACGACTGCGGCTACCCGTGGAACATCGGCGATCAGCGGCGCTGGCGCCTCTATTTGCAAAAGGAGGAAGGGCAGGGGCATTGGGCGCTCAGCAGGCACAGTGCGGGTAGCGCGATCCATTTCATCCATGATCGTGCGATCGTGCACATGCCGGCTTGGGTGGAACTGCCCATCGCCGAGTTCGATCGTTGCATGCTTGAGTTCCAGGCCTGCTACACGAGCAGCGACAGCGGGAACACGTTCACTTCGCGCTACGATCAGGCACGCATCGATTCAATGGCCGCGCACAACGCCATCCTCGCGCAGTTCGAGAAGCAGGGGCGCACAGTTGGTGGGGTGCATCTTTTCGCTGAACCGGTGTTGGCCGCGGAACAAGTGCCTGAACAAGGGCCTGAGCTAGAGCCGCCGCTGTCGTTCACGGAGGAGATGCCCGTGTTCCCGGGCGGTGAAGCGGCCATGATCGCGTTCCTTCAGCGGACCGTGCGATACCCGATGCAGGAGCGGGAGAGCGGCGTGGAAGGCCGGGTTTACGTGAGCTTCGTGGTGGAGAAGGACGGCAGCTTGAGCGATGTGGGCGTGGTGCGGGGTGTCTCGCCCGGCATGGACAAGGAAGCGGTGCGCGCGATCACCGCCATGCCCCCTTGGACGCCGGGCCGGATGCGCGGGAAGCCCGTGCGTGTTCGGATGGTGGTGCCGATCACGTACATGCTAAGGTGAACGCTCACAGCCGAGACAGGGCGTCGAAGATGTCCTCCAGCGTGATCTGGTCCAGGAGGTCCTTCATCGAGATCCGCACAGGTTGCAGGCGGATGCGCACGCGCGGTCCCGGAACACGGGCCGGCTCCGCCGGCGCGGCCAAAGGCGGCTCGAAGTGTTCCGTTGCTGCATCCTTGTGCGGTGGGGGCACCGTGTGCTGGTAACGGTCCGATAGGGGGATGGGTTCCACCGCCTGGGCGTGCACTCCTCCGGCCCCTGTCAACAGCAGGATCAGAAGCACATTGCGGAGGGATGAGCGCATGGTGTGGACTGCTCGAAGGTAAAGGGGAATGCTGAGGTCCTCAAGAGCCTTCCTCTCGGCCGCGTTCGCAACCCGGCCGTAGATCATGTGTCATCCGCGACGACGACCGTTTTGGAAGAGGAGGTGCGTGCTGCAAGCGCGCCTGGATCATCGCCCGCGTTGCGAACGCGGGCGAGTGGAGTTGGGTGGACAACGTTCCCGGACCCTCATCCGTCTCAGACATCATGTTCCCCGTCTCTTCCATTTATCCCGCCCTACGGGTATGCGCCGCGATCCCGTTCCTCTTTCTTGCTATGGGTGTGTGCGCACAATCGGGATCGCGCCAGCTGCATTTCAACTCCGGTACGGTCGCACCTGGCGCAGGTGCGCGGGACGCGGCGGACTTGCGTGGCGCCTTGCATGCAGGCTACTATCATGTGCTGGTGCAAGCGGAATGTCCGGCGGTGATGGATGGCTTGCGCGCGCTCGGTGCCACGGTGGGCGATCATATCCCCGATGGGGCCTGGCTGGTGCAGGTGCCCAAGGAACGGATGTCGGAGGCGCTCGCGTTGAACGGCGTGCGGGGTGTGCACGCGATGCAGCCCATATGGAAGATCCATCAGCGCCTGGCCGCGAACGATCCACCCGGCTGGTGCGTGCGGAGCGATGGCCGTTGGGAGGTGCAGGTCGCGCTCTTTCCCACGGAGGCGAACGCCGATGCACAGCGCTTACCTGGCTTGTTCAAGGGCATGCTGGCCGATCTGCAAGCCACGCCCTACCGAAACACCTGGAAGGGCCTTGTGCGGGCGGAGGACGTGCCGGCATTGGCGACAATGCCCTTCGTGCAATTCATCGGGCCCAGCGATGCGCCCGCGCTACCGGAGAACTACGACTCGCGGGTGAACCAGCGCAGCAATGTGATCAGTTCCGAATACCTGGGCGGGCCGCAGTTCAACGGCGAGGGCATCCATGTGATGATGAACGACGACGGCCCCATCGGTCCGCACATCGACTTCACAGGCCGCGACGACCAGAGCAACGCCCTTCCTAACCCCTTTGGCACGCACGGCGACCACGTGGCGGGCATCATCATGGGCGCGGGCAACCTGAACCCGCTGTACAAGGGCCATGCGTGGGGCGCCACTGTGCACGTGTATAACGGGGACGATGGCCTGTACGACTTCCCGGAAGCCTACACGCAGGACGGCGTTGTGCTCTCGTCCACCTCGCAATCGGATGGGTGCAACACGGGCTACACCTGGGCCACGCAGATCGTGGACGCCAGCAGCATCACCCACCGTTCGCTGCTGCACGTGTTCTCCTCCGGGAATGCAGGGGAGTCGGATTGCAGCTACGGCGCCGGCGCGGGTTGGGGCAACATCACCGGGGGGCACAAGGCCGGCAAGAACTGCCTTACGGTGGGAAATGTGAACACCGACGATGTGATCGCGCTGAGCAGCTCGCGCGGGCCCGCCACCGATGGCCGTTTGAAACCCGAGGTGGTGGCCACCGGCGTGGCGTGGTCCACCGGGCCGGACAACACCTACCTCTGGATGCAGGGCACCTCGCAAGCCTGCCCGGCGGTGAGCGGCACCCTGGCGCAGCTCTATCAGGCTTACGCCGAAGCGCACAACGGCGAGCTGCCCCCATCGGCCCTGATGAAGGCCGTGGTGATGAACACGGCGGATGATCAAGGCACCATCGGACCGGACTTCACCCACGGCTTCGGGCGCATCAACGCGCGGCGCGCCTACCGCACGCTGGCCGGTGAACAGTGGTTCAACGACACCATCGCACAAGGAGCACAGCAGCAGTTCACCATCCAGGTGCCCGCCGGAGCGGCCGAAGTGCGCGTGATGCTCTACTGGCACGATCCCTTCGCCAGCGTGAACGCCGCCACAGCACTGGTGAACGATCTGGACCTGGTGGTGAGCGATCCCGCACTGATCGACTGGCAGCCCTGGGTGCTGGATCACGCACCCAACGCGACCACCCTCGCCCAGGCCGCCACACGCGGGGCCGATCACCTGAACAACGTGGAGCAGGTCACCCTGAACAACCCGGCCGCGGGCAGCTACACCATCACCGTGAACGGCAACACCATCAACAGCGGCGGACAGCAGGAGTACTTCGTGGTGTACGAGGTACGCATGCCCGAACTGGTGCTCACGCATCCGCAAGGCGGCGAATCCTTCACCATGTACGACCAGGTGCCGGTGAAGTGGGATGCCAAGGGCCTGCCCATCGGCTTGGTGCTCATCGAATACAGCGCGGACAGCGGGCAGACGTGGAACACCATCCAGTCGGTCTCCACCTTTTTCCAGGGCTGGGACTGGTCGCCTCCTACCGCCGCGAGCGGGCATTACCTCGTGCGCATTAGCAGCAGCGGCTATGCGGATACGAGCATCGCGCCCTTCAGTGTGCTGAACATCCCGGCCGGTCTGGCGGTGGATACCATCTGCCCGGGCCAGGTGTCGCTCTCGTGGGATCCTGTGTTCAGCGCCACGGGCTACGAGGTCTTCCTGCTCGGCACGCGCTACATGGAGCCGCAGGGCACCACCACCACCACGCACTTCACGCTCACCGGCATCGATACCCAGGCGGCCAACTGGTTCAGCGTGCGCGCGCTGGGGCCGAACGATGCGGTGGGCCGTCGCGCCAATGCGATCCCACAACCCGCAGGTCCGCTCAATTGCGTGAGCACGAGCGTGGCCGATGGCGATGCGGTCGAGCGTGCTGTGCGCGTCCATCCCAATCCCACCGATGGCCTGCTGACGGTGGACCTGGGCGAAGCCATGCCTTTCCAGGCCAAGTTACTGGATGCGCTCGGCCGTGAAGTGATGCATTGGCAGGATGCTTCCTCCACCGCCAAGCGCACACTGGACCTGCGATCGGTGGCACCGGGGCAGTACGTGTTGTGGGTGCAGGGGAGCGCGGTACGGGTGGTGGTGAGGTGAGTGCGCTTGAGCTGCGGGTGGATCTGGGCGTGCCGGCGCCAAATGCGCACCGTCGCGCTTTCCGCTTCAAGTCCGCGCCCGGATTACCGGGCTTGCGGGCTTTCCGCGAATCGCTCACGCGAAATGCGGGGCTGACATCAGTCTGTGATCGCCGTAGACGCTCGCGCGAAATGGGGCAGGTAGGGCACGTGCTCTTTGTGGGAAGCCCGATGGTAAGTCTTCGTGCAAAGGGTAATGTGGCGACTGAGTTGGCGAACAGGGCGTGAGTTGAGCGCCTCGAGAAGGCCTTTCTTGTTCGAGCAGAGCGCACATCTCAGCCATCGACGACTCGTCCCTGCTGCAAGGTTCTTTGAGCGTCTGAGGCGGTCAGAACGGTGGGTGAGTTGTGTCTTGTAATCGCTGTGTCCACAGATCCACACACGGGTTACGAAGTAACCCGTACACGCGTACACGTGCGTGCGCGTACGCGCGTGTACACACGCTCGCGCGCTGGCATACAGGGGTCTAATGGTCGTTGTAAAAACAGTCTATAAATTACAACCCGAAACCTCTTCGATATAACATGCAACTGACTGAACGTCAGATAGTATCTAGGATAAGGGCCAGAGGGAGAGGTTTTGTGTTTACGCCAAAGCTCTTTGCCTCTGGTTCAAGCGACCCTAGAGCTGTTGCCACGGCCTTGGGGCGGTTGGTCCGGAAGGGGGCTATCCGACGATTGGCCCATGGACTTTATGACCTGCCGGTGGTCCATCCGAAGCTGGGACGATTGATGCCATCGGTCGACGATGTTGTGCGTGCGATCCAGGACTCAGAGGCGATCACCGTGCAGCCGACCGGAGCGTATGCGGCGAATCTTCTTGGACTCTCCACGCAGATCCCCATGCGGGTCGAATTGCTCACGGATGGTCGTCGCAAAGTGATCCGCTACGGTAAACAGGAGATCTTGTTGAAGCCGACCTCACCTCGGAACATGGCAGCGGCCGGGACCAAGACAGGTCTCATCATACAAGCACTCCGTCACATCGGACAGAGGAACGTGAACGAACCAGTGCTCCGAAAGATCGCGGAGCAACTTGATGATCGGGAACGCAAAGCCATGATGAAGCTTAGGCTTTACGCACCTGCATGGATAGCACGGCATCTCTCCACTCTGGCTTCGGGACGTATCTGATGGAGACGTTCATCGCACTTAGTCCCGAGGACAGGTTGCTCTACTGCAGGCAAGCATCGGAGCGTCTTCCATTCCCACTACCGGCCGCAGTGATCGAAAAGGACTTTTGGGTGAGTTGGCTTTTGAAGTTGTTGATGGAGCTGCCCGAAACGCGCGGCCGCCTCACGTTCAAGGGCGGTACTTCGCTGTCCAAGGGTTGGAACCTGATCGACCGGTTCTCCGAAGACATCGACCTGGCCTTGGACCGAAGCCTGTTCGGTCAAGCGCCGCCGCATGGTGCAGAGGATGCGAAGAGCAATACCAAACGCAAGGACCGCATCGAGGAGTTGAGCGAAGCAAGCGCCCAATGGATCACGGACACGCTGATCCCTGCCATGCGCGAGCGCATCCGAGTGTTGTTGCCAGAGGAGAACTGGACCTTGGGGCCGAAGGTGAAGGGCAATGAGGTGAACGTTGAGTTCCGGTATCCGGGCTCCCTACAAGGCGAGCTTGGCGCGCTCCTGCCCGTAGTTCTTGTTGAACTGGTGCCTCGCGCGGACGACCAACCGAATGGTCCACGGACCATCACGCCCTTGGTCCATGAGGCCTTGGCGGACCTGTTGGGACCGGCGAGCTTCGACGTGCCGACCCTTGCGCCCGAACGCACGTTGTTGGAGAAGGCCATGTTCCTGCACGAGTCCGTTGCTGGCTTCAACACAGGAAGCGAACGCAAGAGCCGCCACTACTACGACCTGTTGAAATTGATCGGTGCCGGGTTCGGCACCTCAGCCATCGCCGACCGCGCGCTCTTCGAGATGGTGATCGCACATCGACGCACCTTCTACCGGTACAACGCACTCGACTACGACGAGATCCTTCGTAACGGTATCACCATCGTGCCGCCCGAAGCGCAATGGCCCGATTGGCGCGGTGACTATGATCGTACGAGCGCCATGATCTACCGCGATCGCCCGACGTTCGATGAACTGATGAACGCCGCGCAGGCCTATCAAGAGAGGTTCAATGCATGGGTGCGAGGGACCGCGTGATTTCTACCTGAGGTAGGCAGGCGCGATGACGGTGAACACGACCGAATTGCGAAATACATCCGCGACAACCCCGTCAACTGGAAAGGGGACAGATTCAACAGGGTATCAATTGTAGTTGCGCACGGATTGCAGATTCCCGGCTGCCGGGGAATCTTGGAGCCTCATAACTCTTTGGACTTCCACCAGCAATTCACATCGTAAAGTGCATCGTGAAGTCGTCGGAAACTTGGACTATTCTCAACCAGCACGCTGGGACGTGCGGACTTAAAAAGCCTTACTCCATCTGTAGTTTCTTGATAGTTGGGTAGATGTTGTCGTAGTTGCGATTTGCCATTGCAACCATCTGTATTGAGCGGTTTGTCAAACGGGAGTTCATTTCCAACACTCGATTTGAGATTCTCCCAGTCCGCAATAATCCAGTTCTCAATCATACGATCGCAAACAACGACTCTTATTGTCTCGTTGATACCATGGAGTCGGATTTGCCCTTCAAGGTTCTCCGCAATGGCATGCGCTTCTTCCTTTCTATCCTCTCGGTCAATAACAATGAATATGGGGTGAAACTGTGTGTTCATCAACCTAATCTGGGAAGCAACAAGTTTGGCTATCGCGTCTATGCTAACCGTATTGCCATTACATCCGATGCGTCGAACTTTGGATCCTGGGCATAGTTCTTCAACAATCAACTTCTCAGTATACCCATCTACAAGGAAAGCAGGCCTACTCATTGTCTAGTGCGTTTGAGAAATAGTAGTAGCCCAAACCAAAGCCGGTCTTTTCTATCTCATCGCGTACCTGTTGCTGATTCGAAACTCTTGACACAGCCGTTCTGCCGTTCTCCATGCGTGTGATGACAATCTCTTCTGGAGTTGAGTAGTTCAGCAGCGATTCGCTGTGGGTCGTCATAATCGCAAACGCGTGCTCGGACTTGCTGTGAAATGTGCTCCGCATGATCTTTACGATTTCAGCTTGCATCCAAGGATGTAGAAAATTCTCTGGCTCTTCAATGCTGAAGAGCTCGCGACTTGTCAGTATTGCAGTGATAAGCGTAATCCACTTGATAGTCCCGTCTGACATAGCCGAAAGAGGAAGCACGGTCTCTCGTTCTTCACCCTTTAGGTACACTTTGACCAATAGCTGGTTGCTGAACTGATCATTTTCGACATCGATGTTGACAATCGCTCGATTCGCCAGTTTGATATTGTCCTTGATTCTTTGCAGTGTGGCCTTGTCATACTGGATAGGCGTTTCTTCGAAGAAGTATGGAAATCCATAGTGCATCTGTCGGCGGGCCTTCTTCATGGCATATAGTGTATTCGCTAGCCCGGATCCATCCTTCTTTATTCCGGGCGGATTAGCGCTGTCTGCCGGTTGCTTGACCTTGCTCGGGATGATGTTGAATGTCTCTCCGCCAAGTAGGTCCTGATATACCATGTAGTTCTGTTCCCCTAGAATGAAGGCAGCTCGAACAAGGCTTGTTACACGAGGATTGAAATCCTTGAAAAAGCGTTCATACTGCTTCATCACATCTTTCTCACTGACCTTGGCCGTAGCTACGTTGAGTCTGCCAGAAAAGTGCTTGGTGTCAACCTTCTCGAGAAGCACGGTGGGTTTGGTCGAACCGTCCAATTGAGATTGGGTAATGACTAAGCCCCAATCGTTGAAACCTGTGTCTTGAGAGAACGCCTTGACAATACCAGCTCTATAGCTCTGTTTACTGAAGAAAATCGAATCCTTGTCAAATGATATGTCAATTGAAAACTGATACTCGTACTTGATATAGTGGTCTTCAACCTTGCGACAACCTTGTATGGTACATGTTATTCTGTTGGTGTAATCTCTGTCTCCAACTTTCTTGAAGATTGCGCCAGCGCCTCCCACTTTCGTTACGGCGTTGTACAAATCCTCGTTGATTAGTTTAGACACGAACTCGAAGAACAGAATGATGTTGGTTTTACCAGATCCATTAGGACCAACGAGAATGTTTAGTCCGGGTTGAACATCCAGACGAAACCCGTTGAGTGACTTGAATCCATCAACCTCAATGCGCGTAATCATTGGCGGTAAAGCGTTCAAGGCCGCGGTTTCGCGGCAGGCCGTGAAGGATGGTTTGGTCGCGCGTGGCACACCGATCTGGCAACGCGGGTATATTGAACACATCATCCGCAATGGGGCGTCGCATGACAGGATCGCCAATTACATCCGGAACAACCCGGCGAATTGGAACGCCGGGGATTTTGAAAGGGGCGAAGCGCCCGCCGGGTAACAGGGGCGAGAGAATTCCCGCCCCAACGCCGAGAACCCCGCCAATTGTGGGAAGGTCCGGTTCAATTGGTAGGGGTCACGTCTGCAACACCCCCATATTGAACTCTCTTGTCGCCGGTGCCTGGCTCGCCGCCTCGATCCCCATTGATATCCACGTCCTTGTCTCCAACGGATCAATGATCGCATCCAACCACAACCTGGCCGCTGCGTAATACGGGCTCATCGCCTCCTCATAGCGTGCCCGGATCTTCCCAAGGATCTCTTCCTCCCGCTCTTTGGTGATCTCCTCGCCGCGGCCTTTCAACGCCGCCACTTCGATCTGCAGCAGCACCTTGGCGGCCTGGTCGCCGCCCATCACGGCCACCTGGGCGCTGGGCCAGCCCACGATGAGGCGCGGGTCGTAGGCCTTGCCGCACATGGCGTAGTTGCCGGCGCCGTAGCTGTTGCCCACGATCACGGTGAACTTGGGCACCACGCTGTTGCTTACGGCGTTCACCAGTTTCGCGCCGTCCTTGATGATGCCGCCGTGCTCGCTGCGGCTGCCCACCATGAAGCCGGTGACGTCCTGCAGGAAGACCAGCGGGATGTTCTTCTGGTTGCAGTTGGCGATGAAGCGCGTGGCCTTGTCGGCGCTGTCGCTGTAGATGACGCCGCCGAATTGCATCTCGCCCTTTTTGCTCTTCACCACCTTGCGCTGGTTGGCCACGATGCCCACGGCCCAGCCATCGATGCGGGCGTAGGCGGTGAGGATGCTCTGGCCGTAGCCTTCCTTGTATTCGGTGTACTCGCTGCCGTCGACCAGTCGCGCGATGACCTCGCGCATGTCGTAGGGCTTGGCGCGCTCGGTGGGGATGATGCCGTAGAGCTCCTTCGGATCGCTCTTGGGCGCGGCGGGTTTCTCGCGGCTGAAGCCCGCGTCCTTGGGCTTGCCGAGCTTGTCCACGATGGCGCGGATCTTCTTGAGGCAATCCGCATCGTCCTTGCATTTGTAGTCGGTAACGCCGCTGATCTCGCTGTGCGTGGTGGCGCCGCCGAGGGTCTCGTTGTCGATGTCCTCGCCGATGGCGGCTTTCACCAGGTAGCTGCCGGCCAGGAAGATGCTGCCGGTCTTCTCTACGATCAAGGCCTCATCGCTCATGATGGGCAGGTAGGCCCCGCCCGCCACGCAGCTGCCCATCACGGCGGCGATCTGCGTGATGCCCATGCTGCTCATGATGGCGTTGTTGCGGAAGATCCGGCCGAAGTGCTCCTTGTCGGGGAAGATCTCGTCCTGCATGGGCAGGTACACCCCGGCGCTGTCCACGAGGTAGATGATGGGCAGGCGGTTCTCGATGGCGATCTCCTGCGCGCGCAGGTTCTTCTTGCCCGTCATGGGGAACCAGGCGCCGGCCTTCACGGTGGCGTCGTTGGCCACCACGATGCACTGGCGCTTGCTCACGTAGCCGATGACCACGACCACACCGGCACTGGGCGCGCCGCCGTGTTCGGTGTACATGCCATCGGCCGCGAAGGCACCGATCTCGATGCGGGGCGCGCCCTTGTCCAGGAGCGCGTCGATGCGCTCGCGGGCGGTCATCTTGCCGTCGGCCTTCAGCTTCTCGATGCGTTTCTCGCCGCCGCCGAGGTACACCTTCTTCAGGCGGCTATTGAGCTCGCTGAGGGCGAGCTTGTTCCTGTCCTCGTTCTTGGATGCTTCCAGGTCGATCTTCTCAGCCATGCGTCACGGGGCCGCTTCCGGGATGGTCCGGGGAGGGCTTCGCGAAAGTAGGCCGCGGGGTGGATCCGCCGGGATCCTGGAATGCGGCTCGCAGGCTCGCGGTGTTTATCCACAGATGACGCAGATGTCGCAGATGAATGCGGGGCTCGCGGGCTCGCCGGGGTTATCCGCAGATGTCACAGATGACGCAGATGAATGCGGTGCCTTCGGGCCGCTGAGGGGGAGAGCTTCCGGCGGATCCATGGCGCCTTAGGGGAGGGGGTATCTGTGTCATCTGCGTCATCTGTGGACAAAGGCATTGGGGACCGGGGGTATCCGCAGATGACGCAGATGTCGCAGATGAATGCCCAGACAGGTACGCAGTTGGATCTATCTGTGTCATCTGCGACATCTGTGGACCTCCTCATTGGATAGTATTGCATCCATGGACGATCGCGACCCACAGACCCACGCCATCATCGGCGCGGCGATGGAGGTGCACACCGAGCTGGGGGCGGGGTTCCTGGAGAACGTGTATCAGGAGGCGCTGGCGCGGGAGTTCACGCTGCGGGGGATCCCGTTCGCGGAGCAGTTGGAACTGCGGATCACCTACAAAGGGGAGCGGCTCAACACCTTCTATCGGGCGGACTTCATTTGTTACAGAGAGGTGGTCGTAGAGTTGAAGGCCCTGAAGGCCCTGAGCGGAGTGGAGGAGTCGATCCTGCTGAACTATCTGAAGGCGACAAGTATGGCGCGCGGTCTGCTGCTGAACTTCGGCGCGCCGCGCCTTGAGGTGAAGCGGATGGTGTTCACTCCGCGGTGAGGCTCGCGGGCTCGCTCTTGTTCTCCGCAGATGTCACAGATGACGCAGATGAGAAGCTCCCCGTGCGGTATTGGGCTTTATCTGAGACATCTGTGCCATCTGTGGATATTCTCTGGACGTCATCCGCGGATCTTCTTCGCCGCGCTAACGAACGGCATCGTCGTCGCCTGCTTCATCCACGCCACGAGCTGCTTCTCATCGAGATCAGCCACGCTCTTCAGCTCCACGCCGCGTGTGGCCTTGCCCATCGCTTCGGGCGTCACCGGCGGCTCCGGCTTCAGGTCCGTGCCTTTGATGAACATTACTTTCACATGACTTTGGAACGCGCCGCACGAGAAGCACCAGCCTTCATCAACGCCGTAGTAAGCCATGCCCCACTTCACGGCGCGTTGCAGGCCGGGCAGCGTCTTCGCGGCCAGGGCATCGATGCGTTCGGCGATGGCGCGTTGCGGCTGCGGCAGGCTGGCGATGTATTCGAAGACGGGCTTGTCGCCAGCGGCAGCTTTGGCGGGGCTGGCCTTTCCGGACATGGCTCTCTTGGTCTGTGCTGTGGATCGACCACGTACTTGCTTGGTCGCTTTCACCTCCATGGCGCGCTGTGTTTTCCTGACCGTCATTTACATTCCATGCTGAAGATCGTTGAACAAGGTAGGGGGCAGGTATACTGGAATTGGCGGAGTCCCTCGGCTCCTTTGCGGACATGGAACAGGCAACGTCCTGGATGATCGTTCGTCCTTTGACCGGGGACCGGACCAAGCGATCATGAAACACCCGACCATACTTCTCCTGATCCTGCTGATGGTGGGGGCCCCGATCCGGTCCCGGTCGCAGTGCTTGAGCTTCACAGGTCATCCGTTCGGGACATGCACCCTGGGCGACATCGCCTTGTCCAGCTGCCCGCCCGGGTTGGATTCAGTGGTCTGGTCGAACGGCTATGTGGGCATGTGGGCGCAAGGCCTGCCTTTGGGTGCTCATTCCTACATGGCCTATGACGATGGTGTTGTGGTCGCTGCCGATACGCTCCAGGTACAGCAGCTTGCATGGTCGATCACGGGTGTGGGCATGGAGCCGATGGGCTTCGGGTACGCCATCTCCGGTTGGGTCGAGGTACCCTGGTGCAACACGTCCGGATCCAACACCCCCTGCTGCATCCCGGACCCCGCGAACACATACCTGCGCTTGGTGCAGGATGGCACCACGGAGATCACCACTTCCCCCTGCGTGAACTGCGACATGGTGTACTGCTCGGGTACGACCTTCATGTTCCAGAACGTACCACCCGGGCATACCTACCAGGTGCGTTTGTACGACCTCACTTGCGGCCTGGTGATCACCGATACCACCACCATGTACGTTCCGCTGGAGACCGCGATCGGAATGGATGGTGCAACGGCTGCGGCGGATGGCGCATTAATCCTCAACGGATCGACGGTCACGGTGCGGTCGTCCGCTTCCGCGTTCACGGAGGTGCTCTTCTTCGACCGGCTTGGCCGCCACGTGGAGCTGCCGGAGCAGGCCCCCGGGACTTACGACATGGCGCAATTGGCGCCGGGCATCTATTTGGCGCACGTGCGTTTGAACGAAGCGCGTCGGACGTACCGGTTCATCCGGCACTAGCCCGCATCCGCCTCATCGGCTCGGGAGTCGTGCGTTGCTGTTGCCAACGGCAGACCAGTATTGACGGTGCCGTCCAAGGCATCGTTGTTAACGGTGGCTGCGTTGACCGGTTCGCGCTTTGGGCCTAATGCAACCAGGAACGGAGCTTTTCCGTCAGCGGAACTTGAGCGCAAAGGCAGCCGCCCAACAACGCAAGCCTTGCGTGAAGGATCTCTGCTGCTCGCGTTGGTCGTGGGTCAGACCCGCTTCACCCGCACGGCGTTCAGGCCCTTGCGGCCCTGCTCCACCTCGAACTGCACGTTGTCGCCATCGCGCACCTCGTCGATGAGGCCGCTGATGTGCACGAAGAAGCGTTCGCGCGTGCCGTTCTCGTTGATGAAGCCGAAGCCTTTGGAGCCATCGAAGAAGTCCACGCGCCCGAGGCGCTCCTTGGGTGCTTCCTCCTCTTCGGCCCGGCGCGGCACGCCGATCTCGATCTCGGAAATGTCGATCTCCTTGCGCTTGGTGGGGTCCGGCGGGGTGCTGGTGATCCGGCCGAACTCATCCACGTAGGCCATCATGTTCTCCAGCCCGCCGCCGGGGGAGTTGGCCTTCCGCTCTTCCTTCTTGCGTTTCTTCTCTTCCTGTTTCTGCAGGCGTTTCTTCTCTTTCTCGCGCTTTTCGAATGTGGCCATGTGTGGGGTTTGTCGCTCGATGCGACCGTGGGTCCCCGCTGCAGCCACGATGGTGTGGAATGGGCGCGTTCCGGCGATCGGAAGGAGTGGTATTGGCCCACAAGGTAGCACCGGGACGCCATATGGCCGCTACGCTCACGAACGGCGCGTGGAACCAACGCCCGGCGCGCGCTGTCCGCCGGTCCGTCCGGCGTGGTCATCCGCTCAGCGGTCCAGTCCAGGTCCGGCGGCACGCAGGGCCTCACGCGCCATCGGCCCCAGGTTCATCACCAGGTCGATCACGCTGAGGCCGGGCTGGTACCCGTGCCGGTCGGCGAACACCTGCGCATAAGGCGCCACGGCCGGCACCTCCGGTGGCAGCGGCTTCTTGGGGTGGAAGGTGGTGCGCTGGTCGAGCATCCCCTCCGTGCGTTCCACGTACTGGTCCGTCACCTCCAGGGCGACAGGGATGCGCAGCCACTTCAAGGCGAGCCGCATCGTGGCCAGGTCCAGGTCCACCAGTCGCTCGTGCGGGGCCAGCAGCACCGCTTCGATGTCGTCGATGAAGTGGATGAACCACGGCGACTGGCCGTAGGCGCTGCGGATGGCGTGCACGTGTTGCTGCGGCCAGGACTCGGCGCGGCTGAGGCGCACCGTGTTCATGGGCATCTTCCGTCCATGGTCGTGCACGATCTGCACGCTCAGGTCCTGCACGCCGTTGGGGCCGGCGATGCGCGTGCGCGTGCGGTGGCTCTGGCGCACATAGTGCTCACCGGTATCGATGGTGGCCGCCGCGTGCCGCGCCAGCAGCGCGTACAGCTCCACAGGGCCGAAATAGCAGGCGGGCAGCAGCGGGCGCATGGCGGCGAAGATCCTCCATTGCGCCGCACGCCGCTTCGATACCTTCGCGTTCATGCGTCAAGCCCTGTTCCTGCTGCCCTCCATGGCCCTGCTGGCTGCCTGCGGCGGCCCGGAGCGCCCGGAGGCCTCCACCGAACCCCAGGTGATCGTCAACGTGAACGATGTGGACACTCCGTACGTGTGGACCGGCTACTTCACGGACACACTGCCCTGCGCGGACTGCCCGGGCATCGAGACCACCTTGTGGGTGCGCAGCGACAGCACCTTCGTGCTGCAGCAGTTCTACCTGGAGCGCGATACGCTACCGCACGGTCACATTGGCCAATGGCACGTGGTGGCGGTACCGGAGGGTCCCAAGGCGGGCCTGCTCACCATCGGGGCGGACGGCGACAAGCCGGAGTTCTATCGGCTGACGAAGGAGGGCCTGATGCTCGTGGATGAGATGGGGCAGCCGTTCCCCTCCACGCTGGACCATACGCTGGACAAGCTGGCGGACGAGCTCGGCGATGCGGTGCCCCGCATGCTGATCAGCGGCACCTACACCTACATGGCCGATGCGCACACCTTTCAGCCGTGCGGCACGCGCTTCCTATGGCCCTGCGCCGGTGGTTCCTACGTGCCCGAGGAGGAAGGCACGCCCATCTCCGACTTCGACAGCGCGGACCTGGAGCGCATGTACCGTGAGCAGGTGAAGCAGCCCGGCGTTCCCTGGGCGATCGAGGCCGTTTGCACCCTGGGCATGGGCCCGGCCATGGAAGGCGATGGCGCGGACGAGTACGTGTATGTGGAGCGCGTGGTGCGCACGCTGGAGCGCTGCCCCTGATCACGTGCGGAACGGTCCGCTCGGGAGGGCGCTCAAAGCGCGATGCGAACGCCCAGGTCGAGCGACACGCTGTACAGCCGGGCGGAAACGGGCGCGTCGATCACCCTCAAGGCGCCATACCGTACGGTGGGCCGAAGCGACCATTGCCACCTCCCCGCTGTACGCATGGTGATGCCGGTGCTGAAGTAGGGGATGAGGTTGAAGGAAGCGAAGTCGCCTGTCAGGTCGTACTGCTCCCGTTGTTCACTACCGTCCGCGTTGGTGCTCACCGTGATCCCGCGTGCGCTGAGCAGCGCCGATGGTGCAATGCCCAGGGCCGTGGAGGAGCCCCAGCGGCCGCGGCCAAGCTCCATCACAAGGCCGATGGGCACCTCGAGGTAATGGAACCGGTCCACCAACCGCCAGCTACCGCCCAGCACGGTGTTCGAGTTGTAGACGAAACCCCGGCGCGGATCGATCACATCGCCGAAGGTGAGCTCGCCGGCATCCACGCTATAGGCATAGCCGAAGCGGGCATAGGCCAGGCCGGCTTCCAGGCTGAAGCGTTCGGACAACCGGTAGGCCGTGCACAGGCCACCACCGAACGCCATGTCCGGTCGTTCCCGGTCGTCCCTGGTCTCGATGATGGCATCCGCAGTCCCGGACCCGTTCGTGTTGAGCAGGGAGCGATAGGATCCTCCGTACCAACCGGTCGCACCGATGCTCCAGGCGGATCCGGGTGCATCGCTTTGTGCATGCAGCGCTCCAGTGAAGGCGACCGCAGCAATGGCCAGGAGGTGTTTCATCGTGTTGCCTATGGCGTTGATCTGCTCCTCATCGGCCCACGTTGAACGACCCGTGGAAAGGCAGGTCACTTGCCGATGCAGAACCGACCGAAAATACTGCCCAGCAGATCATCGGGCGTGATGCGGCCGGTGATCTCGCCCAGGTGAAGCTGGGCGCGGCGCAGTTCCACGGCGAGCAGTTCACCCCCGATGCCGTCCAGGAGCCCCTGCCGCGCATCGAGCAAGGCTTCGCGCGAGCGCGTGAGCGCTTCCACGTGGCGCGCGTTCGTCACCACGATGTCCGCCCCTTCACCCTGCAGGGCGCGAACGTGCTGCAGGAACAGGGCCCGCAGCTCGTCCAGCCCTGCACCGGTGCGCGCGCTGATGGCCAGCAGGCCCTGCGGCGATGCCACGCCCGGCAGGTCGCGCTTGTTGAGCACGGGAACGATCATGGGTCCATCGCCCACGCGCTCGCGCAGCAGCCGGGCCTGCATGGCGAAGGCGCCTTCGCTCAGCACGCTCGCATCGCCCAACAGCACCACGATGTCCGCTTCGCGCGCCTTTTGGTAACTGCGTTCGATGCCGAGCTTCTCCACCGTGTCCTCGGTGTTGCGGATGCCCGCCGTATCGATGAAGCGGAAGGCGACACCGTCCAGGGTGATCACCTCCTCGATGGTGTCGCGGGTGGTGCCGGGGATGTCGCTCACAATGGCGCGGTCCTCGCGCAGCAGCGCGTTCAGCAGGGTGCTCTTGCCGCTGTTCGGCGCGCCGATGATGGCCACGGGCACACCGCGCTTCATGGCGTTGCCGAAGCGGAAGCTGCGGATCAGGTCCTCGCAGATGGCGATGAGGTCGTTGAGCAGGAGGAGCAATTGATCGCGGCGCGCGAACTCCACGTCCTCCTCGCTGAAGTCCAGCTCCAGCTCGATCAGCGCACAGAAGTCGATGAGCTGCTGGCGCAGGGCCTCGATGCGCTCGCTGTAGCCGCCGCGCAACTGCTGGAGGGCCAGCTTGTGGGCGGCGGCGCTCTGGCTGGCGATCAGGTCGGCCACGGCCTCGGCCTGGCTGAGGTCGAGCTTGCGGTTCAGGTAGGCGCGCAGGGTGAATTCGCCCGGCTTGGCCAACCGCGCGCCCTGGGCGGTGAGCGCTTCCAGCAGGCGCTGCGCGATGTAGGGGGAGCCGTGGATGCCGAGTTCCACCACATCCTCGCCCGTGTACGAAGCCGGCGCCTTGAACCAGGTGAGCAGGCCCTCATCGATGGCGCCGTCGGCATCGTGGAAGCGGCAGAAGTAGGCGGCGCGCGTGGCGATGTTGCGCCGCAGGTCCGAGCAGGCGCGGGCGATGCGCAGGGCGTCGGGGCCGCTGAGGCGCAGCATGGCGATGGCGCCGGCGCCCGGCGGGGTGGCCAGTGCGCAGATGGTGTCCTGGTCGAGCATGCGGTGCGGAGCGACGGGGCGAATTTGGGCGATCTTCGGCCCCGCATGCCCACCGCGGTCCGCCAGGCTTACGAGGAATTGAAGCACCCCACCGTGGTGGTGATCGGCGGCGGGTTCGCCGGGTTGGAGCTGATCAAGCGCTTGGAAGGGCGGCCCTACAAGGTGCTGCTGCTCGACAAGCAGAACCACCACTGCTTCCAACCGCTGCTCTACCAGGTGGCCACGGCGAGCCTCAGCGCGGACAGCATCGCGCACCCGTTCCGCCGCACGGTGGCCCCCATGCCCAACGTGGCCTTCCGCATGGCCGCCGTGCAGGCCGTGGATCCCGCGCGCAAGGTGGTGGTCACCGATCACGGGGAGTTCGCCTACGACATCCTGGTGATCGCCACGGGCAGCACCACCAACTTCTTCGGCAACGCCGCCATCGAGGCGGAAGCGATGCAGTTGAAGAGCATCGGCCAGGCGCTGGACATCCGCAGCGACTTCCTGCAGGACTTCGAGGCCGCGCTGTACGCGCAGAACGAGACCGGTCAGCGGCGCTGCCTCAACTTCACCATCGTGGGCGCGGGTCCCACCGGTGTGGAACTGGCGGGCGCCCTGGCGGAGATCAAGCGTACGGTGCTGGCCCGCGAGTACCGCGAGCTGGAGAGCGACCGCATGCAGATCTGGCTCGTGGACAGCAACGAGCGCGTGCTGAAGAACTTCAGTGAGAAGGCCAGCGCCAACGCACTGAAGTACCTGGAGGGCATGGGGGTGAACGTGCGCTTCGGTGCGCGCGTGGTGGCCTTCGATGGCGACGTGATCACCTTCAAGGACGGCAGCACCATGGAGAGCAACACGCTCATCTGGGCCGCCGGCGTGAAAGGTGTGTTGCTGCCCGGGCTGGAGGCCGCGGCGGACGAGCGCGCCAGCCGTTACCGGGTGGACCGATTCAACCAACTACAGGGTGTGCCGGACGTGTACGCATTGGGCGATGTGGCCTTGATGCAGGAGGGCGCTTGGGAGCACGGGCATCCGCAGGTGGCGCCCGCCGCGATCCAGCAGGCCGCGCTGCTGGGCGACAACCTGGTGCGCAAGGCCGAAGGGCGGCCGATGCGGGAGTTCACCTACCGCGACAAGGGCAGCATGGCCACCATCGGCCGCTTCAAGGCGGTGGTGGACGTGGGCCGCTGGCACGTGGGCGGTGCCGTGGCGTGGATGGCCTGGATGTTCGTGCACCTGATGGCCCTCGTCGGATTCCGCAACCGGCTGCAGGTGCTCATGGGCTGGGCGTGGAAGTACATCAGCTGGAAGAACACGATCCGCCTGATCATCCGGCCGTATGTGCGGCGTGGCATCGGTACGCAGGCACCGTCGGTCAACGCACCCGGGCATGGATAAACGCCTCCTCATCCTCTGGCTCACGATCTTCATCGATCTGCTGGGCTTCACGCTGTTCATCCCGGTGATGCCCTACTTCGGCGAGCGGGTGGGGGCGAGCGAGTTCGAGGTGATCATGTCGGCGGCGGTTTTCAGCCTGCTGGTGTTCCTGTGCTCGCCCGTCTGGGGCAGCGTCAGCGATCGCTACGGCCGCCGCCCGGTGATCCTCGCTTCCGTGGTGATCAGCGCGGTGAGCTACATCGTCTTCGCCCACGCGGACAACATCCTCTGGCTCTTCGTCTCGCGCATCCTCACCGGCGTTGGATCGGGCAACATCGCCGCAGCGCAGGCCTATGTGAGCGACATGACGGAGCCGAAGGACCGGGCGAAGCGCATCGGGCTCATCGTCGGCGCGTCCTTCGGCATCGCCTTCGCCTTCGGACCTTTCATCGGTGGCTACATCTTCCACCACCACGGCGGCATCCTCAGTGTGGGCTACTTCGCGGTGGCGCTCTGCGTGCTGAACCTGTTGGGTGTGCTCTTCGTGCTGCCCGAGTCGCTCAAGGTGAAGGATCCCACCCGGGTCATCAACTTCAAGCCCATCGCCAGCACCTTCGCTTCCCTCAAGGACAACCGGTTCCGCGACATCTTCCTGATCGGCTTCGTGTACATCACGGCCTTCAGCATGATGAACGTGAGCATGGCCTTCTTCTGGCAGCAGCGTTACAAGCTGGACGTGGACCAGGTGGGCATCATGTTCAGCATCGTGGGGGTGCTCTCGGCCGTGTCCCAAGGGGGGCTGGTGGGGCTCTTCAACCGCATCTGGGGCGAGCGGCGCATGATGATCCAGGGCTGTGTGCTTGTAGGCGTGGGCCTGGCCGTGATCCCCTTCGTTCCGCTTGGTGCGCGGGCGCATGTGCCCATCGGGCCGGACGGGGTGGCCCTGCATCAGGACCTGGACATGCCCTTTGTACTGCTCAGCTTGATCCCCATGGTGCTGCTGTCCGTAGGGAACGCCTGCCTGGGACCCAGCCTCATCTCCATCCTCAGCCGCCAGGCCTCCCCCCACGAGCAGGGCGAGGTGCTCGGCCAGAACCAGGGCTTCGGCTCCCTGGGCCGGGTGGTGGGTCCGGCGCTGGCCGGAGTGCTCTATCCGGTGTACAACGCGCTGCCGTACTGGGTGGGCGGGGCCATCATGCTCGGTACCCTGTGGCTGGTGTTCGACTACCTGCGCACCTCGTACAAGCCCCTGCCCCCTGTGGAGGATCCGTCCCGCTAAGGGCTTCCCAAGCTCGCGCAGGCGATTAGTTTCGCCGCCGCTCCGGAACCCGGAACTTGGAACCCGGAACCAGCAACCAGGAACCCGGAACGCAGAACCACCCAACCAGAACACCACGCCATGAGCGTCCTCGTCAACAAGAACAGCAAGGTCATCGTGCAGGGCTTCACCGGCAGCGAAGGCACCTTCCACGCCACCCAGATGATCGAGTACGGAACCAACGTGGTGGGCGGCGTCACCCCCGGCAAGGGCGGACAGCAGCACCTGGACCGGCCCGTGTTCGAAACGGTGAGCGAGGCAGTGAAGGCCACCGGCGCGGACGTCAGCATCATCTTCGTTCCGCCCGCGTTCGCGGCGGACGCGATCATGGAGGCTGCGGAGGCCGGCATCAAGGTGATCGTGTGCATCACCGAGGGCATCCCGGTGAAGGACATGGTCACCGCGCGCGAGTACATCCGCGGCAAGAACTGCACGTTGATCGGCCCCAACTGTCCTGGTGTGATCACGGCCGACGAATGCAAGGTGGGCATCATGCCCGGCTTCGTCTTCAAGAAGGGCCCCGTGGGCATCGTGAGCAAGAGCGGCACCTTGACGTACGAGGCCGCCGATCAGGTGGTGAAGGCCGGCATGGGCATCACCACGGCCATCGGCATCGGTGGCGATCCGATCATCGGCACCACCACCTTGGAGGCCATCCAGCTGTTCGCGAACGACCCGGAGACCAAGGCCATCGTGATGATCGGCGAGATCGGCGGTGACTTGGAGATCCGTGCGGCGAAGTGGATCAAGGAGAACTGCAAGAAGCCGGTGGTCGGCTTCATCGCCGGTGAGACCGCGCCGAAGGGCCGCACCATGGGCCACGCCGGCGCCATCGTGTCCGGTGCCGACGAGAGCGCGGCCGCGAAGAAGGCCGTGATGCGCGAATGTGGTATCCACGTGGTCGACAGCCCCGCCACCATCGGCGCGAAGGTGAAGGAGGTGCTGGGATAGCGCCCGTCTTCAGGTCCGGGGATCGGTGCCAGCGGTGATGGTCACCGGAGATACACGCGCAGGTACTCCTCCCGCGTCATCCCGTCATATTTGATCACGCCGTTGTTGTACTGGCGCACCTGCCACAGGTTCACCACGAGCAGGTAGCCGCACAGGGCGAGGAAGGGCCAGCGCCAGCGCGTGGCCAGCGCGCGCTCCACCAGGTCGGCGAAGGGAAGGGCGAGCACGGGCAGGCATTGCATCAGGGCGCGGGCCGAATAGCTTCCGCCGTAGCGCCAATCGTGCCAGGCGATCACCACCCAGATGGTGAGGCCCATGAACCACGCCACGCTCCACCGCCAGGGCCGATCGCGCATGCGCAGCAGGGCGAGCATGAACACCACGGTGATCGGCGTGTAGATGAACCAGCCCTTCTCCCAGCCGATCAGCACCCGCCAATGCGGGCTGAGGAAGTCCCACTTGCTGCCGATGTCGAAGAACCAATGGCCGGAGGCATGCTTCCAGTACAGCAACTGCGGGAAGCCGAGCAGCAGGCAGGCGCCGATCACCCATGGAAGGTCCTTTCGATGCGCCCGCACCTGGGCCCACTTGGCGCGTGCGGCCTCCGGTATGTGGGTGTTCCAAAGCAGCGGGATCAGGAACATGAGCACGTCCGTTGGGCGGATCAGCGCTGCCAGCACCACCACACACCCGATGGTCACCAGCGTCCGGCGTGCTGGACGCATATGCCAGCGATGCGTCAGTTCCAGCTGAAGGCAGTACAGGGCGAACAGAAAACCGTGCGTCTGGGCGTTGTCCACACTGATGTACTGGATGGCGTTGGTGGCCAGCGGCACCAGCAGGAGCACCACGGCCACGGAGCTGTCCTTGAACCAACGCAGCAGGGTGCGTCGCAGCAGGAAAAGCCCAAGGATGCAGTAGACCACCGGGGCCAGGCCGATGCTCCATTGGTAGGGTGGGGAGAAGCCGTCCTGCGGGTGCCCCCCGATCCACGCGGCCAGATGGCCGATCGCGAAGAAGGGCAGCTCCACGATGGACATGCCGATGAGCACCTTGTCCACCCGGTTGCCTTGTGCCGCAAGGGTACTGTCCTCCACCGGCAGCATCTGGTACAGGCCGCCCGTACCCACCACCTGGTAGGTGCTGTCGATGCCTTCGATCCAGCCCATGCGGGCCAGGTCGTGGTGGATGAAGAGGGAGGGCAGGTACGCGTAGTAGGCCAGCGCATCCCACTGCGTCACCTTCAGCGGTGCGCGGCCGCCCACCTCGCTGTAGTGCAAGCGTGTACCCAGCAGCACCGCGCCCACCAGCAGGGTGGTCAGGAGCGAGAGCGGCCGCGCGCCACGCATCCCGGCTAATGCTTGTCCTTCAGCTTCTCCTGCTTCAGGCTGTCCAGCGCTTGCTGGTCCGGGGCGCCATGCCGGGGAGCTTCATGCCGTTGATCGGCGCCCGAGTTCCCGTCCTTCCGTCCGCAGCAGCCCAGCACGAGCAGGGCGAGCACAAGGAGGCTACTGTACGACCAGCTTCTCATGGGCGATGCGGGTGTTGGGGGTGCGGATGGAGATCAGATACTGACCGGGAGCGAGCTGGCCGCGGTTGAAGCTGGCGCGGTACTCTCCGGGGTTCAGCACCGCGCGGTGGAGCTGCTTCACAACAGCTCCGCGTGCATCGAGCACTTCGATCACGTGCTCTTCGCGGTCGCGCACTTGGAACACCACGGTGAAGAGGTCCACCGCCGGGCTGGGGAACACCTGTGCCGCCGGTGCGGTGGAAGTCTCGGCGACAGCGGTGGAGCTCCCGCCGATCTGTGCCACCCAGGTCTTCCACGTGTTGTTCAGCACGCCGCTGATGTTGGCTCCGTAGCAGCCCGCCAGCCATACCTCGGGCTCGGTGGCGTTGTGCTTGCGCGCCATGCCGGTGTAATCGCCCCAGCGGTCCTCGCCCTGGATGAAGTCCACGTACGTCTCCCCGGCCTTTACCTGCACACCGCTGCTCCAGTTCATGCCCGCATCGCAGTTCACCACCCGCACTTCCGGATACACCGATGTGCTGCTGCGCAGGTGCGCGATCATCACACTGGGGTCGCTGGTGGTGGTGGCGTACGAGGCGAACTGGGGATAGGAGATGTCCGCCACACCGGGTGTGCCGAAGGTCTGCTGCGTGGCGCTCAGGTTGTTGATGTTGATGCGCGTGTAGGCGATCCCGTTCCAGCCGCTGCCCACGTCCTTGTGGTGCACGCAATGCACGGTGTTGTTCAGGTAGAAGGCACCGAGCAGGCGGCAGTCACCATTGTCCAGCAGGTCCGCGTTGCCGGGCATTTGCGCATCGGCCGCCGGGCTGTACGCGGGCACGGTGACGGTGTAGGTGTTCAGCGCCGGGTTGCCCGTCATGTCGTCCGTGAGGTCCCACAGCACATAGCGGTTATCGCCGCCGGCAGCGCTGCTCACCAGCAGGATGCCCGGTCCGTAGTTGCCGCTCTGCCCCCAGCTGGCCGGGGTTACGGTGAACCCACCGATGTCCGAGTCCAGTCCGAACCAGTATTGCCAGTTGAGGTTGTTGCCGGCATAGCCCTGCGCCTTCTGCACCTGGAAGAGGATGGCCTGGTTGAACTGGTTGTTCCCGCTGGTGAACAGGTTGCCGCTCACGTATACTTCATTGTTGCTCACCCCGATGCTCGGGTAGTCGAACCAGGTGTTGTTCTGCATCACGTTACCGGGCAGCTGGTAGATCCACCACCCATCGTTCGGGTCGTTCGTCTGGCTGAAGCACAGGAGCAGCTTCGAATCAGCGGCTGTTGACCCGTGCAGCACCACCATGAAGAAGCGGTCGGCCTGGCTGTCGTACAGCACCTTGGGGTCGTAGATGTTCGCGTTCAGACCCTGGCCGCTGAAGAAGTCGCTCCAGAAGGCCCCGAAACTGTACGTGCCGGCGGAGGAGTAGTAGAGGATGCCGTCGTTGTTGCAGGTCACGATCCAGCCGCCGTTGCTGATGGCCATGCTGTTGTCCGGCGGGGTCTGCTGCGAGCTCCAGTTGGCCTCGAAGGCCACGCCGATCTCCGGGGTCACGGCCTTGGGAGCGCCTTGCGGGGCGCCATGGGGCCGGGCATTACCGGTCCATTTGGTGGCCAGCTTCGCGTCCTTGATGGCGTTCACTTCGGGCAGGCCGTGCTGGCGTGCACCGATGCGGGCCACCTTGCTGGCCCAGCGGGTGGTCACCGCGGCATTGTCCACGAAGGCCGCAAGGGCGGTGTGCTGCGCAGCGGAGCGCTGGGCATGGCCGGTGGCGTACGGTCCGGGGCTGGCCGGCGGCAGCTGTGGGCGCAAGTGCTGGGCATCGGCCGTCAGCGTCGCAAGGAACAGGGAAAGGGTGACCAAGAGGGAGGCGAACGCGCGGGTCATGGTGATCGGTGGTTGGACCTCAAAAATGGGAGATCCGCCCAATTGGCCGACGGGGCGGGCAGGCTGGGTGGCGGTTGAACTTTCCGGTCTGCGGCATGATGCGCAGGCGGGCGTGCATCCCGGTCAGCCGATCGATCGATCCCGGGTTTTCCGGTATTTTCCACCCGTGGGGTGGTCGTCAGTTTTGCCCCATGTTGAACGTGACCGATCCATTCACCCTGCTGCTCGTGGATGACCAGTCGATCATCATCGACGGAGTGGAGGCATTGTTGCAGCCGGAGCCGATGGTCAAGGTGGTGGGGCGTGCCACCACCGGGTTGGAAGCGCTGCGACTGGCCGGGGAGCTGCGGCCCGATGTGGTGATCATGGATGTGAACATGCCCGGTATGGATGGCATCGAAGCGACCAAGCGCATCCTGAAGGTGTTGCCCGGGACGCGGATCCTGATCCTGAGCATGTACGGCCACAAGGAGTTTGTGCTGGAACTCCTCGATGCAGGGATCGGCGGCTATCTGATGAAGAACGCAGGCAAGGCCGAACTGGTGGATGCCTTGAACACAGTGATGGCGGGCGGGCGTTACCTGGCCCCCGAGCTCAAGCGCCTGCTTGAACTGGGCGATCGGTTCAAGGACCGCAGGGGAGAGAACGGCTACGGTGTGCTCTCCAAGCGGGAGGTCCAGGTGGTGAAGCTCATCATGCAGGAGCTCACCACCCAGGAGATCGCCGATCGCTTGTTCCTGAGCCCGGACACGGTGGAGACCCACCGCCGCAACATCATGCACAAACTTGATGTCCGCAACACCGCCGGCCTGGTGCGCTATGCCATGGAGCGGGGGTGGGGTGATCAGCCGACGAATAACCAAAACCCAATACACCATGGAGGTAAGGATCGAAGTCAGTGAGCCAGTGGAAGGTTCCGAGGTACAGTTCACGGTCACATGGACGAACGACCTGGAATTGGTCGCAGAGTACAAGGATGACATTGATCCGGATTCACCACGGCATGCCATCGTGCTCTTCCGGACGGCCGATGGGGACCCCGAAAGGCGGAGCTCCCGGACCATTGGCACGGGCATCCGGCAGGGCCCGGAGGGAGATCCGGCACACTCGTTCACCGCGCTGGCCATTATTGGTGAAGCCGTGGTCGCCAAGGATCGCAAGCGGGTGCGGAACGCCCGCAGCTCCATGCCGTGAACGAGGCGCCGACCGTTCGGTCGGCCACAGGGTTTCCCGGTCGAACATGATCCTGCGTTCCGTTCAGATCCTGGTCGCATGGCTACTGGCGTCAGCCGTGTGCGGCCAGGTGGACCGTATGCGCGTGGAGCGGCTCTATGCACGGTCCACTGAGCTCATCTCGGCAGGGAACCTGCCCGGCCATGCCGTGCTGGTGGACAGCCTGAAGCGCTGTGCGGTCAAGGACCAGGCGTGCGCCCACTTGCATGCGCTTCTCCGTGCAAGGCACCTGCGGCACACCGGCCAGTTGCTGCTGGCGCTCCACCTGCTCGATTCACTGGCGGAGGATCGCCAGCCGTCAGATCCGTACCTCACCTACCTGGACCACTACCAACAGGCAAAGACCCTACTGGACCTGGAGGTCTACGACAAGGCCCGGAAGGAGGCGCAACACGCGATCGAGGCTGCGTTGGAGGCTTCGTTGCCGGGGAAAGCGCATCAAATGGAGCTGCTCATCTGCGAGGCCGAACTGCACGCGGACGATCTGCAAGGGGCGCTGGACTGCTTCGTGGAACAGCTGACGCGTGCCCGCGCCGAAAAGGATGCGGAAGGCACCTGCCGCGCGTTGATCGGGCTTGGCAACGCATACTATTTCCAGGAACAGGACTCCGCAGCTCTCGGCTACTACCAACAAGCCTTGGAGGTGGCCCGGAAGCACGATGATGCTGGGCTGGTGGTGAGCGCGTTGCTGAACATCGGCGCGGCGATCACCTACACATCGGGCCCGGACTCGGCTCTGGCGCTCTATCGCGCGGTGCTGGATACCGCAGGGCGGACCGGTCTGTCACCGCGGTCGCGCGCCGATATCCTGGGCAACATGGCCAGCCTCCACAGTGACCTGGAGCAGCATGAACGGGCTTTGACGATCATCGATACGGCCATGGCGATCCATGCCGGGCTGAACGATACGGCCAGCCTGGCGCAGGCGCACCTCTTCAAGGCCACCGCACTGTGGCACCTGGGTCGACGCGGCGATGCGTTGGAGCAGGCCATGCTCGCCCGCGCTCGAACAAGGTCGACCGACCTCAAGGCCAGCGCAACGAAGAAGGCGGCGGACATCCTGCGTGAACTTGGGCGTAAGGACGAGGCTTTGGTGTTGCTCGAGGAGTACGGTGTATTGGCTGATAGCCTGGCCAGGGCGCGCTACAATACGGGTGTGGCCGCTGCACAGGTCCGCTTCGAGACGGCGGAGAAGGAACGCCGCATCGCCACGCAACAACAGGCACTTCAACTGGCGGAGGCCGAGCAGCGACGGAAACGCATCCAGCGCGACCTGTCCATCGTCCTTTCCGCGGCGTTGCTGGTGGTCGCCATGCTCCTTTGGCGGGGCCTGCGGATACGCAGGCGGCTCGCCGAGCGCGAGCGGCAGGTGCACCGCCAAGAGGTGGACGAGCTGATGCACCAGCAGGAGATGAAGGCGATCAATGCCATGCTGGAAGGGCAGGAGAAGGAGCGCGACCGTGTGGCGCGCGACCTGCATGACCGCCTGGGTAGCATGCTCAGCGCCATCAAGATGCAGGTGGGCTCCCTGGAGGAACGTATGACGGAAGTGCGCAAGGACCAGCAGGACCAGTATGGGAAGGTGAGCTCCCTGCTGGATGAGGCCGTGGGCGAGGTGCGCCGCATCTCGCACGACCTGGTCTCCACCTCCTTGTCGCGTTTCGGCCTCGAGCGTGCGCTGCAGGACCTGTGCGATTCCATCCGCGTTTCCGGCCGGTTGGAGGTTGAGCTGACCACCTTCGGGCTGGAGCAGCGGTTGGAGCGGTCGGTGGAGATCGTGGTGTACCGCATCGTGCAGGAGCTGGTGAGCAACGCCCTCAAGCATGCCCGGGCCACTGAGATCGGTGTATCCGTAACGCGGCAGACCGGCCGGCTCAGCGTGATGGTGAGCGATGATGGTGCGGGCTTCGATCCATCCACCGTGCAGGCGGGCATGGGCCTGGGCAACGTGCAGGGCCGTGCGGCCTCGATCGGAGGCACCGTGCGCATCGACAGTGCGCTTGGCCGTGGCACCACCGTCAGCGTGGAGTGTCCGGTGTTGGAGTAAGCGCCCCCGTTGGCCGGCTCCTTAGCTTGAAGATCCCGGGTTTCCCGGTATTGCCTGGCAGCGGCCGCGAACGTCCCTTTGTTCGCATGGAACGGAAGGATCGCGATACGGTGGATCGGATACGTCTGGTCGCGATGGCGGCGCTGTCGTTCACGCTCCTGTCAGTTGCTGTTCGGGCCCAGTTCACGCCGGCCGCCAACGCCATCAAGCTCCCCGATTCGTTGATCTTCACCACCACCACCGCCAACAACCACGCAACGCTGGTCTGGCACCCGGTGAAGGCACGGTATTACTCCCTGCGCATCGGCAATTCCACCTTTCCGCTGGAAACCTGGGTGGCCGGCAGCAGCACTTCGGTGTGCACGGCCACGGCTGGCATCGACTCGCGGGGCTTATGGTACAACCCGGCCACCAACGCCATCGAGCGAAACTGCTTTGGAACGTTGGGGTGGGCCACTTTGGACATCGATGCCGCCGCCTGCGCCACCGGTGCCTTTACCACCATCTTCCCCGGCCAACTGCAGGCCACGATACAATCCGTTGCGGCCTTCGACCCCGTGCTCAGCCAAGTGCTGTCCTATGTGGCCGCCACCACCAGTGTGCAGTTCCGCAGCCGGGCCACCGGTGCCGTGGTGCAGACCCTGCCACTCACCGGCACCTCGTTCGCCACCGTCAACACCGAAAGCATCATCTGGACGGGGCAAGCCGGCTACGAGATCGGACTGTTGGATTGGTCGAACAAGCGGGTGCTGCTTTTCAACCGGGCCACCGGTGCGTACTCGGGCATGAGCCAATTGCCCGCCACGGCTGCCACGCACAGCCAGTTCCGGTTCTGCTACACCAACAACCGCGTGTGGCTCTTCACCGCCACCACGCGCAAATGGAACGCGTACTGCATCTGGAACCAGTTGTGCACGATGGAGCTCTTACCCGTGGAGCTGATTCACCTTCAGGCCAGCTGTAGGCACGGTGTTCCGGTCGTCGAATGGGCAACTGCCTCCGAACGTAACAGCAGCCACTTCTTCATCGAGCGCAGCACCGATCTGGATGAATGGACCGTTGTGGGCCGCGTAGAGGCAGCCGGAAACAGCCAACAGACCGTCCACTATGCCTGGTCGGAGCCCCATGAACAAGCAGGCGACGCCGTGTACTACCGGCTGCACCAGGTGGACCTGGACGGGCGTTCGGAGGTATTCCCGGCCGTCCCCCTGTTGCCTTGCGAGCAGGGGCCCGGCACGATCAGGTTCTTGCCGAACCCGGTGGGGGAGGATGGGGCCTGTGAGCTCCTGCTCCCCATACCGCCATCGGCGGGTGCTAGCGTGCAGGTCTTCGATCCATCGGGGCGTTTGATCCAGCGTTCACCGCTGTCCCCTGATGGTGGCCCGGGCCGCATTCGGCTGGACCTGAAGGGCACCGAACCCGGGGTTTACCTGGTGGCGGTGCTGGATGCTGCAGGTGGCCAGCAGGCCACCGGACGGTTGATCCGGCACTGATCGGCCGGGCGATCTTCCCCGCACCGGTTACTTTCGCCCGCACCGACCGGCGCCAAGGCCGCGGTGACACAACGGAATGGCACTACTGAAGGACAAGGTCGCCCTGGTGACGGGCGGTACGCGGGGCATCGGCAAGGGCATCGTGGAGCGCTTCCTGGAGGAGGGCGCCGACGTGGCCTTCACCTTTGTGAGCAGCCCTGAAAAGGCCAACGCCTTGGCCGCGGAGCTTACCGCCCGCACTGGACGGCGCGTGATGGCCATCCAGAGCGACGCTGGCAACATGGAACAGGCCCAGAAAGCCGTGGACGACGTAGTGAACGCCTGGGGGCGCCTGGACGTGCTCGTGAACAACGCCGGCATCACCAAGGACCAGTTGCTCATGCGCATGAGCGAGGCCGATTGGGATGCGGTGATCGCGACCAACCTGAAGAGCGTGTTCAACATGACCAAGGCCGTGCTGCGCACCATGCTGAAGCAGCGCAGCGGCAGCATCATCAACATGAGCAGCGTGGTGGGGGTGAAGGGCAATGCCGGCCAGGCCAACTACGCCGCCAGCAAGGCCGGGATACTCGGCTTCACCAAGAGCGTGGCCCTGGAACTGGGCTCGCGCAACATCCGCAGCAACGCCATCGCACCGGGCTTCATCGAAACGGAGATGACCGGTGCGCTCGATCCCAAGGTGGTGGAGCAATGGCGCGAGGGGATCCCCCTGAAGCGCGGCGGCTCCGCCACCGATGTGGCCAACGCCTGCGTGTTCCTGGGCAGTGACCTCAGCGCCTACATCACCGGCCAGACGCTGAACGTGTGCGGCGGCATGCTCACGTGACCGTTCCAGCAGGACCGACGATCTCACAGCTTTTGGGAGTGGGCCTTCGGGCCCGATCAGGCCATCTTCGCGCTCCGTGACGCTCACCACCGTTCATCCCCTCTGGCTGCTGCCCTTCTGCCTGGCCCTCGGCCTGCTGGGCGCTTGGTCGCTTTACCGCGCAGGGGCCGTGCCCGAAGGGTGGAGCACCGGCATGCGCCGCGGCCTCGGTGCCCTCCGGGCCCTCGTCATCGCCGCGCTGGCCTTCCTGCTGCTGGAGCCGATGGTGCGCATGTTCGTGCGCGAGGTCCGCAAGCCGGTGATCGTGATCGCGCACGATGGCTCTGCTTCGCTCACCTACGCCGGCGACACGGCGTTCGTGCGCAAGCAGCTCCCCGCACGCTTGAACGAGCTGGCGGAGGAACTGGGCCAGGTCTACGAGGTGCGCACGCTCACCTACGGCGAGGTGGTCACCGATGGCCTCGACCATGGCCAGGCCGGAGCGCTCACCGACATGGATGCGGTGTTCCGCAGCATCAAGGACCGCTATGCAGGGCCCGATCTGGGCGCCGTGATCCTCGACGGGGATGGCATCTACAACCGCGGTCGTGATCCGCGACTTTCCGCCGAACGCCTCGGGGTGCCCATCCACACCATCGCGTTGGGCGACACGGTGGTGCGGCCGGACCTGGCCGTGCGCAACGTGGAGGCCAACAGTATCGCCTACCTCGGCAACGAGTTCCCCTTGGTGGCCCGTGTGCAGGCGCACCACTTCCGAGGCCGCACCGTGAACGTGAGCGTGAAGCAGGACGGACGCGAGCTTGCCACGGCCCGGCTGGAGGTGTCCACGGATCCCCAAGTGGCCGAAGTGCCGCTGATGGTGAAGGCCGAGCGCCCCGGTCTGCAGCGCTACACCGTGTCGATCAGCGAACTGGAAGGCGAGGCCACCACCTTGAACAACGCACAAGTGGTCTTCGTGGACGTGCTCGATGATCGCCGCAAGGTGCTGATACTCGCACACGCACCGCATCCGGACGTGGCCGCCATCCGGCAGAGCCTTGCGAAGCTCGAAGGGTATGCCTGCGAGGCCGCGCTGGCATCGGACTTCACTGGTGACGTGGCCGGGTACGACCTGGTGGTGCTGCACCAGCTGCCGGCCATGGGATCCCCGATGCAACCGGTGATCCGCCGCATCCTGGAGAAGCAGGTGCCTACCTGGACGATCATCGGCCAGGCCACGGATATGAACCAGATCTCCGCCGTGGCGCCGATGCTTTCCGTCACCGGGGCGCAGCGCATGACGAACGATGCACAGGCCGCCGCCGTGGAGGACTTCACGCTCTTCACCACGGGCGAGGGCACCGCCCGCCTCTGGGAGCGCTTCCCGCCGCTGCAGGTGCCGATCGGAACCTACACGTCGGAGCGTGGAGCGGCCGTGCTGCTGCGCCAGCGGATTGGCGTGGTGCGTACCGAGTATCCCTTGATGGCGTTCGATGCACGGGCTGAACGCCACAGTGCGGTGACCTGCGGAGAGGGCATCTGGCGCTGGCGCCTGGCCGATCAGCAGATGGAACGCACGCAGGCCCACTTCGACGAGCTGGTGCACAAGACGGTGGCCTACCTCGCCGTGGAGAAGGACCGCAGCCGCTTCCGGGTGCGCCATCCCCGCCGGGTGGGCGAACACGAGGCCGTGACCTTCGATGCCGAGCTGTACAACGCGAGCTACGAGCCCGTGAACACGACGGAAGTAGGTATCACGCTCCGCAACGAAGCCGGGGAGGACCTTGCGTACACCTTCAGCCGTTCCGGTACCGGGTATCGGTTGGATGCCGGGATACTGCCGCCCGGCCGATACACCTGGCGGGCGGCCACCGGGCAGGACGGTGAACGCCTGACCGCGACCGGTGAACTGCTGGTGGAGCCGCTGGTGGCCGAGCGCCTGAACACCGTGGCGGACCATGCATTGCTGGCCACGCTGGCGGCGCGCAGCCAGGGCACCATGGTGGGGCCGGACGGCATCGCAGGTCTGGCGCGGACCATCCAGGAGAAGGGCACCATCGTGCCGCGCTCCTATGGTCATGCGCGCTTCACGGACATCATCGGGCTGCGCTGGATCTTCGCCTTGCTGCTGGCCTTGCTCACGGTGGAGTGGGCGGTACGCCGGCGCAGCGGTTCGTACTGAGCGATGGAGGCCACCGGGGAACCCGTGCACAAGCGCTTGTGGCGCCGCCGCGCCGTGCGGTGGGCTGTTCGGCTGGGCCTGCTCGCACTGCTGCTCGGCCTCTTGCATCGGCCCATCCTGCGTGGCTTGGGGAACTGGTTATGGAAGGAGACCCCCGTGACCCACGCCGATGTGGTGTGCGTGCTCGGTGGCGGGGCGCGCGATCGTGGCAGGGCCGCTGCGGGCCTCTACCGGCAGGGCATTGCCGACCGCTTCATCTGCACGGGCGGCCAGGTGCCGGGCGATGTGGAGGTGATGGGCCTGCCCTTCACCGAAAGCGACCTCACCGGCCACCAGCTCGTGGCCAACGGTGTCCCGGCCGTGGCCGTCCTCTCGTTCCGCACCGGCACCAGCACGCAGGAGGAGGCCGACGCCTTGCTGCCCCGCTTGCTGGCCGAGGGCGTGGACACCGTGGTGATCGTGAGCCATCGTTTCCACCTGCGCCGCATCCACGGGGTGTTCTCTGCGCGTTACAAGCGTGCGGGGATCGTCGTCCAGTTGCACGGCGCGCCCACGGAAGCGTTCGATGAGCGCACGTGGTGGTGTACGGAGCAGGGCATGATCATGGTGTTCAACGAGTACGCCAAGCTGCTCTACTACGCGCTGAAGCACTGAGCTCAGCGCACGATGCTGATCCGTCGCACGGAGCGACGGTCGCCTGTGACCAGTTCCACGCTGTACACGCCGGTGTCCGCGCCGCCCAGGTCCAGCACCACCGAACGGCCCGTGATGCGCTCCGTGCGCACCAGTCGTCCTGCGGCATCGCGTATGTTCAGGATCCCGGCCTCACCCGCTTCCGAACGGACCAGCGTGAACCGGCCATCGCTCGGCACGGGATGCAGCGTGAACGCCGTGACTTCCTGTTCCACGATGCCGGTGGCCTCCACACAGAACGTCGAACTGGTGGAGAAGAGGAACGCCCCATCGCCGTTCAGCACCACATCCCCGTTCTCGTCCAGCACTTCGAAGTCGCCGTCGCCCTCCGCGCAGCAGATGCCATCGCCGTAGCTGTCGTTCATCGTAAGGGTGTAGCACCCTGTGCGCAGGCAGAGCGTTTCATTCACCACTGTGCCGCTCTGGCCATCGCTGTAAGGGCCGCCCTGGCGGATGGTGCCGCCACCTTCCGGCGCGAGCGTCCAGGTGGTCTCCGAGCCCCAGCTGTCCAAGGTGATCCGGAGGGTCGCCGTGGTGGCCGGGAAGAGCGCGTTGAACGTGCGTGTGCGGTTGTCGTTCGCGGTGTTCTGGTCCGTTCCTCCGTTCGGGGCCGAGCAGGTGGCCACCAGGGTGTGCGGCCCGTTGAGCACGTCGAAGGCAGGTACGGGGACCGGCGTGTTCGTGTTCGGAGGAAGGGTGCCCGTCCACAGACCGGTCACGGGTGTGCCGCCGTCCAGGCTGATGGACCAGGCGATGCTCGTCAACGTGGACGTTCCACCGTTGCGCAGCACGATCACCGGTGATACCACGTTCGCATCGCACAGGGTGCCGGGCACACCGGTGATGCTCAGCACCTGGGCATCCAGCGCCACCGGCACGGCGTTCGGGTCGTAGCCGTCGAGCACCGGTCCACAATCCCCCAGCCAGCCCGTCAGCAGCGGATAGCTCAGGTCGAACCGGCCGAAGTGGTCGTTCACGTTGTTCGAACAGCTCGCCTCGCCGCCATAGAGCTGGCCGATCAGGCGATGGTCCGGGTTCCACAGGCCCGATCCGCTGCTGCCGGTCTCGGTGGTGCCGTCGTCCCAATCGAAGATGTGCCAGCACTGGGCGCCCAGAAAGGTGCTCTGCCCGGGAGCATCGGTGTCGAAGGTGATCTTCTTGATGTCGCCGCTCGGATGGTGGATGCAGGTGGAGGTGGTCGGCGCCTCGCCCGTGGCATCCCAGCCGGAGTAATACACGTTGTAGCTGGCGGGCGGCGTGGAGCTGAGCTGCAGCAGCGCCACATCGCTGTTGGCGTTGCTGGTGAGCAGGCTGGCCCCGCTGATCGACTGGTTCGTGGGGCCGTTGGTGGTGGGGGTGCAGGTGGGGCTTTCCCAGTTGAACCGGAACACCCAGTTGGCCGGGCTGCCGCTCAGGCAATGGTTCGCCGTCAGGAAATACGGTGTGCCGTTGTTCGCACAGTTGTTGATCAGCTGACCGGTGCACAGGCCCGAGCCGTTCACGACGATCATGGCCACCGACGAGATCTCCGGCTGCCATTCATCGCCTTCCGGACAGATGGTGTTGTTGTTGCACGGCCCGCTGTCGTTCAGGTCCCGCGCATGCAGCCCTGCGCTGCGGTAGCCGTGCGTCACCCGCCCGATGCGCAACCGGCCCTGCCCTGCCACCGCTACCGGTTCCTGGTATTCCACGCAGAGCTCCTCGCCCGCGAGCAGGTCCACGCCCATCTCCGGATGTCCGGACGAGCTGGCCTGTGTGAAGGCGCCGAGCCATTGACCGGTGGTGTTGTGGACGAAGACACGCGCGCCCTCCGGTAGGATGAACTCCCGGAACGCCATGTTCATGTTCAACGCACCGGGGCAACGCAGCCGGAGGCGCCAGATGCGCATGCCGTCCTCGGGCCCGCTCCACACGCCGCTGTTGTCCAGGCCAAGGTCCGTGGCGTGGTTCACGCCGAACCGGTGCGGCCCTTTGATGCCTTCGGCAAGCTGTTGCGCATCCTCGGCGAGCAACCGAGCGGCATCGACCGCAGGAAAGGTGTGGCAGGGCACGCTCAGCAGGGCCGAGGCATCCATATCCAGGCCTGCGGGACGCCCGCCGAAGGAGAGCTGTCCGAACACTGCGGAGGTGGTGATGAGCAGGCCGGTCACAACGAGCGGCCGAAGGATATGCAAGTGCATCGGGTGCCGATAGGTGCTATGGGAGCGCAGGTCCATGGGGGAACGTTCGGCAGCAAGTTAGCGCCGCAGGTCCCCGCAGGCCCGGTCCGGATCAATGCTGAACGAGGAGGCGCACCGCCACGGAGGGCGCGTTCGCTTGTTGCAAGTGCAACAAGTAATGTCCGGGTGCCAGGTCCGATACATCCAGCAGGAGCGGGGACGCGACCGGTGCACGACGACCAGTACGAACCGGTCGGCCGCACAGGTCCATCAGGGACCAGTCCCTGGTGCCTGATGGGCAAGCCACGGTCACGTGCGTGTTGGCGGGGTTCGGCCAGGCGCGCACGGCCATGTCCACCGGTGCCTCGGCCATGCCCACGCCTTCCAGGCAGAACGTGCGCACCTCGCCCGAGCCGTACTGCCCATCGCTCATCACCAGGTCGCCAAAGCCGCTCGTGATCACGTAGTGACCGTCGCCTTCCGCGCAGCAGATGCCGTCGCCGAACACATCGTTGATCGCGAAGGTGTAGCAGCCATCGCCCAGGCAGAAGGTGCGCTCGATGGTGGCGGTGCTGCCGTTGGCGTAGGGACCTCCTTGGTAAAGCAGCACACCGGACTCAGTGTGGAGCGTCCAACTGATATCCTCTCCGTAGGCATCCGGCGTGAGCAGCAAGGTCACCTCCGTGCCGGGCAAGTTGGCGATGAACATGAGCGTGTCGCTGTCATCCAGCGGCCCACCATCGGCCTGGCCGTTCGGCAGGGTGGTGGACACCACCAGCGTTTGTTCGCCAGCCGTTACCGGTATGGGCGGCAATTGCACGTTGGCCGTCTGCAGCGGGGCCAGGAAGCCCTCCCAAGGCAGGGAACCTGTCGCGCCACCGAGCACTTCGTAGGCGATCGTCACGGTCTGCAGCACGGCCGCGCCGTTGTTCTTCAGCGTCACGATCGGTGCGATCGTGTCCACGTTGCACAGCAGGGGGGCCACGTTCACGATGCTGGTGATGGCCGCGTTGTGCTGCACCACCGGTTCGGTATAGCCCGGGTCCAGGCCGTTCAATGTATCGCCGCAACTGCCGAGCCATTGCTCCAGCAAGGGGTAGCTCACATCGAAGCGGCCGAAGTAGTCGTTCACGTTGTTCGCACAGCTCGCCTGGCCGCCGTACAGTTGCCCAACGATGCGGTGGTTCTGGTCCCACAGGCCGCTGCCACTGCTGCCGGGTTCGGTGGTGCCCGCATCCCACGCCGCCACATGCCAGCAGTCCGCAGGTCCGTTGCCCACGTCGATGTTCACCTGGTCCTGGCCTTCGTTGTCGTGGCTGATCTTCTTGATGTCGCCCATGGGGTGGTGGATGCAGGTTGCGCTCGTGGGCGGCGTTCCGCTCTTGTCCCATCCGTTGTAGTACGCATCGAACGATGGCGGGGGCTGTTCATCCAATTGCAGGAAGAGCACATCGCTTCCCGCGTTGGCCACCAGTTGGGTGGATCCACTGATGGTGTTGTTGGTGGGGCCGTTCTCGGTGGGATCGCACGTTGGGCTTTCCCAAAGGAACCGGAACACCCAGGTGGAGGGATCGGTGCCCAGGCAGTGGTTGGCGGTGAGGAAGTAGGGAATGCTGTCGTTGTTGCAATTGTTCAGCAACTGACCCGTGCAGGTGCCACCGCCCGCAAGGATCAGCGCCACGGAACGGATCTCCGGTCGCCATTCGTCGCCTTCCGGACAGATGGTGTTGATGTTGCAGGGACCGCTGTCGCCCAGGTCCCGGTCGAAGCCCTTCCACGGTGAACGGTAGGCATGCACCACCTGTCCGATGGTCAGTTCTCCGGCGCCCGCTTGATCGGCGGGCTCGATGTATTCCACCGTGATCCGCGATCCGCGGATGGGCTGAACGCCGAGCACGGCATGGCCCGGATGGCTCTGAGCGGTGAAGGCGCCCAGGACCTCACGCTCCGCATTGTAGATGAACACCCGCCCGTCCGGCGGTACCACATAGTGCGAAATGGTGAGGCCGATGCCGAGCGCCCCGGGGCATTCGATCGCCACGCGCCAGATGCGCTCACCGCGCGGACCTTCGGCCCAGACACCGTGGGTCCGCAGGTCGATGGTCCCCGGGTGCTCCACCCCGAACCGCCAGGGGCCCTTGATCCCGTGGGCCAGCCGATCGGCATCCGCCTGCAACTGCGCCACCGCATCCACGGCAGGAAAGGTCACCACCGGTGGTGCCGGTAGATGCATCGGGGTCTCCCAAAGGCCGAACGGTGTTCCCCCGAATGCGCGTTGGGCCAGGGTACGGTCACCTCCGGCGGAAAGCAGGCACAACGTCAGGAGGAACGGCAGCGATGCGGAGCGACGGGTCATGGGCAAGGCGTTCTGGCGTGGGGTGAAATTAGGGCGCATCGCCCACGACCGGTCGCCAAGTGGCCGCTCCTTGGACGGACCAGCGCGGCGGCTGGTGACCATGTGCACGATCGGTCGGGTAGGGCAGGGGCCGCGGTGCGCAGCGGCGAACTAGCTCCGCTACAGGGAGCTCATGTTCCGATGTGCCCGGGCACTGAGCAGGGCGATGGCCTTGGCCAGTTCCTTGGTCTCGGCGCCACGGGTCATCACCGTGATGATGTACGGGTGACCGGCCATGTAGACCAGACCGGTCTCGTGCAGCTGGCGCTCCGTGGGATCGCCGGCCTCACCGAATTTGTGCGCGACCTCGATGCCTTCGGGCAGTCCCGCCACCAGGCCGTGTGTGAACGTGGAGCGGAACAGCAGGTCCAGCGCCTTTTCGGACCTCACCGGACTGAGCAGCGAGGAATGATAGAGCGCGGTCAGGAAGACGGAGCAATCCCTGGCCGTCATGCGGTACTGTTTGGCCTTCCGGTCCGGGCGGGCCAGTCCGAGGTCGGTGAAGAGCCCGAGGTAGCGGTTGGGGTCCATATGCCGCAGGAGCATCGCGGTCGCGCGGTTGTCGGAGTAGATGATGGACAGCGCCAGCAGCTGCTCCACGGTGTACACGGCGCCCGGAACGGCCTGTTGATCGGGGAATGCGGTGTTCTGCGGAACGCCCGCATCGACCGGCTCGCAGGTGTAGGTCCGTTTCAGGACCGTGGGGTCCTCTTCCGCCATGGAGAGGTAGCAGAGCAGGAGCGGTACTTTCAACATGGATCCCGGATCGAAGCGCTCGTCGGGGTTCAGCACGGTCCAATCGCCGCGCTTCAGGTCGCGCAAATGCACGGAGGCCGACGTGATCACCTGCGCGTTGCGCAGGCTGTCCACGAGCAGGCCAAGTTCATTCCGGATCGGTTCCATCCGGGTGGAGGGGCACTGCAGCTCACTGGAAAGCAGCGGGCGTATGTGCCGGAAGCCATCGATGCCGGTGACGGTAACGTTGCAGGGCGCAGCGGAGCGGACCGGCTCGGGCGCTGCGGGCTCGATGGACAAAGCCCGATCACCTGCGCCCATGAGCGCGTACGTGGCCCCTGAGCCCAGGAGCACGGCGGCAAGCAGGTAGAGCAGGGAAGGTCCGTTGGATCGTATGGTCAGCACCATCGCACAGCACGTAATAAGGCGCGCAATGTGATACACATCGATCGCTGTCCCGTCACTGATCCGACGAAGCGGTCCATCCGCCGGATGGACCGGAAAGGCGCGATGGACGCCGCTTTGCGCTCATTTCCGGTCCGTCGCCGAAGGGCTCAGGTCCGTCGATGCAGCACGTCGTTCGTCGATCAATTTGCGCATGGCGAACAGTTCGTCCCTGAGCTGGGCCGCGGCGATGAAGTCGAGTTCCTTGGCGGCCTTGCGCATCTGGTTCTCCAGCAGCGCAGCGTTCTTCTCCAGCTGGTCAACGCTGAGGTAGGCCACCACGGGATCCGCGGCCAGGTCGAGCTGTTCGGGTTCCACATAGGCCTTGGAGGCCACACGGCCGCTGTCCTCCACCACGGCCGTCTGCCGGAGCACATCCGACCGGTCGCGCTTGATCTGCGTGGGCACGATGCCGTGCTCGGCGTTGTAGGCCAGCTGTTTCGCACGGCGTCGCTCCGTCTCGTCCATCGTACGCTGCATGCTCTCGGTGATGGTGTCCGCATAGAAGATCACCATGCCGTTCACGTTGCGCGCGGCGCGTCCTGCGGTCTGCGTCAGGCTGCGGTTGCTGCGCAGGAAACCTTCCTTGTCGGCGTCCAGCACGGCCACCAGCGACACCTCGGGCAGGTCCAGACCTTCGCGCAGCAGGTTCACGCCCACCAGCACATCGAACATGCCCAGGCGCAACTGCCGCAGGATCTCGATGCGGTCCAGGGTCTCCACATCGCTGTGGATGTACTTGCAGCGCACGCCGTTCTTGGTGAGGAACTCGGTGAGCTCCTCGGCCATGCGCTTGGTCAGCGTGGTCACCAGCACCCGCTCCTCACGCCCTGAGCGCTGGCGGATCTCGTACAGCAGGTCGTCGATCTGGTCCTTGCTGGGGCGCACACTGATCGGCGGGTCCAGCAGGCCCGTGGGCCGCACCAGCTGCTCCACCACCACCCCTTCGCTGCGTTCCAGTTCGTATTCGGCCGGGGTGGCGCTCACGAAGATGGTCTGGCCCATCAGCGCTTCGAACTCCTCGAACTTCAGGGGCCGGTTGTCCATGGCGCTCGGCAGCCGGAAGCCGTACTCGACCAGGTTCTTCTTGCGGCTGCGGTCGCCGCCGTACATGGCCTGCACCTGGCTCACGGTCACATGGCTCTCGTCGATCACCATGAGGAAGTCCTCCGGGAAGTAGTCCAGCAGGCAGAACGGACGCTGGCCCGTGCCGCGGTGATCGAAGTAGCGGCTGTAGTTCTCGATGCCGCTGCAGTAGCCCAGTTCGCGCATCATCTCCAGGTCGTACAGCGTGCGTTCCTCCAGCCGCTTCGCCTCCAGGTGCTTGCCGATGCTGTTGAAGAACTCCACCTGCCGCACCATGTCGGCCTGGATCTCCGTGAGCGCGGCGTTCATGGTCTCGCGGCTGGTCACGAAGATGTTGGCCGGGTACACGGTGATGCTCTCCACCGTTTCCAGGGAGCGGGCCGTGGCGGTGTCGAAGCGCTCGAGCTTCTCGATCTCATCGCCCCAGAAGTGGATGCGGATGCCTTCGTCGGCGTAGGCGAGGTACACCTCCACCACATCGCCGCGCACCCGGAAGTTGCCCCGGCCCGGATCGGCGTCGCGGCGGCTGTACAGGGCCGTCACCAGCTGGTGCAGAAGGGCGTTGCGGCTCACCTTCTGCCCGCGCTTCACGGGCACCACCGTCTTGTGGAACTCCGCCGGATTGCCGATGCCGTAGATGCAGCTCACGCTCGCCACCACGATCACGTTCCTGCGGCCGCTGAGCAGCGCGCTCGTGGCGCTCAGCCGCAACTTCTCGATCTCGGCGTTGATCGAGAGGTCCTTCTCGATATAGGTGTTGCTGGTGGGGATGTAGGCCTCAGGCTGGTAGTAGTCGTAGTAGCTCACGAAGTACTCCACCCGGTCCTTCGGGAAGAAGTGCTTGAACTCACCGTACAGCTGGGCCGCCAGGGTCTTGTTGTGGCTCAGGATCAAGGTGGGCCGGTCGGTCCGCGCGATCACGTTCGCCACCGTGAAGGTCTTGCCGCTGCCGGTCACCCCGAGCAGGGTCTGGAAGGGCATGCCGTCCTTCAACCCGGCCACCAGTTGATCGATCGCCTGCGGCTGGTCGCCGGTGGGCGTGAACTCGGAGATGAGGTCGAAGGGCAAGGCCGGTGCGGATGGGGCGCGAAGGTACGCGGGTGTGGAGCGGTCGCCGGCCTTCGGGACCCGGCAAGGATGCTTCCGCTTGAACGAGGAACGGCGCACCTGGAACGAGCACGGGCGGAACGTAACGGAGCCGTGCCGCGTCATGATCCTGGAGGGATCGCCTAAAGCACGTATCCCTTAACTTGACCCCATGCGAGCGCCGGTCCCGTGGAATGAACGTGAGCTGCACTTCGGCCGACCCCTGGACGAACTGCCCGTGCTGATGGAACGGATCCAGGGAACCCATGCGCGGCTGGCCGCCTTGCTCCGCGAGCAGCCCTTGGAGCGTGTGCACCTGCGCGTGGAGGGACGCTGGTCCGTGATCGAACATGCCGCCCACCTGATCGCCCTGCAGGACCGCTTCGAGCCCCGCGCAGAGGACTTCGAACGGCAGCGCGAACGCCTGTGCGAGATCCGGCTGGACGGTCAGGATGCCGAACTGCGCAGGCATCGGGTACGGCGTATCGGGGACGTGCTGGAGGAGTTCAAGCTGAAGCGGCAGGCGTTCGCCCTGCGCGTGGATGCGTTCGCGCATTCCGTCCTGGAGCATGTGGCCGTGCATCCGTGCAAGGGCCGCCCCATGCGGGCCGTGGACATGCTGCACTGGATCGCCGAGCACGATGACCATCACCTGGCCACCATCCGGCACCTGTTGAACACCTCATTACCGGAGGGCCGCCCCGCCATCTGGCCCGGTTGAACATCCTGCATCCCGGAGGCGTTACCTTCACGCCATGTTCCTGAAGCGCCTGCTGTACTACCTGAATCCGGCCACCTTGTTCGGCAAAGGCTCGGAGAACATGAACCTGCGCTTCATGCACGGCATCAACCGCATCAGCATCTTCATGTTCCTGATCTGCATCGGGGTGATGGTGCTGCGGGCGTGCACGCGTTGAACGCGGCAGATCAGGGCTTCATCACTTTCCCGAGCAGTGCGGCACCCGAGGGCCCCATGGCCTGCACCGTATAGAGACCAGCGGGCATCCGTTCCATGGGGATCTCCACGCGCGACAGACCGTTCACTGCATAATGACCGACCACGCGACCGAGGCCGTCGAGCAGGAGCAGCGGACCGTGGAGGCCCTCCGATGGCGGTTGCACGATGCACACGGACCGCCCCGTGTCGAACCAGGTCCCGCCATCTGCATGGGTCGCACCCGGTGTGAAGCCGGTGTTGAGGTCCGTCCAGAAGCGCGTCAGCGGGCGGGTGGTGGTCCAGAAGGCTTCGGTCCCCGGGGTCATGTTCACGTCGTCAAGCGTGTTGTCATGGTTGATGTTCGCCAGGTCGGTCATCTGGACCGACTTCGTTGCGTAATAAGCCAGACCCTCCTGGAGCTCCACGGCGGGACTCGTTCCATTGGGTGCCGCCCGCACCCAGGAGATATCAATGACCAGGTTGCCCCCCGTCCATTCGAAGCCATCGCCTGCCAGTGGAAGGTCGATGTAGCCTTCGATCACGCGCATGGGTAGCAAGCTGTTCGCGTTGATGTTCCCGGAATTCTTGGCGACGGTGTCCCAATTCCCGAACACCGCATCTGCGCCGAAGTCCGTGAGCGTCGAGTTCGCCATCCGCACTTGCACGAGCACATCCGGGCAGTTCGTGTTCGGAATGCAATCCGGCGCTCCGTCCGTCTGCAGGGCGTAGAACGACATCTTGGTGATGAGGCCGGGGCAAAGGCCCGCTGCGGTGAGCTCTTCGGCACGGTACAGGTACTGCGCCCGGAAGCCGCGGCGGTTGTTGGAGCCGGTGTTCGTGGCGAAGGGCGTATGCTCATTCCCCGCTACGATGGTCTGGTCGAAGTCGCCCACGACAATGATGCCGCATTGCGCGTTCCCGGTGAAGGGCAGAAGGAACATGCCCAGGGCGAGGGAGATGGAAGGCAGCTTCATGGTTCCTTGGTATGGCAGCCGAAGGTAGCCGGCACCTTCCGGCCGCAGGTCATCCGAACGGGTGACCCATGCTCAGGCCGGGCCTTGCCAGATGCGCCACGCCTCCTCGGCCTGTTCGATCAGCATGCCGAGGCCGCCAACGGTGCGAGCGCCTCGACCCTCGCCCATGCGCAGGAACGCCGTGCGCTCGGGGTTGTACACCAGGTCGATCAGCACATGCTTGGGTCCGATGGCCTCGTATGGCAGTGGTGGCAGGCTGTCCACATCCGGGTGCATGCCCAGCGGCGTGGTGTTGATGATCAACCGGCAAACGTTCACCACCGTCGGGTCCAGCAGGTCCCAGGTCAGGTCGCCCCGCGAACGGTCACGGCTCACCACGCGGAAGCGCAGGCCTGCCTCGCGCAGCGCATAGGCCACGGCACGGCTCGCGCCGCCGCTGCCCAGCACCAGGGCGCGCGGACGTATGTCGCTGCCGGGTTCCTGCAGTCCGCTCAGCACAGGTCGCAGCAAGCTGCGGAACCCGTGCACGTCCGTATTGTGGCCGACCAGCTCACCACCATTGATCCGGACGGTGTTCACCGCGCCCACGGCCGCGGCCAGCGGGTCCAGCCGGGTCAGGTACGGGATCACCGCTTCCTTGTAGGGGATGGTGACGTTCAGTCCGCGCAGATCGGGGTGGGTGGCCAGCAGTCCGGGCAGGTCCGCGATGGACGGTAGCTCGAACAGGTCGTACACATGATCGGCCAGGCCTTCCCGCTGGAACTTTCGCGTGAAATGCTCCCGGCTGAAGGAATGCCCTAATGCGCGACCGATCAATCCGTAACGCTGCACGGGGCAAAGAACGCCTTCCCGGGCGGACTATTGCCCGGACTTTCTGGAGCGGAGCTGGCCCTTCATCACCTCGATGACCATCGGGAGCACGCTCACGAACACGATCCCCAGGATCACCAACTTGAAGTTCTTCTGTACCACCTCACTGGTGCCGATCAGGTGGCCGGCCATGAGCATGGTGCCGATCCACAAGGCGCCGCCGATGATGTCGAAGGGGAGGAACTTCTTCCGGTAGCTCATGGTCCCGATGCCGGCCACGAAGGGGCAGATGGTGCGCACGATGGGCACGAAGCGGGCGATGATGATGGTCTTCACGCCGTACTTCTCGAAATAGCTGTGGGTCTTGTTCAGGTGCTTCTGCTTCACCAGGTCGTACCCGAAGGTCTTCCACTTCACGATGCGCGGTCCGAAGAAGCGACCGATCCAGTAGTTCAGGTTGTCGCCCAGCACGGCCGCGGTGAAGAGCAGAATGAAGAGCAGGCCCAGGTCGAGCTGTGCATTGGCACCGGCGGAGAGGGATCCGGCAACGAAGAGCAGCGAGTCGCCTGGCAGGAAGGGCATCACCACAAGGCCCGTCTCCACGAAGATGATCAGGAAGAAGAGGCCGTACACCAGCGTGCCGTTCGCGGCGATGAACGCGTCGATGGTGGGCTTGGTGTCGCGCAACAGGTCGATGAGGAATTGGATCAGTTCCATGGGTGGTCGCTCTGGGGCAAAGAACGCGCGCGGTCGGCCGCGGTGGGTGGGGGAGCCGGGGCCATGTTCTCAACAAGCCGCCGGGCACAGCGCTCCGGACCGGCACTACTTTCGCCGCCCATGCATGGGCGCCATTGCGTTCGGTGGGTATTCCCGTTGTTCCTCCTGGGGTGCGGGGGGGGCATGTTCCCCGGCTACCGGCAACTGGCGCCCGATCTCCATGTGCGGCTGCATGCCCTGGGCGACGGTGAGCGCCAGCCCACGGATAGCGACAGTGTGCTGGTGCGGTTCCGCTGCGCGCATCCGGGCGGGGCTCCGGGCTCGCTGTACAGCACCGAGGCCTGGTTCGGCTCGTTGACCGACCTGCTGCCCGGGGAGGCGGTGGAGGCCCTGAAGTTGCGTGCCGGCGATAGTGCCAGCGTGATCCTGCGGGGTGCGCGGTTCCCAGCGGACGCGCCCGGACAGCCGCGCTTCTCCACCGACACCGCCTGGATCGGCGTGGAGGTCTCCTTGTTGCGCATCCGCTCGCATGCCGAGAGCCGGCGCATGGCCTGGGAGCGCCTCATGGCACGGGACGCGCGCGACGAGGAGCGCATCCTTTCCACCTACCTGGCGGGTAGCAACGAGGAATGGACGGAGCGCATGGGTGTGCGCTGCACGGACATCACCGGCAACGGGGCCTTGATCGCCAGTGGTCAGCAGGTGATGCTGCACTACCGCGCGCGTTTCCTCGATACCGGGAAGGTGTTCGACGATACCTGGAGAGGGGGGCAGCCGCTCACCTTCAAGCTGGGTGATCCCGGACAGGTGATCAAGGGCCTGGAGGTCGCGGTGCACTTGCTGCCCGATGGTGGGCGCGGACGCTTCATCATCCCTTCCGCACTGGCCTTCGGACCCCAGGGCTCTTCTTCGGGCATCGTCCCGCCTTACACTCCGTTGCTCTACGAAGTGGAGGCCCGTGTAGTGCCCGCTCCCCCGGCATCCTAGAGCGCATCTCAAAATAGCTTTTGGCAGCGAGCGAGAGGTATTTCGCGCCCAGGCTAGGCGTCGAAACCGAGCATAGTCGGGTGCTCTGTGAGGTCTTCGACAACGACGCATGGGCGTGGAAGACCCGAGCGCAGCCCGAAGGGCTTTTTTGAGATGCGCTCTAGGAACCGGGCGGCCGTCGCCTGCGTAACAGGGGCCGCCATGCTCCGGTCGATCGCGTCCTTCGCACTGCTCCTTGGGGCTTCCGTTGTCCTTCGGGCACAGGAGCAGGAAGGACTTGTCCATGGGAACCATGCGGGCACGGATGCCGTTGGTCTCAATCCGGCACGTATCGCCGGCCAATGGTGCTGGATGGACGTCAACATCATCGGGGCGGACGCTTCGGTGTGGAACGACCACGTGTACCTGACAGGGCGCGAACGCAGCGTGCTGGGAGAGATGCGCGAGACCTTGCGCACCGGCGCGGACCGGCTTGTGGTGAACGAGGATCCCCGCAGCGGCGGTCGGCATGCCTATGTGCATGCCCGGTTGAAGGGGCCGGCGCTGGCCTGGAGCTCCGGCCGCAACGGCTTCGGTGCGCATGTTTCCACGCGGGCGGCCGTGAGCATCGGTGGGGTCGGCGAGTCCCTGGCCCGCTTCGCCTACCACGGGCTCACCTACAGGCCGCAGCACGGCATCCGCTATGCGGACGACCGTCTCCGCATCGTGGGCGCAGCATGGACGGAGGTCGGAGGCTCCTACGCGCGCCAGTTGGTCGCGCGCGACTTCCATCGGTTCAGTGCCGGTATCACGGCCCGCTACCTGATCGCCCACACCGGCGCGGGCATCGCGTTCAGCGCATTGGACTATACCGTCCACGACACCTTGCAGGCAGAAGTTCATAAGGCCACCGGCCGGTACGGTACCGCCATGCCCACGTTGGATGCCGGGCGTGGCCATGCCTTCGACCTGGGGATCAGCTACGAGCGCACGTTGGATGAGGCCGATGGCTATGTGCCGCACACCGGATGTGATGCGCTGCCATACCGGTACCGTGTCGGGCTCTCCATCGTGGACATCGGCGGCCTGCGCTTCCGCGATGGTTACACGGCGCGCTTCGATGCGAGCACGGCGTACTTCCAGGACTACAATGCACTGGAGGTGGATGGCGCATCCGGGCTGGACAGCCTGGTATCGGCCTCGCTGAGCACAAGCCGCGCCGGCACAGGGTTCAGGACAGGTCTGCCCACGGCCGCCGCGTTGCAGTTCGATCACCGCATCACGCACCATGTGTATATGGCGGCCTCGGTGGTGCAGAACCTGGCCTTTGGGGATGGGCTGCGCATTCGACGGGCGAACACCGCAGCCTTCATCCCGCGCTTTGAGCATCAGCGCGTGGAGTTCGCCCTTCCGATCGTGGTGCACGAGTACGATCTGCGGCGCACGGCTGTGGGGGCCATGCTCCGTTTGAACAACGTGAGCCTCGGCAGCGATGACCTGCTGCCCTTGATCACGCGCGGCAACCTGTACGGGCTGGACCTTTACTTCCGGATCAAGTGGACGGTGTTCCGCAGCCCGGTGTGCCGTGGACGCAGGCAGGCGCAACATCGCCCCGGTGATGGCCATGCGCTGCCCTGCGCCGTACCGCAGTGATCAGCCGATGATGAAGACGCACGGCCGCTTGCCCAGGGTGGGCGCTGCGGCGCGCCACTGGGCGATGGTGCGGGTGGAGACCGAACCGCCGGGCTGGTCCAGGTCCACGGCCAGGCATAGCCGGGTGCCGGGCTGGCCGATGGCCAGGATGTCGGCAAGGAGCGCGTCGTTCCGATACGGTGTTTCGATGAACAGGTGCGCGCCATGCGTGCGCCGGACATCCTGTTCAATGCGGGTCAATGCCTGCCGCCGTTCGTGCGGCTCGCGCGGCAGGTAACCGTGGAAGGTGAAGCGCTGGCCGTTGAGGCCCGAGGCCGCGAGCGCGAGCATGATGGAGGAAGGGCCGGTCAGCGGTTCCACGGTGATGCCCGCCGCATGGGCTCGTGCCACCAGGCGGGCTCCAGGGTCGGCGATGCAGGGCATGCCCGCCTCGCTCACGATGGCGCCATCGTGCTGCTTGAGCACGGCGACCATGGCGTCCAGTTCCGCGTCGCTCGTCTCCTTGTCGAGCCGGTGCAGTTCGATCGCGTTCAGGTCGATGGAGGGCACGAGCCGGCGCAGCATGTGCCGTGCCGTGCGTTCGTGCTCACAAAAGAAATGCCGACACCGTGCGGCGATGGCGATGTTCCGGGGTGGCATCAGCTCGGGCCCGCCGGCATCGCCGAGCCACACCGGTAGCAGGTAGAGCTTCTCAGCGGCCATGGCCCAGTTCGTCCAGCAGGCGGTCCGTGGCGGCATCGAGCATGGCGAAGACCTCCTCGAACCCCTCGGGGCCTCCGAACCAGGGATCGGGCACTTCACGCAGCGGATGTCCGGGCACCAGGTCCATGATCAGCCGGGCTTTGGGCGCGAGCGCCGCAGCGGGCGCCAGGCGGTGGAGACCGGCCAGGTTGTCGGCGTCCATGGCGAGCAGCAGGTCGAACGCGTGGAAGTCCGATGGCCGCACCTGCCGCGCACGCAGGTCGCCGATCTCGATGCCGTGCACGCGCATGCATCGCTGCGCCCGTGCATCGGGGGCTTCGCCTGCATGATGGTCGATGGTGCCGGCACTGTCCGTCTCCAGCGGCAAGCCCCGCAGGCGCGCCTTGTGCCGGATGAGGCCCTCCGCCATGGGACTGCGGCAGATGTTCCCCATGCAGACGAGGAGGATCTTCGTGGTCGTCATCGGCGCGAAGGTCGTGAAAGCGGAAGGCCCGCCGATGGGCGGGCCTTCCAGTTGTTCCCGGCGTTGCTCAATGCACGCTGAGCTTCTTCTCCAGGTCCTCCAGGTATCCACGGAACTGCTTGTCCGTCTCCTGCAGGTTGTTCACGGTGCGGCACGCATGCAGCACGGTCGCGTGGTCCTTGCCACCGCAGTGCGCCCCGATGCTCGCCAGCGAGCTCTTGGTCATCTTCTTCGCGAAGTACATCGCGATCTGGCGGGCCTGCACCACCTCGCGCTTGCGCGTCTTGCTCTTGAGGAGCTCGATGGGCAGGTCGAAGTAGTCGCACACCACCTTCTGGATGTAGTCGATCGACACCTCGCGGGCGGTGTTCTTCACGAACTTGTCGATCATCTGCTTCGCCAGCTCCAGCGTCACCGCCTTCTTGTTGAGGGAGCTTTGTGCGATCAGGCTGATCATCGCGCCCTCGAGCTCGCGGATGTTGGTGGTGATGCTGTAGGCCAGGTACTCCACCACTTCCTTCGGAAGGTCAAGCCCTTCGCCGTACATCTTCTTCTGCAGGATGGCGATGCGGGTCTCCAGTCCGGGCTGCTGCAGGTCCGCGCTGAGGCCCCACTTGAAGCGGCTGAGCAGGCGCTGTTCCACGCCCTGCATCTCCACCGGTGCCTTGTCGCTCGTCAGGATGATCTGCTTGCCGCTCTGGTGCAGGTGGTTGAAGATGTGGAAGAACACGTCCTGCGTCTTCTCCTTGCCGGCGAGGAACTGCACATCATCGATGATCAGCACGTCCATCATCTGATAGAACTGCTGGAAGTCGCCGCTGGTGTTGTTGCGGACGCTTTCGATGAACTGCTGCGTGAACTTCTCGGCCGGTACGTAGAGGATCGTCTTCTCGGGGAAGTTCTTCTTGATCTCGATGCCGATGGCGTGCACCAGGTGCGTCTTGCCCAGGCCGACACCGCCGTAAACGAGCAGCGGGTTGAAGGCCGTTCCGCCGGGCTTCTGCGCCACGGCGTAACCGGCGCTGCGGGCAAGCCGGTTGCAATCGCCCTCGATGAAGTTCTCGAAGGAGTAGTTCGGGTTCAGGTGGCTCTCCACCTTGATCTTGCGGAGGCCGGGAATGATGAACGGGTTCTTGATCGGGCTGTTGGCCACATCGATCGGCAGGCTCACAGGAGCGTTCTTCACCTCGCGTGCATTGCTGGTGGGAACCTTCACGGCATACGGGTGGGCGCTCTTGGACCCGTTCTCCATGATGATGGAGTACTCCAGACGCCCTTCAGTGCCCAATTCCTTTTTGATGGTCTTCTTCAGCAGGCCGATGTAGTGCTCTTCCAGCCACTCATAGAAGAACTGCGACGGCACCTGGATGGTGAGGACAGCGTCAGCGAGCTTCAGCGCCCGGATCGGTTCGAACCAGGTCTTGAAACTCTGCTCGCTCACGTTGTCCTGGATCACCGCCAGACACCGCTCCCAGATCTTCTCGTGGTCTTTCTTCATGGGCGGGTCAGGGTTGGGGGGGGGTGAACGTGACGACGGGACAGGGACCTTCGCAGCACGTCACGGGATCGTAAGCGGGATGCGAAGGGGGCGCAAATATGGACGCCGCACCGTGAAAAAAAAAGTGCGAACGAACTTGCTGGGATGGAATTTTTTGCGTTGGGGTCCCGGAAGTTCGGCACCAGCGGAACGCCGCGCCGGACAAGGCTTTCCCAAGGGGCGGGGCCTGCAGGGCGGCATGCCGTTGGCGGCGGGCACGCCCCCCTTCGGTTCGGTCCTCACCGATGGTGGCGGCGGTGTGCTGATGGACCGTTCGGATCATGGAGGTTGTGCGCTGTGAAGGTACGCTACCCGCAGCATGCGGAGCAAACCCGTTCGGAGGTGGTCCGAAGTATCTTCCCCGCGATGTTCACCCACGAGACGACCTTGCGCGTTCGCTACGGCGAAACGGACCAGATGGGCTACGTGTACTACGGTGTCTATCCGCTGTACTACGAGGTCGGGCGCGTGGAGGCCCTGCGCTCGCTGGGCCTGTCGTACCGGGCGATCGAGGATGGCGGGGTGATGCTGCCGGTGCACGACATGCAGGTACGTTACCACCGGCCCGCGCGGTATGACGATCTCCTCACCGTCCGTACCACCATCCTGGCACCGCCCACGGTGCGCATCAGCTTCAGGTACGAGGTGCTCGATGCCTCCGGTACGCTGCTGAACGAGGCCACCACCACCCTGGTCTTCGTGGACCGCGCGACCAACAGGCCCTGCCGCGCGCCGGCCGCGCTGGTGGAACGCCTGGCGCCTTATTTCCCTTGATCGACGGCCATGCCGCGCGTGCTCCAGGCCGCCGCGATGGCCGCGGCCTGTCCGGCGGGCACCTCCGCACGCAGCACGCAGGGCTCGCCGAAGGTGGCCTGCAGCACGGCACCGCCGCAGCGATGGAGCTCGGCGCGCACGTCGTCCGCCTGTGCATAGGTGCAGCGCACCACGAGCTCCTGCATGAGCACCCGCTCCACCACCACCGCGTTGGCCAGCGCCAGGCGTGCGGCCTCGTCGTAGGCATGCACCAGTCCGCCCTTGCCCAGCAGGGTGCCGCCGAAGTAGCGCACCACCACCACGGCCGTATGCGTGAGCTCCGTGCCGCGGATGCGCCGCAGGATCGGTGCCCCGGCGGTGCCGGCGGGTTCGCCCGCATCGTTCGCGCGGAAGCGCTGGCCGTCGGCGCCCAGCACCCATGCGTAGCAAACGTGCCGCGACGCATGATGCTCCTTCGCGATGGCGTCCACCCGGAGCTTGAAGGCGGCCTCGTCCGCGATCGGGAACGCCCAGGCGAGGAAGCGGCTCGCTTTCTCCCGGTACAGTGCGGTGCCCTCGGTACCCAGCGTCCGGTATCGGTCCATGCTCATGGCCGCCCCGCGATGATCAGCACCAGGGCCACCACCGAGAGCGCGATGCCGGCGATGTGCACGCGGCCGGGGCGCTCCTTGAAGAGCACCGCGCTCGCCAGCGAGCCGAACAGGATCACACCGATGTTCATCAGGGGGAACACACTGCTGCTGGGCATGCCGCTGGCGGCGAGCGCCTTCACCACGAAGTAGAGGCTTCCGTAGTTGACCGCTCCGAGCACGGTGCCGCCTATCCAGGTGCGCGTATCGCCGAACGCCTTCCGATCCCCGCGTAGCAGCACCCATGCAACGCCCAGCAGACCGGCGAAGCCGAAGACGAGCGTGGGGAACACCGCCTCGGTGGCCGGCGTGGTGCATGTGCGCTGGATGATGTTGATGCCGATGTCCACGGCCGCACTGCCGAAGAAGAGCAGCGCGGGAAGCATCCACGCGCGGGCGCTGCCCCGGCCATCAGGGCTCCACGAACTGAGCACAACGCCCGCCAGCGCCAGCGCGATGCCCGCCCAGCCCAAGGCACCCTGATGCTCCTTCAGCACGAGCACACTGAACACCACGGTGAGCACCAGGCTCATCTTGCTTGCGACCGTGGTGGCCGCCACGCCTGCCCGTTGCGCGCTCAGTCCGGTCAGGTAGAACACGGAGATGAACAGGAAGCTCATGATCACCGACGGTGTCCAGAGCGGACCGAGGTCGCCTGCGCTCCAGGGCGTGGAGACCAACGCGCCCACGGCGAACGCGGTGAAGTAGTTGACCACGATGGCCGGGAACAGCGGGATGGCACGCGCATCGAACGATCGGAAGATGATGAAGAGCGCTGCGATGAAGAGCGCCGCGAGGATCACCAGGACCATGTATCGGGTACGGGGTGTGCGTGGGTGTACAGGTCGATCCGGTCGGGGCCGACGGCGAAGGTGCGCACGGGCGGTGGATCGATGTGCGGAGCCGGAGTGCCACCGCGCAGGACAGCGGCCCCGGTGATCACGCGCGCCTCCTCCCAATGCCCGGATGCGAGGAAGTGGCCAAGCAGTTCCGCGCCTCCTTCCACCAGCACGGAACGCACCTGCCTTCGGTGCAGTTCGGCCAGCAGGAACGGGATCGGTTCAGCTTCGGCAGGCAGGATGCATTGCTCCACCGAGGTCAGGTCCGGCCGCGGTGCAGCGCTGAAGAGCAAGGTTGGTGCTTCGGATGTGAGCACGCGCAACGTGTCGGGCAGGATGCGGCCGCGGTCCAGCACCACCCGCAGGGGCTGCCGGCCGGCCACATGGCGCACGGTGAGCGCGGGATCGTCCGCAAGCGCGGTGCGGCTGCCCACCAGGATGGCCTGCTCCTCCGCGCGCCAACGATGCACAAGCACATCCGTTGCCGGTGAACTGATCCGCGTGGTGCGGCCGTGGTCGTCCATGAACCCGTCCGCGGAGCGTGCCCACTTCAGCACCACGTAGGGGCGCTGCTGTTCGAAGGCGGTGATGAAGCGCCGGTTGATCCACCGGCATTCGTCCTTCAGCACGTCCACCTCCACGTTCACGCCGGCGTTCCGAAGGCGTTCGATGCCCTTGCCGGCCACCAGCGGGTTCGGGTCGGTGCATCCGATCACCACATGCCGCACATGGCGCGCGATCAACAGGTCCGCACAGGGTGGCGTGCGGCCGTGATGCGCACAAGGCTCCAGGTTCACGTACAGGGTGGCATCCGCCGGAACGGGCCCGTCGCCGAAGGTGTGCAGGCATTCCACTTCGGCATGCGGGCCACCCACGGCGCGGTGCCAGCCTTCGGCCAGGATGCGCTCACCGTGCACAAGCACCGCGCCCACCAAGGGATTCGGCGCCACACGCCCGGCGCCGTTCAGGGCCAGTTGAAGGCAGCGGTGCATGTACGTTTCGTTCACCACGGCGCGAAGATGGTCGGATCCCCACCGTCTACCTTCGCACCATGTCATTGCGCATCGCCACGAACACCGTGGAGGCCGTGCTGGACCAGTACCAGCGCGACCTGGCGTCGT
>JAXLVG010000010.1:0-170364 GCA_046329115.1 Flavobacteriales bacterium | reverse complement strand
GATGCCGTGCGCACCGAGCGTGCGCGCCAGCAGCCCTTCCGGTATTGCTTCCCGGGTGATGAGCACACGCAGGGAGCGGGGTGTGCGCTTGCAGCGCTCCACGGCCTCCTGTGCAAGCGCGGCCGCATCGTTGCCTTGCAGGAAGATGCGGACGGGCATCGCATCCCACGTGCGGGCCGCAGCGACCCACAGGTGGTACCGGCCTTGCGCACAGCGCGCATATACACCGAGCGGCACCTGGCATCCACCGTGGTAGCCATACAGGATCGCGCGCTCCAGGCCCACGCACAGCGCGGCCTTCTCGTCGTGCAGCTCGGCCGCGGCGGTGTTGGCCGCCGGATCCGTGGCGCGCGTTTGCACCGCCAGGGCGCCCTGTGCCGGTGCGGGCACGAACCAGCGCGGGTCCAGCGCCCGCACATGCAGGTCGGACAGGTCAAGCCCCAGCCGGTCGATGCCGGCCTTGGCGAGCAGGATCGCGTCGTAGTTGCCGGCGCGCAGCTTCTCCACGCGGGTGGGCACGTTGCCCCGCAGGTCGGCGATGGCCACGTCCGGCCGGTGCATCCGCAACTGGGCCTTGCGCCGGGCACTGGAGGTGCCCACGGTGGCGCCGGACCGCAGCATGAAGGGCTGCTGCGGGTCCACCGCTTCGCGCCGGATCAGGAGCAGCTCTTCCACGGCCGCGCGGCCGGCGATGGCGGCGATGTGCAGGCCCTCCGGGTCGCGCGTCTCCAGGTCCTTGCAGCTGTGCACGGCCAGGTCGATGGTGCCGGCCAGCAGCTCGGCCTCGATCTCCTTGGTGAAGAAGCCCTTCCCCTCCATCTTGTCGAAGGAGAGGTCCTGGATGCGGTCGCCCTGCGTGCGGATGATGCGTCGCTCGGTGGAGTGTCCGGCCTCCTGCAAGCGGGCTTCGATGTGGTCGGCCTGCCACAGGGCCAGGCGGCTGCCGCGGGTGCCGACGATAAGCGGGCGCGCGCTCATGCCTCGGCGCGCTGATGGCGCAGCATGATCTCCTTCGCGGCACGCATCGGACCACTGATGTACTTGCGCTCCATGTGGTCCAGCACTTTCTCCAGTACGGCGCGGGCCTCCGGGTCCAGCTTCGCCAGGTCGCGGGCGAAGACCTCGTTCACCGCGCGCTGGCGGATGGCCTTCACCTCTTCGGGTACGCTGCTCATGGTGCGCTCCACATGCCGTTCGCCCGCCATGGACCGGAACTCGGCCACGCCTTCGGCGATGATCACGCGGCAGGCGCCGATCTCCTGCTGCCGTCCGGCCTTGTTCTCCTCGGCCTGCGCCTGCAGGTCCTCGATGCGGATCAGGTGTGTGGGGGTGTCGCCCATGCAATCGGTGGTGATGTCGTGCGGCAGGGCCAGGTCCACCAGCACGCGTGGGCGTTGGTCCCCGTTGGCCAGCGTGGCGAACAGCTCCTGGTCCACGATCGGGGTGCCCCGGCCGATGCCGCTGATCAGCACATCGAAGCCTTCGTCGAAGGCCACCAGCGTGTCCAGCGGATACGCCTCGCCGCCCACCTCCTTCACCAGGGCCTCGGCCTTGGCCAGCGTGCGGTTGAAGATGTGCAGGTCCTTGAAACCGTGCTTGCTCAGGTAGCGGCACATGTCGGCGCAGGTCTTGCCGGCACCGATCACCAGGAAGCGTGCGTCCTTGCGCACCCCCTGTTCGCGCAGGGCGCGGTAGGCCAGGCTCACCACGCTCACCGGCCGGCTGGCGATTGCCGTTTCCGTGTACACACGCTTGGCCGTCACCACCACCTGTTTCATCAGCAGGCGCAGGTGATCGCCCGTTAGGCCCAGCAGCTTGCAGTGCTGGTACTGGTCGCGCACCTGGGCCAGGATCTCGCGCTCACCCACCACCAGGCTTTCCAGGCTGGAGGCCACGCTCATCAGGTGGTCTACGGCCTCATCGCCCGCGAACAGCACGGCCCCGCGCGCCACGCCCGCAAGTCCCGCCGCTTCCATCTCCGGCCGCCAGCTTTGCAGCAGGGTGTGCACGTCCAGGACCCGCTCCGGCCGCGCCACCAGCACCAGCTCGGCCCGGTTGCAGGTGGTCAGGAAGAAGCACTCCTCCACGCCGGCCTGTTCCTGCAGCCGGATACCGGCGGCACGCATGGCCATGGCGTCCATGTGGAAGCGACCGATGGTCTCCAAGGGAAGGCGTTGGTGGCCGAGCGCTAGAACGTGAATGCGGCTGGTATCCATGGCAATGCCGCGAATTTCTCCCCTTGCCGGCGGGTCACAGGTCACGGAACTGTCAGGTGGAACGGAGCTGACGATGGTCAGCGATGAGCCGGGGAAAATGTGTCATGGAACGGACGGAATACCCTTTCCCGGCCGTGCACCGCCGTTCCTCGCACCACATCAGCGTGGATGGACCCCCGCGGATAGTTTCGGGAGCGACACGCCTAAAAACCCCTTGGATCATGGCAGGAACACGACCCATTCTACTCTTCACGGCCGCATCGCTCACGTTCGGCGCCCGCGCGCAGTCCAACGCCCATCTGGACATCAACGCGGTGCGGGCGCGCTTCCACGCCCACGGCCTCATCGGCGCGGATCCCGCCTTGTCGATGCCCGGGTTCGAGGTGCCCCAGGGCCAGGGCACGCATGCGCTGTACGCCGGCGGGCTCTGGTTCGCCGGGACCACCAGCGACCAGCAGCTCCGCGTGGCGGCCCTGAAGGCCGAGGCCGCCGGGGAAAGCGACTTCTACCCCGGCCCCCTGCGCACGGATGGCACCACGGATGCCGCCATCATGGATGCCTACGATCAGGTATGGTCGGTGACGCGCCAGGAAGTGGAACAGCACATCGCCTTCTTCAATTGCCTCTCCGATCCGGAATGCGACATGGCGACGGAGTTCCCGGACGGCTACGAGACCCCCACCTCCTTCTTTGCGTGGCCGGCCATCAACACCGCACCCGGACTGGCAACCTACCAAGCCCCGTTCTACGACTTCAATGGCGATGGGGACTATCAACCGGCGGACGGCGATGCCCCCTGCATCCTTGGCGACCAGGCGCTCTATTTCGTGTTCAACGATGCGGGTGGCCCCCATGTGCTCACCGGTGGCACGCCCATCGGTCTGGAGGTGCAGGCCATGCCGTTCGCGTACAACAGCGGTGAGGCGCACCTGGACAACACGGTCTTCGTGCACTACCACGTCATCAACCGGGGAACGCTGACCCTGACCGAGGCGCACATCGGCTTCTTCAACGACTTTGACCTGGGCTGTCCCGAAGATGACCACGCGGGCAGCGATCCCACCCGGAACCTCCTGTACATCCTCAACGGGGACGACAACGACCAGAATTGCCTGGGCTTGGAAGGGTATGGCGCCCAACCACCCGCCTTCGGCCTCACCGTGCTCAAAGGCCCCCAGCTCGATCCCGACCTCACCGACAACCAGTATGGCGAAGTGATGCCGGCCTGGAACGGCTACGGCTTTGATGATGACATCTTCGACAACGAGCGCCATGGGCTCTCCCGGGCCGTGTACATGCTGCGCGATGGGCCGTTCGCCATGGTGGAGCCCATTGCCGCCGTGGAGTACGCAGGCTACTTGAAAGGTCGCTGGCGGGATGGGTCCATCGTGAGCTACGGCGGCGATGCCAACGGCGGCGCCATCCCGGCGCGCTGGGTGTTCCCCAACGACACCGACCCCAACGGCGTGGGCACCAACGGCCAGCCCGCCACCGCCTGGACGGAAGCGAACGTGAACAACCCGCCCAGCGACCGGCGCATGCTGGCGTCCATGGGCCCGATCACCCTGGAGCCCGGGGAGCACATCGACCTGCTGTTCGCCTACGTGTACGCACGCGCCGCCAACGGAGGTCCCGCCGCCAGTGTGTTCGCGCTGCAGCAACGGGTGGATTCCGTGCGCGCCTTCGCCGAGGGCCTGCCCCTCTGGAACATCGCCGAGGACGTGTTCCAAGGGGCCTGCGAAGGCACCACCATCACCGGGCTCGGCGAGCGGGCCGAAGCGGAGCTGCTCACCCTCTTTCCGGTACCGGCCACCGAGGAAGTACGCTTCGTGGCAACGCCCGCGCTCATCGGTGGTCGCTTCGTCGTGAGCGATGCCCAGGGGCGCACGGTGGCCGCGCAGCGGGTCGGCCCCGGGGTCAATGCCATCCCGGTCGCCGGCCTGGCACCGGGCATGTACGTGTGCGAGATCACCACGGCCCGCACCCGGGCGGTGGGGCGCCTGATCAAGGAGTAAGGCGGCGTCCGCCCGGGGCGACCTGCATCCCGGGCGGACGACAGATGTACCTGCGATCGCTCGTGATCAGCCCTGTTCGGCGCGTACCACCGGCCGCACCTGCGTTGCCAGGATCCAGAAGATGATGGCCGTCATGCCCAGCAACAGCAGGATGTTGGCCCCGGGCCAGTGCAGCGTCTTGAACACCATGCCGTAGAGCGCGGCCACGACCGCCGGAACGAACCAACCTGGCTTGCTGATCTCGATGGTCCACGGCCCGCGTTGGCGGGCCATGCGAAGCACCAGGGCCACGGCGGTGAGCAGCGCGCTGCCCAGCACCAGGTAGCCCGCTCCGGGCCAATGCAGGATCTTGAACAGGGTGCCGGCGATGAGACCGGCCAGACCGAATGCGCGCAGGTTCATGTTGAAGGTGGTTTTGTCCATCAATGCGGTATCCACAAGAAGGTAACGCGCTGCACTATACCCCCTCGCTTCCACCCTGGTTCCTGCCGATCACGTGCCCATCACGCGCATCGGCTCCAGCAGAAGGAATGCAAAGGGCGCCAGCGTGACCACCGCGATCGGGAACAGGAGCAACCACGCGAACCGGTGTTCTGCAAATACGACGACCCACTGGGTGGCCAGGAGGCAGAAACTGTAGAGTAGAACCGCGATGATCAGCCCGGGTAACAAGGCGTCGGCTGTGAGCCACTCGCTTTGGTAAGGGGTGATATATGCAGCAAGGATGTGGTGGATACAGAATAGGATAAGCTCGGCTTGAAGCGCTTGTAGAATTCGGCCGATCAGGCGAAGGGTTCGTTGAGCTACCATCGTTGTTCCTCAATGCGATGCGCTTCGTCGCCTAACGTCATCAGGAAAGCTGCCGTGGCACGCCACGACCTAGTCGTATGCAGCTAGTTCCTCAGGTGTCAGATCGACGATCGCTCCACTTGCAGAGACCTTGAATCCACTTACGCCATGACTCTTCGGCGAGAACGGCAGGTTGAACACGAATAGCTGATGCCATAGGACTACCGTAGTTGTTCCGTTGTCCCAAGCCGGAGTCGGATCTACCTGCCAACTGAAGATCACCCATCGTCCGGCAACCTTGGCTTCTTCTTCAGCGCCCCTGTCCGGATGTTCGAGCAATTGGGTGCGTGAATACCCTCTAAGCTCCTGCAACCTATCCTCGGTGGCGACCGCAAGTGCTTTCTCAACAACACCCACGCGGCCGGTCAAGCGATCGACCGCCCATCGCAATATCAGGAAGGGTCCGAACCACAGGAGCGTGGCGAGGATGGCGAATACCACGAAACCTGCGAGAAAGACTCCAAAACCCAGTTCCATCAGGAACGACCACATTGTGGATATTGGGTCTGCTGAACTGGAGCGCAGGCACGACGCTTATGCCACCACTTTCCGCCTGCTCATCAACTCCTCCACCGCCTCCGCCTCAACGGGGATCTCCGCGAACAGGTCGATCGGGTTGTCGCGCGTCACCAGGATGTTGTTCTCCAGGCGGATGCCCAGCTTCTCCTCGCGGATGTAGATGCCTGGCTCCACGGTGAAGACCATGTCCGGCTGGATCATCTCGTTCCACAGGCCCACGTCGTGCACGTCGAGGCCCAGGAAATGGCTGGTGCCGTGCATGAAGTACTTCTTGTAGAGCGGACGCTCGGGATCCTGCTTCGCCACGTCGGTCTTGTCCAGCAGGCCCAGGCCGATCAGCTCGCTCTCCATGATCTTGCCCACTTCCTTGTGGTAGTCGGCGAGCAGGGTGCCGGGGCGCAGCAGTTGCGTGGCGGCGTTCTTCACGCGCAGCACCGCGTTGTACACCGCGCGCTGGCGGTCGGTGAAGCGGCCGTTCACGGGGATGCAGCGGGTGAGGTCGCTGGCGTAGCCGCCGTACTCGCAGCCGAAGTCCATCAGGATCACATCGCCATCGTTGCACACCTGGTCGTTGGTGATGTAGTGCAGCACGCAGGCGTTGTAACCGCTGGCGATGATGGGCGTGTAGGCGTGGCCGCGCGAGCCGTTGCGCAGGAACTCGTGCGTGATCTCCGCTTCGATCTCGTACTCCTTCACGCCGGGCTTCACGAAGCCGCACACCCGCTCGAAGGCCTTGCCGGTGATGGCGATGGCGTGCTTCATCTGCTCCACCTCCTCCTGCGTCTTGCGGCTGCGGATGCTGTGCATGATCGGCGCGCTGCGCTTCACGCTGTGCAGCGGGTACTGGGCCCGCAGTTCCTTGTTCTTGCGGTCCTCGCGCGTCTCCACCTCGTTGTGCTGGCGCAGGTGCTCGTTGCTGTTCAGGTACAGGTGCTCGCACTGCGGCACCAGGCGCTTGATGGTGGCCTCGTAGCTGCTCGTCCACAGCACCGTGGCGATGCCGCTGAGATCGCGCGCCTCCTGCTGGCTGAACTTGGCGCCCTCCCAGATCGCGATCAGCTCGCTGGTCTCGCGCACGAAGAGGATCTCGCGGTCCTTCGGGTCCACCGCATCGGGGAACAGCAGCAGGATGGTCTCCTCCTGGTCGATGCCGGTGAGGTAAAAGATGTCGCTGGCCTGCTTGAAGGGCATCGTGCCATCGGCGCTGGTGGGCATGATGTCGTTGCTGTGGAACACGGCCAGGCCGCCTTTCTCCAGGTGCTGGCGGAAACGGGCGCGGTGCTCGCGGTAGGTGGACGCAGAAAGAGGAGTATAGCGCATGGTGCGAAGGTAGCGGGAGGAGAAGACTCAATTCTCAAGACACAAGACCAAAGGTTCAAGGCGCTGCGGAACTTGTGTCTTGAACCTTGAGACTTGTGAATTGAGTCTTGCTTTGGGCGTTCCCCTCGCAAAGCCTCGGGTCGGGCTGTCCGATCTAGTTCTCGCTGGCCTAGCTTTCGGTCGGTTAAGGATTGCCAGCCTTTTTCCCTGGCTCGAAGCGCGCATCTGAGATAGCTTCGCTTACAGAACTCGCCCTACAGGTACCCATGCATAGCTATTCTGAACGTCGCGGATTGAAGCCTGTTCGACAAGCGCTCCAGATTGACTCTTTGGATGGAGAAACACGAGTTGCGCTATGGAACTGGTGCACAGTCGTGCATTGGGACAAAGTGGATCACTATAGGAGTCGGGATGAAAGTGGACGTGCAGACCTGCTTTGGAAGTATTGGTGTTTGTACTTCAAGCGACCCTCCGACGAGATGCCGGCCACCACGCCTTCTGTAATAAAGGAGATAAAGGAGATTGTTCTGCGTGGTCCATGGAATCAGGTTTTGGACGTCGTCGAGTTTGCAGCTATGAATTACACATATAATATGAATCCTGTATATGCTGCACAACAGAATAGCCAATTAATAGAAGGATGTAACAATATATTCGAATGACATATGGTTAGTGTTCGATTTGTTAATGGCTTACTGATTGATATAGACTCTGAGGAACAAGTTCAAGCGATAGAGAGTGCATTGAACGATTCTAAGGGGAGGTATACCGGAGTGCATACACATCTGGATAGAGCACTCGCGATGCTCGCCAATCGCAAGGATCCGGATTACCGAAATTCGATTAAAGAGACTATAAGCGCTGTGGAGTCGATTGCATGTATAATTGCGAACAAGCCAAAAGCGGAGCTTGGTGAGGCCCTGAAAGAAATTGAGAAGAAGCACGCGCTACATGGTGCGCTGAAGGCCTCATTCTCTAGTCTTTATGGTTATACCAGTGACGCAAGCGGTATCCGGCACAAGCTGCTTGATGAACCCAGTCTTGATCAAAGCGATGCTAAGTTCATGCTCGTATCGTGCTCGGCCTTCGTAAGCTATTTGATTGCAAAGGCGGAAGTGTGAGGTTCTGTTGAACAAACCGTTGAAGGAGAGGCTCTTGCGATAGAACCCCCTTGCTTCTGCCAACGAGAAGGAAGTTATTTCGACCTGCACCTTGCGCTCTGTGATAGCATTGCAGCGGCAACCTCTACTCGATGAAACACATCCTCGTCTCCATCTCCCTCTCCCCCGAAGGCATGGCACACATCCGGGCCACCCCGGAGCTGCAGAAGGCGGAAATGGAGTTCGTCAACAAGTGGAAAGAGGAGGGGATGCTCGAGAACTTTTTCATCAGCACCGATCGGACGGGGGCCTTCCTACTCCTGAGCGGCGTGGAGTTGGGCCGGGTGAAGGAGCTGATCGGCAGCCTGCCCTACTTCCCTTACATGGCCCAGGTGCAGTACATCGAGCTGGACAAGCAGTTCTGAGCCATGGCGCAGGGGCCGATTCCATTGAGGAGTCCCGGTCCGTGCAATTCTCCTAGGATGATCTTCGGGTGTACCGCTCACTCGACCCCGCTGATCAGGATCTTCTTCAACAGACCCACCAGTGGCGGTACGTAGTCCGTGGCGATGTGGTAGATGGTGGCGTTGTTGATGCGTCGGTAGTCATGCACGATCCTGTGCCGTAGACCGCGGATCTTGAACCAGTCGATCTCCGGGTGCGCGATCACGATCGTTCGCTCACCTTGATGGCTGCTTCACCGATCGTTTGCAGCATGTGTTCAACGGCCGCCTGGGTTTTGCGGTCGGCCAGGTACCTCGCCTCATCATAACCTTGGATGAACTCGGCCACCTGCTCTGCGCAGTCGAGCATGTCGCTCAAGTGGGCTTTGTCGCCGGCGTCAGACATACTTCAGGTCCTTCTCGATGTGCTCCATGTACCATGGCTTCACCGCGCCCACGGTGGCAACATCCACCTTGCGCTTCAAGAGTGCCTCCAGTTCCTCGGCGAGGTCGATGAACTCGATGCCAATGGGCTTCTCGAGATCCACCATGATGTCCACGTCGCTGTCCGGCCGGAAGTCGTTGCGCGTTGCTGAGCCGAACACCGCCATGCTCTTCAATCCGTACTTGGCAAAGAGGCGGGTGCGCTCGCGGCGCAGCACGGTGAGGATATCGGCCAAAGTGCCCATGGATTTACAAATATCCGATGCGCTGGAAGAACTTCGTCCAACCTTCCGATCCGTAGCACATTTCCATAGCCACATGCCCAAACCCAACAAGACCCAGGCCACCACCGCCAGCGTGGAGGCCTTCATCGGCAAGCACCCCAAGGAGGAGATGCGCGATGACAGCCGAGTGCTGGTCAAGCTGATGCAGGAGCTGACCGGCGAGGAGCCGCACATGTACGGCCCGTCGATCATCGGCTTCGGCACCTACCACTACACCTATGCGAGCGGCCATTCGGGCAGCGCGCCCCTGGCGGCCTTCAGTCCGCGCAAGCCGGAGCTGGTGATCTACCTGGGCCAGGAGGCATTGGAGCCGGAGGCGCTGGCCAAGCTGGGGAAGCACAAGACCACCAAGGGCTGCCTGTACGTGAAGCGCCTGGCCGACATCGACCTGAAGGTGTTGAAGGCCCTGATCAAGAAGTCGATCTCGGCCACACGGAAGGCCCATCCGCAGGGCTGAGCCCGCTAGCCCCGGAACCGCACCATCACCGTATTGCCCTTCTCTTCGCGCGTGATCTCGAGCTGGTCCTTCAGCGCGTTCACCAGCGATGAGAGCGAGGTGTGGCCGTAGCTGCGCGGGTCGAAACCGGGATCCAACCGGCGCAGGGCCTGGCCGATCTTGCTCAGCGAGGCCGCGTCCTCCTCGCCGCTGGCGATGGTGTACGCCTTGCGCAGCTTGCGCATCAGGTCGGTGTTCTGCGAGAGCTTGGCGCGCTGTGCCCCGGCCTGACCGTTGGACCCCTTGCCCCTGCCCTTTGCCCCTGCGCCTGCTCCCGCCCCTGCTCCCTGCTCCTGCACCTCCAGGTTCTCCACGTAGATGAAGCGCTCGCAGGCCTTCACGAAGGCATCGGGGGTTTTCTTCTCGCCCACGCCCATCACGAACAGCCCGCTCTCGCGCAGCCGCGTGGCCAGGCGGGTGTAGTCGCTGTCGCTGCTCACGATGCAGAAGGCGTCCACCAGCTCGCCGTGCAGGATGTCCATGGCGTCGATGATGAGCGCGCTGTCCGTGCTGTTCTTGCCCTTGGTGTAGGCGAACTGCTGCACGGGCTGGATGGCGTTGGCGTTCAGCAGGTCCTTCCAGCCGGTCATGCCGCTGGTGGTCCAGTCGCCGTAGATCCGGCGGATGGTGATGGTGCCCTGCTTGGAGACCTCTTCCAGGATGGCGGCGAGCCGCTTCGGGGCCGCATTGTCCCCGTCGATGAGCAGGGCGATGGTGGTGTCGTTGATCTTCTTCATTCGGCGACAAGGTAGCCGCTGAGCGCGCGGCGGCCGTGCCGGCCCGGCACCAGGCCCCGGTGCCAGAACAATTCTGAACAGCGCGGCGTTGGCTTTTCGCCGGTACACCAACAGGGCGGCCCCTAAATTCGCCGCCGTTCCAACGACCCCCCATGGCCAGTAAAGGACTCTTCGGATCGTCGCTCGTCAAGAAGTTTTGGATGGCCCTCACGGGCCTTTTCCTTATCAGCTTCCTGGTGGTGCACTGCGGCATCAACGCCCTCATCTTCTTCAACGACGGCGGCGTCGCCTTCAACCAGGGCGCCGAGTTCATGGCCAAGAACCCGCTGATCCGCGCCATGGAGGTGGTGCTCTTCCTGGGCCTCATCGCCCACGTGGTGGACGGCCTGCTGCTCTGGAGCCAGAACCGCGCCGCCCGTCCCGTGAAGTACGCCATGGAGAATGGCAGCGCCAACCGCACCTGGTACAGCGCCAGCATGGGCATCCTCGGCACGCTCATCCTGCTCTTCCTGGTGGTGCACCTCTGGCACTTCTGGGTGAAGAGCCGCATCACGGGTCTGCACCACTACGGGGTGGACGCCGAGGGCCGCGAGAACCTCTACGCGGTGATGGTGGAGGTCTTCCAGAACCCGGTCGCCGTGGTGATCTATGTGCTGGGCTGCTTCAGCCTCTTCTGGCACCTGCTGCACGGCTTCAAGAGCGCCTTTCAGAGCCTGGGCCTCAACCACAAGCGCTACAATCCCATCATCGCCGCCGTGGGCACGGCCTTCAGCATCATCGTGCCCCTGGTGTTCGCGCTGATGCCCGTTTCCATGTTCCTCGACTGGATCAAGTGATCCGTTGACCATTCCGCATTCCATGAGCAAGCTCGACAGCAAGATCCCCCCCGGTCCCATCGACAAGAAGTGGACCTACCACAAGGGGCACATGCGCATCGTGGCGCCTGCGAACAAGCGCCGCATCGATGTCATCGTGGTGGGCACGGGCCTCGCCGGTGCCAGCGCGGCCGCTTCCCTGGCCGAGATGGGCTACAACGTGAAGGCCTTCTGCTTCCAGGACAGCGCCCGCCGCGCCCACAGCATCGCCGCCCAGGGGGGCATCAACGCCGCCAAGAACTACATGAACGACGGGGACAGCACCTACCGGCTGTTCTACGATACTGTGAAGGGCGGCGACTACCGCGCCCGTGAAGCGAACGTGTACCGCCTGGCCGAGGTGAGCGCCAACATCATCGACCAGTGCGTGGCGCAGGGCGTGCCCTTCGCCCGTGACTACGGCGGACTGTTGGACAACCGCTCCTTCGGTGGGGTGCAGGTGAGCCGCACCTTCTATGCCCGCGGGCAGACAGGCCAGCAGCTGCTGCTCGGCGCCTACAGTGCGCTGATGCGCCAGGTGGGCAAGGGCGCGGTGCAGATGTTCGACCGACACGAGATGCTTGATGTGGTGATCGTGGGCGGCAAGGCCCGCGGCATCATCGCCCGCAACCTCCTCACCGGCGAGATCGAGCGGCACGGCGCGCATGCGGTGCTGCTGTGCACCGGCGGCTACGGCAACGTGTTCTTCCTGAGCACGAACGCCATGGGCAGCAACGTCACAGCCGCGTGGAAGGCGCACAAGCGCGGGGCCTTCTTCGGCAATCCGTGTTATACGCAGATCCACCCCACCTGCATCCCGGTGAGCGGCCACCACCAGAGCAAGCTCACGCTGATGTCGGAGTCGCTCCGCAACGACGGCCGCATCTGGGTGCCCGCCAAGCTGGAGGATGCAAAGGCGATCCGCGAAGGGAAGAAGAAAGGCAGCGACATCCCCGAGGCCGATCGCGATTACTACCTGGAGCGCCGCTACCCGGCCTTCGGCAACCTGGTACCCCGCGACGTGGCCAGCCGCGCCGCCAAGGAGCGCTGCGACGCGGGCTTCGGTGTGAACAAGACCGGCGAGGCTGTGTACCTGGATTTCAGCGCGGCCATCGAGCGCTACGGCAAGCAGCAAGCGAACATCCTGAAGATCCAGAACCCCAGCAAAGAGAAGGTGCGTGAGCTGGGTGAGGCCATCGTGAGCGAGAAGTACGGGAACCTCTTCGACATGTACGAGAACATCGTCGGCGAGAACCCCTACAAGGAGGCGATGAAGATCTACCCCGCCGTGCACTACACCATGGGCGGCCTGTGGGTGGACTACAACCTGCAGACCACGGTGCCGGGCCTCTTCGCACTGGGCGAAGCCAACTTCAGCGACCATGGCGCCAACCGCCTCGGTGCCTCAGCGCTGATGCAAGGCCTGGCCGACGGGTACTTCGTGATCCCCTACACCGTGGGCGATTACCTGGCCGACGACATCCGCACCGGCCCGATCAAGACGAACACGCCCGAGTTCGATGCCGCCGAGAAGGAGGTGACCGACCGCATCAACCACTTCATCAACAACAAGGGTACCAAGCCGGTGGACGAGTTCCACCGCCGCCTGGGCAAGGTGATGTGGGACAAGTGTGGTATGGCGCGCAACGAGCAGGGTCTGAAGGAGGCCATTCAGGAGATCCGCCAGATCCGGGAGGAGTTCTGGAAGGATGTGCGCGTGCCGGGCAAGGCCAACGAGTTCAACCAGGAGCTGGAGAAGGCCGGCCGCGTGGCCGACTTCCTGGAGCTGGGCGAGCTGATGTGCATGGACGCATTGCACCGCAACGAGAGCTGCGGCGGCCACTTCCGTGAGGAGTACCAGGAGATGGAAGGCCCGCAGCAAGGGGAGGCCAAGCGCGACGACGCCAATTTCGCCTATGTGGCGGCCTGGGAGTGGCTGGGCGAGGCCGGTAAGGCCGAGCTGCACAAGGAGCCGCTCACCTTCGAGGAGGTGAAGTTGACGCAACGTTCATACAAGTGATCATTGCGCCGACCCACCGGGTCGGCCTACCAGAACAGAAAGGCAGATGGGCAACATGAAGCTGACATTGAAGATCTGGCGCCAGAACGGTCCGAACGACAAGGGCCGCATGGAGACCTATCCCGTGAACGATGTGTCCGAGGACATGTCCTTCCTGGAGATGCTCGACGTGCTGAACGACCAGCTGGTGCGCGAGGGGAAGGACCCCATCGCGTTCGACCACGATTGCCGCGAGGGCATCTGCGGCATGTGCAGCCTCTTCATCAACGGCGAGGCGCACGGCCCGGGCCGCGGTATCACCACCTGCCAGTTGCACATGCGCAAGTTCAAGGACGGCGACACCATCTATGTGGAGCCCTGGCGCAGCACCGCCTTCCCCGTGATCAAGGACCTCGCGGTGAACCGCGGCTCCTTCGACCGCATCCAGGCGGCCGGCGGCTTTGTGAGCGTGAACACCAGCGGTAACCTGGTGGACGGCAACGCAGTACCCATCCCGAAGGACGATGCCGACAAGGCCTTCGACGCCGCCACCTGCATCGGCTGCGGCGCCTGCGTGGCCACCTGCCCCAACGGATCCGCCATGCTCTTCGTGGCCGCCAAGGTGAGCCAGCTGAGCCTGCTGCCACAGGGCCGCCCCGAGGCCAAGCGCCGCGCGCTGGCCATGGTGGAGCAGATGGACAAGGAGGGCTTCGGCAACTGCAGCAACACCGGCGCCTGCGAGGTGGAATGCCCCAAGCAGATCAGCCTCGAGCACATCGCCCGCCTGAACCGCGAGTACCTGGCGGCGACGGTGACGAAGGAGTGATCAGGACCATACCGATCATCGAACGAAGGGCCGTCCATGACGGCCCTTCGTTCTTGAACAGCAGACCTCACGGATCAAGCTCATTCTCTTCGGCGGAAGGCGGGGATTAGCTTCGCCGTGCATGAGCATTCCTTCCAAGCTCCCCCACGTGGGTACCACCATCTTCACGGTGATGAGCAAGCTCGCACAGGAGTGCGGCGCCATCAACCTGAGCCAGGGCTTCCCCGACTTTCCGATCGATGAGAACCTGATCGAGCTGGTGGAGCAGGCCATGCGGGCCGGACACAACCAGTACGCGCCGATGGCGGGGATACCCGCGTTGCGGGAGGTCATTGCGGCCAAGGTGCAGCGGCTCTACGGCCATGCGTACGATCCCGAGACCGAGGTGACGGTGACCGCCGGCGGCACCCAGGCCATCTTCACCGCGCTGGGCGCCGTGGTGCATCCCGGCGATGAGGTCATCATCGTGGACCCTGCGTACGACTGCTACGCGCCCACCGTTGAGCTCTTCGGCGGCCGCCCGGTGCATGTGCGGCTCGGCAGCGACATGCGGTTCGATGCGGATGCGGTGAAGGCGGCCATCACGCCCCGCACGCGGGTGCTGATGATCAACACCCCGCACAACCCGGCGGGCACGATCCTCCGCGATGCCGACATGCGCAGGATCGCCGATATGCTCCGGGGAACGGACATCCTCCTGCTGAGCGATGAGGTGTACGAGCACCTGGTGTTCGATGGCGAGTCCCACGCATCGGCGATCAACTACCCCGAGCTGCGGGACCGCGCCTATGTGATCTTCAGCTTCGGCAAGGTGTTCCACACCACCGGCTGGAAGATGGGCTACGCGCTCGCGCCGCGCGCGCTGATGAAGGAGTTCCGGAAGGTGCATCAGTTCAATGTGTTCAGTGCGAACACGCCGGTGCAGCACGCGCTGGCGGAGTACATGAAGGACCCGCTGCGCTACGAACAGGTGCCGGCCTTTTACGAGGAGAAGCGGGACCGCTTCCTGGTGGGCCTGCGCGCATCGCGCTTCGAGCCGCTGGCCTGCGAGGGCAGCTACTTCCAGTTGGCCGACTACAGCCGCATCAGTGAGGAACCGGACACGGTGTTCGCAGAACGGCTGGCGCGGGAGTTCGGGGTGGCGGCCATTCCCATCAGCGTGTTCTACAAGGAGCCACCGGCCGGGCAGCGCATCCTGCGCTTCTGCTTCGCCAAGCAGGAGGAGACCCTGGACAACGCGATCGAGAAGCTATGCGAGATCTGAGAGTGACCCTGCTGCAACGCATGCTCCATTGGGAGGATGCCGCCGCCAACCGCGCGATGTTCGGGGATGCGATGGCTCCGCTGCGGGGTACGACCGATCTGGTGGTGCTGCCGGAGATGTTCACCACGGGCTTCACCATGCGCAGCGCCGAACTGGCCGAAGGCATGGATGGCCCCACAGTGAACTGGATGCGCGCGCAAGCCGCCGCGCTGGATGCGGCCCTCTACGGCAGCGTGATCATCGCCGAGGATGGCCATCGCTTCAATCGCGGGCTCTTCGTGCGACCGGACGGACAGGTCACCGTGTATGACAAGCGGCACCTCTTCCGCTTCGCGAACGAAACGGACCACTACAGCCCGGGCCGAGAGCGGGTGGTGGTGGAATGGCGGGGCTGGCGGCTGTTGCTGCAGATCTGCTTCGACCTGCGCTTCCCGGTCTTTGCCCGCAACCGCGGCGACTACGATGCCATCCTGTACGTGGCCAACTGGCCCGAAGCGCGGCGCTTCCCCTGGAGCCAGCTGCTGATCGCCCGCGCCATCGAGAACCAGTGCTATGTGGCCGGCGTGAACCGCGTGGGCATGGATGGCAAGGGCCATCACTACAGTGGCGACAGTGTGCTGATCGATCCGCGCGGGCAGTGCATCGCCTCGGTTGCTCCGTCGCAGGAAGGAGCGGTCACCGGTGTGTTCGCAGGGGAGGCGTTGCTGGACTTCCGGACGAAGTTCCCCGTGGCCCTGGAGGCCGACGCGTTCGAGCTGAAGCGCTAGCGGAGCACCGTCACGTGGCCGAGCTGGTTGTGCTCGAAGCCAAGCGTACCGTCCGTGCGCTCGATGAACTTGTAGGACATGCGCCACACGTAGATGTCGTTCTTGGCCGGCTCGCCGTTGATGGTGCCGTCCCAGCCCATGCTGACGTCCTCGCTGTGGAAGATCACGCCGCCCCACCGGTCGAAAACGTTCAGCTCGAAGGATCCGATGTTCTTGCCGTTGACGAACCACACATCATTCACCCCGTCACCGTTCGGGGTGAAGGTGTTGGGCACGTAGATGCTCGGCGGACAGAACTCCCGCACCTCGGCCGAGTCCGTCCGGGCGCAGTCGAACTGGTTCGTCATGCTCACGAAGTACCAGCCATAGGCCGCGGCCAGGATGTACTGCTCGGTCTCGCCCGTGTTCCATTGGTGCGAGCTGCTGGCATTGCCCGCGTCGATCACCACGTAGTGCGGATCGTCCGTGAGGCATGCGAAGTAGGTCTGGGTCACCATCGGGTCCGGACGCGGGTTGAACGCTGCGGTGATGGTGTCGAGCGATGTGCAGTAGCCGTTCCCGAGCGCCACGATGTATGAACCGGGGCTGGTGACATTGATGGTCCGTGTGGTGGCTCCGGTGTTCCACAGGTATTGTGATCCGTCCGTACCTGCGTCCAGGGTGAGCACGTCCCCTTCGCACAGGACGGTGTCGCGGCCCAGTTCCACAACGGGATAGCTGGAGAAGGCCGCGTTCGCATCCGCCGTGATGGAGCAACCGAAGACATTGGTGATGGTCGCACTGTAGGTGCCGGCGGATGTAACCACGATCTGTTGCGCGGTGGCGCCCGTGTTCCACAGGTAGGTGCTTCCCGCGTTGCCGGCATCCAGCGTGATGGGCTCACCGACACAATCGATCCGGTCCGTGAGGACATCCGTCGGCAACGGGTTGAAGGTCACCTGCACAGCGTCCGATCCCGAGCAGTAGCCGTTCGTTGCACTGACGCTGTACGTGTCGCTGCTGTTCACGGCGAGCTGTTGCGTGCTGGCTCCGGTGCTCCAGCTGTAGTTGAGGCCGGGTATTGCAGCATCCAGCACAAGCGGTGTTCCTGCACAGAGCGTCGTGTCCGGGCCGAGGTTGATGATGACCTCTGGCATCAGCATCACCACAGCGGAGAACGTTGCGCTGCAACCGTCGCTGTTGGTCACCGTCACCATGTAGGTCCCACTCGTATCCGCCGTGATGGCCTGCGCGGTGGACGCCGTGTTCCAACTGTAGGTTCCACCCGGGTTGCCGGCATCCAGCGTGGGGGGGCTGGTGATGCACGTGGTCACGTCGCTCAATGCGTTCGTGGGCAGGCTGAAGAAGTCGAGGTGGACCACGTCCGAGGCGCTACAGCCTTGGGGTGTGGTCGCCGTCACCGTGTACGTTCCGCTGGCCGTTACGGTGATCGCCTGCGTGGTCTGCTGCGTGCTCCACAGGTAGGAGCTGCCCGGTGCGCCTGCGTTCAGGACGTAGCTGCTCAAGCCGCACAGCGCCGTATCCGGACCCAGGTCGATCACCGGCAGGGCGTTGAAGGTGACGAAGTAGGTCTTGATGGCCTGGCATCCCTGGGGGTCGGTGATCGTGCACACATACGTGCCGTTCGTGGTCACCGCGATGGTCTGGGTGGTGGCACCCGTGTTCCATAGGTAGTCCAGCCCGGGGAACTGCGCGTCGAGCACTTGGGGCGTGCCGGCGCAGGCGCTCACGTTGATCGGCGTGATCAGCAGATCGAAGGGGTCGGTGATGGTCACCGCATCGGAGGCGCTGCACCCGAACACGTCCGTAACGGTCACGGTGTAGGTGGCCGTGGTGTCGAACATGATGGTCGGCGACTGGATGTCGTCATCGTTGAGCAGTCCGCCGTTGCTCCACAGGATCGTGGGCGAGGGCACGTTGTGCACCACGTTCAGTACGTGGCCCAGGGTGGTGCAGATGGTGTCGTCCGGTCCGGCGTTCACCGAATAGGCCGGGCTCATGTTGATCGTGATGACGTCACTGAGCTGGCAGCCGCTCGCGGTCTCCGTCGCCGTCGCCGTGTAGGTGGTGGTCGCCGTTGGCGAGGCGGTCACGTTGGCGCCGCTTGTCGTGTTCAGGCTGCCGTTGTTCGGGGCCCATGCGATCGTGAACGGCAGGGCACCGGCGGTCACCGCAGTGAGCTGGCTTTGTTCACCCTGGCACAGCTGCACGTCCGATGCGCTCACGTCGATGCCCTGCAGTTGTCCGACGGTGATGGTCACCTGGGCCTGGTCCGTGCAGCCGATGTCCGTGGTGGCGGATACCGTGTAGGTGATCGTGGTGCCCGGCGTGGCCACGGTGTTCGCCGCGTTCGTGGTGCTGAGCGCCGTGGCAGGGCCCCAGGTGTACTGGACCCCGCTGCCGGAGCTGGGTGTCGCCACCAACGGGACCGCCGTGCCGGGCGTGCATACCGTGGTGTTCGGGGTCACGGACAGGTCGAAGGCCGCGGCCACCTGGATGGTGTTGCTTGCGTTCACCGAGCACCCGCTCGCGTTGGTCACGGTGGCCTGGTAGGTGGTGGTGCTCGTGGGGGATGCCTGGGTGCTGAACGCTGCCGCGTCCGTCAATCCCGTTCCTGGGTTCCACGTGATGCTCAGGCCGCTGTTGTCGTAACGCGTGATCAGCACGTCATCGATCGCCCAGATGTCCGTGCCTGCGCCGGAGTTGTTCACCTGGCTCCAACGGAACCGGGTGCTGGCGGTCTGTGCAACTGCGGGAACGGCCACCACCACGGTGGACCAGTTCGGGTAGGAGGCTTCGTTCAACGTGCTCAACGCGCTCCAGGTGCTGCCGTCGAGGCTGTACTCGATCAGCACATCGTCGCCGGGCTCGGCGTCATCACACGGTGCAGCGCCGCTCGCGATGCGCAGGGCGAAGCGCAGGTTCGCACCGTTCACCATGTTCAATGGGCCTGTCACAGCGCGGCGCGTTCCGGCGCCATCAAAGCGAAGTGCATCGCCGCTGACCGAACCGCACACGGTGCTCAGGGCACCGCCTTGGATCGAGGCCCAGAGCGGACCGGTCGCGCCGTTCAAGGCATCGGCGGCATGTACCCGTTCGGCACGTGCGGTCACCGTGGTGGACTCACCAGCACAGATCTGTGCATCGGCGATCTGCACGGTAACGCCCACGAGGTCGCTGGGCAGCACGTTCACGAAGATGCTGTCGCTCACTTCACCGCAGCCCACCGGGCTTTCCACGTGCAGCTTGTACCAGGTGTCCGTGGTCGGATAGGCTACCGGGTCCGGAATGGTGGGATCGCTCAAGCTGCCGGCGGGTGTCCACGTGAGGTCGAAGACCGCCGGGTCGGGAGCGGGTACTGCCTGCAGTTGAACCCCTTGGTACTGGCACAGGTCGATCGTGGTCTGTCCATCGGCGAGCAGGTCCAGGGTGAGCGGCGCGGGCACGCCCACCTCCCACTCATACTGCTGAGGACACCCGCTGATCGGCAGTTCGCCCGTGACGATGTAGGTGTCGTTGACGGTCGGGGTGAACGTGTAGCTGTTGGTGGTGGCGAGCACGGTGCCGGGGTTGCTCGCGGTTGTCCACGCGATGTTCACCATGGCCAGCGGAGCGGTCAGGGTCACCGGGTCCGTTGCACAGAGCACCGGAGGCGTGCTGACCGGCGGTGCGGCGATGTGCGAGATGGGAAGCGCATAGCTCTCTCCGGTACCGGTCCCACTGGCGTAGGCCAGGAAGCCGCCAGGGGCCTGGATCACGTGGTCGCCCACGCCGACGTTGATCATGGCGAAGGAGTGACCGGGGCAGTTCGGATAGGTCTGGAACACGGAGGCGTTCACGGCAGCTCCGTCCAGCGTCAACCCGGCGATGTCGGCGGTCTCGAGGATGATCCCAACGGCGTGCTGCGTGATCTGCGGTGATGTCACGGTGCGCCACTTCACCCATGTGCTCTTCCGGTCGTCCGGCATCACTTCGACCATGCTCGGGTCGCCCTTGTTCGCGCAGTTGAAGCCCTCCATCACCTGGGCCACGCTCACCGGTTGGTTCGTGGTGATGCACACGCCCGTGGCCTGCGCGTTCACCTGGTACTGTGCCCCCGCGTTCAACGTGATCGGGGCCCCTCCATCAATGGTCACCTGCGTGCCATTCTGGTGGGCCAGCACGCGGTAGGTGTGCTGCGTGGTGCCGGGGATGGGCACGGTGTGGAAGGCGGTGCCCCAGCGTTCGGTGGGCACCATCTGTTCACAGATGTGATCGCAGGCGGGACAGCCGACCGGCACGTTCGCGCACATGCTGCCGCTGAAGACGGCGAAGGGGCGGCAGGGTCCGCTCTGTGCGGTGCCTTCCACCAGCGTGCCCGTGAGGTCCAGCGAGGAGCTGGCGCTCTGCACTTGGTAGCTCTGTCCGGCGTTCAGGTTGATGGTGAACGGCACGTTGGCGGGTTGCCCGCCGCTGGTGAGCACGCTCGGCGTGATGCGCACCTGTGTGCCATCCTGCGTGGCCACCACGAGCAGTTCGCTCTTGTAGAACTCGGCAAAGCCCGGCAGCCCGCGGTATGCCTCGGCGCGGTAGGTGGTGCCCAGGGAGCTCACGGGCAGCAACTGCATCGCGTCCGTGGTGAAGTTCTGGTAGCTCGTGGCGGTCACCGCGATGTCGGCGGAGCTCACGATGTGCACGCCTTTGTTGGTGATCACCTCGCTCCCGATGTGCTCGGCCGTGTTGGGCACCACCACCTGGGCGATGCCGTTCGCCGTCACGTTGAAATTGGTCGACCAGCCGGTCAGCGGAATGCTCACGGTGCCGGTCGCCGGGTTCTGCGCGGAGATGGTCAGCGTGAGCGTCTGGCTGCCGTAGGCATTCTGCATGAAGCCGGCCCAGAACTCAGTACCCGCCGTGGCGGTGAAGGGGCTTTGGGCGTTCGCGCCGATGCACAAGGCGCTGATCGCCAGGCTAATGGAATATGTACGCAGGGTGCTCACGATGGTCGCCCGAGTCAGGCGATCGGGCCGTTCTTACGGTCGGCTGCGTACAGGGTTGCGCCGGGGAAGTCCTGCTGCCAGCTATCCTTGGGCCGCACACACATGGCACGGCTACGCTTCCACTGGGACTTCTTCGGCCCCGATGCGTCCGCCACGGCGGAACACTTCCTGCATCACGTGGAGGAGTTCTGCGCGAAGGAGGGCATCGCCGGCCATCGGCACTGGGTAACGCCTATGCCGGTGCGCTGCATCGCTACGTTGGAGTGCGACGAGGAGCACCTGGTCCTGGTGCGTGATCGGCTGCGGCCGAAGCGAGCGGAACGGGTCGTGTGATCAGTGGAGCAACCAGCGCAACAACCGCTCCTTCAGCGGTGTGTACGGCGGCAGTTGTAAGCCATGCTCGATCCAGGTGGGCGCCTTCACCACACCCTTGTGGTGCGAGAACAGGTCGAACGTGTGCCGGCCGTGGTAGTGCCCCATGCCGCTGGTGCCCACACCACCGAAGGGCAGCGCGGGGTTGCCGAACTGGAGCATGGCGTGGTTGATGCAGCCACCGCCGAAGGGGATGCGCTCCGTGAACCATTGCTGTGCTGACCGGTCCTTGCTGTGGATGTAGGCGGCCAGCGGATGCGGGTTCCGGCGCACGAACGCCAGCACCTCTTCGCGTTCGCGCCACGGGATCACCGGCAGCACCGGACCGAAGATCTCCTCGCGCATCAGGGCAGCGTCCGGTGGGATCTCCGTCATCACTGTGGGCGCCACGTAGCGCTCACCCGCATCGTGCTCCCCGCCGATGTGGATGCGGCCCTCGCCGAGGTATCCCTTTACAGTGTTGAAGCGCCGCGTGTTCACCAGCCTCGCGAAGTGCGGGCTCTGGCGCGGATCGCTGCCGTAGAAGCGCTGCACGGACCGCTGCAATTCCTGCAGGAACGGCTCAAGGACGTCCGCGTGCACGAAGGCGTGATCGGTGGCGATGCAGGTCTGTCCGGCGTTGAAGAACTTGCTCCAGGCCACGCGCCCTGCCGCCACCCGCAGGTCCACGCGGCGGTCCACGATCGCCGGGCTCTTGCCACCCAGCTCCAGGGTGACGGGCGTGAGGTGCCGCGCGGCCATCGCCATCACCTGCGCACCCACCGCCGCACTTCCGGTGAAGAAGATGTGGTCGAAGCGATGCCGTTCGATCAACGCGGGGCCGATCGATCGTCCGGGCCCCTGCACCAGGGTGACGTGCTCTTCCGCGAACGCGTTCCGTACGATGCGTTCCAGTACCGCAGCGGTCCGCGGCGCCTCGTTGCTCGGCTTCACCACGGCGCAGTTGCCGGCGGCGATGGCGCCGATGAGCGGGGACAGGAGCAGCAGTGCTGGATAGTTCCAGGGTGCGATGATGAGCACCACGCCGAGCGGCTCCTTGTGCACCTTGCTGGACGCGGGTTGCAGCGCGGTGGGCGTGGGCACCGCGGTGGGCCGCATCCATGCGTCCAGATGCTCCAGCGCATGGTTCAGTTCCTTGTACACGAGGCCCACATCGCTCATGTACGCTTCGAACACGGGCTTGCCCATGTCCGCGTGCATGGCCGCGAGCAACGCGTTCTCTTCGGCGCGTAGCGACCGGTCAAGCGCCTGCAAGGCCTTGCGGCGGAAAGTGGCCGGGCGTGTGGCCCCGTTCGCATGGAAGGCGCGCAGCCGTTCCATGTGCTGGTCCGTGAACACAGGTGGCGTGACCATGGTGCGGAAAGGTACTGGCGACTAGGCGGCCAGGATGAAGTCCTCGCCCTCCACGAGTCCCATGCCGGTGAAGTATGCCGCGATGCGGTCGCCGGTTCCCCGTTGCGAGATGAAGGACACGATCAGGGCCTCGCCACGCGGTGGGAGCGCATCGTGCGGGATGAACGCATAGCCGGGCACCTCGCGGGGTTTCACGTCGGTGTAGGCCGTTACCACGATGCCCTCGGCCTCGAGCAGCGCGGTGCGGGCCTGGCACAATCCACTGGTGCCCGCGATGATCACCGGCCGATCAGGGGTCTGCCGCCGGATCCACCGCGCCAGCCACTTCGCCTTGGTACGGAAGAAGGCATTGATGCTGTAGTTGGGGTGCGTGCGGCTCAGGCGCTCGGCATGGTCGTTCCAGGTGAGCAGGGTCTCGGGCAGCTTCGCGAAGCGCACGCCGGCGTCCATCCAGCGCAGCCACAGCTCATGGTCCTCGGGAAGGGGCTCCGTGCTGTAGTCGCCAAGCTGCTCCACCAATGCGCGGCGCAACATCACCGTGGGGTGCGCCAGCGGAGCATCCACGAAGCGTTTTACGTAGTGGTCATGTGGTGTGAGGATGGCGTTCTGCCATTCAACGTACCAGGCCATACCGCTGCTCTTCTCCACCGTGGTGGCGAACACCGTGCGCGTGCCGAGCACACCGACCTCCGGGTGCGCGTCCAGGTAGGCCGCCTGCCGGGCAAGCCGATCAGGATGGCACACATCATCCGCATCCATCCGGGCGATCAAGGGCGTTGTCGAGTGTGCCAGTCCGGCATTGAGCGCGTGCGCGATCCCGATGGTGGGTTCGGTCAGAAGTGTGATGCGGCCATCCGTTCGCGCCCAGCGCGCGGCGATCGCTGGACCATCGTCGGTGCTCGCGTTGTCGATCAGCAACAGGTGCCAGTCGCCGAAGGACTGCTCCGCGATGGAGGCGATGGCGGCATCCAGGGTGCGGGCCGCGTTGCGGAAGGGAAGGAGGATGGTGACCTGCGCCATCACTGCGCGTTCAAGCGTTCCTTCAGCAACGCCGCCTTGCGCTCGCCCACCTCGGCGATGAGCTGGTCCAGCGAAGCCTCCTGAACACCCTTGATACTGCCGAAGCGCACGATCAACTTGCGCGCCGTCTCCGGACCGATGCCCGGTATGTCCTGCAGTGCGGTACGCACGATGCGCTTGCTGCGCTTGCCACGGTGGTGCGTGATGCCGAAGCGGTGCGCCTCGTCGCGCATCTGTTGGATCACCTTCAGGGTGCTGCTGCGCTTGTCGATGTGCAGGGGAACGGGGTCCCCGGGGAAGTACAGCTCCTCCAGCCGCTTCGCGATGCCGACCAAGGCCACCTTGCCCCGGAGACCGAGCCGGTCGAACACGTTCAGCGCGGCACCCAACTGACCCTTGCCGCCGTCGATCACCACCAACTGGGGCAGAGGCTCGCCTTCCTTGATCAACCTGCTGTAGCGCCGTTCCACCGCTTCCTCCATGCTGGCGAAGTCATCCGGACCTTCCACGGTGCGGATGTTGAAGTGCCGATAGTCCTTCTTGCTGGGCTTGGCGTCCCTGAACACCACGCAGGCGCTCACCGGGTCGGTGCCCTGGGTGTTGCTGTTGTCGAAGCACTCGATGTGGCGCGGCAGCTCTTGCAGGCGCAGGTCCTGCTTCATCTGCTCAAGGATGCGGTTGGTGGCGGCCTCGGGATCCACCAGCTTCTCCTGCTTTTGCTTGTCGAGGAAGAAGAAGTTGGCGTTGCGCTCGCAGAGCTCCAGCAGCTGCTTCTTGTCGCCACGCTGGGGCACGGTGAATTGCACGCCTGGCACCTCCAGCCCCGGGTCGAAGGGCACGATGGCCTCGGACGCGTTGCTCTGGTAGCGCTGGCGCAGCTCGGCGATGGCCAGCTGCAGCAGCTCCTCCTCGGTCTCGTCGAGCCGGCGCTTCAGCTCGATGGTGATGCCGTGCACCACCGCGCCATCGATCACGCGCATGTAGTTCACGCACATGCCACTGGTGTCGCCGGCCATGCCGAACACGTCCACGTCGCCGATGTCGGGGTTCACCACGATGCTGCGCGAGCGGTACTGCTCGATCCGCGCGATCTTCTCCCGTAGCTCCTCGGCCTCCTCGAACTCGAGTTTTTCGGCGTGTGCATGCATCAGCTCCTTCAGCAGCTTTTGCACGCCGTTCACGCGTCCCTTCACGATCTGCCTCACGAGCGCCACGTTCGCCTCGTATTCCTCCGCCGACTGCAGCCCTTCGCACGGACCCTTGCAGTTGCCGATGTGGTATTCCAGGCAGCGCTTGTACTTTCCCTTGGCCACGTTGGCGGGGCTGAGGTCGTAGTTGCAGGTGCGCAGCTTGTAGAGCTTGTGCACGAGGTCGAGCACGGTGCGCATGGTGCGCACGCTGGCGTACGGACCGTAGTACTCGGCGCCGTCTTCCTCGGGATTGCGCATGCCCTCCACACGGGGCAGGGCCTCGTTGCGGATGCGGATCCACGGGAAGCTCTTGTCGTCGCGCAGGAGGATGTTGTACCGGGGCTGGTGCTCCTTGATCAGCGAGTTCTCAAGCAGCAGCGCCTCGAACTCGGTGGGCACCACGATGGTGCGCAGGTCCACGATCTTGCGCACCAGCGCCGCGGTCTTGCCGTCCAGGTGCGACTTGGCGAAGTAGCTGCTGACGCGGTTGCGCAGGTCCTTCGCCTTGCCCACGTAGAGGATCTTGCCCTCCACGTCGAAGAACTGGTACACCCCCGGCTGATGGGGCAGCAGCTTCACCTTGTCACGGACGTCCAGCTCGGTCATACGCGCCAAAGATCGCACACCGCTTTTGCAGCGTTGAACGGGTCGATACCTTGGCACCATGCAGTTCACCGCCGCCCAGATCGCCCAGCTCCTCCAAGGCACCGTGGAGGGGGACCCGAACGCCACCGTTTCCCGTCTTTCCAAGATCGAGGAGGGTGGCCCTGGTTCGCTTTCGTTCCTGGCCAACCCGGCCTATGCCCAGTACCTCTACACAACCACGGCGAGCGTGGTCATCATCGGCAACGCCTTCGAGCTCACCGGACCGGTCACTTCCACGCTGGTGCGCGTGGCCGATGCCCAGGGCGCATTCGCCAAGGTGCTGGCGATGTACAATACGATCAAGCTCGACAAGAAGGGCATTTCCCCGCAGGCCGTGCTCAGCGCCGGCGCCACCCACGGTGACAACTGCTACATCGGTCCGCTGGCCTTCATCGGGGAGAACGTGAAGCTGGGGAACAACGTGAAGATCTACCCCCAGAGCTACATCGGGGACAACGTCACGATCGGCGACAACACCACGGTGTTCGCCAACGTCACCATCTATTCGGACTGCGTGGTGGGCGCCAATTGCATCATCCACAGCGGCACGGTGATCGGCAGCGACGGCTTCCGCTTCGCGACCGGTCCCGATGGTGGTGCCAAGATCCCGCAGATCGGCAACGTGGTGATCGAGGACGATGTGGAGATCGGCGCGAACTGCGCCATCGACCGCGCCACGCTGGGCAGCACCATCCTGCGGAAGGGGGTCAAGTTCGACAACCTCATCCACATCGCGCACAACGTGGAGGTGGGCGAGAACACGTACTACGCGGCTGGCGGCGTGGTGGCGGGTTCCACCAAGATCGGGAAGAACTGCATGTTCAGCGGACAGGTCGGCATCATCGGCCACCTGAAGATCGCGGACGGCACCATCATCGCGGCCCAGAGCGGCATCAGCAAGGACACCAAGCCGGGCGAGGCCTACATGGGCTCACCGGCCTTCGAGGTGCAGAAGTACCGCAAGAGCTACATACACTTCCGAAACCTGGACAAGATCGTGGAGCGGATCGATAAGCTGGAGAAGCGCGAAGGGTGAACCACAGAGGCCACAGAGCACACAGAGGAATGCGGATCGGACTATGAGATCGGACACCGCCCAAGCGGATGTATTTCTCTGTGCCCTCCGTGCCTCTGTGGTGAACCTCAGCATACCAGCAACCGCGGCTCGCTCATCTCCTCCATCGCGTACTTCAGGCCTTCACGCCCCAGGCCGCTGTCCTTGATGCCGCCGTAGGGCATGCTGTCAATGCGGAAGCCCGGCACATTGCCGATGATCACGCCGCCCACCTCCAGCTCCTCGTGGGCCTTCTTCATGTGCGCCACAGAGTCGGTGAACACGCCGGCCTGCAGGCCGTAGGTGCTGTCGTTCACCCGGGCGATGGCCTCGTCGAAGTCGGCCACCTCCTCGATCACCGCGACCGGCCCGAAGACCTCGGCGCAGCTCACGCGCATACTGTTCTTCGTGTCGGTGAGCAGGGTGGGGGCGTAAACGTTGCGATCCGCATCGACCGGCTTGCCACCCGCGAGCAGGGTGGCGCCGCCTTTCACCGCTTCATCCACCCAGCTGCCGATGCGCTCGAAATGGCCCTTGTCGATGATGGGGCCCACCGTCACTTGCGTATCGCTCGGATCACCGGCCTTCAGCGCTGCGTACTCCTTCACGAGCAGGTCACGGAAAGTCGCGGAGACGCTCTTCACCGCATAGATGCGCTGTGTGCTGATGCAGGTCTGGCCCGCGTACGCGTTCGCTCCGGCGGCCACGGTCTTCGCCGCTGCGGCGAGGTCCACGCCGGCGTCCACGATCACCGCCGCGTTGCCACCGAGCTCCAGGGCGAGCTTCTTCTTGCCGCAGATGTTCTTCAGGTGCCAGCCCACCTTGTCGCTGCCGGTGAAGCTGAGCATGGCCACGCGCTCGTCCTTCACCAGCTTCTCGGCCACGGGCACACCGCACATCAGTACGTGGAAGGCGCCCTTCGGCCACCCGATCTCCTCCATGAAGCGTGCGAGCACGTAGGAGCAGAGCGGCGCCTGGGGTGAGGGCTTCAGCACCACGGGGCAGCCCACTGCCATGGCCGGGGCCACCTTGTGCAGCACGAGGTTGAGCGGGAAGTTGAAGGGCGTGATAGCGGCGATAACGCCGATGGGGAAGCGCTTCGTGAAGGCGGTCTTCCCTGCACCGGCGCCGAAGTCCATCGGCGTCACCTCACCGCTGAAACGCAGGGCCTCCGCTGCGGCTGTCCGCACCGTGGTGATGCTGCGCGCGACCTCGATCCGTGCCGCACCGATCGGCTTGCCGGCCTCCTTCACCATCAGCTCGACGACCTCCGCTTCATGCTTCGCGATCCGGTCAGCAAGCGCATCCAGCTTCGCGCTGCGCTCCCCGGCGCTCGTCTTCCGGAGCGCGTCACGGCTGGCATATGCCGCGGCGATCGCTTCCTCCATCTGCGCCTCGGTGGCGTGGGGTATCCGGGCCAACTCGGTGCCGTGGTACTTGTCCACGACCGTGTTGAAGGTGCCATCGCCCTCGAACGACCAGGAGCCGTTGATCAGGTTGGCGGGGGTGAAGAGGGAGGTGAGCGTGGCGGGCATGGTGCGAATTTATGGGCCGCTGAAGCGGCCTTGGATCAACCACAGAGAGCACAGAGGGCACAGAGGAATGCCGGGGTCTTAGTCAGTGAACCGCTTTAAGACCTAAGTGATCATTCCAACGAACCGTTCACAATACGGCGGACGCCTTGCTTCAGGAACTTGACATTGAAGTTCATCAGGAGGCCGAGCCTTTGGTCCATGAGCTTCAGGTATCCCAATAATTGTGCGTCATCGATCGGGGTCAACGCGGATGCCGCTTTGTTCTCCACGATGATCATTCCGGCAACCCAGAGATCACATTTACAGGGAGCCTTCAGCTCAGCACCCTTGTAAAGAACAGGCACAAGGACCTGACGCCTGAACGGGATGCCGCGCAGTCGTAGTTCATGACAAAGCGCCTCCTCATAGACCTTTTCGAGCAACCCAGGACCGAGCTCCCGATGCACTTCGATCGCAGCGCCAATGATCTCTCCACTGAGCTCATTGTATGACCAGGACTTGTTCATGGTGGAGTTCATCGCTGTGCATTCGCCGCGCTCATCCAACTGAACCACAGAGAGCACAGAGGGCATAGAGAAATGCCATGAGTGGTGTTGAACGCTGTCCTCTGTGTTCTCTGTGGCCTCTGTGGTTCAAACAATGATAACTCTCCGTCCCGAGCACTACTTCGCCAAGTACCTCCCCACCGGCCTCAACAGCACCACCTGCACCTCCTGCTCCTCGAAACGCGTGAAGCTCGCCTCCACCTGCTTGTCCGGCCAGATGATCTGCACCCGGCCCTTGGCCACGTCGTAGGCTGCGGTGTACAGCGTGCCGAAGCCGCGCAGGTATTGCTGGCTGTACAGCGGTGGCTTGAGGAACTGCTTGATGAGCGCGGCCCGAGTGAGCTTGGGCTGCGCGATGCTGTGCTCCAGGTGGTGCTTGCGCTCGATGGTGTGGGTGAAGGCGGCGTACTCGTCCCACTCCACCTGGTGCTGGTGGTTGCAGGCCACGGCCTGGTAGATCACCTGGGCCGGCCTGTCGTGGTTCATGTACACGGTGGCGTACTTGCCGCTCTTATCCACCACGGTGACGTTGTACCCCATGTGCACCGGGATGCGGGAAAGCACAGCGCACGCTTCATCGGTGGTGCTGCAGGTCTCCAGCACGTAGCGGATGACCAGCGGGATGCCGAAGCCGGAGCCCCACACCTTGCGGCCACCGAAGGCCAGCGATACGGCCAGGCCGTCTACGTTCATGCCGTCGAGCAGGCCCCAGGCGCTGTCCTGGATGCCGATGACGGGCTTGCAGTACTCGGTGTAGCGGAGGCGCCCATCGAAGTAGCGCGGGTCGAAGTCGTAGTTGCGGATGAGGGTGGGCGCGCCCTTGGTCCACGCCACCTGCGAGCACCCGGCCATGTAGGGCGGCGGGTTCCACATGCTCAGGAAGCGCGAGGCGACATCGTCGTTGTTCGCCAGGCGGCACAGGCTGTTGTACACCGGGATCAGTTCCGGCATGTGCAGCTCCAGCATGTTCCGGCAGGTCGCCTGGTCGGGGCGTTTCTCCAGTCCCTCGCTCTCGTACCAGATGCGGAACAGGGGCCAGGCATGGTCGAAGAACTTCTGCCAGCGGTCGCTGGGCCAGGGTTCCTTGACGAGTTTCAGGTGGACGTACATCGCTCTCACTTCGTTCGAGGAGTGGCGAGTGGCGAGTAGTGAGTGGTGAGTCTGCCGCTGCAGCTACCACTCACTACTCGCCACTCACTACTCGCCACTCGCATTTACATCATCTTGAACCCGCCCACCTCCAGCAGGTGCTCATGCCCGTTGGTGCCATGCGCTCCGGGGGCCATGCTCTTGAACTGCCCGCGGATGGCCGCCAGCCACTTCTTGGCGCGTTCGGTGAGCTGGAAGTCGTCGGTCATCATGCGGTCGCGCATCACCAGGATGCCCATGTCGGCACCTTCGTAGAACCAGTCGCCGGGACGCGTGATCCGCAGGAAGAAGGCCTCGTTGTCCTTCTCCACATAGCGACGGTGCGTGTCCATGCGCCAGAAGTAGATGCTGCCGTCGTCGCGCATGCGCCAGATGCCGCTGCGGGGCGCGTCGGTCACGCGCTGCACATCATCGGCGGTGTACTTGATCACCATCTGGCCCCAGCTGTCGATGTTGCGCTCATCGCTCCAACGCCGGTTCAGCGCGTTCACGCTCAGCTCGTACGGCACGTTCATCCATTCCAGCGTATGGAAGAGGTGGAGCGGCGCGTCCGCCAGGGCGAAGGCGGCGTGGTTGGTGATGGAGCTCGCGCCGGTCACGCGCGGGTTCAGCTCGCCGAGGTAGATCTCGCCGTTGTCGGTGTCGATCAGGAAGTCGAGCTCGAAGTAGCCCTTGTAGCCCTCCTTCAGCAGCTGGTCGCCGAACTTGCGCGCATAGCGGCGGGCCTTCGCACGGATCTCCGGCGTGAAGGTGTCGGCGTAGATCTCGTTGCCGCACCAGCCGCCCTTGTACGGGGTCAGCTCCTTGAAGCCCACCAGCTCCGTCATCAACGGGGCCACGATGGTGCCGTGCCGCGTGACGCAGGCCTCCATGGCCGCACCGCGGCAGTTGATGCGCTTCATGATCTTGCACTCCTTCTCCGCCTCGATCTCCTTGGCGTACTTGGCGTACTCCGCCTCGTTCTTGATGAAGAATGTGGTGTGGCCGCTGTCGCCGTAGGGGGTCTGCACCACCAGGTCGCTGCCGAGCTTGCCCTTCGCGGCCACCTGCAGGAGGTGCGCGTAGTTCTTCACGGGACTGAGCACATAGGGCACGCAAGGCACGCCGGCTTTCTCGGCCACGCGGTTGGTGTTCACCTTGTTGTCCAGCCAGCTGCGCAGCTTGGCGGGCGGGAAGATCACCTCGAGCCCGGCCTTCTTCGCCAGCGCTTCGGTCTTCTCATCGAACATCAGGAATAGGGCCTTCCCTGCGGTCTTCCCGCTCATCCTCCTGCTCTCGATGAAGTCGCGCACCTCACTGTGCGTGAGCAGGTAGTTGTTGATGTCCTCGATGCTCTGGAACTCCTCGTGCGGTTCCTCGGTGCGCGGGCTCATCAGGTTGGGGTGCAGCCCGTCGAAGCAGTCGATGTAGGTGATGAACTTGAAGCCCTTGATCCACTCGTCCGCGCCCAGCAGGTTGAAGTTGGTGGCGCTGATGAAATAGAGCGGCACCTCGTTGCGGTGGAAGAAGCGCCGGATGTCGCTGATGCCCTTGAGTGCGGCGCTGCCACGCCGGGCCTCGACCCGCCCGTTGGGCTGGCGTCGCGAAACGCTCTTCTTGCGCACTACCAGCTTCCTGACCGGCGCCTTCTTCTTCGTAGCGGTCTTCTTCACCGGTCGGCTCGTTCCGGGCTTCGCAGCCTTGCGTGCCGTGCGCTTGGCGGGGGCTTTCTTGGCGGCCTTGCGGCGGGCCGGGGTCTTCTTCGCGGTCGCCTTGGTCTTCTTGCTCATGGCTTACTTCTTCTTGCGTGCGGATGTCTTGAGGCTTGACACGTAGGACTTGGAGCTTGTCATTTGCTTCATCCCCCCCATGGCCGTCGTGGTCCGTTGCCTTCCCAGTGCTGCATCGGTGAACACGCGCAGGCCCAGCTCCGGGCGGTAGCCGTGGATCTCCTTCACGTCGATGGCGATGAGGAAGTCGATGATCTCCTTGTTGATGACCTGCCCCGGCACCAGCACGGGGAAGCCCGGTGGGTAGGGGATCACGAAGGAGGCGGATACCAGCTCGCCCCCCTGTTTCATCTCGGCCAGCGCGGCGTCGAGCTTCACGTGCCGGCATCGCTTTTCGTCGTAGGCGAGGAAGTACGCGGAACGGAGGTCACCGCCGGGCACGCCGGGCTGGCCTTGGAAACTGCGGTGGAAGCTGCTGAAATCGGGCAGGGGCGGGATCTCCTCGGTGAGCGCACGGATCCGGGCCAGATGTGCGCGCTTGTCGTCGTGCTCGAAACCGGCGTTGCGCGCCTCCAGCTCGTCCGCGATGTGCAGCAGCACCTTGGTGAGGTACGCGAGCGAGCCCCGCGTCGTGCCGATGTTGGTCATGAAGAGCACCGAGTTCCGCGAGGTCTTGTTGATCTGGATCTGGTGCTTGTCCATCAGGAACTTGTTCTTGAAGGTGTCCCCGTCGATCCCGGTCTTGCCCGTGTAGAGGTTGATCTTGGTGGGGTCCACCGCGAACTCGTCCGTGGCCCACGCCTTCTCGATCGCGTTCCAGCCCTGGTCGCGGCGATAGTAGCTGTCCAGTCCGCTCTGCCGGTATTCACTGGGAATGAGCTCGCCGATGGTGATGATGTCGAACCACTTGTTCAGCCGCGGGTTCTCGCGGATGGTACGCCGCAGCAGCAGCCCCAGCTCGATGGCCTTCTCCACCAGCTCGAAGCCCTCGAACTCCACCTGCCGCCGGCCCACGTCCATGCTGGCGAGGATCTGGTAGTTGGCGCTGGTGCTGGTGTGCGTCATGTACGCCTCGTGGAAGCTGGCCTCGCTCTTCTTCACGAAGTCCTCGTCCCAGATGTGGATCATGCTGCCCTGGCGCAGCGAGGTGAGCGTCTTGTGCGTGCTCTGCGTGGCGTACACGCGGATGCGCACCTTGTCGGGGTCGGGCAGGCGCGGCTCCTCGCCCTTCTTCAGGCCCTTGATGTGCGCGGCGTATTCGGCGCGGTACTCGGGCGTGCGGTACTTGCGGGCGAGCTTGGCGGCCACGTGCATCGCGGTGCGCTGGCGCAGCACGTAGCTGAAGCGGGCGAAGGCCCACCAGGCCTCGTCCCACAGGAACACGATGTCGGGCTTGATGGCGAGCACCTCCTCCATCACGCGCTCCACGTTGTACACCACGCCGTCGAAAGTGCTGTTGGTGAGCAGCAGCATCTTCACCTTGTCCAGCCGCCCGCCTTTCCGCAGCGCGCAGAGCTGTTCGCGGATGTGCGACAGCGGCACCGCGCCGTACATGCTGTACTTGGTGAGCGGGTAGCTGTGCAGGTACACCGGGTACGCGCCGCTCAGCACCATGCCGTAGTGGTGGCTCTTGTGGCAGTCGCGGTCGATGAGCACGATGTCGCCGGGCTCCACCAGCGCCTGCACCACGATCTTGTTGGTGGTGCTGGTGCCGTTGGTGGCGAAGAAAGTGTGCTGGCTACCGAAGGCGCGCGCGGCCAGCTCCTGCGCCTTCTTCAGCGGACCGGTGGGCTGCAGTAGCGAATCGAGGCCGCCGGTGGTGGCGCTGGTCTCGGCCAGGAAGAGATTGCGGCCGTAGAACTCGCCGAAGTCCTGGATCCACCGGCTCTTGAACACGCTGTTGCCGCGGCTGATGGGCATGGCGTGGAACACCCCCATGGGCCGGCGGCTGTAGTCCTTCAGCGCGGTGAAGAAGGGCGTCTCGAACTTCTCCATCGTGCCGCGCAGGATGGTGAGGTGCAACTCGGTGAGGTCCTCGGTGCGGTAGAAGATGCGCTTGAAGGTGGCCAGCGTGGTGTCCTTCAGCCCGTCCACCGGCGTGTCGGTCACGTAGTAGCGGTCCACCTCGGGGCGGAACCAGCGGCAGATGCGGCCCAGGTAGGGGCCCATGTTGGCGCGGCCGATGTCGCCGGGGTTGAGCGCGTCGATGGCACGGGTGAACTCCCGCAGCACGCCTTTGTGGTTGCTGCTGGGGTAGGGCACCCCGAAGCGTACCACCACCGCCTGGATGTTGTGGTTGAAGAGGAGTGCGATCAGTGCGTCCTGCACGGTGCGCACCACTACGGTGTCGTACACGAACTCGTCGCTCTTGTCGCGGACCTTCTTCAGCTTCTGTTTCAGCGCCTCCTCCTCCACGTCGTCGATGTCGTCGACGAAAAGCACCTCGAAGTAGTTGGGGCGCGGCTTTTCGGCCTCATCGGCGAGCAGCTCGTTGCGCCCCGAGCGGGGATCGAGCATGGCCACCGTGTCGCTGCGGAACGAGCCGCTGCTGAGCATGCGCACCACGTGGTTCACCGCAAGATGAAGCCCGTGGTGCTCCTTGCTGCGGAGCATGTCACTCAGTTGCTGCACCGTTTCCCGGCCGGGGAAGGCCCAATACAGCTCGATGGCGTGGAGGTCCTTCAGGATGGCCTCGACCTCCTGCGGGGTGCCACGGCCTTCATCGAGGTCCATGCAGGCCAGCTTCAACTGGTCCCAGGTGTGGGACCGGCGCCGGGCGGCGTTGTAGTGGGAGCGGGTGTGGACGGCCGTGGCGTTGGGCATGGGCAAGGCAGGCTGGGACCGTGCGGGACAAGATAGGGAAGCGGTACCGCCATCGATCGGGTGCGGTCCAAGGGCGAACATACGTGTGGGACCGTTTGAGGGTCAGGGGGTCGTGGCGCCGTTGACCCATGGGGGAGGCGCATGGACCCATGGCCGGCATACGCCACTGGAGGGCCCTGTGGAACCGTCCATCCCAAATAGAGGCACAAAGCAATAGTTGCAAAAGACAACAATGCATACATTTGTGCCGTTGCAGAACGCAACTATCGACATGAGCATCCTAACGGACGACATCGCACAGCTTCTGCCCACCACCATGCGCAGCGTGGTGCGCCTCATGGCCGTGGAACTGGACAGCCACGGATCCGAGCTGCGGCTGCCGCAGTTCGGCGTGCTGGATTTCCTGCTCACCAACAGCCGGGCGGTGCAGACGGATCTGGCCAACCACTTCGCGAAGGACAAGAGCGTGATGCTGCGCCAGATCGACGAGATGGAGCAGGCCGGCTGGATCGAGCGCCAGATGGACCCGGACGACCGGCGGCGGAAGATCCTGGTGGTGACCAGGTCGGGCCAGGAGATCCACCGCAAGGCCTCGAAGCTGCGCTCCAAGGTCTTCGCGCAGGTGCTCGGCGGTATCGGGGAGAAGGACCTGTCGGTCTTCCTCAAGGTCCTGCGCACGATGGATGAAACAGCCAATTCCGGGGACGTGAAATGAGGAGCAGCATTCTTTCCCTCGCCTTATTCGGTGCCTCTGTCATCCAGGCCCAGCAGGCCTTCACACTGCGCGAGGCCCTCGACTACGGTCGGGTGCACAGTGCGAACATGGTCATCGCCGCGAACGAACGGCGCCGGGCCGATGCCCAGGCCCAGGAGGCCGTGAGCGGGTACCTCCCGCAGGTGAACGGCTACGGGCAGCTGGACGACAACCTGAAGCGCCAGACCACCATCCTGCCGGCCGGTGTGTTCAGCGACCGGCCCACGCCGGTGCAGTTCGGCACCCAGTACATCACCAACGTGAACCTGCAGGCCGAGCAGGTGCTCGTGGACGTGGCGCAGCTCAACGGTATCCAGGCCAGCCGCCCGAACCAGGCGATGGCCGACATCCGTTCCCGGCAGGTGGAGGAGCAATTGGTGTACGATGTGGCACACACCTATGCGCAGGCCCAGACCTACCGGGAGCAGGTACGCCTGCTCGACGAGAACCTGAAGCAGTACGATGCGCTGGTACCCATCCTGCAGTTGCGCTTGGCGAAGGGCGTGGTGCAAGAACTGGACGTGGACCGCGTGGAGGTGACACGGCGGAACATCGCCTCGCAGCGCACGGTGGCCCAGGCCAATTACGACCTCGCGGTCGCCCGCCTCAAGCGCATCATCGGCATGCCCATCAGCGAGCCGTTGGAGCTGACGGAGCCGCAGCGGACCTCGGAGAACATGCGCCAGCCCAGTGCCACCTCCTTCGCACCCGCCAACCTGCTCAGTTACCAGTTCGACGAGCAATCCGTGCTCATGCAGTCCATCGATCTGCGCCGCAAGCGGAACGCCTTCATCCCCACCCTGAGCGCCTATGGCCGCGTGGGAACAATGGCCCAAGGCAACGATCTGGGCGCCAGCTTCAACTCGTGGTACGACTTCGCTTCGATCGGCCTGAAGCTGAACGTGCCGGTGTTCAGCGGTCTGCGCCGCAGCAGCCAGATCCAGCAGAGCCGCATCGCCCTGGAGAACGCCCGCGAGCGCCAGCGCGACAACATCCTCGGGTTCCAGCTCGACTACCAGAACGCCGACACGCGCCTGCTCGCCAGCAATGCCAACGTGGAGAGCGACGAGTCCAACCTGCAACTGGCCCAGGACGTGTTCGCCAACACCAACCTCAAGTACCAGCAGGGCACGGCCTCCCTCAGCGACCTGCTGAACGCCGACTACCAGTTGAAGGAGGCCCGCAACAACTGGGTCACCTCGCACCTCAACCGCATCATCGCCCTGATCGACCTGGAGAAGGCGAAGGGCACCCTGCTCGACTACGCCAAGACACTTTGATCGAACCCCACAGACGCCACGGCGCCATGAAGAACCGTAAATGGATGTTGCCCCTTGTGCTGGTCGCGCTGGCCCTGGGCATCGGCCTGAAACTGGCCGCGAACAAGAAGAAGCTCGACGCGGCCAAACAGCCCGTGGACCGCAGCGGGTTCGCCATCCCGGTGACCGCCTTCACCACCGCGATCACCGACGTGGAAGGCACCTTCACCGTGCCGGGCACGCTGGAGCCCTACGACCATGCAAAGGTGATGGTGCAGGCCCAGGGCAAGCTCGCCAGCCTCAACGTGGACCTTGGTTCGCGGGTGAGCAAGGGACAGGTGCTCGGCAGCCTGGACGTGGCGCAGAAGCAGCTTGAACTGGAGGCGGCCGAACTCGCGCTGGAGAAGCTGCGGAAGGACGATCTGCGCTACAAGGACCTGTTCGAGGGCAAGGCCGTGCCCGAAGCGAACTACGACGAGGTGCACTACAACTACCGGAACCAGCAGGTACGCACCGACCAGATCCGTCAACAGATCCGCGATGCCCAGGTGATCAGTCCGGTCACCGGCGTGGTGGTGGCGAAGAACGTGGAGGTGGGCGAGTACGTGGGCGCCAACACGGCCGTGGTGGAGGTGGTGGACGTGAGCCGCCTGAAGGCCCGGGTGCACGTGAGCGAGCGCGATGCCTACCGTGTGAAGGAGGGCCTGGCCGTGTCGGTGACCAGCGATGTGTTCCCCGGGGAGACCTTCCAGGGCAAGGTGACCTTCGTGAGCCCGCGGGGCGATGCCAGCCACAATTACCTGGTGGAGGTGGCCGTGCAGAACGGCAAGGCGCACCCGCTGAAGAGCGGCACCTTCGTCAGCGTGCGCTTCACCGGTGGCGAGGCCGTGCGCATGCTCGCCATCCCCAAGGAGGCCCTGGCGGAAGGGATCAAGACACCGTACGTGTACGCGGTGACGGGCGACAGCATTGACCTGCGCGCGACACGCCGCGACCTGGTACTGGGCCGAGAAGTGGGCGAGCGCGTGGAGGTGCTGAAGGGACTGGTCGCGGGTGAGACCGTGGTGCTGAGCGGCCAGCTGAACCTCACGGACGGAAGCAAGGTGCGCTTGAGCGGCAAGCACTGATCATCGATCAACGCAGGTGAACGGCCGCTACGGAGCCCTTTGACCCCCGAGCGGTTCAACAGAACAGGAACCATGTCCATTACCGAAGTCGCGATCAAACGCCCGCTGCTGATCACGGTGATCTTCGTCACCTTGATCCTGTTCGGCTTCCTCAGCTACAAGCAGCTCAACTACAACCTGCTGCCCAAGTTCGAGGCCAACGTGATCATGGTGCAGACCACCTACCGCGGTGCGTCGCCCGAGGAGGTCCAGAACACGCTCACCAAGCCCATCGAGGACGCGGTGAGCGCGATCGAAGGGGTGGACCAGATCACCAGCACCAGCACCGAGGGGGTGTCCGCCCTCACCATCACGCTGAAGCAGGGCACCGATGTGAACGACGCCCAGCGCGATGCCGAGCGCCGCATCGACCAGGTGCGCGCCCTGTTGCCGGAGGATGCCGATGATCCCGTGGTGCGCCGCTTCAGCACCGACGAGATCCCCATCCTGCGCCTGAGCATCAGCAGCAACCTCGCGCCCGCCGACCTGTACCAGCTGCTGGACGACCGCGTGGCCCCCATGATCAGCAACGTGGGCGGTGTGGGCAGCGTGACCCTGATCGGTGCGCAGCAGCGCGAGATCCAGGTGGTGATGGACAACGACAAGCTCAAGGCCTACGGCATCAGCCCGGCCCAGGTGGCGCAGGCCGTGGGCGCCAACAGCACCACCTTCCCCGCTGGCAACGTGGAGACCCGCGCCGACCGGCTCTCCATCAACCTCGATGCCCGCGCCGGCACCGTGGAGGACCTGCGCAACACCGTGGTGCGCGAGGGCGCGGACGGCTCGCGCATCCAGCTCAAGGACGTCGCCTCCGTCATGGACGGCCTAAGCGAGGCCACCACCTTCAACCGCATCAACGGGCAGCCCGGCATCGGCATGCAGATCGTGAAACAGAGCGATGCCAACGCGGTGGAGGTGAGCCAGGGGGTGAAGAAGCGCCTGGCCGAGCTGAAGACGCAGCTCGCCGACACCGGCTTCGACTACCGCATCGCCATCGACCAGAGCCTGTACACGCTCTCCAGCGCCAACGCCGTGATGGACGACCTGATGCTCGCGGTGCTCATCGTGGGCCTGGTGATGCTGCTCTTCCTGCACAGCGTTCGCAGCTCGCTCTTCGTGCTGGTGGCCCTGCCCAGCGCCATGATCCCCACGTTCATCCTGATGTACGCCCTCGGCTTCTCGCTGAACCTGATGACCCTGATGGCGCTGTCGCTGGTGGTCGGCATCCTGGTGGACGACAGCATCGTGGTGCTGGAGAATATCTACCGTCACCTGGAGATGGGCAAGACCCGCTGGAGCGCGGCGCTGGAAGGACGCAACGAGATCGGCTTCACCGCCATGGCCATCACCTTGGTGGACGTGGTGGTGTTCCTGCCCCTGGCGCTCACCGGCGGTCTCATCGGCAACATCCTGCGCGAGTTCTCCCTGGTGGTGGTGATCAGCACCCTCATGAGCCTGGTGGTGGCCTTCACCCTCACGCCGCTGCTCGCCTCGCGCTGGGGCAGGCTCGAGCATCTCACCACCGGCACCCTCTGGGGCCGCTTCAGCCTGACCTTCGAACGCGGGGTGACCGCCCTGCAGGACTGGTATGGCCGCGCCTTGGGCAAGGCACTTCGTCGCAAACGCTATGTATTGTCCGCCATCCTCGCGCTCCTCATCGCCGCCATCGCGCTGGTGCCCGCGGGTTTCATCGGCGCAACCTTCATTCCGCCCAGCGACCGTGGCGAGTTCCTGGTGCAGCTCGAGACCGCGCCCCAAGCCTCGCTTGCGGAGACCGACCGCCTCACGCTGGCCGCCGAACGCGTGATCCTCAAGTATCCCGAGGTGATCGACGCCTTCACCAACGTGGGCACCCAGAGCGGACAGCGCGGTGCTGCGGGGAGCGCGAACGCCAACCTCTCGGAGATCAACGTGAAGTTGGTGCCGAAGCACGACCGCCGGATCACCTCGGAGCAGTTCGGCACCCTCCTGCGCGATGAACTGGGCGCCATCCCCGGCATCAAGGTGACGGTGACGCAGACCAACATCACCGGCAGCGCGCAGACCCCGATCCAGATCGCGGTGAAGGGGGTGGAGATGGACAGCCTGTGGAAGGCCGCCCGCATCGTGAAACGCATCACCGAGGGCACGCCCGGCACGGACTATGTGCAGTTCAGCACCCGCAGTCCGAAGCCCGAGGTGAAGGTGCGCCTGGACCAGGACCGCATGGGCACGCTCGGCTTCACCAGCAACGACATCGGCATCGCGGTGCAGACCGCCTTCCGTGGCAACGACCGCTTCAAGTTCAAGGAGGCCGGTGAGGAGTACCCGATCAACGTGCGGCTGGACCAGGCCGACCGCCAGGACGTGCAGAGCGTGCGTGGCCTGATGGTGACGAACGCCCGCGGTGCCACGGTGCGGCTGGATCAGCTCGCCGATGTGTACGAGACGCTCGGCAACAGCGTGCTGCAACGCACCGACCGCCTGAACAGCATCACCATCAACAGCGCGGCCGTGGGCCGCCCCAGCGGCACCATCGTGGCCGAGATCCAGAAGGCCATGGCCCGGGAGCAGCTGCCTCCCGGCATCATCATCGATTACCTCGGCGACGCGAAGAACCAGGGCGAGGCCTTCGGCAGCCTGGGCCTGGCGCTCGTGCTCGGCATCCTGCTCGTGTACCTGATCATGGTGGCGCTGTACGAGAACGCGCTCTATCCCTTCGTGGTGCTCTTCTCCATCCCGGTGGCGCTGGTGGGCGCCTTCCTCGCCCTGGCGCTCTCGATGCAGCCCCTGAGCATCTTCGCGATCGTGGGCCTCATCATGCTGCTGGGCCTGGTTAGCAAGAACGGCATCCTCATCGTCGACTTCGCCAACCACCTGCGGCGCGAGGGCATGGGGCTGATCGAGTCCCTGGTGGAGGCGGGTCGCGAGCGTTTGCGCCCGATCCTCATGACCACCGTGGCGATGATCTTCGGCATGCTGCCCATCGCGTTGGCCAGCGGCGACGGCGCCGAGGTGAAGAACGGCATGGCCTGGGTGATCATCGGCGGGCTCACCAGCTCGCTCATCCTCACCCTCTTCATCGTGCCGGCGATGTACTACATCATGACCCGGTTGATGGAGAAGGTGTCGGGGTTCCGCTTCGGGCGCAAGCGCAGGAAGGTCGAGGCCCGCGTGGTCACGGCCTGAGGGCTCGCGGCCTCAGCGCTTCCTGCCCGGGGCCGCCTTTTTCGCGGGGGCCTTCTTCACCGCAGGCTTGGTGGCGGGCTTGGCCGGAGCCTTGGTGGCCGTGCCTTCGTGCAACGCGACACGGTTGCCCTCGCAATCGATGAAAAGGGCGAACCAGCCGGCCTCCTCGCTGATCAGGGTCCTTGGCATGATCACGCGGCCGCCCGCGAGCTCCACGCGGCTCAGGATGCCGTCCAGGTCGTTCCCTGCGTTGAGGTACACGAGCGTGCCGGTGTCGTTGGGCACGCAGCCCGGACCGTAGATCAACGCGCCCCCGATGCCCTTGTCGGCGGGGAAGTAGGCCATGGCGAACTCCCCGTTCACGCTCACCTCCATCTCCATGTTGTAGAGGGTGCCATAGAACCGCGCAGCACGACGGATGTCGTACACGGGGATCTCGAACCAGCTGACGAAGTCCTTCAGCTTGATGTGGCGTTGTCCGGCAAGGCTTCCCATGGTCACTCGGTTTGTTCGCTCGGCGGTCGGAACGAGGTGATGATCCCGCTGTGGCGGGACAGGTCATGCTTCGGCGGCTCGTGCGGGCTGCGCGTTTCGTCCTTCACTTCCAGCTCGCTCAGTTCCTGCACGCGCGCGGGCTTGATCAGCGGACCCAGGCTCTCGAGCGCAGGGTGCTTCACGCCGGGGGTGTAGATGCCGAAATCCACCGGCCGGTCGCGGAAGCTCTTCAGCGGCTGGCCCAGACGCAGCACGCCCAGCTCGCGGCTGCGGCGCACCTTCTCCAGGTTGATCTCGATCGGGATGAACTCCTCGTTCACGTCGGCCTGGTAGATCACCCGCCCCTCCGGACCGCACACGATGCTGCGACCGCTGCCGCCTGCGTCGAGCCCGTTGATGTCGAAGAAGTAGCACTGGTTCACCGCGGCGCTGGTACGCGCGATGCTCAGCTCGATGTCGCGGTCGATGGTGCCGGTGAGCGTGGGATGCAGGATCACCTCGGCGCCCATCACGGCCAGGGTGCGCGTGGTCTCGGGGAACCACATGTCGTAGCAGATGCTCACGCCGAAGCGGCCCACATCCGGCACGTCGAACACGCAGAACTGATCGCCTCCGGTGACGCCCACCTCGTACGGATAGAAGGGGAACATCTTGCGGTAGCGCGTCACCACACTGCCTTCGGGATCGATCACGCTCGCGGTGTTGTACACCTTGCCGTCCCTCTTCTCGAAGATGCTGCCGGGCAGCAGCCAGATCCCGTGTTTGGCGGCCATCGCGCACATCTCCTGTTCGAACTCGCCGGGCACCGGCTGGGCATGCTGGATGTGCGGGCCGTAAGCGCACAGCTCACTGAACATCACCATGTCCACCCACGGGTAGATGGCCATGAGCAGGTCCAGCTTGGTCTTCATCGCCTCCACGTTGGGGTAGGCGGCGCTGGTGCGCATCTGGATGCCGGCGATGGAGAAGGGTTTCATGTCGATCGATCAACCACAGAGGCCACAGAGGTCACAGAGGCAATGCGCGATGCACGCGTGTGAGGCTTTGGGCGTGTGCGGGTGGGATGTGGATCTCTCTGTGTTCTGTGTGGCCTCTGTGGTTTCCTCACCCGCAGATCTTCTCCAGCTCCTCCTCCATGATGTCCAGCCCCTTGTTCAGGAGCTCGTCGCTGATCACGAGGGGGCTGAGCACGCGGATCACGTTCTTGTCGGTGCCGGCGGTGATCACCACCAGGTCACGCTTGGCGCAGGCGTTCATCAGCTTGGTGCAGGTGTCCGCATCGGGCCGCAAAGGGTCGCGGTTCACGTTGAACTCCATGGCCATCATGGCACCGAGCCCGCGCACATCGCCGATGCAGGCGTGCTTCGCCTTCATCTTCTCGAAACGCTTGCGGATCACCTCGCCCACATGGCGCCCCTTGGCGTTGATGTCGATCTCCTCCATGTACTGCAGCGTGGCCAGGGCCGCAGCGCAGCTCACCGGGTTGCCGATGTAGGTGCCGCCGATGCTGCTGGGCGCCGCCTTGTCCATGAGCTCCGCCTTGCCCATCACGCAGCCGATAGGCATGCCGCTGCCCAGGCTCTTGGCCCAGGTGCTCAGGTCGGGGATCACGCCGAAGTGCTCGTAAGCGCTCCAGGCACCGGTGCGGCCGAAGCCCGCCTGCACCTCGTCGAAGATGAGCAGGATGCCATGCTGGTCGCACCACTTCCGGAGGCCCTCCACATAGGCCTTGGGCGCCACGTTGAAGCCGCCCTCGCCCTGCACCAGCTCGATGATCACGCAGGCGAGGTTCTTCGGGTCGACGAGGTTGTGGGAGAGCTCCTCCAGGCGATGCAGCTCCGCCTTCGCGAACTCGGCCTCGCTGCGCCCCGCGCCGTAGCGGAAGAAGTTGGGGTATTGCGTGCGGTACACCTCGGGTGCGAACGGACCGCAGTCGGGTTTGTAGCCCACCTTGCTGGTGAGCGTCATGGCCATCATGGTGCGGCCGTGGAAGGCATCGGTGAAGCAGAGCACCCCCTGACGCTTGGTCGCCTGGCGTGCGATCTTGATGGCGTTCTCCACCGCCTCGGCGCCGGTGTTCACCAGCATGGTCTTGGTGGGGCCGCCGTGGGGCAGCAGGGCGTTCAGCTTCTCGCAGAGCGCGATGTACGGCTCGTAGCTGGCCACGTTGAAGCTCACATGCAGGAACTTCGCGGCCTGCTCCTGGATGGCCTTCACCACCGGCGGTGGGCAGTGCCCCGCGTTCACCACGCCGATGCCCCCGGCGAAGTCGATCAGTTCGCGGCCGTCCGCATCGATGATGGTGGCACCGCTGGCCTGCGCGGCCGTGGCGTGGTTGAACATGCCCACGCCGTTCGGGATGGCGGCCTTGCGGCGGGCGATGAGCTCCTGGCTCCGGGTAAGTTGCTCGGTCATTTCGGCGACGAAGTTGTGCATTGCCGGGCCCGGCGCAGCAGCTCGTTCCCATGGAATTCCAACAGCCGACCGGTCGGATCAGTTCAGCTTTTGGGCCAGGGCGATGGTCTCGCGGAACCGCTCCACGTTCCCGTTCAGGTCGAAGGCCTCGAACACCACCACGTAGGCGCCCATCCGGGCCAGTTCTCCGCCGCTCATGATCCCGTTCCAGCTCACCGCCCCTGAAGTGCCAAGCAGCTCGTTGTCCAGCAGCTTCACCACCTCGCGCCCGGCCACGTCGAAGATGGACAGGGTGCCCGTGAACCCCGGGGCGTCGAACCGGTAGCCGATGGTGATCAGGTCCTGGAAGCCATCGTTGTCCGGCGAGAAGATGCGGGGATCGATGTTCAGCGCACCACTGGCGATCGGGTCGGGCGTGTATTGTGAGTTGCGATAGCCCGGTGTGGCATAGCCCACCTGTTCCGATGCGCTGTGCCAGTTGGTGGGATCGTCCGCGGGGCGGTCCGGGCTCACACGCTCAAGGCTCACGCCTTCGGTGCTGTTCAGCAGTTCGAAGTGCAGGTCGTCATTGTAGGCGAAGCGGTCCAGCGTGTCGCCCAGGGGATCCTGGAGCACCACCACACCTTCGCCATTGTTGTAGCCCGGCATGTCCGCTTGAACGAACCGGTCCGTGCGCGAACCGGGATAGGCCTGGGCGATGTTGGCGGCGTCCTCCGTGATCAGTACGTATTCCCCGGGCATCAGCAGGAACGCGTTGTTGGTGATCACGGACACATCGTCGATGACGCCATTCGTTTCATTGGCCAGTTTCCAGCCTGCCAGGCTCAGCACCTTCTGGCTCCGGTTGTACAGTTCCACCAGATCGCTCCCGCCGGTGGGCGGGTCGTACAGCACTTCGTTGATCACCACATCGCCCGGCAGTACAGGCTCCGGCAGTGCGAAAGTGGCCGCGTTCGCCGCGCCGATGCCGTTGCCGGGACAATCGGTAACCCCGCCCACCGTGATGGTGTAAAGCTGACCGACGGTGAGCGGTGCGGCGAGCGTGAGCACCACGTTGGTTGTCCCGTTCGCGATGGCGTTGTTCACGCCCACAGTTGGGGTGATCACGTAGGAACCGGCGGCCAGGCTGGCGGTGTTCATCGCCTCGTCGAACACGAGCTCGATCGAGGTGGCGCTGTTCACCAGCACGGAGATCAGCGCCGGCGCCGTGTTGTCCGGAACGATGGCGAACACACTGTTCTGCGCGGACGGGGTGCCACCTGCGCCGGCATTGCTGGCGCGCCAGTTCACCGCCGCACTGCACGGCGTGGTGGGGTCCACCTGTTCCAAGGACCAGCCCCCCAGGGACTTCAACGCATCCTGGTACCAGGTGAGGTCGTAGGTCACTGCGTCGATCAGCACGCCCCCCGCGTTCCGCAGTTCCAGCGGGTCGCCGTCGTTGTTCATGCTGGGGAAGCTGCTGACCACCACCACGTTCGGGAACGCGCTGAAGAGCGCGGCCACCGCGTCATCCACGATGATGCAGTAGGCCCCGGGGCCGAGCAGGAAGCTGGGCAGGGTGGCCGTGGTGCTCCCGTCGGTGAAGGTCCAGCCGGCAAGCGCATAGGCCTCGGTGCCGGGGTTGTACAGCTCCACGAACTCGGCATCCGGCAGACCAACGACCGGGGAAGGGTCGGGCATCAGTTCATTGATCACCACATCGCGGAAGCCCGCTACGGCCGGCACGATCCACGCGAAGTCCGTGGAGGCGCTCGCTGCAGCATTGCCGGCCGGATCCTCTGCACCGCTGGTCAGCAGGCTGTACGTGTTCCCACTGGTGAGCGCGATGGCCGGCGTCACATGCACAAGCGTGGGGTCCGTGCCATCCAGCACGGAAGCGCTCACACCGATGAACGGGATGATGTCGAAGCTGCCGAGCGCCGCTCCGTTCAGGGGCTCGCTGAACACCACGTCCACGTTGGTGGCGCTGGTGGCCGTCACGCTCACCACCGTCGGCGGCGTCAGGTCCACCGGGATCGGCCCCACGCTCACGTCGTCGAAGAAGTGGTTGTTCACCGCACTGGCCGCGGTGCTCTGTTCGATGCGGATGCCGAAGTGGGTGCAGCTGCCATGGGTGGCGTCGGTCACGCTGCCGGCAACGGTCCATATGCCCGTGTTGCCATCATCGGTCCACAGGGTCCAGAGGTCCGCCGCATCGCGTTCCACGCGGATCCGGAAGGGGTTGTCGCTGCTGCTGTTCACGATCCCGTCCGCGCTGGCCACAAGGCTGCTGGCCGAGCCTCCGTCGCTGCGGAACAGCTCCACGCGGTCGGCCGTACCGCCGATGCGCACGAAGTAGCCGTTCACCCCGCTGGCCAGGTCGGCCGCGCTGCTCATCAGGTATACGTCCGCGTAGTTGGCGCCGCTGGTGCTGAACTTCAGGTTCACGAAGAACTCCCACCGGGCCAGCGTGGCTTGTGTACTGGGTGTGCTCAGGTGGTAGTTCGCTGCGCCGGGGCTGTTGCTGCGCAGCTGTCCGCCCACACAGGTGAAGAGCGCATCGTTGCCGCTCCACGTGGGCGCGTTGGTGAAGTCGTTGTCGGTGAAATCATCGGCCACCTGGGCCGTTGCCGCCAAGGCGAGCAGTGCGGCGAGCGGACCCAAGGATGCCCGGAAAGTGGCGCGGATCATGGACTTCAGCGTGGCAGGCAAGGTAGTACTTTCGGCCATCGTTGAACGTTAACCGGACATCATGAAGGTCGCTGTCGTCGGTGCCACCGGGCTGGTCGGTGGGGTCATGCTCAAGGTGCTCGAGGAGCGCCGCTTCCCTGTGGATGAACTGCTGGCCGTGGCCAGCGATCGGAGCGCCGGCAAGGTGGTCCGCTTCCGTGGCATGGACGTTTCCGTGATCGGCATGGAAGCGGCCATCGCGGCCCGGCCCGATATCGCCCTGTTCTCCGCTGGTGGCACCACCTCGCTGGAGTGGGCACCCCGCTTCGCCGAGGTGGGCTGCACCGTGGTGGACAACAGCAGTGCCTGGCGCATGTTCCCCGACAAGAAGCTCGTGGTGCCCGAGGTGAACGGTGAGGTCCTGATGGCTGACGACCGCATCATCGCCAACCCGAACTGCAGCACCATCCAACTGGTTATGGCCCTGGCGCCGCTACACAAGGCCTTCGGCGTTGAACGCGTGATCGTAAGCACCTACCAGGCCGTCACCGGCACCGGCATGAAGGCCGTGCAGCAGCTGGAGAACGAGCGCAAGGGCATCAGCGGCGACATGGCCTATCCCTTCCCGATCGACCGCAACGTGATCCCGCGCTGCGACGTGTTCATCGAGAACGGGTACACGAAGGAGGAGATGAAGCTGGTGAACGAGACGAAGAAGATCCTGGACCCCGCGATCCGCGTTACCGCCACGGCCGTGCGCGTGCCCGTGACCGGCGGCCACAGCGAGGCGGTGAACATCGAGTGCACGCGCGAATTCGAGATCGAGGAGGCCCGCCGCCTGCTGCGCGAAGCACCGGGCGTGGTGGTGCTGGACGACCCCGCGAAGGACGAGTACCCCATGCCGCTGATCGCGCACGACCGCGACGCGGTGTTCGTGGGCCGCATCCGCCGCGACGAGACCCAGCCGCGCACCCTCAACCTGTGGATCGTGGCGGACAACCTCCGAAAAGGCGCTGCGACCAATGCGGTGCAGATAGCAGAACTGTTGGTAAAGAAGGGGTTGGTGGGGATGCGGCAGGCGGTCGCCTGAGCAGGGACAGGTTCATGCCGCATCCGTCGGCGAATGCGCCCGGCCGCCATTGATGGTGCGCCGGGGTGAAGCTTTCATTTCGGGTCGACCGCGCCGGGGTCCCGGTCCGTGCGGTCACTGTCGGATACCTGCCCGCTGTGCGCATCGGCAGCCGGAGCCAGCGCGTCAGCAGGTGTTGTCCCCTTGTCCGGTGCGGCCGCGCTCGCGGGCTCCGGCTCGCTGCGGTGCCCGCTGGTCAGCAGCATCAGCACAACGCCCACACTGATCGCCGCATCGGCGATGTTGAACACGGGCTTGAAGAACTCGAAGTAGGTGCCACCCCAGATCGGCAGCCAGTCCGGGAACCGCCCTTGCCAGAGCGGGAAGTAGAACATGTCCACCACCGAGCCGTGCAGGAACGATGCATAGCCCGGTTGACCGAAGGCGGCCAGTCCCTTGTAGCCGATGGCCGTGTCCGTCACCGGATCGTATACCGTCCCCTTGTCGAACAGGATCCCGTAGAAGGCGCTGTCGATGATGTTGCCCAATGCGCCGGCGAAGATCAGGGCCATGCTCACCACCTGCCAGGTGCTGCGCCCCTGGCGCGCCATCTGGCGCATGATCATGCCGATCACCACCACGGCCACGATGCGGAACAGGGTGAGCAGGGGCTTGCCCGCGGAACCACCGAAGCGCAGGCCGAAGGCCATGCCGTCGTTCTCCACGAACTGCAGGTAGGCCTTGTTGCTGTCCGGTCCGAACAGGCGGATGTACTCGCCCAGTTGGAAATGGGTCTTCACCCAGATCTTCAGGACCTGGTCGGCCACGATGACCAGCAGGACAACGATCAGCGCGCGCTTCAAGGCTTCGCCGGTGCGGTGCGCCCTAGCTGCTCATCTGCTGCTTCGCCTCGATGCTGAGGGTGGCGTGCGGCACGAGGCGCAGGCGCTCCTTGCTGATCAGGCGGCCGGTGACGCGGCAGATCCCGTAGGTCTTGTTGCGGATGCGCAGCAGCGCGTCCTCCAAGTGCTTGATGAACTTCTCCTGGCGGGCGGCCAGCTGGGCGGTCTCCTCGCGGCTCAGGGTCTCGCTGCCGTCCTCGATCATCTTGAACGAGGGGCTCGTGTCCTCCGTGCCGTTGTTGTCCGTGTTCGCCAGCGTCTGCTTCAGCAGGTCGTAATCCTTACGGGCCTCCTCCAGCTTGGACAGGATGATCTTCTTGAACTCATCCAGCTCGGCGTCGCTGTAGCGCTCCTTGCCGGAGGACTCCAGCGTGCTCACCTGCTTCTTGACCATCGGCGCTGCCTTGTGGATCATGGGGGCGCTGGTCTGCGTAACGAGCGGCTTGGCCGCGGTCTTCGAGGTCTCTTCCTTCTTCACGGTGGCTTTCGCTACGGGTTTCTCTGCTACAGGCTTGGTGGCGACAGGCTTCGGGGCCGGCGCCGGTTTGGCGGCGGGAGCCGGCTTGGCCGGTGCCTTCGGGGCGGGTGCCGGTGCTTTCGCAACGGGCTTCGGTGCCGCTTTCGGTGCCGACTTGGGCGCGGGTTTGGCCACGGCCTTCTTCGGCGCGGGCGCTGCCTTCTTCGGGGGGGCCGGCTTGGCGACCTTCTTGGGCGCAACAGGCTTGGCCGCGGCCTTCACCGGTTTCTTCGCCGCAGGCTTCGGCTTGGGCTTCGATACCGGCTTCTTGGCAGCAGGCTTCTTCGCCGGTGCCGCCTTCTTGACCGGCTTCGTGGCCGCCTTCTTCACAGGCTTGGCGGCCTTTTTGGGTGCGGGTTTCTTGGCCATGGCGTACCCCTTTTTGAAAGGATCCGCGAATATAGAGGCTTCAGGCCCTCAGTTCACGGAACGCACCAGCATCAGCCCGCAGCGCAAGGTCTCGTCCAGCTCAACCTCGTGCACCCCGGCCCCTTCCGCTGGCAGGGTGCTCACAAGTACTTGATCCACAGGGGTTGTGGCCAGGGTCTCCGCCAGTATCCACGAGGCGTGGCCCACCACCGCCGACCGAAGGCGCGGATCGCCGTTGTCATGGATGTGCAGCTGTACACGGTCCGTCACTTCGAAGCCGCTCTCCTTCCGAAGGGTCTGGATCCGGCTCACCAGCTCGCGGGCAATGCCCTCCTGCACCAGCTCATCGGTGAGGGTGATGTCGAGCGCTACGGTAAGCGCCCCATCGCTGGCCACGCTCAGCCCCGGCACGTTCTCGGCGGTGATCTCCACGTCGTCGCGCAGCAGCTCCACCTCCTGACCCTCCACGCTCAGCTTCATGCTGCCGTTCGCCTCCAATTCGGCGATCTGCGCTTGCGAGAACGCGTTCACCGCAGCGGCCACGCTCTTCATCAATTTGCCCATGCGGGCGCCCAGCTTCTTGAAGTCGGGCTTGATCTTCTTGGTGAGCTTGCTCTCGCTGGCGTCGAGGATCACCAGCTCCTTCACGTTCACTTCGCTCAGCACGAGGTCGCGGATGGCCTCCAGGCGCGTGCGTATCGCTGCGTCGGTCACGGGCACCAGCATCTTCTGCAAGGGCTGGCGCACGCGGTGGCCTTCCTTCTTGCGGATGCTGAGCACGAGCGAGGTGAGCTTCTGTGCGAGCGCGGTGCGCTGCTCGAGCTCGGTGTCGATGAGTGACTCGTCGTGCTTCGGCCAATCGCTCAGGTGAACGCTCGTGCCCTTCAGGTCCCGGTACAGGCGATCACTGAAGAAGGGCGCGATGGGCGCGCTCAGCATCGCGATCACTTCCAGGCAGCGGTGCAACGTGCGGAACGCCGCGTTCTTGTCGGCGCCGAGCTCACCTTTCCAGAAGCGACGGCGATTGAGGCGCACGTACCAGTTGCTGAGGTCCTCCACCACGAAATCCTGGATGGCGCGCGCGGCGATGGTGGGCTCGTAATCGGCGTAGCTCGCGTCGGCCAGCTTCAGCACGCTGTTGAGGCGCGAGAGGATCCAGCGGTCGCTCTCCGTCAACATCGCCTCGCCCTTCCCGTCGAATCCATCGATGTTCGCGTACAGCGCGAAGAAGTTGTAGGTGTTGAAGAGCGCGCGGAAGAACTTGCGTTGCACCTCGGTGATGCCCTCGGCGTCGAACTTCAGGTTGTCCCACGGCGAAGCGTTGCTGATCATGTACCAACGCACGGCATCGGCACCGTACTGGTCCAGTGTCTTGAACGGATCAACGGCGTTGCCCAGGCGCTTGCTCATCTTCTGGCCCACCTTGTCGAGCACCAGGCCGTTGCTCACCACGGTCCGGTAGGCCACGCTGTCCTGCGTGAGCGTGGCGATGGCGTGCAACGTGTAGAACCAGCCGCGCGTCTGGTCCACGCCCTCGGCGATGAAGGCTGCTGGGAACTTCTCCTTGAAGGTGGCCTCGTTCTCGAAGGGATAGTGCCACTGCGCGTAGGGCATCGCGCCGCTGTCGAACCATACGTCGATCAGGTCGGTCTCGCGGTGCATGGGCTTGCCGCTGGGGCTCACCAGCACGATGTTGTCAACGTACGGACGGTGGATGTCGATGCGGTCGTAGTTGGCATCGCTCATGTCTTGTGGATCGAACGCAGCGTACGGATCGGCAGGCAGGATGCCTGCCTGTACGCTGCGGGCGATCTCCTCCTTCAGTTGTTTCAACGAACCGATGCAGAGCTCCTCGCTGCCGTCCTCCGTGCGCCAGATGGGCAGCGGGATGCCCCAGTAGCGGCTGCGCGAGAGGTTCCAGTCCTGCAGGTTCTCCAGCCAGTTGCCGAAGCGGCCGGTGCCGGTGCTCTCGGGCTTCCAGGTGATGGTCTTGTTGAGCGCGATCAACCGGTCCTTCTTCGCGGTCACACGCACGAACCAGCTGTCGAGCGGGTAGTAGAGCACGGGCTTGTCGGTCCGCCAGCAGTGCGGGTAGTTGTGCTCGTACTTCTCCACCTTGAAGGCGCGGCCTTCGGTCTTCAGCTTGATGGCGATGCGCTCGTCCACGCTGAGGTACTTGTCGCGCCCCTGCTTCTTCGCCTCAGCGGCCTGCTCCTCCGCGTTGAGGTACTCGGCCTTCACGTACTCGCCCGCGAAGTCCGTGACCTCGGGCTTGAAGCGGCCGCGCAGGTCCACAAGCGTCAGCGAACCGATGCCGTGCTGGCGCGCCACGCGTTGGTCATCCGCACCGAAGCTGGGCGCCGTGTGCACCACGCCGGTGCCGTCCTCCGTGGTGACGAAATCCCCGCCGATGACCTTGAAGGCATCGCCGCCTTCGGGCTGGGCGTAGGGCAGCAATTGCTCGTAGCGGACGCCTTCCAGCTGGTGGCCGTAGAACTCATCGAGGATGCTCCAGGGGATGTTCTTGCCGTCCTTCTTGTAGTCCTCGAACGAAGCGTTCTGATTGTCCGGCTTGAAGTACGCGTTCAACCGGGCCTTCGCCAGCACCACGGTCTGTGGCGCATGCGTGTACGGGTTAAAGGTTTTCACCCGCACATAGTCCAGCTTGGGGCCCACGGTGAGCGCGCAGTTGCTGGGCAGGGTCCACGGTGTGGTCGTCCACGCGAGGATGAAGACCTCCCCGAACGCGTCCTTGAACAGCCACTCACTGTTCGCATCACGCTTCACCTTGAACTGCGCCACCACGCTGGTGTCCTTCACCGGCTTGTAGGTGCCGGGCTGGTTCAGTTCGTGCGAGGAAAGGCCCGTACCCGCAGCGGGGCTGTACGGTTGGATGGTGTAGCCCTTGTACAGCAGATCCTGGTCGTAGAGCTGCTTCAAGAGGTGCCATACGCTCTCGATGTACTTCGTGTGGTAGGTGACGTAGGGCTTCTCCAGGTCGAGCCAGAAGCCGATGCGCTTGGTGAGGTCGTTCCACACATCGGTGTAGCGCATCACGGCCTTGCGGCACGCGGCATTGTACTCCTCGATGCTGATGGTCTTGCCGATGTCCTCCTTGGTGATGCCGAGCTCCTTCTCCACACCCAGCTCGATCGGCAGGCCGTGCGTGTCCCAGCCGGCCTTGCGGTCCACGCGGTGGCCCTTCTGCGTCTGGTAGCGGCAGAAGATGTCCTTGATGGTGCGCGCCATCACGTGGTGGATGCCGGGCAGGCCGTTGGCGCTGGGCGGGCCCTCGTAGAACACGAAGGGCGGCGCGTCCTTGCGCAGCTGCAGGCTCTGGCCGAAGGTGTCCTCGGCCTCCCACTGGGTCAACACCTCCTCGGCGACCTTGGGCAGGTCGAGCTCGTCGTACTGCGGGAAACGCTTGTCCATCGCGGCTTCTGAAAGGGCCGCGAAGTTAGATGGCACGGTCGGAAGCTACGGTCCGAGCGCCTACGGAGCCAACTAAGCGGCCATGTCGCGCGCCTCCTCCTCGGCGACCCGCTTCAGGCCCACCAAGGCCTCCACCCAGCGGCGGCCCGCTTCACGCGCCATGCGCTCGGCGTGCGGCAGTCCAGCGAACTCGCCCTGCCAGAGCTGCAGGCGTGTGCGACCGTCCTTCTCCACATCCAAGGTGATGTCCACGGTGGTGTAGTTCGCGGGCTCGTCCGGCAGGCCGGATGCGGGCGTGTAGGTCGTGTGGCGCAGCCGGTGACCCGGCATCAGCTCCATCACCTTGCCCTTGGCCTGCAGCACTTCCTTACCGTCCTTCAGTTCGAACCACTGGATCATGGCGCCCTTCCGCCACTCGCCCTGGATGGAGGAGTTCAGCCGGTAGAGCCGGATCAAGTGGCTCTCCGTCATCGCCTTCCACACAACGCCAGGGGGCGCGTCGATGTACAGTGTCCGTTCGACCGTTGTTTGCTTGTCCATGGTGTTCAGTTCACGGCACTTCCCATGCCGATCGTCACCCTTATGACGTGGTGACAGTACCGGGGTGTATGCCACACCCTGTTAAAAGGCGTTACCGTCCTTGGATGTTCACCGTGGCCGGACGGCCGCCCGCCATCATGGCTTCCAAGGCCTTCGCAAACGCCGCCACATCCACCTCAAGGTCAGCAAGTTGGGTGAGCTTGTGACCGGCAGTGGCCTGCACGTACCAATAGTCCAGCCCCATCGCCGATGCGAGGGCGAAATAGCAGTTGTTGTGGGAATCGTCCTGTATCCGCAATTCCAGCACGGAGCCGCCATCCTCCATGTACAGCATGTTGGTCAGCCCGGCGCCGTGCACGCCCACCAGGTGGCTTGCCTCCACCATGAGCGCCGCCTGCTGCTCGAACCGGAGGTCCTCGAAGTGGTGGATCTCGAATCCGTGATCGTGCAATAAGGGAAGCAGGGCCTCTTCGTTCTTGATCCTCCGGGTGGCCGCCTTGGCCCGGCTGATGAAGATGCGCCGGTCCTTCCGCACGGCGTTGAACTCCCGCCGGAACCGATCGCGCAGACCGCGGACGTGCGGCTCGTTGAAGTTGCCGGACTCCGCCGTGTAGTCAGGAACCAGTAGTTCCCGCACCACCACGTGCTGGCCGGTCGGGATCACGCGGTACCGATCGATGCCCAGGCGGGCCAGTGAGGACTTGATGAAGCCGGCGCGGGCGAACGGCTCGGGGAGCAGCAGTTCATACCCGGCCGACACGCTTTCCGCTGCCAGCAGGCGCGGCAGGGCATCGAGCATCCAATGGAAGAAGTTCCCGCTTCCGGCATCGCAGATCCACACACCGCGCTCGATCACCGTTGCTGGGCGGAACAGGCCCGGGGCCGTGGTCAGGGCCATGCGCCAGCCGCGCGCATGCGGGCGCCAGCCCTGCCCGGTGAGGTAGGTGAGGCGTGCGTAGTGCCAGGGGGGCAGCACGGTGCACACCAGGCCGTCCAGGATGTGCGCGTTGCGCAGGTGGTGGAGCCGCGTGTCTCCGATCCGGCGTGTCTGCTCGTGGGCGAACAAGTGCCTGTCGGCCTCCACCAGGTTGAGCGGCGGGCGTCGGTGAGCCGTGTGGCCCTTGAGCAGGATGGTCATTCGGCGCGACCCCTTGGTGGCGGCGCAAGGTTAAGGCCGGGGTCCTTGTGGTCCGCGGTGGTTCCCGCACCGTTCCTCGTCCAGATCTCCACATACCGGTTGCGCCAGGTGAGCCCGAAGTGTCGCACGAGCACACGCTCCAGGTTGCGGTACCGCTCATCCGGCCGGTCGCCGTGGCCGATCAGGACCACGTGGTCGATCACGGGCGGCCCACCGCCGGCCACATGTGCCTCCAGCCAGCGCAGGCCGTGCTGCGGGCCCGTGCCGAACAGACGGACGGGCGTTGCGACCGGTTGCGCGTATCGGAACCGCAGGTGATCGTGCGGGCTGAAGAGGACACCTTCATACCGTGCGGCGAGGTAGGCGCCCAGGTGATCATGGAGCCAGTTGTCGTCGCGGTTGAAGGGCATCACCACGCCGTGGGGCTTCAGGTGGTCCACGGCGGCGAGCAGTTCTTCGTGCGTGATACGGGAGCCGGCCATGCGCTGCTCCACATCGACGATCCGCAGGCCGTGCGCCACCACCATGCCCGCGACGAGCGCATGCGCCCACCATGTCCGCGGAAGTGACACGATGGTCCAGCACCCCAGCAGCACCCACGCGAGCCATTGCGCCCTGATGGGCAGGAACAGCAACCGGGCGTAGGGGGTGTCCACCAGCACGGAGGCCGCGAACAGGAGCAGCGCTGCCACCCACAGCCCATCCGCTGCGCCGCGCGGGGCCATTCCTCGAAGCCTGCGGACAATGGACACGCTCACGGCCGTGATCAACAGGCCGCCCAGGACCAGCAAGTGGGGCGCTTCCGCCTCCGCATGCAGCAGCAGGAACGCACGCAAGCTGAGCAAGCCCTGCATCGCATCGCGGGGCGCCGGCATCTCCGTGATCGGTGTGCGTGCCAGCACCAGCCCGGTATACAGCAAGGCCCCCAAGACCGCCAACACGGCCGCCCAGCGCCAGCCCATGGGCAGCGACGCGAGGCGTTCGCGGGCCGTAACGCGGTCACCTGCCCACCGCATCAGTTCGGTGGTGCACAGACCGAGCAATAGCACGGTGCCACCGCTGCGGTGCAGCCATTGGGCGATGGCGGCACCAAGCAACAGCGACCAGGCATGGCGGCCCTCCACGCGGCGCAGGCCGTTCCACCAGCCCACCACCACCAGCGCCCAGCCCACGGCGAACACGAATGGAAGGAAGCCCAGGATGAGGACGTAGCTCCATGCGAGCGGTGCGCACCAGGCCATGGCCCATGCGGAACTCCGCCCAAGGGACCGGGTGGCGAGGCCGATCCCTGCGAACAGCGTGAGCAGCGCGAGCGACGCATAGGCGGCATGGGCCTGTTCCGGCGAACACAGCACCGTGAGCGGCATCAGCAGTAGGTCGCTCGGATCGAAACGGTCGCTGGCATCGTAGCTGACCTGTGCCGTGTCATAGCGCCCGCTGAACCACTGGGCCTTCAGCGCGCAGGTGTGGAGCACGTGCATGGGGCCGTCCAGGGTGAGGAAGTAGGTGAACCACAAGGGGGCGGTGGCCGTGGCTCCAAGGATGAGCCAGGCCAGCAGGGATGACCACGGGACCTTCTCCATGCGTGCGCTCATCTCGGAAGGGAGCTTGTCCGCCACGCCGTTCCCTGCCGGCCCCGTACCGTTCCCCGGACCGGCCGCATCGGACGTACCAGGCCGGTGGGACGTGCCGTTCGTTCCACCTGTCCACCGGAACCGCCATACACCCTTGTCCGGAGCGGCCTCCCAGCGCAATGGGGGGCTCCGCGCGCGGGTCCGGGCGGGCACTTGGGTGCACAGAACGGTAACATAGGCCGAACGTACCCTTTGCTATGTTTGCCAGCCTGAAAAAAAGGCGGACCACCGCGATCACGCCGCACTGCGGCATAAGCAACCCCGAAACGCAACCCCTCCACCGATGAGCGCTGAAAGCAAAGACGGAAAGATGTCCAGCATGTTCGTGGCCATTGTGATCCCCCTGGCCCTGCTGGTGAGTATCCTCTTCTACATGTTCGTGTTGGGCGACCCGGCCAACTTCGAAGGCGGCGACCCGATCAAGGGGCACCCGGTGGAGGCTGAACCGGCCCATACCTTCGGTATCATCCACAAGGGGGGCTTCATCGTTCCCATCCTGATCACGGTGAACCTGCTGGTGATCATTTTCAGCATCGAGCGTTTCCTCACCCTCAGCAAGGCCAAGGGCAGCGGCCGTATCGAGGCCTTCCTTGGCAAGGTGCGCCAGTACCTGGCCAACGACCAGGTCGACGAGGCCATCGGCAGCTGCGATGAGCAGAAGGGCAGTGTGGCCAACGTGATGCGCAGCGGCCTGGAGAAGTACAAGCGGGTGCTGTATGATGCCAGCCATGACAAAGAGACCCGCCTGCAGGCCGTGAAGCAGGAACTGGAGGAGGCCACTGCGCTGGAGCTCCCCATGCTCAGCAAGAACCTGGTGATCCTCTCCACCTGCGCCAGTATCAGCACCCTGCTGGGTCTGATCGGTACGGTGCTGGGGATGATCCGTTCGTTCTCCGCGCTGGCCACCGCCGGTACGCCCGACGCCACCGCACTGTCCACCGGTATCTCCGAGGCCCTGATCAACACGGCCCTCGGCATCACCGGCTCGTGCATCGCGATCATCATGTTCAACTACTTCAGCACGAAGATCGATGCCATCACCCACGGCATCGACGAGGCCGGCTTCAGCGTGAGCCAGACCCTCGCCAGCCACAAGTGATGAACATCCCGTGCCGCTGTTGTGGCGGACGGACGCACAAGGAACCAACCAACCCCATCTGACGCATCATGCCGAAGATCAAGATGCCCCGGAGCAGTCCCTCGCTGGACATGACCCCGATGGTGGACCTGGCCTTCCTGTTGGTGACCTTCTTCATGCTCACCGCGCAGTTCCGGCCGGAGGAGGCCGTTGCCGTGGACACGCCGAGCAGCATGAGCCAGAGCCCCATCCCCACGGAGAACCTGATGACCATCACCGTGGACAGTGCCGGACGCGTGTTCTGGGACTTCACGGACAAGAAGGTGCGCACCGCGGTGGTGGTGGAGATGGCCAAGCGCTACAACCTGCCGCCGCTTACGGAAGACCAGGTGACCCGCTTCACCAACCTGAACAACATCGGGGTGCCCATGGCCATGCTGCCGGGCTACCTGGACCTGGACAACGGCACCGAGCGCAAGGAGGTGGACCAGCAGTCCAAAGGCATCCCCTACGACGATGCGAACAACCAGTTGCAGGACTGGATCCGCGTGACCCAGATGATCTTCAGCAGCGAAGGCGGGGGGAAGAACCCGTTGGTGGCGCTGAAGGGCGATGGCAACGCGAAGTATTCCACGATCAACGAAGTGATCAAGATCTTCCAGGGGCCGACGATAAAGATCAACCGCTTCAAGATGATCACGGACCTGGAGGAGAGCCGGATGTGAACCCTTTGAACCCGGATCCCGCTGGCGTGTACAGCGTCTTGGGAACCGGGTGGAAGACCTGATCGGATCAACGGACCAACCTAACGGACCCGGCGGCGCAGGCCGCTGACGACCATGGCAGAAGCACCAGGAGGAGACGGTGGAGGAGCCCCAGGCGGGGGACGACACCAGAAGAAACGCGCCAAGAAGGGCAGCACGCGCATCGACATGACGCCGATGGTGGACCTGGCCTTCCTGCTGCTCACGTTCTTCATCCTTACCACCACGATGTACAAGCCGAGCACCCTGCAGCTCACCTTCCCGGTGCCGCCGGAGGAGGACCAGCCCAAGGAGCTCGACAAGGTGAACAACGCGCTCACCCTGTTCCTCACCAAGGCCGATCGCATCGTGTACTACAAGGATGCCTTCAAGCCCGGGGAGACCCAGATGAGCGTGACCAACTTCAAGGACGTGCGCAAGATGCTCGTGGAGATGAACAAGAGCACCTTCGACCGGATCAATGATCTGGCCCGCCAGTTCAACGAGAAGAAGATCACCGAGGAGGTGTTCGACAGCCTGAAGAACGAGGCGCAGAAGAAGAAGGAGGCCCTGTACGTGATCATCAAGCCCGAGAAGGACGCGCGCTACCGGAACATGATCGACATCGTGGACGAGATGGACATCACGGGCATCGGCAAATACGCCGTGCAGGATACCATCAAGCCCGACGAGCAGGCCCTGATCGACATCGAGAAAGCCAAGTTCTGAACCGAAACGCCTGCGCCGGGCTTCGGCGCACAGCCCCATGGTCGCTTTGATCGCCATCGTCGTTCTCCTTGTGCTGAGCATCCTGCTCACCATGGACAACAGTTGGATGAACGTGTTGCAGGCCGTGCGCAACGACGTGGTCTTCGCCAACCACAACAAGGCATACGGTGCCTTCGTCCTGCGCCGCGACTACAACAAGCGGCTCGGTCTGGCGCTGGCCTGTGCCGTCGGCTTCATGATCGTGGCCGTGGGCACGCCCTATGTGCTCAACAAGCTCGGCTCGGGCGAGGTGGAGGAGGAGAAGAAGAAGAAGATCGTGGACGTGAACCTCGAGCTCTTCGAGGAGCAGCCCGAGGAACCGCCCCCGCCCCCCGAGGTGATCCCGCCGCCGCAGCCCCAGATCGAGACCGTGCAGTTCGTGGCCGTGGAGGCTGCGGACGAGCCCGTGGAGGAGCCGCCCCCCACCCAGAACGAACTGCAGGAGACCACGGCCAGTACCACCACGCAGGAGGGCCAGAACATCGATGCGCCCCCGCCCCCGCCCCCGGTGGAGGAGGAGACCTTCGACCTCGCCGCCGTTCAGGAGCAGCCCGAGTTCCCCGGTGGCATGGAGAAGATGTACGAGTTCATGCAGCGCACCCAGAAGTACCCCGACATGGAGTACGAGGCCGGCATCCAGGGCAAGGTGTACGTGCAGTTCACCGTAGCGAAGGACGGCTCCATCGAGGAGGCCAAGGTGCTCCGCAGCGTGAGCGATGGCCTGGACAAGGAAGCCCTGCGCCTGGTGAAGAGCATGCCCAAGTGGAGCCCCGGCAAAATGGGGGGCAAGCCCGTGAAGTGCCGCTTCAACCTGCCGGTGGTGTTCAAGCTGAAGTGAACCGACCCCATGATCTCCTACGAGGCCCGCACATGCGGGCCTCGTTCGTTACAAGCCTGTCCTGGGCTGAGCACTGCGTTCGGCGTTCACGCGCGGGCCATCGTGTGCGATGCTGAAGTGGCGCACATGCGATCGTCCCGGTTGAGCGCGTGCCCGGCTTCCACGGCGAATGCGGTGAGCACACTTCCGCAGCCCGCTTGTCCCCGCTCAACATGGAAGGAGCCACCTCCCGAAGGAAGCAGCCCCTACCAACACACATCGTAATGACCTCGGTCGCGCCTAGTGCATCGGCTCGATCACAATACGCGTCACCTTCACCTTGCTGCCGATGGCGGTGCGCAGCATGTATACGCCAGCTTGCAGATCGGACAGGCCGGTGATCGTTTCCACATGACGACCGTACCCGCGTTCGGCGTTCACCAGACCCCGCACCAGCGCGCCGTTCATGGCGTACAGGTCCACGGTCACATGGTCCGGGCTGATCAGCCCATAGCTGAGGGTCAAGCGGTCCGTCACCGGGTTCGGCTCCATGCGCATCACGGCATCGAGCGCAACCTCTTCCAGGCCCGTGTTCACGGCGGGGGTCACCACCTGGCTGCCGGTGTACACATGGTCCCCGACCTCCTCGTTGCCATCGCCGTTCGCGGCCACACCGGCATAGTAGAACGTCACGTTGCCAATGTTGCTCGAGGGTGCGTTCCAATCGAACTGGAAGGCCTTCGATCCCGTGCCGACACCGCCGTCCAGTGTGTGCACCACGTTCCGGCGTGATACCCCGTTCACCACAGCGTTCTTGATCTGCGTGGAAGCGGTGTTGGTGATCACCAGGGTGCCGGCATTTCCGTTCGTACTGTTCAGCGCTTCCAAGCCCAGACCGAAGAGCGCGTTGCCAGCGCGGCTGACGGTCGCGGTCATGTGGTAGGTCGTGCCCGGCACGTACTCCCACCCGGTCATGTTCGTGGAGGAAAGAGCGATGGACCCACCGCCCGAGTTCTGCGTGAAGTCATCGTGGCATTCGATGCAGGTAAGCTCGCCCGGTGAGCCGGTCCGGCCGGCTTTGCCATCGTCGCTCATGACCCCCGCCGTGAGCACGATCGCGGCTGGAATGGAGAGTATTTGCAGGGTTCGGCGCTTGAGCATGCAGAATGGGTATGTCGGTAGAACACCGTTCAAAGGACAAGGTTCATGGAGCCGGACCTACTGGGCAACTGGCGGTGGATGAAGTGGGAAGGATGGTTGACGACCTGGGTCCGATGCATGCGCTGGTCCGTTGGACCTGTAGCGGACCTCGTGCACGTGGCGCAACGCCGCATACGGATCCAGTGGAGCAGGCGGTTCTCCTCGCATCACCCGTACGAACACCGATGGCCGACCTTCCTGTTCATCCCGCTCCGGGCCGTGCGCCCGCGATCCGCATCGACATGACGCCGATGGTGGACCTGGCCTTCCTGCTGCTCACCTTCTTCGTGCTCACCACCAGCTTGCGGCGCCTGGAGGGGCTCGACCTGCTGGTGCCGCTCGGCGCCGGTCCGGGCATGGAGCACCGTTCGCTCACCTTCCTGCTGGCCGGGCGCGATTCCATCTTCGGCTACGCAGGACCTTTCGATCCAGTGACCACCCCGCCCAAGCGGCTGGGCCGCGATCAGGTGAACGCGGCCTTGAAGGCCATACCGGATACCACCGATCTGCAGGTGGTGGTGAAGCCGCTTGACCGCACCCGCTATCAGGACCTGGTGCGCATGGTGGACCTGCTGGAACGGCACGGACTGCGGCGCCGTGCGGTGCAGGAGGGCTGGTCCCAGGCCGAACAGAACGCCGTGGCGGGGATGGCCCCAACGGCCGTTCCTTGAACCGTGCGCACCGTTGCTGGTGTCCGCCGCCCGCCCCGGCAATGAACCCGGACGCACCACGGTTGTACTGCTCGATGGGGACACCGCTACGCTTCACGCTTAAACCCAAGTTGCCATGATCACCCTGTTCGTGCTGCTCGCGTTCACCCTCGTGTGCCTCCTCCTCAGTGGCGATCGAGCATGGGACAATGTCACCATGCGCGGTCGCAACGACCTGGTTTTCGAAGGGCGCAACCGCTCCTATGGGGCCTTTGTGCTGCGCCGGGAGTATGACCGGCGCTTCCTCTTCGCGTTCGTTGGCGCCATGGCCCTGCTGGGCTCTGCCGTACTGGTGCCCACGGCCTGGGTGCGCTTGTTCGGGCATGTCAGCGCGGCGGTCGAACGGACGAGGGGTGAGATCGTGGTGGAAGTGGAGGTGCCGCCGATCGAACTGCCCAAGGCCGCTCCGGTGAAAGCCACCGCTCCAGCACCGCCATCACCCGCACCGGCTCCTCAGCCCTCGCCGGCGGCCATTCCCCTGGTGGTGGACAGCCTCCCGACGGATCCCGGCCCCGCTCCACAGCCGGACCCCGGCCCGGCGGTCACCGGCCCTTCCGGAGGACCCACCGATCCGGGTGGTGACCCGGGGACGGGCGGATCGCCCTTCGGTTCCGACCTGGGCACCAGCACAAACCCGGCCTCCGCGGCCGATGTGGACTCCATGCCCGAGTTCATCGGTGGCTATGGCGCCATGGTGCGCTACGTGCAGGACCACATCCGGTTCCCGGAGGACGACCCCGGTGCGCAGAAGGAGTTCGTCCAGTTCGTGGTGGATGCGGACGGCACCGTTGTGCAGGTGAAGGCCAAGGGCCGGGCCAGCAAGGCGCACGGTGCCGCTGCGGAACGCGTGGTGTCCGGCATGCCCAAGTGGAAGCCCGCCGTGCGGAAGGGCAAGCGGGTGGCCTGCGTGCTCGTGCTCCCCATCGAGTTCCGCACCAAGTAGCTTCGCGCCGTGAAGTACTTCGGGCTGTTCATGTGCGCGTTCTATGTGGGGGTCGGTGCCGCCTTCCTCTTCACCGACGCGTTCGGCGAGGTGATCCCCCGCTTCCGCGCCCCCCTCGGCCTGCTGCTGGTGGGCTATGGCGTGGTGCGGGCCTACCTCTGGCGCCGTAAGTACGCCGATGACGCCAACACCTAGTGCAACGCCTCGCACAGCTTCTTTTCCCGGGCATGGCCGCAGCTGCGGCCTTTGTCCTTTGGGGATGCTCTACGCCCAAGGACCCCTGGACCGACGACACGCCCACCAGTGGCGAGGTGCTGATCCTGGCGGATGAGGATCTGCGTGCGCTGGTGGAAGCGGAGCGCACCATGTTCGAGGCGCTCTACTCGAAGGCGCATCTGCATGTGCGCTACCTGCCAGAGGCCGAGCTGCTCAAGTCCGTGCGGAACGACAGCGTGCGATGCTACATCGCCACGGTGCGGCCGGGAGGGGAGCAGGAGGCCTACTACGCTGAGCGGAACGTGAAGGCGCACGTGGTGCCCATCGCCATGGACGCGATCGCCGTGGTGGTGAACGCAGGTTGTGCACTGCGGCCGCCCACGCTGCAGGAGCTGCGGGAGCTGCTCTCCCAGGAGCACGACAAGTCATCCGGCTGGGGTGTCTGCGATCCGGCCATGCCCACCCACGCCCTGCCTACCGCGGTGGTGGCGGGCCGGGGCAGCGGGGTGGCGCGATCGCTGGTGGACAGTTTGCTGGCCGGTGCCAACATCCTGCGCGCCCAGGCCGGCGCCTCGGTGGACTCGGTGGTGGCCTTGGTGGCGCGCGACCCCCACGCCATCGGGCTCATTCCGTTCTCGGCCATCAGCGACCTGGATGATCCGGCCGTGCTGCCCCTGCGGCAGCAGGTGCGGATCCTCCCCGTGGCCCGCGATGCAGCCTCCCCTGCGGTGATGCCCTCGCAAAGCACACTGGCCGACGGTTCCTACCCGCTCCGGCGACCCGTGTACATGGTGCTGGCCGAGGGCAAAAGCGGTCTTGGCACCGGGTTTGTTTCCTTTGTGGCGAACCATAAAGGACAACGCATCATCCTGAAGCACGGCATCGCACCGAACAAGGTGCCCCCCCGCGAGATCCAGGTCGTTGCACCCTAGTTGAACCCTCTGACGATGAAGAAGTTGCTGATGACGGTGGCCGTGCTGGTCACGGCTGCTGGCGCTACGGCCCAGACCCTGGGCGATGCGATCAAGCTGACGGACAAGGAACAGTTCGAGAAGGCCACCGGTGCGTTCCGCAAGCTGGTGACGGCCGAGCCGCAGAACGCGGAGGCCTGGTTCTACTTCGGCGAGAGCTATTGGGAGAACGAACGGGCCGACAGTGCCGAGGCCTGCTACCGCATGGGTGTGGGCGCCAACCCGAAGTATCCGCTGAACAAGGTGGGCCTCGGCAAGGTGCTGTGGTCGCAGGGCCGCACCGCCGATGCGCAGGCCCTGTTCACCGAGGCGGTCTCCACCGCCTGCGACAAGGCCAACAAGTTCCCCAAGCCCCTCCAGGGCAACACCTATCGCGAGGTGGCCGAGGCCATCGCCCAGGGCAACAGCAAGGACCTGATCAAGGCGCAGGAGTTCATCGCCAAAGCGCTGGAGATGGACCCCAAGAACCCGGAGACCTATGTGCTCAAGGGCGATGTGCTGTTCGACCAGAACCCGCGCGATGGCTCGGCACCGCTGGAGAACTACAAGACCGCCATCAACATGGACGCGCTGAACCCGAAGCCGGTGACGCGCAAGGCTTTCATGTACTACCGCGCCAACAACCTGGATGCGGCCATCAGCGAGTACGACAATGCCATCGCCGTGGATGCAGCGTTCGCGCCCGCCTACCGTGGTCGTGCCGAGGCCTGGTTCAAGAAGCGTGACTTCGACAAGGCCACAGCTGACATGAACAAGTACCTGGAGCTGAACAAGGGCAACCAGAGCGCGCGCATCCGCAACGCCCAGTTCCTCTTCCTCACCGGCAAGTACCAGGAGAGCCTCAACGAGATCAGCGCGCTCGAAGGGGAGGGCGTGAAGAACATCGTGCTGAAGCGCCTGAAGGGCTACGACCAGGTGGAGATGAAGGACGCTACGGCCGGAAAGGCCACGCTCGATGCCTACTTCAGCGAGCAGCCGGCGGACAAGCACGTGGCCACCGACCATGAGTACTACGGCAAGGCGCTGGCCGCCCTCGGAAACGATTCGCTGGCCGGCGAGAGCATGCTGAAGGGTGCCCGCATGGACCGCACCAAGGATTACCTCTTCGTGGAGGCGAGCAAGGCGTTCAGCAAGGCGAAGCGGTACGACCAGGCCGTTGCGGCGATGAAAGAGAAGATCGCGGCCGGCAAGCCCGAGACCAACGACTACTACTACCTGGGCGATGCTGCCAACAAGGGCAAACGCTGGATGACCGCCGACAGCGCCTGGGCCACCTACATCGAGCGCAACCCGAACGCCTATCAAGGCTACAAGTTCCGGGCCCGCGCCCAGAACGGCATGGACAGCACCGAGACGAAGACCTTCGTGGCGAAGCCCTTCTACGACGAGATGCTGCTGAAGATGAAGCCGGAGGAGAAGGAGAAGTACAAGGCCGATCTGGAGGAGGCACTGAACTACATGGGCCTCTTCTACCTGTACAGCAAGGACGCGCGCGACCTGCCCCGTTCGAAGTGCTACTTCGAGAAGATCGTGGCGCTCAACGCCGGTACGAGCATTACCAAGCAGGTGACGGACGTGATGCTGAAGACCAAGGAGCTGAAGGACGTGACGCCCGGCACCTGCGACTAGTGGGGCCACCGGCTTCCAGCCGGTGTTTCCGCGTGCCGTGGATCATCACCTTACGCAGGGTCTCCGCAAGGGACCCTGCGTTCATTCCAGGCCTCCTACTTTCACGCCATGCTCTCGAAGACCAACCGGCTCACGCTCTACATCCTAGTGGCCATGGCCTTGGGCATCGCGCTGGGCTATGTGATGCACGTGAACATGGAGGAGGTGGCGCGCAAAGGCGTGGCCGACAACCTCAAACTGCTCACGGACATCTTCCTGCGCCTGGTCAAGATGATCATCGCGCCGCTGGTGTTCAGCACGCTGGTGGTGGGCATCGCCAAGCTGGGCGACATGAGGACCGTGGGACGTGTGGGGGGCCGTGCGCTGCTGTGGTTCATCACCGCATCCCTGGTATCGCTAGCCCTGGGCATGTTCCTGGTGAACCTGCTGCAGCCCGGTGTGGGCCTGCACCTGGAGGCGAGCGGTGATGTGGCCGATGTGCTCGACAAGACGAAGGCGTTCACCTTGAAGGACTTCATCGCCCACGTGTTCCCCAGCAGCATGGTGGAGGCCATGGCGCGGAACGAAGTGCTCCAGATCGTGGTGTTCAGCATCTTCTTCGGTGTGGCCTGCGCCAGCATCGGCGACTACGCGAAGCCCGTGGTGTACCTGCTGGAGAGCGTGGCCCACGTGATCCTGAAGATGGTGGGCTACGTGATGAACTTCGCTCCGCTCGGCGTCTTCGGCGCCATCGCGGCGGTGATCGCCATCCACGGCCTGGGCGTGCTGAGCACCTACGCCGTCTACATCGGCCAGTTCTACATCGGCCTCGCCATCCTGTGGGCCATCCTGCTTGGTGTGGGCTTCCTCTTCCTCGGCGCGCGCATGAAGGAGCTGATGCGCCGCATCCTGCAGCCCATCACCATCGCCTTCAGCACCACCAGCAGCGAGGCCGTGATGCCCAAGCTCATGGAAGAGCTGGAGCGCTTCGGCTGCAAGGACAAGGTGGTGAGCTTCGTGCTGCCCCTGGGCTACAGCTTCAACCTGGACGGCAGCATGATGTACATGACCTTCGCCAGCCTCTTCATCGCCCAGGTCTACGGTATCACCCTCGACTTCGGCACGCAGGTGACCATGCTGCTCACGCTCATGCTCACCAGCAAGGGCATCGCCGGAGTGCCGCGCGCATCACTCGTTGTGGTGGCCGCTACGCTCGGCATGTTCGGTGTGCCGGTGGAGGGCCTCGCGCTCATCCTGCCGATCGATCACTTCTGCGACATGGGCCGCAGCGCCACCAACGTGGTGGGTAACGCCATCGCCACGAGCGTGGTGAGCAAGTGGGAGGGGGAATTGGGGCATTGAGCCCTGCGGGATGACCGTCGAGGCAAGGCTACATCACCGATCCCAGCATCACCCCGGCACCACTCCCCCGCGTCCCTCACAAGGAGATCACCAGCAGGTTGAGGGGCGACTCCACGAGCGCGGGTGCCTGTTCGGCGGGCGTGAAGGCTTCGATGATCATCGCGGCCTTCTCCCTCGCGGAAGTTTGCGGCGCTGGTCACGGCTCATGTGATAGACCCGCATGACCAGCACGAGATCATCCATGATGAGGTAGATCACATGGAAGGGGAAGGTCTCCAGGCGGAACTGCCGGTAGGGCCCACCTGCCTTGCTGGTCCGTGGGGATTCTTCAGGATGAACGCGCAACAGGCCTTCACCTCTTGGATGAACCGGGACTCCAAGCCAGGTTGTTGCTGAGCGTACCAACTAGCGGCCGAGGCGATGTCGCTTTCGGCCACTTCATGGACCTCCAGCCGCCAGCTCATCCGCGCAGCTTCTTGCGCAGACGTTTCTCCACCTCAGGCCACGGGCTCGACTTGCCGTCGCCAGCCAAGTAGCGCTTGCGCATGCGTTCCAAGTCCTTCAGTTCCTCTGAAGAGAGCCGGAATGATCGGCCATTCAGCAGCTCGTCCACGGAACGAAGCAGGCCTTCATCATCGGATCGAAGGATCTGGGCCGCCAGAGCGACCTTCTTTTCGGCGAGCTTTCCCATGGGGCCGTGTGTTCATTCAAAGATAGCCGGGCGGCGACGGGATACCCTGGCCTCAGCTCAAGATCACCGGCCATAACACGAACGCAAGGCCATCGCTTACCGCCGGAAGCGCGGAGGTGGAGCCCTACATCACCAACCCCGGCATCACACCCAGCACCACCACCGCGATCCCGCACAGGGAGATCACCAGCAGGTTGAGGGGCGACACCACCAATGCAGGGGCCTGCTCCGCGGGCGAGAAGGCCTCGCGGATCACCACGGCGTAGTAGTAGATGCCTACCAGCGCCATGGCCACGGCCAGCACCGTGAGCTTCACGTGGCCGGCGGTCAGCGCGAGCTGGAACACCTTGAACTTGGCCATGAAACCTGCCGTGAGCGGGATGCCCGCCAGCGACAGCAGCAGCAGCAGCGCCACCACGCCCAGCCATGCGTTGCTGCGGAAGAGGCCACGGAAGATGCTGAGGTGCTCATCCCCATTGGCCGCGCGCTTGGCGATGGTCATGAGCATGAAGAGCCCGAGCGTGGCCAGGCCGTAGGTGAAGGTGTAGTAGAACAGCGCCTGCGGCACCTCCGCGCCACCGCTCAGCACGGCCATCAGCAGGAAGCCGCTGTGCGCGACGCTGCTGTAGGCCATCAGGCGCTTGAAACGCTCCTGCACCACCGCGATCAGGTTGCCCACCAGCAGGGTGATGGCCGTGATGCCCAGCAGAGCGTAGCCGAGGTCGGCGGGCAGACCGCCCAGCAGCACCAGCCGCAACAGCGCGGCGAAGGCCGCCATCTTCACCACCGTGGCCATGAAGGTCGTGACCAGGGTGGGCGCACCCTCGTACACATCGGGGCTCCAGAAATGGAAGGGCACGGCGGCCACCTTGAATGTGAGGCCGATCAGCACGAAGAAGCCGCCCATCAGCAGCAGCGCGGGCTCGGTGCCCTGTGCCACCACGGCGGCGATCTTCTCCAGCTCAAAGGAGCCGCACACGCCGTACATGAGCGCGATGCCCATGAGGATGAAGGCGCTGGCGAAGGAGCCCAGCAGGAAGTACTTGAAGCTGGCCTCCCCGCTGCGGTAGCTGCGCTTCTTCGCGCCGGCCAGGATGTAGAGCGGGATGCTCAGCACCTCGATGCCGAGGAAGAGCATCAGCAGGTTGGTGTAGCTCACCAGCACCAGTGCGCCCGTCACGCTGAAGATCATCAACGCGTACTGCTCAGCCACGTTCTCGGTCTCGCGCGCGTAGTAGTCCACGCCGAAGAGGAAGATGAGCGCCGTGAGGGCCAGCAGCCCCATGCCGAAGAGCACGGCCGGCCCATCGAAGCGGATCATGTGGTGGAATTGGGCCAGGTCCGTCCAACGACCGTCGAAGGCGAGCAGGGCGATGGCGCCCAGCAGGCCCAGCACGCCCACGGGGGCCAGCCACTCCTTGCGACCGAAGAGCCCGAGGTACAGGACCAGCACGCCCAGCACGGAGGTGAGGATCAGCGCGCTCATATCAGTTCAGGCTGTTCAGCAGGGTTTGCACGGAGCCCTCCACCAGGTCCAGCACCGGGGCGGGGTGGAAGCCCAGCACCAAGGTGATGGCGATGAGCGGGACCAGGAACAGGTGGTCGGCCTGGTCGGCATCGGCCACGTTCGCCAGACGCGTGTTCTCCGGACCGAGCATCACGCGCTGGTAGGCGTACAGCATGTACACCGCGCCCAGGATGATGGTGACCACGGCCGCAGCCGCCATCCAGCGCCCGCCGTCCGTCTGCCACAGGCCGTTGAACATGAGCCACTCGCCCACGAAGCTCTGCGTGAGCGGCAGCGCCACGGCGTTGATCATGATCAGGAAGAAGAGCGCGGCCAACTTGGGCGAACGCAGCTTCAGTCCGCCCATGACACCCAGGTCCGTGGTGCCGGTGCGGCGCTGCACGGCGCCCACCATGTACAGCATGCTCACCACCAGCACGGCGTGCGCGAAGGCTTGGTAGAGCGAGCCGGAAATGCCATAGGTGTTGCGTGCGAAGAGCCCGGCGCACAGGATGCCCACGTGGCTCAGCGAGGAGTAGGCGACCAGCCGCTTCAGGTCCGTCTGGCGGAAGGCGATCCACCCGGCGTAGATGGCGCCGATGATGCTCAGCCAGATCACGGTGCTGCTCCACTGGTCCGTGCCCTGCGGAACGATGGGGAACACGAAGCGCAGCACGCCGAAGAGACCCATCTTCAGCAGTACGCCGCCCAGCGTCATGGTGCCCTGCAAGGGAGCCATGGTGTAGGTGTCCGGCTGCCAGCCGTGGAAGGGGAAGATGGGCAGCTTCACCGCGAAGGCCAGGAACAACGCCCAGAACAACCAGGCCTGCGTATCGCCCGGCAGCTGAAGTGCGTGCAGCGCGCTGAAGTCGGCGCTGTGGGTGGGCTCCTGCACCACGCAATAGGCGATGCCGAAGAGCAGCGCCAGGCCCCCGAGCAGGGTGTAGATGAAGAAGCGCATCGTGGTGCCGCGCACGTCCACCGCCTTGCCCGTGGCCGGGTCCACCGGGGCGGACCAGAAGAGCAGGTAAAAGAACAGCGGCACCAGGCTGAGCTCGTAGAAGATGTAGAAGAGGAAGGCGTTCTGCGCGCTGAACACGCCGAAGAGGAAGCTCTGGGTGAGCAGCAGCAGCCCGTTGGCCACGGCCGGATCCTTTTGGTCCTCCTTCGCGCCGGCGCCGATGATGAAGGGGAAGATGACGGCCGTGAGCACCAGCATCAGCAGGCCGATGCCATCGTACCCGAGCTTCAGGCGCAGCCCCCAATCCGGCACCCAGTCGTGCTCCAGGAAGGTGAGCTCGCCACCGCCATAGCGGAAGGCCTGTGCCAGCACCACCACCGTGCAGGTGAGCGCGGCCACCAGCGCGATGGGGCGGGCCTGCGCATGCGGGCGGGCCACCAGCAGCACCAGGCCGGCGAGGAAGGGGATGGCGATCAGCGCAGCGAGGATCATCTCACACGTTGGAAAGGGTCCATGCCAGCAGCACGATGATGCCCACCACCATGCCGAACAGGTAAACGCTCATGTTGCCGGTCTGCACGCGCCGCAGAAGGTCGCCCAGCTGTTGCGTGCCCCGGCCCGCTCCGGCCACCATCGGACCCATCAGGGTGCGTTCGCCGATGCTGGAGAAGTGGTCGCTCAGCCAGGTGTAGGGGCGCTCGAAGAGGTAGGCGTACAGCTCGTCCAGCAGCCACTTGCGCGCGATGAGGCGCTGGAGCAGGGGCAGCTGTTCGGGCTCGGCATCCAGCGTGGCGCGCTTGCCGAAGCGGTTCCACGCCAGCACGATCACCACCGCGATCAGCGCCACGGTGATGCCCATGAGCGTCCATTCCGTGGTGGCATCCAAGTGCATGTGCTCGGCGTTCACCCCGTCCGAGGCCGTTGCCAGGAAGTGCTTCATCGTTTCGTGCCCGCCCACCAGGTGCGGCAGGTTGAGCGCGCCGCCCACCACGCTCAGCACCGCGAGCACCATCAGCGGCACGGTCATCACCGCCGGGCTCTCGTGCGCATGGGCCTTGCCACGGTAGCTGCCGAAGAAGGTGAGGAACAGCAGGCGGAACATGTAGAAGCAGGTGAGCAGGCTCACGCCCAGCGTGGCCGCGTACAGCAATGGGTGCTCCTGGTAGGCGGCCATCAGGATGGCGTCCTTGCTGAAGAAGCCGCTGAAGCCCGGGATGCCGGCGATGGCCAGCGTGCCGATGAGGAAGGTCACGTACGTCACCTTGGTAACGCCCTTCAAACCGCCCATCTTCCGGATGTCCTGCTCGCCGCCCAGCGCGTGGATCACGCTGCCGGCGCCCAGGAAGAGCAGGGCCTTGAAGAAGGCGTGGGTGGTGACGTGGAACATGGCCGCGCTGTACGCCCCCACGCCCAGCGCCACGAACATCAGGCCGAGCTGGCTCACCGTGGAGTAGGCGAGCACCTTCTTGATGTCGTTCTGGAACACGCCGATGCTGGCGGTGAGCAGGGAGGTGATCAAGCCCACCCACAGCACCACGTCCTGCGTGAACGGCGCCAGCATGAAGAGGGCGCTGCTGCGCACCAGCAGGAAGATGCCGGCCGTGACCATCGTGGCCGCGTGGATCAGCGCGCTCACCGGTGTGGGGCCGGCCATGGCGTCCGGAAGCCAGGTGAACAGCGGCAGCTGGGCGCTCTTGCCCATGGCGCCCACGAAGAGCAGCAGGGTGATGCCAGTGATCGCCGGGGTGGACAGGGCACCGGCCTTGCCGAACACTTCCGCATAGTCCAACGTGCCGGTGGAGGCGAAGAGCCAGGCCAGCCCGAGCACGAAGCCCAGGTCGCCGATGCGGTTCATCACGAAGGCCTTGCGGGCCGCATAGTTGTAGGCCGGGTTCGTGTACCAGAAGCCGATCAGCAGGTAGCTGCAGAGGCCCACCCCCTCCCAGCCGATGAAGGTCATCACGAAGTTGGCCCCCATCACCAGCAGCAGCATGGCGAAGGTGAAGAGGTTGAGCTGCGCGAAGAAGGTGGCCACCCGCGCATCATCGTGCATGTACCCGATGGAGTAGAGGTGGATGAGCGAGCCGATGCCGGTGACGATGAGCATCATCGTCAGGGAGAGGGCGTCGATCCGGAAGGCGAAGGGCACGTGCATGGGCCCGATGTCGATCCAGCGGAAGAGCTCCACCGTGCGCGCACCGGCCTGCGCATCGAAGCCCAGGAAGAGGGTGAGCGCGCAGACGAAGGCCCCGGCGATCATGGCCGTGGCCAGCATGCCCGCGCTGTTGCCGGAGAGCTTGCGGCGCAGCACGGCGATCACCACCGCGCCCAGTAGGGGCAGCCCGGGCACCAGCGCTGTGAGCAGGTCGGTGGTCACCATTTCAGCCGGTTCAGTTGGTTGATGTCCACGCTGTCCACGTTGCGCTTCATGGTCACCAGGATGGCCAGGCCCACGGTCACTTCCGCCGCGGCCACCAGCATGATGAAGAACACGAACACCTGGCCGCCCGCATCACCATGGTGCGCGCTGAAGGCGGTGAGGAGCAGGTTCACACTGTTGAACATCATCTCCAGGCACATCAGGATGATGATGGTGTTGCGGCGGAACAGCACGCCCGCCAGCCCGATGCTGAACAGGATGAAGCTGAGCACCACATAGTGCTGCAGGGGTACCGCCTGGATCGCGCTCACCACGCCGTTCATGCCTGGGGTGCGGGGTTTTTGTCCTTGCGGCCGAGCATCACCGCACCGATCATGGCGCTGAGGAAGAGCACGCTGCTCACCTCAAAGGGGAGCAGGAAGGGACCGAACAGGCTCTGCCCCACGCTCTTCACCAAGCCCACGGACAGGTTGTAGCCCCCGGCCGGCGGTGCGATGGACAGGCCATGGCGCACGGCCCCGAGCAGCGTGAGCAGGAAGAGCCCCCCTGCGGCCACCGCAGCGATGCGCGCGCCCAGCGTCTTGTGCGTCTCCGTGGCCTTGTTCAGGTTCAGCAGCATGATCACGAAGAGGAAGAGGACCATGATGGCCCCGGTGTACACGATCACCTGCACGGCCGCCAGGAACTGGGCGTTCAGCAGGATGTAGTGGCCGGCGATGCTGAGGAAGCACACGATCAGCGCGATCACGCTGTTGACGGGGCTGCGCGCGGCCACCACCACCAGGGCGCTCAGCACCGATATCGCCGCGAAGATGTAGAAGAGGTATTGCATCCCCCGGAAGGGCCTTTTCGGAACGGTGGCGAATGTAGCCCGCTGCCCGGAAACAACACCACATGCGCCGCGCTGTTCCCTATCCTTGGACCTGCCAAGTTCCGCGACCATGTTCACGCTGATCGTCATCCTCTTCGTTCTGGGCTACGCCGCCATCGCCTTCGAGCACCCGCTGAAGGTGAACAAGGCCGCCCCCGCCATCCTCACCGGCATGGCGGTGTGGACCTGCATCATGCTGGGCCATGCGCAGCTCTTTCCGGCAGGGCACGGAGGGCCCGAACACCTGGTGGATGAACTGTACCACCACCTCTCCGGCATCGCCAGCATCCTCTTCTTCCTGCTGGGCGCCATGACCGTGGTGGAGCTGATGGACGCCCACGCCGGCTTCCAGGTGATCACGGACCGCATCAACACCCGCGACCGCCGGGTGCTGCTCTGGCTCGTGGGGGTGCTCACCTTCTTCCTCTCGGCCATGCTGGACAACCTCACCACCGCCATCGTGATGGCCGCGCTGCTCCGCAAGCTGGTGGCCGACCGCAACGACCTGTGGACCTACGCCGGGGTGGTGATCATCGCGGCCAATGCCGGGGGGGCCTGGAGCCCGATCGGGGACGTCACCACCATCATGCTCTGGATCGATGGCCAGGTGACCACATGGAACATCATCCTGAAGCTGATCGTGCCCAGCCTGGTCTGCCTGGTGCTGCCCTTGTTGTGGATCGGCCTTTCCATGAAAGGGAACATCACCCGCCGGGAGGTGCAGGAGGACCCGAACGTGGCCCGGGTCTCGAAACGCGAACAGTACACCGTCTTTTTCCTGGGCCTGGCCACCCTGCTGGGCGTTCCGCTCTTCAAGGCCGCAACGCACCTGCCGCCGTTCATGGGCATCATGTTCGGCCTGGCGATACTGTGGGCCTACACCGAGTTCATCCACACCCGCAGCATGGAGGACCGCGGGCAGTACCAAGTGACCGCCATCCTGCGCAAGGTGGACCACACGGGCATCCTCTTCTTCCTGGGCATCCTGATCGCCGTGGCGGGGCTGGAGACGGCCGGTCACCTCACCCTGTTGAGCACCTGGCTCAGCGATACGCTCGGCAGCATCTACGTGATCAATGCCGCCATCGGTGTGCTGAGCGCCGTGGTGGACAACGTGCCCTTGGTGGCGGCGGCCCAGGGGATGTACTCCCTGCAGACCTTTCCCCCCGATCACGCCTTCTGGGAGCTTTTGGCCTATTGCGCCGGCACGGGGGGCAGCATGCTCATCATCGGCTCCGCGGCAGGCGTGGCCGTCATGGGCGTGCTGGGTATCGACTTCATGTGGTACCTGAAGCGCATGAGCGTACCGGCCGCGATCGGCTATTTCGGCGGCCTGGCCGCCTTCTGGTTGCTCTGGCACTGAGCCGCGCCCCGCTCAGCGGTTGTGCGCGTACTGCTTCTGCTCCTTGAACTTGAGCACCTCGGGCGTCTGCCGCTTGCTCACGTCCACACGCAGGCTGGGGTCCAGCGGCTCCACCAGCCACTGCTTGCCGTACACGAAGGGGCGCCGCTCGTAGTCCGTGGGCACCAGGCGGTCCGTCAGGAAGATGGCCTCCTTCGGGCAGGCCTCCTCGCAGTCGCCGCAGAAGATGCAGCGCAGCATGTTGATCTCGTAGACGCTGGCGTACTTCTCCTCGCGGTAGAGCTTCTCCTCGCCCTTCTTCCGTTCGGCGGCCACCATGGTGATGGCCTCGGCCGGACAGGCCACGGCGCACAGCCCGCAGGCGGTGCAACGCTCCCGGCCCTGCTCGTCCCGCTTCAGCACGTGCATGCCGCGGTACACCCCGCTGCGCGGCTTCTCCTGTTCCGGGTACTTGATGGTGGCCTTCTTCGGGATGAAGAAGTGCTTGAGCGTGATGCTCATCCCTTTCAGGATGGCCGGCAGGTAGATGCGCTCCATGAGCGTCATCTGCTTGTTGCTCACCTGGCGCGAGCGCTGCGTCAATCGCATCGGGCTGTCCATGGCGCGTCGGTCAGAAGAGGGCCAGCAGCGCGTGGCGCTGCGCGATGAGGCCGGTGATCAGCAGGTTCAGGATGGCCAGGGGGATCAGCTTGCGCCAGCCCAGGTCCATCAGTTGGTCGTAGCGGAAGCGCGGCAGCGTCCAGCGGATCCACATGAAGAGGAAGATGAAGAAGCCGATCTTCAGGAACAGGGCCAGCGTGCCCAGCGCCACCGTCAGCACGCTGGTGTCGCCCGTCTGCGCCAGGAAGGGGATGTCGTAGCCGCCGAAGTAGAGCGTGCTCATCACCGCGCTGCTGATGAACATGTTCACGTACTCGGCGAAGAGGTAGAAGCCGAGCTTCATGCTGCTGAACTCCGTGTGGTACCCGCCCACCAGCTCCGTCTCGCACTCCGGCAGGTCGAACGGTGCGCGGTTGCACTCGGCGAAGGCGCAGGTGATGAAGAGCAGGAAGCCGAACGGCTGGTACACGATGTTCCACACCCCGTCCAGCTGCTGGGCCACGATGCCGCCCATGCTCAGGGTGCCCGTGTGCAGCACCAGCGCCACGATGCTCAGGCCCATGGCCAGTTCGTAGCTGATCATCTGGCTGCTGGCGCGGATGGCGCCGTACAGGGCGAACTTGTTGTTGCTCGCCCAGCCGCCCAGCATGATGCCGTACACGCCGATGCTCACCATGGCGAACACGTAGAGGATCCCGATCTCCGGGTCCGCCGCCTGCAGGTTCATGGTGAAGTCGCCCACGGTGACGGTGCCGCCCCAGGGGATCACCACCCCGGTGAGCAGCGCGGTGCTCATGGCGATGGCCGGGCCGAGGAAGTAGAGCCAGCGGATGGCGTTCGCCGGCACGAAATCCTCCTTCATGAACATCTTGGTGCCATCGGCGATCGGCTGCAGCAACCCGAAGGGCCCCGCGCGGTCCGGACCGATGCGGTCCTGCATGAAGGCCGCCACCTTGCGCTCCCCGTAGGTCTCGTACGCCGCCACCCCCAGCGTGATGAGCAGGAGCACGGCAAGGAAGATGAGCGTGGTGAGCATCAGCGCTTGGTGAAGTCGAACGGTTCGATGTCCGGTGCCTGCGGCGCGGCCGAGCTCAGCAGCTTCTGCTGGTTCCTGCGCTCGTAGTGGCCCTGGCCGATCACGCTGTGGCGGTCGATCTTCCGCGGGCCCTCGATGGTCCAGTCGCTCAGCTTCTTCTTCTCGAAGCGGCAGGTGTTGCAGATGAACTCCTCCACCTCGCCCCACTGGTCCTTGCGGCCGGTGACGCGGAGGATCTCGTTGCCCTTCAGCCACACCACGGCCTTGCCGCTGCACTTGGGGTTCTCGCAGTTCCGGTGGGCGTCCTGCGGGTTGGTGAACCACACGCGGCTGGCGAAGCGGAAGGTGCGGTCGGTGAGCGCGCCCACGGGGCACACGTCGATCATGTTGCCGCTGAAGTCGTTCGCGATCGCGTTCTCGATGTAGGTGCTGATCTCCGCCACATCGCCGCGGTTGATCACGCCGTGCACGCGCCCGTCCGTGATCTGCTCGGCCACCTTCACGCAGCGGTAGCAGAGGATGCACCGCGTCATGTGCAGCTTGATCGTCTCACCGATGTCGATGGGGTCGAAGGTGCGGCGCTCGAACTGGTAGCGGCTGCTCTCCTTGCCGTTCTCGTAGCTCAGGTCCTGCAGGTGGCACTCGCCGGCCTGGTCGCAGATCGGGCAGTCCAGCGGGTGGTTGATCAGCAGGAACTCCACCACGCCCTTGCGGGCATCCAGCAGGTCGGGGTTGGTGGTGTTCTCCACCACCATTCCGTCCATCACCGCCGTGCGGCAGCTGGCCACCGGCTTGGGCATGGGGCGCGGGTCCTTCTCGCTGCCCTTGGTCACCTTCACGATGCAGGTGCGGCAGTAGCCCCCGCTGGTCTTCAGCTTGCTGTAGTAGCACATGGCCGGGGGCACCACGTGCCGGTCGGCCTTGTTGCGCTCGCCGATCATGCGGGCGGCCTGCAGGATCGTGGTCCCGTCCGGGACCTCGATCTCGATGTTGTCGATGGTGACCTTCGGCATGCGCTCAGTGGTCGGCAAAGAAAAGCGGTGCAAGGGTACGCAGCCCTGCCGGATGAACGCATGCACCCCGCTCCGGGTTCACGCCCGGCCCCGCAGCAGCCCCCCCACCCGGTAGCTCAGGTCCATGAAGAGCACCTTGGGGTTGGCGTTGCGTTCCAGGTGGCCGTGGGCCGTCTCCAGCTCCTGGCGGATGGCCCCGGCGTTGCCCGGGTTGAGCAGCTTGCTGAACTTCTCCACGAAGACCAGCTCCTCCCCGTGCACGTTCACCAATTGGGGCACCTGCTGGCCGAAGAGCATGCACTGCCGGATCAGGTAGAGGGCGTAGCGCATGAAGGACTTCTGCCGCTCGCGGCCCAGCTTGCCGAAGTACTCGCCGAACTCCACGGCATCGGGCACCTTGTTGCCGTAGCAGGCCCGCAGCCAGTCGCGGAAGAACACGAACATCTCCTCCTCGTCCTTCTCGGCGATTGCGCAGGCCTCCAGCAGGTCCCCCTCGCTCCGCCCGGCGATGGCCCGCACTTCCGCATCGGGCAGGTCGGGGTAGCGCGTCCGCAGGCCGTCGGCCACTTCCCCGGGGTTCAGGGCGGGCACCTTCACCAGTTGAGTGCGGCTCAGGATGGTGGGGAGCATCTGCCCATTGCTGGACCCTACCAACAGGAAGGCGGTCATCGGCTCCGGCTCCTCCAGCACCTTCAAGAGCTTGTTCGCCGCCGCTGCGTCCATCAACTCCGGCAGCCAGATCAGCATCACCTTCCAACCGCCCTGGAACGCCTTCAGGCTCAGCTTGCGCTGGATCTCCGCGGCGATGTCCACCCCCATGCGGAGCTGCTTGTTCTCGCCCTCCAACTGGGCCCGCCACCGCTCGTCGTCCAGGTAGGGCTCCTTCCGCACCGCCTCGCGCCATTCGGCGATCACGCCATCGCAGGTCTTCTGCTTCTCGCTCAGGAAGATGGGGTAGGCCAGGTGCAGGTCTGGGTGCGCCAGCTTGGCCAGCATCTGGCAGCTGGGGCATTGGCCGCAACTGTCCGCCGGACCCTTGTCCGTGCACAGCAGGTATTGGGCGTAGGCCAGCGCCAGGGGCAGGGCCCCGCTACCGCGCGGACCCAGGAAGAACTGTGCGTGCGGTATCCGGCCTTCGCGCACATTGCCGATGAGCTTGGCCTTCAGGGCCGCATGTCCGATGACCGAGGAGAAAAGCACGGGGCAAAGGAACTGAACATGTGCCCATGTCTCCATGTGCGCATGTGCCCATCCGGGCATGCTTCTATGGGCACATGGTGCGTTCGCTCGTGCGCGGCCCACATGGACACATGGGCACATGATACTTTCGCCGCCATGTTGAACATGAACGCTTTCGACTTCAAGGGGCGCAAGGCCTTGGTACGCGTGGACTTGAACGTGCCGCAGGATGCCAGCGGCAAGGTGACCGACGATACCCGGGCACGGGCCATCCTGCCCACCTTGAACAAGATCCTGGGGGATGGCGGCTGCGCCGTGCTGATGAGCCACCTCGGCCGCCCGAAGGGCAAGGTGAACCCGGGCATGAGCCTGCGACCGGTCGCCGAACACCTGGCCGGTCTGCTGGGCAAGGTGGTCACCTTCGCAACGGATTGTGTCGGCCCTGACGCCAAGGCCAAGGCCGCGGCCCTGAAGCCCGGCGAGGTGCTGGTGCTGGAGAACCTGCGCTTCCACCCCGAGGAGGAGGGCGGCGACGAAGCCTTCAGCAAGGCGCTCAGCGAGCTTGGCGACGTTTACGTGAACGACGCTTTCGGCACGGCCCACCGCGCCCATGCCAGCACCACCATCGTGGCGAAGTTCTTCCCCAAGGACAAGCTCTTCGGCTACCTGATGCAGGCCGAGATCGACAGTGTGGGCAAGGTGCTCGGGAACCCCCAGCGCCCCATGACGGCGATCGTGGGCGGTAGCAAGGTGAGCAGCAAGATCGAGGTCCTGCAGAACCTCATCGGCAAATGCGATGAGCTGATCATCGGCGGCGGCATGGCCAACACCTTCGTGAAGGCCATGGGCGGCCGCACCGGCGCCAGCCTCGTGGAGGACGACCTGCTCGACACCGCGCGCGGCATCATCAAGGAGGCAGAGGCGAAGGGCGTGAAACTGCACATCCCCACCGACGCCGTGGTGGCCGACGCCTTCGCCGAGACCGCGAACACCGACCAGTGCGCGGCCAACGCCGTGCCCGACGGCTGGATGGCCCTGGACATCGGCCCCAAGAGCATCGAGGCCTGCCGCGCCGCCATCCTCCGCAGCAAGACGCTGCTGTGGAACGGCCCCATGGGCGTGTTCGAGATGAAGCCCTTCCAGCAGGGCACCATCGCCATCGCACAGGCCGTGGCCGAGGCTACAAGCAAAGGGGCGTTCTCTCTGGTGGGCGGCGGCGACAGCGTGGCTGCGGTGAACCAGTTCGGCCTGGCCGACAAGATCAGCTACGTGAGCACCGGCGGCGGCGCCATGCTCGAGTACCTCGAAGGCAAGGTGCTGCCGGGGATCGCGGCGGTGCAGGGTTGATCCCGGTTGAACGATGCGCTACCTCCCGCTCGCCTTGGTCGCTTGCGGGTCTACTCCAAGACAATCCCCTGTTCAATCACACCTCCGGCATTATGAACTTGAAGGGTGTAATGGCCCTTGGCTAACATCGAAAGGTCAAGTGTCCGCGCAGTGCGCCCACCACTAGCATGGAAGACCTCGCTGTGCATGAGACGCCCAACTGCATCGGTCACCCGCATGGACACCAACCCATCAAGTTCCAACTCCACCGTGAACACGCCACGGTTCGGGTTGGGGAACACATGCACCCTGCCTGCGATCATAGCTGCGCCACCCATTCCCACGTTCTGGGCCACCTCGGTGCAGAAGCCTGCGGTGTTCACACAATTGGTGCCATCGAGGTAGGTGTACGTGATGCTGTGGATGCCGATACCGGCCACCGCAGGGTCGAAGCTATTGCCGCTCACTCCCAGGCCGATGAACACACCGCCGGAAGGCGTTCCGACCAAGGTGGACGGGCCGTCATTAATGGTGTACGAGGTGTTCAACCCGATGAAGCTGACGGGGGTGCTACTAATGCAGGGCGACACTGGAGTCTCTGAGAAGAGCCCACTTACTTCGTTCGCAGTCAACATACGGTTCCAGATCCCTAGGTCATCCACCTTACCATCCACCGTGTTGTACGTGCCCCCTGGAAAGGACCCGAAGCGCAACGGATGCGTCGTAGGCTGAAGGACGGTGGTGGTGGGGAAACTGTCCGTGCAAGCACCGTCCACATAGAACCGGCACCAGGAATTGGTCGGTGTACCATCGTAGGTATAGGTGAGCGCCAGATGGTGCCATGCGTTCAGCGAGGGCAGCGTGCTTGTCTGGAAGTAGGCGCCACCACTGCCGTAGTAGAAGTATAGGCCGGTGGTATTATTGGCTAGGGCGTATTGGTAGTCTGATCCCCCGGGGCTCTTGTTCACGAAGTGATTGTACCCGGCCTGGCCGTTTGCTGCGTAGCTGTTCAGGATTGTCCATAAGGAGATGGTCAGAGCCGGACACCCATTCAGCGTGGGTGATTGCGACACGTCGATGGTTTGGACCGCGCTGCGGTTGAACGCATAGGCGTTGTCCGCTACGTTATTGCGATCTGTAGTGAGTATTGGGCCATAAGGCGTGCCGTGATTGGCGTTCCCGCTTTCGTCATTTGCATTCCCATTGAATGGCCACCAACCAACAAGTCCGTTGGTGGGCACATAGCTCGGCACCTGGCCGATCGCGCAGGAGGTGCTTGCGACTACAAGAAGTGCGGATAGAATCTGTTTCATCGTCGTGGTCGGTTCGGTGCGAACAAAGCTCAACAGTGCGCTTGTTCGCCGCTCACCCGATTCGTTCTATTCGCCTTATGTTTGGTTCTAAATCCGGACGACGCATGGAGAAGAAGCTTGGCCAGAAGATCCGCATGGTGCGCGAGTTGAAGGGCTTCTCGCAGGAGTACATGGCCCATGCACTCGGCCTGAGCCAGCGGGGCTACAGCAAGCTCGAGCGGGACGAGACCAAACTGGACTGGGAACGGATCAACCAGATCTCGCAGGTCTTCGAGATGGATCCCATGGACCTCGTCTCCTTCGACGACAACCTGGTCTTCCACAACTGCACGCAGTCGGGTAAAGCGAACACGATCTACAACCAGATCCCGGAGAAGCTGATGGCGCAATACGAGGAGCGCATCAAGCACCTGGAGGGCGAAGTGGCCTTCCTGCGGAGCGAACTTGCGAGGCGGTGAGAACTTCTCGGCTCCAACTTTGCTCAATAACCCCCGCGGACATCACGCACATCCACCTCGGCCTGTCGCACCGGGAGGTGATGAGCCTGGCCTGAACGGTGTCCCGCGAAGCTGGTTTACCAGCTTCCCAGCTTGCTGGCCGTCCTCAAAGGCCTTACCTTCGGGTCATGAAAATGACCTTTGAGCTCCCGCCCGACCTGGTGACCCGGTTGAAGATGAAGGCCGCGCAGGACGGGGCCAAGCTGAAGGACCTGATCGCGGAGGCCTGTCGCCGCCTGCTGGCCGAGGAGGAGCGCCCCAGGAAGCGCAAGCCCCGGGGGAGCCCCTTTCCGGTGATCAAGGGCGGCAAGTCGAAAAATGCGGAGGACTTTTCCCCGGACCGGGTGGACGAACTGCTCTGGGGCGGAATGCGATGAGCAAGCCCACCCTTCCCGATGTCAACGTCTGGCTCGCATTGAGCCTGGAGGCACATCCGCTGCATCCGCAGGCCATGCACTGGTTCGAAGGTGCGCGGACCGGCTCCGTTCACTTCTGCCGATACACCCAGCAGAGCACCCTGCGACTGCTGACCACGGCTGCCCTTACCAGCCCGCTCGGTTTGAGCCCGCTCACCAACAAGGGGGCCATCAAGGCCATGCAAGGGATGCTGGACGATCCGCGCATCGTGTTCGCAGATGAGCCCGTAGGTCTTCATTCCGTCTGGATGGAGCTCGCTGCGACCAGCACCGCGTCGCCCAAGCTTTGGATGGATGCCTATCTGGCCGCTTTCGCTCGAACGGGTGGCTACGTGTTGGTGACCAACGACAAGGCGTTCAAGCAGTTCGGAGATGTGCCCGTTCAGCTTCTTCGATGATCAGTGATGATCGACCTCCTCCCCATCACCCCCGCGGACATCACGCACATCCACCGCGGCCTGTCGCACCCGGAGGTGATCCGCTACTACGCCGTGCGTTTCATGACGCTGGAGGCCACGCAGGAGCAGATGGACTGGTACGCCACCATAGAGCGCGATGGCACGGGCAAGTGGTGGGCGATCCGGTCTGCGGCGGACGGGGAGTTCCTGGGCGCCATCGGCATCAACAACATCCACCCGGTGCACAAGCGTTGCGAACTGGGCTACTGGCTGCTGCCGGAGCATTGGGGCAAGGGCATCGTCAACGAGGCGCTCGGCCGCGTGCTGGACCATGCCTTCCACACCCTGGGGCTGCATCGCGTGACGGCCGAGGTGGAGCCGGAGAACACCGCCAGCGCCCGGGTGCTGCTGAAGCACGGGTTCCGGCACGAGGGCACGTTACGCGAATGCGAGCGCAAGGACGGCCGGTGGATCAGCCTGGATGTCTACGCCAAGCTCGCGACCTGATCAGGCGGCCACGATCTCCATGTGCACCGGGTTCTCCAACGTGCGGTGCACCGGGCACATGGCCGCGATCTGCAGCAGACGCGCCCGCTGGTCCTCCGGCAGGTCGGGTCGCAAGGCGACCTCCAGGCGGATGCGGGTATCCACCTTGTTCCCTTCCTGGGACCGGTCCATCACGGCGGTCACTTCAATGGGGCCCACGTTCCATTGCTTCCGGTCCGCGTACATGCGCAGGGTGATGGCGGTGCAGGAGGCCAATGCCCCCAGCAGCAGTTCGTGCGGCCGAGGTCCGAGGTCCTTGCCTCCATGTTCCGCGGGTTCGTCGGCCAGGATGCTGATGCCCCGTGTGCTCAGCCGCGTGGCGTAGGGCTCGCCGTCGAGCGTAGCGGTGATGGAACGTTTGTCGGTCTTCATCGGTGGATCAGCGGCGACGGGCTGTGACGAACCAGTCCCAGGGGTAGGGCGCCTTCATCCACCGCGGCGGTGCCTGGAACTCGGTGCTCCACGGGTATTCGATCTTCTCCACCGCAAGGGTGTCCAGTCCATGTTCGTCGAGCAGGGCTTCCAGTTCCTCGGCGAGGTAGTGCTTGGTGGGCACCTTGTCGATGGTGACGAGCCCGCCGGCCAGCCCGGTGTCGTCCAGGGCTGCCTCACGCTCCGCGCGGCGTGCGCTCATGCCGTCGCGCAGGTTCCATTGGAGCTTCCGGAAGTTGGTGAGCAGGACGGAGTTGAGCGAAGGCACCACCAGCAGCAGGTGGCCGCCGCGCTTCACGCTTGCGCACGTGTGCTCGATCATGCGCGTGCGTCCCTCCAGGGATGCCATCAACCAGGTATTGATGCAGAGCACCACGTCGGCCGTTGGATACCCGCTCCGCGGCTTCGTCAGGTCGGCGTGCACGTAGGTGATGTTGTCGTATGCCTGGCAGCCGGCCGCGGCCTCGTTGAGGCACAGGCTGCTCACGTCCACGGCGTACACATGCCCGAACCGGGGGGCCAGCATCGGCAGCGTGCGGCCCACGCCGCATCCCAGGTCGGTGGCCGTGGCCGTTGATGAGGCCAACGCATCGATGCGTGCCATGATCAGGCCCTTGCGATCGTTGGCCGGTACGTTGAAGATCTCCTCCTCGAAGGAGACCGCCACCTTGTCCCATGCGCGTTCGTCCATTGTGCGACCGGTTGTTCGGGCAAGATATCCGAACAGGTCGTGCGTGACGGGCACCACGGTACGGTGCTGTCCACGATCGGTGGTTGATGACCGCCCTTCGGGCCGGAAGCAACTACTTGATAATGGGTAATGCCTTCCTCACACGGTCATGCTGAACCGCGGCCGGTCGCCATCGCGTTCCCGCCCGAGGTCGGGGTCGAAGGCCATGCACACGTTGCGTACGAACGGGCGGCCCTTCCGTGTGACATGGATGCGCGTGCCCTCCTGTTCCACCAGTCCGTCCGCGGCCAGGTCGAAGAAGTGGGCCTCCACATCATCCGCATCCCAGCCGATGCCCGCGAGGTCCGTGCTGAAGCGGCACATCACGTCGAGGATGGCGCGCCGCACATGCAGGTCATCATCCGTGAGCACGTGCCCTCGGAGCATGGGCAGCGTTCCGCTGTTCACCGCATCCTGGTATTGCTCCACCGTCTTCAGGTTCTGCGCGAAGCAGGTCCACGCATCACCGATGGCGGACACGCCCAGCCCGATCATCAGCCCGGTGCGCACGGGCGTGTAGCCCATGAAGTTGCGGTGCAGCGTGCCGCGCTCCATGGCGATGGAGAGCGCATCGTGCGGCAGCGCGAAATGGTCCATGCCGATCTCCAGGTATCCGGCTTCCTCGAATCGCCGCTTGCCCAGTTCGTACAAGGTGCGCTTCTCCGCGTCCGCCGGCAGATCGGCCTCGGTGAAGCGCCGTTGGCCGGGCTTGATCCAGGGCACGTGCGCGTAGCTGTAAAAGGCGATCCGGTCCGGGCGGAGGCGGTTGGTGAGCGCGATGGTGCGCTCCATGCTCTCCGGCGTCTGGAAGGGAAGCCCGAACACCAGATCGGCGTTGATGCCCGTGAACCCGGCGGCACGCGCATCGGCGAAGGCCTGCGCGACCCGTTCGAAAGGCTGGACCCGGTTGATGATGTGCTGTACGCGTTCGTCGAAGTCCTGGATGCCGTAGCTCACGCGCCGGAAGCCCAGAGCGTACAGCGTGTCCAAGTGCTCGCGCGTGGTGTTGTTCGGGTGGCCTTCGAACCCCATTTCCACATCCCGGGCCACCGTGCAACCGTCAAGCAGTCCCTCCACCAGGCGCTTCAGTTGTGCCGGCGCGAAGAAGGTCGGCGTGCCGCCGCCCAGGTGCAGTTCACGGATTCGCGGTGCCTCACCGAACGTTGCCCGGTAGATGCGCCATTCGGCCAGCACACTATCGATGTACGGGCCCTCCACCGCATGGTTCACGGTGATGCGCGTGTTGCAGCCGCAATAGGTGCAGAGGCTCTCGCAGTAGGGCAGATGCACGTAGAGGCTGATGCCCTCGCTGCCGTTGCACCGGTCGAACGCACGTTTCGCATGGCCCAGCCAACCCTGCGTGCTGGGCGTGCGCGTCCAGTACGGCACGGTGGGGTAGCTGGTGTAGCGCGGTCCGGGGACGTTGTACTTGCGAACGAGCTCGATATCCATGGCCCTGCAAAGGTCCCTTACCGCGCGCGCGGCGGTGGTGACGAGCGTCAGTCCGCGCGCTGCTCGTCGATGCGCTGTTCCAGGCCGTTCAGTTCCTCCAGCGCCCCGGCAAGCCATTTGGAGCCCGCGAGATCGGGAAGTACGGCCGGTGCAAAGGCCCGCAGGGGCCGGAACAGGGCGCTTCCCTCCAGGATGCCTGCGGACGGCCCCCACGGCGCGGCCCGCCAGGCGAGCAGCACGTTCAGCACCACGCTCAGGAGGAAGGCCTTGCGCACCGCCCCGAAGAGCAGGCCGCCCAAGCGATTGGGCAGCTCCAACTGGGCCGCCTCGAGCACCTTGGTGAGCAGGAGCCCCAGCAGGTGTACCAGCGCAACGATGAGCCCGAGGGTCACCAGGAAGCTCAGGGCTTCGTTCGCCACGTCAAGGCCCAGCCAGGCCGCCACCCTGTCGTTCAGGTGGATGGCCCCCCAGATGCCGAGCACCAGCCCGATGAGGCCGCACAGCTCCAGGATGAACCCGCGCATGAAGCCCCGCACGGCAGCGATCGCCACCAGGATCAGCAGCACCCAGTCCAACCAGTTCATCGCAGGCAACGATCGTTCCGGGGCGAATGTGGCGAACACCCGGCGATCGGTGGCAGCCGATACGCGCCCCATCTTCGCGCCCCGCTATGGACCTGGTCTTCGAAAAACGCTGGCGCGACCTTACCGCACGCATGGCCGCGCGCTTCCAAGGCCCCGTGGACCTGAACAGCTTGATCTTCCTGGTGGGTGTGCAGGAGCTGGGCCAGCACGCCCGGGAATTCAAGAAGGATGAGAAGGTGAACCTGATGCACATCGGCATCTGTGTGCTGCTCACCCCTTTTGGCTACTACAAGGAGCTGGGCCGTGATGCCGATGGCTGGCCGCACTTCGAACGCGTGAAGGAGCTGCCACCCTTGGATGCAAAAGGACAGGAGCGCCTCATGAAGGAAGCGCTCCTGGACTATTTCGGTCTGTAGCGGGTCGCCTCAGTAGGCGAACTTCAGCGTAACGGTCTCCTGGTTCTCCTCCTCCTCCAGGATCTTGATGATGCCCTCGCCCACGGAGCTGTCCTTGTAGCTGGTGATGTCCAGCACCGCGAAGCCGGCCTGGCCCTGTTTGTACTGCTGGGTGTAATCGAACTCCACCGTTCCGTCGCTGCCGGTGAGGCCTTCGCGCTTCAAGCGGTCGATGGAGCCGGAGCCGGGAGGCTGGTAGGCCAGGTTGGCCCAGAGCTTCACATAGGCGCCCTCCACGGGGCGGCCATCCTCATCCACCACGGTGATGATGGCGGTGGTGTCCTTTTCCTTGTTGCACGCAGTGGCTACGCACACCAAGCCCACAGCGGCCAGCGTGCGGGTCAGGGTCTTTCGGATCATGGCGGTGAGGCGGGTTACTTTCGGCCGCTTGCACGGCCTTTCCTGGTAAGAGGACGTCAAAAATAGTCGGAACGGCGCATGGCCGCACGCTTTTTCCCCCGCATGGTCTTGGTGCTCACGCTCTTGGCCGTTGTTCCGGCCTTCGGGCAGGAGCGCCAACCCCTGGTGGAGGTCAACACCCCCGCCGGCCGCATGGTGGTGGCCCTGTTCAACGACACGCCCTTGCACCGCGACCGTTTCCTGACGCTGGTAAGGGCCCAGTGCTACGACAGCTTGGGATTGGCGCGGGTGGTCCCGGGCTTCATGGTGCTGACCGACAGCCTGCCGGAAAGGGTCAACTGCCAGATGGACAGGATTTTAACTCCGCTGCCCGCAGAGCATGTGCCCGGCCATGTGCACCTGCGGGGGGCGTTGGTGGCGGCGTCCATGGACGGTGATCCCACGCGCACGGACGGCAGCCGCTTCTTCCTGGTGGACGGCCAGGACTGGACCGAGGAGGACCTGCAGTTCCTGAACGAGCTCCGTCGGTCGGCCCCCGGTGATCAGCCGGTGTACACCCCCGAACAGATCGCGGCGTACGTGAAGCAGGGAGGCGCTCCCCGGTTGGACGGCCGCTATACGGTTTTCGGCCAGGTGGTGGAAGGCGTGGAGGTGGTCGGTCGGCTGGCCGCACTTCCGGCCGGGGAACATGACCGACCTTTGGCCGATCCGCGCATCTGGATGCGCGAACTGCCATGAACCTCTTGCAACGTGTGGAGGCCCTGGAGGCCGAGATCGGAGCGGCCGTGGCCGCCAACGCCGACGAGGTGGAACGCTTCCGGGTGGCCATGCTCGGCCGCAATGGCCAGGTGACCGCCCTCTTCGATGCGTTCAAGACCGTGCCGGCCGAGGAGAAGCGCCAGCTGGGCCAGCGCCTCAACCAACTGAAGCAGGCCGCCCAGGCCAAGTGGGAGGACCTCAAGGCCGCCGCAGGAGCATCCACCAGCAGTGGGCCCGCCGTCACCGACCCCACCCGGCCCGCAGCCCTGGACCATGCGGGTTCGCTGCACCCGATCAGCCTGGTGCGTGATCGCATCGTGGACGTGTTCGCCCGCCTTGGCTACACCGTGAGCCAGGGTCCCGAGGTGGAGGACGATCACCACAACTTCAGCGCGCTCAACTTCCCCCCGGACCACCCTGCGCGGGACATGCAGGACACCTTCTTCGTGTCCCTCGGTGCCGTTGATGCGGAGGGCCCTGCGGACCTCGCTCTGCGCACCCACACCAGCAGCGTGCAAGTGCGGGTGATGGAGCGTTCCAAGCCGCCCATCCGCACGGTGAGCCCTGGGCGCGTGTACCGCAACGAGGCCATCAGCGCGCGCGCCCATTGCATGTTCCATCAAGTGGAGGGGCTCTACGTGGACAAGGGCGTGAGCTTCGCGGAACTGAAGGGCACGCTGGACCATTTCGCCAAGCGCATGTTCGGGCCCGATGTGGCGATCCGTCTCCGTCCGAGCTACTTCCCCTTCACCGAGCCGAGCGCCGAGGTGGACATGAGCTGCACGATCTGCGCCGGGAAAGGGTGCAACGTGTGCAAGCACAGCGGGTGGGTGGAGATCATGGGCTGTGGCATGGTGGACCCTGCCGTGCTCACCAACTGCGGCATCGACCCGGCGGTGTACAGCGGTTTCGCCTTCGGCATGGGCGTTGAACGGATCGCCCAGTTGCTCTACCGTGTTCCGGACCTGCGCCTCTACTGGGAGAACGATGCGCGGTTCCTCGGTCAGTTCAGTGTGGATGCGTTCCGCGGCTGACGCGCGTGCGCAAGGTCCGTCGCAAGCATGGCCGATCCACTGAACGCGACCTCCGGCACCGATGTGCTCATCATCGGCGGCGGCCCCGGCGGCTGTGCCGCCGCGCTCCAGCTGGCCCGCCATGGCCTGCGCTCCACGCTCGTCGAGAAGGCCACCTTCCCCCGGGACAAGGTGTGCGGCGATGCGCTCAGCGGCAAGGTGATGCGCACCCTTGGTCGCCTTGATCCCGCGCTGGTGGAGCAGGTGGCGGCCGACGCCGGTCGCATGCCCAGCTGGGGGGTCACCTTCATTGCGCCCGGCGGCGAGGCCTTGCGCGTACCCTTCAGCCGAAGCACCGGGCAGGGCGAGGCCCCCGGCTTCATCCTGCCGCGTCTGCGGTTCGATGCATTGCTCTTTGATGCCGTGAAGCGCAACGGCCAGGTGAACGTGCTGGAGGGTCGGAGCGCCCGCTCGTTCGAACGGCGCAACGGCCGATGGTCCGTGCTGCTCGACAATGGAGAGGTACTGACCGGCCGCCTGGTGATCGCTGCGGACGGCGCCAATTCCCATTTCGCCCGCCACGTGGCCGGCCTGTCCATGGACCCGCGGCACCATGCAGCCGGGGTGCGTGCGTACTACCGCGGCATCACCGGCCTGGATCCGCAGGGCTTCATCGAGCTCCACTTCCTGAAGGAGCTGCTCCCCGGCTACCTGTGGATCTTCCCATTGCCGGACGGCCGGGCGAACGTGGGCCTAGGCCTGCGCAGCGACCATGTGCGCAAGCGCAAGCTGGATCTGAAGTCCGAACTGCATCGGCTGGTGACCACGCACCCCACGCTGAAGGACCGCTTCGCGCAGGCGCAGCCCGAAGGCCCCACCCAGGGCATGGGGCTTCCCCTTGGCAGCAAGCGGCATCCCCTCAGTGGGGAGGGCTACCTGCTTGTGGGGGATGCCGGCCACCTGATCGATCCGTTCACCGGGGAAGGCATCAGCCACGCCATCATCAGCGGTGTGCACGCCGCCGACGTGGCCAGGGAAGCCCTTGCGGCCGGGTCCGTGGATGCGCGTGCGTTGGGGGCGTACGATGCGCGGGTGTGGAAGCGCCTGGGGCAGGAGCTGGCCATCAGCGCCCGGTTGCAGCGGCTGGCCCACCGCGCCTGGCTCTTCGATGTGGTCGTGCGCCGCGCCAACCGCAACCCCGCACTGGCCGATACCATTAGCAGCATGTTCACCGACCTGGACCTGCGGGCTCGGCTCCGCCGCCCCGGTTTCTACCTGCAGGTGCTGTTCGGCACCGGCCGGTGATCGCCCAACGTTGACCCGGCTGTAACTTTCCGGGGACATCGCTGTCCTACGACCGAAGCGCCCGCCCCAGCGCACATGACACTTCAGGATTACAATACCTGCGTGGACCAGCACAGCGATGGTGTGTACCGCTTCGCCTTGAAGCACTTGCGCGACAAGGACACGGCGAAGGACGTGGTGCAGGAAAGCTTCGCGCGGTTGTGGCAGAAGGTGGAGGAGGTGGACGCGGCCAAGGCGAAGAGCTACCTGTTCACCACGGCCCACCACATCATGGTGGATACCGTGCGGCGGGGCCAGCGGAGCACGCGCATGGAGGAGCACCACGAGGACCTGCAGTTCACCCGGGAGGGGGCCCAGCCGGACCTGAAGCGCATCATCGATGCTGGACTGGCCACGTTGCCGGAGGTGCAGCGCTCGGTGATCCTCCTGCGCGACCTGGAGGGTTACAGCTACGAGAAGATCGCCGAGCTCACCGGCCTGAACCTCACGCAGGTGAAGGTGTACATCTACCGCGGCCGCACCGCGTTGAAGGAATTCATCGGCAAACTGGAGATCGTCCTGTGATCTTGGACCGCATCACATACGAAGCCTGGCTCCTCGACCGGATCGAGGGGAACCTGACCCCGGAGCAGGAGCGGCAGCTGGACGCGTTCCTTGCGGCCAACCCGGACCTGCCCGCGGACCTCGGCGCTTTCCCTTCCTTGCCTGCGGATGAACTGTGCGTCGACTGGAAGTCGGAACTGCACAAGCAATTTCCGCCCACCGGCCATCCGGATGTCGCGCGATTGGACGACTTCCTGGTGGCCCGTCACGAAGGCGACCTGGACCCGGCGCAGGAAAAGGCGCTGGCCCGTTTTCTCTATGAGCATCCGGAGCGTGCACAGGATGCCCGCCGCATGGCCCAGGCCCATGTGCGCGCGGATGCGGAGCCGTACCCGGAGCGGACCGCGTTGCAGCGCCATTTCCCGCCGCAGGGCCTGCCCGACCGGCGCCGCCTGGTCGACTTCCTGATCGCGGCTGAAGAGAACGCACTTGACGCCGCGCAGCGTACGGCGCTGAACGCTTTGCTGCGCGATGACCCGGCCGCCCGCCGCGAGCAACGCCTGGTGCAGGCGGCCCGCGTGGATGCTTCGGAGATCACGTTCCCGCACAAGGCGCAGCTGCGCAAAGGCGGTGGGCGCGTGGTGGTGCTCTGGCAGCGACTGGCCATGGCCGCGAGCGTGGCACTGGTGCTGGGTGCCGCCCTGTGGTTCCTCGGCAAGGACAAGGGTGCGCCGGAGAACGTGGCACAGCGCACGGTGGCACCCGCTGCCAAGACCCCGGTCACCGCAGGTGGTGCGGACCGGTCCGTGCCCCAGGTGCGGGCAGTGGAAGAGCCCTCCACCCAGCGCACTGTAACGCCCGATCAGGTCCCGGATGCACGGCCCGGGGCACCTGCTTCCGATCGTCGTGTCCGGCAGGTCGCGCCCGGCCCGGATGCGGTGCAGCAGGATGCTCCGCGCCAGGACACGCCGCTGCGTCCTGCGCCTGAACCGCTGCCCGCTTCGCTGCCGGAGCCGGAACAGCACATCGCACAGCTTCCCACGCCGGTCAATGCTCCGGAAGGTCCGGACGCCGTGCCGGTGAACGCCACCGCTGCAGCCCCGGCCGAACGCCACGTAACCGCTCCATCGCCGAACATCGATGCCTCCAGCCTGCCCGCACTGCTGGCGAGCACGGTGCGTCGCACGGTGGTCGATCGCCCGGAGGAGCAGGGGGGGCTGGACGGTGGTGATGCCCTTGCGGCGGTGGACCGTGGCTTGAGCGCGGTGACCAATGGCCGGGGTGGCCTGGACGTGCAGCGCGGCGGTGGTCGCGATCGGTGGAAGTTGCGCCTGGGCCGCGGCCTGGCCATCAGTGCGAGCACCGGCCGCTGAGCATTTTCACATTCCTTCAGAAGCTTTCGGTCCGATCGGCAATGCCGTGCAGGTCGTTGCGGGTACTTCGTTGCCGGATCGCAACGATGCACCGCTCATCACGGGACCGTTACCGTTCATCACAGGAACAGGGTAAACGTGTAACAACGGGGACGGCGGCCGCGTCGAACGATCACGAACGAAACACCACCACACCATGAACGCCATGTTCTTCCGTCCGACGATCCTGCTGGCCACTGTGCTCACCTTGGGACAGGCCCGTGCGGCCGAGCCCGTGGCCCCCGCCCATCCGATGCCCGCCCCCGCCCGCACCACTCTGGAGCGGGAGCTCGGCCGGCAGATCGACCGCCATGTCACGTATCCGATCCTCGCCCGCGAGAAGCGGATGGACGGCGATGTGCTCGTCACCTTCGTGATCGATGCGCAAGGCAAGGTGGAGGTGATCAGCGCCTACAGTGAGAACCAGGAGCTCTGCGAGTACGTGCTGCGCAAGCTCGCCAAAGTGGACATCGGTGAGAATCCCGGGGGTACCTGGAAGACCACCAGCATGCGATTCCGGTTCCGTCCCGAGGTCTGAGCCTGCGGCGACCGGTCGTTCAGCGGAGCGCTCCCACACCGGGAGCGTTCCGCTTTTGTGCGCATGCCGTGCGTCATGCGGAAAGGCACTTCACTGCCGCTCATCCCGCCGGAACCTCCACCCGTCACGATCCCCGCGATACCGCGTAACAAGGAGGGAGATTTGTGCGTCCGATGGTCACAACACGCAAGCACCGCACCACCATGGTCACCCGCATCCTCCTCCCGCTCCTGGTCGCCACCACCTGTGCCACCAGCACTCTGCAGGCCGCCGAACCCGCCACCCCGCTCCCCGCGCGCATGCTCAATGCCCAGGAGCGCGAACTGCGCCGCCAGATCGATCGCTTCGTCTCCTACCCCCTGCTTCGGAACGAGGTGCCCATGGACGGTGATGTCTATGTGAGCTTCGTCGTGGACCGTGAAGGACGGATCGAGGTGGTGGATGCACACGGCGATAACGCCGCGCTCTGTGAGTACGTGCTGCGCCGGCTCGCCCAGGTGGACATCGGGGAGAACCCGGACGGTACCTGGAGGACCACCCACATGCGCTTCACCTTCGGTCCGGAGGCCTGATCACCGCCGCGCCCGAAACCCAAGGCCGCCCCACCGGGCGGCCTTTTTTTTCGTGCGGGCTGTAACAACCCGGCGGGGCTCCCGGTCCTACCACCAGAAGCACCTGAACCATGAACCGCCTTCCCCTCCGTTCCCACGCGCTCCTGGCCGCCCTGTTCCCGCTGCTGACCATGGCCCAAACGGATACCACCTCGGCCCCTGCACCGGCGCACGAGCATCGCATCGCGCTGGGTGTGAACAGCAAGTCGGGCGCCTATGCCAAGGTGGAGGACGGGAATGAGAACGACGACGACACCATCCGCATCGAGACCCGCCGGAAGATCATCCGCATCATCACCAGCCCGCGCGTGGACGTCCCCTCGCCGGACAGCGTGCAGGAACGCCTGCGCAGCGCCCGGCGCGAGCGGCGCAACATGTTCACCTATTGGAGCGGCATCGAGGTGGGGGTGAACACCTTCATCGCCGCGGATGGACGCATCGGTGATGGCCCCAAGGCCGGTCCGCTGCTGCTGAACAACCCGCGGAGCCGCTGGGTGAGCATCAACTTCATGGAGCAGAAGCACGAGTTCGGCAGCCACCATGCCGGCCTGTTCTGGGGGTTGGGCCTCGAGTTCACGGGTTATCACCTGAGCGAGAACGCCACACTGGCCTACAACGGCGACAGCACCTACGCCGTGGCGGTGGAGCAGCCCCAGTTCACCAAGAACAAGCTGCGCCAGATCGGCCTGCGCCTGCCGCTCATGTTCGAGTTCAACACCAAGAAGGCCCCGCTGCCTTCCACACCGGAGGATTGGCGGAAGTACAACGAAGGCGGTTATTCCAACAAGGGCAACTTCCACTTCGCGGCAGGGGTGGTGGGCAGCTGGTACTTCGATACCATGTACAAGCAGAAGTACCGCGAGGGTGGCGAGAACAAGAAGATGCGCGACAAGGGCGACTATAACCTGCTGCCCTACCGTGTGGCGGCCCGCGCGCAGATCGGCATCGGTGGCTGGAACCTCTTCGCCGAGTACGGCCTCACCCCGATCTTCGAGAAGGGCACGGCTCCGGAGGTCACCCCGCTCACGGTGGGCCTCACCCTGGTCGGCTTCAATTGATCCAAGGCCCGGGCGACAAGGGGTATTGCACGAACGGGCCGTCCTGAAGCCCCGGTCCACGGAGTCCGCTCCGGGCCGGGGCTTCGCCTATTTTCGCGCCTCGTTCGCCGGCACAGCAACCGCCCGGCGACCCCAATCCCGGACGCCATGGGCCGCATCTTCGAAAAGCGCAAGCACAAGATCTTCGCACGCAACGCCAAGCTCAGCAAGCTCTTCACCCGCATCGGCAAGGAGATCTCCATGGCCGTGAAGGCCGGCGGGCCCAGCCCCGAGGCCAACATGCGCCTGAAGATGGCCATCCAGAACGCCCGGGGTGCCAACATGCCCAAGGACAACATCGAACGGGCCATCAAGAAGGCGGCCGGCGGGGGCGAAGCGGACTACGTGGAGATCACCTATGAGGGCTATGCGCCCGGGGGCGTGGCCGTGTTCGTGGACGCCAGCACCAACAACGTGAACCGCACGGTGGGCAACGTGCGCAGCTACTTCACCAAGTGCGAGAGCAATCTGGGCACCAACGGCTCACTGGCGCACGTGTTCGAGCGCAAAGGCGAGTTCATCATCGATAACGCCGCGCTGAAAGGCCGCGATGGCGACGAGTTCGAGATGGAGCTGATCGATGCGGGCGCCGACGATGTGCTCCGCGACGAGGAGGGCTTCACCGTGCTGGTGCCCTTCCAGGGCTTCGGCGCCATGCAGCAGAAGCTGGACCAGCTGGGCGTGGAGAGCAAGAGCGCCGAACTGAAGCGCTTCCCGCTCACCACCATCCCCGCCGACCTGACCACGGCCCGCAACGTGATGCGCCTCATCGACATGCTCAACGAGGATGACGATGTGAACGCCGTGTTCCACAACATGGAGCTCACCGAGGAAGTGGAGGCCGCGTTGGCGGAAGGGTAGGCCGCGCCCTATATGGTCATGTGCCCATGTGCTCATGTACCCATGTGCCCATTTACCCATGGGCAGCTGCCCGGGTTGGCTGGAACAACGATCAGGTCTTGAACCGGATGTGGTAGCGTGTGCCGGTCCCGTCGCTCTCCACGGTGAGGTAGCCGTTCATCTGCTCCACCAGGCTGTCGATCAGGCTCATGCCGAGCGTGGCGCCACCGTTGGTCAGTTTCTCCTGGGGGATGCCCACGCCGTTGTCCGTGTAGATGAGGTCGAATTCCTGCGGGCCCACCCGCGATAGCCGCAGGTCGATCAGGCCCTGCTCGCGCCCGGCGAACGCGTGCTTGAAGGAGTTGGTGATGAGCTCGTTCAGCACCAGGCCCAGCGGCACCATGGTGTCCAGGTCCAGCGTGAGGCCGGGATCCACCTCGGCGCGGTACCGGATGGTGTCGCGCACGTTGTTCAACTGCACCAGCTCCGCGAAGAGCTCCTTCACGTACTGGGCGATGTCGATCTGCACGAGGTCGTCGCCCTTGTACAGCTTCTCGTGGATCAGGGCCATGGACGCCACGCGGCTCTGGCTCTGCCCGAACACTTCCTTCAGCACGGGGTCCTCGATGGTCTCGCTCTGCAGGCGCAGCAGGCTGGCGATCACCTGCAGGTTGTTCTTCACCCGGTGGTGGATCTCCTTGATGAGCACGCGGATGCGTTCGTTGGCGCGCTCGAGCTTCTCCTTCTCCTGCTGGAGCGCCTTGTTCTGCTCCATGTCCCGCTCGCGGGCGGCCTTCAGGTTGTCGCGCATGCGCGTGAGCGCCTGGCCAAGCACGTCCTGGTCGCCGCGCAGGGGCACCTCGATGTCGTAGTTGCCCTTGCCGATGGCCTCGGCGCTGGCCGCCAGCGAGCGGATGTTGTCGATCATCCGGTTGAAGGTCACCGCCATCTGCCCGATCTCGTCGTGGGCGTTCACCGGCACGTGCGCGCGCACATCGCCGATGGCCAGGGCACTGGTGGCGCTGGTCACCTCCTCCACCGTGCTGCGGATGCCCCGCATGATCACGTAGCCCATCACCACCACCGCGCCCACCACGCCCAGCAACGCGCCGATCACGATGATCAGGCGCTGCCGCGCCTGCCGCGCGTTGCCCTCCGTGGCCTGGATGATGTCCTGGATGGTGCGCTCCTCCACGCCCCGCAGCAGCTCAAAGGCGCGGCCGCTCAGGTCCCACCACTCGGCCGGACCCACCCGCAGCCCGGCCATGCTGCGCTTCTCGTGGATGGTGCCCACGATGGTGCGCACGAAGTTCACCTCCTCGCCGCGGTACGAACGCTGGTAGTACTCGCGTGCGTCCGGTGGCGCATCGCGGTTGAAGAGCGCGGTGTTGGTCTCGTACTGGGCGATGCGCTCGTACAGCTCCGTGGTGGCCGCGCTGCCCTGGGCGTCCGCCAGCAGCACGCGGAGGATGCGGATGCGCGCGTCGTTGAAGGCCTCCTTGGCGTTGAGCAGGTTCACGTGCGCGAAGAGCTTCTCGCTGATCTCCTGGTCCATGGCCTGGCGGAACACCAGCCCCAGCCGGTCCAGTTGTCGGCGGGACAGCCGGCGGTATTCCGACTCCACGGCGGCCGGGGTCAACCGCCGCTCCTGCACCTGCACCCGCAGGCGCTGCAGGGCCGCAGGCTCCGCCAGTGGTCGCATCTCGTGCTCCAGGTGGAGCGCCTCATCGTTCAGCCGGGCCAGCGCCTGGTCCGTGGTGCTGGTGCGCATGGCCATGCGCTGCGTGTTCTGCTCCGCGCCGAGCAGCCAGGCCACGCTCTGCGCCCCTTCCTGCTGCAGCGCATGCGACAGGTCGCCCAGCAGCCGGATGTTCCGCGATTGCACGCTGACATAGCCCAGCACGTTGCGGCGCTTGATGCTGCCATCCACCTGCTTGCCGATGAGCAGCACCAGCCCCACCACCGGTATGCCCAGGGTGATCAGGAACTTGGTGCGGATCGGCAGGTCCGCGAAGCGCCACCTCATGTTCCGGCGAATGTAGGCCCCGGCAGGATGGGGTTCATCGACGGCCGTTCCACCGTTCACCGAAGGACAGGTCACCAGTTCACCAACTGATCAATTCACCAAAGTCAGCTTGCAAGCGGTGCACAGCCAGCAGCGAGTAGCCAAAGGCCAGCAGCCGCACTCACCATTCACCAACGACCATTCGCTATTCACGAATGAACCAATTCACCAAGGACAGTTTGCAAGGACCGCACGGCCAGCAGCCAGTAGCCAGGGGCCAGCAGCCAGCGCATCAACGGCCCAAGGGGCAGGAGCAGGTGCAGGTGGCAAGGCAGCGGGATCAATTCACCAATGACCGATCGGCGCCCTGGCAAACCGCCGCATTACCCCAAGTTGATCTTAGCATGAATGTGTACGCCGGTTGAAAACTATCCCTTGGAATTACGACGACTGCGGATTTCCTTCACATCGTCATGCAGCACGTTGGAGCATACCGCGTGGACGTGACGAACCGCCGACGGCCGCTTGCGACCAGGGCGTTCCGGCAGGCAGGCCATGGCCACCGGAACCCGGAACCCGGAACCCGGAACCCGGAACCCGGAACCCGGAACCCGGAACCCGGAACCATAGACATAGCGCTCAAGGTAAGCACCTGCCAACGGACCAAGGCCGGCGTGTGCGAACTTCACGGCACAAACACCTTGTGGTCATGATGCGTGCTGCTTGCTTCACCCTGTGCGTTGCTGTGCTCGCTCCGGTTCAGGGGCAGAACCTGGTGCCGAACGGATCGTTCGAGGAGTACACGACCTGCCCGGATTACTTTAGTCAATGGGCGCGCGTGGTCGACTGGACAAGTCCGTATACGACCAGCGCGGACTATTTCAACGCATGCGCGGGTGGTTACATATGCAGCGTACCGTTCAATCAATTCGGTTATCAACAGGCATTCGAGGGCTCTGGTTATATGGGATTAGCCACCGTTGCGCCTGGTACTCCGTTCTACCGCGAAGTGATCGCGACTGAATTAACCGAGCCGTTAGTGGCCGGGGTTCCCGTGTGCGTGTCTTTTCAGTCGGCCTGTGGGGGATATGGTTCGGACGCCGGGAACTCGGCGGCGTTGAAGGCCCGTGGACCTGGTCTGCGCTTCTTCATGGAGCTGCCAAGCGACTGGAGCACGTATTTGTATCCGAACAGCGCGGCCGTATACATGGACACGGTACTGGCCGATACCGCTAACTGGATACGGGTAAGCGGCGTCTTCGTTCCAGATTCCGCTTATCGTTACATCGCGATAGCGAATTTCTTCGAGGATTCGTTGAGCTGGCCTTCGCCGCTTGAGGGTGGGGGAGGGTTGCCAGGAGCTTATGCCTTCGTGGACGATGTGCGAATCTCCCCGGACCTAACCTATTGTACGCTTTCGGCGGGCTTGTATGCGCGTGTTGCACGGCAGTTCTATGTTCCTGATGTTTTTGGCAGTTCGCTGCTGATCAGAGCCGATGGTCCTTTGGCGGCTGGGGCCTCAGTTGTAGTGTTCGATGCTTTGAGTCGCGTGTTGGTGGAGCGGGACTGGCCGCACGGGTTACAGACCATGGAGATCAGTACGGCGGATCTGTCAGATGGCTTCTACACGATGATCATCAGCGGTGCAGGAGGTGCCGCATCTTCTTTTCACCTCCTCCATTTGTCCCCCTAACACCTCTTCATCATGAAGCATCCGGTCTTTCGGTGGAGTGCGGTCTTGGTGATCGCCCTCCAGCCGTTCGCGGTTCTGGGTCAAGGACAGAATATGTTCCAATCGAACGGTACAGGCGACCAGTTCTTGGCCAATCCAGCGCCACCTCTGTTCCCCTTTGCCCCGCGCAGTGTACATATCGGAACATTGCCGCTTGCTTTTCCTATTGGTGCTACCCTCCGCGTGCGCGGCGACCAATTGCCGGTGAACAGCGGTGTGAACGGCGGACTGTGCACGTTCCGTACGGATGTGGCTGCCGGTGTGGAGCAAGGCTGGGAGATGTGGCGCGATATCAACCAGATCGGGCGCATCTGGCACTACGGCCTCAACGGTCCACTGCCCGGTGGTCACCGTGCATTGCACATCCAGTCCATGGAGCAGCGCGATGATGGGCAGGACCGGTACAGCGGGGTTTTCATCATGAACAACGATGATGACGGCTTCTGGTTGAGCCACAACGGTCCACCTACGGGTGGCAGGGCGTTCCCTGACCCGGCCTTGCAGTTGTTGGACTGTAACGGCTATGCTGCGCTTGGTTCCCGTCCCAACTACATGAACACGGGGCCGACACGTCCTCGTGGCCCATGGTCGCGCTGGCACCTGTTCCATAACGTGAATGGCACGCGGCCGTGGTTCGCCCATCGCTCCCAAATGAGGAACGGCATGACCCTCACCGGCAACAGCGATCATGCTTATATCGGGCAGTGGTTCGATCAGGGCGAGAACGGTATCGAGGCCGAGGTGGATGACCACAGCAACCTGGTGATCGCCACCAGCGAGGATTCCATTCCGGAGGGGTTCGCGCATTACTGGGACAACATCAGCTTCCGCTTCTTCTCCGACCTGAGCGGTGCGGATGGCGCGGCCAGCAGCGTGAACGGACTGGAGACCATGCGGATCCAACCACACCGGCCAGGGGCGGGTGCACGGGTGGAGGGCCTGGTGGGCATCGGGGACTTCCTTTCGGCTGGTCTATCGCCGGAGGAACGGCTGGACCTGCTGGACCGCACCCTGCGTATCCGCAGCATGGGCCTGCCCGGTCTGTACCAGAACAACAGCTTCGATCGTGTGCTGGTGGTGAACCCGGCCGATGGCACGGTGCATTGGCGCGCGGCCAGCAGCCTTGGCGGTGGTGGTGCGGACTGCAAGTGGACGTTGTTAGGTGGCAACGACATTGCAACCGCCTATACCGGTAACCCCGGTTGTCCGCAGGATGCCAACCGCGTAGGCATCGGCACAAGTCTGGGCAGCATAAGCGCGAAGCTTGCCGTTCAAGGGAACAGCGCCCTTGCGGACGTGGTGCGCGTGACCACAGGTGGATACGCCGGTGCGAGCAATGGGGTGAGCATTGTCGCCGCGCCGTACTTGGGCGCACCGCCGGCGGTCCAATATCGAGGATTGAACAGTACGGTTCGGAATGCGACCGGGGCTAACGCGGGTGTGGAGACCTTTGCCTATGTGGATGCGGGCTTCACCACTGCCCAGAATTACGGATTGAAGACGTTGGCACAAGTGAGTGCTTCTGGTTCGGCGAGCAACAATATCGGTCTTGTGGTGGATGCAGTGAACAGTGGTGCCACGGTAGGCAATCGTGCAGTATCAGGACTTGTCACGGGAACCTGCACCGATGCGCGCGGTGTGAGCATGCGAGTGGACGGTGGTGCCAGCTTGAACTATGCCTTCATCGGAGCGGCCATCGGAGGTGCGGGCAATGGCTCCAACGAGAGCTATGGGGGGCGCTTTGTCGGCTACAACAGCAGCCGTGCCTTCGGAGTGTACGCAGAGGCCGATGGTGGGAGCGTGAACAACTATGGACTCTACGCCAAGGCGCCTGCCGTTGCAGGTAGCTGGGCTGGCTATTTCTCTGGCAATGTGTTCGTGGCCGGGAGTGGCACTTACACCGGAACGTGGCTTCCTTCGGACGGTGAGTTGAAGACCGGGGTGATGCCGATCGCAAGCGGCCTTTCGGTTGTTCAGCAGTTGCAGCCGAGCACCTATGCTTACGTTCCGGATGCAGCACCGGCGATGCATTTGCCCTCAGGCATGCAGTCCGGCCTCGTAGCTCAACAGTTGGAAGCAGTACTTCCGCATTTGGTCCAGGAGATGGAGTTGCCTGCGGAACTGGATAGTGCGGGGAATGTTGTGCATTCGGCCGTGACGTTCAAGGCCATCAATTAAGTGGGCTTGATCCCCTATTTGATCGCGGGCATTCAGGAGCTTCAGGAACAGAACCAGCAATTCCAGGCCCAGCTTGCGCAATGCTGCGCGACCGATGGCAGGTCCGCTGAGCCGGGCGGGCAAGTCGGCCATGGTGCGGCCATCGCAGCGGTCGACCTCCGCACCGAGCGCCTGCAGATCATCCCCAACCCGGTGGCACCGTCAACCACCTTGCGCTACTACGTGCCCCGTGCCGGCCGCGTGCGACTGGAACTGAGCGCCGAGGATGGCCGATCGCTGGAGACTTTGCTGGAGAGGCGCGCCGTGGAAGGCGAGCAGCAGTACACGTGGGATACCAGTCGCCTGAGCGCCGGGGTGTACATGGTGGCCTTGGTGGTGGATGACCAGATGGTGGTGAAGCGGGCGGTGAAGGTGGATTGAGGCCATCCTCTCCTGCGGAGTTCTTGTATCGTGTCTGAACCCAGGTCCCGGTGAGCGTGTCGACGGTTCGACGGGCTCACCGGGACAGTTCAGGGGGGCGCTTCGGTGCCCTTTTCCGTTCAGGGGTTGTTGCACGCCCGCTCCCCACCGCCCGTTACTTTCGGCGCGGCCGAACCGACCATGAGCGATCAGCACCCCTTCCACGTCCTTGATTCCAAGACCGCCCAGGCCCTGCAAGGGGGCGGGGCCGAGCGCATCGCTGCCCAGCACAAGAAGGGCAAGCTCAGCGCCCGCGAACGTATCCACCTGCTGCTGGACGAAGGCAGCTTCCAGGAGATCGGCCAGCTGGTGACGCACCGCAGCACCAACTTCGGGTTGGACCAGCAGGTGTTCCTGGGCGATGGCGTGGTCACCGGCTACGGCACCATCGAGGGCCGGCTGGTGTACGTGTTCAGCCAGGATTTCACCGTGCTGGGCGGATCCCTGGCCGAGGCGCATGCGGAGAAGATCTGCCGCATCATGGACCTGGCCATGCAGAACGGCGCGCCGGTGATCGGCCTGAACGACAGTGGCGGCGCGCGCATCCAGGAGGGCGTGGTGAGCCTCGGCGGGTATGCGGACATCTTCTACCGCAACGTGCGCAGCAGCGGGGTGGTGCCGCAGATCAGCGCGATCCTCGGCCCCTGCGCCGGTGGTGCCGTGTACAGCCCCGCGCTCACGGACTTCGTGATGATGGTGGAGGGCACCAGCTACATGTTCGTCACCGGCCCCAACGTGGTGAAGACCGTGACGCACGAGACCGTGACGGCCGAGGAGCTCGGTGGCGCCAGCACGCATGCCAGCAAGAGCGGCGTGGCCCACTTCACCGCGCCCAATGAACTGGAGGCCATCCGTGAGCTGCGCCGGCTGGTGGGCTTCGTCCCGAGCAACTGTGAGGAGGAACCGCCGGCCGTGCCGTACACCCCCGGTGATGAACTGCGCCCGGCGCTGGACACCATCATCCCCGAGAACCCGAATACGCCGTACGACATCCGCCAGGTGATGAACGCGGTGATCGATCCGGACAGCAGCATGGAGGTGCACGCGGACTATGCGCGCAACATGGTGATCGGCTTCGCCCGAGTGGAGGGTCGGACCGTGGGCTGCGTGGCCAACCAGCCCGCCGTGCTCGCCGGCGTGCTGGACATCGACGCCAGCATCAAGGCCGCGCGCTTCGTGCGCTTCTGCGACGCCTTCAACATCCCGCTGCTCGTGTTCGTGGACGTGCCCGGCTTCCTGCCCGGCACCGATCAGGAGTGGCGCGGCATCATCGACCACGGCGCCAAGCTGCTCTATGCCTTCAGCGAGGCCACCGTGCCGCGCATCACCGTGATCACCCGCAAGGCTTACGGTGGTGCCTACGACGTGATGAACAGCAAGCACATCGGCTGCGACATGAACTACGCCTGGCCCAGCGCGGAGATCGCCGTGATGGGGGCCAAGGGCGCGGCCGAGATCATCTTCAAGAACGAGATCGCCAAGGCCGCGGACAAGGAGGCGAAGTGGAAGGAGAAGGAGGCGGAGTACAAGGAACAGTTCGCCAATCCGTACGAGGCCGCCGCGCGCGGCTATGTGGACGAGGTGATCCGCCCGAGCGAGACGCGCATCAAGGTGATGCACGCCCTGCGCATGCTGCGCAACAAGGTGGCCACCATGCCCAAGCGCAAGCACGGCAACATCCCCCTGTAGGTACGGTGCGCACCGTAGGCCTTCGGCCGGGGCGTTGTCCGTTCTTTGCGGCGATGCGCCGGTCCGTGTGCCTGTTCCTGCTGCTTGGTGCGGCCACGATGCTGCACGCACAGGACGGGCTGGACAGCCTGCTGCGGGTGCTTTCCGGACAGCGCGGTGCCGAGCGTGTACGCACCTTGGGCGAGGTGGAATGGGCGCTCAGCTTCACCGATCCCGGACGTGCGCTCGCCTATGGGCAGGAGGCCTTGAAGCTCGCGGTGGCCCTGCGGGACAGTGCCTTGGTGGCCCAGGCGGCGAACGACCTGGCCATTCCGGAGTACCGGCTGGGCCACTTCGCCAACTGCATTGCGCTGAACCAGCGTGCCCTCTCCATCCGGCGCGCCTTGCGCGACTCCACGGGCATCGCGGCCTCGCACAGCAAGCTGGGCGTGGCCTTCACCGAGATGCTGCAGCTGGACTCGGCGCTGTACCACAACCAGCAGGCCGAGGCCATCTACGCCGGGCAAGGCGACCTGGTCCGCCTCGGCACCATGCGCGGCAACATGGCCCGCCTGTATCAGCAGATGGGCGACATCCCCTCGGCGTTAAAGGTGGCGCGGCAGACCGTGTCCATGCTGAAGGGCACCGGCGAGACCTACGTGTATGCCAACGGGCTCGGGCAACTGGCGCAGATCCTGGTGGACGTGAAGCAGCCGGACAGTGCCATGTTCTACGCCCGGAAGGCCCTCCCTCTGTTCGAGTCGGTGGACGACCGCGCGGCCATCGCGAGCCTGAGCAACGTGATGGGGATCTGCGCGCGCGAGCGCGGCGACAACACGGCAGCCTTGGAGCACTACCAACGCGCGTTGCGCATGGCCGGCGACGTGGGCGATCAGGAGGGCGTGGCCACCTACCTGAGCAACGTGGCCAACGTGCTGCGCGACCTGGGCCGCCTGGAGGATGCCTGCATGCGCTACGACAGTGCCATCGCGCTCTGTGCGCAGCATGGCTTCGCCGACCAGCACCTGAGCGCCCTGCTCGGCAAGGTGGACGCGTTGACGCGCAAGGGCGACATGGCCGGCGCCTTCCGCGCCCAGCAGGCCTACCAGGTACTGAAGGACTCGGCTTACAAGCGTGAGCGCATCGAGGCCTTGAGCGACATGCAGGTGCGCTACGAGACCGAGCGCACCGAGCGGGAACTGGCCCAGGAGCGGGAGCTGGTCCTGCAGCAGGAGGCGCGCATCGCCCGGCAGCGGCTCACCATCGGGGGCGTGGTGCTGGCGGGTCTCCTGCTTGGCGCGCTGGCCTGGGCGTTCATCGTGCGGCAGCGGTCCAGGGCCCGGGCCGAACGCGATGCCGCCGTGATCGCCGAGCGCGAACAGGGCCTGCGCACCGCAGTGGAACGCATGGACGAGGACCGCCGCCGCATCGCTGCCGAACTGCACGATGGCGTGGGCCAGCAGCTCACCGGTATCAAGTACAGGCTGGAGGCCGCTGCCGCCGACCGCCCCGAGCTGAAGGAAGTGCTCGCCATGGCCGATGATGCGGGCCGCGAGGTGCGGGGGATCGCCCACCGCATGATGCCCCGCGCGCTCGGTGAACTGGGGCTCGTACCCGCGCTCGCGGACATGCTGGAGAAGACGCTCCGGCTACCGGGCATGCGCCACAGCTTCGAGCACTTCGGCCTGGAGCAACGGCTGCCGCAGGCCGTGGAGGTGGGCGTCTACCGCATTGCGCAGGAGCTCGTGAACAACATCATCAAGCACGCGCGCGCCACGGCGGTGCAGGTGCAACTGCTGCGGAACAAAGGGACCCTCGTGCTCATCGTGGAGGATGATGGCGTGGGACTGGATCCACGACGCGCCGGTGACGGGCTGGGTCTGCGCAGCCTGCACGACCGCGCGCGGATCCTCCACGGCACCATCGCCTTCGGTCCGGGCGGCGAGCGCGGCACCGTGGCCACCTTGCGCATTCCCCTGAACGAACGTCCCATGCCATGAACCGCCCCATTCGTGTAGCGCTCTGCGACGATCACCGCATCGTAACGGACGGCCTCCGCAACCTGTTGGCCGGAGCCGAGGGCATCGAATGCGTGGGCACCGCCGGCGATGGCGTAGAGGCCCTCTACCTGCTGGAGCATCTTGCCGTGGACGTGCTCATCACCGACCTGGACATGCCCGTGATGAGCGGCCTGCAGCTCACCCAGCGCGCCAAGGAGAAGCGGCCGGACGTGCGGGTGCTGGTGCTGAGCATGCACGACGAACCCGCCATGGTGCGCCAGGTGACCGATGCGGGCGCGGACGGCTACCTGATCAAGAGCGCCGGACGTGAAGAGGTGATCCTCGCGATCCGCGAGGTGCATGCCGGACGGCGGCACTTCGGCAGCGGGGTGATGGAGTCCTTCATGCGCGAGGGCGTGCGGGAGCGGCAGGGTTCGGAGCTGCTGAAGGAGCTGAGCGAGCGCGAGGTGGAGGTGCTGGCCGCGCTGGCCGAAGGCCTCGGCAACAAGGAGATCGGGGAGCGGCTGTTCATCAGTCCGCGCACGGTGGACACGCACCGCACCAACCTGATGCGCAAGCTGGACGTGCACAATGTGGCGGGCCTTGTGCGCATCGCGATCAAGGCGGGCTTGGTGAAGTAGGTCGTTCAGGCCACACCGCACACCAGCATGCCGGCCACGCAGAGCATCAGCGCAGCGGCCAGTAGCTGCACGCTGCGCAGGGTCAGCTTCGGCATCAGGCGGCGACCGATCCAGGCGCCGGCGAACGCGGCCACCGTGGTGGCCAGCAGCAGCGGCCAGCGGTCCAGTACGGCGGTGCGCACCGGGGAGGCCAGGTACAGGGGAATGCGCGTGAGGTCCACCACGCAGGCGATGGCCACGCCCGTGGCGATGTACGCCTCCTTGCCCAGGCCGGCCCGCAGCAGGAACATGGAGCGCAGTGCCCCTTGATGGCCGCTGAACCCGCCGAAGAAGCCACTCACCAGGCCGCCGATGGACCGGTGCCGTTGGTCAAAGGAGATCCGCGCCAAGGACGGCAGCATCTCAGCGAGCGCGAAGGCCGTCATGAGCACGGCCAGCGCGATCCGCAAGGGGTCCACCCCGACACGCACCCCGGCATACAGCGGCGCCATGCGGCCCACGGCATCCAGCGCCCAGGCCCCCAACAGGGCGCCACCGATCGCCGGCAGACCGAACTGCAGCACCACCTGCCGGTCCACATGCGGCCAAAGCAATCCGAGCTTCAATCCGTTGTTCAGCAAATGCACCACTGCGGTGAGCAGCACCGCGATCGGCAGTGGGAAGAAGAGGGCGAACACCGGCAGCAGCAAGGTGCCCAGCCCGAACCCGCTGATGAAGGTGAGCAGCGAGGCCCCCAGGGCCGCGAGCGGCAACCAGAGCATGGCGGAACCCATGGCGAACGATCGCCCGAAGTTGGTGTTCCTTGCGTGTTCCCCAGCCTACTTTCGCAACAAACCTTCCAACATGATGTTCAAGACCGCCCTGCTCGCCCTGGCCGCCCTTGTCGCCATTCCGGCGCATGACCCCCTCACCGACCTCGTCATCGGTGCGCCCATGCCTTCGGCGGACGTGGTGATGAAGGACGTGGTCGGCGGTGAGCGCACACTGGCCTCCTTGAACGGAGCCAACGGTCTGCTCGTCATCTTCAGCTGCAACACCTGTCCCTTCGTGGTGGGCTCCGAAGGCAGCGCCGGTTGGGAGGGCCGCTATCCGGAGCTGGCCGCCCTGTGCGAGCGCAGCAAGGTGGGCTTCGCCCTGGTGAACAGCAACACCGCCAAGCGCGATGCCGGTGACAGCTTCACGGACATGCAGTTGCATTACAAGGAGAAGGGCTATCAAGGGCATTACCTGCTGGATGAGGAGAACGTGGTGGCCGATGCCTTCGCGGCGCGCACCACCCCGCATGTGTTCCTCTTCAACAAGGACCTGAAGCTGGTGTACAAGGGTGCGATCGACGACAATGTGGACGACCCCAAGGCGGTCACCAAGCCTTACCTCAAGGACGCCATCGCCGCGCTGGTGGGAGGGAAGGCAGCGGACCCGGCCGTGACCAAGAACCTCGGGTGCAGCATCAAGCGCCGCCCGGTGGAGCACAAGCACTGAGGTTGTTGCGGCCTTCACGGTGTCGCCGGCCCCGTTCGGCGCTACCTTGTTGATCCGTTGAAAACTTCATTTCCGGTCGCGTACCGGCCGGACCACCTTTGCCCCAAAGCATCCAGGGTATGAACGTTCTGCTGATCGGCGGCGGCGGCCGCGAGCATGCGATGGCATGGAAGCTCGCCCAGAGCTCCCTGCTGGACGAGCTCTACATCGCTCCGGGCAACCCCGGTACCGTGCGCCATGGCCGCAACGTGAAGCTGGACCTGAAGGACCAGAAGGCCTTGCGCAGCTTCCTGCTGGAGAAGCGCATCCGCATCGTGGTGGTGGGTCCCGAAGCGCCGCTGGTGGACGGGCTGCACGATCGCATCGCCGACGACCCGAAGCTGCAGGGCATTGTCACGGTCATCGGCCCGCGTGCGGAGGGTGCGCGCCTGGAGGGCAGCAAGGAGTTCGCGAAGGAGTTCATGCTGCGCCACAACATCCCCACGGCCGCCTTCCGCGTGTTCGGCAAGGCGGAGCTGAAGGAGGCGGTGGAGCACCTGGACCGCATGAAGCCGCCCTACGTGATCAAGGCCGATGGCCTGGCCCAGGGCAAGGGCGTGGTGATCGCCCGTGACCGCAAGGAGGCCGAGCGCGCCGTGCGCGACCTGCTCGGCGGTCGGTTCGGCGCCGCATCGGAGCGCATCGTGATCGAGCAGTTCCTGGAGGGCATCGAGCTGAGCGCCTTCCTGATCACCGATGGCAACGCCTTCAAGATGTTGCCCGCCGCCAAGGACTACAAGCGCATCGGCAACGGCGACACGGGACCGAACACCGGGGGGATGGGCGCGGTGAGCCCCGCACCCTTCGCCGATCGCGACCTCCTGCAGAAGGTGCACGACCGCATCGCAGCACCCACCATCCGCGGCCTGCGCGCCGAGGGCATCCGCTACAGCGGCTTCCTCTTCATGGGCCTCATGGTGGTGAACGGCGATCCCTACGTGATCGAATACAACGTCCGCCTCGGCGATCCCGAGACACAAGCGCTGCTTCCGCGCCTGCGCAGCGACCTGCTGGACCTCTTTGAAGGCATCGCTTCGGACACGCTCAGCGAGCGGCATGTGGACGTGGACGACCGCACCTGCGTGAACGTGGTGATGGCCGCTGAAGGCTACCCGGGGGACGTGCGCAAGGGTGATGCGATCCGCGGCATCGAGCAGGTGGACCAGGCCCTGGTGTTCCAAGCGGGCACGGCGGCCGGCAAGGACGGCGTGGTCACCGATGGGGGCCGCGTGCTGTCGGTGTCAGCCTTCGGCAAGGACCTGGAACAGGCGATCGCCCAGGTCTACCGGCAGGTCGCCATCATCGACTTCGATGGAAAGCAGTTCAGGACGGACATCGGGCACGACCTGGTGCGCATGCCTGCGCCCAAGCAACAGGGGGCCCCGCAACAGGTCTGAGCGTCTCAGATGCCCTCGTTGCGCTCCTTCGCCCGGCGGTTGTACTTACCCTGGAGGTTCATCCAGTACACCGCGCCGAACGCGAGCACGGCCATGAACAGGTACACCGGGAACCAGCCGAAGGGGACCAGCAGGATGTCGAAGGTGGTCTGGAAGAATTTCCCGATGGAGTACCAGATGCCGGTCATCGTTGTGAACTGGTTGTGCGCGGGCAAATATAGCCGCCCCGCCTTCCCCGGGACCCGTTCCGCATGTTGGTAAGCCTTTTCCGCTCCAACCGGCCGGTGGTCCTGCTGGCGGTGCCCGTGCTGGTGCTGCTCCTTTGGCCCGGAACGGCTTTGCTGGCGCCGGCCGCCCGGAGCGGTGCCCACGGCATGGTACTGTACGAGCTCCTTCGGCCCCTGCTCGCTCCGGGCTCGTGGTCGGTGATGCTCTTTTCCCTGGTGGCCGTTTCCGGACTGGCCATTCAGTTGGACCACCTGGGCAACGTCAGCGGTCTCTTCCGCAAGCGCAACCACCTCACGGCCCTTGGGTTCCCCTTGGTGATGGCGTTGCTGCCCATGGGCCTGATGGCCGATCCGGCACTGGTGGGGATGACCTTCGTGCTGTGGGCCGTTCATCGGGTGTGGTCCACCCAGGGTGCACAGGCCGCCCTGTCCGCCCACTTCGACGCCGGTCTGTTGATCGGCCTGGCCGTGCTGGTGCATCCGCCCTACGCCTTCCTGCTCTCTGTGATCTGGGCCTCCAGTTCGGTGATGCGACCGCTCCAGTGGCGCGAGTATGTCCTGCCGGTGATCGGTGCGGCCCTGGTCCTCTTCCTGGCCTATGGTGCGGCCCAGGTGCTGGATCCGGCCGCATGGGACCTCGCAGCCTCTTTCCGGCCGCCGGTCCCCGCCGTTCGGCCCGCGTCCATCCACTGGGTGCACGGCGTGCTGGTGGCCGCCTTCGGATCGCTCCTCGTGCTCGCGGGCGCGCTCAGCTTCGCCAATGGCTACGCGCAGGGAGTGGTGAGGGAGAAGAACACCCGCTCGGCCTTCATCGCGCTGGCCTGCGCGCTGGCCATCGTCGCCGTGTTCGACCGCTACGCCTTGGGCTATGTGCCCCCCGTGCTGGTGGCGGTTCCGTGCGCCATCCTGCTCTCGTGGCCGCTTCAGGAGGCCCGGCGCCTCTTCCTGGTGGAGGGCCCCGTGCTTGTGCTGCTGGTGCTGGCCTTGTGGGCCCGGTGGAACTGACCCGTGCGGGCGGCTACCTTCGCCGCATGAAAGCAGGTGTCGTCATCTTCCCCGGCAGCAATTGCGACGAGGACATGGTGCAGGTGCTTGAGCGCGTCCTGGGTTCCACCGTGGAGCGCCTCTGGCACAAGGAGCACGACCTGAAGGGCTGTGACCTGGTGGTACTGCCCGGCGGGTTCAGCTATGGGGATTACCTGCGCAGCGGGGCCATCGCGCGGTTCTCGCCCATCATGCAGGAGGTGGCTGCGCATGCCGCCAAGGGCGGGCTCGTCCTCGGCGTCTGCAACGGGTTCCAGGTGCTGTGCGAGGCGGGCCTGCTGCCCGGTGCGCTCCTGCACAACGAGGGCCAGCGCTTCATCTGCCGCAACGTGCACATCCGCGTGCAGACCCGCAACACGGTGCTTACCAGCGGCGTGAAGGACCATGCCCTGCGCATCCCCATCGCCCATGGCGAAGGCCGCTACCATGCGGACGCGGCCACGCTTGCGGCATTGAACGACCGCGATGAGGTGCTCTTCCGCTATTGCGATGAGGACGGCCGGTTGCGCGATGACAGCAACCCGAACGGCAGCCTGGAGAACATCGCCGGTGTGTGCAACCGCGGCCGCAATGTGTTCGGCATGATGCCCCACCCGGAGCGGGCCGCGGACGCGCGCCTGGGCAACACGGACGGCCTCGCGCTCTTCACTTCATTGCTCCAGGCGGTCCCCGCCTGAAGGCGGCACCGGCCGGAACACGGCCGTCAACACGCGGTCGCGACCGGGCATCGCCGTGCGCTCGGCCGGCTCATCGGTCCCCTGCCGCCAGCCCACGAAGCGGTACCCCGGACTGGCGAGCGCGGTGACGCGTAGGGGAGCGCCCATGAATGCCGTGATGAGCTGCTCCGCGTCCGTCACCGGCCGGCCTTCCACCAGCAACTCGCCCGAATGTTCGGGTCGTACGCGCAACTCCATCCGCTCCAGTGAGCGTCCGGTGGCTTGGGAAAGTTGCCGGAGCAGGTTCGGCGCGCGCGTGGACAGGTGTCGCTCCAGCCGGGCGAAGGAACTGTCCGGATGCTCCATCGGCATTTGCCCGCTCCAGCGCGCATGATCCCGCAACATGGCGTTCCGATGGTGCGCGCGCATGTCCTCCAGCAGTTGCCGGGCCTCCGTGCCCCAAAGGCCTGCTGCGTGCCACGCCGTTGCGCGCGCGAGCAGCGCGTTGGTCCGCGCCTCGTCGCTCAGGAGCGCCGCCAGATGGGGGGCGGCCTGTGGCGGCTCCGCTTGCATGCGGGCCACGGTGTTCTCCTCCGGCGGTGCCCACAGGTCCATGTCGAACAGGATCCACCGCCACCGTCCGTCCTTGGTGCGTGGCCGCCAGCAACGCGTGTTCAGCTCCGCATCCACACGTCCGGTCCACAGGTCCAGGCACGCCATGTCCAACAGGCTTTCGAGGTCCGCGAGCGCCGCGAGCTCCTCCAGGGTGGCCGCACCGGTGAGCGCCTCCATGAAGCGCCGGTAGGCCTTGCGATCGCCGGTGATCACTTCGCCGGCCGGGCCCGTCACCACGTCCACCTCGCCGCACGCGCTCCGCGTGCGCACGAGGTCGCCGTTCTTCGCGGGCATCAAGCGGTACAGTCCGTGATAGGTGCCGTTGACCAGCAGCGGCAGTGCGATCGATCCCTGTACCTCCACCGCTGCGTGCTCCTTCGCAAGGCGCTCCATGAAGTGGTCGTGCACGAAGGCCCCGGGGGTGGCGTCGGCGCGTAGCAGCCATTCCTGCGCGCCGCGCAATGCGGGCGGCAACAGGGCCGTGTCCACGGAAGCCTGCAGGCGCAGCTTCAGGCTCTTCTTCGCCAGCGATCGGCTTCCGCTGCCGGCCACCCAGACCTCCACCGGCAGTCGCACGCAGGTATCGCCCATGTGCAGTGCGATCTCCGCCGGCCGTTCCCAGGCCCGCCCGCGGCGGCTGAAGTTGGCGGCGGCCCCCTCCACCAGGATGCCTTGCACGCTATCCGTCAGGTCGCGCGGGTCCGCGCGCAGGCTGATGGACCACGGTGCATGCGCATCGGGCGGCGGATACGAAGCGCAGGGCGACGGGACCGCATCATCGGCGATGGCGCGGACGGTGATGACCGCTTCGCTCGGAAGTGGCCGGGGACCTGTCCACGTTGGATCGTCCGGGCCGGGCACTGATCCATCGAGCGTGTAGTGGAGGGCTGCACCTTCCGGCGCGGTCCAGTCCAGTCCGTTCGGAGCCATCACGGGAAGGGGTGCTGCGAGCAGTCGTCGGGCATGGTCGCCGGGATGGGCGGGGCCGCCGGGTGTGGGGTGCTGCGTGTAGCCCCAGTGCGTGCCGCCATCCGGTGAGCGTCCGATGGCCATGCCGGCCGGCAGGTCCGGCCAGGTGAAGACGTCCAGCACGCGCGAGCGGTCCGGTGCCACCAGCATCAGCGCATCGCCTTTGCGCGAAAGCTTGGACGGAACGTGCGACACCCCGGTGCCATCCCCGCCGAACCACAGCACCGCGAATCCCCCCGCAGGTACCACCAGCGCACCGTCCACACGGTACAGGGCATCGCCTGAAACGAAGGTGGCCCCGTTCAGGTCCACGCTGCGGCGGCCGCTGTTGTGCAGTTCCACCCAGTCGGGTCCGTCCTGTTCCCCCGGCGCCACTTCGTTGATGAGCACGCCTTGCGCTGCGCCAGGGAACGGCAGCAGCAGGAAGGCAAGGGTGGTGGCGCGCATCGGGCAAAAATGGTGGGTGCCATAGTGCCAGCCCCTATTTTTGTGGAACAGCCAACCATCCCTCATGCGTCAACTCCTTACCCCGCTGGTCGCGACGTTCTTGCCCTTGGCCATGGTGGCCGCGCCCACGCTCACCAACGTCACCATCCAGCCGACCAACCCGAACGCCTGCCAATTGGTGGGCATCACGGTGAACGGAACGCTGCCGAACAACGCCAACCCGCAGGGCTTCGTGCCGAGCTTCTCGGCGGACCTGGACACCTTGTTCGTCCAGTTCAATGCCACGGGCAGCGGCGGTGGCAATGCGGCGTTCAGCCAGCAGATCCCGGGCATCGCCCAGTTCGATGCGGGTCAGCACTGGATCGTGGTGACCCTGTACTACAACGGGAACCCGGTGGATGACTTCACGGTGACCTTCAACGTATCGCCCCCGTTCAACCCGGACGCTGGTCTGTTCAACGACACCACGCTCTGCAACAGCGGCCCGCCCTTCCCCCTGTTGAACGTGCTGGACGGCAACCCCACGCCGGGCGGTGTTTGGCTGAACCCCCTGGGCCAGGTGGTGAACAACGGTCTCTTCGATCCCGGCCAGTCGCCGGAGGGCTTCTATACCTACCAGTTCGACCTGCTGCCGCCCTGCACCTCCGCCGCCCAGCAGGTGCTGCTCTCCTACATCCCCAACAACAGCGCAGGCCTCAACGGCAGTGTGGCGGTCTGCACCGTGGGCGGCTCACCGTTGGACCTGCTCTCCGAGCTGGGTGGCACGCCGTACACACCGGGGACCTGGACCAAGCCGGGCGGTGGTTCGCACAATGGCACCTACACCCCCGGGGTGGATCCCTGCGGCGTGTACACGTACACCGTTCCCGGTATCGCCCCCTGTCCGTCGGCCAGCGCCACGGTGAACGTGCAGTGCGTGCAACCCCCGAACGCCGGCGTGGGCGGCAGCATCGCGCTATGCTACAATGACTCCGCGGAGAACCTCAGCCTGGTGGTCACCGGCGAGCAGAGCGGCGGCGTGTGGATCGACCAGGGCGGCTTCGTGGTGGGCCAGTACAACGGCAACGTGAACTGCGCCTTCAACGGCGCCCAGACCTACGGTTACATGGTGACCGCCCCGCCCTGCCCGAACGATACCAGCTTCGTGGTGGTGACCCTGGTGGGTCCGCCCTGCACCATCGGCATCGAGGAGGATGCTTCCGTAGAGCGCTTTGAACTGATGCCCAATCCGGCCAACGACCAGGTGACCCTGGAGCTCGAGGTGAACGCCGCGGGTGGTACGCGCACCTTGGAACTGTTGGATGTGAACGGCCGTGTGCTCCGCACGGAACAATTGACCATGAGCGGGACCTTCCTGCGCCGGTCCATCCCCGTGCAGGACCTTCCGCGCGGCGCCTACCTCGTGCGCCTGCGTACCATGCAAGGCGAGTCCGTGAAGCGGTTGATGCTCCGCTGATCCCCAACGCGATGAACAGGGAGCCCCGCCGAGGCGGGGCTCTTTTTTGGGATCAATCGAGCGCGTTGCGGGTGACCCAATAGCGGTAGGCGGCGAGCGCCTTGCGCCATTTGGGCAACCGGGACAGGTCGCGGTCCCATTGCTTCGGTAGCAGGGACTTGTTGATGCGCGCCAGCAGGCGGAAGAGGGTCTTGCGGTCCATGGGCTCAGTGGTGCTCCAGGCCGCAGTGCTCGCCGGCCCATTCCAGTTCGATGGTGGCGTGGTGGATGCCCATGGCGCCCAGCATCCTGCGTGCCTCCGCCTTCACGGTGCGCGCTTCCGCCAGACCGATGGTGCCCACTTCCAGGTGCACCGTGTGCACGATCAACCGGCCGTCCAGTGTCCAGGTGTGCTGGTCGTGCACGCCGAGCACATGGGGGACCGTCATCAACCCCGCCCGCACGGACCGCTCATCCACACCGGCCGGCACTTCCTGCATCAGGATCCCGGTACCCTGCCGCAGGGTGCGCACCGCGTTCCAGGCGATGAAGAGGCTGATGCCGATCCCGAGCAGGGGGTCGATCACGCTCCAGCCCGTGAACTGGATGAGCACCGCCCCGATCAGCACGGCCGCCCACCCGAGGACATCCTCCAACAAGTGCAGGTAGGCGCCGCGTTCGTTCAAACTATCGCCTCCATGCAGCCACCACGCCGCCAGGCCGTTCATGAGCAGTCCGAAGGCGGCGATCAACATCATGCCCGGTGCATGCGGTGCGACCGGCTCCAGGATGCGCTGCAGGCAGGCGATCGACATGACCACCGCGCCGACGATGAGCACCGCGCTGGTGAGCCAGCCGCCGAGCATGCTGAAGCGGCCGTAGCCGTAGCTGAACCGCGCATCGCGCCCTTTCATCGCCACGCGTTGCAGATACCAGGCAAGGCCCAGCACCAGGCAGTCGCCGGTGTCGTGCAAGGCATCGCTCCACACCGCCGCGCTGTCCGTCCACCAGCCTCCGGCCGCCTCCACAAGGGTGAACCCCAGGTTCAGGAAGAAGGCCGCGCGCAACGCTCCAGCGCCCCGTGCATGCGGTGCATCGTGCGCGTGCGGCTCGTGCGCATGGTCGTGATCGTGCCCGGTGTGCCCCACGGCCCGAAGATACCCGCGACCGTTGAGCGCCTCAGCCCACCACGACGCGACCGGTGCGGCGGGAGAGCTTCTTCTTCACCTCGTTCAGGCGCTGGATCTCCTGCAGGATGATGAGCAGGTTCATTTCATCCTGTGGTGTCTTCAGATCCTCCTGCCGCTCCTTGATCATGCGGTCCACGCGGCGCTCCTTCAGGATGTCGACGCCCTCCTCGATGGCATCGAGCAGTTGCTGCGACTCGGTGTCCACATGGATCTTGTGGCGCGCCTTCCAGTTCGGGCTCAGCTGGTGCTTCTCGGTGAGCAGGTCGATGGCCAGCCCGCGCCACTTTTCCTCGGGGTGCGCCGTGAAGTGCGTGGCGTCGATGGGCTCGCCCAGGTTGGACCGGTGGCGGTAGTTCATGTACACCTCGCGGTACAGCGGCTCGTCGAACATGATGTCGTCCATGGCGAGCAGCGAGAACATGAGCTCGGCCACGGTCATCTCCTCGTCGAAGGTGGTACCGTCCTCCTCCTGGTTGGGTACGATCAACTTCTCGTGCCCATACAGGAGCAGCATGCGCAGCAGGTCGCGCTCCTGCGGTGCCGTACCCAGGTCCTCCACCTCCGGCTGCGGCGGTGCCACTTCAGGCGCAAGCACCTCTTCGGGCACCGGCGTGTCACCGCCAAGCTTCTTGCGGTAGGCACGGCGAAGGGCCTTGTTGAGCTCGCTCACCAGCGCCTGTTCGGAGACCTGGACGATGCGCGCGCACTGCTGCACGTAGAGCGAACGCAGCACATGGTCCGGCACCAGCGCGATGCTCTCCACCAGCTCGTGGATGGCCGCCGCCTTGCGCACCGGATCGCCTTCGGCGTCGCGCACCAGCAGGTCGGCCTTGAAGGCCAGGAAGTCCTTCGCGTTCGCCTGGATGAAGGCCTCCACCTCCGTGCTCGTCCGCGTGCGGGCAAAGCTGTCCGGGTCGTCCCCGTCGGGGAACAGCACCACCTTGGCGCTGAGCCCTTCGGCCAGGATGAGGTCGATGCCGCGCAGCGAGGCCTTGATGCCGGCGGGGTCGCCGTCGTACAGGATCGTCACGCTGTTCGCCAGCCGCTTGATCAGCCGCACCTGGTCCTGCGTGAGCGACGTGCCGCTGCTGGCCACCACGTTGGCGATCCCCGCCTGGTGCAGGCTGATCACATCCGTGTAGCCCTCCACCAGGCAGCACGTGTTCCTCTCCGCGATGGCCTTGCGCGCGTAGGCGATGCCGTAGAGCGAGCGGCTCTTGTTGTAGAGCACGCTCTCCGGACTGTTGAAGTACTTCGGGAGCTTCTTGTCGCTGCGCAGGGTGCGTGCCCCGAAGGCGATGGGCTGGCCGGTGAGCCCGTGGATGGGGAAGGTGACCCGCCCCTGGAAGAAGTCCCACGGCGTGCCGTCCTCGCGCAGCTTGATCCAGCCCGCCTTCTCCAGCATCTCCTTGCTGAAGCCGTGGGCCAGTGCCGCCTGCGCGAACGCATCGCCCTTCTCGGGCACATAGCCGAGCTGGAAGCGGCGGATGATGTCGTCGCGGAAGCCGCGCTCATGGAAGTAGGCCAGGCCGATGCGCTTGCCCTCCTCGGTATCCCACAGCTGCTCCATGCTCCACTGCATGGCCCACTGCTGCACCACGGCCAGCGCTTCGCGCTCGCTCTGCTCCTGTTGTTGCTCGGGGGTGGATTCCTCCTCCTCGACCTCGATGTTGTAGCGCTTCGCCAGCCAGCGGATGGCCTCGGTGAAGGAGAGATGCTCCTGCTTCTGCAGGAATGAGATGGCATCGCCGCTCTCGCCACAGCCGAAGCACTTGTAGATGCCCAGGTTGGGGCTGACGTTGAACGAGGGCGTCTTCTCGTTGTGGAAGGGGCACAGGCCCAGGTAGCGCGGCCCCTTGCGCTTCAGCGCCACGAAGTCGCCCAGCACCTCCTCGATGCGGACAACGTCCTTCACCTGCTGTACGGTGCGCGCGCTGATCACGGTTCCGGGAAAAAGGGCCGTGAAAATACCGGGCCCGGGCGCGGCGGGCCGGGGCTGTGGAGAACTTTCAGCGGGGGTCCGGAAGCCGGGTGCCGGCACTGTCGTAGGCCACGGTGCGCAACAGCTTGCCGGAGAGGTCGAAGAAGCGCCATTCGCCCACGGCGTGGCCGTTGCGGCTCTCCCCGCTGTAGTACAGGTTGCCGTTCGGGTGGAAGACGGTGGTGAGCCCGTGGGCCAGCCCGTCGCGGTATTCCGTGCGGCTCTTCACCCGTCCGTCGCGCTCATAGCTGGTCCACACGCCCACGCGCTTCCGGTCGCGCAGCTCCCCCTCCATCAGTATCAGGCCCTCGCGGTCGCGGTACACGTGGTGCCCGTCGCGCAGGGAGTCCTCCATGGCCGCCCGGGCCAGGCTGTCGGCCTTTGCGGCGGCGGCCACGCTGTCCAATTGGGCCTTGATGCGGGCGCGTTCGGCCTGTGGCACGCCGTTGCAGGCAAGGGCCAGCGCGGCCAGGACGAACAAGGGGAGCGCGGCCTTCATTTGGTCCGTTCCACGGTCATGTGCACCAGGTCCTCCAGCGACCGGCGCGCGGGCGTTTCCGGGAAGGTGCGCAGCTCGGCCAGGGCCCGGTCGCGGTATTCGTGCATGCACCGGGTGGCGTGCGCGATGCCGCCGGCCTCGGTCACTTTGAGCACCACGCGCTCCACGGCGGCGCTGTTCTCGTTGTCGTTCTTCACCACGTCCACCATCCACCGCCGGTCGGCAGGGGACACGTGGGCCAGGGCGTGGATGAGCGGCAGGGTCAGCTTCTTCTCCTTGATGTCGATGCCCGTGGGCTTGCCCGTGTCCATGCCGGTGCCGTAATCGAAGAGGTCGTCCTTGATCTGGAAGGCGATGCCGACCAGCTCGCCGAAGTTGCGCATGCGCTCCACCTCCTCCGGCGTGGCGCCACCAGCAGCGGCGCCACTGGCACAGCAAGCGGCGATCAGGCTGGCGGTCTTCTGACGGATGATGTCGAAGTAGACCTCTTCGGAGAAGTTGAGCCCGCGCGCCTTCTCCAGCTGCAGCAGTTCACCTTCGCTGATCTCCCGCACGGCCCGGCTCACGATCCGCAGCAGCTCGAACTGGCCCTTGTCCACCGCCAGCAGCAGGCCCCGGCTCAGCAGGTAGTCGCCCACCAGCACGGCGATCTTGTTCTTCCAGAGGGCGTTGATGCTGAAGAAGCCCCGCCGCATGGGGCTGCCGTCCACCACGTCGTCGTGCACCAGCGTGGCCGTGTGCAGCAGCTCGATCAGCGAGGCCGCCACGTACCCGGCGTCGTTCACCGGGCCGAACTGCCGGGCGCTCAGCAGGGTGAACATGGGCCGCATCTGCTTGCCCTTGCGCTGCACGATGTAGTGCATGATGCGGTCCAGCAGCGGGGCCCGGCTGCGCATGGCCTCGCGGAAGCGGCGCTCGAACTCGCGCATTTCCGCGGAAATGGGCTCCTGTATCGCGTCGATGGTCCTCAAGGGCATGCCGGCTGGCCGGGCGGCCCTTTTCGGCCGCGCGAAACTACACCCCGCCAGGCCCCGGGCGCGAACCCCCCGGGCAGCTACCTTCGCGGGTCCCCGCCCATGCGCAGCCTTCATCGTGCCGGCCTGTTGATCCCCTTTGCCTTGCTGGCGCTGTGCGCTGCCGCCCAGCCGGACAAGCAACACACCAAGGTGCTGCTCGCCCGCGACCGGATGGCGGCGCAGTGGGACACGGTGGATGTGGTGAAGAACGTGGTGAAGTTGAACCCGCTGCTCTTCTTCCGCGGCGAGGTGCCGGTCTATTACGAGCGTGTGCTCAGCTATCGCCTGAGCGCCGAGCTTGGGCTGGGCTTCACCTGGCGCAACTACATCAGCCTGCCCATCAATGGTGATGATGCCGATGCGTTCAGTGCGGGAACGCGCATCGTGGCGAAGCCCTCGTTCCACCTCGGGTTCCGCTACTACCTGCAGGACGACCTGGAGCCCCAGGGCACGTATGCGCAGGTGGACTTCGCCTACCTGAACTACACCAAGTTCATGGACACGAAGGACAGCAGCGGGTATTTCACCGGCAACGAGCTGAAGGATGAACGCATCTTCAACGACCTGCGGCTGCTCGTGGGCTACCAGAAGCTCAGCGGCACGAGCAACTGGCTGTTCGACTTCTACGGTGGGCTTGGCCTGCGCGCCCGATCGCTGATCAAGGTGAACGAGAACTACAACACCGTCACGGACCGCTTCACCTACGCGGTGGAGGACGTGAAGGACCTTGTGCCCGCCGTGTTCCTGGGGGTGAAGGTGGGGGTGGGGTGGTGATCAAGGCACAAGTCACAAGGCTCAAGACACAAGGCTCAAGTACCAAGTGCCAAGGACCGTGGGTCGGCCTTACGGCTTGAGGGCGGCCTTGTTCTTGTTGGCGAGCTGTCCGCAGGCGGCATCGATGTCGCGGCCGCGGCTGCGGCGGATGCGGGCGATGATCCCCTTGCTGTCCAGGTAACGCTGGAAGTCCTCGGCGGTGCCGGGCGCGGTGCCTTGGAACAGGCCGTCGTCCGTGCTGTTGTACTCGATCAGGTTCACCTTGGCGTGCACCGTGCTGCAATGGCGCACCAGCTCCTGCGCATCCTCCGGTGAGTCGTTGAAGTCGCGGAACAGGATGTACTCGAAGGTGACCTCCTTCCGGGTCTTGCGCGTGTAGTAGCGCAGCGCATCCATCAGCTCGCCGATGGAGTTCTGCTCGTTGATGGGCATGATCATGCCGCGCTTCTTGTCGTTGGCGGCGTGCAGGCTGAGCGCGAGGTTGAAGCGCGCGTCGTCATCGGCGAGTTTGCGGATCATCTTGGCGATGCCGGCCGTGCTCACGGTGATGCGGCGCGGGCTCATGCCAAGGCCGTCCTCGGCGCTGATGCGTTCAGCGCTCCGCAGGGTGTTCGCGTAGTTGAGCAGCGGCTCGCCCATGCCCATGTACACGATGTTGCTGAGCGGCTTCTGGTAGTTCGCTTCAGCGAGCTTGTTGATGGCGACCACCTGGTCCACGATCTCGCCAGCGCTCAGGTTGCGCTCGCGCTTGAGCTTGCCGGTCGCGCAGAAGGCGCAGGTGAGGCTGCAGCCCACCTGGGTGCTGATGCAGGCCGTCATCCGCGTTTCCGTGGGGATGAGCACGCCTTCCACCACGAAGCCGTCGTGCGTGCGGAACGCGCATTTGAAGGTGCCATCGCTGCTGCGCTGCTGCTCCGCCAGGGTGAGCGGCCGGTACACCACACGCCCCGCCAGTTGCGCGCGGAAGGCCTTGGGCAGGTCGCTCATCGCCTCGATGGACGGCGCATGCTTCTGCCAGATCCAGCCCCAGAGCTGCTTGGCACGGTAGGGCTTCTCGCCCAGCCCGGCCACCAGGGTGTTCACCTCTTCCAAGGAGAGGTCGCGGAGATCGGGGAGGGTGGTGGGCATGGGGCAAAGGTGAGTGTCAGCGATAGGCATCCTTTCGGTCGGCAACGCGCTCGACACGGACGAGCCTGACCGTGTCATGGATCTCGTAGATGATGCGGTATGGCCCCACCCGTAAGCGCCATTGGCCGCTACCTCCCGCCAGCTTCTTGCACCCGGCCGGTCGGGGGTCCTGTTCCAAGTTCCTGAGCGCCCGTGTGATCGCGGAGTGGTATGGTTCAGGAACACGCCGCAATTCACGGACCGCGCTTCGTACGAGCTCAACGCGGTAACTCACGACCGCTTACGACGCCGTGCCGTCTGCTTTAGATAGGTATCCAATGAGATGGTCGGCTCACTCCGCCGGCTTTCCGCGATCAGGACGTCCATCATGTCCTCGAACGCCTCCGGATCCTTGCGAATGGCCTCCATGTCGATCTGCACGATGCGCTTCTTGCGCGCTTCATCGTAGAGGATGGTCATGCCTTTCATGTCCGAAAGATAAGTCGGCCTCAAGGCCGCCGCCCCCCCACCAGCTCCGCCACCCGCAGGTCGATCGGCGTGGTCACCTTGATGTTGTGCTCTTCCCCCGGCACCAGGTGCACATCCACGCCAAGCCGCTCCACCAGCGTGGCCTCGTCCGTAAAGGCCGGTTCATAGGGAAGGTCGAAGGCCCGGCGCAGCAGGGGCACACGGAAGCACTGCGGCGTCTGCACCGCCCGCAACCGCGACCGGTCCAGCGCCTCGCTGCCTTCTTCGGTGAGCTGGCGCACGCTGGAGCTGATGGGTACCACGGGCACCGCCGCACCGTGTTGCTCCGCGGCCTCGAAGCACCGCGCGATCAGTTCCCGGCTCACCAACGGCCGCACGCCATCGTGCACGGCCACAAGTCCCTCGCCGGTCACCAGGCCCAGCCCGTTGCGTACGGAATGGAAGCGCTCAGCGCCGCCCGTGGTCACCGTGTGCGGCACCCCGAAGCCGTGGCTCACGCACAGGCCCTGCCAGGTCGGGATCTGCGCCTCGGGGAGCACCACGATGATCGCCATGCCCGCATCGAACGCGTGGAAAGCCTCGATGGTCCAGCAGAGCAGCGGACGGCCCTTGAGCAGCAGGAACTGCTTGGGGACGGGACCGCCCATGCGCGTACCACTGCCGCCGGCGACGATGATGGTGCTGCGCTGCATGGCCGTAAAGGTCGGATGTGGGTGCGAAAGGGAAAGGGTGCGAGGGTCAACGCCCTGGCACCCTTCCACGCTGTCTCTCTTACCCTCAGATGATCAACATCGCGTCCCCGTAGCTGAAGAAGCGGTACTTCTCCTTCAGCGCGGTCTTGTACGCGTTCATCACGTTGTCGTAACCACCGAACGCCGCCACCATCATCAGCAGGGTGCTCTCCGGCATGTGGAAGTTGGTGATCATGCTGTCGGCGATGCTGAAGTCGTACGGGGGGAAGATGAACTTGTTCGTCCACCCGTTGTAGGGCTTCATGTGGTTCTCCGTGCTCACGCTGCTTTCGATGGCGCGCATGGTGGTGGTGCCCACACAGCAAACGCGCTTCCGGCGGTCCTTGCTGCGGTTCACGATCTCGCAGGCGTCCTTCTCGATCAGCACCTGCTCGCTGTCCATCTTGTGCTTGGTGAGGTCCTCCACCTCCACAGGGCGGAAGGTGCCCAGGCCCACGTGCAGCGTCACGTTCGCGAAGTTGACGCCCTTCAGCTCCATGCGCTTCATGAGCTCGCGGCTGAAGTGCAGGCCCGCGGTGGGGGCGGCCACGGCGCCTTCGTGCTTCGCGTAGATGGTCTGGTAGCGCTCCGCGTCGCTCGCCTCGATGTCGCGCTTGATGTAGTGCGGCAGCGGCGTCTCACCCATCTCGGTGATGGTGCGCTTGAACTCCTCGTACGGGCCGTCGAACAGGAAGCGCAGCGTGCGGCCGCGGCTGGTGGTGTTGTCGATCACCTCCGCCACCAGCTCGTCGTTCTTCCCGAAGTACAGCTTGTTGCCGATGCGGATCTTCCGCGCCGGGTCCACCACCACGTCCCACAGCAGGCTGTCGCGGTTCAGTTCGCGCAGCAGGAACACCTCGATCTTGGCGCCCGTCTTCTCCTTGTTGCCCCACATGCGGGCCGGGAACACCTTGGTGTCGTTCAGGATGAAGGTGTCGCCTTCGTCGAAGTAGTTGATGATGTCCTTGAACTTCTTGTGCTCGATCTTGCCCGTCTTGCGGTGCAGCACCATCATGCGGCTGCCGTCGCGGTCCTTGGTGGGGTAGAGGGCGATCTGTTCCTTGGGTACGGCGAACTTGAAGGCGGTGAGCTTCATGGAACGTAGGGCTTACAGGCCCTGTTTTGGTTTTGGGGCGCCGAAGATAGAGCGATCGTGAACAGAGCGTTAACCTATCTGTCCGTCAGGTGCTTGCCTTGTTGATATCCACCGATCGAGCCAGGCGGACCACTGCTCCACCGTAAGCGCCTCGTCCACGTGGAAGGTCCCGCTGCGCGTGCGCCGCAGGCCGCTCAGGTAGGCCCCGCAGCCCAGCTGCTGCCCGATGTCGTGCGCCAGCGACCGGATGTAGGTGCCTTTGCTGCAGGCCACGCGCAACCGCACTTCCGCGCCGCTGTGGTCCAGCAGCTCCAGCGCATCCACGCGCACCTCCACGGGCTTCATCTCCACCACCTCGCCCCAGCGCTGCCGGTTGTACGCCCGCTCACCGTCCACATGCTTGGCGCTGAAGCTGGGCGGGCGTTGGGTGATGGGGCCGCGGAACAGTGCCAGCGCCGCCTCGATCTCCGGCGCGCCCAGGTGCGCCCATGCGCCGTGCTGCACGGTCGGGGTCTCGGCATCGTAGCTCGCGGTGGTGTGGCCCAGGGTGAGCGTGGCGATGTATTCCTTGTCCTCGGCGGTGAGCTCCGGCAGCCGCTTGGTCATGCGGCCGGTGCCCAGGATCAGCAGGCCGCTCGCCAGGGGATCCAGCGTGCCGGCGTGGCCCACTTTCACGCGGTGACCGCACAGCTTGTGCAGGGCTCCGCGCAGCTTGGCCACCACGTTGAAGCTCGTCCATGTCACGGGCTTGTCCACCAGCAGGATGGCGCCCTGTTCCGGGTCAAGGCCCTCGTGCATCATAGCATGGCCAGGTCGTAGCCGGCGGCGAGCATCACCAGGATGGCGGCGCCCACGGCGATGCGGTACCAGCCGAAGGCCGCGAAGCCATGGCGGTTCAGGAAGCCGACGAAGCCCTTGATGGCCAGCGCCGCCACCACGAAGGCCACGGCATTGCCCACGCCGAACAAGGTGATGTGATCGGCCGTGAAGGTGCCGCCGTCCTGCACATAGTCCCACAGGCTTTTGCCCGTGGCGGCGAACATGGTGGGCACGGCGAGCAGAAAGCTGAACTCCGCGGCCTGCCGGCGGCTGAGGCCCTGGGTGAGGCCCCCGATGATGGTGGCCGCGCTGCGGCTGACGCCCGGCACCATGGCGATCACCTGGAAGCAGCCGATCAGCAGCGCGTTGCGCCAGGTGAGGGGCGCCTCACGGTCCTCGCTGTCGTGGGGGAACAGGCGGTCGATGAAGAGGAAGAGGATGCCGCCCAACAGCAGCATCACCGCCACCATGGTCACGTTCTCCAGCAACTGGTCCACCACGCCCTTGAACAGGAGCCCCGCGATGGCCGCCGGCACGAAGCCCACGGCCAGCAGCGGGTACAGCGCATAGCCGTCCACGAAGCGGCGCCAGTAGAGCACCACCACGCTCAGGATGGCCCCGAACTGGATCGCCACGGTGAAGAGCTTCACGAAGTCGTCCGCCGCGATGCCCATCAGCGTGCTGCCGATGATCATGTGGCCCGTGCTGCTCACCGGCAGGTACTCGGTGAGGCCTTCGATGATGGCCAGGATGATGGCGTGCAGAACGTTCATGGGCGCGCGAAGAAACGGCTTCCGCCGTGCATGGGCCCGATGGCCGGCGATACCGCGCGGCTCACGCGCCGGCCTTGGTCTTCTTCAGGATGGCGTAGGCCACGAACAGGTAGCCTGCCAGGCAGACGATGGGCGCAACGGTGATGCGGCGATGGCTGAAGATCTCGTCCTTATTGAACACGTTGGGGTCGCCGCTGCCGCCGCCGGCCATCAGGATGTAGCCCAGGATGATGATGCCGATGCCGATGAGCAGCAGGCGGTAGTTCAGGCGGGTGAAGGCCATTTCGTCGGCGCGGGTCTCTGCCATGGCGGTGTGCTCAGCTCCAGTTCAGTTCGTCCATGTCCATGCGGATGTACCGGCGCACGGCGAACCAGGTGGACAGCAAAGAAAGGACAAGTCCGGCCACCACCACTCCCCCCAGCAGCAGGGCCATGGGCAGGGGCTGCACCAGGATCGCCATGTCCGGGATGAAGTGGAGCAGCAGCTGGACCGCCCCCACCAGCAGGCCGATGGCCAGCACCGCCGCGATGAGGCCATGCCAAAGGCTCCGCCCCAGGAAGGGTTTCTTGATGAACCAGCCCGTGGCCCCCACCAGGTACATGGTGCGGATCAGGAAGCGCTTGCTGTAGATGGCCAGGCGGATGGTGTTGTTGATGAGCAGCACGGCGATCACCAGCAGCAGCGCACTGAAGCCGAGCAGCACCCAGCGCAGCCGGCCCAGGTTGCGGTCCATGTTCTCCACCAGCATGGGGTTGTACTGCACCTCCTGTACCCGCCGGTCCTGCCGCAGGTGCTCGGCGATCCACTTCAGGCTGTCGGCGCCTGCCCAGGGCTCCTTCACATGCAGCTCGATGGAGGGCAGCAGCGGGTTGGCGCCCAGCACCCCCAGGAAGTCCTCCCCCATGTCCGCCTTCAACCGCTCGGCCGCCTCTTCCGCCGTTACGTATCGCGTCTCGCGGGTGTAGGCCTCCAGGTCCAGCTGCTTGCGGAACTTCATCACCTCCACCTCCTTCTGGTCGCGCTTCAGGTAGAGGTCCACCTTCACGTTCTCGCGGAAGTGCCGCTCCAGCGCCCGCGCGTTCTGCAACAGGAAGCCCAGCGCCCCCAGCATGAAGAGCACCAGCGTGATGCCGATCACCGTGCCCACGCTGCTGGTGCGCGCGCGCGACTTCCATTGGCGTTCCGTGGCCATCGGGGCGAAGGTATCGGCCGGGGTGAAGGGCTGTTCCGGGGGGCGTGGATGGGTTGTCAGTTGTTCGTTGTCAGTTGTTGGTTGTCCGTTGCCGGTGGTCGGTTGTCAGTGGTAGGTTCACCCCTCCGGCCCGGGCCGTCTACTTTCGCGGCTCGCCGCGACCAGCGCGCGGCCAACGCAGCAATGGCCTACGAGCACAAGGAGATCGAGAAGAAGTGGCGCACCGAATGGGCGAAGCGCGGCACCTACCGCGTGGCGAACGACACCACGCGCCCCAAGTACTACGTGCTCGACATGTTCCCGTACCCCAGCGGCGCCGGCCTGCACGTGGGGCACCCCCTTGGCTACATCGCCAGCGACATCGTGGCGCGCTTCAAGCGCCACAACGGCTTCAACGTGCTGCACCCCATGGGCTACGACAGCTTCGGCCTGCCCGCCGAGCAGTACGCCATCCAGACCGGCCAGCACCCCGCGAAGACCACCGAGGTGAACATCGCCCGCTACCGCGAGCAGCTGGACAACATCGGCTTCAGCTTCGACTGGGACCGCGAGGTGCGCACCAGCGATCCGGCGTTCTACCAGTGGACGCAGTGGATCTTCCTGCAGCTCTTCGATAGCTGGTACGACCACCAGGAACAGAAGGCCCGGCCCATCGCGGAGCTCACCGCGCGTTTCGCCGCCCAGGGCTGGCACCACGCCGATGCCTGCGCGCTCACCGGCGATGTGGAGGAGGAGCTCGGCGCCTTCACCGCGGCGGAATGGCAGGCCTTCGACGAGCGCACGCAGCAGCGCATCCTGCAGCATTTCCGCCTGGCCTACCTCAGCGAGGCCTGGGTGAACTGGTGCCCCGCGCTGGGCACGGTGCTCGCCAACGATGAAGTGAAGGACGGCGTGAGCGAGCGCGGCGGCCACCCCGTTGAACGCAAGCGCATGCCGCAATGGAGCCTGCGCATCACCGCCTACGCGCAGCGGCTGCTCGATGGGCTGGACGGGCTCGACTGGAGCGAGAGCATCAAGGAGGCCCAGCGCAACTGGATCGGCCGGAGCGAGGGCGCCCTGGTACGCTTCAAGCTGAAAGACGCTGCTGGTGATATCGAGGTCTTCACCACGCGCCCGGACACGCTCTTCGGGGTCACGTTCGTGACGCTTGCCCCCGAGCACGAGCTGGTGGAGCTGATCACGCCTGCGGAACGCCGCGAAGAGGTGATGGCCTACGTGACCACGGCCAAGAACCGCAGCGAGCGTGAGCGGCAGGCCGATGTGAAGCGCGTGAGCGGCGTGTTCACCGGTGCCTATTGCATCCATCCGTTCACCGGAAAGGAAGTGCCCGTGTGGGTGGGCGATTACGTGCTGGGCGGCTACGGCACCGGCGCGGTGATGGCCGTGCCCGGCGGCGATCAGCGCGACTGGAACTTCGCCACGCACTTCGGGCTGCCCATCATCGCGGTGACGGAAGGCGCGGACATCGGCAAGGAGGCCGACGAGCGCAAGGACGCCACCATCTGCAGCGAAGGCTTCCTGAAGGGACTGCAGGTGCCCGACGCGATCACGCGCGCCATTGATGAGCTGGTGAAGCTCGGTGCCGGCGAGCGCCGCATCAACTACCGCCTGCGCGACGCCGCCTTTGGCCGGCAACGCTACTGGGGCGAACCGATCCCCATCTACTACAAGGACGGTGTGCCATACCCGCTACCGGAAAGCGAGCTGCCCCTGAAGCTCCCCGAGGTGGACAAGTTCCTGCCCACGGCCGAAGGCGAACCACCGCTGGCCCGCGCGGCGAACTGGAGCTACAACGGCTTCCCGTTGGAGACCACCACCATGCCCGGTTGGGCCGGCAGCAGCTGGTACTTCCTGCGCTACATGGACCCGAAGAACGCGGGCCGTTTCGCCTCACCGGAGGCCATCAACTATTGGCAACAGGTGGACCTCTACGTGGGCGGCAGCGAGCACGCCACCGGCCACCTGCTCTACTTCCGCTTCTGGACCAAGTTCCTCTTCGACCGCGGCTGGATCACCTTCGATGAGCCCGCCAAGAAGCTGGTGAACCAAGGGATGATCCAGGGGGTGTCGGCATTCACAAATGCAGTGGGAGTCGAGACATGGAAGGGCGGGGACAAGCCACATCCCTTTCCAGGCCTCTATATATCACGCGACCGCATTGATGAATTTACTCAGCCCGGTTTCAATAAGTCCTATATCGGTACAATCAAGCAACTGGTTCCGGACTTTGACGCTTCGCAGGTTGAAGAGGCTTACGTATCAATGATTGTCAAGCGACATGTTCCAATAGACTTGTTGGCGAATGGAGACGCTCTAGATACCGTCAAGTACAAAGCTTGGCGTCAATCATGGGCGGGAGAGGAGGACCTTCATTTCGTGCTGAATGAGTCTGCAGAGTACCTCTGCTCCAGGGAGGTCGAGAAGATGTCCAAGTCGAAGTTCAACGTGGTGAACCCCGACGACATCATCGCCAAGTACGGGGCCGACACGCTGCGGCTGTACGAGATGTTCCTGGGCCCCATTGAGCAGAGCAAGCCATGGGACACCAACGGCATCGAGGGCACCTACCGCTTCCTGCGGAAGTTCTGGAACCTGTTCCACGTGTCCGCCGAAGCCTCGGCGAAGGCGGACGGGGTCGATGCGTTCGGCGTTTCCGACGATGCCCCCACCAAACCCGAACTGAAGGTCCTGCACGCCACGCTCAAGAAGGTGACGGAGGACATCGAGAAGATGAGCTTCAACACCAGCGTGGCGCAGTTCATGATCGCGGTGAACGAGCTGGGCAGTTTGAAGTGCAACAAGCGCGCAGTGCTGGAGCCCTTGGTGGTGGCCCTGGCGCCCTTCGCTCCCCACATCGCTGAGGAGCTGTGGCAGAAGCTCGGTCATGCCGAGAGCGTCACCACCGCCCCGTGGCCACAATGGCAGGCGGAGCACCTGGTGGAGGACAGCTTCAGCTACCCCATCAGCTTCAACGGCAAGACCCGCCTGCAACTGGAGTTCCCCATCGGGCTGGACGCCAAGAGCGTGGAAGCTGCCGTGCTGGCCAACCCCGAGGTGCAGGCCCGCCTGGAGGGCAAGGCGCCCAAGAAGGTGATCGTGGTGCCGAAGCGGATCGTGAACATTGTGGTATGAGGGGGGTGCTGCTGGCCGCTGGCTGCTGGCTACTCGCCCCTGATCGCAAAGCGAAAGGGGCATCGCCAAGCCTGGCGGCTGGCGCCAAGGTGCCGAAGCGCACCGACCAGCCAGCAGCCAGGGGCCAACAGCCAGTGGCCGGGCTTCACACCGATCGGCACCCCGTTTGCGTTCCACAGGGCATGGCACGCACTTCCACCTTCCTGTTGGCGGGTCTGGCCGTACTCACCATGGGCTTCGCGCAGAGCGACCGCCCCACCGAGCCGGTGCCCGTCCCCAAGGCCGCCAGCCATCCCCTGCGCTCCCTGGAGCACAGCGCCTTCAAGCCCGGGGAGAAGCTGAGCTACGTGCTGCACTACGGCTTCGTGAACGCCGGCGTGGCCACCATGGAGCTGAAGGAGGAGGCGAAGGACATGAACGGACGCAAGATCCTGCACGCCCGGGGCGAAGGCCACAGCGTGGGCGCCTTCAAGGCCTTCTACAAGGTGGACGACCTGTACGAGTCGCGTTTCGACCGCGATGGTGTGTTCCCCTGGGTCTTCACCCGCCGCTGCGACGAGGGCGGCTACATCATCAACCAGGACTACATGTACCTGCAGCACCGCCGCCAGGTGACCACGCAGGAGCACAAGACCTACGATGTGCCGGCCCACATCCAGGACATGATCAGCGCGTTCTACTATGCCCGCACCTGGGACCTGCGTAATGTGCAGGTGGGGCAGGAGTTCACCGTGGACGTGTTCATCGACAACGAGGTCTGGCCGCTGAAGATGAAGTTCGTGGGCCGCGAGACCATCAAGGTGCGCAGCGGCAAGTACCGGTGCCTGAAGTTCCAGCCCATGGTGCAGAAGGGCCGCATCTTCAAGAGCAACGACGACCTGAACGTGTGGATCACCGACGACGGCAACAAGATCCCCGTGCTGGCGCAGGCCAAGATCCTGGTGGGGTCCATCAAGATGGAGCTTACCGGCTACGAAGGATTGGCCAACCCCATCGCCAAGGTGGAGCGCTGAGCCCCGGCCACGATCGGCTGTTGAAAGGAAGCGGAGGCCCCGGCGTTACGTCCGGGGCCTTGCGCATTTCTTGCGAGCATGGGGGGGAAACTGAAATGGCCGCTGGCGACCGCCGCTGCGCTGGCCCTGGCCGGAGCGTATGTGTACGTGGGGGTGGACGTGCGTCCGCATGAGGAGTACGTGCCCGATCCGGTGCTCGCCATGGCCGATGCGGACTCGCTGCCCGCGCCGCCCAGTGCCTACGGCATCCCGCTGGACGGCTTTGTGATCGAGCGCGGCACCGTGCGTGCAGGCAGCACCTTCAGCGACCTGCTCACGCCGCATGGCCTCACAGGCGCCCAGGTGGACAGTTTGGTGAAGCTCGCCGTGCCCGTGTTCGACATCCATCGCCTGCGCGCCGGGCGTCCCTTTGCCTTCATCTTCACCGATGACAGCGCGCGTGTCCCCGCCTTCTTCATCTACGAGGCCGACGCGGTGGACCATGTGGTCTTCACCCTGCGCCCGCCCATGGCCGTGCGGCTGGACAAGCGGCCGGTGACCACGCACACCCGCAGCCTCAGCATCGCGGTCACCGGCGCCCTGTGGAACGACCTGGCCGCCGCCGGCGCCGACCCCGCGCTGAGCCTCTACCTGGCCGATGTGTTCCAGTGGACGCTCGACTTCTACAAGGACGTGCAGCCGGGCGACCGGTTCACCTTCGTGTACCAGGAGCACGAGGTGGACGGCCAGCGCCACGGACAGCCCGAGCTGCTCGGTGTGCGCTTCCAGGGCAGCGTGAAGCGCGATGCGTTCCGCTTCGCTGCGGACAGCACGCAGGCGCCCGCCTACTTCGATGGTGCGGGCAACAGCCTGCGCCTGGCCTTCCTGAAAGCCCCGCTGAAGTTCAGCCGCGTGTCGTCGGGCTTCAGCATGCGCCGCTTCCACCCGGTGCAGCACCGCTGGAAGTCGCACCTGGGCACGGACTACGCGGCGCCGTATGGCACACCCATCCTGGCCGTGGGCGACGGGGTGGTGGAGAAGGCCGGTTACACGGCGGGCAATGGCAACTACGTGAAGATCCGCCATAACGGCGTGTACGAGACGCAATACCTGCACATGCGCAAGATCCTCGTGAAGAAGGGGCAGCGCGTGCAGCAGGGCCAGACCATCGGCGAAGTGGGCAGCACCGGCCTGGCGACCGGTCCGCACGTGTGCTTCCGCTTCTGGAAGAACGGGCAGCAGGTGGACCACCGCAAGGAGGAGATGCCGAGCGCCGAGCCCATCGCCGCCGTGCACCGCGCCGCCTTCGAGCAGCAGCGCGATGCCCTGCTCGACCGCATGGATGCGGCCGAGCGCGAGGCCCAGCACATCACCACCGTGGCGTTCTGACCGGACCGGTACCGCCGTCCGGACATTTTTCGGCTCTACATGGTTTATAAAGTAAACAAGTCTATATTTGCCCCATCAACCACTTCGCCATGGACCAGCCACTCACTCCCGAACAAAGCCTGCGCCTGATCGAAGGCATGATCGGCCAGGCCAAGCGCAGCTTCAGCCGCATGAGCTTCTACTTCCTGCTTTGGGGCGTGCTGCTCACCCTCAGCATGCTCACCACCTACCTGCTGGCGGATCTGTCACCGGCGATCCGGCAGGGCGCGCCCTGGGGCGTGGCCGGGCTGCTCGGTGGCCTTGTCAGTTCGATCTACGGCGCACGGCAGAGCCACCAGGAGGAAGTGCTCAACCCGATGGACCGCATCATCCACTGGGTGTGGGGCAGCTTCGTGATCACCCTGCTCCTGGTGATCATCACCACGACCAGCCGTGGCAATGATCCCGGCATGTTGATCACCCTGCTCACCGGTATCCCTACGCTGCTCACCGGCCAGATCATGCGCTTCCGTCCGCTCATCATCGGCGGCGTGCTCTTCTGGGTGGCCGGGCTCGCCATGCATTTCCTCCCGGGTGCCCAAATGCACACCGCGCTCTACTGCGGTGCGATGGTGTTCGGCTACATTGTTCCGGGCCTGTTATTGAAACGCCAGGAAGATGGCCTTCGCACCGCTTGATCCGGTCCTTCACAACCAGCTGCGGCTGGCCATCGTCAGCCTGCTGGTGAGCGTGGACGGAGCCGAGTTCAACTACCTGCTGGAACGCACCGGTGCCACACGGGGCAACCTGAGCGTGCAGTTGAGCAAGTTGAAGGAGGAGGGCTACATCACCGTGGAGAAGGGCTATCGCGACAACTACCCGCTCACCACCTGCCGCATCGCTCCCAAAGGCCTGCGCGCCTTCGAGCAGTACGTGAAAGCGATCAAGGGCTACCTGCGCACCTGAGCGCTTCGGTCAGCCTTGGTCGCCCGCGAGGGCGCGGATGGCATCGTACCGCAGTACGTGAACGCCCGGTTCCGGGGCCAATGCTGCGTTCACCAGCGCACGGCCCAGGACCACGCTGGGCATGGGGCGGTAGGCGCGTGCGGACCCGAGCAGCAGCGGAGCCACGACGTTCATCAGGCCGATGCCGATGCGCTCACCGATGCGCACTTCCTTGCGCGGACCGGTGAGGATGGAGGGCTGCATGATCACGGTGCGCGGGATGCCGAGCACCTTGACGGCCTCCTCCATTTCGCCCTTCACGCGGTTGTAGAAGATGCGGCTGCCGGCATCAGCACCCATCGCGCTCACCACGCAGAAGGTGCGCACCCCATGGTCCTTCGCCCATTGCGCCAGGCCCACCACCAGGTCCTTGTCCACATGGATGAAGCGCCCTTGGTCGCCACCGACATTGCGGATGGTGGTGCCCAGGCAGCAGATCACCGCGTCCACCGGGGTGGTCGGCAGGCCGCTCAGCAGGTCCTCCCCGGTGACGCGATCGGCGAGCTTCGGATGTGCCGGCCCGGTGCTGCGGCGCAGGAGCCGGATGACCTCGGCCACGCGCGGCTCCGCCAATGCGTGCTGCACGCAAGCCTCGCCGATGAGGCCGGTGGCCCCGGCCACCAGGATGCGCGCACCGCTCATTGCCCGACGCGTTCCACCGCGCAGCGCATGGTGGCCGTAATGCGCATGTCCGCATTGCGGAGCGTGAGGTCACGCGAGGCGCTGGTGAGCCAGCCGCTGGGGCGCTGGGTGGCGTACATCGTTTCGCTGCGCATGCTCAGTCCGTCCGCCGCGATGAAGGTGATGCCGGCCGCCTGCAGGGCCTTGTGCAGCGCGGAGGGTTCCACCGTGGTGATCACGCGCCCGGTGAATTCCTCCTTGGTGTTGGCATCCAGGCCGATCTCCTCCGTGGCCGCCACGCCCGCCACGGTGCCGAAGAGGGGAACATCCAGCTCCTTCAGCACCACGGGGCTGCGCTCCGCACCTTCCGTGGGCCAGGTCCGGGCAAAGACCCCGGCGACCAGTTCGATGGCCAGCTGGTGGTTGCGTTGATGGTCGAGCAGCACCGAATCCAGCATGTGCTCCACCTGCTCATCCAGCTGCGAGGCGGTGCGCTGCTCGGGCTTGGGCAGCACGGCCATCAGGTCGGTGATGCGCTCAAGCAGGGCCGGCTTGAAGCGCTCCTTCAGTTGCTCCAGGGTGAAAGCCGGCACCACGTTGCGTTCGCTGTTCACGATGAACTGCCAGTTGCTGCTGAACAGCGGTTCGTTCACCTGCTCCATGGCGGCCCGCAGTTCGGCGGCCTTCACACCGGGATGGTGCCGGGTGATCGCCTTGACGCGCTCGTCCATGGCGGCGCTCAGCGACCCGTGCTGTTCCTGGTGCGTGTTGAACAGGGGCCCTTCGCGCCGCAGCTCCGGCAGAGAGACGACGTATGCATCCACGGCCTTCAGGTCGCGCATGATGGAATCGCCGGCCACGCCCTTGATCCCGTGGGTGACCGTGAGCCGACGCTGATCGCCGACCATCCACTTCGGTTCTCCCTTCACGGTACGGGTTTGGGCCAGGGCACCCAGGTGCACGGCGACGAACGACAGCAGGAGCAGGTGATTCCGCATGGTCCGAAGATAGAAGTGTGCAACCCTGATGCGCTTCCTTCCGTTGCAACGGCGTTCTTCGGACAGACCTTCGAACGGCACCGGTCGTCGATCGCTCATCGGCCCCGGACGATGCCCATGCGGCCCCACGTCGAGATCCTGACACCTCGCGCGGCCCGTAGCGTAGGCATGTTCAGGAACAGCGAACATGCGCGCACGGCACCTCCTTCTTCCACTGGCCTTCGGCCTGCTGCTTTCCGCCTGCCGGAAGGAGACCGAGCTGGTGCCGGACAACCAGCCCCCGGACTACGACGGTGTGCCCACCGTGATCACCCAGAACTACGTGAACCGCCTCTTCATCGACCTGCTCGGGCGCGAACCGCTGGATGCGGAGATGGCGGCCGAGGTGGCCGCGCTGGAGGCGGCCGAGCTCTCGATCGCGGCACGCGAAGCACTGGTGCTGAAGCTGCAGACCAGCACCGCCTACCTGCCGGATGACAGCAGCTACAAGAACAAGTACCATCTGCGGCTCTATGAGCTGTTCAAGGCGCGCTGCCTTGAAGGTGTCAGCGACGAGGTGATCGACGGATACATCGGCAATGCGCAGCAATCCGTACTGGCCGACTCGCTCGCCGGCAATACGGCGGGGGCCAATGAGGGCAACCTCACCCTGCAGCGCCTGCTCGCTTTGAAGCGTTCCCGCACGGACTACCGCGACGGGCTGATCGACATCAACGAGGTGATGCGGCGCATGGTGTTCAATGCCGTGTACGACGAGATCCACATGAACACCTTCAACTTCATCAACGCCACGTTCGACAACCTGCTCTACCGCTACCCCACGCAGGCCGAGTTCGATGCCGGTTATGCCATGGTGGAGAACAACAGCGCTGCGATGCTCTTCGGCGCCAGCGGGCAGAACAAGGCGGATTACTGCGCCATCCTGGTGAGCAGTGCGGAATTCCATGAGGGCATGGTGCGCTGGTGCTACAAGACCTTCCTGGGCCGTGAGCCCAGTACCTACGAGACCTACACGGCCATGGCCGACTTCCAGATGGACCGCGACCTGCAGAAGGTGCAGCGCCGTGTGCTCACCAGTGACGAATACGCCAACATCGGTTCCTGAGCCATGAACAACCGCATCGTCCTGTTGTCCGCCCTGGCCCTGGGCCTGTTGACCGGCGGCTGCCGCAAGGAGCCCATCTACGAGCTCACCGATGTGAGCGTGCTGCCGCCCAGCCCGAACAAGGACCAGCCGAAGACCAACGAGCAGTACGTGTCGGTGCTCCACGCCAACCTCTTCCAGAGCGGCATGGACGCCAACGACCTCTACCGCATGGGGCAGTGCATCGAGAGCATCGGCGACAAGGAGCTGGCCCGCGAGGTGATCATCAGCAACTTCATGAACCGCCCCGGGGTGATCATGCCGACGGACGCCGAGATGCGTTCGGACATCGACGCCTTCGTGGTGGACACCTACCGCCGCTTCCTGGTGCGCGACCCCAGCGAGGCCGAGCGCACCTGGTTCCGCAACTACATCGAGGCCGACCCGAACGTGACCCCGGAGATCGTCTACTTCTCCTTCGCCATGAGCGACGAGTACTGCTTCTACTGAACAGACCCACAACCCAAGCTCCCATGGACCGCAGGAAGTTCCTCCAACGCGCCGGCGCCGCAGCTGCGGGCTCGTTCGTGCTGCCCTACATCCTGCCCAGCGGGCGCCTCTTCGCGGCGAGCGGTGGACGCAATCTGGCGCAGCACGTGGTGCTGGTGATGTTCGCAGGGGGTGTGCGCCAGCAGGAGAGCGTGCTGCAGCGTTACCTCGGCGACAGCCAGGGCGAGCCGTACGAGGGCAACATCCTCTACAACCTGATGACCGGTCAGGCACCCACGCAGAAGATCGTGTACGGCACCGGCCTTGGTGGCATCGACCCCATCCCCTCGCTCCTCGGGCAGTCCATCGAGCAGCAGGGCACCCTGTTCGCGGAGATGCGGGCCGTGAGCGCCGGGCATTATGGCGGGCTGAACTCGTTGCTGCAGGGCTCCCAGTTCACCACCCAGGGCCTTGCGCAGAAGCCGCTCAACCCCACCATTTTCGAGTATCTGCGCCGGCACGCCGGGCTGCCCGCCACCAAGACCTGGTTCGTGGGCAACACCATCGGCAACAGCGTCCCGCTGCTGAACCATTCCATCCACCCGAACTACGGCGCCCGGTACGGTGCGAACTTCTTCGCGCCCAACATCACATTCGGACCCGTCGGCGACCAGTACCTCGGCGATGCCAAGGTGTACCACCCGCAGGACCAGATGGCGCCGATGTACGAGATGAAGGCCTTTCTGGACAACAGCTTCGACCGCGTGAGCCAGGCGCTGGAAGGCATCGGCAACACACCCGAGGAAAAGCAGGACATCAAGGCCTTCATGGTGGAGATGTTCAACCGCACGCAGAACGGCACCATCGCCCATCCGCCGGTGCACGACAACGGCGATGCGCAGACCGTGGGCTACGCCTGCGAGGTGATGCGTTGGTTCAAGCCCGCGCTCACCGTGGTGAACATGAGCGCTGTGGACGGATGCCACAGCAACTTCACCGGCTACCTCGCCGCCCTGCACCGCGCCGACCACAGCGTAGGCCACCTCTGGAACTTCATCCAGACCCAGATCCCCGAGATGGCCGGCAACACCGTGCTGATCGTGGTGCCCGAATGCGGTCGCAATGACGAGCCGAACGCGATCCGCGACCAGAACGACTGGTATGCGTACGACCACAGCGATGCCAACGCCCTGCGCATCTTCGGCATGATGGCCGGCCCCGGTGTGCAGGCCGGGCTGCGCGTGGGCGATGCGGACCATCCCGTTGGCCTGGCCACGGACGTGGTTCCCACCATCGCGGAGATCCTCGGCATCAAAGAGGACGTGATGGGTGCGGGCCTGATCGACGGTGCCAGCCTTTCCCTCTTCGACCGCATCTGAACGGCCATGCGGAACACATCCATCACCCTCTCCGTGCTGCTGCTGCTGGCCGTCGCCTGCAAGAAGCAGGAGAACCCCTTCGATGCGCTCACGCACGATGAGGAGACCCCGCCCGCGCAGAACCTGCCTGAAGGCAACTTCGCCTGGTTGCAGCAGCGCGTGTTCGGGCCCACCTGTGCGAACAGCGGCTGCCACGACGGCACCTTCGAACCGGACTTCCGCAGCCTCGGCTCCTCCTACAGCTCGCTCGTGTACCATCCCGTGATCGCCAACGATCCGGAGGAGAGCTTCACCTACCGCGTGTTGCCCGGGGATGTCGCGCAGTCCTTCCTCTACGAGCGGCTCACCAGCTTCGTGCCCAACACCAGCGGCATCATGCCGGTGGAGACCGACGGGCCGGACTGGGAGCTGAACGAGGCGCAGTACATCGCGGCCATCGCAGCCTGGATCCAGGCCGGTGCGCCCGATGCTTTCGGCCGGTTGCCGGGCCTCGGCAACATGGAGCCGCAGGTCACCGGGTTCCAGGTATTCCCTCCGGGCAACACGACCACACCCCTCCCCCGGGTGGATGCGCCCGGCGTACAGCCCATCGAAGTGCCTGCCGGCCTGGTGGACCTGCGCTTCGCGTTCTCGGACGACTCCACGGTAGCAAGTGCCTTCACCTACAACAAGGTGAAGGTGGCCACCAGCGTGCTGGGCTTTGCAACGGTGCCCGAGCTCGCCCTCACGGTGGGCGCGGGCATCACAGCGCAGGACTTCACCGGAGCGCCCACCACGTTCACGCATGCGGCTACGATCGACCTGAACGCCTACGCGAGCGGGACCGAGCTTTTCGTGCGGGTCTATGTGAACGATGGCGACCATGACCAGCCCACGGAGGTGCCGGATGACGGGACCGGTCCGCCGATGGTCGACCACTTCACCCTGCGCATCCAATGAGCAAGTACCTGCTGATCCCCTTGCTGCTTGGCCTGCTGGCGGCCTGCCGGAAGGAACCGGTGATGCCGCCGGAACCGCAGATCGCCCTGGTCTCCTTGGACCGTGATTCGGTGGTGGAGTTCGCCGATCGCGTGGTCGTGCGCTTCAGTTATCAGGATGGTGACGGTGACCTGGGTCAGCCGGACCCCGATGCCTACACGCTGTGGGTAAAGGATGCGCGACTGGCGCAAGCGGATGGCTACCACATACCACCGCTAGCGCCCGAAGGCGAGGAAGTGCCCATCCAGGGCGAGCTCAACGTGGAGTTGAACGCCCTGTTCCTGTTGGGGAACGGCGCCGTGGAGACGACCACCTACACCATTCACGTAGAGGACCGCTCCGGCAACCGGAGCAACACGATCACCACTGGACCGATCACCATCCTGCCCGACAGTCTCTGAGCCCATGCGCATCACGCGAACCCTCCCGGTGCTCCTGCTGCTCCTCGCGATGCGGCCGCTGTGGGCGCAGCCCTTGCCGGAGTTCCCGATGCGCGATACCGTGGTGACCGTCTGCAAGGGGATCCTGCTTGACAGTGAGCTCGGTCCCAATGAGATGATCTATGGGAACAACGAGGACTTCACCTTCACCATCGATGCCGGGAACACCATCACGCTGGTCTTTGATCCGGTGTTCTGTACGGAGCAGGGGCTGGATGTCCTCACCTTCCACGATGGCCCCACCATCAATGCACCGCAGATCGGACCGGCCTATTCGGGCATCGTCGCGCCGCCACCGATCGTGGCGACGAGCGGCTTCCTCACGGTGCACTTCGTGAGCGATGAGAACGTGGCCTACTGTGGCTGGGAGGCCCAGTGGACAAGCGAGGTGGAGCCTCCGGTTCCGCCGGTGATGACGATCCCCGTGGCCCCGCAGTGCGGCACGAACACGGTGGACCTGCAGTTCAGCTTTCCGGTGGCCTGTGACAGCATCGTGATGGATGCGTGCACGATCAGCGGTAATGGTGCGCCGCAGGTGACCGGTGTGCAGCCGGTGGGCTGTGGCGGCGGCGAGACCCAGCAGATGCAATTGACGGTGGATGAGCCCTTTGACCGCGACTGTCCATATACCGTGAGCTTCCGGATCGGGCTGCTGGACCGGTGTGACTCGCTTTGGTACTTCACGCTCACGGCGAACACCGCGGTGAACACCTGCCCTTTGGGTGTGCAGGTGTTGGTGGAGGAGGACACGCTCTGCGCCGGAGGATGCACCACCATCCGTGCGGACGTACAGGGCTGCCAGACCTACACCTACAGCTGGAGCGATGGACTCGCATCTGTTGCGGGTCCGCAGAGCGTTTGTCCGACAGCCACCACGACCTACACCGTGACGGTGGTGGAGCAACAGACCGGGGAAGTGGTCACCGGCACGGCCACCTTGGTCGTGCATGACCCGCAGATCACCTCCCAGGCCGGCAGCATCTGCCAGAGCATTGCACCGTTCGATCTCGTGGCCGTGCCTCCCGGCGGGGCTTGGAGCGGCGCCGGCATCGTGGACAGCCTTGCTGGAACGCTCGATCCGGATACCGCGGGGCCTGGCACGCACACGTATACCTACACGCTGCCGAACGGCTGCAGCGATGTCCTGACCATCGCCGTTGACAGCATGGATGCGGGACTCCCGCAGGCCGCCTGTCCGGGGACCGCACCGTTCCAACTGACCGGCTTCACTCCGATGGGCGGCACATGGAGCGGACCGAACGTATCAGCCTCCGGGGTCTTCGATCCGCAGGTCGTTGGTTCCTATGTGCTCACCTACGCTGCGGGCGCCTGTTCGGACACGATGCGGGTGAACGTCGATGACCTGGTGGCGCAGACCCAGCTTGACACCGTGTGCCAGAGCACCCGGCCTTTCGACATCCCCGCCAGCCCCTTCGGTGGTCGCTGGAGCGGGCCCGGCATCACCGATACCATCATGGGTACGTTCGATCCCGATGAGGCCGGTGGTGGTGATCATGTGCTGATGTACGCGCTGCATGGTTGCGACCTGGCCTTCACCATCCATGTGAAGCCGGTGGACATCGGCGACAGCCACAGCGCCTGCCCGTCCCAGGCGCCTGCGCCGCTCTATCCGAACGCGGTGCCCCCGGGAGGAGCGTGGAGCGGTGCGGGCATCACCGATGCGGTAACGGGGATGTATGACCCCGTTGTCGCGGGCGACGGTTGGGACGAAGTGACCTATGCCGCCCCGAACGGTTGCGTGGACACCATCGGCATCCTGGTGGGGTGGACCAGCCTGGACGCGGACACGCTGTTCTTCTGTGCCGGTGATGAACCGCTGGAGCTGAACGAAGCCACGACCGGTCGCACGCCCTGGGACGGTGCCTGGAGCGGGAACGGCATTGCGCAGGATGCTGATGGTCATTGGTGGTTCGATCCCGCAGTGGCCGGTGTTGGTGCCCATTGGCTGACCTACGCGGCGAACGCATGCTTGGACAGCATGCTGGCGGTGGTGCATCCGCTCGCTATCGGCTTGCCGGACATGACGCTTTGCGCGAGCACTGGGCCCTTCCTACTGGCGAACCTGCCACCGGGTGGTGCATGGAGCGGGGTGGGCGTGGTGGATGCGATCGCCGGTGTCTATTCCCCGGGCGCTGCGGGCAATGGCACCCATGTGGTGCGGTTCGACGCGCCCGCAGGCTGTTCGGACTCGCTGACCATCACGGTCATCCCCTTCCAGCAGGCCGTTATCAGCGGCGTGGACGAGGTCTACTGCGGCAACAATGAACTGGTGACCATCGACCTGTTCCCGCCGGGCGGTGTGTTCACGGGCATGAACGATACGGTCTTCAACCCGAAGAGCATCGCTCCGGGCACCTACACGCTCATCTACAGCTACGGCTCAGGCGCCTGCTTCACCAGCGATACGCTCACCTTCGTGAACCATCCGGCGCTCACCACCCAGTTCTCGGTATCGCAGAACCCCATTTGTGACGGTGGTGGCAGCGTGCTCGCCGTCGAGGCTTCCGGTGGTTTCCCCGGCGCCTCCATCACGCATCAATGGAACCAGGGGCTTTTCCCGATCGCCCAGCAGTCCGTGGTGCCCGATAGTACGACCACCTACATGGTGATGACCTCTGACGGGTGTTCCGACCCCATCATCGATTCTGTAGTGCTCATCGTGCACCCACCGTTCACGCCCCAGTTCAGCTTCAGCGATACGGCCTGCTTCGGCGAGCCGGGCCATGTGGAGGGCTCGGTGGTGGGGCAGGGCAGCTACACGTTCGTCTGGAACGAGGACCCCGCGTTGAACACCGCCTACGTGGAGGCCCCGGCCGGTGAGCTCCTGACGGTAGTGGTGACGAACGATGGCACTGGGTGCGCGCAGGACACGCTGGTGCAGGTACCCAGTTGGCCGGCCCTCACGGCCCTGTTCAGCATCAACCCGAACTTGGACTGCGTGCCGTTCGAGGATCGTACGGTGGCGCTGATCGACCTGAGCAACAACGCGGTTTCGGGTACATGGACGATCGATACGACCAACGTGCCGTACGTGCTGGGCGAGAACCCCACTTGGACGGCTCCGGGCGCGGGTTCCTTCCCCGTGAGCCTGTTCGTGCAGAACATCGGCGGTTGCGTGGATTCGATGGCCCTCGAGTTGTGCATCGCACCGAGCACGGACATCTTCATCCCGGATGTGTTCAGCCCCAACGGCGATGGCAGCAACGACCTGCTCTTCGTGCGTGGCGGCGGCATCGCCGAGATGACCTTCAACGTGTATGACCGCTGGGGCGGTCAGGTGTTCAGCACAACCGACCAGTCCCTGGGCTGGGATGGCCGTGCTTCCGGTGGGCCCGTGCCCAGTGGCGTTTATGTGTACACCCTGCAGGCCACCATGCGCGATGGCGCTTCCGTGGAGCTGAGCGGGGACATTACCCTGGTGCGATGATGCGACGAACCTTCCCCATTTCCCTGACGGGCCGCAGGGGCACGGTGCTCGGCTGGCAGCTCCTGCGGGTGCTGTGCATCGTGCTCGTGGCGCTGCTGATGTCCATCGCGGGCGCCTTCGCACAGGACATCCACTTCTCCCAGTACCACAATGCACCGCTGGTGCTCAATCCCGCACTGGCCGGGGCCATCGAAGGCGATCAGCGCGCCGCCCTGCTGCACCGGTCCCAGTGGCAGAGCCTGGGTGCTCCGTTCCGCACGTTCGCGTTCAGCTACGATGCACCCATCCTGCGCGGAAAGATGAAGGGGCGTTATGTGGGCATCGGTGCCAAGGCCTTCAGCGACAAGGCGGGCCGGTCGGGCTTTGGCGACGCACAAGCCGACCTCAGCATCGCTTATGGCCTGAAGGCGACCAACGATGGCCTGATCGCCTTCGCCCTGCAGGGGGGCTTCGGACAGCGCAGTGCCGTGCTGGATGGCCTGCGGTGGGATGCGCAGTACGACGGCTCCGGGTACGACCCGTCGCGCCCTACGGGGGAGGCCATACCCAACCTGGTGAGCTCCTACATCGATCTGGGTGCGGGGGTGGTTTGGCAGCAGTGGCGCGACCGCCATGTGCAGTGGACCGTTGGTGCCGCTGTGCATCACCTGCACGAGCCGTTGGTGGACCTCACCGGCAACGGCAGGGACCGGCTCCTGCGCAGGTTCACCGTGCATGCCGCCACACGCATCGCCACCAAGCGCTGGGTGGTGCTGCCGCGGTTCTACGCCAGCCAGCAGGGAGGAAGCCGGGAGTTGGTGGTGGGCGGCTTGCTGCACCGCCGGCTCGGCGTTGACAGCCGATACACAACGGACAAAACGTCCTCGGCCTTTTACATCGGGGCCATGTACCGCTGGGGCGATGCCATCGCACCGATGTTCCAGTTCGAGTACAAGCGCCGGTTGAACATCGGCTTCAGCTACGACGTGACCATTTCCGCGCTCAACGCGGTGACGCGTTACCGCGGTGGCATGGAGCTTACCGTGCAATACATCGGCCTCTTCAAGGACAAGCGCATGCGGCTGCCGGAAGGGAAGGCCTACTGATCCGCGGCGACCCGGTCCGGCCGCTGTTTCATCCGCTTCACGAACTCGTACCCGCCCTTTTCGGCGCCCCATACCTGTTCTCCTGCATCGTTGTAGCCGCGGTCCCAGCTCACCATGCGGTCTGGGCCGATCACCACTTCGCTGGTGGCATACGTCGCCTTCCCCCAGGCATTCGTGCAGTCGCGGTCGTGGGTGCTGCCCACAAAACGACCGTTGCGCCAATGCAGCACGAGGTCGCATCCGGGCAGCGGCTTCGCCTCTGCCGGCTTGATGGCGCCGAAACGGGCGATGTCCCGGTAGGCGCCGGCGAACAGGTGCATGCTGTCGAGGGTGCAGACCGTGCTGATGAAGGTCGAATCGTCCTGTTGGGTGAGGTGGTAGATACGCTGCCGGTAAGGCTTGTCCTTTTTGGCGGCCGTGGCCTGCTCCACGTAAAGCCAGATGCCGTTCGTGTCCTTCAACCAGATGCGCACCATCTCCAGCTCGATGTTCAAGTAGGTGGTGTCGCGACGGGCCTGCAGTGCGCTGCTGTAGCTGCCGACCATGTACTTCTTCAGCAACATCAACGACGGCCGTTCGTCTTGTGCATGTGTCGGGGGGACCTGAATACCCAGCAGGGTGATCGCAAAGAGGAGCGTTCGCATGGTCATGTGCGTTCGGGTTCGACCCACATTTCGTGTTCCTTGATCAGCGCGATCAATTCGTCCACGGCGTGTTCGCTGGGCACGTTGCGCTTCACCACTTCCTTCTCGCGATAGAGGGTGATCACGCCAGGACCCGTGCCCACGTAGCCGAAGTCGGCATCGGCCATCTCGCCGGGGCCGTTCACGATGCAACCCATGATGCCGATCTTGACGCCCTTCAGGTGGCTGGTCCGCGCGCGGATCCTGGCCGTGGTCTCCTGCAGGTCGAAGAGCGTGCGGCCGCAGCTGGGGCAGCTGATGTACTCGGTCTTGCTGGTGCGGGTGCGCGTAGCCTGCAGGATGCCGAAGGCCGTGCGGCAAACGAGGTCTTCGCGGCCGCCTTGCTCGTCGGCGATGAAGACCCCATCGCCCAGGCCATCGATCAGCAGCGGACCCATGTCGGTGCTGCTGTGCAGGACGAGCGCATCGTTGCTGATGGCGCCGTAGGCCCGGCCGATGATCACCGGCACCGGGCATTCCTTCGTGATCAGTTCAAAGAGCAGCCGACGCTGTTCGGCCATGCCGTGCGCGTTGTGCGTGTCGATGAGCAGCACGGCGGTGGGGTCGCCCTTCAGCGCGGTGATGAAGGCCTCGTCCAGGTCCGGCAATGTGGCGTACACCAGGTTGAACTGCGGGTGGCGCTCCGCCCCGCCGAGGTAGTCCTGCTTGGTGAAGAACGGGTAGTGCCGCTCCTTGCCCTTGTTCGTCAGCCAGGTGGCATGCTCCTGCACGATGCCCAGTGTGCCCGGGATCTCGAAGTCAATGGTATGCTTGCCGATGAAGGCATAGTCGCACGCCTGGTCGGTGATGTTCCACTTGTCCAGTGGCACGCTGTAGCGGTAGCCCCACGCGAAAAGCGAGGCTTGTGTGATTGTCGTGCGGTTGCTGAGGTCGGCCATCACCACGGGCACATGCCGCGCGCCGATGTTGAGCACCTCGCGGCTGTGGCGGCGCTGGTGGCTGAAGGGGTCCACCGGCACCTGCGCCACTTCGGGGATGGGCGCATGGTTCCGCCGGTCGTTGTAGCGGTCCACCAGCGCGCGCGCCACGGGGATCTCGAATTCGGGGTCCTCTGTGAGGCTCACGCGCACGGTGTCGCCGATGCCATCTTCCAACAGCGCACCGATGCCTGCGGCGCTCTTGATGCGGCCATCCTCGCCATCGCCGGCCTCAGTGACGCCGAGGTGCAGCGGGTAGTCCCAGCCTTCGGCCATCATGCGGTGCACCAGCAGACGGTAGGCCTGCACCATCACCTGCACGTTGCTGGCCTTCATGCTCAGCACGATCTCGTGGTAGTTCTCGTCGCGGCAGATGCGCAGGAACTCGAAGGCGCTCTCCACCATGCCCTCGGGCGTGTCGCCGTAGCGGTTCAGGATGCGGTCACTGAGGCTGCCGTGGTTGGTACCGATGCGCATGGCCGTTCCGTGCTCCTTGCAGATGCGGACCAGCGGGGTGAAGCGCTCGCGGATGCGCTCCAGTTCCTCTGCATATTCCGCATCGGTGTACTCGCGCACATCGAACTTCTTCTTGTCGGCGTAGTTGCCGGGGTTCACGCGCACCTTCTCCACGATGCGGGCGGCCACTTCGGCGGCGTTGGGCGTGAAGTGGATGTCGGCCACCAAGGGGGCGTTGAAGCCCGCCGCACGTATCTGCTTTTTGATCTCGGCCAGGTTCTCCGCGTCCTTCTTGCTGGGCGCGGTGATGCGCACCAGCTCGCAACCGGCCTCGATCATGCGGATGCTCTGGGCCACAGTGGCGGCCGTGTCCATGGTATCCGTGGTGGTCATGCTCTGCACCCGGATGGGGTTGTGGCCCCCGATGCCGATCTCGCCGATGCGCACCGCGCGCGTCCACCAGCGTTCGTAGCGGGTGAGGCTGGGACAATACTGCCAGGGGGCGAGGAGGGTGGAGGACATGAGCCGGTGGCCGCTATTATCGCTGCGGCGAAGATACCCGGGAACACCCGGCAGGCGCCTTCGGTTCAGTCCTTCAGTCGGGTCCGGCCATCCCTGGGCGCGGCCTCGTCCACGAAGGACCAGCCGGCATTCTCCACCACCGCTCGCAGCAAGATCAGGAACTCGCCCTTCTGCTGTTCAGCGCTCATGAACAGGCCGCTTGCGGCCACCTTCTCCCGGATCAGCTCCTTGGCCTGTGCGTTCACTTTGGTGAGGTCGGCGGCGGAGAACCCGTTGAAGGTGCCCTCTTCGATGTTGTAGTAGTCCACATCGTGTTCCAGGGAGAGCAGTTCGGGCTTGCCCATGCCGGAGAAATGGACCGTGCGGCTGGCCTCGTCGAACACAAGTCCAAGGCCCTCCAGGTCGTAGCCCACGCTGGCCCGGGCCTTCACGCGCAGGATGGCCTTCTTCTGGAACGGTGAGAACTGCTTGAGCCAGCTGAAGGAGGCATCTGCATCGGTGTAGGTATAGAGCTCGCTGAAGTCGCCCTCCACCGTTACGAGCTTCATCACGGGACGGATGCGCTCGAGCAGCACGTCGCTGGTCACCTGCCCGGCAGGGGCTTCCGGTCGGTACAGCTCCCGCGTGATGAAGAAGACAAGGAGGCAGGCGCCCAGCAGCAGGGCGATGCGTCCGACCGTTCCGAAGCGGTTCATGGGAGAGGGGCGATGGTGGTGGCCTCCTGCCGGCGCCGTTCACGGGCCTGGAACCAGCCGTTGGCGAAGAGGCAGGCGAGGATCAGGGCGATGCCGAGGTACGAGCCGTTGTGCATGCGCTCGCCCGCCCCCCAGATGAAGAGGGCGATGAGGATGGTGTACACCGGCTCGAGGTTGACGGCCAGCACCACGGTGAAGGGAGAAAGCTCCTTCATTACTGCGATGCCGGTGACGAAGGCGAAGGTGGTGCAGAGCAGTCCGAGCAACAGCTGGTACAGCAGGTCGCTCCGCTCCAAGGTCCACGGTAGCTGCGGCACCTCGCCGTTCACCGTCACCCACACCACCGCGCACAGCATCACGAAGAACAGTTCGTAGAACCCGATGCGTACGGGGTCGCCCCGCTTCACCAGCACGCCGTTCACGATGTTGAACCAGGCACTGAGCAGCGCACTGAAGACGCCCAAGGCGATGCCCAGCCGGTACTGCGTCTCCAACCCGAACATCAGCAGCAGCGCGGCGATCACCACCACGCCCAGCACCACCTCGTAGGAGCGGATGCGCCGCTTGAACCAGAAGGGCTCCATAAGCGCGGTGAACATGGTGCTGGTGGACATGCACGCCGCACCGATGCTGGCGGTGCTCACCTTGATGCTGCCATAGAAGGTGAGCCAATGCAGCATGATGAGCACGCCCATGAAGAAGTAGTTGCCGATGTCCGGCGTGCGCGGATCCAGCGAGCGACGCGTGAAGAGCGCGAACAGGGCCAGCCCCGCCAGGGCGATGAAGGTGCGCGTGAAGACGAGCTGTGCGGCGTTCTGCGAGATGAGCTTGCCGAAGATGCCCGTCCAACCCCACAGGAACACCGTGAGGTGGAGCAGCAGCAGGGCGTTCCGGTACGCCGGCGTCATGCGCCGAAGGTAGGCGGCGCCCTTTCACGGGACCGCCGGAGGCTCAGTTGATGCCGGCCAGCTTCGCGGCCAACTGCTCCACCACCAGCTTCTGTGCAGCGATCTCCTTGCCTTTCGCCTCCTGGTCCTGCAGGTTCTTCTTGATCGCGAATTGCAGGTCCTCGATCTTCTTGCGACCACCCTCGATGTCCTTGGTGAGGTTCTCGGACCTCCGCTTCAGCTTCTCCTGCTCCTTCAGCAGCGTCTGCAGCTCCTTGGTGTTCGCCTCGCTCGGACTGGTGGACACCTCGGTCTGCTTGGCCTGTACACGGGTGTCGAGCGTGGTGCGTTCGCCTTCCACGGCGGACTTTTCCTGTTCATCCTTCACGATCCGGTCCTGGGTCTTCTCGATGCTGCCCTGGGCCCGGTCCTTTTCGCGCACCAGCATCGCCAGGGCGTTCTCGAGGTCCTTCTGGTGTTTGGTCGCGGCGTCCAGCGCCTCCTGCGCCAATTCCTTCTTCAGGGTCACGGCGGTGCGGTACACCCAATCGCGGCAGCCCTGGATCTGCTGCTGGTCGCTGTCCGGCCCTGTGGCACGCCCGGCCAGCAGGAAGGCGATGTACACGGTGGTCTCCTCGCTGCGCTTGGGCTTGTCCGCCTTCACCAGCACGCGGAGCGTGTCCCCGCTGATGTCCGGGATGCGGGTGCCCACCGCGACCACCTCCTTCTTGTTGCTCACGTCGGCGCTGATGTCCTTCAGCCGGGCCTTGTAGAAGGACTCTACACGTTTTGCGTCCGTCCCGGTGAAGGTTGCGCTGAAGGCCGAGGCCACTCCCGTGGAATAGGCCCAGCTCACGTTCCGCACCTCGGTCTGGGCGCAGAGCATCAGCGGGAAGAGCAAGGAAAGGAGAGCGGAGGAGCGGGTCATGTCGGTCATGGATGCTGGCGGTTCATTACAAGGGACGTGCCGCGCGCCGCAGGTCACTCATCCACCTCGGCCACCCCCCCGGAAACGATGAACTTCATCACGTCGGCGGCCTTGGCGTCGAGCGGGGTCACGTTCTCGGCCGGCACGATGTAGAGGTTGCCGCTCCAGGCGAAGCTGTGGGGCAGGTACACGGCCACCTTGTTGCCTTCCACACCAAGGTGTACCAGGTCGCGAGCGGTGATGAAGCCCAGCTTCTCCAGGTTGCTGCCCTGCACCATGCGGACGAGCACCGGCTGGTCGAACTTCTTCTTGCTGCCCACCAAGGCCTCCATCATGTCCGTCAGCGCATCATAAATGGTCTTGAGGAAGGGTATCCGCTGCAACACTTCGTGGCCGAAGTCCGCAATGGGCTGGTAGAGCACCGTGCTGCCGAAGTAGCCGATGATGGTGATGCCGGCCAGCAGGGTGAGCAGGCCCAGGCCCGGCACATCGTAGGGGATGATGCCGTCCAGGTAGGTGAGCGAGCGGTAGAGGACGTAGATGAGGATGGTGAGCGGAACAGTGAGCAGCAACCCCCGGAAGAAGTAGCCGAGCAGGATGCGGCCGAAACGACGCGTGGACATGCCGCAAAGGTATCCCCGGCTCACCCCTCCAGCGCCTCCCGCACCTTCTTCGGCAATGCGGCGCGCACCAGTGCGTAGCTGTGGTCCACCAGCTCCAGGATCAGGCGGTCGGGCACGGAGCCGTCGCAGGCCACGGAGTTCCAGTGCACCTTGTTCATGTGGTAGCCCGGCGTGATGCCCGCGTGCTCGGCGCGCAGCTCCACCGCACGCTCGGGGTCGCACTTCAGGTTCACGAAGTCGAAGTAGGCGAGGGGTGCGAGCGCGAACATCCTCGCTTGTCCGTCCGACGCTTTGCGCGTTGGCGGACCCACCTTGAACACCAGCGCATCCGGCCCGAACGGCGTTTCCTCGGTGACACCCGGCAGGCGAAGGCAATGCTTGCGGAAGCGGTCGAGGTCCATCACAGCATCGCGTACAACACCGGGCGGCTGGGCGCGGCGTCGTTGATGAAGTGCGGCAGCTGCAGCTCCAGCAGGTAGCGCCCATCACGCGCTTCGTCGGGCACGAAGATCATCTCGGTGATGGTGCGCGTGAGGTCGATGGTGTTGGGGAAGTCCCAGAAGGCATGGTGCGCGGCCAGCACGCCACCGTCCTCCTCCCGGTCCACGCTCGGCAGGTCCAGCAGCAGGTGCCGCACGCCGATGCTGCGCAGCCAGGCCGCAGCGGTGCTCTGGAGGTAGGTGGCGTTGGCGCCGCTCCAGTTGCGTGTTCGCTTCCCGGGGTTGTTGGGCAGCGTGCGCAGCACCACCGCCTCGGGCGGCTTCTCGTCGATGGCGCTACGGAACTGCTCCAGGGTGATCACGGTATCCACCTTGCCATCGGGCGCGCGGCGTTCCTCCGGGCGCAGGCTGATCACCTGTGCGGTGAAGAAGTAACGCTTCAGCAGATCCCCCACCGGTTCGATGCCTGGCGTGATGTGCCCCACGCTTTCGGTATGCGTTCCGTGCCCGTGCGGGTTGAAGTGCACGTTGCGGAAGTTCACGGGTGCACCATGCTGTACCGCGTACACGTTCTCGCCATTGCGCACGGGTTCCATCGCCACCGGATCCACGTACCACGCGCGTACATGCCCTTCCCCCGGCGCCAGCGGCAGTGACAGGTCGATGGGCTTGGACAGGTCCACGCGGAACTGCTGGCCGTGGTGGTGGATCTCAGCGATCATCGGTGAGGAACAGATCCGAGGCGATGCGGTCGGCGAAGGCCCTTCCCGCTCTTGTCAAAACTAACCGCGAGCCTTGCTGCTCCAACAGGCCTTGTGACCGGTAGCGCGCGATGATCGATGAAGCGGCCTTTCCAAGCTCCAAAGGCAATGCGGCAAGGTCCACGCCGGCGGTGGTGCGCAGGCCCGTGAGCAGGGCCTCGTTCACGACCTGTGCGGACGTGAGCGTCTCCTCCTCCCAGTAGCGTTCGCCGTTCCGCACGCCGTGCGTGTAACGGAAGTTGTGGGCCACGTTCCAGCGGCGGTGGCGTCCGTCGAACGAATGTGCGCTGGGGCCGATGCCGAGGTAGGGCACGCCGGCCCAGTAGCTGCTGTTGTGGCGGCTGTGGTGACCGGGTAGCGCGAAGTTGCTGATCTCGTACTGCGCGTAGCCTGTGTTCTCCAGTCGCTCGATCAAGCGGTCGAACTGCGCGGCCTGGTCCACATCGCCGGGCATGGACACGATGCCCTTGCGAACCTGGTGGTCCAGCGCGGTGCGGTCCTCCACGGTGAGGCAGTAGGCGCTGATGTGCGGGGGCTTGTAGCTGAGCGCGGTGGTGAGCTGCTCATCCCATTCCTCCATCGTCATCCCGGGCAGACCGTAGATCAGGTCCATGGTCCACGAGGCTAAGCCGGCGGCGGCGATCAGGCCGAGGCTCTCGCGGCTTTGCGTGGCATCGTGCGCGCGGCCCATGAAGCGCAGCCGTTCCTCGCGGAAGCTTTGGATACCGATGCTCAGGCGCGTGATGCCGAGGGCCTTCCAACCCGCGAGCCGTTCGGCGCTCACATCGTCAGGGTTCACCTCCAAGGTCACTTCCGCATCGGGTGTCCCTGGAAGAAGCCGTCGCACCTGATCGAGGAAGGCCCGCAGCTCCGCATCGCTGAGCTGGCTCGGTGTACCACCTCCGAAGTAGATGGTCTCCACCGCCGCGCCAGCCAATTCCCCCGCGCGCTGCTCCAGTTCGGCGTGCATCGCCTCGAGCACAGCGGGCTTGGTCTTCAGCGATGTGCTGAAGTGGAAATCGCAGTACGTGCAGGCCTTCCGGCAGAAGGGAATGTGGATGTACAGGCCGGACACGATGCAAAGGAACCGCAGAACGGGGAACGCTGAAGGCAGAGCCGAAGAACTCCGTGCTCCCTTCTACATTTTTCGGTTCAACATTCCGCGGTTCTGCGGTTCAAGCGGCCTTCAACGAGATCCTGAACGTCGTTCCCTTGCCGGGTGCACTGCGCTTCACGAAGATGCGCCCGCCGTGGTACTGCTCGATGATGCGCTTGCTGAGCGACAGGCCCAGCCCCCAGCCGCGCTTCTTGGTGGTGAAGCCGGGCTGGAACACGGTGCGGTGCTGCGCTTGTGGGATGCCTTTGCCCGTGTCCGTCACATCCACATGCACACCGCCGTCGTCCTCATGGATCTCGATCGTGATGCTGCCATCGCCCTCCATCGCGTCCACGGCATTGCGGATCAGGTTCTCGATCACCCAGCTGAAGAGCGCACGGTTCAAGGGCACTTCGCGGTCGATGTTCACGGGTTGCACCACCTCGATGCGCGCACGCGCCGGTAGCCTGCCGCGCAGGTACAGCACGGTGGCGCGCAGCATGTGGTACAGCTTTTCGGGTACCAGGTCCGGTGCCGAGCCGATCTTGCTGAAGCGCTCTGTGATCACCTCGAGACGGTCCACGTCCTTCTTCATCTCGTTCACGGCCGTGGGGTCCGCGCCGCCGCCGCCCAGTACCTCCACCCAGCCCATCAGGGAGCTCAGCGGCGTGCCCAGCTGGTGCGCGGTCTCCTTGGCCATGCCAACCCACACCTGGTTCTGCTCCGCGTTGCGGAAGAGGCTGAAGAGGGCGTAGCTCACCAGCAGGAAGAGGCCGATGATGCCGAACATCACGTACGGGTAGTAGCGCAGCTGCTTCACGATGCGGCTCTCGTCGAAGTAGATGTGGTTGGTGCCGCGGCCGGCCAGGCTGATGCGGATCGGTGGGTTCACCTGCTCCATGGCAGCGATCAGTTCCCGGGTCCGCGCGCTGTCCTTCACCAGGGCGCTGTCCACGTTGCTCACCAGCAGCACCTGCCGGCTCGCGCTGTCGGTGAGCACTACGGGCACGGCCGCGGCGTTCATCACCGTTTCGCTGATGAAGTTGCGGATGATGTTGTCCATCACCTGCTCCAGCTCGGTCACGATGCGCGAGTCACGGTAGTACAGCAACTGCTTCTTGGTGTCCGTGATGGGGATGGTGATGGGCTTGTAAACCGCGCTCATGGCCTTCACCTCCTGCCGTATGCGCGCCGGATCCTGCTCCACCCCGGCATCCAGGTTGCGTTGCGCGATCACTGTCCCCTGGTCGTCCACGATGATCATGGGCACGGTGGTGTTGTCGCTCACCACGCGCAGGTAGAAGGCCAGGTCCGTCGCATTGTTGTCCGCCAGTGCGCGCATCGCATCGGCCAGCAGTTCCACCTTCTTGCGCTCCTCCTCCCGCAGCCGCCGGAAGAGGGAATCGGTGTAGTTGACCAGTTCGGCGCGGTTGCGCACGGCTTCGGCCCAGAGCTGCACCTTGCGGCGCTCCTCGCTGCGCACCCGCTCCACCATGCGGCTGCTGTACCACAGGCTGGCGCCCACGATGGCCAGTGCCACCAGGGCGAGCAGCAGTTTCCAGCGCTGTTTGCGCGAATAGAGGTCCATGGTGGCCGTGCGAAGATCGCCGATCGGCGCTGCCCTACTCCAGGATGATGGTCTCCTTGCCCTCCTCTTCCTCCTTCTCCAGCAGGCGGCCCAGTCCCTTGCGTCGCTTCACCGGCTGCGCCGCAGGGTCCTCTGCGGGCTTTTCGGGAGCCTCCACGGTGATCAACGGGGTGTTCGCGGGCATGGTGGCGGTCGCCGCACCACCGCCCCGCCAGGCGTCCGCCAACAAGGTCTTCAGCGTGGCCGACTCCTGCTTGATGCGCTGCTTCCGGCGGGCCGCAGCGGCCGCACCGTCGTTGCCGAAGCGCAGGTCGTCCGTGGTGCCGTACATGTGCAGGAAGATGCGCAGACCTGTGCCGTCATCGGCGACGGGACCGAATTCCTCCTCCTCCGCAGCGCCCACGCGGAACAGATCGCCCAGACGGAAGTTCAGGTGGTCGTCCACACCGCCATCAAAGGTCTGCGCAGCGCTCACCTCGATGTCCATGGCATTGCTCTGCACCAGCATCTGCGGCACGTGCACTGTGCGGTCCTTGATCTCCACCTGGTTGCGCAACGAAGCGAACTTCACGTGGCGGAGCCGGCGTCCCAGCTCTTCGGTATCCACGAACGGAGCGATGAGCTTGTTGGTGCGGATGTGCTCCGCCACCGCCATCATGGGTGCGTGCCCGATGAGCTCACCATCGTCGATGGCCACGTCCGCGAGCACGTGCAGGCTTTGTTGATCGAGACGTAGCGACGGGAGCAGGTCCGCATGCAACGTGAGCTGGATGTCGCTGCGCCCGCGGATGTGCTGGGCGGTCAGGAAGGTCTGGCCGAAGTCGCGGAACTCGCGGAACAGCCGGGTCACATCGATGCCCTTCACCTGCGCAGCGATGTTGAGCGGATAGGCACCATCCGGTCGTCCGTCCAGCAGCAGGGATCCGCTGACCGTGCCGTTGGCCGAGCGCAGGGCGATGGGGGCCACCTCCAGCACCTGGTCGTTCAGGCGCACGGCGCCACTGATGTCTTCGGCAACGAAGTCCTCGAAGACGAGCCGGCCGATGTTGACCTTCAGGTCCAGGGCGATCAATGCGGGCAGGCGGAACGTGCTTTCCACAGCTGCCGGTCCCGCTTCATCATTGCCGGCCAGCAGCGCACCCAGATCCAGCTGTTCGCTCCGGCCGCGGGCCTCCACCACCAGCCGTTGATCGGGCAGCAGTAGGTAGGGCACAAGGTCGCGAAGTGTGCCGCTCAGCTCGATCGGCGAACCCTGCACGGTGCAGCGCAGGTCTTTGACGGTGGCGTCATTCCCTTTCAGGGCCAGGTCCGCGTTCAGGCCGGTGAGCCGATGCCGCACGCCCTTCAGCTTCAGGGAGGCATCCGTCAGTGTGGCCTGCCCGGCGATGGTGAGCGCACGCAGGTCCGTCCGTGTCACCTTGCCGGCATCGCGCAGCGTGCCGTTCATGTGCACACTGGCCTTCAGGCGGCCGGAAGCCTCCTCCAGGGTGTCCACGCGGGCGAAGCGGAGCAGGTCGGCCAGCGCGAGGTCGGCATGCACGTCCGCTTTCAGACGGGCCTTGGTGCGGCCGGTAAGCTCGATGCTGCCACCCACGCTGCCGCTGGGGGCCTGCGCGTGCAGGTTCTTCACGACCAGCTTGCGCAAGGCACCGCTTCCGGTGAGTTCCAGGGCCAGCTCACCACGCACATCCTTGAAGCGTGCTCCCGTCCGGCGCTCGTTCAAGCGTCCTTGGCGCACGGTCAAGCCGAGAGAGAGCAGCGGTCCATCCCCTCCAAGGGCCCGGCGTAATGGAGGGCCAGGTCCATCTCGCCATCCATGTCGTAGTGGGCAAGCGCGCGGTGCAGCGCGGGTGGCAGCAGCTCCACCCCGGACGAGAGGTCCATGTTGAAGCCGCTCGCGCGCAGGTCCAGCGTGCGCGGTGCGGTACCGCCGCTCACGTTCAACTCCACCGCCATGGGCACCTCGGCAAGCAGCACTTCGCTACCCTTCAGCAGCCGGAAGCCGCCGTCCGTGCCGCCGAACGCCGCACGCAGGGCCAGTCCGGCATGTCGGTCGCTCAGCACGGAGCCCTGGCGGCCGCGCCAATCCAGCAGGTGCAGGTCGCCTTTGATGCGCAGCTCCGATCCCTCGTCCGCGAAACGCCCGGCCAGCGCCAGGGCTTTGCTCGAACTGGTGATCTCAAGACCGCTCCGGTCGTCGCGGTACCGCGCCCGCAGGCCATCGAAGGTCACCTTGCGCAGTTCGATCTCCGCCGTGCCGGTGCTGCCCACGGTGTCCGCCCGCCAGATGTTCCAGGTGCCGTTCCCATTGCGGTCCAGCCCGGTGGCCACGCGCACATCCACGCCGTGCAGGCGGCTCACGGTGTAGTCGCCCCGCAGCATGGCCAGCAGGCCGATCTCCAGGTAAAGGCTGCGGGCGTAGAGCAGGGTGTCCGCTGGCAGGCTGTCCGTGCGCACCTCGTCCACCAGCACTTCATCCAGGCGCAGGGAAGCGCGCGGGAACCGTTCGATCAGCGTGAGCTCGATGCCGGACTGGTGGACGGGCACCCGCAGATGGGCGTTGAGCTCCGCCACCAGGCGCTCCTTCACTTCATCCTGGAACGCGAGGGCCAGGACCGCCAGCAGGAGCAGTGGGGTCAACAGGGCCAGCGCGGCCACCAGCAGCACCCGGCGATAGCGGCGGATCATGGGTCGGTAGGCAAAGTTCTCCAGCGGGTGGGCGGTCCGGCGGAGTTCCGGGCCGGATCGTCCACAGGTGCGTGTTCCTTAACCAATGAACGTGCCGCGCGGGTCCATCGTACGCCCGGGGCCCGCCTACCTTCGCGGCACCATGCGGATGTTCACGCTTGCAACGCTCCTGCTCGGGCTGTGCATCGGTTGCACCAAGGAGGAGGAGGACCCCACCCGGCGCGTCCGCATCGACTTCCTCACCGATAGTGGCCTGGTCTACATGAACGACACCGTGGGGCTGGCGGACACGCTGCACATCGGGGTGAAGTGCACCGCCGGCAACGACGCGCTGGAGCGCCTGTTCGTTGCGGTGGAGCTGGATGACAGTGCGGCCCGCGCCGTGGATACCGTGGACATCAGCGGCGATCCGTTCACCTGGAACGGTCACTTGGTGATGCGGCCGTTCGCCGGCACGGAGCGGTGGATCTTCACCGTGGAGGAGAACGACGGTGACCGCACCGGCCGCAGCCTCACGTTCGTGGTGCAGTGATCCCTACTCGTGCCCGTGGCTGCGGCGCAGCCGTCCGCGCGGCTTGTCGCCTTCCGTCGCTGCCGGGGCCTTTTTCTGCTTCAGCCAGGTGACCTCCTTTTCGGACAGGTGGCGCCAATGCCCACGCTGCAGGTCCTTCTTGGTCAGGCCGGCGAACATCACCCGGTCCAGCTTCACCACTTCGTAGCCCAGGGCCTCGAACATGCGGCGCACGATGCGGTTGCGGCCCATGTGCAGCTTGATGCCCACTTCGCGCTTGCTCTCCGCACTGGACACATAGCTCGCCTCGTCCGCCTGGGCCAGGCCGTCCTCCAGGTGCACGCCCTCCACAAGCTCGCGCAGGTGGCTGGCCAGCACGTTCTTGTCCAGGGTCACATGGTAGATCTTCTCCGCGCCATGGCTGGGGTGGGTGAGCTTCTTGGCCAGTTCCCCATCGTTGGTGAGCAGGAGCACCCCGGTGGTGTTCCGGTCGAGCCGGCCCACGGGGTAGATGCGCTCCTGGCAGGCCCTTGCCACCAGGTGCATCACCGTGTGCCGCTCCTCGGGATCGTCCGTGGTGGTGATGGTGTCCTTGGGTTTGTTCAAGAGCACGTACCGCTTCTGTTCCGTGCTCAGGCGTTGGCCACCGAACACCACCACGTCCTCCGGTCGCACCTTGGTGCCCAGTTCGGTCACCACCTTGCCGTTCACGGTCACTGCGCCTGTGGTGATCAGCTGGTCGGCCTCGCGGCGGCTTCCCACCCCGGCGTTCGCCAGGTACTTGTTGAGGCGCACCAGCCCTTCGTTCGCCGGGTTCGGCAGGCTGAAGCGGTTGCTGCGTTCGCCCTTGCGGAAGGGCCGCCGGGTCAGGGGGTCGCCCTCTTTGAAGGTGCGTTCGTCGCGGCTCTGGCGTTTCCATGGCTTCTCAGGCCGTTGGGCCTGTTGTGGACGTTCGCCCCGGCTGCGGCCGGCACCCGGCCCACGGCGTTCGCCACCGGGGCTGTCCGGCCGGCGCCGTTCGCGGCTGCCGCCTTCCGCCCGGCCCTGCGAGGAGCGCCCGCGCGCGGGTTCATCGCCATCGGACCGGTAGGGACGGCGTGGACGCTCACCACGCTCCGCTCCCGGAGGGCCTGCGCTGCGCCGCGGTCCGGGACGTCCCGGTCCAGGTCCGCGTCGCTCACCCCCGGGACCGTCCGGCCCGCGCCGTGCGCCCCCATCCCGCTCGGCAGGCCCACGTGCCGTACGGCCGCGCGGTGGGGCGTCCCCGTCAGGGCGCGATGAACGGCGGGGCCGCTCCCCGTCGTCCGGCCGCTCGCTTCGGCGCGCGCCGGGACGACTGGATGCGCTGCGGCCGGCGCTGCGGTCGCGCTCATCGCGCGTACGGTCCGGACGACCGCCCTGGCCAGGGCGGCGGGGTCCTTGTTTGCGGGGGCCTCGGGAGCTACGGTCGTTCATGCAGGGTGGGGTAGAATGCGTCCGGAATATGCAGGACCTGCGGTCCTTCCGGCCGCAGGGTGATGGCGATGATATCGAACCGGAGCTCCAGGTCCTCCGGATGGCTGTGCGCCAGGGCTTCCGCAGCACGCAGCAGCTTGCGCTGCTTGGCCCGGTCCACGGCCTGTTCGGGATCCTTCCATTGTTCGTTGCGCTGCGTCTTCACCTCCACCACCACCAGAAAGCGGTCCTTGCGGGCCACAATGTCGAGCTCATCCCGGCCGTGGCGCCAGTTCCGGTGCATTACCCGGTAGCCGTGCCCTTCCAGCCACTGGCATGCGAGTTGCTCCCCAAGGGCGCCGGTCTCCAAGTGCTCGGCCATCGATAGCAACGTTCGACTGTGTGTAACCCTTCGCAGCGGCTTGCGTTGCAGGGGAGCAAAAGTGAGGATCTTTCCCCCGACAACTCTTCGGAAACGACCCAGCGCCATGTGTACCATGAAGCAAACGCTCCTGACCTTCGGCCTCCTGACCGCCTTCGCCGGCGCATCCAGTGCCCAATCATTCGAAGGGATCATCGAGTTCACCAAGACCACCGGTCCCGTGGTGACGAACTACAAGTACTACATCAAGGGCGACCATGTGCGGATCGAGGAGATCAGCGCCCGCGGCGATGCCCAGGGCATCATGCTGGTGGACACCCGGGACAAGACCGTGACCGCCCTGAGCCCCGACCGCAAGTTGTACATGGACGTGCCCAACATGCGCCTGCCGAAGGATGTGAAAACGGAGGTGAAGAAGACGGGCGAGATGAAGGACCTGGCCGGCTACAAGTGCGAGAAGTGGGTGGTGAAGAGCGCCGCGGAGGACCGCCAGATCACCTACTGGGTGGCCGCCGATAAGTTCGACTTCTTCGTTCCCCTGCTGGAGACCCTGAACCGCAAGGATGAACAGGCCGTGTTCTTCCTGGAGATCCCCGATGCCAAAGGCGTGTTCCCCATGTTGGGCCTGGAGCAGAAGATGGATGGTGCCGAGGTGACCAAGCTGCAAGTGACCAAGGTGACCAAGGGCGTGCAGAAGCCGGCCCTGTTCGAGATCCCCGCAGGCTACAACAAGTTCGAGCGGAACTAAGGAGAACGCAGAGGCGCAAGGGCGCGGAGGGCGCAGAGGCCTTTCGTTACACCGACGACCCTCCTTCGAAGCTCAGCGTTGCACCGTTCGCGGTGACGCTGAGCTTCGCTTTTTGGCCGAACACCAACGCCCGGTTGTCGTCGATGTGGCCGGCGGGGAAGCCGTAGCACACGGGGTAGCTGGTGTCGCCCACGGCATCGGCGATGATCCGTTCCGCGCTCCTGCCGAAGGGATCGTCCGGGGTCTTGTCGCGCATGTCGCTCATACCGCCCACGATGAGCCCGGCCAGGCCCTTGAACCAGCCCGCCAGGCGCAGGTTCTGCACCATGCGATCCACGTGGTACAGCAGCTCGTCCAGGTCCTCGATGAATAGGATCCTCCCACGCGGGTCGATGTCGTAGGGCGTACCGCGCAGGGCGTAGAGCAGGGAGAGGTTGCCGCCGATGAGGGTGCCTTCGCACGAGCCGATGCGGTTGTTGGTTGTCGGTTGTTGGTTGTCCGTGCTGCCTGACAACGGACAACGGACCACCGACAACTCGCCGAAAAGTGCATTCCTCAGCGAGCTCCGGCATTCATCCGTCTTCCCCCCGATGTTGAAGGGCATCTGCGCGTGCAGGCTGGCGATGCCGAGGTTGTGCAGCGCGTTGTGCAGCACCGTGATGTCGCTGAAGCCCACGATCCACTTGGGGTCGCGGCGCAGGGCGCTCAGGTCCAGGTGGTCCAGCAGGTGCACGGTGCCGTAGCCGCCGCGGGCGCACCAGATGGCGCGGACCTCCGGGTCGTTGAGCGCGGCTTGCAGATCGGCGGCGCGCTCCTCGGCGGTGCCCGCCTGCTGAAAGTGCTTGCGGCCGATGCCGTCGCCCAGCTTCACCTTCAGCCCCCAGCTTTCGGCCAGGGCGATGCCTTCGCGCAACTCCTCCACCGTGATGGCGCGGGCCGTGGGAACGATGGCGATGGTGTCGCCGGGCTTCAACGGAGGGGGGACAAGCATGGACATGGGGCGCATCGTGCAACGTCAGCCTACGCGTTCGGGTAAGGCCTGCTGCCTGGATCTTGGCGCGTGTCCCATAGGGAGAGCACGTAAATGCGTTCTTCGGTGACCCGGTAGAACAACAGGTTGTGTTTGGTCACCAGTGCTTCACGGATATCCAAGTGACCGGAAGTGCGAAAGATGTTCGGGAACAGTTGGATGCACGCGATCACCTCGTCCACGTCCGCCAGGAACGCCTCTTTCACACGCTGGCCCCACTCCATATCAAGGTATCCGGAAACGGCCATCAGGTCCGCTTGCGCCCGCGGTGTCCAGATCACTTCCCGCGCCATGCCCGCGCCTTCTCCATCACCGCAGCGTGCGGTGTGCCTTCGCCCCGCTCACTCTGTTCAAACCCCTCCAGGATGCCCGCGCGCACCGCTTCGGGCAGCCCTTCCCAGCGGCCGCCAGCATGCATGTCGAGCAGGGCTTTCACCTGCTGCAGGATGGCCGGGTCGGTCAGCTGCCGGATGCGGTCCAGCAGGTCGCTCCTCAGTTCGTTCGGTCCCATCGGTTCGTGGTCGACCTCAAAGCTACGAAGGTGTGCGGTGGTTCGGCCCAAGCGACCACCCGCAGGATGGCCATGGGCCGCCGTGCTTCAGCGGAGCGGTAGCGGGGAAGGGCATGGCGCGAAGGCCAGTAGGAACGCGCAGGTGCCCAAGGAACATGGGCGGGTGTGGATGGGTCGGGCGGCTAACGTTCCGGGGCTTGCCGTCAGGCGGGGCTTAGAAGCACTAACCTGTCGGCAAGCACAAATGTAAATAGAAAGCACAAAAGTTCAATTAACCACTGTCGCCCCGCTTGCGGCAAGCCCATGTTACCGGCTGGTTTACTTTCTTTCGTCATGTCGTCAGTCCCAATATCTGTTTTGTAAATAAGTTGTCCAAGCGAGTGTGTCCTCGCATTTTTTTGCTGCCGAAATAAAGTCCTTCGGGTCAACTGCCTTGTATTGGTCAGGCGATTTCAAAAGACTTGTCCAAGTGTCGTGAAGTGCTGAACCGTCAAGTTTGCCTGCTGCTGTGTTTACATTTTTCAAGTCGGTGTTTGCAGTCGGGATAAGATGTAAGTGCATGTAACTTGTCGCATGATATTCTTTTGCTTTTGTCATTTCGTTCGCAAGCAGAGTTTGTCGCATGAGTTGGTAATACGGCTCTGTAAAAAGCCCCTCAATATTTGTTATCCGAAACGGGCAGTCGCTCTGCTCTAAAAGCGGTCGGTAGATTTTAATTCTTGTTTGTCCGCTGTCACCCTCTGCTTTTGACGGAGAGTTTTTGTATTGTTCAACATATTTCCACTCAATGAAAAAAAGTTTGCGTTGTCCGTTTTGCAACTCTGCAAGCATAACTGCGTCAACCGATGTTGAGTTTGCTCCACGAGTGTGTTGTTTCTCTCCGAGATAATTTTTTGCTCCAATTACTTCAAAGTCCACGAAGCCACTTTCAGGAACTCCGTTGTCCATACGCAAAGCAAACTTTACATTTTTGTCAACCGATTGAAGAATTGCAGTTGCTATGTCTTGTCGCTGTCGCACGAAATAGAGATGATTGATACAAGCGATTTGTGATGAAAGTAAATGACCTGTCGGCTCGTTACCACTGTCCCAAAATGGAATGTCGTTACGGTTGAAGTATGCAATAGCGTCCTCACGCACACCTGCCCAAATATTTAGTGCAGATTGTTTAAGCACAAACTCTCTTTCAGATTTTTTGAAAACGCCTCCACCTGGGTCTTTGAAAATGTCGTCTCGAAGTCCTACTGCTTTTTGTCGTTGTGTTTCTATGTAACTCATTTGTCAGTGTTTTAGTTGTCGCTTACTCCGGTCGGTTTTCAGCACTCCCGTTAGTGTTAGCACAATCGTCAAAACTTGCCGGTAACTGTGGATATACGAACCCGTTTCGCATATCCCCTACATCCGGCTGGATATACGAAGCTCTGCGGTTGGATCGGAAGCTTTGCCATGCTCGCGCTGCTGTGTCGAAGATAGGTGGAACATGGGGCTTTGTGCAGCCCCTGTCCCTCCCGCCGCCCTTCGGTACCTTCGCGGGCCAAGTCCTGGACCGTGAAGGAGATCCACCGCCATACCATCACCGCCGCCCTGCCCTACGCCAACGGGCCGCTGCACATCGGCCACATCGCCGGGGCCTACCTGCCCGCGGACATCTACGTGCGCAGCCTGCGCCAGCGCGGCAAGGAGGTGCTCTTCATCTGCGGCAGCGACGAGCACGGCGCGGCCATCACCATCCGCGCGATGAAGGAGGGCACCACGCCCCGTGCCATCGTGGACACCTACCACGCGCTGATGGGCCAGGCCTTCCAGGACTTCGGCATTCACTTCGACATCTACGACCGCACCAGTAGCGACCTGCACCGCGAGACCTCCCAAGGCTTCTTCCTGCAGCTGCTGGAGAACGGCGCCTTCAGCGTGCAGGAGGAGCAGCAGTACTACGATGAGGAGGCAAAGCAGTTCCTGGCCGACCGCTACATCATGGGTACCTGCCCCAGCTGCGGCAACCCCGATGCCTACGGCGACCAGTGCGAGAAGTGCGGCAGCGCGCTCAGCCCCAAGGACCTGATCGATCCGCGCAGCACCCTCAGCGGCGCCAAGCCCGTGCTGAAGCCCACGCAGCACTGGTACCTGAAGATGGACGAGGCCCAGCATTGGGTGGACACCTGGATCAACACGGGCATGCTCGATGGCGCGCAACACCACGACCCGAAGGAGTGGAAGGCGAGCGTGCTGGGCCAATGCAACAGCTGGCTGAAGGATGGCTTGCGTCCACGCGCCATGACGCGCGACCTCGACTGGGGTGTGCCCGTGCCGCTGCCCGGCGCCGAGGGCAAGGTGCTGTACGTGTGGCTCGATGCGCCCATCGGCTACATCAGTGCCACCAAGCGTTGGGCCGCCGAGCACCACACCGATTGGGAGAAATGGTGGAAGGCGGATGACACGCGCCTGATCCATTTCATCGGCAAGGACAACATCGTCTTCCACGCCATCATCTTCCCCATCCTGCTGAAGCTGCACGGCGGCTATGTGCTGCCGCAGAACGTGCCGGCCAACGAATTCCTCAACCTCGAAGGGCGGAAGATCAGCACCAGCCGCAACTGGGCCGTGTGGCTGCACGAGTACCTGGAGCGCTGGCCGGGTCGCCAGGACGAGCTGCGCTATTGCCTGGCCACCATCATCCCCGAGCAGAAGGACAGCGAGTTCACCTGGAAGGACTTCCAGGACAAGAACAACAACGAGCTCGTCTCCATCATCGGCAACTTCGTGCAGCGCGTGTTCGTGCTGTGCCACAAGTACTACGATGGCAAGGCGCCCGCCTCCGGTGAGAAGCTCGATCAGGATGTGGCCTTGTGGAGCGCGGTGCATGGCAGCGTGGAGGAGGTGGCGAAGCACATCGACCACTTCCGCCTGCGCGATGCGCTGAGCAGCGCCATGAACGTGGCCCGCGCGGGCAACAAGTACCTCAGTGACAGCGAGCCGTGGAAGCTGGAGAAGACCGACCCGGAGCGCACGCGCACGATCCTGGCCAACAGCCTCAATGTGGCCGCCGTGCTCAGCATCGTGCTGGAGCCCTTCCTGCCGCACACCACCGCGAAGCTGCGCCGCATGCTGGGCATCGGTGCGCTGCCGTGGAGCGAGGCCTTCCGCAGTGACCTGATCGGCGTAGGCCAGGCGCTGGGAAAGCCCGAGCACCTCTTCAAGCCCATCACCGACGCGGAGATCCAACCGGAGGTCGAGCGCCTGCACGCGAATGTGCCTGCGCCTGCTCCAGATCCAACAGGCGGGACGCCTGTTGCACTTTCAAAGCCCAATATCGCGTTCGACGACTTTGCCAAGCTCGACCTGCGCGTGGGCACCATCGTGGCGGCCGAGCGCGTGCCCAAGGCCGACAAGCTGTTGAAGCTGAGCATCGACATTGGTGAAGCATCACCACGCACCGTGGTCAGCGGCATCGCCATGCACTTCTCACCGGAGCAGCTGCCCGGTCAGCAGGTGGTGCTGGTGGCCAACCTGGAGCCGCGGAAGATGCGCGGGGTGGAGAGCCAGGGCATGGTGCTGATGGCCGAGGATGCGAACGGCAAGCTCGTCTTTGTGCAGCCCAAGGAGGTGATCGCGCCCGGCGCGGAGGTGCGCTGAGCCGGTCGCGTTGCAGCTTCGCCAAGCCCTGTGGATCAGTACGGCACCTTGTCCGGGTTCGTGCGCCAGTGCTCGAAGGCGGCCAGTGCCTCCGCACGCATCAGTTGTTGCATGGGGCGTTCCCGGGCGGTGATCGGCCGCTCAAGCTCCGCATAGATGAAATGGTCGTCGAAGCCGATCGTGGCGGCATCCTCCTTGGTGGCCGCGAAGTACACCGCTGTGGGTCGGGCCCAGTAGAGCGCGCCCAGGCACATGGGGCAGGGTTCGCAACTGCAGTAGACCTCGCAGCCCTCCAGTTGGAAGCTGCCAAGCGCCTGGCACGCTCGCCGGATGGCGACCACCTCGGCATGCGCCGTGGGATCGTTCGTGCCTGTGACCTCGTTGGCGCCCGTGGCGATGATCCGGCCATCCTTCACCACCACGCAACCGAAGGGACCGCCACGGCCACTGACAGCGTTCTCCATGGCGATGCGGATCGCCTCGCGCATGAACGCCTGCTGCATTTCCATTGGGGCTCCTAGGCCGATGGCATCACAGGGCGAGCGCGCAGTTCACGGCCGCCTGGGCGTTGATGTTGCCGTAGCCTTTGCTGCTGCTCGGCGCGCCCGCGAACTGCGCCGTGCTGGTGAGGCAGCTGAGCACCTGCGCGCGCGTGGCGGTCGGTTTCGCGCTCCACACCAGGGCAGCGATGCCGGCCGCCGTGGCGGTCGCGCTGCTGCTGCCACCGATGTAGCTGGGTGTTACGCCGCTCGGTGAGAGCGAGAGCGAGTTGCGGTTGCTGTCGCTGCTGCGCTCCATGCAGATGGTCAGGTCGATCTGTGAACCGTCGTGGCAGCTGGCGCACTTGCTGCCGTTCTCCTTCACACCGGTCACAGCCACGCAGTTGCTGTAGGCGGCGGGATAGATCACACCCCACCAGCTCGTCCAACTGAAACTGGTGCCACCGGCGGCCATCACGAGCTTGCCTTTGCCATAGGCGTAGTTCACGCCGTCGCTGAGCACGCTGTAGCTGAAGGGTGTGCCGATGCTCATGCTGATCACGCGGACCGCGGCATCATTGCCGAGGGCCACGAGGGCGTTCTTTACTGCCGTGCGCTCGCTGCTCTTGTCCAACACCACATCCTCGCTCGCGCGGATGAAGCGCAGGTTGCTCTTGTAGGCGACACCGGTGCTGGCGCCGCCCGCATTGCGCGGACCCACGGCCTGGCCGGCCATGCTGGTGCCGTGCGAGCAGCTCGTATAGGCGGAGGTGCCCAGGGTGGCCGAGGCCGTGAAGGTGCGCCCCACGTTGCTTTCCCCGTCATTGAAGGAGCTGCCGATGTACCCCTGGGCTGAACTGAGCCCTGCATCGATCACGCCCACGGTGATGCCCTGGCCTTGGGCGCTGTTCCATGCCCCGGGGATGGTGTGGTTGTTGAAGTTCCAGGGCAGTTTCGCGTTGGGGGTTATGGTGGTGTAGTCCGCCGCGTTGAGCGCATAGGTGCTGGGGCTGCAGCCCGATGTGCTGCGCTCGTCCGAGGCCACTGCGGGCCAGTAATCCAGCGGTTCGATGTAGCGCACGTTGCGCAGGTTGTACAGTTCGGTGATCAGCTCCTTGTCCGTGATGCGCACGGTGATCACCGGCAGCACCGGATCGTCCTCCACCAGCACATCGCGGAGGGTCACCTTGTTGCGGCCGTTGTCGCTCAGCCGTTCCATGATCAGGTCCAGCAGCGCATCATGAACGGCTTTCCATTCGCCCTGCTGGATATTGATCCGGTGGAGCTGCTCGTCCACGCCGGTGGCGTTCGCGGGCTGATAGCCGATGGACACGCTATGATCATTGTACAGTGTGGCGCTCCACAGGGTGCGCATGTCCACCCATGCCCATTGAAAGTCGTTCTTCTGCTCCAGCAGACCGATCAAGGCACGGTCCAGGTCCTGCTGGCTCAGGGGGTCGCTCTGCGGCACCGCCACGGGCACATCGCGTGTCCTGAGAACCTCGCCGGACGTGGAGGACGCGGGACCTTCAGCTGGTTCGCGCCGGCAGGCCACCAAGGAGGCGACAACAAGCAGGGAGAGGAGCGTGCGCTGATGCATGGATACGGGTTTGTGGTGATGCCAAGCTAGACGGTGACCGCGATCGTCGCCGATGGAGTTTTCCACGATCACTGCACGCGAGGCTTCTCCAGAGCCCCACGCCTTTGGCGATCAGGCGCTCCGGCACGGCCAGGTCCACATCGGCCGTGCACTTCAGGTAAGGGCAGCTCCTGCCTGCCCTGTGCGGCCCGCGCTCGGTGCGCAGTTCGGCTTGTACGGCGGCGGGCTGCCTGACCATGAACGCCTCCATGCTGTCCGTGGTGGTGGCGACCCTGTTCTTCGCCGTGGCCATGGGGCCGGGTGTTGGCGCCAAGGTGCCTGGGCCCGGTCTTTCCCCTCCGGGCCTACATTCGCGGCCCTATCCTGACCCCATAGTTCAATGGATAGAATAGGAGTTTCCTAAACTCTTGATCCAGGTTCGACTCCTGGTGGGGTCACTAGGTGCGGGTCGGTCCCGGGTCCGCTGCCAAGGGTGAACATCGGCGTGTGAGGAACTAGCCCGGCAGGGCTGAAAGCCCCTGTTGACGGGGTCTACTTTCGGCCTGCCCGCGTTGTGCACCCGCGTGGCTTAGTTGACCCTACGCATGCGACCGGTCGCTTTCGCGCTCGTTCTGGGGCTGTTGCATCCCGCAGCGGCCCAGCCGCCGAACGGGGATTGCGCCACCGCGCTCACCCTGTGCGCAGAGCAGTCCCTGGCCGGCAACAACACCGGCGCCACCGGGCCACTGCCAGCCTTCTGCCAGCCTGCGGCGAACCAGCTTTGGTACTCCTTCACCACGAACAGCCAGGGCGGCGTGGTGGATGTGGCCCTGAGCGGGATCGATTGTGCTGATGACGCCGGGGCGGACAATGAACTGAGCGTGCTGGTGCTTTCGGGTGATGGTGCCTGCACGCCATCGGCATTCGCCAGCGTAAGCGCCAACGGATGCGAGCAGGATTCGTTGGACTTCTCGGTGACGACGAACGTGCTGCTGCCCAACACGACCTACTGGGTGGTTGTGGCCGGTGTGGCGGACAGTGGCACGCCGGCACAGTGCGGATTCTCCATCACCATCAGCGGGCCCGGTGCGGACATCGTGGGCGTTGACTTCAGCGCCGGGGTGGACGTTACCCTGCCGGAAGGTAGCAGCACCCAGTTGAACGCCACAGGTGGCGGCGGCACTTACACCTGGAGCCCGACCAGCGGCCTCAGCGGCAACGGCATTCCCGATCCCTTCGCGCAACCCACGGAGACCACCACCTACACCGTGGCTACGGATCTGAACGGATGCATCTACACGGACGAAGTGATCGTGGAGGTGAAGCGCCTGATCGAACCGCCGAACACCATCACCCCCAACGGGGATGACAAGAACGACACCTGGGTGATACCCGGGATAAGTGATTACCCGCAGGCCGACGTGAGCATCTACGACCGCTGGGGACAGCGGGTGTACAGCAACGTGGGCTACCGCGAACCCTTCGACGGCGGGGGGCTGCCCACGGGTACCTATTACTGGATCATCCAGTTGAACAAGCTGGAGGGACAGACAACGCCCTACACCGGATTCCTCACCATCGTGAACTGATGCGGACCGCACTGCTGCTGCTTCTTTTCCTCCCGGCCGCCGCCGGGGCGCAGCAGTTGTCGCAGTACACCCAGTACGTGTTCAATCACTTCAGCGTGAACCCCGCCGTGGCCGGCAGCAAGGACTGCCTGGATGTACGGTTGGGGTTCCGGAAGCAATGGCTGAACTTCCCGGGTGCGCCCACCACGGGTTGGGTGAGCCTGCACGGCGCCATCCGTGCCAAGGGCAAGCCCTTCGTGGCGAACCGCCATGGCATCGGCGGTGCCATCGAGGCGGATGAGGCCGGGGCCCTCGGCTACACGCGCTTCAACCTGGCCTATGCCTATCACATCCAGATGGCCAAGGACTACTTCCTGAGCATGGGCCTCTTTGCCGGGCTCACCCAGATGAAGCTGGACCTGGGCAAGGTGCGCACCATCGATGCGGGCGACCCGGCCCTGTCCAATGATGCCAGCGTGATGGTCTATCCCGAGATCACGCCGGGGATCTGGCTCTACAGCAAGAACGGCTGGGCCGGCCTGGCGATCCACCAGGCGCTTGGCAACAGGGTGAAGGACCTGGGCACCGACAGCCGGCTGACGCGCCATTTCATGGCGAGCGCCGGCAAGCGGGTGCGGATCAACCGGCGGCTCGGTTTCGTGCCCAGCACCATGCTGAAGTACTCCACCGCGGCCCCGCTCGCCATCGATGTGAACGCCTTCCTCGAGTACAAGCGCCGCATGGGCATTGGGGTCAGCTACCGCAATCAGGACGCTGTTGCGTTCATGATCAAGCTGCCCTTCCTGAAGTTCTTCACCCTCGGCTACAGTTACGACATCAACACCAGCCGGCTGCGCGTGGCCAACAGCAACACCCACGAGGTGATCCTCGCGATCTATCCGTGCGGTGCCGATGACCCGGCCAAGAACATCGTCCGATGCCCCGTATTCGAATGACCCAACACGCCCCCCCCCTGAGCCGTGCATGGCGGAACCTCCTCGCCGTGGCCTGCACGCTGGCCTGGTCCTCCACGTTCGCACAACGAACGTTCCACTGGGTCGGTGGGGATGGCGCCTGGCAGGACGCCACCCACTGGAGCCTGCGGCCGGACGGCATCGGCGGTGCGGGTATACCCGGTCGCGCGGATGCGGTGGTACTGACCGCTTCACAGCCGACGACGATCACTGTTGACGGCAATGTGCGCTGTGGCATGCTCACCATGGACGGGACCCATGCGGCCGTGCAACTGCGCGGTGAGGGTGGAGCATCCTTGGACATCGCGGGTTCGCTGGATCTCCGGGGGGATGTGCACCTTGTCCTGCCGGGCGGTCTGGGCTTCACGGGCCGGGCGGAGGATGCCTTCATCGACACGCGCGGCATCATCCTGGATACCGACATTCTCATCGATGGGCCGGGCGCTTGGTCGGTGCGGAGCGACCTGACCTTGCGCGGTGTGCATGCGCTGGTGGTGCGCGAGGGCCTTGTGCGCACCCACACGAACATCCTGCGGTTGGGGGCGTTGCGGTTCGAAGGGCGTGCTCCCAAGACCTTTGATGCGGGCACGTCGGCCGTGTTCTGCTCCGGGGCCTATGTGCGCGGGTCGGTGCCCATGCAGTTCATCACCGATGATGCCGAGCTCTTTGTGGCGGGCGAGCGTCGGCCTTGGGCGGAAGGTGACGACACGGCCGGGGTGGCGCGGGGCACCAGCATCTGCGGCACGGGCAATGGACAGACGCCGTTCTCCATCGATGCCAACGCCCCCAGCAACTTCAACGGCTTCGACATCAGCTGCAACGGCGCGTGCGACGGGCAGGTGACCGTCACGGTCTCCGGTGGGATCGGGCCTTTCCTGTATCAGTGGCAGACCGGCCCGAACACGCAGACCTGGAACAACACCTGCGTGGGCAACAAGCTCGTGATCGTCACGGACCAGGGCCAGGGCGTTGGATGCGCGGCCACTGTGCAGGTGGTGGGTCCCGCCCCGCTCGGGGTCATCTTCTTCCCGCCGCTTACCCCGCCGACCTGTGCGGATGTGTGCAACGGAACAGGCAGCGCCCTGGCCGTGGGCGGTACCGGCAGTGGGTATACCTACAACTGGAACAACGGTGCCGGCACGAACGCCTTCTTCGGTCAGCTCTGTTCCGGTCCCAACTCGCTCATCATCGAGGATAACAACAACTGCCAGTTCGATACCACGTTCTCGATCGACCTGCAGCCGATCACGCCTGTGCTGACCCCGCAGAACCCCACGTGCAACGGCGATTGCAATGGTTCGGCTTCCGTGAGCGTGACCGGAGGGACCGGTCAGCTCACCTTCAATTGGGAACCTGGCAACCCTCCCGGTGATGGCACCAACGCGGTCTCAGGCTTGTGCGCGGGCGCGTACAGCCTGGTGATCACTGATGTCAACGGCTGCGACACCACCCTGCAGTTCACCCTCACGCAGCCCTCGCCGATCCTGCCGAATGAAACGGCGACCAATGCGACGTGCGCCAATGCCTGCGATGGAACGGCCACGGTGAATCCGGCGGGTTCCACAGGACCATACACCTACGCGTGGAGCGGTGGTGTGGGCGGCGGGCAGGGCACCCCGACGGCCACCGGGCTTTGCCCCGGTACCTACCAGTGCTTGATCACGGACGTTCCGAGCGGCTGCGATACGCTGGTGATCATCACCATCTCCTCTCCTCAGCCGATCGACCCGTTCCCCGGTTCCACGAACGTGACCTGCAATGGTGATTGTGATGGTTCGGCCACGGTCGCTCCGGTGGGTGGCTCCGGACAGTTCGACTTCCTCTGGAGCCCGCTGCCGCCGGCCGGACAGTTCACCCCGGGGGCATCGCAGCTCTGCGCAGGCACATGGTCCGTCACCATCACCGACATCGCAGGCTGCGACACCACGGTGACGTTCGACATCACCGAACCCGACCCCATCCTGCCGAACGAAGTGGTGACCCCGATCACCTGCCCAGGCGCGTGTGATGGCGTGATCGGTTGCGGCCCCACGGGTGGCACCGGTGCCTATACGTACAGTTGGGCGCCCGCCCCGCCCAGCGGCCAGGGCACCTCCACCGCATCGGGCCTTTGCGCCGGTACGTGGTCCGTCACCATCACGGATGCTGCGGGTTGCGACACCACCCTCACCGTGGTGCTTGCCGAGCCTGTGCCGTTGAGCGCGGTGCCCACGCAGACCAACATCTCCTGCGGTACCGCCTGCGATGGCGCTGCTTCCGTGGTCGTCAGCGGCGGCAACGATCCATACACCTATCAGTGGTCCCCTGCTCCTGGCGGCGGACAAGGCACGGCGAACGCCACCGACCTGTGCGCCGGCCCGATCACGGTGACCATCACGGATTCGGTGGGCTGTCAGTTGGTCACGCCGTTCACCATCCTGCCTGCGCCGCCGCTCAATGTGGTGCTTACGCTGGCGAACGCCACCTGCTCCGACCTCTGCGACGGCAGTGCTTCCGCAGTGATCGGCGGCGGCTACCCGCCTTATGACCTGCAGTGGACCCCGGCTCCGGCCGGTGGTCAGGGCACCACCGTGGCCACAGGGCTCTGTGCCCAGGACTATACGCTGACCGTTACGGACAGCGCAGGTTGCGACACGAGCATCACGTTCACCATCACTGCGCCGCAGCCGATCGAGCCGAACCCGACCGTGCAGAACGTGAACTGCTTCGGCGCCTGTGATGGCAGCATCGTGCTCGCACCCACCGGAGGCTCCGGCACCTTCACCTATCTCTGGTCCCCCGTTCCACCGAACGCCCAGGGCACTCCGGCTGCCACCGGCCTTTGCGCGGGCAACTGGCAGGTTACCGTGAGCGATGGTACCTGCGATACCG
>JAXLVG010000001.1:0-354368 GCA_046329115.1 Flavobacteriales bacterium | reverse complement strand
CGCACGGTGGACGAGTTCCGCGGCGGACATGTGGCCGGCGCCATCAACATCCCGTTGGACAAGCTGAACAACCAGCTGAGCAAACTGGACAAGTCCAAGCCGGTGATCACCTGCTGCCGCAGCGGTGCGCGCAGCGGCATGGCGGCCGACATCCTGAAGCACGAAGGCTTCGAGGTGTACAACGGCGGCCCGTGGACCAGCGTGAACAACCTGAAGTGATCGTTCACCGGAACAGGCCATACCCACCGCATGGTCTGTTCATTTCAAACCGACCCATGCGCGCCTACCTGCTGTTCCCTCTGCTGTTCATCGCCTGTGCCCAAGGTGATGGCGGCCCTGCCCTGCAACCCGATCGCTTCGAGGAGCGCCTCGCCACGCCGACCGCCCAACTGATCGACGTGCGCACGCCCGCCGAGTTCGCCCAAGGCCACCTGCCCGGCGCTGTGAACCTGGACTGGACGGGCGGTGTGCTCTCCGCCAAGCTCGGCGAGCTGGACAAGACGACACCCGTGCTCCTGTACTGTGCATCCGGCCGTCGCAGTGCCGAAGCGGCTGCTCACCTGCGTTCCCAAGGCTTCGCGGACGTGGCCGACCTTGCCGGCGGCATCCACGCCTGGAGCGATGCGGGAAAGACGGTGGTGCAGTAGCCGGCCGCAGACTTTTCGTTGGTGGTTTGAACACGATGGGATCCCGAGAATGGGATCCCATCGCATTTTACCGGGTCCCATTAATCGTAATATTGCGATCTATTAATCAACCATGGGCGTCACCAGGACCGACCTCTTCACCGCGCAGCAGAACCAGCTGGCCACCTGGGCCAAGGTGCTGGGCCACCCGGCGCGCATCGCCATCCTCCAGTACCTCTTGAAGCAGAACGCCTGCGTATGCGGCGGACTGGTGGAGGAGCTGGGACTGGCACAGGCCACCATCAGCCAGCACCTGCGCGAACTGAAGGATGCCGGCCTGATCACGGGCACCGTGGAAGGCACCAGCGTGTGCTACTGCATCGAACCCAAGGCTTGGGCCAAGGCGGAGGCCGCCTTCGCCAAGCTCTTCGCCGCCTACAAACCCATCGAGACCTGCTGCTAACATCAACGCGACTCCGGGTCAAGCCCGGAGTGACAAAGCCATGAACACCCCACAACAGACCAAGGACCTCGTCCGCGCCAAGTACGCCGAGATCGCCCGCCAGGACAAGGCCACCAACGCCAGCAGCTGCTGCGGCGCCGGCGGCTGCAGCACCGAGGTGGCCACGATCATGAGCGACGACTACACCAAGCTCGCGGGCTACAACCCCGACGCCGACCTCTCCCTGGGCTGCGGCCTGCCCACCGAGTTCGCGCAGATCAGCCCTGGCGATACCGTACTCGACCTCGGCAGCGGTGCCGGCAACGACTGCTTCGTGGCCCGCGCGGCCACCGGTCCCGACGGGCGCGTGATCGGCGTGGACTTCACCCCCGAGATGATCGCCAAGGCCAAGGACAACGCCCGCAAGCTGGACTACCAGAACGTGGAGTTCCGGCAGGGTGACATCGAGGCACTGCCGCTTTCCGCCTGCATGGTAGACGTGGTGGTGAGCAACTGCGTGCTGAACCTGGTGCCCGACAAGCGCAAGGCCTTCAGCGAGGTGCTGCGGGTGCTGAAGCCCGGCGGGCACTTCAGCATCAGCGATGTGGTGCTGGTGGGTGAACTGCCCCCGGCCATCCAAGGCGCGGCCGAGATGTACGCCGGCTGCGTGAGCGGTGCATTGCAGGAATGCGAATACCTCGGCATCATCCGCGAGCTGGGCTTTGACGACATCACGGTGCAGAAGCGCAAGCCCATCGTGGTGCCGGACGACATCCTGAGCAACTACCTAAACGCCGAGGAGCTCGCCGCCTTCAAGGCCAGCGGCACGGGCATCTTCAGCATCACGGTGTTCGCGAAGAAGAGCACGGCCGACTGTTGCACGCCGGCCAAGGAGCGCGTCGCCCTCCAGGACCTCACCCCCGCCAACCCCGAAGGTGTGCATGCCCTGCCGGGCTGCGACCTGGGCGCGGGCTGCTGCTGAACCATCATGCGCATCCTCGTGCTCTGCACCGGCAACAGTTGCCGCAGCCAGATGGCCGAAGGCTACCTGCGCCATTTCGCAAGGGGGAAAGCGGAGGTGTACAGCGCTGGGGTGGAGACACACGGCGTGAACCCGCGCGCCATCGCGATCATGAAGGAGGACGGCATCGACATCAGCCATCACACGTCGAACAACCTCGACGCGTACCGCGACCTGTCCTTCGATCACGTGATCACCGTGTGCGACAACGCCAGAGAGCGCTGTCCCTGGTTCCCCACCACGGCACAGAAGCACCACCACAACTTCATTGACCCCGCGAAGGCGACAGGAAGTGAAGCGCAGATCATGGCCGCGTTCAGCCGGGTGCGCGACGAGATCAAGGCCTATTGCAGGGACTTCATCGCGCAGCACGCATGAGGCGCTACGCCGCAGAGCTTATCGGGACCTATGCGCTCGTCTTCGCGGGCACGGGCGCCATCGTGATCAACGAGCAGACCGGTGCGCTCGGCCACTTCGGCGTAGCGGCCACCTTCGGGCTCATCGTGCTGGCGATGATCTATGCCTTCGGCGACTTGTCTGGCGCGCATTTGAACCCGGCGGTGACGCTCGGTTTCGTGGTGGCGAAGCGCTTCCCTGTGAAAGAGGCCGCGCCCTACATCGTCGCGCAACTCAGTGGCGCACTGCTAGCGTCGCTGACACTGCGCTTCCTGTTCCCCGAGAACGCCACGCTCGGAGCCACCTTCCCTGCCGGTAGTGAGATGCAGAGTTTCATTCTGGAACTGCTCCTCACCTACTTCCTCATGCTCGTGATCCTGCAGGTCGCGCACGGTTCGAAGGAGGTGGGCGTGATGGCCGGCATCGCCATCGGCGCGGTCGTTGGACTGGAGGCGCTCTTCGCCGGACCGATCAGTGGGGCCAGCATGAACCCGGCGAGGAGCATCGCACCGGCGCTCGTCTCTGGGGAAATGCGCGCGCTCTGGATCTACATCGTGGCGCCATTGCTCGGAGCCTTGCTGGCCACTGTCACTTGGTCCTGGCTACGGAAGTCGCCTTCGATATGAGCACCATGCTCGGCCTCCGCGCCAATTGGAAGCAGTTCACCCTGTTGGTGATCGTGAACGCCTTCGTCGGCGGCATGGTGGGCATGAATGCAGCAAGCGAACCTAGCGGACCTCGTAGCCGAAAACAGGGGAATGCCCAACGGCTGGCTGACCCAACGGTACATGTAGTCCACCTGGGTGAACCACCTTACATTTCGTTCAACCCGGTCGGAAGAGGCAATGACCATTTGATTGAACCACTCATGCACGAACCATCTATCCAAAGGCCGCACAGACCATGAATCGCACCCTCTTCACCGCCCTGCTCGCCGCCTTCGCCTCATCGTTGTGCTGCATCGCCCCTTTGCTGGCCGCAGTAGCCGGCATCGGTGGCCTCACGGGCAGCTTCACGTGGCTGGAACCATGGCGGCCTTGGCTCATGGGCGCATCGGTGGTTTTACTCGGATGGGCGTGGTGGCTCCAATTGAAACCCAAGCCCGTGGCTGCTGATTGCTGCCCCCCCGAACGGAAGAAGTGGTACCAAGGCCAGGGCTTCCTTGCTTCCGTGACCGTTCTGGCCGTGTTGCTTAACGCTTTCCCATCGTTCAGCCATGCGCTCTTCCCTGGAAACACGAAGTCCATATCCGAAGTGCCTACGGAAAGCCAACGCATCATCATCCCTGTGAAGGGTATGACCTGCACCGGATGCGAACACCATGTGACGGACGCATTGGCCAGTGCGGTTGGCGTGCTGCAAGCCAGTGCCAGCTACGTGGAGGAGGAGGCTGTGGTGCTCATTGATCCGCAGATCGCCGATACTGCGGCCCTGCGCTCGGCGATCGCAGGCACAGGCTACGAGCCGGGCACGATCCGAAACGTCGAACCATGAGCACTACCCTCATCACACGGTCCATCATTACCTGTCCGGGATGCCGCACCAGCTTCGATGAAGAGATGCCCACCGAAGCCTGCCAGTATTTCTGGGAATGTCCCGCCTGCCACCAGGTAGCCAAGCCCCAGCCCGGTGACTGCTGTGTGTATTGCAGTTATGGAACAGTGAAGTGCCCACCCGTGCAAGAGCAGGGCGGCTGTTGCTGCTGATAGCCGTTCAACAGATCAGCGATGCGATCACCCTTTGGGCCCGACGCGAGCGTGTCACGGCAAGGTTCGCTTCACGAACGTGCTCGGCTAACATGCGCTGTCGAGCAGGGGTCAATGCGTTCCACCGCGCAGCGGCCCGTGCATCACGTGCTAGGCGGTCGGCCAACTCAACGGGAAGCGCACCATCCGCAACTTCGAACATGAGCTCGAACGCATCGCCCACGTGCAAGCCCACCTTCTTCAGCAAGGTTTTGGGCAGTTCGATGAACCAGCGCTCTGCGTCCCACCGCTTGATGGACCGTCTGCCGATGACCATACCATTGATTGTTGTCTCGATGATCGTGGTTCCTTTGAGATGAGAACAATGGTCGGAAGCGATCACGGCATAGGCGCTCAGGTCGGGGCGGTGTTGCTCAACGATAGAACTAACGCGGGTCACGGGTGGCATACGAACGTGCTCTCGATACACCAATGTAAGTCCTTTGGCCCAAGCCGACCGCGACCACATACCGAGAGAACGTATAGGCAGTCGATCCCTATTCCAAGGATAGCCTGACACAGCATTCGAGCTTCATGAGATCAATCGTTCGCCTGACTCCACGGCCACACATGATAAGCACTCAACTCGGTCTCCGCGCCAACTGGAAGCAGTTCACCCTGCTGGTCATCGTCAACGCTTTCGTGGGCGGCATGGTGGGCATCGAGCGCACGGTGCTGCCCGTGCTCGCCGAGCTGGAGTTCGGCATCGCCTCGCACGCCGCCGCGCTCAGCTTCATCATGGCCTTCGGTGTCAGCAAGGCGCTGGCCAACTACTTCACCGGCCGGCTGGCAGGGCGCTACGGCCGCAAGGCCCTGCTCATCGTGGGCTGGGTGCTCGCGCTGCCCGTGCCGTTCATGTTGATCTACGCGAACGCATGGGCCTGGATCGTAGCGGCGAACATCCTGTTGGGTATCCATCAGGGCTTCGCGTGGAGCAGCACCGTGGTGATGAAGATGGACCTCGTGGGCGAGAAGGACCGCGGACTGGCCATGGGCCTCAACGAGTTCGCCGGCTACCTCGCCGTGGGCGGCATGGCCTTCCTCACCGGCTACCTCGCCGCGCACTATGGACCGCGGCCCGTGCCCTTCCAGGTGGGCATCGGCATCGCGGTGATCGGTCTGCTGCTCACGCTGCTGTGGGTGAAGGACACCGTGCACCACGTGGCGGCCGAGGGTGCGACCAGCGCCATCCCCAAGCTGAAGCGCGTGTTCGTGGAGACCAGTCTCACGCACCGCACGCTGGGGCCCGTAACACAGGCCGGGCTGGTGAACAACCTGAACGACGGCATGCTGTGGGGCCTGCTGCCCGTGCTGCTGCTCAACGAGGGCCTTGGCCAGGAGCGCATCGGCCTCATCGCCGCCGTGTACCCCGCCGTGTGGGGCCTCGGCCAGCTCTTCACCGGCAAGCTCGCCGACGTGGCGAACCGCCGCTCGCTGCTCATCATCGGCATGGTGCTGCAGGGCATCGCCATCCTCGGCCTGCCCTTCGTGCATGCACAAGGCGCCTACATCGCGCTCAGCGCCGCGCTCGGCTTCGGCACCGCGCTGGTCTACCCCACCTTCCTGGCCGTGCTGGCCGCGCACACCCATCCGCAACAGCGCAGCGAGGCTGTGGGCGTGTTCCGCCTTTGGCGCGACCTGGGCTATGCCATCGGCGCGCTGCTCACCGGCCTCATCGCCGACCGCTTCGGCATTACCGCGTCCATCCTCGCCATCGGTGCGGTCACCGTGGGCAGCGGCGTGGTGGTGTGGCAGCGCATGCCCAGCGAGCGGGAGTGCCTGGAGCCTGAAGACCTGAAGCCGCTGCTGAACAAGCCCGGTGTGCGCGTGGTGGATGTGCGCAGCCCCGAGGAGTACGCCAGCGGCCACCTGCCGGAAGCGATCAACATCCCGCTGACCGAGTTGCTGGAACGTGCGCGCAGCTGGTCGAAGCGGGAGCGCATCATCACCGTTTGCGCCAAGGGCGGTGGACGCAGTGCCCAGGCGGCGCAGGTGCTGCGCGATATGGGCTTTGGGCGGACGTGGTGGTTGTGCGGGGGGACGCTGGGCACGATGGCGATCGGACGACGGTGAGCTGAAGGACCTGAGTACGCCTTGCTCCCTGGCGCAGGGTCCGCTACACGAAACCCCGAGGAGGTCCGGTCAACCGCCTCCCAAGGGGCGCTCGATCGACCATAAGCAAGGAAAGTTCAATGTGACCAACGTCACTCTTCCTGTTTGTTAGTGTTCACTTACTTTGTTGTGCTCAACCGGACAATGCAATGAACGGACAACGCAACATCGCCATCGGCTTCCTCACCATGGGGGCCTTCATGCTCTACGGCTTCCTGCTCATCTACCTGCGCGACTTCGCCCCCGACAACCAGGCGTGGGTGGACAGCTACAGCGTGGGCAAACATTTCGAGGCACGCCTGGCCCATGTACATGGCAACCTCTTTGCCTTCCTTAACGTGGTGATGGGCTACCTGCTCCTCCACTTCGGGGAACGGCTGCGGTGGTCCGCCCTCACTTCCTGGCTGGGGCTCACCGGCCTGCTGATGCCCCTCGGCATCCTCGCTGAGGTGTATCTGGGCGCGCCGCCTGTGTTCGTCCTCATCGGCGCGCTGGCCATGACCGCTTCGGTCTTCCTGCTCGGAACGGCCTTCTTCAACCTCAAGTCTTCCCATGGACATTAAGCCTCGCCAACTGGAGATCATCGAAGCCGCCGGACAACTGGTGACCGAGGATGGTTTCGCAGCGCTCACCACCAAGCGCCTGGCCGAACGCATGCACTTCACGGAAGCGGCGCTCTACCGGCACTTCAAGAGCAAGGAGGAGATCCTGGTGACCATGCTGCATCACCTTGCTGAGAACATCGATGAGCGGCTTGGGCGTGTGGCCGACGAGCATACGGACCCGGTGGAGCGCGTCCGGGCCATGTTCGACAGCCAGTTCACCTACTTCCAGAAGAACCCGCAATACCTGATGGCCATTTTCGCCACAGGAATGCTGGAAGCCTCACACGGCATCGATACCGGCATTGAGCGCATCATGGTGGCAAAGCGCCGCCACCTGCTCAACGCGATCAAGGACGGGCAACGATCGGGTGACTTCACCTCGGACCACTCGGCCGAAACGCTCAGTCACATCCTCATGGGCACGTTCCGCCTGCACATGCTGCAATGGCGCATGAGCGCCCGCTCCTTCGATGTACGCCGGAAAGGCATGGCCCTCATCGCTGCCACCCTGGACCTCATCACCCGCTGAGCCGCCATGGGAACCAGTAAACTTCCACGCATCGTCCTCGGCTTGGTGGTCATCGCCTTCGGCGCGCTCACCCTCTTCCTGAGCGCCTCCGTGCTGCTGGACCTCTTCGGCATCCGCGAACGCGAGTCGCCTTTCGTGCTTGCCGTGGTTATCGCCAACCTGTTCGCATCCTTACTCTATCTACCTGCCGGTGCAGGCCTGCTAATGAAGCAACGCTGGTCGGCCCCGCTGCTGGCTGCCGCTGTGGGCGTGCTGCTCGTGGGCGCATTGATCCTTACGCTACACATCACGGAAGGCGGCGCATACCGTACGGCCACCATCGGGGCGCTCACGTTCCGGATGCTGCTCACATTGGCCTTTCATCTCCTGGCGCGCCAGGCCTTGCGCGACCCCGACCAACCCGCTACACACCCGCACCCATGAACCGCATCCTACTTCCCCTCCTCCTCTTGGCGATCGCCGCATTCCATGGCAGCTGTGGTGAGCACACCCACGAGGCCGCAACACAAGCCGACCCCGCGACCACCCCAACGGACAGCCCCCCGGCTGCGGACCACGACGCCCTGCCCTCCGTGATGCTCGACAATGGCCAGCGCTGGAAAGCCAACCCGGAGACCACCACGGGCATCGCCAGCATGGTGGACATCCTCAAGGCCTACGTCCCCACCAGCGGCGACCCCGCTGCGCTGAAGACCGCACTGGAGGAGGAGTTCGGACTCATCTTCGAGCGTTGCACCATGGAGGGTGAAGCGCACGAGCAGCTGCACAACTACCTGCTGCCCATCCATCATATGCTGCGCGACTTTGAGGGCACCGAAGCGCAACGCAAAACCCTGGGCGAGCACCTCGCTGCCTATGGCAAGTACTTCGAGTAATGCGCCGGGCCTTCTCCATACGAGTTCTCATCAGTGCGGCACTGGTCGCGTGGTCGGTCGCCGCCGCCGCGCAGCAGACCACCTTCGTGCTTTCGTTGCAGGAGTGCATTGACAGTGCGCTGGCCAACGACCGCCGTATCCGCACCGCCGACATCGACCTGCGCATGGCACAGGCCCGCGTGGATGAACAACAGGCCGGTCTGTTGCCGAAAGTGCGTGCTATGGCCGATGTGCGGCATTACACGGACCTGCCCTACCAACTGCTGCCGGCCTCCTTCTTCGGCGGGCCCGAGGGCGTGTACCGAGAGATCCAGTTCGGCACTCCGGATAACATCGGCCTGAACATTCAGGCGCAGGTACCACTGGTGGACGTGGGGAGCTGGGAGAGCATCCACGTGGCCCGGGAGGCAGAGCACATGGCCGGCATCCAACAGGAACGCAGCCGCGAGGAGGTGGTGCTGGAACTGACCCAGGCCTACTACAACGCCCAGGTACTGCAGGCACGCCGCACCTTCCTGGACAGCAACCTGCTGAGCACCGAAGCGCTGCTGCGCAATGTGGAACTGCTGCATGCCCAGCAGCTGGCGCGGGGCACCGATGTGGACCGCCTGCGTCTGCAACGCGACCAACTGCGCACCCAGCGTGAACGTGTGGTGGCCCAGCACGAACAGGTGCTGGACCTGCTGCGCCTTATGATGGGCATGCCACCCGACGCCCAGCTTGCCACCAGCCCTGCATCCGTACCCGACCAACCTGCACAGCCCACTCCAAGGCCCACTACGGGCCAGCGGCTTGCCGAGCAGAACCTGCTGCTGCGCCAGGCGGAGATCCGCCTGTTGAAACGGTCGCGGCTGCCTTCCCTACATGGGTATGGCTTGTATGGCAACACCGGTTTCGGTCCGATCGGCAGCGAAAGCCGGTACGACCTCTACCCGGTGAGCTACTTCGGCGCCACACTGCAGGTGCCGCTCTTCAATGGCACGGTGATCACCCGCAAGGTGATGCAGAAGGAACTGGAGCTGGTACGTGCCGGTCTGCTGCGCGATGCGGTAGCGGACCGCGAAAGCCTGGAACAACGCCGGGCCGCGCGCGATGAAGCCCTTGCCCTGCGCACCATCACCGATGCGGAGGCACAGCTGACCTTGGCCGATCGCATCCGGCGCAGCACCCTGCTCCAACATGCCGAGGGACTTGCCACCCTCACGGATCTGGTGCTTGCCGACCAAGCCGTGCGCGAGGGCCAGCAACTGTACATCGACGCCTTGGTGCAATTGCGCAAGGCCCAATTGGAACTGTCGCGCCTCAACGGCATGCTGCTGAACGAACGCCCATGAAACGCTGGATGCTTTGGATCGGGTTGGCCGCCTTGCTGGCGCTCACCGTGGTGAAACTGGCCATGAACAAGCGGACGGTGACCGAACGTGTGTACAGGCACGACAAGCACGCTCCCATACACGTGACCGTGGAAGCCGCTCGGCCAGGTGGCGCGGGCCAGGGCCCGCGATTTGGCGGCACCGTTGTGCCGCTGCGCGAGGGCCGCGTAATGGCCGAGGTACCCGGCCGTGTGCTTCGACTGGGCGTCCGCGAGGGTCAGCAGGTGCGCAAGGGTGACCTGATCGTACAGCTCGACGGCGACCTGCTGCGCCTGCAACAGGAAGCCGCCCAAGTGCAGGTGGCGGCGTTGGAGAAGGACGAGGTGCGATATCGCACGCTCGCTGCCGCCGACGCGGTGCAGGGCATCCAGTTGGAAAAGACCGAACAGGCCCTGCGAACGGCACGCATCCAGCTGGCCAACGTCACCGAGCAGCTCGGACGCACCAGCATCCGCGCGCCCTTCGATGGCGAGGTGACCCAACTGTTGGTGGAGGAGGGTTCGGTGGTGGCGCCGTCCATGCCCGTGGCCGCGCTCAGTGACCCCCGCGAACTGGAGGTGCTGCTCCAGGTCAACGAGAAGGATGTCGCCCAGTTCCAGCATGGGCAGACCGTGCAGGTGACCATGGGCGATCGGTCCACACCCCTCACCGGCACGGTACACAGCATCGGTCGGCGTGGTGATGTGGCGAACCGGTTCCCCGTGCGTATCGCGCTGTCGGCCGACACCCGCATCGTGGCCGGGTTGTCCGCCACGGTGGTGCTGCCCACCTCCACCACAGCCGATCAGGTGACCATTCCGGCCCGTGCCCTATTGGGCTCCACCATCGCACCAGAGGTGTATGTGGTGCGCGACAGTGTGGCCCGCCGCATGCCCATCGCGGTGGCCACCGCTGGCGATGGGCGGATGATCGTGCAGCAGGGCCTCAAGGCCGGCGACCTGGTGGTGACCAGCGGTGCCGTGAGCCTGCATGATGGCGCCCGTGTGACCTACCGATGAACAACGCGCATCCAGCAAGGCCATGAACCTTACCCGCATCGCCATCGAGCGCCCGTCGCTCATCATCGTCCTCTTCGGTGTGCTCTTCCTGGGTGGCATTGTGGCCTACAAGGGGCTGGGCGTGGAGATGATGCCCGACTTCAGCCAGCCCGTCATCACCATCCGCACCATGTACCCGGGGGCCGCGCCCGAGGAGGTGGCCAACAGCGTGACCCGGCCCGTAGAGGATGCGTTGAGCGCACTGGAAATGGTGGACTTCATCAGCAGCCGTTCCCTGGCCAACGCCTCCATCGTCATCGTCAACTTCAAGTACGGCGCCGATCTGGACCTGGCGATGCAGGATGCCCAGCGTCGCATCGACAACATCCGGCAAGTCCTGCCGGAAGGCCTGCAGCCCCCGGTGATGTCCAAGGTCTCCCCGAACGATCTGCCCATCATGAGCCTCAGTGTGCTCAGCGACCGCCCCGCCCCGGAATTCCACCAGCACCTGGTTGACCACCTGCTGCCACGCATCCAGCAGCTGAAGGGTGTGGCGGAGATCACCCTGCTCGGCGGTGAACGACGCGAAGTACAGGTGAAGGTGGACCAGGAGCGGCTGCTGCAGCACAAGGTGGCCTTGCCGCAGGTGAGCGAGGCCATCCTCCGTGCGGGCAGTGAAGTGCCGGCAGGTCCTGTGCGCACCACCGATGGACAAGTCACCGTGAAGCTTGCCGGCAAACTGCATAGCGTGCAGGACGTGGTGGACGTGGTGGTGGCCATGCCCGCTCCGGGTTCCGTGGTACGCGTGAAGGACGTGGCCATGGTGGTGGATGGCGTGGCCGACCCCACCTCGGTGAGCCGGTACAACGCCCGCGAAGGCATCGGCCTGCTGATCAAGAAGCAGGGCGATGCGAACGCCGTGGACATGAGCGCCGCAGTGCGGGCGGAACTGACCCGGATCGAAGCGGAGGAGGCCGACTTCGGCACGCGCTTCATCATCGCATCGGACAGCACCGACACCACCCGGGTGGCCGTGAACGCCGTGCTCTTCGACCTGGTCCTGTCCATCGTGCTCGTCAGCATCGTCATGCTCCTGTTCCTGCGCAGCCTGCGCAACTCGCTCATCGTCCTGGTCGCGATCCCCGCCTCGCTCGTCAGCGCCTTCGTGGCCATGGGCCTCCTGGGCTACACGCTCAACCTGATGACACTGCTGGCCATGTCGCTCATCATCGGCATCCTGGTGGACGACAGCATCGTGATCCTGGAGAACATCCAGCGCTATCTCGACAAAGGGGTGGACAAGCGGCAGGCCGCGCTCACCGGCCGTGCGGAGATCGGCTTCTCGGCCCTGTCGATCACGCTCGTTGATGTCGTCGTGTTCCTGCCCATCATCTTCGTGCAGGTGTTCGTGGCCGACCTGCTCAAGCAGTTCAGCGTGGTGGTGGTGGTCTCCACCCTCATGAGCCTCTTCGTCAGCTTCACCCTCACCCCCTGGCTCGCTTCGCGCATCGGCCAGCGCGAGGACCTTCAGCCCACCACCGCCTGGGCACGCGGACTGCTCCTGTTCGAGCATGCCCTGGACCGGCTGAACGATTGGTATGCCCGACAGCTCCGCTGGGTGCTGGCCCACCGCGGCGCTTTCCTCGCCATCGTGCTGCTGCTCTTCGCCGCCACCGGCGCGGTGCTCAAGCAGGGCATCATGACCAAGGAACTCATCGCAACCGGTGATCAGGGCATGTTCCGCCTCACCTTGGAATACGACAAACAGGTGCACCTGCAAGAGAACAACCTGCGCAACCGCGCGCTGGAGGAGCACCTGTTGCAACGGCCCGAGGTGGCCAACGTGTTCAGCAACGTGGGCGGCCCCAGCACCGGCATTGGCAGCATGGGCGTGGGCGCGGAATACCGCAGTGAGCTCACCATCGACCTGGTGCCCAAGGAGCAGCGGCAGGGCAACAGCACCGAGGCCACCATGATGCTGCTACGCGAGGACCTGCTGCACCACTTCCCCGGCGTGGACATCACCATGGCCACCATCGGCCTGGTGCCGCGCAGCGCTCCGGTGGAGATCACCCTCAGCGGTGCGGACAAGGAGCTGGTGATGCGCACAGCGCGCATCCTGAAGGATACCCTTGCCGGCATCCCCGGGGCCAACAATGTGCGGCTGAGCATCGAGAGCGGCGCACCCGAGCTGCAGGTACACTTGGATCGCGACCGCATGGCGCAGCTGGGCCTTGGCACCGCCGCTGTGGGCGCCACCCTCCGCAACGCCTTGGCCGGCAGCGACGATGCCCGTCTGTATGAAGCGGGCACGGAGTATCCGATCCGCATCCGCGTGGACGACATCCAGCGGCGCGATGCGCAGGACTTGGAGCGCCTGCTCTTCGTGAACACGGCCGGCATGCCCGTGCGCCTGGCGCAGTTCGCCACCGTGGAACGCCACGAACCGCCTGCCATGGTGGAGCGGCTGGACCGCATGAGCGCCGTGACCCTCACTGCCGATGCTCTGGGACGTGGCTCGGGCAGCGTGGCCGATGATGTGAAGGCCTACCTGGGCAACAACCCCTTGCCCGATGGGGTGCGCCTCACGTGGGGCAGCGACGTGAAGCGCCAGAACGACAGCTTCGGCGCCTTGGGCGGTGCCCTGCTCATCTCCTTCATCTTGGTTTACCTGGTGATGGTGGCCCTCTATGACAGCTTCCTCTACCCCTTCGTGGTGCTCTTCAGCATCCCCGTGGCCGTCATCGGCGCCTTCCTCGCGCTCAACCTCAGCCTGTCGTCGCTCAGCCTGTTCACGCTGCTGGGTCTCATCATGCTGCTAGGCCTGGTGGCCAAGAACGCCATCCTCATCGTGGACCGCACCAACCAGCTGAAGGCCGAGGGCATGCACTATGTGGAGGCGCTGGTGGAGGCCGGCCGCACCCGCCTGCGCCCCATCCTCATGACCACCATTGCCATGGTCTTCGGCATGCTGCCCATCGCCCTGGCCACCGGAACCGGCAGCGAATGGAAGAACGGCCTCGCCTGGGTGATCATCGGCGGCCTCACCAGCAGCATGCTGCTGACCGTGTACCTGGTGCCGGTGATGTACCACCTGATGGAGAGCGCACGGCTGAAAATGGCCGGCTGGATGGCGGGAAGAGTTGCCCCCAGCGCACCCGAAGCGCTGCCCTGAGCGATCACCGGGCGCTACAACTTCAGGATCCTCACCGCCCCGCGGATCACCAGCACGAAGATGAGCGCTCCGATCACCAGGTCGGGCCAGTTGGTACCGGTCAACGCCACGAGCCCGGCCGCGAGGATGACGCCCACGTTGGCCTTCGCATCGTTGCTGGTGAAGATCCACGACGCCTGCATGTGCACCTCCCCATCCTTGGCGCGGCGCAGCAAGTAAAGACAGGTGAGGTTTCCGGCCAGGGCGAACACCGATACCAAGGCCATGGTGAACGGCTCGGGTGGCGCGCCCGCAGCGAACACCCGCCGCAGCACCTCGGCAAAACCGATGGCCGCCAGCGCCAGTTGGAAGTAGCCGCTCAGGTGCGCGATGCGCCGCTTGCGGACCGCCACCTGACCAATGGCCGAAAGGCTGAGGCCATAAACGATGGCATCGGCCAGCATGTCCAGCCCGTCAGCCACCAAGCCCATGCTCTGCGCCCACCAGCCGGCCAGCCCTTCGGCCACGAAGAACAGGGCATTGATCGTGAAGACCTGGATCAGGGTGCGACGGTCGGCAGCGGCCATGGTGTGGTGCGTTCAGATCAGCACTTATTCAGCTCGACGTAAAGATCGGCTGTTGAGGTTCACAGGAAGAGATCTTCACCGTGTGTGCCAAAGGTGGTGGACGCAGTGTGCAGGCCGCTCAGGTGCTGCGCGACATGGGCTTCAGGCGGACGTGGTGGTTGTGCGGGGGCACGGTGGGGTGGCGGTGAGCGACGTCGCCATCCCACCTCCCTACCTTGCACCATGGACCCGCTCTTCCACCTGTTCCGCGTGGATGCCGCCGAGGCGGAGCGCATCGCGCAAGCGCCGGACGAGCCGCACCAGCACGACTTTGAGGAGCTGATCATCGGGGTGGAGGGCCGGCTGGAGCACTTCATCGATTTCCGCACCACCACCATCGCCGCGCCCTTCGTGAGCTTCGTCACCAAGGGCAAGGTGCACCGCGTGGTGCCCCGGCCGAAGGACGGCCGCTGCACCATGTGGGTGCTGCGCTTCCGCAGCGAGTTCATCCCCGAGACCACCTTCCAGCTCTATTCCTTCTTCCACGCCAACGCGGACATCCCGCTGCCCGATGCCTTCTGCTTCAAGCGGCTGCTCACGGTGTGCGACCTGATCGCCGGCGAGATGGAGCGGCCCGAACCCGACCTGGCCGTGGTGCGCCAGCTGCTGGGTGCGCTCTTCACCCTGATCCGCAGCGAGCACCGCCGCCAGCACCCGGAGGCCGAGGTGCCGGACACGGCGCAGAACGAGACCTTCCGCACCTTTCTGCAGGTGCTGGAGGCGAACTTCCGCCAGCCGCACGATGTGGAGTTCTACGCCTCGCAGCTCTTCATGAGCCCGCGCAACCTGAACCTGATCACGCAGCACATCCTGCAGCAGAGCGTGAGCCGCATCATTGAAACGCGCAAGCTGATCGAGGCCAAGAACCTGCTGGTGACCACGGACAAGCCCGTGAGCGAGATCGGCTTCGAGCTCGGCTACAACGAGAAGGCCTACTTCACGCGGGTGTTCAAGAAGAACACCGGGCAGACGCCCACCGAGTTCCGCGAGGAGATGCGCAAGCTGGTGGCCTGAGGTCGGGCGGCGGCACGGTCAGTTGGTGGCGGCCCCGGCCTGCACCCCGTCCCCCTGCGCCTGCCGCTTGAGGGTGTCCACCAGGTGGTCCGGGAAGTAGTGGTCCGCCAGGCGCACGAACTCATCGCCCCGCACGAACATGTCCATGCCCACCTCGCCGAAGGAGCGCTTGCCACAGGCGCTGAGCAGCTCCAGCGCGGCATGCAGGGTGTTGCGGTGGTAGTGGTACACGCGCTCGGTCTTGTCCGTCACCACCAGCCCGCGCTGCAGGCCCTTGTCCTGCGTGGCCACCCCGGCCGGGCAGTTGTTGGTGTTGCAGCGCAGCGCCTGGATGCAGCCCAGTGCGAACATGAAGCCGCGCGCGCTGTTGCAGGTGTCCGCCCCCAGGGCCAGCATCTTGAGCAGATCGGCGGCGGAGATCACCTTGCCGCTGGCGATGATGCGGATGTGCTCCTTGAGGCCGTAGTGCCGCAGGGTATGGCTCACGAACATCAGCGCCGGCGCCAGGGGCATGCCCACGGCATCGGAGAACTCCAGCGGCGCGGCGCCCGTGCCGCCCTCGGCGCCGTCCACCGTGATGAAGTCGGGCAGCAGGCCCGTGGCGCGCATCTGCTCGCACAGGTCGGTGAACTCCTCGGCCTTGCCGATGCACAGCTTGAAGCCCACGGGCTTGCCGCCGGAGAGCCGGCGCAGCTGGTCCACGAAGCGCAGCAGGCCCGCGCTGTCGCTGAAGGCCGTGTGCCACGGCGGCGAGAGCACGGTGGTGCCGGGCTGCACGTGGCGGATGCGGGCCACCTCCGGCGTGTTCTTCGCCGCGGGCAGGATGCCGCCATGGCCCGGCTTGGCGCCCTGGCTCAGCTTCAGCTCGATCATGCGCACCTGCGGCGGGGTGGCCTTCTGCCGGAACAGCTCGGGGTCGAAGGCGCCCTGCGCATCGCGGCAGCCGAAGTAGCCCGTGCCGATCTGCCACACCACATCGCCCCCGGGCTCCAGGTGGTGCGGGCTGAGGCCGCCCTCGCCGCTGTTGTGGTAGAAGCCGCCCTTCCGGGCCCCGCCGTTCAGCGCGCGCACCGCGTTCTCGCTGAGGGAGCCGTAGCTCATGGCCGAGATGTTGAGCAGCGAGGCCTCGTAGGGCTGCGTGCACTGCGGCCCGCCGAAGCGCACCCGCGGCGGTTCCGCCAGCTGCGGCACCGGGAAGATGGAATGGCGCAGCCCCTCGTACTCGCCGTGGTTCAGGTCCAGCTGCGTGCCGAAGGGCACCGTGTCCATCACGTTCTTCGCCCGGCGGTACACCAGCGAACGCTGCTGCCGGCTGAAGGGGCGCCCATCGGTGGTGCGCTCAATGAAGTACTGCTGCATCTCCGGGCTGATGAACTCGAAGAAGTAGCGCGCATAGCCCAGCACGGGGAAGTTGCGCATGATGGCGTGCCGCTCCTGCTTCAGGTTCCACAGGCCGATCAGCACCAGGGGCACCAGCACCAGGTACCACCACCACACGATGGGATGCCAGGTGCCGATGAGGCCCACCAAGGCCAGCAGCACCAGGCTGAGGAGAACGAACTGGTTGCGCATGTCCGGAGGGGGGTATGCGCCAAAGCTAGGGCCCCGCCCACCGCCGCACCCGCCGCCGCCACCCCTGCGGCCGGATGATGCCACCCTTCTGCCGGAATGTGCTACCCCCGATCACGCGCCAGCGGGACCTTTGTACCGTCGCCCACACGAACCTTCAACCCCCACCGACCATGGAACTCCAAGGACAAGCCCTCATCATCACCGGCGGTGCCAGCGGCATCGGTCACCAGGCCGCGCTGCAACTCGCCGACAAAGGCGCGGACCTCATCATCGCGGACTTCAACCTCGAAGGCGCCGAGAAAGTGGCCCAGGAGATCGCCGCGAAAGGCGTGAAGGCCTTCGCCTACAAGGTGGACGTGTCGAAGGCCGCCGAGGTGGAGGCCCTGGTGGACTTCGCCGTGGAGAAGCTGGGCACATTGAACGGCATCTTCAACAACGCGGGCATCGGGCTGGTGAAGCCCTTTTTGGAGATGGACCCCGCCAGCTACCACAAGGTGATCGAGGTGGACCAGCACAGCGTGTACTACGGCATGTACTACGCGGCGAAGAAGATGGTCGCTTTGGGCGCGAAGGGCACCTTCGTGAACACGGCCTCCATCTATGGTTTCCAGGCCGCGGTGGGCAGCTTCAACTACAACGCCGCCAAGGCCGCGGTGGTGATGATGAGCAGGAGCGGCGCGCTGGAACTGGCGCCGCACGGCATCCGCGTGGTGGGCGTGGCCCCCGGCTTCATCAACACGCCGATCCTGGGCAACGATGCCGCCATGAAGAAGATGCTCGGCGACATGCACCTGCACAAGCAGCTGATCGAGCCCGCCAAAGTGGCCAGCGTGGTGGCCTTCCTCTTCACCGATGCCGCCAGCGCCATCAACGGCAGCACCGTGCCGGTGGACGATGGCTACCTGATCCACCGGAACGGATAAACGAGGCCACGCAGCTGGAACAAGGCCCCTGGCAATGGCCGGGGGTCTTTGCGTTGGGGGGCGTGGATGCACGTGTGCAACCCCTCTACCGGAAAGTGTTACCCCCACCCTTCCCCACCGCGGGATCTTTGTATCAACAAAAACGCAACAGCCATGACCACCTCAGCAACCAACACCGCCACAAGCACCGACACCCGCACGAAATGGACCCTGGACCCCACGCACAGCGAGGTCACCTTCAAGGTGAAGCACCTGATGATCGCCAATGTGAAGGGCGAATTCCAGAAGTTCAACGCCAGCATCGAGGCGGTAGGCACCGACTTCGCCAATGCCCGCGTGCAGGCCACGCTGGACGCCTCCTCCATCTTCACCAACGAGGAGAACCGCGACAAGCACCTGCGCAGCGCCGACTTCTTCGATGTGGAGCAGCACCCGCACCTGCACTTCACCGGCACGGACATGAAGCATGTGGGCGGCAACGACTACACGCTCACCGGCGACCTCACGATCAAGGGCATCACCAAGCCGGTGACGCTGGAGGTGGAGTTCGGCGGGAAGAACACGGACCCCTGGGGCAACGAGAAGCTGGCCTTCGCCCTCAACGGCCGCATCAACCGCAAGGACTGGGGCCTCAACTGGAACGCCGCGTTGGAGACGGGCGGTGTGCTGGTGAGCGATGAGGTGCGCCTCAGCGCCGAAGTTCAATTCGTGAAACAAGCCTGAAATTGGCCGCAGAGGCGCAGGGATGCAGAGAAGAGCCGGTGCGATGGAACGTGCGAACACGGGCCTGATCCTCCCACTCTGCGCCTTTGCGCCTCTGCGGCGAGAACCGAACCGATGGACCGCAAGCAATTCCTTCTCTCATTCGCCACGTTGCCATTGGCAGGCGCCGCCATGAAACTCACCGACCTCACCCGCATCACCGACCCGCTGAAACCGAGCCCGCGCATGCCCGTGCTCTTCCTGGGCCACGGCAGCCCCATGAACGCCATCGAGGAGAACGAGTTCGTGCAGGGCTTTCGCAAGGCGGCCGCCGAGCTTCCGCGTCCGCAGGCCATCCTGGTGGTGAGCGCGCACTGGGAAACACGCGGCACGCAGGTGACCGCCATGGCCCACCCGCGCACCATCCACGACTTCGGTGGCTTCCCGAAGGCGCTGTTCGAGGTGCAATACCCCGCGCCCGGCAGCCCGGAACTGGCGGAGGAGGTGAAGCGCTCCATCACCAGCACCACCGTGGGGCTGGACCACAGCTGGGGGCTGGACCATGGCGCGTGGAGCGTGGTGAAGCACCTGTACCCGAACGCCGATGTGCCCGTGATCCAAATGAGCATCGACTACAGCTTGAAGCCCGAGCAGCACTACGCCTTGGCGAAGGAGATCGCCCGGCTGCGCGACAAGGGCGTGCTGATCATCGGCAGCGGCAACATGGTGCACAACCTGGGCCTGGTGGCCTGGGACAAGCTGAACCAGAGCTACGCCTTCGATTGGGCGGTGGAAGCGCGCGCCAGGATGAACCAGGCGATCCTCAGCGGCGACCATGCCTCGCTGGTGAACTTCCACGCACAAGGCAAAGCCTTCGACCTGGCCATCAATTCCGGCGAGCACTTCATCCCACTGCTCTACACCCTCGCCCTGCAGGGGAAGAACGAACGCGCCATGCTCTTCAACGACAAGCCGCTGGCCGGCTCGTTGACGATGACCAGCGTGAAGATCGACAAGGCCTGACCGATGCGCACTTTTCCATTGATCACCCTACTGACACTGACCATGCACACCACACTGTCCGCACAAACCGTGGCCGGGCTCCACTACCTGGTGCGCCAGCCCACCGTGAGCAGCGCCAAGCCGCCGGTGCTTATTCTGCTGCATGGGGTGGGCAGTAACGAGAAGGACCTCTTCTCCTTCGCAGACCGCATTCCCGGCGAATACCTCGTGATCTCGGCACGCGCGCCGCACACGCGCGCACCCGGCAGCTATGCGTGGTACGAGGTGGACTTCGCCACCGGCAAACCGGTGTTCGACCTGGCGCAGGCGGAGCAGAGCTGCAACACGCTCATCCGCTTCATCGAGCAGCTCGGCGACAAACACCCTTTCGATCCCGCGCGGGTCCATCTGTGCGGTTTCAGTCAGGGTGCGATCATGGCGTACAGCGTGGCGCTCACCCGGCCTGATCTGGTGCGCGGCATCGCGGCCATGAGCGGCAGGCTGCTGGAGGAAGTGAAGCCGCGCATCATCCGCTCAGCACAACTACAGGAACTGTCCATCCTGATCACCCACGGCACGCAGGATGCGACCCTTCCCGTTCACTACGCACGTGAGGCCGATGGCTACCTACGCACCATCGGCATCGCCCCCACGCTGAAGACCTATCCCGAAGGACACACGATCAGTACGGCGATGCTCACGGACCTGATCGCCTGGCTGGAGTGACCTTACCTTGTACCGATAAGCCCCCGCAAGCCATGGCACACACCAACAGCACATTCCCGGAAGGACTGAACACGAGCGGCCGCGAACCCGTGCGCTTCCTGGTCTTCTCCGCCTCGCTGCGCAAGGCCAGCTACAACACCATGCTCGCGCACAACGCCGCCCGCGTGATCGAAGCGAACGGCGGTGTGGTGGACCTGGCCGACATGCATGCGTTCAGCTGCCCACCCTTCGATCAAGACGTGGAGGAGGCACAGGGCATTCCCGAACCTGCGCGGCTCCTGCGCGATCGCCTGCTGGCGAACGATGCCTTCGTGATCGCTTCGCCCGAATACAATGGATCAATGCCGGGCCATCTGAAGAACGTGATCGACTGGGTATCGCGCTTCCGGCCACAGCCCTTCAGTGGCAAGCATGCGTTGCTGCTATCCGCTTCGCCCTCCATGGCCGGAGGCAGTCACGGCCTCTGGGCACTGCGGATCCCCTTGGAGAAACTGGGCTCGAACGTGTCACCCGCCATGTTCTCGCTGGCCACGGCGCACACGGCGTTGGATGCGGACGGTGCCATCAAGGACCCGACGCTGGCGAAACGGTTCGAGGACACGCTCACGGGCTTCATGGACCTGGTGGAAGCGGCCAAGCACTACCCCTGCGTGAAGCGCGCCTGGGTGGAGTTCCTCGGCGAACAGCCCGACCCGGTGACGGAGCGCGTGGAGTAGATCGCCGGGCTGCGGGTCTGGCTTGACCGATGCTCCGGAGCGCTGAGCTCCAACCTGAACTGCGCTGACGGCTACCGCTAATGAAAGAGGGGCCTCCTGATCGCTCAGGAAGCCCCTCTGTTCACATCGTTCAGCGATCACGCCGTGAACAGCTTCGCGGCGTTGGCCGTGTCCGCGAACTCGTCCAGGTGCGTGATGAGGCCGTTGCTGACGGTATACACCATCACCCAACGTTGGTCGAGCAACAGGCCGTTCTTCTTGATGCGTTGCTTCTCGTGGCCCAGCACCACCACCTTGTCGCCTTCGGCCACAAAACCATCCACACCGAAGCCCTCGATGTTGGTGTGCTGAATGATGGTGCCGATGAAGCGGACCACTTCATCCTTGCCGACATACGTGCCGGCGTAGGGCACCTCCTTGGGGCCGTGATAGACCCAGGTGGAATCAGCGGACAAGGTCGTCTTGAGCTCCTCCATGTTGCCGGCGCCGAAGGCACCGAGCATGCGTTGTACAACTGCGAGCGGGGTTTCCATGCTATGCGGCTTTTATGATGCCGCCGCAAAACTCCGGCGCTCGAAATGCCCCCGCAATAAGTCAGAAATAGATGACCGCGATCGCGTCGTCAGCCGAGGTGTTCCATGCCCTTCAGCAGGGGCACCATCTGTTCGCCCAACGGGGTGAGCGTGTACTCCACATGCAAGGGCTTCGGCCGGATCACCACGCGCAGCAGCAGTCCATCGCTCTCCAGTTCGCGGAGCGCAGCGGTGATGGACTGCTTGTTGCTGCCCGGCAACGCCCGCAAGAGCTGGCTGAACCGCACGGGACCCTGTGTGGCCAGCACGATGATGTTCGGCTTCCACTTGCCGGACACACTGCGCAGCAACCGCTCGGCCGGGCAATCGGGACCCAGCTCCGACGTGGTCAACTTCTCCTGACTTATTGCAGTGCGCTTCACAGCAGGCGAACTTTGTGCCCGCAAGTTAACCCTGCGTGACACAGATCGCTCACCTCGCACTCCTTCTGCTGACGCTGAACGCGTGTGCACAAACACCGACCCCGGCCATGTCCACCACATCTCCCACCAACCCACTGCTCTGTGACCCCGATACCGGCGTATGCGCCGTGCCTGGCACGGAGGCCGACGCGGGAACCCTGTTCGCGCAACCCGCAGCATCGAAGACCAAGCCCATCACCCTGCTCTACTTCACGGACCCCATCTGCAGCAGCTGTTGGGGTGCCGAGCCGCAACTGCGCCGCTTGAAAGCGGAGTATGGCCACCTGGTCGATGTGCAGTACCACATGGGCGGCCTGCTGCCCGGCTGGGATGTGTACAACAGCGGCGGCATCAGCAAGCCCAGCGACGTGGCCGGACATTGGGACGAGGTGAGCCCGCACTACCGCATGCCCATCATCGGCGATGTGTGGCTGGAGGACCCGCTGCCCAGCAGCTATCCGCCGAGCATCGCCTTCAAGGCCGCGCAGCTGCAGGACCCTGCCAAGGCGCTGGTGTTCCTACGCCGCCTGCGCGAGCAGGTGCTGGTGGAGAAGAAGAACATCACCAAGTGGCCCGTGATCGCCGAAGCGGCCTCGTTCGCTGGACTGGATGTGACGCGCCTGGAGGCCGACCACAAAGGCGCGGCCAACGCGCTCTTCCAAGCCGACCTCACGCTGGCGCGATCGCTGGGGGTGCGTGGCTTCCCCACCTTCATCTTCAGCAACGATGCGGGTGAACGCCAGCTGGTGTACGGGGCGCGGCCCTACGCCACCTTCGAGGAGGCGGTGAAGAAGCTCATGCCAGCAGCAACTCCCGCCCCCCGACCCAGCACCTTGCCGGAGCTCTTCGCCACACATCACTCCTGGTGTGCTGAAGAGGTGGCCGTGATGCTGGGCATCACCCACGCCCAGGCCCTGGCGCAACTGCAGGCCGCGGAAAAGGCCGGCACCGTGCGCGCCGTACACACGCGCAACGGCAGCGTGTGGCACAGGCGCTGATCGTTCTCTTTGCCCGCACCTCATCCACGATACCGCGCCATGCTCACCACCCTACTGCACCACGCCACACGCCTTGACCGTGTGGGCATGCACCTGCTCCGCTATGGCACCGTGCTGGTGCTGCTTTGGATCGGTGGCCTCAAGGTGTACCACTACGAGGCCGACGGCATCGTGCCCTTCGTGGCCAACAGCCCGGTGATGCGCTTCTTCTACCACCACGACGCACCGGACTACCAGGCCCACATGAACCGCGAAGGCCAGGTGGTGCCCGAGAACCGCGCGTGGCACGAGGCCAACGGCACCTATCCCTTCGCCCTCGGTCTCGGTGCGGTCATCTGCGCCATCGGCCTGCTCATCGCGCTCTATCCGTGGTTCCCGCGCTTGTCCGCGCTGGGTAGCTTCCTGTGCATCGGCATGTCAGTGATCACGCTCAGCTTCCTCATCACCACGCCGGAGGCCTGGGTGCCCGACCTGGGCGGACCCGAGCACGGCTTCCCGCTGCTGAGCGGTGCGGGCCGGCTGGTGGTGAAGGATGCGATCATGCTCGGCGCCGGCGTGGTCACCCTGGCGGATGCGGCGCGGAAGGCGCTCCGGACCGCCTGACCAGCTCTCGCGTGCCGTGTGGTACCGGCACCAGGTACGGCCCATGCGCCTCGCAGCCGCGCGTCAAGGCCGATGGGGTGCGCGCACCAGCAGCACCATGTAGCCCAGCACCACCAGCGCCATCACCGCCGATCCCGCGAAGGTGACCGCCGCACCGAAGGCCATCCACAACGCGCCCGCCAGGCTGCTGGCCACCAGCGCGCACAGGCTTTGCAGGCCGGCATAGGCGCCTGCGGCCGAGGCCATCTGCTCCTTCGGAACCAACAAGCCGATCCACGCCTTCGCCACGCCCTCGGTGGCGGCGGCATAGAGCCCATAGAGCAGGAAGAGCACGGCCACCATCACCACGCCGTTGGCGGCGGCCATGCCGAAGTAGACCGCCGCGAAGAGGACAAGGCCGATGAGGAACACACGCTTCACCCCGATACGGTCGGCCAGGGTGCCCAGCGGAAAGGCGAAGAGCGCATACACCAGGTTGTAGAAGATGTAGACCCCGATGGTGTGGCTGTCGCTGAGGCCCGCATGCCTGGCACCGAGCAGCAGGAAAACATCGCTGCTGTTGAAGAGCGCGAAGAGCAGCAGGCCGGTGGTGAGGCGGCGGTAGTCGCGCGGCGCGTCCCGCCAGTAGCGCAGGAAGGCGAAGAAGCCGGGCCACGGTGCCTTCACCGGTGCGAGCGGCCGCTCCTTCAACAGGCGGGTGAGCGCGATGGCCAGCAGCCCAGGCACGAAGGCGATGAGGAAGAGCGGCACATAGTCCTCTGGACGGAAGTGCAGGTACACCAGTGCGGCAGCCGGGCCCAGCACGGCGCCCAGCGTGTCCATGCTGCGGTGAAAGCCGAACACGCGCCCCTTGTTGGCCGGCGTGCACTCGGCGTTGAGCATGGCATCGCGCGCACCGGTGCGCAGGCCCTTGCCCAGGCGGTCGGTGGTGCGCGCCAGGAACACCCACCACGGTGACGCCATCACCGCGAGCATGGGCTTGCTGAGGGCGCTGAGCAGATAGCCCCATTGCACGAAGGGCAGACGCCGCTGCAGCTGGTCGCTCCGCAGCCCGAACCAGCCCTTGCTCAGTCCGGCGGTCGCTTCAGCCACACCTTCCAGGATGCCGATCAACAGCATGCTGAAGCCGATGTGCTGCAAATAGAGCGGCATCACCGGGTAGAGCATCTCGCTGGCCAGGTCGGTGCAAAGGCTCACCAACGCCAGGATACGGACGGTGCGGGTGAGCATGGGCATCCTTTCAAATGTAGCAGGCACCCTCCTCCGCAGTTCGTGACCCGGCATACCTGGCTACCCGCAACGAGCGTGCGCATGCGTGCTTATCGCCCGGTCGGGAAGTGCTGCACACAACGGGAGCACACGCGCACGCCCGATCAACCGGCGGTGCGCTTCAGGCCCACGATCACCGTGACGGATGCGGTGAGCATGGCCACGGTAAGGGAGGCCAGCCCGAAGTTGACGAGGCCTTCGGCGAGCGGTGCACCGGTGCGGCCCTGTGCCTCCACCGAAAGCTGGCCTCCCGCATCGAGGACGGCCGCAAGCAACATGGTGGCCCAATTGGCGAACGCACCATAGAGGCTGCACGCGGCCGCTATGCGGCGCCAGCGCTCAGGCAGTACCAAGCGGGTCCAGAGCAGGCCGAGCACAAGCAGCAGCATGCCGTTGAGCACGCCTTCGATGTGGCTGCTGAGGCCCATGCGGGGGTTGGCCACAGCGGGCACGAGCAGTCCGGTGAGCAGACCCAGCAACAGGAGCCAGGCACCTCCCCGCAGCAGGCGGTGCGCTTGGTGATCGGTGGTGGAGGATGGGATCATGGGCGGTGTGTGCACGGCAAGGTAGGGAGCACCCGGTAGCGCACGATCGCTGAAGGGTTTGTGCCAATGATGAGGTCCTGCCCGCTTCACCCACACCCCCATCCCCTTTCTTCGCACCATGCTGCGCCACCTTCAGGGCCTCCTGTTCCTGTGCACCACCCTGGTGGGAAGCGCCCAGCGCATCACCGCGCCGAACACGCACCTCTGGGTATCGCACTGGGGCGATCAGCGCATCAGCGAACGTTGGAGCTTCCACACCGAAGGGCACTGGCGCCGCGCGGAACTGGGCGTGCATTGGCAGCAGCTGCTCCTGCGCCCGGCCATCAACTTCCACCTGAACGACCAGGTGCTGCTCACGCAGGGATACAGCTTCTACATCAACTACCCGTACGGCACCCATCCCATCCGCTTCCGGAACCACGAGCACCACCTGTACCAGCAGGTGCAGCTCACCCAGCCGATCGGCCGGGTGGGCATCCAGCACCGGTTCCGGATGGAGGAGCGTTTCATCGCCCGGATGGTCCCCTCGGCCGATGATCCGGACGAAGGGGTGCTGGACCGCTACGTGTACCAGAGCCGTTTCCGCTACCGGGTATGGGTGACGGTGCCGCTGGGCCATCCGAAGGTCGCACCCGGCGTGTTCAGCGCCCATCTGTACGATGAGGTCTTCCTCAACTTCGGCGATAGCGAGCGGCTCGACCTGATCCAGCAGAACCGGCTGTCAGGCCTGCTCGGCTACCAGGTGAGCAAGCCCATCGGCATCCTGCTGGGCTACCTGTACCAGACCATCCAGCGGCCCGGTGCCGCCAGCGGCGCCGACCTTATCGAACTGAACAGCACGGTGCACCTGGCGGTGGTGTGCAACCTGGACCTGCGGCGGCCGAAGGCCCCGGTGCCATGAGGGTGGTCGCATCCGGGAACAACAAAGGCCCCCATGGCGGGAGCCTTCGCTGCGGATAACGGGACCCGTCAGGCGGGCTGCAGGTCCTTCTTGGCCAGGTAGAAGTCGATCAGCTCGATGCCCTTCTCGTTCAGGCGCGCGTCGAGGTCCTTCAGCGTCTTGGGCGGCGGCACGATCACCTTCTCCCCCTTCTTCCAGTTGAGCGGCATGGCGCAACCGTGCGCATCGGCGGTCTGCATGGCCTCCAGCACGCGCATGATCTCGTCCATGTTGCGGCCCACGTTCAGCGGGTAGTACATGATCAGGCGGATGGTGCCTTTCGGGTCGATGAAGAACACGGCGCGCACGGCAGCGGTGTTGCTCGTGTTCTCATGGAGCATCCCATACAGCTTCGCCACCTTCATGTCGATGTCGGCGATGATCGGGAAGTCCATGTACACGCCGGTCTTCTCGCGCACGGCCTGCACCCAGGCCACGTGGCTGTGGATGCTGTCGATGCTTTCGCCGATCAGCTTGGTGTTGCGCGCGGCGAACCACTCCTTCTGCTGCGCGAAGCCGCTCAGTTCCGTGGTGCACACGGGCGTGAAGTCGGCCGGGTGGGAGAACAGGATGGTCCAGCTTCCCTTGATGTACTCGCTGAACTTCAGCGGTCCGTGCGTGGTGTTGGCCTCGAAGTCCGGGGCCTGGTCCCCGATGCGGGGCATGTGGATGGGTTCCATGTCTTGCGCTGTTTCTGCCCGCAAAGGGAATGCACGCGACGGATGTTGACGGTGACGTTCATCACCTCGCTCACCGCTCATCGCACAAAGCGGCGCACAATGCGCTTGTCACCGGCGCGCAGCTCCACGAGGTAGGCACCTTCCGCCAGACCGCGCACGTCCACCGTGCCTGTCCATCGCCCACCCGGCACCGTATCGGACGGCACGTGCACAGGCCGGCCCATGGCGTCCAGGATGCGGAAACCTCCCGTGCGTCCTTCGGGCAAGGTGGTGGTCAGGTACAACAGGCCTGCATCGTTCAGCACCTGCAGACCCATGCCGTGCGCGGCGGGCTCGGGCGAACCCGTGCCCGGATCCACGAGCAGCACGCGGAACACCCGGGTGCTGGCCTGGCTCTCCACGCCGGTATTGATGAAGAAGATGTTCGACGCACTGCTCTCGATCCCGCCCACCACATGCCCGAGCACCACGGTATCGCCGGTGAACTGTGACTCCAGCAGGATGCCGTTCTCGTCCTGCGGGGTGGCCGGCCAGGGGATGAACTCGGCGCTCGCACCCAGCAGGCCCGGCATCAGGCCCACCTGCGCTTCGCTCATCGCACCGGCCGCATCGCGCTGCACCAGGCTGATCGTGCGCACGAAGGGAACGTTCGGATCATCCCACAAGGTGCCGGCATCGTCGAAGTAGTAACGACCGATGCCACCGAGGAAGAGGGACCGCATGGTGTTCGATGCAGCATCGTACAGGCCGGCATGGGCGCCGTGGTACTGGTTCAACAACTGCTGGAAGCCGGGCACCACGGTGACGGTGGTATCGCGGATGTCCACGGTGTTGAGCCAGGGCAGATCCTCCGCATACTGGAACACGCCCGTGAACACGGTGAGCCCTACCTGACCATCGGGGAACACCTGTGGCAGCATGTTGTAGTCTCGGCGGTGCAGGTTCACCGTGTCCACATGCTCCCAGAGGTCGGCGATGACCAGTTGGTCGCCGTCGTCCAGCACATGGAAGCGCCGCACGGCGTTGGTGTACTCCTGGATGAATCCCGGACCGAAATCGGGGCCGTTGGGGTTGTAGCGACCGATGAAGCGTTGCCCCCCGACCAGGTTGAACCAGCCGTCGATGAGGCGCATCTGACCGCCGGTCACGGCCATGCGCTCATCCGTGATCTGCCGGAAGAAGGAGGCGATGGGCGCTCCGTTGCGGATGGCGTTCATCACACCCGGCAGGTCGATGGCCGTGAGCCGCGGATGGGTGATGTGGTCCAGGGCGGTCGGTGAATAGCCATAGCCGCCCACGCAGTACAAGGTCCCCTCCCGTTGATCGAACTCCATGTTGGTGCTCTGCAGCTGCTCCAGCATAGCCTGCGGAAGCGTGGTGAGCGGAGCCGACCACACCTGGGCCGTGACCGGGTCCACGACGTAGGCGCTCGTGTTGTTGCCGCTCGCCAGAAAGGCAAATGGCGGCTGTCTGCGGTGCAGGCCATCGGTGCGCCCACCGATGATGAACCACTGACCGTCGAACTGTCCCCAGGCGAAGGACTGCACACCGGGCATCCCCGGGATCGTGATCTCCTGAACGACGAGCTCGCGGGTGCCGACAAGCTGTGCTTGAGCGGCCGTAGCGGAGATGAGCAAAGCAAGAAATGGGATGCGCATGATGCAGATGTTCATTCGGCTGTTGGTGTCGTTGGTCATTGGGTGAACCGGCCAGTTGTTTCCAGTCATCCCTGCGCCATGCCCCGCAGGATCAGGTTCCAGTACATGCGCGGCAGCACCTGTTTCTTCAGTTGGTACATGCTCCAGCGCTCCTTGCTCTGGTCGATGGGAAAGGTCTCCTGGGGCTTGTTTTCGTAGTCGAACTCCGCAAGCACCAGCTTGCCATAGCCGGTGACGATCGGGCAGGACGTGTAGCCACCGTAGGAGGCTGGCAGGGGCTTGCCGGCCATCGCGGCCAGGATGTTCTCCACCACGGTCGGCGTCTGCTTACGGATGGCGGCACCGGTCTTGGAGGTCGGCAGCGCCGCCGCATCACCGATGCTCCACACGTTCGGGTAGCGCACATGGCGAAGCGTGTTCTTGTCCACATCCACCCATCCGGCCGCATTGGCCAGGGGGCTCTTCTTGATGAAGTCCGGGGCGCTCTGCGGCGGTGTCACATGCAGCATGTCGTAGTCGACCCACTGCACCACGTCCTTGTTCTTCTCGCCGAAGCCGACGAAGCGGGCGCGCTTGTTCGGCCCGTCGATCTCCTCCAACTTCCAGAAGAAGTTGAGCTTGATGCCTCCGCGCTCCACCACCTTCAGCAGGGTCTTCTCGTACCGGGGCACGGCGAAGAGCTTGGTCCCACCGCTCCAGTACTGGATGTCCATGTCCTTCAACACGCCCGCGCGACGCCAGTGGTCCGCAGCGAGGTACATGATCTTGTGCGGCGCGCCCCCGCACTTCACCACGGTGTGCGGACTGTGGAAGATCGCCCTGCCCTTGCGGAGTCCCTTGATCAGCTCCCAGGTATACGGCGCATGCTGGAAGCTGTAGTTGGAGGTGACGCCGTTGCGGCCCAGTGCTTCCGGCAGGCCCTTCACCGCCGACCAGTCGAGCTGGATGCCGGGGCAAACGAGCAGCTGGTCGTAAGTGACCCGCTCACCCTGCGCAAGCGTCACGGCGTTCTCTTCGGGCAGGAAGGTGGCCGCGCGGTCCTTGATCCAGGTGGCACCCGTGGGGATGTAGTCCTTCTCCTCGCGCTCCGTGTCGCAGATGTCGAACGCCCCCCCGCCCACCAGGGTCCACGCGGGCTGGTAGTAGTGCTTGGTGGAAGGCTCGATGATGCCCACGCTGAGGCGGGCATTGCGCCGGAGCAACAGTGCGGCCGCGGAAAGGCCGGCGTTGCCGCCGCCCACCACGAGGACCTGGAAGTGCTGTGCCATCTTCGTGTAGTTTGGTCCACGAAGGAGCGGGATCCAACGCGCATCGCGGGTGAGGATCGTCACAGAACCCTTGTGGGGCGCGGCGGCGCACGCTCTTCACGCATCACTGACGAACGTCAGGTCCGACCGCATCGCCCCCCGATAGGTTTGCCCATCGCGCGCATGCTGCGTCCCCGTTGATGTCCGCCCCGATCACCACCATCCGCGAACTGGTGCAGGAGCTCCTGCGGCACCGCGATCCCGCGGCCTATGGAGCCATCCTGGAGCGGTACGCCGTGCCCACGCGCGACCTGGAGCCGTATTTCCGTTGGAACACGCGGCACTACACGCGCACCTGCATCCACCGCAACGAGGACTTCGAGCTGCTGGTGATCTGCTACGAACCCGGGCAGCGCACCAGCGTGCACGACTTCGACAGTCAGACGGCGTGGATCCACCCCGTGCTGGGCGAAGTAGTGGAGGAGCGTTTTGAACTGGAGCACGGTGGCGGGGTGAAACGGACCCGGGAGCTCCACCTGCGGGCCGGTTCCATGGACCAGTTCCTGAACGGCAAGGCGATCCACCGGTTCACCAACCGGGGTCCCGAGCGGGCGGTCACGCTCAATCTGTACGCGAAACCACTGAGCCGCTGGCGGGTTTACGATGAGCGCACGGGCGACGTGAGCGTTACCCCCGCAGGGCCTCCCCGATGACCCGTTCGGAGACCATCCGGGCGTACCTTGCGGCCATGCTGAAGAGCGCAGACGGTGTGCTCGCGGACGCCGACATCGCACGGGTATGCGAGCTGCTGTTCATGACCGCAGCGGAGGGCTTGGTGGTCATCGACCAGAACGGTATGATCATCATGCAGAACCCGAGCCTGGGTCGCATGTTCGGCTATGGGGAGGACGAGTTGGTGGGTCAGCGCCTGGAGCAATTGCTGCCCGCGTCCATGCGCATGAAGCACGAAGCGCACCGGGCATCGTACGACAAGCGTCCCGTACAGCGCAGCATGGGCATCGGCATGCACTTGCGCGGGCAGCGGCGCGATGGCAGCGTGTTCCCCGTGGAGGTGAGCCTGAACCACTTCCAGGTGGGGGACAAGCGCTACGTGATGGCGCTGGTCTCGGACATCACCCTGCGCTTCAAGGCCGAGGAGGAGCTCCGCCGCACCAACGAGGAGCTGGAGGACCGGGTGGAGCAACGCACCGCCGAACTGCGCGCGGCCGAGGACAGCCTGCGCGGATCGCTGGAGAAGGAGAAGGAACTGCACGCGCTGAAGAGCCGCTTCGTAGCCATGGCCAGCCACGAGTTCCGCACACCGCTCAGCACCATCATGAGCAGCGTGGACCTCATCGCCCGCTACACCGGGGGGGAGGAGAAGGTGGAGAAGCACGTCACCCGCATCCGCACCAAGGTGCGCGAGCTCACCGCCATGCTCAACGAATTCCTCTCGCTGGAGCGCATCGAGGAGGGCCATGTGCAGGTGAACAATTGCAGCTTCGACATCGTCCACCACTGCATCGAGCAGCTGGAGGAACTGCGCAGCCTGGCCAAGCCCGGGCAGTCCATCGAATACGACCACACCGGCGAGGAGCGCACCGTGTTCACCGACCGGCAAATGCTGGGGCACGTGATCACCAACCTGGTGACGAACGCCGTGAAATACTCCCCGGAGAACGCGCCGATCCACATGCGCACCCACTTGGCCGGCGGCCGGCTCACCATCGAGGTGGCCGACCAAGGCATGGGCATCCCCGCCGAGGACCAGCAGCACCTGTTCGAGCGCTTCTTCCGCGGCAGCAACGTGATGACCATCCAGGGCACGGGCCTTGGGCTCAACATCGTGAAGCGCTACATCGACATGCTCGGCGGCACCATCACCTTCCGCAGCGGACCGGGCGGCACCGTGTTCACCGTGGACGTTCCCGCCCATCAACCCACCACCGAAACCACCACCGCATGAAGACCATCCTGCTGATCGAGGACGATGCCGACATGCGCGACAACACCGCCGAGATCCTCGAGCTCGCCAACTACCGCGTGCTGAAAGCGGAGAACGGTCGCAAGGGCATTGAACTGGCACGCCGGGAGAAGCCCGACCTGGTGCTCTGCGACATCATGATGCCCGAGCTGGACGGCTACAGCGTGCTGCACATGCTGGGGCGCGACCCGGCCACGGCCGAACTGCCCTTCATCTTCCTGAGCGCGAAGGCCGAACGCGGCGACGTGCGCAAGGGCATGGAACTCGGTGCGGACGACTACCTGACCAAGCCCTTCGAGGAGAGCGAACTGCTCAACGCCATCGAAGGCCGCCTGAAGCGCAGCGAGCTCTTCCGCAAGGGCTTCGACGAAGGCTTCGGCGGGCTGAACAAGTTCATGGACCAGGCGCGCGGGCTGGAGGCCCTGAAGGACCTGAGCAAGGACCGCAAGACGCGCAAGCTGCCCCAAAAGGAGGTGCTCTTCCACGAGGGCGACGAACTGCGCCAGGTGCCCTTCCTGATCAGCGGCAAGGTGCGCACCTTCAAGATCAACAACGACGGCAAGGAGTTCGTCACGGGCCTGCTGGCCGCCGGCGACTTCATCGGCTACATGGGCCTGCTGGAGAACGGCCGGGCGCTGGAGACCGCGGAAGCACTGGAGCCCTGCGAGGTGGCCCTGATCCCGCGGGAGGACCTGCTGGCGCTGTTGTACAAGGACCGCGACGTCAGCATCCGCTTCATCAAAATGCTCGCGCACGATGTGAAGGAGAAGGAGCAGCACCTGCTGCAACTGGCCTACGCCAGCGTGCGCCAGCGCGTGGCCCATGCCCTCCTGCGCGTGCACGACCGCTACGCCGGATCCGCAGAACCGGGACTGGGCGTGAAGATCAGCCGCGAGGACCTGGCCACCATTGTGGGCACGGCCACCGAATCGCTCATCCGCTGCCTCACCGACCTGAAGGAGGAAGGCCTGATCGACAGCCAGGGGCGGGAGATCCGCATCAAGGACAAGGCGCGCCTGGAGAAGCTGGCCCAGCGCTGATCCAAGCAGGATCTGGCAGGCAGGCCGTTCAGCGCTGCCGCCCTGCCCGGTACTTCGCCAGGTTGATCAGCAGCACGCCGCCCAGGATCACCAGCAGGCCCGCCAGTTCGCGCCAGCCCAATTGCTCGTGGCCGATGAAGACCCCGAGCAGCACGGCCACCACGGGGTTCACGTACGCGTAGGTGCTCACCTGCGTGGCCGGCCGCACGCGCAGCAGCCACACGTAGGCGCTATACCCGATGATGCTGCCGAACACCACCAGGTAGCCCAGCGCGAGCCATGCGCGCAGCGGGATCGCGCCCCACTCAACCGCCGCCGGTTCGCCGCGGAACAGCGACACGGTGAGGAAGCACACCGCACCGGTCGCCATCTGCCAGGCACTGCCCGCCGAGTTCGGCAGGTCCACCGGGTTGTACTTGCTGAAGAGCGAGCCCGCGGGCCACGCCGTGATCGCCACCAGCATCACCAGCGCGGTCCCAAGGCCGAAACCGCCCGCGTGCCCGGCCAATTGCAGCTGCAGCCGTGAACTGAACAGCAGCCACACCCCCACGATCCCCGCCAGCACGCCGAGCAGCGTGGCCGGGCTGCGGAAGTTCACGCCCCATTGCGGCTTGTCCATCAGCGTGAAGGAGAGCGGCGCCACCGCGATGATGATGGCCACCACGCTGCTGGGCACGGTCTGCTGCACCCACACCACCGACGCGTTGCCCAGGAAGAGCAGCAGCAGCCCGGTGAGCAGCACCTTCCACAGGCCCGTGCGCGGCAGCATCGGGACGCGGGCGATCGCACAGCCTGCCGTCATCAGTGCCGCGGCCACCAGGAAGCGGAGCCCGCCGAGCAGGAAGGGCGGAAAGCCCGTGAGCGCCTCCTTGATGCCGAAGTAGGTGCTTCCCCAGATGATGTAGATGGCGGCGAAGGCGAGGTAGACCTTCAGGCGGGACGGTTGCTCGGCGCTCACGGTTCCGTCGGGGTTTCCGGCCCGGGCAGCAGCAGTTGCACGAACACCAGGTCCAGCCAGCGCCCGAACTTGTAGGCGACCTCCTTGATGCGTGCGCACTCCACGAAGCCGTGCCGCGCGTGGAACGCCAGGCTGCCCGTATTCCCGGAGTCGATGCCGCCGATGAGCGTGCGCAGGCCCATGGCCTTGGCCTCGGCGATCAGTGCGGTGAGCAGTGCGCCGCCCACCCCGGCGCCGCGGTGCGCGGCATCCACATGCACGCTGTGCTCCGCGGAGTACTTGTAGGCCGGCCGCGCGCGGAACACGCCGATGCTGCCGTAGCCCACCACCTGTCCATTCAGCTCGGCCACCAGCACCGGCCAGCCGCCGGCCTGCTGCGCTTGGAACCAGGCTTGGCGCTCCGCCAGCGAGACCGGCTCGTAGGCGTAGATGGCCAAGGTGTTGGCGATCACCTCGTTCATGATGGCCACGATCGCCGGAAGGTCGGCCGCGGTGGCCGGGCGGATGTGCGCGGGGGTGCTCATGTACCAGCGATGACCTGCGTGGACGTTCCGCGGCCATCAACAGGGCCCGGCCGACACGGCGGCGAAGATGGCACCGCGCCACGACCCGGCCACGGTCGCACCGTTCCGGCGGGTCCGCGGCCCGGGTCGGACGGCCCCCGGAACGGGGCGGCGGCGGGCGATCGATACATGCGGTGCCGCCCTACTTTCGCGAGCGAACACCGAGACCGCCGATGGCCCGCACCAAGACCGCACCCGAAGCCGAAATGACGCTGGACGAACTGAAGGACGAGATCCTCCGCGACTATGCGCTCTGCGTCACCAGCCGCGAGGCCAGCCTCATCGGCCGCAAGGAAGTGCTGGGGGGCAAGGCCAAGTTCGGCATCTTCGGTGATGGCAAGGAGCTGGCCCAGGTGTGCATGGCCAAGCAGTTCCGCAACGGCGACTGGCGCAGCGGCTACTACCGGGACATGACCTTCATGTTCGCCATCGGCGAGCTCACCGTGCAGCAGTGGTTCGCCCAGCTGTACGCCCATGCCGACGTGCACGCCGACCCCAGCAGCGCCGGCCGCAGCATGAACGGCCACTTCGCCACGCGCAGCCTGGACGCGCGCGGGGAATGGAAGGACCTGATGGCCCAGCCGAACTCCAGCCCGGACATCAGCCCCACGGCCGGCCAGATGCCGCGCCTGCTGGGCCTGGCCCAGGCCAGCAAGGTGTTCCGCGAGAACCCCGCCCTGCACGGCTACACCCGCTTCAGCGACAAGGGCAACGAGGTGGCCTTCGGCACCATCGGCGACGCCAGCACCAGCGAGGGCCACTTCTGGGAAACCATCAACGCCGCGGGCGTGCTGCAGGTGCCCATGGCCATGAGCGTGTGGGACGACGGTTGGGGCATCAGCGTGAGCAAGGCCTACCAGACCACCAAGGGCAGCATCAGCAAGGTGCTCGCCGGCTTCGAGAAGGAGGACAACACCAACGGCCTGCGCATCTACCGCACCAAGGGCTGGGACTACGCGCACCTGAACCGCACCTACGAGCAGGCCATCGCGCTCTGCCGCGAGGAGCACGTGCCCTGCCTGATCCACGTGGAGGAGGTGACGCAGCCGCAGGGCCACAGCACCAGCGGCAGCCACGAGCGCTACAAGAGCAACGTGAGCGATTGGATCCGCGACAAGGACGGCAAGCCCACCGAGCAGATCCCCCTGCTGGAGTGGTACAAGGTGTACGACTGCAACGTGAAGTTCCGCGAGTGGATCCTGAGCTTCCGTCCCGGTGGCAGCCCGCTGGTGAGCGCCGATGAACTGGACGCCATCGAGGCCAAGGCCAAGGCCGATGCCCGCGCCGCGCAGAAGGCCGCATGGGCCGCGTTCCAGGACGAGATCAAGGCCGAGCGCGACGCCGTGCTGCCGCTGATCGAAGCGCTGGACCCCGCCATCGCGCAGGAGCTCCGCAGCGAAATGTCCCCGGGCCGCAAGGAGGTGGTCAGCGCCGCGCGCAGGGCGCTTCTTGGGTCACCGGCATCCTTGCCGGTGCACGACGAACTTCGCACCTGGATCGACCGCGCACTGACCGCCAACGCGGACCGCTACGGCAGCCACCTGTACAGCCAAAGCACGAAGAGCTGCCTGAACGTGCCCGAAGTGCCCGTGCGGTACGCGGGCGATGAGCAGGTGGACGGCCGCCTGATCATCCGCGACAACTTCGCCGCGCTCTTCGAGAAAGAGCCGCTGCTGCTCACCTTCGGCGAGGACACCGGCAAGATCGGGGATGTGAACCAGGGCATGGAGGGCATGCAGGCCCGCTTCGGCGAGCTGCGCGTGAGCGACACCGGCATCCGCGAGGCCACCATCCTGGGCCAGGGCATGGGCATGGCGCTGCGCGGCCTGCGCCCCGTGGCGGAGATCCAGTACCTGGACTACCTGCTCTACTGCCTGCAGGGCATGAGCGACGACCTGGCCACCGTGCAATGGCGCACCAAGGGCGGCCAGAAGTGCCCGCTGATCATCCGCACGCGCGGCCACCGGCTGGAGGGCGTGTGGCACAGCGGCAGCCCCATGGGCATGATCATCAACAGCGTGCGCGGCGTGGTGGTGTGCGTGCCCCGCAACATGCAGCAGGCCGCCGGCATGTACAACACCTTGATCCAAAGCGACGACGCCGCGCTGGTGATCGAATGCCTCAACGGCTACCGCAGCAAGGAGCGCATGCCCGCCAACCTCGGCGAGTTCACCGTGCCCATCGGCATCCCCGAGGTGGTGCGCGCAGGCACGGACCTCACCCTGGTGAGCTACGGCAGCACCTTCACCCTCTGCGCCAAGGCCTGCGACACGCTCGAGCAGCTCGGCATTTCCGTGGAGCTGATCGACGCGCGCACCCTCCTCCCCTTCGACCGCACGCACCGCTGCGTGGAGAGCTTGCGCAAGACCAACCGCCTGCTGGTGGTGGACGAGGACGTACCCGGCGGCGCCAGCGCCTACCTGCTGCGCGAGATCCTGGAAGTGCAGGGCGGCTACCGCCACCTTGACGCCACGCCAAGCACCCTCACCGCCAAGGCCCACCGCCCCGCCTACGGCAGCGACGGCGACTACTTCAGCAAGCCCAGCATCGAGGACATCGTGGAGAAGGTGGTGGGGATGGTGAGGGAATGATGTAAACGCGTGCAAGCAAATGGCGGGCGTGCCTTGTCCTTTAGGGCAAGAGGATTCGTTCCTCGACCTAATTGCTGGCACAACGAACCAGAGGATTGAGGCCAAGCTACGTTCAAGTAAGCCCCAAACTGTTTTGGATATTGGATGTCGAGAGGGGGCAACAGGCTTTGTACTCCATCACATTTTCGGCATCCCCTTCATCGATGGCCTCGAACGAGAACCACTTGCGCCCTTGCTAGAACAGACAGCTCAGAACGCCGGGCATCCCAAATACATAGACCATTTTGACCTCTACCAACAAATCATCAAACCCGATCCAACCTCAGATGCCATCCCAGAACTGATATCGAAAAGAGCCTTTTCGGCCGCATTTCACCTTCAGTACGGCACCGACGCTGCGAACAGTAATTGGCCGCGGCCAGCATACGACATGATTCTCTGCAGCAACGTTCTTCACTACTTGAACAAGAGTGAATTTGATCTGCTCGCACATCGAATCAAAGAACACATAAGGTCGCACACCCTAATCTATATGCGGATAAAGGCTCGATACAAGCACGCTCTTATGTCCGAACAGGAACTCGAAGGGCGCACTCTTGCACTTGCAGATGAACTAGACTTGCCCGTGCTTCCTGGACGCTGCACCGATGAGGAGGGCATGAGTTGGACAATCACCAACTTTTAGTCGTCGAAGCCTCATTTGTCCTCCCCCTACCAGCGCTCGCGTGTTGTGAGTGCCCACTCCACCTGACTCCGTCAGAGTCTCCGCAACCGGTCTGTGCGCTCAGAAGGACACTGGAACCTGAGGCATCCAGAACCTCAACGTCCCGAAGCGATGACCCTGCAGGGATAAACCTAGCTACCTCGAAAGATTAGATCTATTCCAGTAGCCGAAGGGTATTTCTCTTTCATCAGACTACTACATCTAGCTCTCGCAATTGCATACCCCTCTTTCCGCAATGCCATATCCATTATTAACAACCTATCTAAAATGCCTTGGAATGAAGTCATTACTACTTCTGCAAGCTTCCTTGAACTCAAACGATCCGTGTCCTTTAATTGTGTAATACCCCATCGATTTCTAAGCCGATCCTCAATAAAGTACAAATCTGCATTAAATGGCTTCACCAATTCATGCCCACGATTGACATTATGGATTGATTGACTTATTGACATTTCCCATAAATTCAGCCACCTTAACATCCATTCTTCTTTCTCATCCGGACTAACAGCATCTAATGCACACTCCTTCTTTGCTATCCAAGCTCTCAGCAACCCAGTCCTCATTCCACTATGCACGTCGAACCAACCTTCTACAATCACATCACTGCAAGGATGAACCGCGCCAATCTCAGAAGCCATAAAACCCATAACATAATCAACGCTTTGTATCACTTTGAAAAGAGATTCTTTAACCTTTCTTTCTTCTTCTATTCTTGATTGACTTTCCTTGATTGCCTTCATGGCTTGAAATACACCGACACATACACCAGCAATTGCCGGTATGAACGCGATTAAGATTTGGATCCAAGGCCAGTGCTTCATAACTATGGTTTGCTGTAGCAAATCTATACAGATCGATATATCCGATACCTGCCCCAATCGGAGCTCGCGCGCTGCCCGCACCCCCACCGGCGCTCGCGTGTCGCGAGTGCCTCCAGTTCACTTCGCCTCTGGCGGTCCGCCGATCTGATCCGATGGCCTTCCCACGGCCACCGCTTCCAGGCAGCGCTTTTCACCCGCACCTCCGTCTTTCTTCGGAAAGCCAGCCTTAGCGTGGCATGACCAGCATTCGCAACCCTCATTGAACGCAGTGCCCGTCTGACCGAGTACGCGATCGGCCGAACGGACGAACCAACAACCTGAACCATGGACCACGGTAAACGTTCATTGCTCCTCCTGCTCCTGGTGGGGATGTTCAGCGGGAGCGCAACAGCACAGGTGCTCATCGGCTCATCGGCAACGCTGAAGCGCAGCGTGCTCACCCTGGGCGATGCCGGGCCGAAGTGGGTGGACCTGCAGCCCGCGGGCGATTCCCTGAACATGTGGAACCTGGACATGTCGCTGTACCGCTCGCTTCACCTGCCAGCGCTGCCGCCCAACTACGGCTTCCTCGCGTTCTCCTACTTCACCCGCGACCTGTTCGACAACGACACGGGCACGGTGGAGTTCCTGGCGATGGAGTCGCTCGGTCCCGTGGCCCGGGTGGAAGTGATCCGGGAGGATGGAACGGTGCTGTTCACCCAGGATCCCGGACGGTTCCCCAACCTGTCCGGCGCAACGGACCCCACCTGGCAGTACGTCTTCAGCGACGGCGTGAACACCTACCTGCAGCTCGATGTGTCCTTCCAGGCCGGTTCCAACCTGTACCTGCTGCCCGGGCACCTGCCGTGCAACGTCTGCGGCGAACAGCTGGGGTCGGAGATGAGCGTACCCACGGAACAGGCGGCCGTGCAGGGCGGTGTGTATCCCAACCCCGCGAGCGAGGCGGCCACCGTGCGTCTTGGTGACCTGCGGAACGCAAGCGCCTTGGTGCTGGTGGATCAAGCCGGCCGCACGGTGAAGCGCATCCCCATCGCGCACCACGCGAAGGAGGTCACCATCTCAACCACGGATGTGCCGGCCGGTGCGTATACCTACTACCTGGAAACGGACCAAGGCATCATGCCGGGGAGCCGTCTGCTGGTGGTGCGGTGATGCGTTCAGATCACCACACTGGCGCTCGTGTGTTTCCAAGCCCCTGTTGCGAACGCGGGACGAACTACCTTTCCTCCACCATGCGCCATCCACTGCTCTTCCTGGCGGCCGGCATGCTGCTGGTCGGCTGCTCCTTCTCGCATGTGGTGCGGGTGGAGAACGTGAGCGATGCGCCGGTGACGCTTGCGTACAAGATCCGGCCTGCGCCGTGGCGGCATGGGCTCTTCACCACACGACCGGTGGCCTTGCGCACGAACGGGCGGGAGACCGTGGCCGATACCACGCTGCACATGGATCCTGCGGACAGTGTGGTGACGATCACGCTGGGCCCGGGCGAAGAAGCCGTCCTTGGCCATTGCATGAACTGCACGCTGGAGGTGCTCACCACCCACGGCGGCACGGACCCTTGGGCCGACGCGGACGGCAACAGCCGGATGAACCTCTATTGGATGCGCATCGAGCAAGAGGGCGAGGTCCGCACCTACACGCCCAAGGAACTGGTGGAGGGCGTGGCGAAGAACAAGCTCCAGCGGACCCTCATCCGGCTAAAGGGGTAGATCCCTCACCGGCGCTCGCGTGTCGCGAGTGCCTTCGCCCCCCTCTGGCGCGAGCGTCCTCGCTCGTGCCCAATGACGTATGAATGGCACGAGCGTGGACGCTCGCGCTAATACAAGAAAGGAGCTCGTCCAGGCCGGGGCCGTTTCAACGCTTCACGAATGGCAACCGCAGGAGAACCGGTGCATCCACTTCCAGCACATAGATCCCCGGCGCCAGTTGGGATACTTGCAGGGGCTGGCCGGTCCATGGCGAACCGGCCACTCGACGACCGCGCGCATCCCAGATGGTGGTCGTCAACGGTCCCGAGGCATCCAGGCCGACCAACTGGATCTGATCATCCACAGGCTGCGGACTCAGCCACACCTGATGGACCGGGTGCGTGGAATGGACCCCGAGAAACTGTTCTGACCCGAGGTAGCGAAGGCCAGCATGGTACCAGGTGATCACACTGTCACCGGGCACATAATTCGGTGTCATCCACATCTCCAGCACTGGGATACGAAAGCCCGGCTTCAGCAGGCGGCGGCTCCAGCGCTCGCGAACAAGCGTATCACCGCCCTGTACCGTGGTCCAGGTCTCTATCGTACGTATACCCAATAGATCACCCGTACTACCCCAAGGGATCACCACAGAGCCGTAGCCATCCACCGTATCGCTACGCACCAAGGTGCCGCTCCTTCCTGTGAGCGGCTCAGTCCAAGTGGTGGAATCACGCCAGGACGAGCCCAACATGCAAGGGTATTGCAGCTGCCGGATCGGCGTTGCCAAGATCCTTGGACCGTGGAGCGCTGAACACATGCCCAAGGAGTAAACGCCCTGGTCGTTGACCAACAAATGCTCGAGCGGCTCCTGAAAGACCTGTCTAAGCACGTTCGCCCCCATGATATCCGTGGCACATGGTGATGCCGTCGCGTCGGAAAAGAGCACGGTGCGTAGCGAGTCAAAGCCAGTGATCGGAAAGTTCCATTGCACATCAGCACCATTCGTAATGAACCCCGCCTGCAGGTATCCGCCGTAGGTGATACCCTGCCGCACCTCATGCACATACGGCTGTAGTGGTTGGTCCATAGAAGTGATCACCGGCTGCGCGACCAACGCTTGCTGAACGGCGATCGTAACGCTGAAGAGGGCTACGCGCATGCACAATGGCCTTTTGATCGACGAAGGAACGTCGCGGAAGCGAGATCGTTGCATAAAGGTTCCAGCCCCCCTCTGGCGCGAGCGTCCTCGCTCGTGCCCAGTGCCGTATTCACCCCCTCAGGGTCTCCGTAACCGTTCTGTGCGTTCAGCAAGATCCGGGACCCTGAGGCACTCGGAACCTCAGGGTCCCGAAGCGGAGACCCTGAGGGAGCAGAATGACCAGTAGCCCCGGATCACTCGCCACTCGGCGCAGCCGAGCGGCGGTCGGAGTAACGTCCCCCAAGGCTACCTCTGCATCACTTCCCGCTCTTGGGCAGCGTGAAGGCAATGGGAAGGGTCATGAAGGTGGCCACGGCCTTTCCGCCTTGTTGTCCGGGGATCCAGTTCGGCATGGCCTTCAGGGCACGCACCGCCTCCTTGTCCAGCATGGACCCACCGGGAACACCGCGCAGCACAGTGACATCGGAGATGCGGCCGTCCGCGTTCACCACGAAGCGCACGAACACCTTGCCCTGGATCCCGGCATCCATGGCCTCCTGCGGGTACTTCACATTCTTCCGCAGGTAGTCCATCAAGCGCTCCTGTCCACCGGGGAACTCGGGCATCTGCTCCACGACGGTATACACGGCGGGCTCGCCCACCTGCTCCACGGCCGCGGGCGTTTCAGGATCAACCGCCACGACGGTGGTGATCTTCGTCGGTGCCGCTTCCTGCACGGCAGGTGGCGGTGTCTGTGCAGCAACGTGGAGGATGAGCGCCAGGCTGCCGATGGAGGTGGTTGCACGCAGGTTCATGGGGTTAAAGTACCGTTCCGCACCCTGCGACCATACCGGGAACCACCAGCGGTGCGTGCGGCGCCAGTAACGGCAACGCATGCCGCACGTGCCATCGCCGCGTCCGCTACCTACCTTGCTCCCATGCGCACCCGCATCGCCCTCATCGCCGTGCTGTCCCTGGCCTTCGGCCATGCCAAGCGCAAACCCTGCGACTGTACGTTCACCGTGCAGATCACCGGGCACGACCTGGGGCTGCCGAGGCGGATGTGCTGCTTCGGCATCGAGGGCAAGGCCGGGAAGAAGGAAGCGGCGGCCTACGAGGCGGAGTGCGCCTTCATCCACGGCAAGCCGATCGACTGCACCGCGGAGTGGTTCACCGAACGCGCGCCCTGCGGCACGGACAAGCATTGCGTGACCCGCGTGGTGTACGAGCTGGACACCTTCGGCTACGCGGCCGACCCCACCGAGTTCCAGAACGTGCGCGTGCACATCACGCTGGAGTAAGGCCCCACCTACTTCCGCTGCGCCACCTCCTTCGCGATGGCGAAGAGGTCCTTCAAGGTCTTGGGCCGCCCCGCGATGCGGCGCTCCTTGTCCACGATGTAGTAGACCGGCGTGTTGAACACCTCCCAGCTCTCCTGGTAGCGCATGCTCTCCGTGTTGGTGAGCTTCGGCACGAAGGCAGCGGGGTTCCTCTTCCATGCGCGGTGCACCGGCCAGGCGGCGCCCACGTTGGTCCACTCCAGCTGGTTGGCCTTCACGAAGGCCTTCCAATCGGTGAAGTGGGCGCTGTCCTGCGCTTCGGCCACGGCGTAGATGCCCACGCCCAGCGGCTTCAACTGCTCCTTCCACTCCTTGTGCAGCACGGGCAGCGCCTGCTTGCAGTGGCTGCAGTGCGGGCTCCAGAACACCACCACCACACAGGGTTCGGGCAGCTGCTGCATGTTCACCCAGTTCTTCGCCGTGGTGTCCACCAGCGTCAGTTGCATGGCGGTCTCCCCGATCTGCAGGGGCTGCTTCTTCTTCGCACGCTCGCACACCTTCTTCCACTTCTCGGCGGGCGTCCACATCGCATCCAGCGTACCGTCCGGCCGGGAGCACACGTGCTTCTGCGCCATGTGCACGTACACACCGTCCATGCCGTCCACCTGGCTGCTCTCGTACTTGGTGGTGATCCAGTTCACCATGAACTTGCGCATGTCAGGCGTGTTGGCGGTGCGCTCGATCAGGGCGTCCACATGCGTGTTGATCGCGGCGGCGTCCAGTGGCATGGCCAGGGCCACATACTCCTCCAGCTTGTTCTGGAAGGCGGGTACGCCGAAGAGGCGCTCGTCCTTCAGGTCCACACCATCCCAGAAATGCGTGCGCAGGCGCTCCATGGTGGCCACGCTGTCCACCGCGCCGTTGGCGCTGAGCACCGGGCGGCGGTCGGTAACGCGGCCGAGCTGGATGATCTGCGCGGCCAGGGTGCCGGGGTTGGCGGCCGCCATGCGCAGGGCCTGGGCCATGATGCTGTCCGCGGGCGCACCGGAGGCCATCAGGGCCTTGTAGCTGCGGAAGAGCTGGTTCTCGCGGCTCTCGAGCACGGTGGCCTTCGCCTCGGGATCGGCGGCGTCGGTGCTCATGCGCACCAAGGGCTCCGTCACCACCACCTCCAGGCGCTTGTTGCCGAGCAGCAGGCCGTACACACCGGGCTTGTAGCCGGTGGCCCGGGCGAACACCGCCTTGCCCTGCGCATCGGTGACGGCCGAATCGGTGTAGTAGAGCCGGTTGCCGTAGTAGTTGGCCAGGTACACCTTGCGTTGGGGGGCGCCGTTCAATTGGAACTCGAGGCGGCGCTCGTTCTGGGCATGGGCGCCGAACGCGGAGAGGGCGATCAAGAGGGTGAGCAGGCTGCGCATGGGGCAAACTTAGGACCTGCCCCGGTGGCACATCCCGTGCCGCGTTCCGCTTGCGGGGATGGCGCACCCGCCGCACCTTGCGCCGCCATGGCGCACCCGAACACCCGGATCGCGGAACGTTGGTTCGCGGCCTTCAACGCGCACGACCTCGAAGCGCTCCTGGCTTTGTATGCCGAGGACGCCGAGCATTACAGCCCCAAGCTCAAACTACGCCGGCCGGAGACCGGGGGCTGGGTGCGCGGCAAGGTGGCCCTGCGGAACTGGTGGCAGGACGCGTTCGACCGCCTGCCAACCCTGCGCTACGACGTGCTGAAGCTCACTGCGGACGACGAGCAGGTGTTCATGGAGTACGTGCGGCATGTCGCCGGCGAAGAGGACCTGCGCGTGGGCGAGGTGCTCGCGGTGCGCAACGGGATCATCATCGCCTCACGCGTGTACCACGGATGAGCCGCGGATTCGTTCGTGAGGATGACCAGGAGGAGGCGCCCTTCATCCCACCCCGTGCCCCCCTGCCCGATGGCGTGCCCAACTACGTGACCCCGCGTGGCCTGGCCCAGTTGCACGCCGAACGCGCCGACCTGGAGCGCCAGCGCGCCGAGGCCGCCGGCAGCGACTACGACCGGCGCCGCATCCATGCGGAGGTGGACGGCCGCCTGGCCCTGCTGCAGGAGCGCATCGTTACCGCCCGCCTCGTGGAACCCGAGCCCGGCGCGCCCACCGAGGTGCGCTTCGGCCACACGGTCACCTTCCGCTTCCTGGACGGCCCGCAACGCGGCAAGGAGCACCGCTTCACCATCGTGGGCGTGGACGAGGCCTCGGTGCGCGAAGGGCGCATCGCCTTCACGGCCCCCATCGCCCGTGCGCTCATCGGGCGGAAGGTGGGCGAAGAGGCCACCTTCGCGCAGGGTGCCGCTCAGGTGCGCGTGGCCGTGCTGGCCATCGGCTGAGCGAGGAAGGCGCGGCGGTACGTGCCATCGAGGGTGAGGATCACCGCACCCAACAGGAGGCCTGCCAGCACACCGGACAAACCCGCCGGAGAGCCCACCAGGATGTGGCCGCCCCCCAGGAACAGCGCGAGCACCCCGGCGCTGCCGTTGATGATGCCGTGCAGCAGCCCGCTGCTCCAGATGCTGCCGCTGCGGAAGCGCGTCCAGTCGAAGAGCAGGGCGAGCGCGGTGCAGAAGACCATCATGGCGCCGATACCGGCCACCGGGTAACCGGGGTAATTGTGCCCCACGGCGATGAGCGGCGCATGCCAGAGGCCCCACACCGGCCCGGTGAACAGGACGCGCTGCAACCCGGACCGTTCGCGGAGCCGGTGAAAGAGATAGCCCCGCCAGCCCAGCTCCTCGCCGAGCATGAAGGGCAGGTTGATGGTGCAGGCCGCGAACACGGAGGAGACCAACGCACCGGCGAGCAGCACCATGGGGGGAATGGCCTTGAGCTTCTCCACGGAGGAAGCGGATGGTGCGCCGCGGCCAAGGAGCTCGGAAAGCTCCGTGAGCCGGACAAGCAATTGCTCCGTGCCCATGGCCACAACGCTGAAACCCGCCGATGGCAGCAGGGCATGGCCCACCGCGTTCACCACCAGGATGGCCGGCACGATGCACACGCCCAGCAGGGCCGTCCGCAGCAGCATGCCCACCGGGAACGGTCGCCCCTGCACGCCCAAGGCGCTCCACGGCTGGCGCTCGATCAGGCGGGCCTGCACCAGCGCCGCCAGCGCCGGACCGAACATGCTCGCCCCGGCGACCAGCATGTACCGCATGCCCGAGGCCGTTGTGATCCCCAGGGCGATGCCCACGAAGGACACACCCCAACTGAAAGCGAAGGCCATGCCCAGGAACGAGGCGGTGCGCTTGTCGATCATGGCGACAAGGTATCCGCTCACATGGAACGCTCGCGCACCCGCACATAGGTGAGCTTCAACTGCGTATTGCCCGGCACGGCATCGCGCAGTTCGAGCACACCGGCCCGGTTGCCCTTGATGGCCTTGGGATCGCCCACATCCAGCCCGCTGTGGCACCGCTGGGCGTTGATGCGCGGCGCACTGATGCGCGTGACGATGCGGAAGCTCTCGTGCCACCAGCCGATGTCTTCCAGGTTGAGCTGCCCCATGGTGTAGCGGATCACCGGTGCGGTCTGGGGGCCATTCCAGTAGATGTTGCTCAACGTGACCGCCGCCTTGGACGGCATGTTCACGTGGATGGAGGCCGTGCGGGCGGCATGCTCGATGTGCAGGTCGCGGGCCAGGAAGGACTTGACCACCGTGTTGTCCGCCGGCTCGGCCTCGTTGCCATCCGTACGGGCGGAGAGGAACAGGTCGTGCGCACAGGGGGCACCTTCGCTCACGCAGGCACGCAGCTCCACCCCGCCGCTGTTGAGGATGCGGAAGGCATCGGTGCTGGTCTTCGAGCAGTTCACGCGGCATTGGTCCAGCACCGAGCTGTTGCACTGGCTGTTGAAGGCGGTGGCCCCGGGCCAATCACCCTGCCGCAGCACAAACCCGGCCGCCACCGGATTGGTCACGAACACCTGCTCCAGGCGGGCCAGCAGGCAGAAGCGCAGGTCCACCGCCGCTTCGGTCTGGCGCACGCACTTCACGTTGCGAACGCTGCTCCCCATGGTGGCCGCGAGGCTGATGGCGCTCCGCCCACCCTCGATCACGGCGAAGTCCCGGATCACGTAGCGGGAGGAGATGCGCTCCATGGCCGCCCGCTGATCGGGGACGGCACAGGTGAAGCCACGGCTTTCGGGCCCGAGCCGCAGGGTGCAGCCGCGGCCATCGATCACCAGCATCGGGCGCGGCGGCAGGGCGATGTCGTCGTTGGCGGTGTACTCCCCCGACCCGCTGAACACCACGCTGGTGGCATCCTCGGGCAGGGTGCGGAAGAACCGGGCCACATCGCCCGGTGGTACCTGGTACTCGGTGGCCACGGCCCACGCGGGCAGGCAGGCGAACAGCAGAGGCAGCAGGCGGTGCATGCCGCCAAGGTAGCGTCGGGGTCCGCCGGGCTGGGCTACACTTGCGGCCCCTGCGCCCGGCCAGCCCGCGGACGCTCACCCGTCACCATGGAACGCATCCCCCTCCTCCTTCTGCACGGCTTTCCGCTGGATGGCACCATCTGGACCCCGCAGGTCGAGGGCCTGGCGGACCGGGCCACGGTGATCGCGCCGGACCTACCGGGCTTTGGCACCGCGCCGGCCGTGCAGGCCGGTCCGCTCACCATGGAGGCCCTGGCCGATGCGGCGGTGGCCGAGCTTGATGCCCGCGGGATCGACCGCGCCGTGGTCGGGGGTCTCTCCATGGGCGGCTATGTGGCCATGGCCTGCTGGGCGCGCCACCCGGAGCGCGTGCGTGGGCTGCTGCTGTGCAACACCCGCGCGAACGCGGACAAGCCCGAGGGCAAGGCCGCCCGCGAGGAGACGGCCCGCACGGCCCTGGAGAAGGGTGTGGCGCTGATCGCGCGCGCCATGGTGCCCAAGCTGCTGGCCCCTGCGACGCATCGGCGGCGGCCCGAACTGGGGCGATGGCTCGAGGCCCAGATCGCCCGGCAGCCGGCAGCCACAGTGGCCGCAGCCGCCCGGGGCATGGCGCTCCGGCCCGACCGGCTGGCCGATCTGCCCGGGATCACCGCTCCCACCCTGATCATCACCGGCGACCGGGACGAACTGATGCCCCTGCCCACGAGCCTGGCCATGCAGGAGCGCATCCCCGACAGTTCCCTCGCTGTGATCCCGGGAGCGGCGCACCTGCCCAACGTGGAGCGCCCGGACCTGTTCAACGCCATAGTGCACGCATTCCTGACGGACCTGGACCATGCTTGAGCTTGACCTCTCCACCTTTCCGGAGCTGACCACGGAACGGCTGCACCTGCGCGAACTGCGCATGGACGATGCCCCGGCCTTGTTCGCGCTGCGCACGGACGAGCGCGTGATGCGCTTCATCGGCCGCACCCGACCTGCGTCGATCACGGATGTGGAGCAGCTGATCGGCACCATCCAAGCGGACCGTGCAGCGAACGCCGGTATTTCCTGGGCGCTCACCTTCGCCGGGAACGACGGGCTGATCGGCACGATCGGGTTCTACCGCCTGCAACTGGCGCACTACCGGGCGGAGGTGGGCTATCTGCTGCATCCGGACCATTGGGGCCAGGGGCTCATGGGCGAGGCGTTGGAGGCGGTGATGGGCGTCGCCTTCGCGCGTTTCCGCTTCCACAGCATCGAAGCCCGCACGGACCCGGAGAACGGGGCCAGCAACCGGCTGCTTGAACGCCAGGGCTTCCTGCAGGAAGGTCTGCTCCGCGAGAGCTACTTCCACCAGGGCCGGTTCCAGGACACGGCCATTTGGTCCCGCCTTGCCCCGATGCGATAAACCTTTGGCACGGTCCCTGCGTCCTATCTTCACCGCACGAAATACAGACCATGAAGAACCTCATGACCACGATGGCCCTGGTGGCCGGCCTCTTCGCCAGCCCGGCGCTGATGGCACAGGATGCCGACCTGGACGACAACGGCAAGAAGACCCCGGAGGAGCGCGCCAAGCACCGCACGGAGGTGATGGTGAAGGAGCTCGGCCTGGACGATGTGCAGACGGCCAAGGTGAACACCATCAACCTGAACTTCGCGCGTACGGCGAACGATGTGAAGCAGATCCAGGACCCCGCCACCCGCAAAGGCCGGATGGACGCCCTGAAGACCAAGCGTGACGCGGAACTGAAGGCCGTGCTCACCACGGAGCAGTACGACAAGATGGTGGCCCTGCGCGAGAAGAAGAAGGACGGCGTGAAGGAGAAGCGCCAGGAGCGCCTGAAGAAGCACAACGAGTGACCCTTACCGGCACAACGTGGAAAGGTCCGCCAACGCGGGCCTTTTCGCTTATTGGGCGTCCACCGAGCACGGCCACCGGGCCGGGAGGAGGCGATACCGGAAAAAAGCACCCATCCTCGGAACCCTTGGCGCAGTTCGCTCGTTAACTTCGGCCGCCGTAAAAATGAACCCCAACAGCGCAGCGAAGCGATGAGCGACAAGGCACAGATCATCCTGGACGGGAAGACGTATGAATTCCCGATCGTCACGGGCAGTGAGGGCGAGAAAGCCATCGACATCAGCAAGTTGCGGGACGAGAGCGGGTACATCACGCTCGACTTCGGCTACAAGAACACCGGCGCCACCACCAGCGCCATCACCTTCCTCGACGGCGAGGAGGGGATCCTGCACTACCGGGGCTATCCGATCGAGGAGCTGGCCGAGAAGAGCTCGTTCCTGGAGGTGGCCTACCTGCTGCTGAACGGCGAACTGCCCACCCCGCGGCAGATGGAGGAGTTCGAAGGGAACATCCGCTACCACTCCCTCGTGCACGAGGACATGAAGCGGTTCTTCGAGTTCTTCCCGAACAACGCCCACCCGATGGGCATCCTGAGCGCCATGGTGAACAGCCTGAGCACCTTCTACCCGAAGAGCCAGGACCCGCACCGGCCCATGAAGGACCGCGAGCGCACCATCTACCGTCTCATCGCCAAGATGCCAACGCTGGCGGCCATCAGCTACAAGAACAACCTCGGCCACCCGTACATGTACCCGAGCAACAAGCTCAGCTACGTGGACAACTTCCTCTACATGATGTTCGCCCTCCCCACGGAGGAGTTCGAGGTGGACCCGGTGGTGAGCGATGCCCTCAACAAGCTCCTCATCCTGCACGCCGACCACGAACAGAACTGCAGCGCGAGCACGGTGCGCATGGTGGGCAGCAGCCAGGCCAACCTGTACAGCGCGGTGAGCGCCGGCATCGCGGCCCTGTGGGGCCCCCTGCACGGCGGTGCCAACCAGGAGGTGATCGAGATGCTGGAGACCATCCGCAACGACGGTGGCGACATCCAGAAATGGGTGAACAAGGCGAAGGACAAGAACGACCCCTTCCGCCTGTTCGGCTTCGGTCACCGGGTGTACAAGAACTTCGACCCCCGGGCCCGGATCATCAAGAAGGCCTGCGACGATGTGCTGAAGAAGCTCGGGGTGAACGACCCCGTGCTGGAGATCGCCAAGCAGCTGGAAGAGGTGGCCTTGAAGGATGAGTACTTCGTAAGCCGCAAGCTGTACCCGAACGTGGACTTCTACAGCGGCATCATCTACCGCGCCATCGGCATCCCCACCCGCATGTTCACCGTGATGTTCGCCTTGGGCCGCCTGCCCGGGTGGATCGCTCAGTGGAAGGAGATGGTGGAGAACAAGGAGCCCATCGGCCGTCCGCGCCAGATCTACACCGGGGCCGTGAAGCGGAGCTATGTGCCCATGAAGGACCGCAAGTAAGGGTTCGCCGGAGTTGTGTTAATTCGCGACGCCTAAACGCCGCACCCCATGAACACCCGGAAGCTCATCGGCATCATCACCTGGATCTTCGCCTTCGCCGTTCCGGCCCACTACGCGCTGCTGAACTCGGAGGAAGTGGCCAACACCACCGGCCTGATCAGCTTCGTTGCCTTCCTGGCGCTCCTGTTCATCGGGTATTGGCTGGTGGACAGCAGCGATGCCGGCAAGGCTGGCAGCCACCACTAGGACCGGCCCATCCGCCATGCAAAAGGCCCCTGCATGCAGGGGCCTTGCTCTTTTCCGGATGGTGCTCAGTTCAACGCACCGGAAGCGGCCGCCTTCTCACGGGCCTTCTTCTTCGGATCGTGCAGCGTGAACACGCGACTGATGTTGAACCCGTAGTGGATGTCGCCCTTGAAGAACTCGCCGGTGGTCTCCGTGATGAAGGCACGCTCGAACATGCCGGTGCTGTTGGTGAAATGCAGCTGGAACACGTGTCCGCCCGTCTCGATGTCGAAGCCCATCGACAGGGAGTTCTGGTATTGATCGCGCGGCCCCTGGTCGGGCAGCACATGGAAGTACTCGCCGTTGAACGCCAGACGCTTGGTGAGCTTGCAGCGCCCGGCCACACCGATGTTCACCAGGTCGTTGCGCTCCGCCGCGAGGGCCACCAGGTTGCGGTGCACCAAGCCGGGCATCAGCTGCAGTGTGAACGACTCGTTGAACTTCCGGCCGATGATGGCCTGGAAACTGTACGATAGGCGGTGCGTGAAATAGTCCGTGCGGCCGGCCCCGTACCACGGCACCTCCTCGGCCGCCAGCGTGGTGACGCTCATACCGGCCACGAGGGCCACGGTGATCGGTGTGTGGCATCCGCCATCGCACTGGCGCAGCAGCTTGTACTTCACGAAACCGTCCACGGTCTTCTGGAAGCTGCTGCGTCCCACCCCCACCATCAGCTGGTCGGTGACTCCGTAGTCCAATCCCAGGCGGATGGTGGCCTGATCAAGCCCGAAGAACTGCGAGGCCCCCTCGTTCACCATGCCGAAACGGTGCCCGATCTTGAAGTCCAGGACCCCGTGCGCCGTGTTCTCCAGGCTGTGGCTGTTGATCACGCGGGTCGTCTTGAACGAGGCATTGGTGTAGATCACCGTGCTGTCCTCCCCGAGCAGGCTCAGGAGGTCCTGGCCATGGGCGAACGGCGCGATGGTGAACAGCAGGAACGGCAGCAGGGAGCGTTGCATGGGTGGGGTACGATGGCCGCCGCGACGCATCGCGGCGGGCCGGTCACATCTTCTTGAAGTTGTCGATGCGCACGTTAACCTTCACTTCTTCGGCGATCTGGCCACGGACCACGGAGGGGATCTTGATCCCGTAGTCCTCCGGCTTCACCACCAGGTCGCAGGCGGCCTTCACCGGACCGGCGGGATCGAGGCCGATGGTGCCCTTGGTGGAGACCTTGCGCGTGACGCCGTGCATGGTGAGCTCACCTTCAACGGTCACCTCGTGCTTGCCGGGCGACTTGATCATGTCGGCGGTGAAGCCGATCAGCTTGCCCTTGAACACGGCCTTCGGAAAGGTGTTGCTCTCCATGTAGTTCTCGTTGAAGTGCTCCTGCATCAGGGCCTTCTCGAACTCGAACCCCTTGATGAGGGCGCTCATTTCAACGGCTCCGCTGGCCACATCGAAGATGGCCACCGTCTTGTGGTTCACCGCCTCGATCTTCTCCATGGGTGTGTCGGAGACAAAGCGGATCTCCCCCTCCTTGGTGGCGTAGCGCTCCTGGGCGAAGGTGATCGTGCCCGCCAGCATGGCGGCGAAAGCGAGGATCGAACGGCTGTTGGACTTCATGTTCTGTTGTTTGTTCGTTGGTCAGGCAGATCTCATTCCACGATCGCGCACCGCTTCAGCTCCACATCGAGGTTGTAGCCGGCGCAGAAACCCTTCACCTTCACGTCGGCCCCGGTCATCGCGGGCACGTCAACGCCGGCAGGGAACTCGCAGGAGATCCCCGCCATCGCATCGCCGGTCTCGAGGTACACGGTGGTCGGCGAACCGGCGGCCACGCTCACCTCCCGAACGCGGCCCGCCACCTGCAGTACCTTGTCGTTGTATTGCTTGCCCGCGGCCACCTCATCGCCCTGGAAGGCCTGCAACAGCGCGGCCGCGTCGATGGTGATGTCGGCCTGTGCGTCGGCCGCTTGTTGCACGGGACGTTCGTACATGCGCCAGGCAACCCAGCCACCTACAGCGGCCAGCACAAGGACGACGAGCAGAATGATGCGCGATCTCTTCATGGTCAGTTGTTCTGGGCCCCGGCATCCACCCAGGCCTGCAGCATCTCCAATTGGCACCTGGTGAGCGAGCTGCCATCGGGCATGTCGCGCAGCACGAGCACCCGGTCCTGGAACTTCGATTGATCCACCAGGGACTTTACTTCCGCATAGTTGGAGATGGTCACGTAGGGACTCCCCGGGCTATGACAGCTGGACCCGCTGCAGCGCTCAGTGATGAGCGGTGAGACCGAGGCGCTCCACGTAGGGGCCATGGGCTGGCAACTACCGGGATAGAGCTCCTCCTCCACATCATAGTAGCATCCCTGCAGGGCCAGCAAGGCCGCGAGGACAAAGGAGATGACGGCGATCTGTTTCACGTTCAATTGTTCGGTGCACCATCCGCGATCCACATCAGGATCTGGTCGATCTCACACTGCGACAACCATTGTCCGGGAGGCATGGACGCATACGGGTCCTGATGCTGCACGGCACCCGCCAGGCTGCCGTTGTTCGCAACGGCCAACGCCCCCGGATAACCGGTGAGGTTGATGTTCGCGGCCGGGCTGCTCGCATCATGGCAGCTGCCTCCGGCGCATTTGGCCGCCATCAAGGGCAGGATGGTCCCACTGAAGGTGACGTTGCTCGTATCGCAACCGCCCACGCAGCTGTTGTTCTGCGCACCCTGCTGGATCCAGGTCTCGATCAGGACCACCTGGTCGGGCGTCAGCGGTGCGTTGGGGGATGGAGGCATCTGGTCGTTGCCGGTTTCCCAAATGCCGTCGGTGAGCAGCGGGCTTTCGTCCGGTTGGAAAGGTACCACCTGCTGCATGATGTGCGCATAGTCGTAGAGGCGGACACCTTCCTCATGTGTGATCGCATCGTGGCAACCTTCACCGGCGCAATTGCTCACGATCAGGGGCAGGATGTCCTGTTCGAAATAGACCACATCGCTGTCGCATGTATCCACCACCGGCAGCGGCCCACCCCCATTCCCCGTATCCACCGGGGTCAGGTCCTCGGGTGCCACATCCGGCTCGTGCTTGCAGCCGGTGGAGACCACTACGAGCGCGGACAGCAGCAACAGCACCACCTTGGCGAACGGGCCGTGCTTCAGTTCCGGCTTGGTGCGGATGGGATCTTCCTGCTTCATGGGGCAAAGGTGGCTTCACGGAGAGGCCGGTGCCTGATCCAAGGGGATGAAGTTGGTAATCCGCCCGACGGAACGGAACTAGCCACCGGCGAGCCAACGCTTGAACTCGGCCGAACGTTCACTGCTCACCACCGCATCCTCCCCGAAGGGCGGGTCCATCATCACCTTCACGCGGCTCTTGCTGTACGCCACAAGCTCCTTGATGCTCTGGAAGTGGATGATCACCTGGCGATTGAGCCGGAAGAACTTCTCGGGATCGAGCTGCTTCTCCAGCCGGTCCAGGCTCTCATCCAGCGGAAGGTCGCGCCCCTCCTTGGTCCGGAGGAACGTGTTCTTCTCAAGGGAGAAGATGTACGCGATGTCCTTCGGTTCCACCACGCGGAAGTGATCGCCGTAGCGGATCAGGAAGCGCTTGATGAGGGCCGCCGGTGCGGAGGCCGCCGGCTGCGTGGCCAACGTCGCCAGTTCACGGACCACCCCGGAGCTGCGCACCCGACGCAGGGCTTCGGCCAGATCGGTCAGCTTCACCGGCTTCAGCAGGTAATCCACGGCCTGCACCTGGAAGGCCTTCAAGGCATAGGCATCGTAGGCCGTCACGAAGACCACCGGACAGTCCACGGTGGTGCGCTCGAAGATGGAGAAGCTGTCCCCATCGGAAAGGCGCACGTCCATGAAGGCGAGGTCGGGCGGAGGATTGTTCTGGAACCAGGCGACGGCGGACGAAACAGAGTCCAGCGTGTCCACGATGGTGGCATCGGGAGCAGCTTCCGCCAACAGTTTCTGCATCCGCTTCTGGGCGGCGGGTTCATCTTCGATGAGCAGGATCCTCATGTGTGGTTCGGGATCAGGGGTATGCGCGCGACGAAGGCATCGCCCACGCGACCGATGTCGACGGAGCGTTCGGTAAGGGCGCCGAAGCGCTGGCGTATGCTGCCGATGCCGAAGCCGGTGCTGCGTTGCGTGGTGCCGCGCGGGCGGTAGGGGTTGGAAACGGTGAGGCTGTCCGCATCCGAGGTGATGGAGATCACCAGCGGGTCCGGATCGGCGGTGCGGTTGTGCTTCAACGCGTTCTCCACGAGCAGTTGGACCGTCAAAGGTGGCACCAGGAGATCCAGGGAGGAAGGCTCGGGTTCGACGCGCAGGGAGATCCGGTCGCCGAAGCGGCGCTGTTCCAGGAAGAAGTAGGTATCCACCAGGCGGAGCTCCTCGCGGAGCGGGATCAGCTCCTTGTCGCGCACCTGCAGGATCTCCCGGAAGAAATCGCTGAGATGCTCCACGTAATTGACGGCCTGGCCCGGATTCTCCTCGATGAGCCCGATGAGCGTATTGAAGCTGTTGAAGAGGAAATGCGGGTTCACCTGGCTGCGCAGCACCTGCATCTGAAAACGGACCTTCTCCTCCTCCATGCGTTGCTCCAAGCGCAGGCGGGCCTCACGCGTGCGCACCACCACGGCCACGATGACGCCGATCACCACGAGCAGTCCCGCGAAAGCCCACCAGCGCCTCCACCATGGCGATGGCACGGTGAACTCAACGGAGGCCCATGTCTCCTCAGCGGGACGTGAACCGGTGAAGGCGATCACCTCGAACCGGTAGTCGCCGGAGCGCAGCCGGGTGAAGGTGAGCTCGCGGTCACGCGTGAAGCGGACGGTGGTGTCCGCGCCGACCAGGCGGTAGGCGAAGCGCACATCCTCCGGTGCACCGAAGTGGATGCCCGTGAACCGGATGGTGATGTGGTCCTGTGCTTGGGAAAGCTCCAGGCTGCCATCCGGAGCGATCCGTTCCGCCCCCTGGCTCACGAAAAGGATCCGCGTGGCAATGGAGGGCAGCACGGTCCGGCCCGCTGCGTCCAGCCGAAGCAGGCCCTTGCTCGTGGCCAGCCAGACCGCACCGGAGCCATCCAACGCCGCAGTGTTCAGGCCGGCCTGCACCCCTTCCAGTTCGTAGGCATGTGTCAGGTCGGTGATCACCGCTTTCCTCGGGTCCATGGCCAGCAGCCCCTCAGCGCCCAGGAGGATCAGGCCATCGCGATAGGGGGCGATGGAATAGACCTCGCTGATCGTGGGCGCATCGGGCGGCAGCACGGTCTCAAGTCCGGAGGCGCCCACACGCAGCACGCCCGTTCCAGGACCGCAGGCCCAGGCTTGTCCATGGGCATCCACACAAAGCGAGTAGAAGGTGCGGTGCTTCTCCTCGGGATCGTACAGCACCTCGGGCTCCTCTCCGGGCCGCAGGCGTACCACCCCGCTGCCGTCAGTGGCCACCAGCACCGTACCGTCGGCCAGCGGCAGCACGTCATAGGTGAACCCCGACCCGGGAATGCGCACCGTGCGCGGTATGGGTGGCACTCCGGCACGCAGCTGCACCAACTGGACGCCGCTCAGGGTGGCGAACCAGAGGGAATCGCCATGGGCGCGGATCGCCAGCACATTGTCCGAGAAGCCGCCGTTCGCCGGCCCGAACCGATCGAACCGCCCGTCGGCATGGATCCGGAACACACCGGACCCGAAGGTGCCCGCCCACAGGTCGCCGGCCCCATCGGCGTAGAGGGCCACGATCTGGGTGGTGGCGTCGACCGGGAGCGCGACCCGTTGGAGCACCTGCTGGTCGTTGAACGTGGTGGCGTGTATGTACACCATGCCGTCCTGTGCGAAGGCGATGCGTTGACCGGCCATGGCCGTGATGGCGGTCACTGAGCGCAGGTCCACTCCTTCATGGATGGGGGTCAGCAAGGCGTGCCCATCAGCCCGCCGCAAGGTGGCCGAGCCATCGGCCCACCAGGCCGCGCCGTCCTGGTCCAGCAGCATGCTGGTGATGCGGGTGCCGGCGCCCTGCTCCACCGTGTAGGCGAAGTAGAAGGCCTCGGCACCGCTTATATCCCCCACCAGTGTGCCCTGGCCGTCGGTGCCGATCCAGATCCGGTCGCCGGAATGGAGCAGGTGCACCACCGGCGGCATCACGCCGGCATACGGCAACTGTTTGAAGGTAGCGGCCGGGTCGTTCGGATCGAAGGAGAACACACCACCCTTGTCCGATCCGCACCACAGCCTGCCGGTGCGGTCGGTGGTGAGCGAGAGCACAAGGTTGTCCGGTATCCCATCCGCCTCGGAAACGGTCCTGCTCACCTGGCCGCCGGGTTCTACGATGGTGACACCCTGGTCGGTGGCGATGGCGATGCGGCCGTCCGACAATCGGCACATGGCGTTCACGTGCTCATCGGCGAGACCCTGCGCCTGGGTCAGGAGTTTGGTGCCGCCTGCGGCCCGAATGTGCACCCCAAGGCCGTACGTGCCGATCCACAAGGCGCCATCGGCACCGACCACCAACGACCGGACAGGCGCTTGGGTGAACGCACTGTCCGTGTACAACGTGTCGCAACCCGCCCCGTCGCAGCGCACGATCTGGCCGTTGGAGAGCGCCGCATGCACATCGGTCCCCTGGGCATGCAGCGCGGTGATGGTGCCTTGCTCCTGCTTCAGGATGGCATCCGTCCGGTCCCCATCGGTGCGGAAAAGACCGCGGTCACCGCCCACCCACAGCATGCCCATGTCGTCCTGGACCAGATGGCGCACCTGCAGTGCACGTTGGCCATCGCGCAGGGTGATGGGACGTACCAGGGGGTACTGGGCCCGGAGCCCCTGCGCGAGCAGGCAAGCGAGCAGCCAGACCAGCGCAACGCGGCGCATCATGGGCGCTCGACCGGTTGGAAGAGCAGATCGACCTTCACGTCGATCACGCTGGCGATCTTCTGCTGCACGATGCGGGGAACGCGGATATCGTGGTCGGCCAGCGGCACGGTCAGATCGGCCAGCACATGCACGGTGTTGCGGCCGGCGGGTGTCCGTTCGATCATGATGTCACAGAGCACGATCCGTTCGCGCGCCACGCCATGGATCGTGAACCGGCCCTTCGCCCTCACCTGCTGTTTTCCCGGTGTCCGCAGGTCGACCGCCTCGATGATACGGCCCTCGAAGAGGGCGTTCGGAAAAAGCACGGTCTCCATGTAGTTCTCTTCGAAGTGCTCCTTCTGCAGGGGGCTGTTGAAGCCAACGAACGAACGCATCGGCACCCGCACGGCGAAGCTCCGCTCATCCAACGAAAGCACGCCGGAAACGGCGGTGTTCGTGGCGGTGATGTGCTCATGCGGGGCCGAGCTGATGAAGGTGACCGAGCCGCTGCCGATGCCCAGCTTGCCCGGAGCCTGCGCTAAGAGGGACTGACCGCACAGCAGGAGCACGGTGATGAAGGGCAGCGTATGTCGGGGAAGGTGCATGACCTCAATGCACGTGCAAGCGCCGTGCCCAGCGTCCGCTGGCGCAGCTACCGACCAACAGGTACACACCGGAAGGCAGATGGTGGAGCGCGATCGCCTGGCGAACACCGGTTACGCGCTCGGTCAGCGCTGCCCGCCCATCGGCGCCGAACAACTGCAACGTTCCGCCGGCCATGGCCCCTTCCACCCATGCGACCCCATCGGCGTAGGTCACCAGCACATCCCCTTCCGCCACCCCATCCGGAACGCCGGTGGCAATGCAGGTGGTGGCCGCCACGTAGCGGGTCGTTGCGCTAAGGGAGTCGAGCAACGGCGCCCAGGCTGCATCCTCCTCGCGCACATGCACGCGCAGCCACAGGTCGGTGAGGTCGGTGACCACGGCATGCTGCTCCTCGCGGGAGATCGTCAGGTCCGGCCCACAGGTGAGCTCGCCGAAGGAGCAGGTCAAGCTCGCGTCGCCGAAGTAGCAATGCCCACCACCGGTGATGTTGACGAAGGCCTTGCAACTGGAGGCCAGGGCATCGTACATCGGCCCCTGGTGGTCCGCGATGGGTGTCACGCAATCCTCGCTGGCCGCGAACACCAAGGCGGGAACGGATACGAAACCGGCGGCAGCAACGGCGCTTGGCGAGGTCTCGGCCGGGGCCAGGGTCACCAGGGCCTTGATCAGCGGGGCGGCCGCGGCCCCGAGGAAAGCCGCACCACCGCCCATGCTGTGACCCATCAGCACGATGGAAGGCTCCACGTGCCCGAAGTAGACCGACGCCTCATCGGCGCCGGCGGCAATGAAGGCCTGGCCTAAAAAGGCCAGATCGGCCCCGAAAGCGGCGTGGTCCGGCGCGAAGCCCCCTTCGGTGGTGGGCAGCACCACGATATAGCCCTGCTCCGCGTAGTGGACACCGAGGTACTCATACGCGTTCACGGTCATCACGAACCCGTGGCCCACCGCTAGCACCGGGAACTGGCCTTCGGCCAGGTCGACATTCTCGCCTGCAGCGACCGCCGGGTGGTACACCCTGCAGTCCACGGTACGGCCGCGGTCCGCATCGAAGAAGGCATCATCGCGTGTGCCCACGGCGAACGGCTGCGCGGCCAGCAGGAACGGGAGGAACAGGGCAAGAGAGCAAAGTGAACGCATGGCGAATGAGTTGGACCAACGTACGAAGGATGTTGATCCGAAGGGCACCTATCTTTGCCGCCCTTCGATCGGAGAGGTGCCGGAGTGGTCGATCGGGTCTGTCTCGAAAACAGAAGTACCCGCAAGGGTACCGGGGGTTCGAATCCCTCCCTCTCCGCCAAGCCAAGCTCGGCCACGCAGTGGCCGGGCTTTTTCATGCATGGACCGAGCCAGGCAACGCCTGAGCGAGGGCCTTGCATGAAAAAGCCGCGAGCGAAGCGAGCAGGGCTTGCGCTTGAAGCCTCCCCCGAACGGGATGCGCAGCCATCCCTCCCTCTCCGCCAAGCCAAGCTCGGCCACCCAGTGGCCGGGCTTTTTCATGCATGGACCGAGCCAGGCAACGCCTGAGCGAGGGCCTTGCATGAAAAAGCCGCGAGCGAAGCGAGCAGGGCTTGCGCTTGAAGCCTCCCCCCGAACGGGATGCGCAGCCCGGTTCCCGCAAGCGAGCGTGATCGGCCCCCGGTGCGGATAACTTGCACGCGTCCCATGAGAACATTCGCACTACAGGCCTGGTCACTGGCCGCCCTGCTGTTGGGCTGTTCGGCCACGCGCTCCACCACGGATGAAGCGATGCCCGACTATTGGTCACCGCAGGAGATCGTGCACGAGGACCATGTGTACAGTGCCACGGTGATGACCGTGCAGTTCTTCAAGCGCGGGTTCGAGCTGGCACCGCCGGTGCTTGAACTGGGCTCGACGGAACCCTTGGTGCTGCGGTTCGACGATCTGCAGAGCGAGCCCGAGCGCCTCAGCTACACCATTGTCCACTGCGATGCGCGGTGGTCACCGTCCGACCTGGCCCCGGCGCAGTACATCCAGGGTGCGCTGATGGACTTCGTGCCGCCCGGTCGTCAGAGCTACGGCACGCTGCAGCCCTTCATCCATTATTCCCTGGAGGTGCCCAACGAGCTGATGCGGCCGGTGCTCGCCGGGAATTACCTGCTGAAGGTGTACCGCGATGGAGATCCGGACGACCTGGTGCTCACGCGTCGCTTCATGGTCTTCGAGCAACGTGTGGAGGTGGACGCACGCGTGCTGGCCAGCCGGGACGTGGAGCTGCGGGACATCGCCCAGCAAGTGGACCTGACCGTCCGCTACCCCGGTGTGCGCATCAACGACCCCTTCGCCGATGTGGAGGTGGTGGTGCTGCAGAACATGCGGTGGGACGATGCCCGGCGCGGGCTGCGGCCGCGGTTCCTGCGTGACAACGAACTGGTCTACGACTTCCCGAAGGAGGCCCTGTTCATGGGCGGCAGTGAATGGCGCGGTTATGACCTGAAGAACCTGCGTTACAACAGCCCGCGCATCCAGCGCATCACCCGCGGGCCGGACGGGCTCGAGGAGGCTTTCATCCTGCCCGAGAAGAAGCGCGACATCCGCATCTATGTGGAGGAGCCCGACCTCAATGGCCGGCAGTTCGTGCGCAACGACCAGGTGGACGGCGATCCGCTCGGCGCCGACTACGTGTGGGTGAACTTCACCCTGAAGATGGACGCACCGCTGGGCAGTGGCGACATCCACGTGTACGGCGGCTTCAGCGACATGCATTGCAAGAAGGACTATCGCATGGTGTGGATGCCGGAGCTCAAGGCCTACGTGCTGCGCGCCCTGATCAAGCAGGGGTATGTGGACTACTGCTACGCGTACCTGCCGCCCGGCGAGGAGAAGGCCGACCTCACCACCCTGGAGGGTTCGCACTTCCAAACGGAGAACGACTACCTGATACTCGTGTACGTGCACGACCATGCCCTGCGCTGCGACCGGTTGCTGGGCATGCGTTTCGTGAACAGCCGCAGGGGCTGAGCCGGCTCAGCGCTTCACGATGCGCACATAGCGCCGCAAGCGGGGCAAGTCCACCAGATAGATCCCCGCAGCGAGCACGCTCACATCCAGCAGTGCCCGGGGGGAAAGGGTGCCGCCGGCGATGAGCAGACCGCCCTCCGTGAGCACCATGTACGGCTGTGGCTCGCTGAACTCCACGCCAAGCCTGACCAGCCCGTCCGTGGGATTGGGCATGGCGTGCACGGTCTTGTAGCCATTGCCGTCCACCACGCCCAGCGCACAGTCCGTAACATCCGGCAACACCACCGTGTTGGTGCCCGCGTTGGGTACGCAGACCCGGGCGTTCTCGGCATCGTAGTCGATATCCGCAGGCTGGTTGAGACCGGTCCCCACGATCGTTTCGGCCGGTTGGGTGAAGGTGGGCTCGAACCGGGTGATGCGCGCCGGCGTCCACGAGCTCACCAGGATCCGGCCCTGGCAATCGAGCACGATCCCGTCAATGTTCCCGAGGGCGGTGGTGAAGCTGGAGAGTTCGGCGCCGGAGACCCGGTCGTAGCTCTTGATCCGCGCGTTGCTGCCCCAGCAGCCCACCCAGAGCCTCTCAAGCGCGGGATCCCAGACCACGCCATTGGGTGTCTGCACGGTGTTGGCGACCAGAATGGAATAGGAGCCATCATCGGGCAACACCTTGTAGATCCGCTTGGTGGAGAAGTCGGCCGCGTAGAGATGCCGGCCGTCGGTGGTAAGCCCATTGAGGAAGGTGCCGCCCAGGTCAAGCGCGAAGACCTCCTCCCCGGAAGCGGTGAGGAAGCCCTTGATGGTCCCGCCGATGTTGGCGAACAGGGTGTCCCCTTTCAGTTCGATGCCGTAAGGCGCGCCGCCCGGATCGGTGACGAACGGGGTGACCGTTCCATCCATCGCCCGTTGCTGGATGGTCTGATCATCGGTGCAGCTCACGAAGTAGCGGTCCCCGATCGGATCGTGTTCAACGCTCTCGGGCCCGCTGTACTGGGCATTGCAGGCAGTGGATCCAAGAATGGCCGGAAGCAGGAGGAGGCGCATGGGGGCGGCGATGATGCCGCAACCTACCGGGAGGCATATCCACGAATCCAGCGGAACGGCCTGAATTGTGAACAGGAGGCGATGGATCGGGACGAACCCGCGACCGGCCGGAGCCTACCGGAAGAGCTGGATCACCTCACCCGGCCAGGGCAGGCTCACCTTGCACCGGTCGCAGGGCACCGAGAGCGCATTGTCCTGCTGCTCCTTGTTGGTGGTGTGGTAGAACAGCACGTAGCGCGCATCGAGGCTGCGGCCGGCCTTCTCCACCGCTGCCGCCACGGCCGGTGTCAGGAAAACGGCATCCAGGTCCTTGGTGGCGAGCAGTTCGGTGGCATCCTCGGTATCGCCACAGAACCACATGCGCCGGCCGTTCCATTGCACCAGGTAGGAAACGTGCGGCCCGCCGGCGGAAGGCGTCACCTTGGGGTAGACGTAGACACCGGTGGATTCCCCCACCATCGAGCTCCGCCGCTCCAGCTGCTCCCCCGCAAGTGCCGGGGAGAAGACGCGCTCCCCGTCCGCAGTGCCGTTCACGTGCAAAACGATATCGCCCTCCCGCGGCAGGAACTTGCCGGTGCCGGGCCCGTCCACGAACACGCGCTGGCCATCCAGGTCCAACATCATCACGCTACCGCCCACATAGGTGGCCGTAGGGCGCTGTGCGTCCGCCACGTTCACCAGCACAACAAGGACGGCGGTCAGACAGGCTCGGAACATCATGCTGTTGAAAGTTGATGATCGCAAGATGCGAAGGGAACGCGCACGGCGTAGACTTGCAGTGGACCAGTCACCCAAACCCGCCACGCATGTCCACAAAGGTCACGCAAGGGATCCTGATCAGCGCACGTGCCCGCTATGAAGCGGAGCAGAGCGATCCAAAGGCCGGACGGTTCCTCTTCAGCTACCGGATCCGTATCGAGAACCGGAGCGAGCGGCAGGTGCGGCTGCTGAGCCGCCATTGGGAGATCGTGGACAGCCTGGCGGCCCGCCGTACCGTTGATGGTCCCGGCGTGGTGGGTGAAACACCGCTGCTGGCCCCCGGGGAACAATTCGCCTACACCAGCCACTGCGACCTGCGGAGCGGCTTCGGGCGGATGAGCGGCCACTATACCATGGAAGTGACCGAGGACGGCCAACGGTTCGAAGTGGAGATCCCCGCATTCGAGTTGCTCGCCCCGGTTGCCGCCAACTGATCGCGGGGGCGTGCCTACCTTTGCGCGCCTTTCGACCAGATGAGCCTCCGTCAACTTTCCGGACATCGCACAATGGGCATGCGGATACTGGCGGTATGCCTGTCGCTTCTGCTGCTCGGACTCCCGCTGGTGCAAAGCCGTTGCACCGCACTGGTCCTGTGCGAGGAGCTCCAGACCGCATCCACAGGCTGGGAGGAGGAGGTACTGAAGCATGCGCACGTCAACGCCTGGGTCGCTCCGGGAGTGATGGCCGTGCGCTCCAGGATCGAGTTCAGTTCCTTCAAGGAACGCTTTTGGGAGCACCCGATGAAGGAGGTGCCGGACCAGCCGCCCAAGGGCTGCTGATAGCGCCCGTTGCACGCCACCCTGTCCGGTGATTCCGGACCGGTGCGCGCGTCAGTTCAGTCCGTCCACTCGAACGTTTCCTTTCATCATCTTCATGCCTCGTTCCTCCTTGTTCAGTTCCTGGCGGCAGGACCTGCCTGCCTCGATCGTCGTTTTCCTGGTCGCCCTGCCGTTGTGCCTGGGCATCGCCGTGGCCTCCGGTGCCCCGCCGGTCTCGGGCATCATCGCCGGCGTGGTGGGCGGCATCCTGGTCGGTGCGTTCAGCGGCAGCCCCTTGGGCGTGAGCGGCCCGGCCGCGGGCCTCACAGCCATCGTCGCGGCGGGCATCGCCGACCTTGGCAGTTTCGAACTATTGCTGGGCGCCGTGGTGGTCGCGGGCATCATCCAGATCATCCTGGGCGCATTGCACGCAGGGGTGATCGCCTATTACTTCCCCAGTTCGGTCATCAAGGGCATGTTGGCCGGCATCGGCATCATCATCATGCTCAAGCAGATCCCCCATCTCGTAGGCTTCGATCGCGATCCGATGGGGGACGAGAGCTTTGACCAACCGGACAAGCTCACCACGTTCGGGGAGCTCTGGCTGGCATTGCAGGCCCCGCACCTCGGTGCCATCCTGATCGCGGCGGCGTGCATCGCCCTGTTGATCGTCTGGGACCGTACGTTCATCCAACGGCGGCGGTGGCTGGCCTATGTACCAGGCCCCCTCTTGGCGGTGGTGTGCGGCTTGGTGCTCGCCTGGGCGTTCTCGGGATCACCTGCCCTGGCCATCGGCCCCGGTCATTATGTGCCGCTGCCGGACCTCATGGACGGATCCTCGTACGTGTTGCCCTCGTTCGCGGCCTTGGACAATGCCGCGTTCTGGCGCGTGGCCTTCACCATCGCCGTTGTTGCCAGCATCGAGACGTTGCTCTGCGTGGAGGCAACGGACAAGCTCGATCCGCAGAAGCGCATCACGCCGGCCAACCGGGAGCTCTTCGCCCAGGGGGCGGGGAACCTGATCAGCGGACTGCTCGGCGGGCTGCCCCTTACGCAGGTGATCGTACGCAGTTCGGCGAACATCCAGAGCGGGGGCCGCACCAAGCTATCGGCCATTCTGCACGGGTGCTGGTTGTTGCTGAGCGTATTCACCATCGCCGGCCTGCTGCGCTTGGTGCCGCTGGCCGGACTGGCGGCGGTGCTTCTGTTGGTGGGCTACAAGCTTGCCAAACCGTCGCTCTTCATCGCCATGTGGCGCAACGGTCAGGCGCAATTCGTTCCCTTCATCGCCACCGTCGGCCTCATGACCGTGACGAACGACCTGCTGCACGGTGTCGCGCTGGGCTTGTCCATGGCCCTGATACAGATCCTCTGGAAGAACTACCGCGTGCCGTTCCATTACGACCCACAACGCTACAAGCCCGGCATGCCCATCTACATCACGTTGAGCGAGGACGTGACCTTCCTCAACAAGGCCGGCATCAAGCGGACGTTGAGCGAGGTGCCCGATGGTGCGCGCGTGGTGATCGACGGTGCACGGTCCATCGACATGGACCCGGACGTCCGCGAGATCATCGATGAGTTCAAGAGCGCAGCACCCGTGCGGGGCATCCGCTTGGAATTGCTGAACTTTCCCTTGCGCCGGGGCGAGCGACCCGAAAAGGTGCGCACCATGCTGGCCGAACCTGAATGACCAATCCCTCAACCATGCAGAGCTATCAACGTCTATTGCTGAACAACAAGGTCTGGGCCGAGGACACCGTGCAGAAGGACCCGGATTTCTTCCATCGGTTGGAGAAAGTGCAACGGCCGGAGTTCCTGTGGATCGGCTGCAGCGACAGCCGCGTGCCGGCGAACGAGATCACCGGGACCCAGCCCGGTGAGATCTTCGTGCACCGCAACATCGCGAACATGGTGGTGCACACGGACCTGAACATGCTCAGCGTCCTCCAATACGCGGTGGAAGTGCTGAAGGTGAAGCACGTGATCGTCTGCGGTCACTATGGTTGCGGCGGCGTGCAGGCGGCCATGACGCATCAGTCCATGGGCCTCATCAACAAGTGGCTACGCAACATCAAGGACGTGTACCGCCTGCACAAGGCGGAGGTGGACGCGCAGCCCGATGAGCAGAGCCGGTTGGACCGCATGGTGGAGCTGAACGTGCAGGAACAGGTGTTCGACCTGATGAAGACGAGCATCATCCAGCGGGCCTGGAAGGAACGCGGCGGGCCATACCTGCATGGCTGGGTGTACCGCCTGAGCGATGGGCTCGTGCACACCGTCTGCGACGTGGAGCCGGGTTCGGAGATCGACCCGATCTACCGCTTCGACAACCTGGGCTGAGCGTCACGGATTGCAGTGATCGCAGAACCGGGGGTCCTCCGCTGAGCGGCCGTCCGGGCGGGGTATCATGCGCTGGTGTGCGCAGACGTGGCAGGTGAGCCAGTGGCCCTTGATGGCGTTCGTTGGCTGCCCGCAAAGTGCGCAGGGCAGTCCGGCCACCTCGGCGGTCCTGCGGAACCAGCACGCGCCGCAAGCAGGGCAAGTGGTCGCCAGTTCCTCCGCGAACCGATCCGCTGCCTCGCCGATCACGGACATGCGGGTCGGGTTCATCATGGCGCGCATGTCCGTCTCCACCCAGCACGCGCCATGCTGCGCGATGAGCCGCTCGACGAGGTCCCGCAGATCATCGAAACCGGTGATGCCCTTCCTCATGACCTCCCCTGCCGACCAGTGCTCCTTCGCCCGCACCACCAGACCGTGATGCGGGAACTTCATCCGCTCCGCGAACGCGCTCACCTGCTGCCAGCTTCCGCATTCCTCCGCGCCGAACACCGTGTGCAGGGACAGATGCCGGTGCTCGAAGAAGCGGTCCTCCCGGACGTCGAACAGCACGAGCACCTCCTCATCGCAGGCCATGAACGGTGCCGGCGGATACGGGAAGAACGAGCCCTCGCTCGCGATCACCAGGTCCAACCCGCTCACCGCGGCCCCATGACGGGCTTTCGCCTTGCAGGCCTCGATCGGGTCCAGCACGCGCTTCACCTCCCCGGAGAAGGCTCCGAACCGGTCGGTGTCCGCCCCGTTGATGGCGCGATACCCCGCGATCGGAAGCCTGCCGCACAAAGCCGGTCCGATCACCTCTTCCTTGCCGTGAAGCGTGGCCACACCCAGGATCCTGCCCGTAAAGCGTTCCGGTCCGTGCGCCATCCTTTCGGCTGGTGGTTCACTCCCCCTGTCCGAGCGAGAAGCCCCGCACGTGGTCGAACAGGTACAGGTTCTCGGTCTTGATCACGTCGACCTGCGCCTCGGTGAGCAGGTGGAGCATCTGCACGATCTGCCGCTGACCGATGGGCTGATAGGTGGCCTTGCTGTCATCGATGACCACGTCCGGGCCGACGAAGCGGCAGCGCCAGTGGTCGGTGCAGAAGGTCTCCGGGAATCCCTCGGGCCACACCTTCACGCCCCGGTTGGTGATGAGTTTCAGTTTCAACATGCCGTGCGAGGCCTTCTGGAGCCGGCCAGCCAGTTCGTCGGGCGTGCTCGACGGGTCGCAAACGAACACGTCCACACCGCACAGCTCGCGTTTGACCACCGGACGATCGTATTCGAACTTGAGTTCCGTGCCGTGCTTCATCTCCACACTGCTCAGTTGCTGCGGCTTGCGGCCGAGTCGCTCGATGACCGCATCGGCGAACTCACTGGTACCAACACGTTTCCTGGAAACGCCCTGTTGAAAGATGTCACCTGGATGCAGACCGTCCTCGAGCGTGCAGAGCCAGGCGTTCTGGATGGCCTCCGCCTTCTCCGGCAGGCCCAGGTGCACGAGCATCATGCAGGCGGCATTGAGCATGGCGCTGGGATTGGCGATGCCCTGCCCGGCGATGTCGGGCGCACTGCCGTGGATGGCCTCGAACATGCTGATGCGGTCGCCGATGTTGGCGCTGCCCGCCATGCCCACACTGCCGGTGAGCTCAGCGGTGACGTCGCTGATGATGTCGCCGTAGAGGTTCAGCGTCACGATCACATCATAGCGGTCGGGCTGCGTGGCCACGCGCGCGGTGCCGATGTCGATGATCTGGATCTCCTGCTGCAGGCCCGGATACTCCTTCCCCACCCGGCGGAACATGTCGGCGAACATGCCGTCGGTGAGCTTCATGATGTTGTCCTTCACCAGGCAGGTCACCTTCTTACGGCCGTTGGCATGCGCGTACTCGAAAGCGTAACGGATGATCTTCTCCGTACCGGGAAGGCTGAGCACCTTCAGGCACTGGAACACATCCACCGTCTGCCGGTGCTCGATGCCCGCATAGAGGTCCTCCTCGTTCTCGCGCACCACCACCACGTCCATGCCGGGGTGCTGCGTGCGCACGAACGGGTGGAAGCTGCGGCAGGGCCGCACGTTGGCGTAAAGGCCGAGCGTCTTGCGGATGGTGACGTTGAGGCTCTTGTATCCGGAGCCCTGGGGCGTGGTGATCGGCCCTTTGAGGAACACGGGGTTACTGCGGAGGGTGGCCCAAGCATCGGCGGGGATGCCACTGCTGTTGCCGGAGAGGTAGACCTTCTCGCCGACCTCGATGTGCTCGTAGGTCAATCCGCAGCCCGCCGCGTCCAGGATGCGCAGCACGGCGTCCGTGATCTCGGGTCCGATGCCGTCGCCCTTGGCGACGGTGATGGTGTGGCTCATTTCTTCTGGAGGGGTTTTGCGTGGTCCAGGTAGGTGATGGTGCGATGCATGAGGTGCTGTGCGAGCGGCCGCAGGTCCTTCCGTGCGCTGAGCTCGGTGAGCGAGGGCAGGTGCTCCATGGCGAAGGGCAGCGAATGGGCCATCTCGATCACCGTGGTGGCGAACGAACGGGGCATGGGCACGTCCTTGCGGCAGGCGACGAGCAGTTCGGCGATGAACGCGCTCAGTTCCTTGTAGGGGGTGAACAGCCGCCGCGCATTGTCATCATCCACGTTCTTGTGCAGGTAGGCCTTCATGCCTTCGTCGATGACCAAGGCGCGCAAGGCGTGGGGATCGAGCTGGAGGCCGGGCACCTCCTTGGGCCAGACCCCACAGACCGCCTCCACGACCCGTTCCAAGGCCTCCCGGGGGCTTGCGGACCGCTCGGCATGGCGACCGCTGACCTGCCGCAGCCAAAGCCAGTACAGCTGGTAGTAGTATTGCAACAGCCGCTGCTTGTTCGGAAAGTACTTGTACAGACTGACCTCCGTGCTTTGCAGCCGTGCAGCCAGCTTCTTGAACGTGAACGCTTCCAGGCCCAGTTCGTTCATCAGGGCCAGCCCCTCCGAAAGGATGGCCCTGCCGAGCTCCGAGGACTCCGGATCCTTCAGGGACAGCGCAGGGTCCGGCCGCAGGTGGACCAGCTGGGCAGCGTTGACCGATCGGCGCATCTGTTAAGTATTGCAAGGGCGCAAATATAGCATTACTAAACCATTTGCGAAGTACATATATCTTCGCCCCCCGATGAAACCCATCACTCCCTGGCACCGATTGACGCGCCTGCTCAAGGTCGACAAGCGCGAGATCGGCCACATCTACCTGTACGCATTGGTGGGCGGCGCCATCAGCTTGAGCCTCCCACTGGGCGTGCAGGCGATCATCAACCTGATCAGCGGCGGCCAGATGGCCACGAGCTGGGGGGTGCTGGTGGCCTTCGTCACCATCGGCGTCGGCTTCACCGGCGGGTTGCAGGTGATGCAGCTGGCCCTGGCCGAGAACATCCAGCAGCGTCTGTTCGCGCGCAGCGCACTGGAGTTCGCCTATCGCCTGCCGCGCATCCGGTACGAGGCCGCCGGAGGCCGCTACCTGCCCGAGCTGGTCAACCGCTTCTTCGATACCATCTCGGTGCAGAAAGGGCTGGCCAAGCTGCTCCTGGACCTTCCGCTCGCGCTGCTGCAGATCGTGCTCTGCCTGATCCTGCTCGCGGTGTACCACCCCTTCTTCATCGTGTTCGGCCTGTTGCTGCTGGTGCTTCTCCTGCTCATCTTCCGCTTCACCGGCCAGCGCGGACTTTCCACCAGTCTGGAGGAGAGCGGCTACAAATACAAGGTGGCCTACTGGCTGGAGGAACTGGGCCGCAACCAGGAGACCTTCAAGATGGTGGGGCTCACGGACCTGCCCATCACCCGCACGGACGAGCTGGTGGCCGGTTATGTGAGCGCGCGCCGCGCGCACTTCCGGGTGTTGATCGGTCAGTACAGCGCGCTGGTGGTCTTCAAGGTCGTGATCACGCTGGGACTGCTGGCACTTGGCGGGCTGCTGGTGATCAACGAGGGCATGAACCTGGGCCAGTTCGTGGCGGCCGAGATCGTGGTGCTGCTGCTGATCAACGCCGTGGAGAAGATCATCCTCGCGATCGCCACGGTGTACGATGTGCTCACAGCGCTGGAGAAGATCGGTCAAGTGACCGACATGGAGCTGGAGCGCAATGACGGTCTGCAGGTGTTGAGCACCGACGGGACACAGGGATTGGAGGTGCGCGTGGAAGAGCTGGCCTACCGCTCGAAGTGGAACGACCGGCCTGTGCTTGAAGGCATCAACATGCACCTGTTGCCCGGCGAAAAGGTGTGCCTGAGCGGCACGAACGGTTCGGGCAAGACCACCCTGCTCCGCCTACTTGGCGGAGGCATGGCGCCCACCGAGGGCAGCATCCTGCTGGATGGGCATCCGACCGCGAGCCTCGACCTGGAGCACATGCGTTCGCTGATCGGCGACAGCCTCAGTGACGAGGACGTTTTCACCGGCACCGTGATGGAGAACATCGCCGTGGGGCGGTCCTGGATCAGCGAGAGCGACGTGATCGAGGCCTGCCGGGTCACCGGGCTCATGGAGCGCCTGGCCGTGCTGCCCAACGGCCTGCTCACGAAGCTGGACCCGCAGGGTGCCCGCCTGCCGAAGAGCCTCGTGAAGCGCATCGTACAGGCCCGCGCCATCGCCGGAAGACCACGCATGGTGCTGCTGGAGGACAGCCTGCAGGATTGGGGACTTCACGAACGCGAGCAACTGCTGGGTTGGATCACCGCGCCCGAGCGGCCATGGACCCTCCTGATCGTGAGCAGCGATCCCTGGGTGCAGCAACGCTGCCAACGCACCATCCACCTGCGCAACGGCCGCATCGAGATCTCCGAGAGCCATGCTTGACCTGAGTCCCCACAACCCGGTTCCGGCACTGAACCGCAGCAGCTTCGGGTGCTTCCGTGTCATCGGGATCTCCCGTGCGAACGCCCTGTTCGCCAAGTGGCTCATTGCCATCTGTGGAGTTGTCCTGTTCGGCCTGTTCCTGCCATGGACGCAGAACATCCGCGCACGCGGCACGGTCACCAGCCTGTCGCCCGACCAACGCCCGCAGACCATCCACGCCATCATTCCAGGGCGGATCGAGGAGTGGTACGTGCAGGAAGGTCAACTGGTGGAGAAGGGCGATACGATCCTGCGACTGAGCGAGGTGAAAGCGGAGTACTTCGACCCCAAACTGCTGGAGCGGACCGCCGATCAGATCAACGCCAAGGAGCTCACCGGCAAGAGCTACGAGGAGAAGGTGCATGCCCTGGACGCACAGATCGACGCCCTCACCGCAGGGCTGCGGATCAAGCTGGAACAGGCGCAGAACAAGATCCAGCAGGCGCGCTTCAAGCTGCAGAGCGACAGCATCCGTGTGGTGGCCGCCGAGACCGAGATCAAGGTGGCGGACGACCAATATGCCCGGGGGGAGCAGCAGTTCAAGGAAGGGCTCATCAGCAAGGTGGAGCTTGAACGCCGGCAGGTGGCCCAGCAACGGGCGAACGCCACGCTCATCGACGCCCGGAACAAGCTGCTCGATGCACGGAACGAGCTCCTGAACGCCCAACTGGACATCAATGGCATACGGAACGACTACCGGGACAAGCTGAGCAAGGCCGAGAGCGAGAAGTTCGCGAGCATGAGCCAGATGTACACCACCGAGGCCGAGGTGAGCAAGATGCAGGTGGACCTGGCGAACTACACGGTCCGCGCCGGCAACTACTACGTCACCGCCCCGCAGTCCGGCTACATCACCAAGGCGGTCGTCACCGGTATCGGGGAGACGGTGAAGGAGGGCGACGATCTGGTGAGCGTGATGCCCGCGCGGTTCGACCTTGCCGTGGAACTGTACGTGCGCCCCATGGATATGCCGCTGATCAACAAAGGCCAGAAGGTGCGCTTCGTGTTCGATGGATGGCCGAGCATCGTGTTCAGCGGCTGGCCCAACACCAGCTATGGCACCTTCGGCGGCGAGGTGGTGGCGATCGACAACTTCATCAGCCCCAACGGCAAGTACAGGATCCTGGTCGCTCCGGGCAAGGATGACGAGCACTGGCCCGGCGCACTGCGCGTGGGCGGAGGTGCCGTCGGCTTCGCCTTGATGAGCAACGTGCCCATCTGGTACGAACTGTGGCGGCAGATCAACGGATTCCCGCCCGATCTCTACACCGATGTGAAGCAGGTGAGCACGAAAACCCCGGAGGGAAAATGACCTCCATGCGGACGTGCGGGCACCGGCGCAAGCGAACGTGGATGGGCATGCACGCCATCACGCTCGCGCTGTGTTGTGCGCTCACGGCGCACGCAAGCGCCCAGCTCCCGCCCGTGCTCACCCGCGATGCCTTCGTAAGGATCGTGCTGGAGCACCATCCGATGGCCCGGCAGGCCGCCTTGCGCCCGGCGCTCGGCGAGGCCACGGTCCGCAGCGCACGGGGTGGCTTCGACCCCCTGGCGACCGCAGGCTATGACGAGAAGCGGTTCAATGACAAGGACTATTTCCGGCTGTTCGATGCCGGACTGAAGGTGCCCACATGGTACGGTGTGGAGCTCTTCGCCGGCTACCAGGAGAACGGCGGGGACCTGCTGAACCCACAGGCCACCACTCCCGACCAAGGCCTGTTGAAAGTGGGCGGTCAGGTCAGCCTGGGCCAGGGGCTCTTCATCGACCAGCGGCGCGCCACCCTCCGCCGGGCGGAGGCCTACCTGCGCGCCACCCGGGCCGAGCAGGAACAATTGCTGAACGACCTGCTGCTGCAGGCGCTGAACGACCACACGGACTGGGTGGCCGCCCACCGTGCTGCGCAGGTCGCCGATGCTGCCGTTGAACTGGCCGCTGTGCGGTTCGATGCGGTGCGCGGCAGCTGGCGCGGCGGCGACCGGCCCGCCATTGATACGCTCGAAGCGTTCCTGCAACTGCAGGACCGTCGCATGCGCCAGCAACAGGCGGCGCTCGGCGTGCGCAACGCGACCCTTCGGCTGAGCAACCATCTCTGGAACGCGGCGCAACAGCCGTTGGAACTGCAACCCGACGTGGTGCCGGACCCGATGGACCTGGGTTCTCCTGCGGTGTTCCAACTGCCCGACACGGCCATCGCCCACGCCCTGGCGAACCACCCCCTGCTCGCACAGGCCACCGCACGCCTGGACCAACTGGAGGTGGACCGGAGGCTTCGGAGCGAATACCTCAAGCCCGAACTGGACATCAAGTACCAGTGGTTGGGGGATGGTGCCGCCGTGACCAACGAGGGCTCCACCACGTTGCTGGGTCAGGGCCATCAGCTCGGTGTCGGCTTCCAGATGCCGCTCTTCCTGCGCAGGGAGCGGGGCGAACTGTCGCTTGCGCGGCTCCGCCTCACCGATGCGGGGCTCGGCCTGGACCGCGACAGGCTCCGCATCCGGAACCGGATCAATGAGCGGGTGAACGATATCGCCGTGTTCACCGACCAGGTGCGGCTCGGCGCGGAGATGGTGGTGAACAACGAACGCCTGCTCACGGGTGAGAACCAGCGTTTCTCCGCCGGTGAAAGCTCCCTCTTCTTGGTGAACGCGCGCGAGGTGCCGTTGATCGATGCGCGCATCCGTCAGGTGGACCTGGAGGCACGCCTGCGCAAGGCCTACTTCGCCCTGGACCACGAGGCCGGAACCCTCTGGCAGGCCTGGCGTAGATGAAGAACAATGACCATGATCCACGTCACCATCCAGACCCGCAGCGTGTCGGCCGCAGAAAAGCTCGCCGCCCATCTGATGGAGAAGCACCTGCTCCTCTTCCCGACACTGGACACGGATCACGAGGAACTTCAGTGGATGGACGGCAAGCTCACCCGAACAAGCCAGTTGCTGCTCCAGGGCCTCACCAAGTCGCTGCTCTATCGGGACATCGAACGCGAAGCCATGCACCTGCTCGGCGACGACCTGGTGCGCATGCATGCCACACCGGTGACGAACATGGACCCGCACGCACAGCGCCAGTTGCTCGACCAGACCGCGAAAGTTTGACGATCATGGGACGCACCCTCACCTCCGTGCTCTGCGCCCTGGCCGGCCTCGTCCTGCAGGGGCAGATCAACAACCGGCTGGAATCGGTCCAGATGATCCAGCAGGGCGATGTGCAACTGCGGCTGGGCAACAGCGAACAAGCCCTGCTGCATTACACCAACGCGATCCAGCAGGATGTCGGCTTCGCCGATGCGTACATGAAGCGCGCGATGCTGCTGAGCCGCCTCGGCCAGCACACGCAGGCCCTGGCCGACATGGACCGTGCGCTTGAACTGAACCCGTACAGCGAATGGATCTACGACAGCAGGGCGAAGACCCGGCTGCTGGTGAACGACCTGAAAGGCGCCGAGGAGGACTGGTCGAAGGCCATCGCCCTGCGGCCTTACGACGACCTGCTCCGGGAGCGACGTGCGGATGCATGGCTGATGGCCGGTGACATCGGACGCGCGAAGGCGGACCTGGACTCCATGATCACGTACCGGCCGGACGATGTGTTGCTGCTCCTGAAGCGCGGTTCGGTGGCCCTGCAGCTGGAGGATGCACCGGAGGCGCTCACCTGGTTCACGCGTGCGCGGCGGCTCGCACCACGCCTGGCCATCGTTCACGACCTGCGCGCCGTGGCCATGATGAAGCAGTCCCGCTGGCGTGAAGCGCTGACCGTGCTGGACTCCGCCATCATGCTCGACGACGACTTCGACCTCGCCTACTACAACCGGGGCCTGGTGCATCTGCAACTGGGCAACGGGAAGCAGGCCCGCGCGGACATGGACAAGGCGCTGAGCATCGGGCGGGACAAGGCGCATGTGTTCTTCCAGCGCGCCCTGGTACGCAAGCGCGACGGCGACCTGGTGGGCGCCCGGGAGGATTACGACCGGGCCCTCGACCTGGCGCCGGACTATCTTGAGGCGCAGTACAACCGGGCGTTCGTGCGCAAGCAGCTCGGTGATCATGCGGGTGCGTTCGCCGATGTGGAGAAGGCCCTTGCCCTCTCGCCCGACGATCCGGACATCTGGACCATGAAGGGCAACCTCCACATGCTCTATGGGGAATACCAGGAGGCCCTGGCGCACTACGACCGGGCCATCGGTCTTTCGGCCGACCACGCGAACGCGCTCTTCAACCGCGGGCTGGTGCTCCACATGACCTACCGGCCGCTGCAAGGCTGCACGGACCTGCGCCGGGCCGCGGACCTGGGCTCCACGGAAGCCGCGGACGCGCTCACCTACTTCTGTGCCTTCTGATGTCACCTTTCCGGTACCAGCCCAATACCACCCGCATGCTTGTCCGGACGCGGAGAACCTCGGCTCTCGTGCCCAACCCGCCAGAACGGCATTGACCGGACCACCGCATGGACATCCACCTGCTCATTTCCAACCTCACCAACCCCACCCTGCTCTTCTTCCTGCTGGGGGTGGTGGCCGCGCTGGTGAAGAGCGACCTGGAGATACCGCCCACCACCATCAAGTTCATCTCGCTCTACCTGCTCTTCAGCATCGGATTCAAGGGTGGACAGGAATTGGCCCACGAGCACCTGAACTGGCAGGTGACCAAGGAGCTCCTCTTCGGCATGGCCATCGCATCGGTGATCCCCTTCTACGCCTTCCACCTGTTGCGGCGCAAACTGGGCGTGCAGAACGCGGGCGCCGTGGCGGCGGCCTACGGGTCGGTGAGCGCGGTGACCTTCGTGGCGGCAAGCAGCTTCCTGGAGGCGAAGGCGATCCCCTTCAGCGGACACATGGTGGCCATCATGGCCCTGATGGAGAGCCCCGCCATCATCGTGGGCATGGTGCTGCTGATGCAGTACGACATGGAGAGCACGGAGCGGCCGACGATCGGGCACATGTTGAAGCACTCGTTCACGAACGCGAGCGTGCTGATGCTCATCGGCAGCCTGCTCATCGGCCTGGTGGCGGATGCGAAGCAGGCCGAAGGCATCAAGCCCTTCACCACCGACATCTTCAAGGGCTTCCTGGCCATCTTCCTGCTGGAGATGGGTATGGTGACGGCGGCCCGTTTTGGCGCCTTCCGCAAATACGGTGGCTATGTGAGCGCGATGGCCGTGCTGCTCCCCCTGTTGAACGGCTGTCTGGCGGCCTGGCTCAGCGGGTCCATCACCCCGGACAGCGGCGACCGGTTCATGTTCGCCATCCTCGCGGCCAGCGCCAGCTACATCGCCGTGCCGGCGGCCATGCGCCTGGCCGCGCCCAAGGCGGATCCCGGCCTGTACATCCCCATGGCCCTGGGCGTAACCTTCCCGTTCAACATCACGGTGGGGATGCCGCTGTACTTCGCCATCAGCACCTCCGCCTGAACCGCCGGCCCGGGTCGACCGCGGTCATTCCGCATGGCCTTGTACCCGGGTATATTCGTGCCGCACCGCACACGGTCGCGCATGAAGCTCGCGCAGCCGCGATGCGGTGGAACACACCTGCCATGAGCCACTTCACCGTACCGCAGCCCAAGAACGAGCCCGTCCTTTCCTACGCACCGAACTCGCCCGAGCGCGCGGCGCTGCAGGCCGAACTGGACCGGCGGCTGCGCACCCGGATCGATGCGCCCATGTGGATCGCCGGCCACCCCATCGAGACGAAGGACCTGCGGAAGATGAGCCCGCCCCACAAGCATGCGCACAACCTGGGCAGTGCGCATTACGGCGAGGCCAAGCACGTGCGGGCCGCCATCGACGCTGCGTTGAAGGCCAAGCGCGATTGGGAGCACATGCCCTTCGAGGAGCGCGCGGCCATCTTCCTGCGCGCCGCGGACCTGATCGCCGGTCCGTACCGCTGGGCCATCAATGCCGCCACCATGCTGGGGCAGGGCAAGAACTGCTTCCAGGCGGAGATCGACAGCGCCTGCGAACTGATCGACTTCCTCCGCTTCAACGTGGCCTACGCGCAGCAGATCTATCGCGACCAGCCCATCAGTTCGCCCGGCGTGTGGAACCGCCTGGAATACCGTGCGCTCGAGGGCTTCGTGTTCGCGCTGACCCCTTTCAACTTCACCGCCATCGCCGGCAACCTGCCCGCCAGCTGCGCGCTGATGGGCAACACGGTGGTATGGAAATGCGCGGACACCCAGTCCTACAGCGCGCAGGTGCTCATGGAGGTCTTCATGGCCGCCGGATTGCCGTCGGGAGTGATCAACCTGGTGCACGCGGACGGCCCCACCACGGGCGACATCGTCTTCAAGCACCGCGACTTCGCCGGCATCCACTTCACCGGCAGCACCAAGGTGTTCCGGCACATCTGGCAGACGATCGGCAACAACCTGCCGATGTACCGCAGTTACCCGCGCATCGTGGGCGAGACCGGCGGCAAGGACTTCGTGATCGCGCATCCGAGCGCCGACCCGAAGGTGGTGGCCACGGCCCTGAGCCGCGGCGCCTTCGAGTTCCAGGGGCAGAAGTGCAGCGCTGCCAGCCGCGCCTACATCCCCGCCAACCTGTGGCCGGACGTGAAGAAGGAGCTGCTGGCCGACGTGGCCGACATGAAGATGGGCGACCCGCGCGACTTCAAGAACTTCATCGGCGCCGTGATCGATGAGCGCGCCTTCGACAGGATCAGCGGGTACATCGACGGGCTGAAGCAGGACAAACGCAATGTGAAGATCCTGGCGGGCGGCAAGTGCGACAAGAAGGTGGGCTACTTCATCGAGCCCACGGTGGTCGAAACGAAGGACCCGAAGAGCGTGACCATGTGCGAGGAGATCTTCGGCCCGGTGCTCACCATCTACGTGTACCCGGAGAACAAGTGGTTGGAAACGCTGCGGCTGGTGGACGCCACCGGCGAGTACGCGCTCACCGGCTCGGTGATCAGCAATGACCGGGCGAGCGTCATTCAGGCCACCGACGTGCTCCGGCACGCGGCCGGCAACTTCTACATCAACGACAAGCCCACGGGGGCCGTGGTGGGCCAGCAGCCCTTCGGCGGCGCACGCGGCAGCGGCACCAACGACAAGGCCGGCAGCTACCTCAACCTGATCCGCTGGGTGAGCCCGCGCACCATCAAGGAGACCTTCGTTCCGCCGACGGACCACCGGTATCCGTTCCTGGGGTGAGCTACTCCCGTTGAACGTGGCGGCCGGATCAACGATCGATCGTTCATTTCGGTGCAGGGGTCGGTGGTCCCATGGCCGATGGAGCGATGGACCTTCACAGCGTGAAAGACAAGCTCCAGCGCATCATCCCGGCTCGGCTGCGCAACCGTTATGGCCTGGGCATCGGTGTGTTCCTGCTGTACGTATGCTTCCTCAGCGACTATGACCTGTACACCACGCTGAAGTTGCGCGCGGAACTGAGCCGGAAGCGCAGCGAACATGACCGCTACGAGCGCGACATCAGGCAGGTGCGCGCCGAGCTGCAAGAGCTGAACGGCGACCTGGCGTTGCTGGAGAAGTTCGCCCGCGAGAAGTACCTGATGAAGCGCGAGAACGAGGACGTGTTCGTGCTGGTGGCCCCGGAGGGTAAGAACTGACCGGCCGTTCGTTCAGAAGCGCGCGCAAAGCGCGGTGGTGAAGGCCCAATTGTCGCGTGCCGCGTCCCCGTCGCCATCCGTGAAGATGGTCCGTTCGTTGCCGATCCACCGGCCCTCCACCCTGAAGCGGATGCCGGCTGCGACCTGCCTGTCCCACCCCAGGCTTGCGCTCATCACCGGGCGGTCGGTTCCCATGATCACCATCGCTTCATCGTTGAAGAACTCCACGCGCCCCACGGCCCAGCTTGCTTCGGCGAGCCGCTGCCGCACCAGCACCACGGGACCGAACCAACCGTCCAGCCCCCCGCCCTTGCGTTGCTGCAGCCCGAGGTCGAACCCCAGCGTGAGCCCGGTGGTATCGCCATCGAATATGGTGTACACGTTGTTGTAGAAGCGCCAAAGGCCCACGCTGTCCGGTGTATCACGCCCGATGAAGGTGCTCCAGTTGAAACGGGCCCCGTTTGCGGTGGTGAGGTCAAGCTGGGTACCGAACGCCGGGGCGCTGTTGCCTGCCTGACGCTGGATGCGCTGCCATCCGTTCAAGTACAGGACCGAAAAGGCCGCACGTTCGGAAGGCTTGTAGGCCAGGCGTGCCCCGACCTCGTAATAAGGCGTGTTCTCGGCCCAAAGGCTGCGCGTCAGGCTCCAGCAGTCATCGCCGGCAGCGCTCTCGAAGCCGATGTGAGAAGGCATGATGCCGGCATCGACCCACCATTCCTCACCACCGCCCAGCTTCACACCCACGTTGGCCTCCATGACGTGCTGAAGTGCGCCCGGCTCCGCAGCCAGGTTGTACTGCGCATACGTGCCGGCCATCAGCGCAACATTCGCCCGGACGCGCCCCTGATGAAGTCGGGCCTTGATGTACGCCAGGTTGATGGCGACCTCGTTATGCCGCTTGTGGTTGTACAGGAAGTCCGGCCGCTCGTTGTCCACTGGACCTCCCAGGTCGTAGCCGAAATACACTTCGGCGTAACCGGAAAGCTCGGTGCGCAGACTATCCTGGCCGAAGACGCTGGGCCCGGTGCCGAGGATCAGGCCCGCAAGAAGAACGCCCGGGAGCCTGCAGGAAGCATGCCTGCGCTCAGTGATGATGCCCGCCGGGCCCATGCACATGGCCATGATCGAGCTCCTCCGCAGTGGCTTCACGTACGTCCATGATCTCCACTTCGAAGTTGAGGGTCACCCCGGCAAGCGGGTGGTTGCCGTCCAGCAGCGCGTGGCCGTCCACCACCTCACGCACGGTGAAGATGCCATGACCGCCGGCCTGGAACTGCATGCCGGGCTCCACCTTCTGGCCTTGAAAGCGATCAAGCGGTACGCGCTGCAGGAGGTCCTTGTTGAACTCGCCGTAGCCCATTTCGGGCGAAACGACCGCATTGAACTTGTCACCGGCCTTCTTCCCCTCCATTTGCTGCTCAAGACCGGGTACGATCTGCTGCCCGCCCTGGATGTAGGCGAAGGCATCATGTCCACTGCTGGAATCGAGGGTATTGCCTTCGCTGTCGCGCAGCGTGTAATGGAAGCTGACGACGGAGTTCCTGCTCACGATCATGGTTGGCCGCCACGAACTGTATGCCGGAGCGGACAGCGAAAGTAACCCGACCGAGGGCTTGTTCAGGCAATGGGCGCCAAGGATGACCGGTGTCAATTCTTCTCAAAGCGCACGCTGTCCGGAACCGGCCCATCGGTGGCCACCACCATGTACATGCCCGGCGCAAGGGCGGACACATCGACCGCACTGCCGCTGATCCGCACAGGGACGGACCGGCCCATCGCATCAACGATCCGCAGGGACCCCGGCACCATGCCTTGGGGCAGCCGCACGTTCAGGATGTCGGTCGCCGGGCTGGGGAATACCCGCAGGTCTCCATCCGCCAACGCTTCATGCATGCCGACGGTGGAGCAATCAAGCGTGCCGGCGAGGCTGCTGTTGCGTGCGGTGATGAAGCTCTTGAGCCCGCGCACGGTCTGCTGACCTCCACCGCCACCACCGCCGCCGCCTTGGACCGTGATGTCCGACGTGATGTTGGCGGTGAACTGGTCCAGCGTGAACTGCTTGTTGGGATCGGCGGCCACATGCGGCTGGATCAGGGTCGCGATGGAATCGATGCTGGGATCCAGGTAGGCGTTGGTGAAGTTCTGCTTGGCCAGGCAATAGTCGTTGAGGTAGGCGGTACGGAACGACGGCACTGCCATCAGCCGGGTCATGAGCGGACGGTTGGAGGCCACATAGGTGGGCGAAAGCGTCAATGCGTTCTGGCCCTGCGCCGGATAGCTGCCGAAGGCCATGTTCGCATCCCAGTGGATCCACTGCCACTCATCGTTCGTCATGTCGTGGTAGAGGTAGTAGTTGCGTGCGCTCTGGATATAGGCGTCCAAGTTCCCGAACATATTGTCCAGCGCGAGCGAACGCAGCAGGTCGTGCCAGTTCCAGCGTGCGGGGAAGTTGGCCTCCAGGTAGGCATCCGGGGCATTGTTCAGCATGTCGAGCAGGTCCAACAGATCGGTCCAGTCGTTCGCCGTCTCGTTGGTCTTCAGCTCATAGCGTTCGTAGTAATCGGCCTGGTCGGTACCATACCATTTGAGGTCAGCCTCCGCCGTGCTGCCACCGCCACCACCGCCGCCGCCGAAGTTGTCCGCCGCTTTGAACAGGTTGCCATCCACGTCGTCGATGTGGCGGTCCAGGAATTCCTTGTCCACGGCCTCCACCATGTTGTAGAAACCCCACAGGGTGCCGTTCATGTAGATGTTGGCATACTGCACCCGCGGCGCCCGGATGCCCTGCTCCTGGCAATAGTCGAAGAAGATCTTCTCCCGCATGAAGGTGGGGTCGTTCCAACAGTTGTTGAAGTGGAGCTTCCGCATGCCGTGGAACTTCTGATCGATGAAGTCATTGAAGTCGACCTTGAACGACTTCTTGTTGCCGGGATGACTGTAGCTGCTATTGCCCTTCAGGGCCACGGAAATGCTGTCGAGCGTCCACGTACCGGTCTGGTCGGTGATGGTCACTGAACCGGTGAGCTCCTCCCCTTGGTCGTTGTTGTAGTAGGTGACCAGCGTATTCCAGAAGTTTGGGTCGCTGAAGGTGATGTGCACCTCCGCCACCTGGTCCACATCGAACAGGCTGTCACTGGGTGCGGTCTGCGCGTGAAGGGAGAGGGACGCGAAAGCGGTCAGGAAGGTGGTCTGGATGCGCATGCAGGGTAGTGCGGAATGGCCGCAAGGTGCGTTAAGACAAGGTTACCTGAAAAGGGTTTGATCGGCCGGCCTGACCGACCGGGTGTCGAGGACGATGAACCCGTTGGGGCCGGGGCATCGGCCGGCCTGTGAAGGGTTCCCGTGCCGAACTTCGCCCCGATGGCAACCACGAAGCTGTTCGAGGCCTTCCCACCCGCCACACGCGAGCAATGGGAGGCCGTGATCAAGAAGGAACTGAAGGACAAGGAGCTGTCCACGCTGTTCGTACAGGTGGAGGGCGCCCAGCTGCCCCCCTTCCACATGGCCGGGGAAGCTGGTGCCGGTGGAAGCCGCCGCCGTGGCGTGAAGCGCGAGGGCAACCCCTGGCGGGCCACCATCGGCGTGGACGCCAGCGATGCCGATGCCAACGACAAGCTCCTGGAAGGCCTGATGGGCGGCGCCGATGCCGTCGAGGTCTACGGCCACCTGGCCGATCTGTCGCCGGTATTGGACGATGTGCTCCTCGCGGGCATCGACCTGCAGGTGGACGGTGAGCACGGCACCTTGGGCCTGCTGCTGAAGCGCGCCGCTGAACAACAGGTGGCGCCCACCGACCTCAGCCTCTGCCTGGGCCTGCCGCACGATGCGGACGTCCGCGACCTGAAGGACAGGATCGCCAAGCATCCGCGCGTCCGCCTGTTCAGCGTGAGCGACGGCGCATCGCGGAACACGGAGGAAGCCCTTGAGCAAGGCCGGATGCTCCTGCAGCGCCTTCTGGACCAGGGCTACACCATCGATGACGCCTGCGCCCGCCTCCAGTTCCGCTTGCACCTCAGCGACGACCTCTTTCACGAAGTGGCCCGTCTACGCGCCTTCCGCGAGGCCTGGGCAGCGGTGGTGGATGAATTCAAGCCGGAACACGACTGCTCACACACCACGTGGGTACAAGCGGTGGTCTCCTACCCTGCCGAAACGAAATCGGCGCATGAGAACCTGATCCGCGCCACGCTCCAGGCCGTCAGTGCCATCACCGGAGGCTGCGATGGCCTCACCATTCCCACTCCTGCCCTGCCCGAAGGCGATGCGCTGGCCCGCCGCGTAGTCCGCAACATCCACAACCTGCTGCGTGATGAGAGCTTCCTTGGCCGCGTGGCCGATCCCATCGGTGGCTCGTGCACCGTCGAACAGCTCACCTCCACGCTTGTCAAGGCGCTGACCGAGCGGGAAAGCGCTGCCCAGCCAGCAGCCAGTGGCCAAAAGCCAGTAGCTAGCAGCCAACAGCCAGCAGCCGGCATTCCCAACCGCGAAGAGATCCCCCTCAAATACTTCTACACACCTGTCGATACCGCGCAGCTCGAGCACCTGCACTACGCCGCCGGCATCCCGCCCTACCTGCGCGGACCTTACGGCAGCATGTACGCCATCCGTCCGTGGACCATCCGGCAATACGCGGGCTTCAGCACGGCCGAGGAGAGCAACGCCTTCTACCGCCGCAACCTCGCCGCCGGTCAAATGGGTCTCAGCGTCGCTTTCGACCTGGCCACCCACCGCGGCTACGACAGCGACCACCCGCGTGTGAAGGGCGATGTAGGCAAGGCCGGTGTGGCCATCAGCAGCGTGGAGGACATGAAGATCCTCTTCGACAGCATCCCGCTGGACAAGATGAGCGTGAGCATGACCATGAACGGCGCCGTGCTGCCCATCATGGCCTTCTTCATCGTGGCCGCCGAGGAACAGGGCGTGGCACCGGAGCAGCTGCAGGGCACCATCCAGAACGACATCCTCAAGGAGTTCATGGTGCGCAACACCTACATCTATCCGCCGGGCCCGAGCATGCGCATCGTGGGCGACATCTTCAGCTACTGCGCGAAGAAGATGCCCAAGTTCAACAGCATCAGCATCAGCGGCTACCACATGCACGAGGCGGGTGCGCCCGCCGACCTGGAGCTTGCCTACACGCTGGCCGATGGCATCGAGTACGTGCGCACCGGCATGGCCGCGGGCATGAAGGTGGACGAGTTCGCCAACCGCCTCAGCTTCTTCTGGGGCATCGGCATGGACCTCTTCATGGAGGTGGCCAAGATGCGCGCGGGCCGTCTGCTGTGGGCCAAGCTCCTGAAGGAGGTCGGCGCCACCAGTCCGAAGAGCCTTGCGCTGCGCACCCACTGCCAGACCAGCGGCTGGAGCCTCACCGCGCAGGACCCCTTCAACAACGTGGCGCGCACCACCGTGGAAGCGCTCGCGGCGGTGCTCGGCGGAACACAATCGCTGCACACCAACTCGCTTGACGAGGCCATCGCGCTGCCCACCGACTTCAGCGCCAAGATCGCGCGTGACACGCAGCTCTACCTGCAGAAGAACGCCGGCATCACCAAGTGGATCGACCCGCTCGGCGGCAGCTACTATGTGGAGTGCCTCACGCACGAACTGGTGCACAAGGCCTGGGCGCGCATCAAGGAAGTGGAGGAGCTCGGCGGCATGAGCAAGGCCATCGAGACCGGTCTGCCGAAGATGCGCATCGAGGAAGCCGCCGCGAAACGCCAGGCCCGCATCGACACCGGCAAGGACAAGATCATCGGCGTGAACGCCTTCGTGACGGAGGATGAGACGAAGATGGAATTGCTGGAAGTTGACAACACGGCCGTGAGGGAATCGCAGATCGCGAGGTTGAAGAAGATCCGTGCGAGCCGGGATGAAGGAGCGGTTCAGGCAGCTTTGCAAGCGTTGAGCGCGGCCGCGAGCCATGAGCCACGAGCCGCGAGCTCGAGCGCGGACGGGCTCGAAGCTCGAGGCTCGAAGCTCGAAGCCAACTTGCTGGAGCTAGCGGTAACCGCAGCCAGACATAGAGCCACCCTCGGAGAGATCAGCGACGCCCTCGAAAAAGCCTACGGCCGCTACAGCGCGGTGATCCGCAGCATCAGCGGTGTTTACTCAGCGGAAAGCATGCAGGACCCCGAGATGAAGGAGGCCATGCGCCTCGCCGATGAATTCGCGAAAGCCGAGGGCCGCCGCCCGCGCATCCTCGTGGCCAAGATGGGCCAGGACGGGCACGACCGTGGTGCCAAGGTGATCGCCACCAGCTTCGCCGACATCGGCTTCGACGTGGACATCGGTCCGCTGTTCCAGACCCCGCAGGAAGTGGCCAAGCAGGCCATCGAGAACGACGTGCACGTGCTGGGCATCAGCAGCCTCGCCGGCGGCCACAAGACCCTGGTGCCCGAGGTGATCAAGGAGCTGCGCGAGACCTACAAGCGCCCCGACATCCTGGTGGTGGCCGGTGGCGTGATCCCGCCGAACGACTTCGACTTCCTGAAGCAGGCCGGCTGCTTTGATGTGTATGGGCCGGGGACAAAGATCCCGGTGGCGGCGAAGGGGATCATTGAGGCGTTGGGGAGATTTTGAAGCTTAGCGTATGATTGAGAGCCTAGAAATAGTCGGGCTGCGTGGGTTCGCAACATCGCAAACCTTATCACCAGCAATGCCGACCGGGCAACCCGGCAGCGGTTTGACCACGATAGTTGGACCCAACAACAGTGGCAAATCAACCGTCATCGAAGCTTTTCGTGTAGTTGCATCCAACGAAAACCCGAGTTTCTCCCAAGGGAAGAGGAATGTTCACGCCGGTGACAAGGTGGTGGTTCGGTCTACCTCTGGCGGTTTGACAGCCTCCCTCGAGTCATTGAGACCGGGGTCTAGTGAAACTCTATGGAAGGATCGACCGGATTCGAAAGCAAGACCGAAAATTTTGGTGCTTCAGGCGCGGCGAACATTCAGCCCCTTTTTTGGTAAGAGTGTTTTCAGTCGTAGCCAGTATTCGAACAGTATGGGCGTGCCTGTCCATCGAAGTTCAGAGATAGGCTCGTTCACCTATCGGCTCTTCACAGCCGAGCAAAATCGCGATGCATTCAATCGGGTGCTTGCCCGTGTGATCAGTCCGGTTCCAGACTGGTCCATTGACTACTCCGATGCTGGCCAGCACTTCCTCAAGTTCAACTTGGGCATATCAAGCCATAGTAGCGAGGGCTTAGGAGAAGGACTAGTGAGCTTGTTCTTCCTAATCGACGCTCTGTACGATTCATCCCCCGGCGATGTCATCGTCATTGATGAGCCGGAGCTATCACTTCACCCTGCTCTTCAGAAGCGCCTTGCCATCTTGTTCGATGAATACGCGCAGGACAGACAGATAATCGTGTCGACTCACTCGCCGTACTTCATCAATCTGCACGGGCTAGCCAACGGTGCCAAGATTGTGCGCGTTCATGTTGACAATGGGTCGAAGATTTCCGCCCTTTCCCCAGAGTCTGCTACATGGTGCGGCACGATGCTCGGCAACCTCAATAACCCCCATGTGCTAGGGCTGAATGCCCAAGAGGTCTTCTTCCTGGACGACCGCGTGGTTTTGGTTGAGGGCCAAGAGGACGTTGTCTTCTATGGCAAGATCTTGAAGGAGCTTGGCTTGACGTTGAATGCTGAGTTCTATGGCTGGGGAGTAGGTGGAGCCAGTAACATGGGCGGCGTAGCACGCCTGCTTAGTGACCTTGGATTCAAGCGTGTTGTTGGGATTCTGGATGCGAATGAGGCGCACCGTGTGGCCGACCTGAACCGTAACTTCCCGAGTTTCAAGTTCCTCGCAATCCCAGCGAACGATGTTCGGTCAAAATCGGCTACCCCGGCGAAACCATCAGTAGATGGGTTGCTTGATAGTAGCAATACCAAGCTTCGACCCGAGCATCTTGAACCAACGCGCACTCTATTCCAGGATGTTGGAGCGTACCTCTCCGCTCAGTAGCGAGTCGAACCTTGTTGTGATTAGGCTCACGCATGTCGCGTTAGTGGCGGAAGCCTAAAGCCCACCAGCTAGGAGAAAACCGCTGCGACCCCTTCAGGGTCGAATGCCTGTTGGGCTGGGCCAAATGCTAATGGCTGTGACCCCTTCGGGGTCAAGCCCCCCAAGGTGTCGGGTGATGCGCTCCCGACCCCGGAGGGGTCGCAGCCATTAGACCAAGATCGTCCAAGTCCACCACGACCCTGAAGGGGTCGCAGGCATCAAGCTGGATGTCCGCAGGTCCGCGGTCCCGGCCGTGATCGTTCGTGTTGTAGGCTCTCGCATTTCGCGTTAGGGACAGCAGCGGGTAGCCCACAGCGAGGAACGAGCGAGGACTTGCAGCGAATGGCCCGACGGCGACATCCCGAGCGAAGGCTCTGCGCAGCGAAGGGATGGCGCCGGAACGCCCCAAACGATCAGACAATGAGCGGATCAGATGATCAGACAATGCCCCCGCCCCGGTGTAAGCTTCCCCAAGATTCGGCCATGTGAAGGTGGAGGTCAGGCGGTTTTCCCCGGCCCCTTCAAAGGCCTGGGGGAAAACCGGCTGACCGGTCGGGGGCTACCTTCAACCGATCGTAGCCATGAGAAAGAGCAAGTTCACCGAGCATCAGATCGTCTCGATGCTCAAGCAGCATGAGGCTGGCGCCAAGGTGGCCGACATCTGTCGGGAACACGGCATCAGCAACGCCACGTTCTACCAGTGGAAGGCCAAGTATGGCGGCATGGACGCCAGCCAGCTCAAGCTGGTGAAGGAGCTCCAGGAGGAGAACAGCCGCCTCAAACGCATGTACGCGGAGTTGAGCATGATGCACGACTCCCTCAAGCAGGTGGTGGAAAAGAAGTGGGGGGTCTGACGAGAAGCGCGAGATCGTGCAGACCCTGATCAACGAGCATGGGCATACGCAGCGGCAAGCCTGCCACTGCGTGGGCCTGCCTCGCAGTACCGCGCAGTACAGGAAGCATCCGCCGGATGACACAGCGATCATCGCTGCCTTGGGCCAGCTCACCGAGAAGCATCCGGCCATCGGTGTCTGGCAGAGCCATCATCGCATGCGCCTGATGGGGCACCGCTGGAACTTCAAGCGTGTTTACCGGGTGTACACCGCCATGGGGCTGAACATCCGGCGCAGAGCCAAGAAGAGGCTTCCTGCCCGTGTGAAACAAGCCTTGTTCCAACCCGATGCAGCTGACCAGGTTTGGAGCATCGACTTCATGCATGACAGCCTCTGGGATGGCCGTACCTACCGGCTGCTCAACATCCTGGACGACTACAACCGTGAGGTGTTGGCGATCGAAGTGGACACTTCCCTGCCCGCTCAGCGCCTGATCCGTGTGCTCGAGCAACTGAAAGCACAACGCCCCTTGCCCAAGATGATCCGCGTGGACAACGGACCTGAGTTCGTCAGTGCCAAGCTTGACCACTGGTGCAAGCTCCACAAGGTGACCCTGACCTACATCCAGCCCGGCAAGCCCACACAGAACGCCTACATCGAACGCCTCAATGGCAGCCTTCGGCGCGATCTGCTCAGCGCCTATGTCTTCCGCACCCTCGATGAGGTCCGCTTACGGACCACTGAATGGATGTACGACTACAACCATCTTCGACCGCACAAGGCACTCGGTTACCGGCCGCCAGTGCCCATCCAACCCTAACCCCAATGCCCCTGAGACCTCCAGTTATCACTGGCCCGACTTTAGGGGAAGCTTACACCGGCACTCCATCTTCTGATCATCTGATCGCCCTATCATCTGATCATATGTGTTGCTTATAGACTCCATTGTTATCATATTATTGTCTCTATGATGCTCTTCGGCATCTTTTGGATGTAACAGAGTCGAAGGGAATGCGTATACTTGTGGCGGGAAAGCTGCGTTAGTGAACTGAACCCACCTTTACGATGGCTACGAGCAACATCAACTGGCAGGCCCTGAGCGACACCCAGGTGGTGGAGCGGCTGGGCGCGGAGCTGCGGCGCATGCGACTGGAACGCAACCTGAGCCAGGCCGAGGTGGCCACCCGCGCCGGTCTGGACCGCACCACCGTGGTGAAGCTGGAAGCCGGCAGGGCCGCCACCCTGCTCACCGTGGTGCAGGTGCTGCGCGCCATCGGGCGGCTGGAGCTGCTCGATGCTTTCCACCAGGAGCCGCAGCCCACGCCCTACATGCTGGTGGAAGCCCAGGAGAAGTACCTGAAGCAGCAGCGCAAACGCGCCAGCCGCAAGAAGCCCGAGGTGGGGCCGCCCAAACCGAAGAGCACATGGTAACGCACGCGCGCGTGCTCCTCTGGGGTCAGGTGGTGGGCCTGGTGGTGTGGGACGATCAACAGCAACGGGCCACCTTCCAGTACGACCGTGCCTTTACGCGCAGCGGGCTGGACGTGGCGCCGATCATGATGCCGCTGGCGAAGGCGCGCGGCGGCGGCGAGGTCTTCAGCTTCGGCGATGTGCGCGACGAGACCTTCCGCGGGCTGCCGGGGCTGCTGGCCGACAGCCTGCCCGACCGCTTCGGGGAGCAGATCCTGAACGCGTGGCTGGCCACCCAGCAGCGCACGCCCGGCAGCGCCAACCCCGTGGAGCGCCTGTGCTACACCGGCCGCCGCGGCATGGGCGCATTGGAGTTCGAGCCGGCCCACAACGACTGGGAGGCCAGCAGCGAGGCCCTGCAGGTGGAGGACCTGGTGCGCGTGGCGAACAGCGTGCTGTACGAGCGCGCGGCCTTCCGCACGAACCACAAGCAAAAGGGTCGCGAAGAGGCCCTGATGGACATCCTTCAGGTGGGCACCTCGGCCGGCGGCGCGCGCGCCAAGGCGATCGTGGCGTACAACGCGGATACAGGTGAAGTGCGCAGCGGCCAGGTGGACGGGCTGCCGGGTTTCACCTACTGCCTGATCAAGTTCGACGGGGTCACGAACGAAAAGCTCGGCGACCCCAAGGGTTACGGGCGCATCGAGTATGCTTACCACCTGATGGCGCGGGCCTGCGGCGTGGAGATGATGCCCTGCCGCCTAATGGAGGAACATGGTAGAGCTCACTTCCTCACCCAGCGTTTCGACCGTGTGCGTGATGCGGAAGGCACGGTGCACAAGCTGCACATGGCCACGCTCTGCGGCATTGCGCACATGGACTACAACCAGCCGCTGGTGCACAGCTACGAACAGGCCTTCCAGGTCATGCGCGTGCTGGGTCTGCCTTACCCCGCCGCTGTGGAGCTCTTCCGCCGGATGTGCTTCAACGTGGTGGCCATGAACTGCGACGACCACACGAAGAACATCAGCTTCCTGATGGACCCGCAGGGCGCGTGGCACCTGGCACCGGCCTACGACGTGACCTACGCCTACCACCCGGAAAGCCCGTGGTTGCGGCAGCATCAGATGAGCGTGAACGGGAAGCGCACGGGCATCACGCGCGATGATCTGCTGGCAGTGGCCAAGGCGATGAACATCAAGAAGGCCGCGGCGATCATCGATAAGGTGGTGGCCAGCGTGAAGAAGTGGAAGACCTTCGCGAAGAAGGCGGAGATGCCCGCGAAGCAGGTGGAGATGATCGGGAAGATGCACTTGACAAGGCTTTGAACACCCATGGAACGCCCCACGCACCTCCCCGACCCCGCCTTCTTCCAGCGCCCGCGCCCCACGGCCGAGCAGCCCTTGGTGGTGTTGATGAGCGCCTGCCTGGGCGGCATCCACTGCGGGGTGGACGGCAGCACCAACGGCGACCACACGCCCCTGCGCTCGTGGCTGGTGCGTCCTGAGGTGCGGCTGGTGAAGTTCTGCCCCGAGGACTTCTCCTTCGGCACGCCGCGCATGACACCCGACAGCCACGGCGGCAACGGCTTCGACGTGCTGGACGGCAAGGCCCGCTCGTTGGCAGAGGACGGCACCGACTGGACCGAAGGCATGGTGAAGGCCGCTTACGAAATGCGCGACCGGGCCCTGCGTGAGCGTGTGGACGTGGCGATCCTGATGGACATGAGCGGCGCCTGCGGCAGCACGGTGACCTATCTCGGTTCCCGATTCGCAACGGACAAGGTGTACCAGCAGGGTCCGGGGGTAGCGGCGGCGGCCTTGATCCGTGCGGGCATCCCGGTGATCTCGCAGCGCGACGACCGCTCGCTGCGCATGCTCCGCGACCTGCTCGACGGCACGCACACGGTCACCAACGAGCGCGACCATTGGGAGAGGGAGTGGTACCAGAGCTACTTCACGCGGTGATGAGCAAGCACAAGCTCGACCTCCACGACATCTTCAACAAGGGCGACCAGATCGACCGGGCCTTGCGCGAGGCGATGGACTTCTGCCTCGACCGCCGCATCGACATGCTGGAGATCATCCCAGGCAAGGGAAGTGGACAACTGAAGAAGAAGGTGCTGCGCTTTCTGCAGCTACCGGAGGTGAAGAGGACCTACCACCGCATCGACAAGGACCGCGACAACTTTGGCCGTCTCTTCGTGCGGTTCAAACACTGAGCCTTACGGCCGCGTGGCGAACCAGAGGTGGTGCCTGGTGCCCTTGGTGCCATGGGCATGCGCCTTCACTTCCTCCACCCTGAACCCGGCGCCGCGCAAACGCTTGGTGAACGGGCCGTCCGGGTCGGTGCTCCAGATCGCAAGCACACCCTGTGGTCGTAGTGCGCGCATCGCCGCCTGAAGACCGGAGGATGAGTAGAGCCGGTCATTTGCGCGCTGGGTCAGGCCCTCCGGACCATTGTCCGTATCCAGCAGAATGGCATCGTAAACGCCCTTGGCCTCGGCAATGGCCTCGGCCACGTCGATCACCCGCACCACCGCTCGCGGATCCAGCATTGGGTTGCCCGCACGCTCACCCATCGGCCCCTGGTTCCATTTCACCACCTCCGGCACCAGCTCCGCCACCGTCACGCGCCCGCGTGCCCCGATGTGCTTGAGCGCGGCAGCGAGCGTGAAACCCATGCCGAGTCCACCCACGAGCACGTGCGCCTTCGACCGGTCCGGGAGCTTCTTGATGGCCAGCTCCGCGAGGGCGTCCTCCGATCCATGGATCGCTGTGCTCATCAGATCCCCGCGGATACCCACCACCTCGATCGCGTACTCATCTCCACGTTGAAAGAACAACAGCTCACCTGCATTCCCGGGGATCAGGGCCCGGTCGAGCAGCTTGTTGATGCGCATCTTCATGGCGTGGGCCGGTTGCGCTGGTGCGGACAGGCGGGCGCGAAGGTCGCCAACCTGTCGTTGTCCTGACGATCCGTCGCGCGGCCTGGAACGGCCCGGTATTGGGCAACAGGCGACCCACCTATGCTCCCGACCTCCACGAAACTGCCCACATCGCGCGCCGAGCGCACACCCAACGGCCCCAAGGCCACCATCCGCGCGAAGGCCGGCGAATTGCCCAAGGCGGAGCGCAAGGTGACCTGGCGCACGGCATTCTGGCAGTACATCTGGCCCCGGCGCAAGCACATGCTCCTGGGCCTGCTGCTGATCGTGGTGAGCCGCATGGCGGGCATGGTGCTGCCGGGAAGCACCAAGTATCTGCTGGACGATGTGGTGGGACAGGGCGACCTGCAGATGCTGTGGGTACTGCTGGGCGCTGTGGTGGGCGCGCTCATCGTGCAGAGCGTAACGAGCTATGCCCTGACCCAACTGCTGAGCGTTGAGGCACAACTCCTCATCAGCCAGCTGCGCACGCAGGTGCAGCGCAAGATCCTCTCGCTGCCCACGAGTTTCTTCGACAACACGAAGAGCGGCGCACTCGTGAGCCGCATCATGAGCGATGTGGAGGGCGTGCGCAACCTGGTGGGCACAGGTCTGGTGCAGCTGATCGGCGGCACGCTCACCGCGCTGATCTCGCTGGTGTGGCTCATCTACATCAGCCCGTGGATGACCTTCTTCACGCTGGTACCGGTGGGGATCTTCGCCTTCGTGGCCATGAAGGCCTTCGGCAGGATCAGGCCCATCTTCCGCACCCGCGGCGTCATCAACGCGGAGGTGACCGGCCGGCTGACGGAATCGCTGAACGGCGTGCGCGTGATCAAGGGCTTCGGCGCGGAGGAGCAGGAGAACCGCACCTTCGAACAGGGTGTGCAACGGCTCTTCGACAACGTGAGGACCAGCCTCACCGCCACCTCCTTCATCAGCAGCATGAGCACCCTGCTGCTCGGACTGGCCAGCGCGGGCATCATGGGCATCGGCGCCTACCAGATGGTGGGCGGTGAGCTCACCAGCGGCGAGTTCGTTCAGTTCACCGTACTGCTGGGCTTCATGATCGCGCCCATCGTGCAGATGAGCAACATCGGCAGCCAGCTCACCGAGGCCTTCGCCGGACTGGACCGCACCGAGGAGATCATGAACATGCAGCCCGAGGACATCGCGGAGGAACGGCCCATCGTGCTGGACGAGGTGAAGGGCGACATCGCCTTCCACGACGTGCGCTTCGCCTACGAGGAAGGCAAGGAGGTGCTGCACGGCATCGACTTCACCGCCACGAAGGGCTCCGTGATCGCGCTGGTGGGCACAAGCGGGAGCGGCAAGAGCACCATCGCCGGCCTGGTGGCCACCTACCTCACCCCCACCGCCGGCACCGTCACCATCGATGGCCACGACCTGAGCAAGGTGCGCCTGAGCAGCTACCGCAAGCATCTCGGCGTGGTGCTCCAGGATGACTTCCTCTTCGAAGGCACCATCCGGGAGAACATCCTGTTCCCCCGCCCGGACGCCACCAAGGAGCAACTGATGAAGGCCGTGAAGGGCGCCTACGTGAACGAGTTCACCGACCGCATGGAGCTGGGACTGGACACAGTGATCGGTGAGCGCGGCGTGAAGCTGAGCGGCGGTCAGCGGCAGCGTGTGGCCATCGCCCGGGCCATGCTGGCCGACCCGAAGATCCTGATCCTGGATGAGGCCACCAGCAACCTGGACACCGAGAGCGAAGCGCTGATCCAGAAGAGCCTGAACGAACTGGTGAAGGACCGCACCACCTTCGTGATCGCGCACCGTCTCAGCACCATCCGGCAGGCCACGGAGATCCTGGTGATCGAGCAGGGTCGCATCGCGGAGCGGGGCACGCACGCCGAGCTCATCGCGAAGGAGGGCCGCTACTACGAGCTGTACACCTACCAGGCGCGCATCTGAGCGCGGTGATCGGCGAGGATGCGGGCGTGGTCGAAGCCCATGGGCACCTCCTCATCCGGCTCCAGCCAGCGATGGGCGCGGGCCTCGGGGGTGATGATGGGTGTGCCGCTCACCACCTCGGCCCGGTAGGCGATGCTGACGAAGGACCCGCGTGGGTCGCGGCCGGGTTCCGAATAGATGCCGATCAAGCCGGTGAGCTTCACCTCAAGGCCCAGCTCCTCGCGCACTTCGCGGATGCAGGCCTGTTCCACGGTCTCACCGGGGTCCACCAAGCCACCGGGGAAGACCCACGTGCCGCGAAAGGGGTCGGTGCCGCGTTCCATGACGAGCACGCGGCCGCGGTCATCGGAGATCACCGCGTCCACCGTAAGCACCACCCGTTCCGCATTCGGCATTTGCGCAAATGTTGAACACCCGGTTCGATGGAACGTTCTCATCCATCCGACCGGCCGCCAATGATCGTGAATGGCATACGCCACAGGACAGGCTGCCGTTCCATGCCACATACCGCTCACCACCTTTGCCCGATGTTCCGCCCGACACTGCTGACGACGCTAGCCTGTGGCCTCCTCGTGGCCTGCACCGGCGCAGCACAGAAACCCAACACCACGACCATGGACCAGGGAACCAACCCGTACTATTCCCGCACCGACACCACGAAGCTCACGGTGACCAACGCCGAATGGAAGCGCATCCTCCCGGACGAGCTGTACTACATCGCCCGGGAGGCCGGCACCGAGCGGGCCTTCACCGGCAAGTACTGGGACTTCGAAGGCCTGGGAACCTACTATTGTGCCGTCTGCGGCAACCCGCTGTTCAAGAGCGACAGCAAGTTCGCGAGCGGCTGCGGCTGGCCCAGCTTCTTTGAGACCATCCGGCCGGCGAGCGTTGTGTACCTGGTGGACAAGAGCCACGGCATGATCCGGGACGAGGTCCGATGCGGCCGGTGCGACAGCCATCTCGGCCATGTGTTCGACGATGGACCACCGCCCACCTACAAGCGATTCTGCATGAACTCGCCCGTGCTCGACTTCGTGCCGGAAAAATGAGCGTAAGTTCCTGATGCCCAGGCTTCCACGGGAGAGCCCAGGCATCGACCACGGGCGGTGTTATCATTCATTAACTACCTGAACATCAGGGCCAATGGCGTAGCCACCCCTTCTGCACTACATTCGCGGACCTTTCATTGACAGGTGGACGTGACCGCAACGGTTATCCCTGTGGAGGAAAGACCAAAAAGAAGAGACGAAATGGGTAGCCGAAAGAAGCAGCCGTTGATCCTGACCGCACCTGAGCCGAAGGCGGGAACGAAGTTCGTGAAAGTGCGCCTGGATGGCCGCACCGTGGTGCACCTGAAGAGCATGAAGGCTTTCCCTTTCTGGAAGCAGCGCTATCCGAAGGCGGAAGTGATCGATTGATCCAAACGCGGTCCGGCGCCGCTCCTTCCACAAGGCTGAAGGCAGCCCTTGCGTGAAACGCCCTCATCCATCGTTGCCATGGCATCCTTCGATATCGTATCCAAGGTGGACGCGCAGACCTTGGACAATGCGATCAACAGCGCCAGAAGGGAGCTGGAGAACCGCTACGACCTGCGCGGGAGCAACAGCACCATCGAGTTCGACCGGAAGGCCCTGACCATCAAAGTGGCCACCGAGGACCACTTGAAGTTGGACGCGATCGTGGACATCCTGCTCGAGCGCAGCACGAAGCAGCGCATCGAGGTGAAGAGCTACGACCTTTCCGCAGAGCCGCAGCCGAGCGGCAAGATGCTCTACAAGACCATCAAGATCCAGAACGGCATCGACCGGGAGAAGGCCAAGAAGATCATGAAGGCGATCAAGGACATGCGGTTGAAGGTGGAGCCGCAGATCCAGGACGACCAGATTCGCGTGAGCGGCAAGAAGTTCGACGACCTGCAGGCGGTGATGGCCATGTGCCGCAGCACGGACTTCGAGGTGCCCCTGCAGTTCGAGAACATGAAAAGCTGAGCCGCAGCGTGCACTCCACCACCCTGCGCTTCCTGGCCGAACCGACGGACGTCAACTTCGGCGGCAAAGTGCATGGCGGCAGCGTGATGAAGTGGATCGACCAGGCGGGCTATGCCTGCGCGGTCTCCTGGAGCGGCCAGTACTGCGTCACCGTCTATGTCGGCGGGATCCGCTTCCTGCACCCTGTGCGGATCGGGCAGTTGGTGGAGACGGAGGCCCGGCTGGTGCATACCGGCCGCACGAGCATGCATGTCGCCGTGGACGTGTACGCGCAGGATGTCCGCAGCGGGGAGCGGGTGAAGACCACCCATTGCATCATCGTGTTCGTGGCCGTTGATCCGGACGGAAAGCCGATTGAGGTGCGCCACTGGACGCCTGACACGGACGAGGCCCGCGCGCTCTCGGCCTACGCCGTGAAGCTGATGGACCTGCGCAAGGAGATCGACCAGGCCATGGAGCCCTACCGCGGCCATCGGGGCTGAACGGACACCCCGAAAAGTGCGGAACCCGCCTTACGGGGCGGGTTCCGAGTATCCTGATCTCCGAGCTTACGGGCTTGGACAGAGGCTTTTTCTGCGCTTTGGCTTTCTTGTCCTCCTGTGATCAGGGATGCTGTTCTGAAGGTTGTAACGCTGGGTCGGCAGGAATGTTTCAGTTACCGGGGATGCAACTCTAAAAAGTTCCTAACGCCCGGGCAGATGGCCTTCCTTGAGGATCATCACGAACATGAAGGTCATGAGGAAGTGATGCATGAACAGCAGGATCGTGATCCAGTTGAGCATCTTCTTGCTGTTGCCACGGATCGCAGGGAACAGCTTCTTGTTGTTGAAGGCGATCACGGGCAGGGGCAGGGTGACCACGAGGAAGGTGACCGCCATGGCCTTGAAGAGGAAGGCGTTGTCGAACAGGCCGAAGAACAACTGGCCGTAGTAAAAGGCCAGCCCCAGGAAGGAGATGAACCCGAGCCGGACGAACAACCGTGCTTCAGCGACCATTTTGCTTCGTGACTGCATGGTGTAGACGCAGGGCTCATACGGGGTTGCCGGGGGATTGTTGCGGTCTTTTCAACAATGACGCGGGTCAACGGAAGGCAACCCCTGTCCGGCACGCGCGTACCGCGAGATGGACGATGCCCGCTGCGGCCATGCCTGCGCCCAACAGGAACAGGCCCCATGGGTAGCGATCCGGCACGAACTGCGACAACGCCTCCAGATCCGGGGACCAGGGATCGCCCCCGTGCGCTTCGACGGCCCTCCAAGGACCTTCCATGAAGGTGTACAGGATCACGGCGGCACCCGCGAGCATGGCCGCCCAATGCCATCGGGCCGGCACGAACCTGCCGTGCACGGCCGCGCCGTGCAAGAGCACCGCACCAAGGGCGATGAGCCCAACAGAGACCATGCAGGGCGCGAGCACGGGTCCCACCCACACCATGGGCACCAGGAAGAGGATGTCCGGTTCAAGCAGGTCCCCGGGCCAATCCAACAGCACCTTCAGCCAGATGTAGTAGAACAGGTCCCAGATGCCGAAGGCCACGCAGAACCAGGCGAAGCGCTGCGACCAGTGGCGGGTGATGAGCGCGCCCGGGGCGAGCAACATGATGAGGGTGGCCACTTCCCTGAGCACTTCCACCAGCACGATCGGACCATCGATGGGCGCAAGTGGGAAGCGGAACCCTTCCGGGTAGTACAGGGCGCGCAAGTAGACCACCACTGCGCTTTCGAGGAACGCCATGGCCACGGCGAAGGCCGCGAACCAAAGCAGGTAGGCCGTCCAGTGACGCTGCTTCATGATCATTGATGGATACGGGCCACCAGGCCGCGGTGATCGGAGCCGGGGATGGTGAAGTGGTCCAGGTCCGCGATGAAAAGACCGGGGGTGATGAGGATGTGATCGATGGGCGCCAGGGAAACACCCACAAGGGACGGCCAGGTGGGCCGGCGATCGTCCGGATGCCCCCGCAAGCCGCTGCGCATGCACATGCGCACCAACGCCCGGTCCCAGCACACCGCGTTCAGGTCACCGATGAGCACGACCGGGTTCGTGCAAGCGGCCACATGCGCGGGCAGCGCGTGCAACTGCGCATTGCGCCGTTCAAAATGGCCCAGGTCACCGGGAGAGGTCGTATGCACGGCCAGCACATCCACCGCACCGGCCGGTGCAGCCATGGTGGCCACGATCATGGGCGAGCCGTTCAGATCGAGGACCTGGGAACCATGCAAGGGATGCCTGCTGAACAAGGCGATGCCATAGCAGTTCGTCGCGGGGTGCAGCACACGATGCGGATATCGCGTTCCCAAGGCACCAATGAGCACCTCGGCCCACGCCGGGCTCACCTCCTGAAAGGAGATCACGTCGGCTTCCGTTGCGAGCGCGGAGGCAATGACCTCCGCATACCGGTCATTCGGTTGCAGCAGGTTCATCTGCGCCGCGCGCAACACCAGGCGGCCGTCCCGGGTGGGTGCCTGCTCGATGGAGCGTGGTGGCGTTCCGACAAGCAACGCCGCCGACAAGGCCGCACCGGCGCTCCACCAGCGACGCGTGAGCAGGGCTGCCGCCGCCACGGCCGCGAAGGCGAAGGTCCACGGCCATAGGAAGGCGCGCGCCATCATGAGGAGGTACACGTCCGGTGCGAAGGCCAGCACGCACGCGGCGGCCAGGAGCAGTGCGGCCGTCCAGGGGCCGTCCTTCCAACGGGCGAACAGGCGCGCGCTCATGGTGCTGCGCGTTCCAGTTGAAGGATATCCCGGCGCACAAGCCACAAGGGAACAGCGCCGAACACCCCGAAGGAGGCGTCCACGCAGCGCCAGAAGAAGGGGATGGAACGCACCGGGGCCCAGGCGAACGCGAACAGCACCACAAGCGCACAGCACCAAAGTGCCCATTCCACCACCCACTTGTTGCGCACCGGATCACGGAGCACCCCCACGAAGGCCAGGCCGATCACGATATGCGCGAACGCCAGCCAATCGGTGCCGTAGAGCAGAAAGGGGTATCGGCCTGCCACGTCGGCAACGGCCAGCGCAGTGCGCTCCGCCCAAGGGTGCCAGGGGCCGGGCCAGCCCACCGTCAGGTCGCTCAGCCACCGTGTGCCCCATTCCAAGGGTACGGCCGTGACACCGCTGAACCAGAGGGCGGCAATGAAGAGGACCGTCCAGGACCGGATCCTCCAAAGAAGTTGTGTGCTGTTCATGGTGATCGTTCCGGGTGAATGCCTTCTTCGCAGGAGCATCGCAAGTGCCGATCAACTACCACCGAAGGGTGTACCGAACACCCCGACGGCAAGCTCCACCCAGGTGAGCACGAGCGCAAGGACCACAACGGCCCATGCGACCACACGCACAGCGATGCGCTGCGTACTGCGCATGCACAGTTCGATCAGGAGCGCCGCACCTGAGAGCAATGCCGCAGCCACCAGAAAGTCGGAGAGGCTCCAGCGGACCTCGTAGGTGAACTGCATCGCGACCAGGGGGATCGTGAGCAGTACAGCGATGGCGATGAACATGATCCTGAGCCGGCGGTGCATGGGATAAGGGTGTTGGGGGATGGGTATGGAGCGCAGCTTCACCTTCATCGTCGCAGGTCCTTGTTCAACAGCCGTTCGAAGGCATCGATGTGCGCCCTGAACGCCTTCGCCCCGGCCGCCGTGGCCTTGTAGCTGGTGTTCGGCCGGCTGCCCACGAAGCGCTTGCGCACCTGCACATACTTGATGTCCAGCAGTCCCGCCAAGTGGCTGGCCAGGTTGCCGTCGGTCACCTGCAGCAGTTCCTTCAGCGTGCCGTGGTCCACCCAGTCGTTCGCACAGAGCACGGCCATGATGCCCAGGCGCACCCGGCTCTCGAACGCCTTATGGAGCCCATCGATCATGGGTTGGCGACAGGGCTGTTCCGCTCGTAGCGCATCCACATGATGCCACCGTAGAGGATGTGGAGCACGCCGAAGCCGAGCGACCATAAGAGCAGGCCGGCGCCCAACCAGAAGAGCGCGATCAGGCCCAGGGCGAGTTCGCTCAACCCGAGCCAGTGCACTTCATCAAGCGTGTACTTGCCCGCGTTCAACAAGGCCAGCCCGTAGAACACCAGGGTGGCCGGTGCCACCAGTCCCGGCAGCCCCTGGTCCATCAGCACCAGGCAGAACACGCCTCCGGCCACCAGCGGTACCGCCAGGTTCCACAGGAGCTTGCGGGCCCCGGGCGCCCAAAGCGCATGACCGAGCCGCTGGCTCCGCCGCCAGGTGAAGTACGCAGCACCCGCGAGCGCCACGATCAGCACGGCGCCACCGTCGAGCACAAGCTGCCAGAGGAGCGCATCACCGGAACGCAGCGCCGCACGGGCCGTACCGTAGGTGAGCGCATCGGCGCCGGGTGCCCCGGCCTGCGCCATGTGCAGCCGGGCCACCCAGGCCCCCACCAGGGCCACCGCACCGGCGAACACGCCGCTGAGGCCGCTGAGCGAGATGAAGCGCGCGCTCCGCTCCATGAGCGATCGGATGTGGGCAAGGTCTCCTTCGGGATCGGCTGGGTGCATAGCAAAGTACTTTGCGTTTCAAAGTTAATGACGCAGGATCACCCTGGATCATTGTGCGTCACGTTCAATGCATGGTGAGGAACGCCAGACCGGCACCTGCCAGCACGGTGATGAACCGGCGCGCGTTGAACCGATGGTCCGGTGTGCTCTCGAAGATGATCGTGGTGCTGATGTGCAGCAGCATGCCGATGGCCACGGCCAGGGCAGCTGACAGGGCCGCGTCGCCCAAATGGGAACCGGCGAGCCCGCCCACGCCGATGCCGGCCGGCAGGGCGGCCGCAAAGACCACGAGCATGCTCCAGTAGCTGGCGGACGGCACGCCCGAACGCCGCAGCACCGTGGCCAGGGCGATGGCCATCGGGGCCTTGTGCATGAGCACGCCGGCCACGAAGGGCCCGTTGGCACGCACCTGCGGATCCGCGAAGGGCATGCCTTCCATGAAGGAGTGGATGCACAGACTGGCCAGGGTGCTCAGCGGCAGCGCATGCGCGCCCTTGTGCACGTGCACGTGGCCGTGCTCGATCCCCCGGCTGAAGAACTCCAGCACCACCTGTAGCATGAAGCCGGCCAGCACCCAGGTGCCCACGGCATGCCCGCCGCGCTCGTACAGCTCGGGCAGCATGTGCACCACGGTGACGCTCAGCAGGAATGCGCCGCTGAAGGCCAACAGCAGCTTCACCAGGTCCGAATCCGGTTCGCGGCGCTGCAGCCAGAGACCGGCCGCCAGTGGCAGCAGCACGAACAAGGCGATGAGGAACACGCTGCTCATTGCACGGGTTTGTGCGCCCAGGCCACGATGCGTTCCGACCGGGCAGGGTCAAAGGGCGCGGGCTCCGGTCCGTCGGTGATGGCCTCCAGTTCCAGTCCGGCACGGCGCACCAGGTCCGCTACCTCCTGGGCCGTCCAGGCGTGCACACGCTCGGTGAAGCGGTGCGAACAGCCCTGATCGTCCACATGGATGTCCTTGATGATGGTATCCCCCTCGATCCGCCGCTGCAGGGTGAACCGCACGCCACCCTCCATCTGGCGATCCTCCTCCACCAGTTCATGCCGGATGATGGCGCCGTTCAAGAGGTCGAGCACCAGCACCCCGCCGGGCCTCAGCGCGTCGGCCGCCGCGCGCAAGGCCCGCAGGTCATCGGTGTGGTCAGGTGAATAGCCCAGGCTGGTGAAAAGGCAGACCACAGCGTCGAAGGTCCCTTGGGCGAACGGCTCCCGCATGTCGTGCACCTCGAACCGGGCCTGCGGGCAGTTCCCCCGCGCTTCAGCGATGCTCTCGGCCGACAGGTCGATGCCGGTGACCTTCAACCCTTGGGCAGCGAAGCAGGCCGCATGCCGACCACGGCCGCAGCCCATGTCCAGCAGGCTGTCCCCGGGCCGCAGTCCCGTGCGCTCCAGGATGGTGTTCACCCAGCGGCGGGCCTCCTCCGCATCCCGGTGACCGTACAGAAGCTTGTAGTACCGCGTACCGAACCACTCCTTGTACCAGGCCATGTGCGGGAAAAAGGGCCCGCGAATCTACACCCCCCGGACAAGTGGGGTGGAAAGCGGTGTGCATAACTCCCGCCCGGCAAGGGTCACAGCCCGCACGGCGGGGACATCTTTGCGATGTGCTCGCCGGCGCTGAGCCCCTCCGGGCCGCGCCGCTGCGGGCATCGAACCGAGAGAACCCGGAACCGCCATGGCCGCCATCATCATCGAGGGAACCCCCAAGACCCCGACCGTCAGCTTCGACGATGCCTCGGGAGCGCTGGAGCTCAAGGGACGCAGCATCCCGGAGAACAGCATCGAGTTCTACAAGCCCTTGATCGACTGGATCGACCGGTACGCGCGTGATCCGCGGCCGAAGACCACCCTGCACGTGCAGCTCGAGTACTTCAACACGAGCAGCAGCAAGTGCATCCTGGACCTGTTCAAGAAGCTGGAGCTTGTGCGCTCCACCGGCAATGAGGTCACCGTGCTCTGGCACTACGAGGCGGACGACGAGGACATGCTGGAGGCCGGCGAGGACTACCAGGCCATCATCAACATCCCCTTCAAGATGGTGCAGATCGAGGAGGTGGACGGCAGCACGGAATAGGCCGGGGTCACGCCCCGTTGCCCTCCCAGGGCTTGCGGCTCAACCGCTCCACCAGCGTGGGGAACAGGTTCAGCTTGAGGGCGAGCGCCAGGCAGGCGGTCATGGCCCAGATGAAGGCGATGTTGGCCCAGAGCGTGGGGATGCGCATGGAGAGGATGCGCTTGGCCGGGGCATAGAAGTGCGCGGAGAAGAAGCCGCCCTCACGCGGCTCCACATAGACGGGATCGCTCTTCTGCACCAGTTCCCCGTCCGCCTCCACGATCACGTTCACATCGTTCTTGTTGGTCACATGGTCGGCCAGGCTCTCGTTGCGATGTCCGTCCAGCAGGGCGAAGTAGGCCTTGCGGTCCTCCGCTGACCGGGTCATGCCCGCGATGATGGCCTCCTTGCCGCGCTCGGCCTCCTTGTAGGCCTTGCGGTAATGCGCGGTGAGCTTGTCCAGCGCCGCGTCCACCTCATCCAATACCGCTTCGTTCACCCGCTCCGAGGTCAATCGCTCGGTGCCAGCGACCTGGAACCCGCGCAGGCTGCGCGCCTCCCTTTCCAGTTCGCGGCGCATGAGCTCCAGGTCGTAGGACAGCGCGCGCAGGTCGTCCCCGTTCGCCAGGGCGCGGCGCACACGTGCACTGCGCTCCTCCAGGTCGCGCACCCACAGGTCCTTCTTCCAGTTCGCCGTTTTCATCCGCTGGTCGAAGCCATAGAACCGGCGCTCGTACGCGTTGTCCATGTACTGCGCCACGGCGAGGCCTTCGTAGGCCCAGCGACTGGCCATGATGTTCCCGATCCACGGGACACTGCGCTCGCTGGCGAACCAGGGGTGCAGCTTGTCGAAGCGCACGATGATCCCGCTGAAGAGCAGCTGCGGGATGATGAGCACCGGAATGATGATGTAGATCACCTTCGCGCTGTTGAAGCTGGCGCTCACGTTGAGCCCGAGCACATTGGCGAAGCAGGCGGTGGAGAAGAGCACGGACCAGTGCACCCAGGTCGCGCCCTTGAAGCCGAGCACCGCATCGCCCACCAGCACGAACAGGAAGGTCTGGATCGCACTGATGATGAAGAGCAGTCCGATCTTGCTGAGCAGATAGCTGCTCCGGCTAAGGGAAAGGAACTTTTCGCGCTGGATGATCCGGCGGTCGCGGATGATCTCCTCGGCCGCCACGGTGAGCCCGAGGAAGAGCGCCACGATCACGGCGATGAACAGGAATTGCGGGATGTTGTCGTTCCGCCGGAAAACGTACTCGCCGGGTGTGCCGGGCCCCGTGCGGAAGTACCGCAGGAAGTAGGCCATCACCAGGGCCAGCGCCGGTGCCTCCAGCAGGTTGATGAGCACGTACTGCCGGTTGGCGAGCTTGCTCAGCAGGTCGCGCTGGAAGAAGACACGGAACTGCTTCAGCTTGTCCGGTGCCCGGAAGGTGCTCCGGGGGGCGGTGGTGCCGTCCGGCACGCGGCCCACACGCACTTCCATCTGCGCACGGAACACCTCGTTCCACGCCTCCGGTCCGATCCTGCGTTGATCCGTCTCGTTCCCGTACTCATCCACGATGCGGGCCTCGAGGATGTCGAAGATCTGCTCGGGGTTCACGTTGCCACAGGCCTCGCACTGGCCGAGGTCGCTGTTCACCTGGCCGGTGACCTTCTTGAAGTACACCACCGCGTCCACGGGATCGCCGTAGTACACGGGGTGCCCCTCCTGGTCCATCAGGAGCAGGCGGTCGAAGAGCTTGAAGATCTCCGAGCTGGGCTGGTGGATCACCACGAAGACGATGCGCCCCTTCAAGGCGAGCTCCTTCAGCAGGTCCATGATGTGCTCGCTGTCCCGGCTGCTGAGGCCGCTGGTGGGCTCGTCCACGAAGAGCACGCTCGGCTCGCGGATCAATTCCAAGGCGATGTTCAACCGCTTGCGCTGGCCTCCGCTGATCGTCTTCTCCAGCGGGCTGCCCACCTTCAGGTCCTTGGTCTCGTAGAGCCCAAGGGTGTGCAGCAGGCGCAGCACGCGCTCGGCGATGCGTTCGTCCGTCTGGTCGCCGAAGCAGAGCTTGGCGTTGAAGAACAGGTTCTGGTAGACCGTGAGCTCCTCGATGAGCAGGTCGTCCTGGCTCACGTGGCCGATCACCCCGCGGATGCGGTCATGCTCGGCATGCACGTCGATCCCGTTGATCGTGATGCGCCCCTTGCTGGGCTTCAGGTTACCGTTAAGGACGTTGAGCAGCGTGCTCTTCCCGCTGCCGCTGCCGCCCATGATGCCGATGAGCTTGCCGCTCGTTTCGGCCATGTGCAGCTCGTGCAGTCCGGTGCGGCCGTTGGGGAACACATACTCGATCGAATCGGCCTTGAAGACGAGCCGTTCGCGTCCGTCACCCTGGAGGAAGCTGGCCAGGATGTCGCTGTAGTAGATGGGCTGGCCATGGGGTGGCCGCAGGCTGGAGCCGTTGCTCAGCACGTAAGCCTGATCCGGGCGGATGGCCTGGCCGTTCAGCAGCACGCGGTCCGCGCCGGCATAGCGCATCAGGTAAAGGGACACGCTGGGGATGTGCAGCACGCGCATCTCACCGGAGAGCCCATGGGCGTGCAGGTGCCGGGCTTGGGCGGCGGTGGTCACCACCTCCGCATCGATGTACAGCAGGTCCGCCGCATCCTGCCGCGCATGCTGGACGAAGACGAAGTCGCGGCAGCGCTCGAACTCGGCCCGCTGGATGTTGAAGGATTCGGCCACCGTGCTTACGAACTCCTGCTCCTGCTCACCCACCTCGCCGTCCGCGTGGATAAGCTCCAGCAGATGCACCAGCACCACGAACTTCTGGCGCTGGTTCAGCTCTTCGTTCACCTGCGCGCAGATCTTCAGCACCTTCACACTGTTCAGGCTCGTGCGCTTGCGGCCTTTCTGGCTGTGGCCGCCGCTGCTGTGGAAGGCCTCCACGAAGGCCTTGAACACGGCCATGTGGGCGTTCGCCTGTTCCAGGCCGAAGTGCTGCCGCAGGAACCGGTCCACGGCGGAGAAGCTCCGTTCCGCGTGGATGGAACCATCCGCCTTCGCGATGATCGCGAACAGCTGCAGCAGTGCCTTGAGTATCTTCTCGCTCATGCCGGACCTCGCCCGACCATGCCATGGGCCATGGAAGAGCGGGCCTGTGTACGCGCCTCGGCGCACAAGGTTGCGCCGTCCGGCGCGGGCCGGAACGGCCCTACTTCTTGAAGCCGATCAACAGCACGGCACAGCCCGAAGCGGCCTTGGTGCCGTCCAGTTGCGCCTCCATCGTGACGTCGATGGTGCTCGCGATCACGAGGTCCCAGTAGGGATCGTTGTTGTACTCCTTGTTCGTGTACAGCAGGTTGCGCTCACGGTCGTACACGGAGAAGATCAGGTTGCCGTCCGTGGTGCCGCTGCAGGCCGCCACGCGGTAGGTGCTCCCGCCGTACAGGGTCAGGTCGAACTCGGCCACCTCATCATCGCGGAGGAGCGCCCGGTAGAACTGGCCGTCGGGGATGTAGGTCGCGCTGATGTGCTTCTCGCAGAGGGAGGCGATGGTATCGCACTGGGCCTGTACGTTGTTGGCCTGGAGCACGAAGCCCAGCAGGGCGATGAGGAGGATGTTGTGACGCATGTTCACGCGAGGATCGTTGAGCGAAGGGCGTTCACTTTGTCGGAGATGGCCTTCAGCGTGGCCGGGGGAACGGTCACGGACGAAACGCTGTTGATGTAGGTGGTCCGCTTCGCGGCATCCACGGTGGGCTGCTGGAACTGGTAGGTGGGTACGACCCCGGCATAGGCCGCGGCCACCTCTTTCAGGCCGGCGATCAACGCGGTGGCACTGTGCTCCGTATCGGTGGCCTCCAGCAGCGCGATCAGGTTGTCCAAGGTGCGCTTCTGCTCACCCACACGCGCGGAGAGCTCCGGAGCCGGTGCGTCACCCGCTCCCGCCAGGGTCAGATACATGCCCTCCACCCAGCCACCGGCAAGCACCAGGGCGCTCACATCGGTGCGGTCATTGCCCTTCAGGTACTGGTCCGCTGCGCGGAAAGCCTCACCGGAGAGGCGCAGCAGGCTGTCCTCATTGCTCACCGCCCGGCCGAAGCGCTCCATCAGGTCCTGGTCGAACGCGTTCCCGATCTCCAATGCGCCGCTCACAGCGCGTACTTCCTTCAACAGCCCCATCGCCCGTTGACCGTCCTTGTGGATGGTCACGTAGGCCAGGTCCGCCCCGCAGATGCCCATGTAGAGCGCCCGCTGCCGCTTGGACGTCAGCTGCTCCCCCGCCATGGCCGCCATGGGCAGACCCTTCTGGTATGGCAGGCCCAGCTTCCGGATGAACAGCGCGGTCTGCACCGGTGAGGGCATGGCGAACAATCGTCCCCCCACTTTCATCAGGCCCCCGTCGGTGCGGGCTTGGGCGGTATCCAGGCTGTCCTGGGCGGGGGGAGTGGTGCCGGCCCTTTCTCCATCACCACCGCATGACACAAGCGTCAGCAGCAGAAGCGGAAGAAAGGCCCGTTGAACAAGGATGCGCGACATGGTGGCCGGGTTCTGATCGGCGTCGAAGGTAGCCGCGCCCAAAGGGCCCTTTCCCTGTGGGCCTGCGCACTTTTCAACAGCCCCCGGACAGGAATCCCGGACCAGGACCACACCCAGCCGTGGTCCAGCTTGGTGCGGGTCCAAGGGGCCGGCGTTGCTTCACCAGTTCAAGGCCTTCTTGTAGTACCGCGGAAAACGTATCCGACGGCGCATGGCCTTGTAGTAGCGGTCCCAGAGCGGAGTGGACAGGTCGTCGGTAGCGCGTTGGACGGGCTCCGGCTTTCGATCATGCTTGCGGTCCATGGCGGCAGGGTTCTGCAGGCAAGACAACCCGACCCACCGATCCGTTGTTCGGGAGCTGCCATGAACAACGCCTGCGCTACAGGTCAGACCGGGCATCGGCGGGCGCCGAGCGGCCGGCGGCGGTAAACTTGTCCACCGCACCCGCATGTTCGCCGAGATCATCCTGCCGGTCGCCGCGCCCGGCACCTTCACCTATGCCGTGCCGGACGAGCATGCGACAGCGGTGCGGCCCGGCGTGCGCGTGGTGGTCGGGTTCGGCCGCGGGCGCAAGCTCTATTCGGGCATCGTTCGGCGCGTGCATCAGGAGGACCCGGGGCTACCGGGCATCCGCCCCGTGCTCTCCGTGCTGGACCGTTCCCCCATCGTCCGGGACGAACAATTGCGGCTGTGGGACGCCATCGCCACGCACTACATGTGCACGCTCGGCGAGGTGATGCTCGCCGCCCTGCCGGGTTCCCTCGTTCTGAGCAGCGAGACGCGGCTGGTGGCCGCCAGCGACCGACCGGAGCAATGGACCGGCGATGGCCGGCAGGACGTGCTGCTGGACGCATTGGAGCGACGCGGCGAGCTGGACCTGGGCCAGGCCGGCGAACTGCTCGGACTGAAGGACCCCATGCCCGTGATCCGCGACCTGCTGGACCGCGGGCTCCTGATGGTGGCCGAGGAGATCGCGGACCAGACCGCCCCGCGCATGGACCGCTTCGTTCGCCTGGCACCGGAGGCGTCGCGAGAGGAAGCCCTGCATGCGTGGTTCGACCGATTGGAGAAGGCCCCGCGCCTGCTCGCCCTGCTCATGCGCTTCGTGGAGCTCGGCCGGGTGCTGTCCGATGACCCGCTTGAAGTGCGGCGCGACCAGCTGCTGCGCACCGCGGGTGCAACGGCCGCGCACCTGCGCAAGCTGGTGGAGAAAGGCCTCTTCGAGGAGTACGAGCGCCCGGCGGGCATGCCGGCGCTGGTGGGCGGCGTGCCCGGCAAGGTGCTGAGCGCTCCCCAGCAGGAGGCGCTCGGCGGACTGCACGAAGCACTTGCACGCAAGCCGGTGGTGCTCCTGCAGGGCGTCACGGCTTCGGGGAAGACGGAACTGTACATGGCGCTCATCGCCGGGGCCCTCGCGGAAGGACGCTCGGCCCTCTACCTGCTTCCGGAGATCGCCCTCACCACCCAGGTGATCGCACGGCTGCGTGAACGCTTCGGCGAAGGGGTGCGCGTGTACCATTCCCGCCTCAACCCGCGCGAGCGCATGGAACTGTGGATGGACATGCTGCGCGCGCCGGACACCCCCCGGCTGGTGGTGGGTGCGCGTTCCGCGATCTTCCTTCCCTTCCACAAGCTCGGCGTGCAGGTGGTGGACGAGGAGCACGACCCCAGCTACAAGCAACAGGACCCGGCCCCGCGCTACAACGCGCGCGACATGGCCGTGGTGCTCGGGGGCATCCACGGTGCTGGCGTGGTGCTGGGCTCGGCCACCCCGTCCATGGAAAGCCGCTACAATGCCGAGCAGGGCCGGTATGGCCACGTGCGGCTCCTGGAACGCCACGGTGATGCCCGGCTGCCGCGCATCGAGCGCATCGACCTGGTGGAGGAGCGCAAGCGCAAACGCATGCGGGGCGACTTCAGCGAGGCCCTGCTCACCGCCATCGAGCGTGCCCGTTCGCGCGGCGAACAATCCATCGTGTTCCAGAACCGGCGCGGCTACGTGCCCGTCTGGCAGTGCGGTACCTGCGGGTGGATCCCGGGCTGCGAGCACTGCGACGTGAGCCTCACCTACCACAAGAACGGGCACGAGCTCCGCTGCCACTATTGCGGCCGGGCCTACCCACCGCCGGTGCGCTGCGCCTCCTGTGGAAGCAACCGGCTGCGCATGCTCGGCATGGGCACGGAGAAGATCGAGGAGGAACTGGGCGCGCTGCTGCCCGAGGCGCGCATCGTGCGCCTCGACCAGGACACCACCCGCGGCAAGCACGCCATGGAACGGATCCTGGACCGGTTCGGCCGCGGCGAAGTGGACGTGCTCGTGGGCACCCAGATGGTGGCCAAAGGCCTCGACTTCGATCAGGTGACGGTGGTGGGCATCATCAACGCCGACCAGTTGCTGCGTTACCCGGACCTGCGCGCCCATGAACGCGCCTTCCAATTGATGAGCCAGGTGGCGGGCCGCAGCGGGCGCAAACGCGACCCCGGCACGGTGTACATCCAGGCCAACGACATCCATCACCCCGTGATCGGGCTGGTGGTGGACCACGACGTGGATGGCATGTACCGCCGCGAACTGGAGCACCGGCGGGCGCACGTCTACCCGCCCTTCACCCGGTTGATCCGGTTGGTGCTGAAGCACCGGGACGAACAACGCGTTCGGGATGCCGCCGATGCGCTCGGCCAGGCCCTGCGTGCCCGGCTGGGCGATCGTGTGCTGGGTCCGGAACCGCCGCCCGTGGCCCGTGTGCGCGACAAGCACCTCCGTGCCTTGCTGATCAAGCTCCAGCGTTCGGACTATGCCGCCGGGAAGGCCGCATCGCGCGATGCCATCGACCAGGTGTTCGCCATGGACCAGCACCGCAGCGTGCAGCTCGTCATTGACGTGGACCCGGGCTAGGCCCCGGGATCCGCGCCGGTCGTGAACGCACGCCAGAGCGTGGTATCGGGCGCCGGCGCGGTGATGGACACTACCCGGCCCGTTGACGGATGCGTGAAGCGGATGGCGGAGGCGTGCAGGGCGATGCTCCGGTCGCGCTCACCTCGTCGCGCGCCGTACTTCACATCGCCCTTGATCGGATGCCCCGCCGCAGCGCACTGGGCACGCAACTGGTGGAAGGCCCCCTGGTCCGGCCGCAGCTCCACCAGGGTGTAGCGCTCGCCCGTCCGCAGTGTGCGCCAGGCAAGCCGCACCGCACGTCCTTCACCGTCCTTCGCCTGCCGCGCCTTCCGGGCGCGGGCGTCCCGGGTCAATATCGCCTCCCAGATACCCGCCCCTTCCAGCCGGCCGTGCACGATGGCTTGATAGACCTTGGATACTTCGCCCCGCGCGAACGCCGCGCTCAAGGCGCGCAAGGCCTCCGGGGTGCGCGCCGCCAGCAGTACGCCGCTCACCGGCCGGTCCAGCCGATGCGGCAGCTCAACATACGGTCCATGGGTGGCGCGCAGCGCATCCAGGATGCTGGGATCACCGGTGGGGTCGGGCTGCGATGGAACACCCGGTGGCTTGTTCACCACAAGGATGTCGGCATCCTCGTGAAGGATCGGTGACGTGATCTGCACGGGTTCCATGGGCCCAAGAACGACGGAACAGTTCGGGGACGGCGTCGTTCACCGGCAAAGGAAGCGGACCAGCGATGGTCCTGGACCGTTCAATGCGAGGCACCGTAAAATTGCCGCTGTTCCAGCGATGGCGCTTGCGCTGCAGTATGCTCAACACGAGGACCTTCACCGCACTGTCATGGATACTGGCGCTGGGCCTGTGTGCCTGGTCCGTCCGCCTGTCATGGTCCAGGCCGGATGTCCGTTCCGTGAGCGGCCACTACCGGCTGGAACATCCTTGGACCTTGCGCGCGGTGGACATCCCGGACCGCATCGAGCTTTCCGCCGACGGCACCTTGCGCGTGCATGGCATGGACGGTACGCTGCGGACGGAAGGTCGGTGGTGGTGGGATGAACAGGAGGGCTGGGTACGCAGTGATGCCCCGGGCATGGACAGGCGCATCCGAGGCTATGTGGACCAAACCGGCACACGGTTGCTCTACCGCGTGGATGAACTACCGAACCGGGCAGAGGAGGTCAGGCTGCACCGCGCATCATGAGCAGCGGAACTGATGACCGGTCGCACTGGCTGTTCGCCTTGACGGCGGCAGTGCTCATCGCCATGGCCGCATTGGCCGGATGGCGGACCACCCGGGACCTCACATGGGGCCCCTACGTCGACTTCGATCGTGATGCGTCCTTCGTGAACGGCATCCTCGAGGGCCACTACGGGGAGGATCCCTTGTACCAAGGTCATTCGCTCTGGTTCACCCCGCTGCTGTTCGGGATCGAGGCGGCCTTGGTGAAGGTGACGGGCCTTCCCGTGCCCGTATTGCAGGTCCGTGCCGGTGCGCTGCTCAACCTGTTGGTACCGATCGCCTTCCTCCTGATGGTGCGGCGCTACTTCGGTCCCTGGGTGGCCCTGCCGGCCCTGGCGTTCCTGCTGTTCTTCATTCCCGGCCAGGAACCTGGCTGGGCCGTATCGACCTACAGCCCCTGGCTGCTTCCGGTCAACTTCTTCCAAGCACTGTTCTACCTGCTGCTGATCCAGGTCCACCGGGCCATGCGGACCTTGCACTTCCGGGATTGGGGGATCGCCGGAGCCGGGGCCGGGATCCTTTTCCTGGGGCATGCCGCCCCCACCCTGATCGTCGTTGGCCTCATCGCCGTATTGGTGCTTTCCGGCGCGGCCACCTGCCTGCGCCAGGACCAACGGCCCGAGGCCGTCCGCTGGATCTTGCGCGGAACCCTTGCGGGTGCGGCCTTCATCGTGTTCAGCCTTCCGCTCACGTGGTACGTTGTGGGCGTCTACGGGCTCGACCAGCAGAACCGCGTGCCCTCCTCCTTCACCTACCACATCCTCGCGTGGCGCAATGCCGGGTTCTTCCTCTTCCACAACATCACCTGGATCACCGCCTTCGGTGTTGCGGGGCTCGTGCTGCTCGTGTTCGGGCCGGTGAGCCTGTCCAGGCGGATCGTGCTGCTCGTCACCGGCATCGCCTTCTTCCTGATGTGCTACGTGTACGCGTCGGTGCTGTTGAACGAATACTGCGGGGTGGCCCTGCCCATGGCCGTTCCCTCCTTCCACTTCTACCTCTACCTCAAGGGAGCCCTGGCGATCGGCGCAGGGATCGCGTTCCAACGGTTGATGCAGGGCCTGCAACACTTCGCACCAACGGCCGGCTTCACCGCGCAGGGCCGCAACCTTGTGACCGCCCTCTCCACCCTGGTGGCCACGGCGGTCATCTATCCGGCCCATGCACACCGCTGTGACCTGGACGTGGTGCGCCTGCGCTGCCAGCAACGCATGGAGGATGTGGCGGCCACGGACATGGTGGCGGCGATCAGGCAACGGCTCTCCTGGGGGGGCGTTGTGCTCTGTGACGAGGACCTGTCCATGCGCATCGTGATGGCCACCGCCCGCAAGACTGTGGCCACCAACGCCTCGATGGCGAACCCTTATGTTCCGCCGGCACCGCGCGAGGCCGCCCGCGATACGCTCCTGGCCGCATTGCGCGATGCATCCATCGACCCGACCTCCCTCCTGGAGACCTACAACGTCAGCCACCTCCTGGTGCGCAGGAGCGACCTGAACGCCTTACCGGAACTGCGGAAGTGGTTCCCGTTAACGGTGCACACGAACGACCGCTACGTCCTGTTCGGACGGTGACCGGACGGCCCGGCACATCAATACTGCTCGCCGGCGTTCGGGAAGTCCCGGGCCCGCACATCGCGCACGTAATGGCCCACCGCCCCGGTGATGATGCCGTGCAGATCGGCGTAGCGGCGCAGGAACCGCGGGTTGAACTCCTTGTTGATGCCCAGCATGTCGTGCAGCACCAGCACCTGTCCGTCCACCCCGGAGCCGGCCCCGATGCCGATCACCGGGATGCGCACGCTGGCGGCCACCTCGGCGGCCAAGCTGGCGGGGATCTTCTCGAGCACCAAAGCGAAGCAACCGGCCTCTTCCAGCGAACGGGCATCGCGTTTCAACCGCTCGGCCTCCTCCTGCTCCCGCGCCCGCACCACATAGGAGCCGAACTTGTAGATGCTCTGGGGCGTAAGGCCCAGGTGCCCCATCACCGGGATGCCGGCGGTGAGGATGCGCCCCACACTGTCCATCACCTCCTCCCCGCCCTCCAGCTTCACGGCGTGCGCCCCGCTTTCCTTCATGATCCGGATGGCGGAGGCCAGCGCTTCCTTGGAATTGCCCTGGTAGGTGCCGAAGGGAAGGTCCACCACCACAAGCGCCCGTTCGCAACCCCGCACCACGCTGCCCGCGTGGTAGATCATCTGGTCCAGGGTGATGGGCAGGGTGGTCTCGTGCCCCGCCATCACGTTGCTGGCGCTGTCGCCCACCAGGATCACGTCCACCCCCGCAGCGTCCACCAGCCGCGCCAGCGAGTAGTCATAGGCGGTGAGCATGGCGATGGGGGTGCCCTGCTGCTTCATCTCCTGCAGCGTGCGGGTGGTCACGCGGCGGATCTCCTTGGCTGTGCTCATGCGATCGGTGTCCCGCAGAAGGGCAGGCGCCCAAATCTATGCCGATGGCCCTCGCCCGAACGCCGCTGCCCAAGGCGGGGCCGCCGCTCGTCACCTGGCCTCCCCCGCCCGGAGCGTCCGGCTATCTTTGGCCGGTGATGATGAAGCGAACCACCCGGGCCCTGCTCAGCGGCGCCCTCGCCATTGGTCTGTTCGGCGGTTGCAGTAGCGACCTGGACGTGACGGCCCCATACGAGCAGATCACCGTGGTGTACGGTCTGCTCGACCGCAACGACAACCTGCATTGGGTCAAGATCAACAAGGCCTTCCTCGGCGACGGGGATGCCTACCAGTACGCGTCCATTCCGGATTCCACGGAGTACCGGGATGAGGAACTGAGCGGGTTCGTGGCCAACGTGGAGGCCGATGGAAGCCCCGGCGGGGAGCAATACCCGCTGCGCGACACCATTGTGGACCGGGTGCCCGGCCTGTTCGCCTACCCGCAGCACAAGATGTACTGCTTCAACGCGAACCTGAACGAGGACACGCGGTACGGTGTGTTCCTGAACGTGAAGGGAAAGACCGTGCGCGCCTACACCAACCTGGTGAACGACTTCCTGGTGCAGTCCGCGACGGGCAACTTGAACACCGCGATCAACTTCGTCATCGGCGGTTCGTACGTACCCTATTCGCCCAAGTGGTTCACCGGCGACAACGGCAAGCGGTACGAGGTCTCCTTCCGCTTCCATTATGATGAGGTCAAGGCCGACGGCACCACCGAATTGAACAAGACCTTCACCTCGCTGATCGGCACACAGGTGACCTCCGGGGCTGGCGGGGACCTTTTGGAAGTGAGCTTGAACGGGGAACTGTTCTACCAAGCCGTGCGCTCCAACATCCCGCCTGCGGCCGAAAGCGGCGTTACCTGCCGGTATTTCCGCGGCATCGACCTGCTGTGGGCGGTGGCCGGCCCCGACCTACACACCTATTTGCTGCTGGCCAACCCAATCAGCGGCATCGTGGAGGAGCGTCCGGACTACAGCAACATCGAAGGGGGCTTCGGGCTCTTCTCCAGCCGCCTCTTCAAGATGGTGGGCAGCGACAACGGCGACCAGAACACCCGCAAGGCCTTGGGCCCTGCATCGCTGGACGAGCTCGTGAGCGGGCAGTACACCGGCGACCGCGGCTTCTGCTACTGACGAGTTCCTGCGGACCGACCGCATGGAGCGGCATGGCCGCCCCGCCTTGCTGACCTTTTGACATGCGTGCCATCCCGCGTCAGCAGCGGCTTTGCCCGGCAAGCTGACAGGGAGGCCGTGTGCCGGCCGGTGGCATGGACGTTGACAAGCGCGGGCAGCGAACAACAACGACAACGCCTGCGCCGGGCCAACGGCGCATGAAGCATGAGCAAGATCATCGGAATCGACCTGGGGACCACCAACAGCTGTGTGGCCGTGATGGAGGGCAACGAACCCGTCGTCATCGCCAACAGCGAAGGCAAGCGCACCACCCCCAGCGTGGTGGCCTTCGTGGAGGGTGGTGAGCGCAAGGTGGGCGACCCGGCCAAGCGCCAGGCCATCACCAACCCGCGCAACACCATCTACTCCATCAAGCGCTTCATGGGCAACTCCTATGACGAGAGCTCCAAGGAGGCGACCCGCGTACCCTATGAGGTGGTGAAAGGCGACAACAACACCCCCCGGGTGAAGGTTTCCGACCGCCTGTACACCCCGCAGGAGATCAGCGCGATGATCCTGCAGAAGATGAAGAAGACGGCGGAGGACTACCTGGGCACCACGGTGACCGAGGCTGTGATCACCGTGCCGGCCTACTTCAACGATGCGCAGCGCCAGGCCACCAAGGAGGCCGGCGAGATCGCGGGCCTGAAGGTGCGCCGCATCATCAACGAGCCCACGGCGGCCGCCCTGGCCTATGGCCTGGACAAGAAGCACAAGGACATGAAGGTCGTTGTGTTCGACTGCGGCGGTGGCACGCACGACGTCAGCGTGCTGGAACTGGGCGATGGCGTGTTCGAGGTGAAGGCCACCGATGGGGACACCCACCTGGGCGGCGACGACTTCGACCAGTGCATCATCGACTGGCTGGCCGAGGAGTTCAAGAACGACGAAGGTCTGGACCTGCGCAAGGACCCCATGGCCCTGCAGCGCTTGAAGGACGCCGCTGAGAAGGCCAAGATCGAGCTGAGCTCCACCACCACCACGGAGATCAACCTGCCCTACATCATGCCGGTGAACGGCATGCCCAAGCACTTGGTGCGCTCGCTGACCCGTGCCAAGTTCGAGCAGTTGGTGGACAGCCTCATCAAGCGCACCATCGCCCCGTGCGAGAGCGCGTTGAAGAACGCCGGCCTCACTCCGTCCCAGATCGACGAGGTGATCCTGGTGGGCGGCAGCACCCGCATCCCCGCGATCCAGGAGGCCGTGAAGAAGTTCTTCGGCAAGGAGCCTGGCAAGGGCGTGAACCCGGACGAGGTGGTGGCCATCGGCGCCAGCATCCAGGGTGGCGTGCTCACCGGTGATGTGAAGGATGTGCTCCTGCTGGACGTGACGCCGCTGAGCCTCGGCATCGAGACCATGGGCGGTGTGATGACCAAGCTGATCGAGGCCAACACCACCATCCCCACCAAGAAGAGCGAGACCTTCAGCACCGCCAGCGACAACCAGCCCAGCGTGGAGATCCACGTGCTCCAAGGCGAGCGTCCCATGGCCAGTGGCAACCGCACCATCGGCCGGTTCCACCTGGACGGCATCCCCCCCGCCCCGCGCGGCGTGCCGCAGATCGAGGTGACCTTCGACATCGATGCCAACGGCATCCTGCACGTGGGCGCCAAGGACAAGGCCACGGGCAAGGAGCAGAGCATCCGCATCGAGGCGAGCAGCGGCCTGAGCAAGGAGGACATCGACAAGATGAAGCGCGAGGCCCAGGCCAACGCCGACGAGGACCGCAAGGCCCGCGAGCGCGTGGACAAGCTGAACGCCGCCGACAGCCTCGTGTTCCAGACGGAGAAGGCCATGAAGGAGTATGGTGACAAGCTCCCGGCCGACAAGAAGCAGCCCATCGAGGACGCGCTGACCCGCCTGAAGGACGCGCACAAGGCCGGCGACGCCGAAGCGTGCGAGAAGCTCACCACCGAGCTGAACCAGGTGTTCCAGGCCGCCAGCCAGGAGATGTACAACGCCGCCCAGCAGGCCCAGGCCAGCGGTGCCACCGGTGGCGCCCAGGCCAACGGCAACGACCAGCCTGTAACGGACGTGGACTTCGAGGAAGTGAAGGACGAGAAGAAGTAAGTCCACCAACACCAATGGAAGCCCCTGCCGGCGTTGTCCGGCAGGGGCTTCGCTTTTCAACCGACCCGGCGGTCCGTGGGGCCACCGGGATGAACGCGGACCGCCTAACTTGGGGCCATGCGGTTCAAGGATGCGGGGCCCCATGGAGCCCGCGGCGGGTCAGGGGAACGTGAGGTCGGGTATGTGCCAGCGGAGGTGCAAACCCAAGGCCGACGGGGGAGTTCGAGATCCGGGGTTATTGGTTGCCTGCGGTTGATAAAAACATTTTCCCCTTGACGGGAGGATCGAACCCCATACATTAGGGCGATCCGAAGACCCTCTTCAGATCAGTCAACCACCGATCCAGCTCCCCGGTCCGCATACGGAAGAATCACGCAATGCAGGTATTGAGGACACAGCATACATGCCAGGCCCCGCGCGGGAACACTGCGGTCCGTGGGCCTTACCAACGGCCGTGAACCGCACCGTCACAGCACTCCCTTTCAACTGAACCAAACAACCAAAACCCTCAACACATGAATTGTCGATCCTACTCGACAGCGCCGCCCGGGCGAACGTCCTGGTGGAGGAAGCTCGCCCCGGCGGGTTTGATGTTCGCGCTACTGGGTGTGTTCGGTGCCAAGGAGGCCCGAGCCACTACGTGCGCTGGTGCCACCGTTCTGACCTACCAGAACTACCCGGCCTTCTCGATCACCTGCGGCGCGGGGAACGACATCAATTCCGGTAACGCCACCGCTTGCGGCAGCACGTTCTACCTCGGCGGTCAGGAAGCGCTATACACGTTCACTTCTCTGGGCACCGGTGCCGCCACCTTCGCCTATGTAGGTGTTTCGTGGACCGGTATTCAGCTGTGGGCAGGTTGCCCGACCAGCGGCGGCACGTGCGTGGCCAGCATCACCAGCTCCGCCACGTCCAAGACGCTGAACGCCAACCTCGTGAACGGAACCACCTATTACCTGATGGTGGATACGTGGCCCACGCCGAACAGCCCGTGCCCGGGAACCTTGGCGATCACCGTACCGGCTCCGGCAGCGCCCTGCGCAGGTGCACCCACGGGAGGCACCTCCGCACCGGCCAGTTCGTCGGTGTGCTCCAACACACCGGTCACGCTCACCGTCTCCGGTCAAACGGCCGCCACCGGCATCACGCTTGCTTGGGAGGAAAGCGACGATAACGGCGTAGTGGATCCGTGGGCTCCCGCAGTTGGTGGGTCCGGCGCCACCACAACGACCTACACCACGCCGGGGTACTCCGGCGTCCGCTACTACCGCTGCCTCGTCACCTGCACGAACAGTGGTCTCTCAACCCCGAGCTCGACGAGCATCGTGACCCAGAGCGGCAACTGCCAGTTCACGGTGGCCCGCAACACCAGCGTCACGTATCAGACGATCGTCGGCAATGGCGGGCTTGATTATCCGGGCTTCCTCTTTGGCAGCACCAGCACGGACGATGCCACCACAAATACTGTATCGCTTGCTGGAACGACCTTCCAATACAAGGGCCAGGCTGTAACGGGCTTCCGCGCCTGCACGAACGGTTGGATGTCCTTCAATACGGCCACCACCAACACGGACTACCTGAACAACCTGGGCTCCACGAGCACTGGTCTGCGTGCACTTCTTGCTCCCTTCTGGGATGACCTCGTCTGCACCGGCAACCCCTTCACCAGCGCCGGACAGAACGCCAGCATGCAGTACAAGATCGTCGGCACCCTGGGCAGCGGTAGCGCCCAGATCATCGCCGAATGGATCGGCATGGAGAAGTTCAGCAACCCCGGCCCGAACCTGAACTTCCAGGTGATCCTGAACGAAGCCGGCAACACCATCACGTACCGCTACGGTACCATGGTGGGCTTCGATGGCGGCACGAACACCCTGTGGGACACTTCCATCGGTCTGAACGGCTGGACCTTCACCGCCCCGACGAGCTTCTCGGACGTGATGGCCCTGCGCGATGAGAACACGACCAACTTCGACTACACGCCGGCCACGGTGAGCAACGCCGGTCTGAACTACAAGGTCACCACGCCTGATTGCTTCAGCGAGCTCGTGTTCACGCCTGCTCCGGCTTACCCCGGTCCGGGCCCTGCTCCGACCGCACCGCCTGTGAACGACGACCTCGGCGGCGCGATCACGCTGTCAGTAGGAACATTGCCCTGCACGGACTACTGCGGCACCTTCTACAGCAGCCGCACCGCCACCGCCTCGGCTGGCATTCCGGTCTGCAGCGCAGGTGTGCCGGGCACACCTGATGATGACGTATGGTTCAGCTTCGTACCCCTCCAGGCCAACACGAACATCACCGTTCGCGGTGGTGCCGCCATGGACCCGGTCGTCCAGGTGTTGGATGCCACCGGCACCACGGCACTCTACTGTGTAAACGCCACGGGTGCGGGCCTGCTTGAAACGGTGAACGCTACCGGCCTCACGGTCGGTCAGACCTACCGGATCCGCGTTTACCACGCGGGTGTCGGTGTACCCACTGCCGGCCGCAACGACTTCTCGATCTGCGTGTTCAACGCACCGCCGCCCCCGGCGAACGATGATTGCGCGGGTGCCATTTCCATCCCGGTGGGCCTCACGTGCTCCTACACGGCTGGAACATCGCTCACGGCCACGGGTTCCGCCCAGCCGCTGTGCACCGGCACGCCTGACGACGATGTGTGGTACAGCTTCGTCGCCGTTGGCAATGCCGCCACGGTGACCGTTCAGAGCGTGGGCTCTTACAACGCCGCCTACCAGGTGTTCTCCAGCAGCACCAACGACTGCAACAACCTCACGAGCATCTTCTGTCTGAACAACACGAGCACGGGTGGTATTGAAACCGGTGTGGTCCCAGGGCTCACGGCCGGCAACACCTACTTCGTGCGTGTGTACCATGCGGCCGCTGGCGCCGCCAACGGCAGCTTCAACATCTGCGTGACCGCTGGTCCGCTGTGCCCGACGCTGAGCTCCCCGGCCAACGGCGGTACGGTGGTCACCCTGCCCTTCAACTTGAGCTGGACGGCGGGTCAATTCGCTTCGGGGTACGATGTGTACTTCGATGCCAGCCCCACCCCCAGCACGCTTGTGAGCAGCAACCAGCCCGGTGTCACCTACACCGTGAACGGTCCGCTGGCGAACGGCCTCTACTACTGGACGGTCGTTTCCCGCAACATCCTGGGCGTGGCCACGGGCTGCACCACCTTCGCGGTGAACGTGAACATTCCGAGCTGCCAGCAGCCGGGCGCCGTTACGGTGACGCCGGGTGTGAACGATGCCACGGTGAACTGGGGCTGCTTCGGTTGCCTCGGTACTTACATCGTGGAGTACGGAGCTCCGGGCTTCATCCCCGGCACGGGCGCTTCGGCGGGTGCTGGAACGGTGGTCACCTCGGCCACCACGAGCGCCTTGCTTTCGGGCCTGACCTCCGGTCAGCAGTACCAGGTGTACGTGCGTCAGGAGTGCAACCCGGGCGTTGAGTACAGCCTGAACACGGGACCGATCAACTTCACCACCAACCTGGGTTGTGGTGGAACCTACCGCGATGTCGGCGGTCTTGGGGCTTACCCCGCTGGCCTGAACAACGCTCCGGACATCCGGACGATCTGCCCCACGAACCCGGGCGACAAGGTCATCATGACCTTCTCGGAGTTCCGCACGGAGGCCAGCTGGGATCCGCTTTACGTGTTCAACGGCACCAGCACCACCGCTCCGAAGATCGCTTCGGCGAACGGTGCTCCGGTCACCACGCCCAACCTGGGAACGGGTGGCTGGTGGAGCGATGTAACGCCTTCCACCTCGGCGGGCGCCATTGCGAATGCCCCGACCAACATCGGCATCCCGGGTACGGTGCTCGCCACCAATCCGAGCGGCTGCCTCACGTTCGCGCACATCAGCGATGGTTCCTTCCAGTTCGAAGGGTTCACCGCCAGCATCTCCTGCGTGACCCCGCAATACTCCTGCGCGACGGCCCAGCCGATCGCCTGCGGCGAGATCAAGAGCGGCTTCACCATCGGTGGCACCAACACGCTGCCCCCGACCGCCTGCGATTACAATGGCGGTTCCAGCACGAGCGGCGTGAGCTGGTGGACCTTCACCGGCGGTGCCTTCGACCAGGACGTGACCATGACGACCTGCGGTGCAACCACGATGAACACGCGCATTTCCATCTTCAAGGCCAACCCGGATTGCAGCAACCTGGTCTGCGTGGGTGGAGTGGATGATGGTCCCGGTTGCCCGAACGGCTCCACGGAGACGAAGTTCCTGGCCCAGGCCGGTCAGCTGTACTACGTGGCCGTGCACGGCAACGCCGCCAACGATGGCACGTTCCAATTGACGGCCCTGTGCACCCCGAACTGCGTGGTGCCCAACAACAACGATGCTTGCGCCAACGCCGTGGCCCTGACCACCTATCTGCAGGATGGCAGCCAGGTGCTGTTCTCTGACGACAACAGCTGCGCATACGTGGAAGGTGCGGTGTCCTGCACCGGCAGCGGCCCTGCCGTGGGCAACTGGTACACGTTCAACACCGGCCCGAACGCCAAGCACCGCCTCTACACGGTGGACAACAACGTGGCGCCCTACACGGCCACCACGGTGAACTACGCCCTGTACAGCGGCACCTGCTCGAACCTGATCGCCACCGGCCAGGTGGCCTGCGGTTCGGATGTGGGCGGCAGCTTCGTGCAGTTCCCGGACCTCGCGCTGAACAGCGACTACAAGCTGCTCATCTACAACAACGGTTCCACCAGCCAGTACGGCACCTACGCCCTCTGGGTGGATCACCCGGCCGCGTACGATGCGCAAGTGGTGTCGGTGAATTCGCCGACCGGTCTGATCTGCAACGAGAACGTGCAGCCGGTGATCGTCCTGCAGAACAACGGTGAGCAGACCCTCACGGCGGTGACGCTGGAAGTGAGCGTGGACGGCAACCCGCCTTTCGCCAGCTTCAACTGGACCGGCAGCCTGGCCCAGGGTGCCAGCACGGCCTACACCATGCCCTTCGTAACGATCCCGACCGGCTTCCACACGCTGACGGTGACCACCAAGAACCCGAACGGTCTGCCCGACCAGATCCCGGCGAACGACGGAGCCGGCTCCACGTACGACCTGACGGGTCAGTACCTGACCGTGTCGGTGAACGCCGATGCGAATGCAGGCCAGATCAGCTGGGCGGTGTATGACCCCTTCTTCTTCCCTGTCGCCTCCTCGGGCCCGCTCACCCCGAACGCCCCGAACGAGACCACGACCTGCCTGGCCACCACCTTCGGCAACTGCTTCTACTTCTTCCTGTTCGATGCAGCCGGTGATGGTCTGTTGTCCCCGGGCCGTTGGGAACTGCGCGATGGTGCACAGCGCACCATTCTCCGCGACAATGGCCAGTACGGCAATCAATCGCCGGCGCTGAGCCCTGCCAGCCCGTCGTACTTCGCGCATGAGTTCTGCCTGCCGCTCGGACCTTCGGCGCCGCTGCAGACCGAGTGCGAGCTGTACAGCAATCTGCTTAGCAACAAGGTGTTCTGCAACACGGTGGCCGGTGTCACCAACTACCAGTTCGAGTTCCTCGATCCGAACGCGGGCTTCCGCCGCCGTATCGCCGTACCGCGCAACTGGGTGCAGTTCTCCGAGATGCAGACCAACCCGCTGGCCTTCGGCACCACCTACTTCGCCCACGTGCGGGCGGATGTCGGCAACGATGGCTTCTTCAACGACTTCTATGGCGCAGGTTGCGAAATGGCGCTGGCCGCTGTGCAGCCCATCTGCACGGAGCTGATCAGCAACCCTGGTCCCAGCCTGTCCTGCGGTGTGACGAAGACGTTCGGTGGCAGCGACAAGATCTACGCGGTGCCGGTGCTCGGCGCCACGCAGTACCGCTTCCGCTTCACCGGTGGCCTCATCGATCCGGACGGCCCGACGGGTCCGACGGCTCCGAGCGTGCAAGCGCGTAACATCATCCGCACCAGCTACGTGAACCCGCTGAACTGGGCGACCTTCACCCTGGTGAGCGGCCAGACCTACACCGTACAGGTGGAGGCCTACGTGAGCGGCAACTGGACGGGTTACTGCGGCGCAACGTGCACCGTTTCCATCCTGAACCCGCCGGCCTTCGGTGGACGCGAGGTGGAGACCACCGTGGCTGTGGAGAACGGTACCGGCGTGAGCCTGTGGCCGAACCCGGTGCGTGACGGTCGTGTGAACCTGCGCATCGAGGGCCTCAGCGGCGAGCTGCAGCCCATCGAGGTGGAGGTGTACGACATGTTCGGCAAGCGCGTGATGAGCAAGCACTTCGAAACGGAGGCTTCGCTCTTCAACCAGACGCTGGAGCTGAACAACGAACTGGCCGCCGGCATCTACCTGGTGCAGATCACCGTGGCCGGTGAGCAGTCGGTACAGCGCCTGAACGTGGTACGCTAAGACCTGATCATTTCTGAAGCGAAGCCCCGCCTTTTCGGCGGGGCTTCGCTTTTTCAACAGGCCCTTGAGCATCGGGACCAACCACCTAACTTCCCGCATCTTCAATGAAAACCCCTAGTCACATGATGAGAACCAGACGACTCTTGACGGCCTTGGCCGCGGCGGGCGCCGCGCTGTGGGCCTTGGACGTGAACGGTCAGGGATCCACGTGCGGTACTGCGGTGGCGATCGCCGGACCGGGCACGTACACGGCGGACGGACCTTCCGCCGGCAACGGCGCCATCACCGCCTGCAACAACGATGATGGCACCGGCGGCACGGCCGCGACGCAAGCGGACTGGTACACCTTCACTCCCTCGTCGAGCGGGGTGCTCATCGTGGGTTCCACCACTGCGGGGGCGGATACGCGCCTGTCGATCTTCAGCGGTACGTGCGGCAGCCTCGTCTGCCGGGGCGGTGATGACGACCTGAACGCTACGGTGAACACCGGCACCTGGGAGACGAACAACTTCCGTTCCCGCGTGGCCATCCCGGTCTCTGCCGGCACCACCTACTACATAATGTGGGACAACCTCTGGAGCAGCCTCTCTTTCCAGTGGAACCTGGACTTCAGCGCCGATCCGGCGGTGGGTACCACGGTGTCCTCCTTCCCCTACACCGAGACCTTCGATGGTTTCGCCAACTGCCTGCCGGCAGGTACGAACACCAATTGTGCGTCCACCTGTGCCGCATTGGGCTCGGGGTACACGAACAACCTGAACGATGTGGGCGACGTGTTCCTGCGCGCAGGCGCCACCGGCACGGCGAGCACCGGACCGGACTTCGGCTTCTCCGGCAACCCCACCACGGACAAGTACCTCTACCTGGAATCGAGCCTGCCAACCATCCCGATGACCGTGGCACCGTTCTGTGTGCAGCCCTACCAGGTAGCGGTGGTCACATCGCCGAGCTTCAACACCAGCGCCTTCACGCGGGAAGCCCAGGTGCGCTTCGCGGACCACCTGTTCGGCGCCACCGACCCCACGCGTATCGGCACCTTGCTCGCACAGTACGAGATCGTTTCGGGCTCCGGGAACTGGGTGACCTTCGTGAACAAGACGGGCAGCGCGGGCAACCAGTGGAACATGAACCCTTGGGCCACACTGCCCCTCGGCACCTCCAGTTTCCGCGTGCGCTGGATCTTCATCCGCGGCAACTTCTTCCAGAGCGATATCGGCATCGACCAGGTGGAGGTGCGCGAGCGTCCGGACTGCAGTTCGCCTGTGGCGAGCGCCACGGTGATCGAGAACTGCCAGCCCACAGCGGGCGCAAGCACGTTCACCGTGAGCGTCACCGTGAGCGACTTCGGCAGCCTTTCGGGCGTGCCCGAGACCCAATGCACGGTGGTGCCCAGCAGCGGCGCCCCGCAGGTGGCCACCAGTGGTTCCCCCACCGTGGTGTTCGGTCCGTATGCCTACGGCACCGTGGTCACCTTCAACCTTACGCACAACAGCGAACCGGCGTGCAACAGCAGCATACCCGGAACCTATCGCTCCTGCTGCGGCAGTGCGTGCAGCACGGCCTTCACCCCGGCGATCGGCGTGAACGCCAACACGAACGCGGCCTACAACACGTGCACCGGCGGAGCCACCAATGCGTTCGACAGTGGCAACCCGGCACCCACCTCGGCCCGCTGGTGGGCCTTCACACCGGCCAGCTCGGGCGTGTACAACATCAGCAGCTGTGCACAGTCCCCGGTGACGAACAACGACACGCGCGTGACGGTGCACACCGGCACCTGCGGCGGGCTTGCGCTCTACCAGGCGGACGATGATGGCTGTGCAGCGCCGGTGACATTCGCTTCCGACCTGAACGTGTTCATGGCGGCGGGCACCACCTACTACATCGAGTGGGACAATGCCTGGGGCGTGAACGCCGCGCACACCTGGTCGCTCACCGGTCCGGCAGCACCCGTCCTGGGTGATGTGTGCACGGATGCGATCGGTCTCACCATGGGCGCCTCCTGCGTGAACACGGTGGTGAGCAGCGCGGGTGCCACGGCCGAAACACCGAGCTGTGCCGCCGGCGTGGGCGCCACCACCAATCAGGACGTGTGGATGAGCTTCGTGGCCACGAGCGCGCTCGCACAGATCGATGTGACGCCGGTGGGTACGTACTATCCGGTATTGGAACTGCTCTCCGGCACATGCGGCAACCTCACCAGCCTGTGCTGCACCTTCGGCAATGCGGCGGGTACGCCATTGACCCTGCTGCGCGGGGGGCTTTCCGTGGGGCAGACGTACTACCTGCGGATCGGCCATGCCTTCGGTGGCGGTGACGGCGGCGCGAACCAGTTCAACATCTGCGTCACGGAGGGCGTGGCCCCCACCCCGGGCTGCACCTTCGGCACGGCGGACTATACGGAGAGCGAGCCCTGCGGTACGCTGACGAACTCCGACCTGTGCGATGCCGAGCCGATCGTGCTGGGTTCGCTGCCCTTCACATTCACCATCGGCGGCACCATCCAGGCGGAGTGCAACTTCCGCGACCGCGACTTCTTCATCTTCACGCTGCCCAGCACGGCCACCTACCAGATCGACTGGAACGCGCAGTTCGCTTCGCGTATCTTCTTCCTGGATGCGAACGGCCCCTGCGCGGACCCGCTGGTGCAGATCAGCTCGGCCGCAAGCCCGGCGTGCACAGAGGGCACCTTCACGCAGAGCCTGGCCCCGGGCACGTACGCGCTGATGATGACCACGGACGGCATCTTCAACAACATCACCTGCGGCACGATCAACGATTACGAGATCACGATCACCGCGGTGCCGAACCTGGACTGCAACCTGGCCACGCCCATCGCCTGCGGCAACAACAACAGCGTGGCGCTTTCGGGCACCGGCATCTGGAGCGTCACCAGCTGCGGCTTCACCACGCCGGGCAACGAGGCGCTGTACCTGCTGGACGCCACGGTGGCCGGCGTGTACAACCTGACCGTGACCGCGTCCAACAACCAGTTCATCGACTACTTCATCAAGCCGGTGAGCGGCGGCTGCGCACCCAGCGGCTGGACCTGCATCCAGGACATCTCAGCTGCGGGCACCACGGTGGACTTCATCATCTCCACGCCGGGCCAATACTGGATCCTGGCCGATGCGGAGACCGCCGGCCCGCTGAGCTCCCAGAGCTTCCGCATCTTCTGCCCGCCGGCGGCCGTGAGCACCGACTTCTGCACGCCCATCGCCGTGAACTGCGGTGATGCCATCAGCGGACAGACCAGCGCGGCCCCGGCCGTGTTCCCCACCAATGCCTGTCCCTACCCGGTAGCCCCGAGCACCAACGGTGTCAACTACTGGAGCATCACACCGGTGGCCGACGCGGAGATCACCCTCAGCACCTGCGGTTCGGCAGGCTTCGATACGCGCATCAGTGTTTTCGCAGGCGTGGACTGCAACAACCTGAACTGCGTCGCCCTCAACGATGATGGGGCGGGTTGCCCGAACTTCAGCAGCGAAGTGCGGTTCCCGGCAACGGCCGGCGTCACGTATACCATCGCGGTGCACGGGTTCGGCAATGCGTTCGGCTTCTACCAGTTGAACGTGCTCTGCGGCCCGCCCTGCGCGCCCGCCACGAGCAATGACCTGTGCAGCAACGCCACGGTGCTGACGCCCGCGCTGGATGACGGCAGTGGCGTGCCCTCGGCCGCGGACAACACCTGTGCCTTCGGCGATGCCACCACGGCGTGCGATCCGTTCGGCACGATGCAGGGCATGTGGTACAGCTTCAACAGCGGTCCGAACTCGATCATGTACCTGGACCTGGCCCTGGGCAATGCCACCACCCTGAACTACGCCCTCTATGACGGAGGCTGCAGCGGCCTGGGTGCGACGGGTGAGGTCACGTGCGTGATCGACGGTGACGGCCTGAACAACACGCTCCCGGCCCTCACGCCCAACACGGACTATCTGCTGTACGTATGGAACGATGGTGGTGTGAGCCAGGCCGGGACCTTCAGCGTGCTGCTGCGCCGGCCCGGCATGAACGACGCCGGCATCACGGCGATCACCTCGCCGAGCGGCACCTTGTGCAGCACGGTGATCGATCCGGTGGTGACGCTGACGAACTTCGGAGAGAACGACCTCACTTCGGTGACCATCGTGTACAACATCGACGGTGACACACCGCAATCCTTCGCGTGGACGGGCAACCTGGCCTACCTGGCCAGCGAAACGGTGGCCCTGCCGGGCATCAGCACCACGCAAGGCCCGCACACCCTGAACGTGACGGTGGCGCTTCCGAACGGCGCAGCGGACGAGATCGCCGGCAATGACGCGGCGTCCTCATCGCTGGACATCTCCGGGGAGACCGTTGTGGTCTCGATCCGCACGGACAACAATGGCGGTGAGACGAGCTGGTCGATCTTCGACGCCTTCTTCTTCCCCGTTGCCAATGGCGGACCCTATCCGGGTCAGAACAACACCATCGTGAACACGGCGGTGTGCCTGCCCACAACGCTGGGCAACTGCTTCAGCTTCGTGGTGACGGATGCGGGCGGCGATGGCCTCTGCTGCCTGAACGGCGCCGGTTACTGGGAGCTGCTGACCGTGAATGAACAGGCGCTGCTGCGCGACCGGTTCCAAGGCGGCAATCAATCCCCGAGCACCACACCGGTGTCCCCGGGCTACTTCGCGCATGACTTCTGCGTGCCGGCGGGGCCCTCGGGCGTGCTAAGCTCGGAGTGTGACATCTACACCAACACGTTGCAGAGCAAGGTGTACACGCAGGCCGTGGGCGGTGCGCTCAACTACCAGTTCGAGTTCAGCGACCCCGACGCGGGCTTCCGCCGGCGCATCGCCGTTCCGCGCAACTGGGTGGCCTTCGGCGAGATGGTGACCAACCCGCTGACCCCCGGCACGGTGTACTTCGCCCGTGCACGCGTGGACCAGGGGGCCAGCGGCTTCTCGGATGACCGTTTCGGTACGGGCTGCGAAATGGGTATCGATGCCGCCTCCATCGGCTGTGCGCAACTGATCGACAACATCAGCCTGCCCACGCACAGCTGCGGCGTCAACCGCGCCTTCGGCGGCAGCGACAAGATCTGGGCGGTGCCCATCTACGGCGCCACCCAGTACCGCTTCCGCTTCTCCGGCGGCCTGATCGATCCGGACGGCCCCACCGGCCCCAACGCTCCGATCGCGGGGAGCCGTACGATCCTGCGCTCGAGCTATGTGTGCCTGCTGAACTGGGCCACCTTCACCCTGGTGAACGGGCAGACCTACAGCGTGACCGTGGAGGCCTTGGTCAGCGGCGTATGGACCGGCTTCTGCGGGGCGGCATGCAACGTCACCATCAGCAATCCACCGGCCTTCGCCGGCCGCACGATGGTGAACTTGGCGGACGACGGCCTTGCTGCGGAACTGTACCCGAACCCTGTGCGCGATGGCCGGGTCACCCTGCAGCTCACCGGCCTGGGTGAAGGCGACCACCGCATCGGCGTGGAGGTGTTCGACCTTTATGGCAAGCGTGTGCAGAGCGTGCAACTGGGCAGCACCGGCGACAGGCTGAACGAGGTACTGGAGCTGAACGGCGCCAACGCCGCCGGCCTATACCTGGTGGCCATCACCGTGGACGGCCAGGTGACGACGAAGCGACTGAGCGTACTGCACTGATCGTACCTGAACGCGAAGAGAGGCCCGCTTGATGAGCGGGCCTCTTTTTTTCCCCGTCGAAGGCTTGGATCCAGCGCATTCCTCTAACTTACCCATCCCCAAGTCGGAACGATAAACCCCTAACCAAACCCTTCAACACAATGAGGAAACGACTTACTGTTCCATGGCTCACCGGCCTGCTCATGATGCTCCTGATGGGGCTGGGCGGTGCTGTGCAGGCCCAGTACGCAGTGTCCATTGCGACGGTGAACCCCGGCACCACGGGCAACGGCCCGATGGGCTCCGGCGCGAACCACGTGAGCGAGCACATCTACCTCGCCTCGGAGATCGGCACGGACATGAACATCACGCAGATCGGGTTCTCGATGAACGCGTTGACAGGCCTTCCGCGCACGTACAACAGCGTGAGCATCTACCTGCAGACCACGGCGAACACCACGTTCGTTGCAGGCACATACAGCCTGGCGGGTTACACGCTGGTGTACAACGGCTCCATGACGTTCTCGACGACCGGCTTCACCAGCGTTACGCTCACCACGCCGTTCAACTACACCACCGGGGCAGGTAACCTGCAGATGATGGTGGTGCGCACGGACAATGTGGCGGCCGCAGGCCCGGTGATGAACTCGGCGAACGGCAATGCCACCCTGGGTGGCACCGCGAACACCTGTCGTCGTTTCAACGGTGCCACGCCGGTGATCGGGTCCACCGCACTGGCAGTGACCCCGTTCCGGGCCGCGGTGAAGTTCTCCGGTACGGCGGGCCCGTGCGCGACCATTACGGACTTCAACCAGACCTCCTGGCATTGCTATGAGCCGGGGCCTGCGTACAATTTGGTGCAGCGCGGAGCTCCGAACGGTTTCGCCGTGGCCGGCACCGGGTCGGTATTGCTGAACTTCTATAACGTTGCCGCCGCCACCACCACCTCGCTCACCTCCCCGACCTTCGTTCCGTACGGGGTGACCAAGCAGTTCACCTTCGATGTGGCCGGTGCCACATTCCCGTCCAACGCACCGGATGTGCTCGTGATCGAAGGCTCGAATGATGGTGGCACCACGTGGACGGTGCCCATCGCCACGCTGGACAACGGGATCGGCGGGGCGCTGAACCCCAACAACACGTCGATCAACACCGCCTATGCGCCCACGGGTGCAGCTGACTGGGTCACGCGCAACTACACGTTCCCGGGCACGGTGAACCGCATCCGGTTGCGCGCCACCAGCCAGTTCGGCAACCAGGTGTACCTGGACAATTTCACCGTTACCGATCCCCCTGCGTGCCCCACGCCGACGGCGGTGGCGATCAGCAACGTGACCGGCTTCAATGCGGACGTGAGCTGGACCTGTGCCGGCTGCACGGGCCAGTACTATGTGGAGTATGGTGCACCCGGCTTCGTGCCCGGCACCACGGCTGCGGCCGGCGGCGGAACGGTGGTGGGTCCCTTCGCGGGCACGTCCACCACGCTCACCGTACCCGCAGGTCGTACCAACTATGAAGTACGGGTCCGCCAGGATTGCGGCAGCGGGACCTTCAGCGCGAACACGGCTGCTGCGGGCTTCCTTTCCGGTTGCGGTGCGAACCTCTCGTGCGATTACACCTTCCACCTCACCGACAACTTCGGCGACGGCTGGAACAATGCTTCGATCCAGGTGCAGGAGGAAGGGCTGACGGTGGCCACCCTCACGATGAACGCACCGCCGGACGATGGCTGTGAGAAGACCGTGACCATCGAGCTCTGCCACGACAGTGCCCTGGCGCTGATCTGCACCAACGCAGGGGACTTCCCGGATGAGCCGGGCCTGCGGATCACCGACCCCTTCGGCGGCATCGTGTACGAGTTCCGCGGCCCCACCTTCTACGCGGGCAACTGCGCGGTGAACTATCCGACGCCCGCGGTGCCGGCGAACCTTGCGGTGGGCACCATCCATGGCAGCACGGTGGATTGCGTGCAGGATCCCTGCATCGATCCCCCGACCGCTGGAACGCTGACCGCCGATGCGGCCACGATCTGCTCCAACGGAGGAACGGTGAACCTGAGCTACAGCGGCGGCACCAACGGCCTGGGCCAGACGATCGTGTGGGAAAGCTCGCCGGACGGCATCGTCTGGAGCCCGATCCCCGCTGCCAACGGCCTGCTGAACTACAGTGACAGCCCCACGGACACCACGTACTACCATGTGGTGATCACCTGCGGCCTGAACAGCGCCACCAGCAACTCCGTGATGGTGGCCGCCAACTCGTTCGCCTGCTATTGCATCGCCGCGCATCCGCCCGGTTGCGGCAATGGCAACATCGTGAACGTGACCCTGGGTTCGCTGAACAACACCACCACCTGCAACCCGCCCGCCTATCAGGCCTTCCCGCCGGCAACGGGCACCACCACCACGGTGCAGCAGGGCGTGAGCTACCTGTTGAACGTGACCTCGGACAACAACTGCATCATCTCGGTGTGGGTCGATTGGGACCACGACAACGTGTACGAGGCCTCCGAGTGGACCCAGGTGACCACCAGCAGCACGGTGAACGTGGCGGCCACGGTGGGCCTGCAAGTGCCGCTCACGGCCACGCTCGGCGCCACGAACATGCGCATCCGCACGCGCTTCTCCGGCAATGCCAACGGCCCCACCGATGCCTGCACGTCCATGGGCTCCGGGGAGACCGAGGACTACATCATCACGGTGGATCCCGCGCCGCCCTGCCTGCCGGCCACGGCCGTCACCATCAGCAACGTCTCGGCCACCAGCTTCGTCGTGAACTGGACCAACGCGCTGAACAGCTGCGGCACCACCACCTACTCGATCGAGTACGGCCCGGACGGTTTCACGCCCGGCACCGGCACGATCGCAGGTCCCTTCACGGCCGGTCCGCAGACCATCGGTGGATTGACCGCCAGCACCGTGTACGATGTGTACGTGACGCGTGACTGCAACAGCTGCGGTGACGGTGTGAGCGCAAGCTCGCTGGCCTCGGCCACAACGTTCCCGGACTGCGCGGAAGCACAGGCGATCAACTGTCCCTTCGGCGAGGGCACCTTCGGCGCCAACTTCCAGGGCGCGTGGACCTTCACCGAGCCGCTGTTCAACTTCCAGACCGTCGGGGCCGAGCAGCTCTTCTTCCTGGATGCGAACGTGCTGGGCACCTACACCATGCAGCTTACCGCCAACGCGGGCAACAGCATCGTGGCGATCTACATCAAGCCCGTGGGCGGTCCGTGCGATGCCACCGGTTGGACCTATGTGGGCACCAACCAGTTCACCATCCAGACCTTCACCTTCCCGATCGCGGCCACCGGCCAGTACTACGTGCTGGTCGATCCGGTGTCCTCCTCGCTGGACATCAGCACCTACCTGGTGAGCTTCGTGTGCCCGCCGCAGAACGTGGATTGCGCGAACGCGCAGACCGTTTCCTGCGGGCAGAACTTCCTGAGCACCACGGTGGGCCAGGCCAACACCCTGCCGGTGAACGCCTGTCCGTTCCCCACGTCCCCCAGCACGGGCGGTTCGCTGTGGTACACCTACACCGCACCGGCGGACCAGGAGGTGACCTTCAGCACCTGCAGCAACCAGTCGTTCGACACGCGGATCTCCGTGTTCACCGGGGCTGATTGCGACAACCTGAGCTGTGTGGCCTTGAACGACGATGGTGTGGGCTGCCCCAACTTCAGCAGTGAAGTGGCGTTCCCGGCCCAAGCCGGCGTCACGTACTACGTGGCCATCCACGGCTTCGGCGCCTCCGAGGGCATCTTCCAGCTCGCTGTGCTGTGCGGCGCACCCTGCGCTCCGGCCATCAGCAACGACCTGTGCAGCTCCGCCACGGTGCTGACGCCGGCGCTCGACGATGGCAACGGCGTGCCCACGGCCGCGGACAACACCTGCGCTTACGGGGACCTGAACACCAGCTGCGATCCGTTCGGCTCGATGCAGGGCCTGTGGTACAGCTTCAACAGCGGACCGAACAGCATCATGTTCCTTGACCTGACGCTGGGCACCGCCACCGGACTGAACTACGCGCTCTACGATGGCGGTTGCGACGGCCTCGGCGCCCTTGGCGAAGTGGACTGCGTGATCGACGGTGCGGGCACCGGCACCCAGTTGAGCCTCACGCCCAACACGGACTACCTGCTGTACGTGTGGAACGACGGTGGCGTGAGCAACGAAGGCTCCTTCAACGTGCTGCTGCGTGCACCCGGCATGAACGATGCGGGCATCGAGGCCATCACGGCCCCGGCCGGCACGCTGTGCTCCTCGGTGATCACCCCCACGGTGACGCTGAAGAACTTCGGCGAGAACGCCCTGACCTCGGTGAACATCGTGTACGACATCGATGGTGGAACGCCCCAGGTGTACGCCTGGACCGGCAACCTGGCCTACCTGGCCACGGAGTCCGTCACCCTGCCGCCGATCAGCACCACCCTGGGCCTCCACACGCTGAACGTGACGGTGGACCTGCCGAACGGTGCTGCGGACGAGATCGCGGGCAACGACGCGGCCAGCGCCGGCCTGGACATCTCGGGTGAGACCGTGGTCGTTTCCATCCTCACCGACAACAACGGCGGAGAAACGTCGTGGACCATCTTCGACGCCTTCTTCTTCCCGGTGGCGAACGGTGGGCCCTACGCGGGCCAGAACAACACGGAGGTGAACACCACCGTGTGCCTGCAGACCGGTCTCGGCAACTGCTTCAGCTTCATCGTGACCGACGCCGGTGGTGATGGTCTCTGCTGCCTGAACGGCAACGGCCGTTGGGAGCTCCGCAACGTGAGCGGACGCGTGCTGCTGCGCGACCGTTTCGAGGGTGGCAACCAATCCCCGAGCACCACGCCCGTTTCCCCCGGCTACTTCGCGCATGATTTCTGCGTGCCGGCCGGTCCTTCGGGCATCCTTGCCACGGAATGCGACATCTTCACGAACACGCTGCAGAGCAAGGTGTACACCCAGACCGTTGGCGGTGTGCTCAACTACCAGTTCGAGTTCAGCGATCCCGACGGCGGCTTCCGTCGCCGCATCGCCGTGCCGCGCAACTGGGTGGCCTTCGGTGAGATGGTGACCAGCCCGCTGACCCCGGGCACCGTGTACTTCGCACGTGTGCGCGTGGACCAGGGAGCCACCGGATTCGCCGATGATCGTTTCGGTACCGGTTGTGAAATGGCCATCGACCCCAGCAGCATCGGCTGCCCGCAGCTGATCGACAACATCAGCCTGCCCACGCACAGCTGCGGTGTAACGCGCGCCTTCGGCGGCAGCGACAAGATCTGGTCGGTGCCCACCTACGGCGCCACGCAGTACCGCTTCCGCTTCAGTGGCGGCCTTATCGACAGCGACGGCCCAACCGGCCCGAACGCACCTGCTGCCGGCACCCGGACGATCCTGCGCCCCAGCTACGTATGCCTGCTGAACTGGGCCACCTTCACCCTGGTGAACGGTCAGACCTACAGCGTGACCGTGGAAGCCTTGGTGAACGGTGTGTGGACGGGCTTCTGTGGCCCCGCCTGCAACGTCACCATCAGCAACCCGCCAGCCTTCGCCGGCCGTGCGATGGAAGTTGACGCGGAGCCTGTGAGCAGCGCGTTCATGATGTACCCGAACCCGAACCGCGGCGAGCAGCTCTTCGTGAGCCTGAGCAACATCACCGCCGACGTGAACGTGGTGACGGTGGACCTTTACGACATGTTCGGCAAGCGCGTACTGACGGCCACGTTGCCGGTGCAGGACGGCCAGCTGCAGAACAACGCGATCGCCCTCGACCGCGAGATCGCTGCCGGCCTCTACCTGGTGAACGTCACCGCCGGTGGCTACACCACCACGGAGCGCCTGGTGATCCAGCGCTGAGCGATACCTGAACGATGTGCGAAGCCCCGGCCGATGGCCGGGGCTTCGTGCTTCCTGGACCCGGTGTCATCCACACCCGGAAGGTGCAGCTCCGCCACTACCCCGGAGGGGGCCAAGCGCCCGCCATCCGGAACCACCAGGGGCCGAACGCCCGCCGGGGACATAACATACTGGCCATCTGTTACTTGCCCCCGCGACAAGCCCATCACCCAGCACCTACGGATCGCCTGTTCCAAAGACGAACTTGTTCATTTCATCGATGAATGACTATTGACAATCGACGAATGGTCGCCTCAATTTGGTCATAGAAACGTCATCCCATGACCACCCCATCACCTCTCCCGCTTCTCCGGATGCTCCGCCTGACCCGCACGGCATTGGTCGCGACCGCAACGCTGCTGACCTGCCTGGTGAAGGCCCAAGTGGGCACCGATTACGGCTTCCAAACGGCCACCGGGACCTACACCCAGGTGTCGGGCGGATCGACCCTGAGCGGACTGGCGGCCAACGATGCGCTGAGCGCGAGCCTGAACATCGGCTTCAGTTTCACATACAACGGCACCGTGTACACCCAGTTCAAGGCCTCCAGCAACGGCTGGATCTCGTTGGGCACGGGCGCCTCGGCGAGCACACCGGTCAACAACCTGAACAGCAGCTCCCCCGGGCGCCCCTTCCTGGCCCCCTTGTGGGACGACCTGAGCGGTGCCGGCGGCTTCCTCGGGATCGGGGCCGGTACGGCGGTGTACGCCACCACGGGCACCGCTCCCAACCGGGTGCTCACCATGGAATGGCGCAACTGGAAGTGGGACCGCACGATGAACAACCTGACCAACACGATCTCCTTCCAGTGCAAGCTGTACGAGACCAGCAACGTCATCGAGTTCGTCTACCGGCAGGAACTGAGCGGTCCGGCGAACACCTCCGGTGGTGCCAGCATCGGCATCAGCGGTACGTCCACGGGTGACTTCCTCTCCCTGAACAACACCGGTGCATCGCCGACCGCGAGCAACGCGACGGAAACGACGAACCTGAGCAGCCGCCCCGCCACGGGCCAGATCTATCGCTTCCTCCCGTGCCGCCCGGCCACGGCCACCATCAGCACCGCGACCGATTGCATTGCCGGCACCCACCAAGCGACCATCGTGGTCACCTCCATCGGTTCCGCCCCTCACGTGGACATCGTGGGCAGCGTGAGCGGCCTCATCGCGGACAATGTCGGTGCCGGCACGTACACCAGTGGAGCCATCCCCAACGGCACCTCCCAGACCTTCACCGTGGTGCACAATGGGAACAGCCTGTGCAACCTGGCCCTGGGCACGGTGACGAACACCACCTGCGTCGCCAACGGCTCCTGCATGAGCCCCGGTCCTGCGATCCCCGATAATGGATGCGGCACCGGCACCTACCTGGAAGCCGGCATACCCATGACCGGCCTGCCCACGGTGCTCAACACCACGGTGTTCCTGGAGAGCGTGGACCTCATCGTTGCGCACACCTGGCGGGGCGACCTGCGGATCAGCCTGATCTCCCCCGCCGGGCAAGTGCGGGACCTGATCAACCAGCGCCCCACGGCCAGCGCAGGCGGGAACAACCTTGGGAACGCAGCTTCCTGTCCGGCCGGTGCCCTGAAGCTGAAGGACGGCGGCAGTGCCCTGAGCACCATGAACGCAGGCACGAACAATGCGGCCGTGGGGACCTTCGCTCCGGAGCAAACGCTGGCCGGATTCACCGGCGACCCGAACGGGCAGTGGCGGCTGCGGATCTGCGATGCGGCCGGTGACGATCTTGGAACCTTGCAATACGTGAAGCTCAACTTCCTCGACTGCCTGGCACCTGTTGCGACCGGCACGGTGGTTGAAAGCTGCGCGAACGGCACCTTCAACGTGAGCGTGAACGTGACCAGCACCGGTTCAGGCAGCACGGTGACCTTGAGCAGCAGCCTGCTCGGGGAGGAGCACAACAACGTGGGCGCCGGCACCTATGTGATGGGCCCCTACCCGGTGGGCACGGCCGTGAACATCTCCGTACGCCACCAGAGCAACGCGGCCTGCGACCAGTTGCTCGGCACCTTCCGCGACTGCTGCGGCGGGGTGTGCTCCTCCGCGCGCGATGCGGTGGTGGGCACCAACACCACCCCGGCCATCGACTGCGGCGACGGCGCCAGCACCGGCACCGGCACGCGGGACGCGCGCTGGTTCAAGTGGACGGCCCCGTACGCGGGCACCATCAACATCACGGCCTGCGGTGGTTCGCCGGTGGTGGACACCTACCTGCGCCTGCACAGCGGGGCGTGCGGAGGCCTCACCTTCCTGCAGCAGGACGATGACGGCTGCACCGGCAGCGCCGGCTTCTCGCGCATCCTGAACCGCCCCGTAACGGCCGGCACCACCTACTACATCGAGTGGGACAACCGCTTCTCCTCGAACGGCTTCACCTGGCAACTGCAGTTCAACGCCAACGGCAGCACGAACATGTGCGCGGGCCTGCCCATCACCTGCGGCCAGTCCATCAGCGCCAACAGCACCAGTGGTGCACCGAACACGCTGCCGGCGGGCGCTTGCCCCTTCAACGGACCGGCGAGCACCGGTGGCACGCACTGGTGGACCTACACCGCCACCGCCACGGGCGAGGTGACCGCGAGCCTGTGCGGCAGCGCCTCCTTCGATACCCGGATCTCCGTATTCATTCCGCTGCCCGATTGCAGCACGCCCACCTGCGTGGCCATGAGCGATGACGGTCCGGGCTGTCCGGGCGGCACCTCCGAGGTGCGCTTCCACGCCACCGCGGGCAGCACCTACCAGATCGCCGTGCACGGCTCCGGCGCGGCCGCAGGCACCTACACGCTCAGCCTCTTCTGCTCGCCGGTGTGCGCACCGGCCGCAGGCAACGACGATTGTGCGAGCGCCCAGGCCCTCACCTCGGTGCTGGCCGATGGCACGGGCGTGCACGCCGCGGGCGACAACAGCTGCGCCGTGGTGGACGCACCCACTTCGCTGAGCGGAACGGGCCCTGCGGTGGGCGTGTGGTACACCTTCAACACCGGCGCGCATGCGCGGCACCGCCTGCGCCTGGCCATGAACGGCGGTGGCTACACGGCGCCGCTCCTGCACTTCGCCCTGTACGACGGCGCCTGCAACAACATGGGCGCATCCGGTGAGCTCACTGTGGTCCAAGGCGCTGCAGCGAGCAACACGCTGCCGCTGCTGGCCCCGAACACCGAACACCGGATCTTCGTGTACAACAACGGCTCCATCTCGCAGGCCGGCAGCTTCGGTGTGCTGGTGGAGCACCCGGGCCTGTACGATGCCGGCATCACCGAGGTGACCGCGCCCGCCGGACTGATCTGCGGCAACGTGGTGGAACCGGTGGTGCGGCTGAAGAACTTCGGGGAGGCCACCCTCACCGCCGTTGACCTGGTGGTGTCCATCGACGGCACGCCCGTGGCCACCTTCCCGTGGACCGGCAGCCTGGCCTTCGATGCCGAGGAAGTGGTGGCGCTGCCCGCGGTGAACACACCGGCCGGCGCGCACACCCTCACCGTGAGCGTAAGCCTGCCCAACGGGGCTCCGGACGAGATCCCTGCGAACAACAGCGCCGGCAGCAGCTACAGCGCCGATGGCCTCACCGTGCGCGTGGTGGTGCGCACCGATGCCAACGGCGACCAGCTCACCTGGGCGATCTACGATGCCTTCTTCTTCCCGGTGGCGAACGGCGGCCCCTTCACCGGCCAGAACGACCAGACCATCACCACCACGGCCTGCCTGCCCTCCATGCTCGGCAGCTGCTTCTCCTTCTACCTGTTCGACGCGGCGGGCGACGGCATCTGCTGCGGCGCGGGCAATGGCTTCTGGGAGCTGCGCAACGGCACGGGCGGCCTGCTGCTCCGCGATCGTTTCGAGGGTGGCAACCAGTCGCCCACCACGGCACCGCTGAGCCCCGGCTATGCCCTGGGCCATGAGTTCTGCCTGAACGAAGGTCCCTCCGGGATCCTGCCCAGCGAGTGCGGCATCCTGACGAACGACCTCTTGAGCAAGGTGTACACCGCTGCCGTGCCCGGCGCATTGCTGTACCAGTTCGAGTTCAGCGATCCCGATGCGGGCTTCCGCCGGCGCATCGCCGTGCCGCGCAACTGGGTGGCCTTCGGCGAGATGGTGACCAGCCCGCTGCTGCCCGGCGTGGTGTACTTCGCCCGCGCCCGGGTGGACCAGGGGGCCACGGGCTTCTTCGACGACCGCTTCGGCACGGGTTGCGAGATGGCGATCAACCCCGCCGCAGTGCCCGGCTGCACCCAGCTGATCGACAACCCGCTGCTGCCCACGCACAGCTGCGGGGTGGTGCGCGCCTTCGGCGGCAGCGACAAGATCTGGGCGCAGCCCGTGGTGGGCGGCACCCTGTACAAGTTCCGCTTCACCAACACCGGCGCCGGGTATGAGCGCACCATCCAGAGCAGCAACTACGTGTGCGTGCTCAACTGGGTGACCCAGCCGCTGGTGGACGGCACCACCTACCAGGTGCAGGTGAACGTGCTGGTGAACGGGCAGTGGAGCGGCTGGTGCGGCGCCACCTGCGACGTCACCATCCAGAACCCGCCGCAGTTCGGCGGCCGCGCCATGGAGGCGGCGGAGGAACAGGCCCTGCCCACGGACATGGACCTTGCCCTGTACCCCAACCCCACCGCCGGTGAGGTGGTGACCCTGCGCCTGAGCGGCCTCGGGGACGGCACGCATGCGATCGCCCTGGAGGTGTTCGACATGACGGGCCGGCAGGTGCTGGCGCGCACGCTGGACCGCAGCGGGGACGCCCTCACCGAGCGCCTGGAACCGGCCGACCTGCCCGGTGCCGGCGCCTACCTGGTGGTGCTATCGGCCGATGGCCGCAGCCTGACCAAGCGCCTGATCGTGAACTGAGACATCCACTGGACCGAGCGAAGGCCGCCCCGCATGCGAGGGCGGCCTTCGCATTCCCGCCCCCCGCCCAACCCCGGATCGGACGCGGGTTTCCGGTGGATCAACGCTTCCGATCGGTGGTTCATAACTTGACCGTCACCGGTACTTGGCGGTTACATGGCCCTTCGGTAAGTTTGATCGTTCGGCGGACCCTTTCCGCCGACGAACATCACGATCACTTCGACCAACCCCCATCCGACCTTACCGACCAACGGGTAGCGCGCGAGCGTTGGCCCGATGTTCTGCTGCCAGTCCGGAAGCGCCGGACTTACCAACGGCTGATGGGCCGTACACCATACACTCCTTAAGAACAACAACCCAAACAACAACACATGAATTGTCGAACTACTTCGACGCTCCGCGATCGCATGCAGCGATGGTGGGGCAAGGCGGCCGCGTTCAGTGCGGCCGTTGCGCTGTATGGAACAGCCTTGGCGCAAGGGCCCGTGAATTCATACTCTTTCACGACGGTGACCGGCGGGGCCTACAGCCCCATCACCGGTGGCACGGTGCATTCGTCCGGAACCGGCATGGACGACGCGACATTCGCTGTAACGCTGCCATTCTCGTTCAACTTCAACGGCACGGCCGGCACAGCGATCTACTTAAGCGAGAACGGATACGTGAGCTTCGGCGCTACGAACCCTGGAACCGGGGTTCGTTCGGCCATATCCTCAACCGCTACTGGTTTCGCTGTGGCTGCGGCATTCAGCGCCGACCTGCAGGGGCAGGCGGCCTCATCCGAACTGCGGAGTGAGACCATTGGAGCTGCACCGAACCGCACGTTCGTTGCGCAGTGGTCCAATATGCGGAACTTCGGCGGTACTGGTCAGGCGTACAACTTCCAGGTCCGCTTGAGCGAGGCCAACGGGGTGGCAGGCAACCAGGTCGTGGAGTTCATCTACGGTGCGGTATCTGGTTCCAGCACCAAACAGGTCGGTCTGCGTGGCACCACCAATGCCACCTTCTTCAACCGCACCACCACCACGAACTGGGCGGCGACGACAGCAGGCGGCACGAACACGAGCACCTGTACGCACAACGCCACCGTATTCCCGGCTTCCGGATTACTGTTCCGCTTCACCCCGCCCGTTGCCTGCACCAGCCTGCCTTCGTTGACGGGTGGCACCGCTTCGGCAACCGTGACCTCCGGCTGCGGCTCGGTGGCCACGTCCACCCTATCCGTGACCGGTGCCACCAGCGGCGCCACGGGCCTCACCTTCCAATGGCGCTCGGGCCCTCCGGGCGGTCCGTACACCACCAACCTGGGCACGGCGGCCACGCAGGTGGTCACGTCCGTGACCAGCACCACCGCCTATGTGCGTGACATCATCTGTTCGGGCGGACCGGCCACGGCCACGTCCAGTGAAGTGGTGATCACCGTGAACCCGACCGTAACGGCCGGCGTGAGCGCGAGCCCAGCCGGACCTTTCTGCGGAGCCGCAGCCACTGCGCTGACCGCCACCGGCGGCCTCACCTACGCCTGGGCCCCGGCCACGGGGCTTGATGCAGTGACCGGAGCCACGGTGAACTGCACGGCAACAACGACCACCACATACACGGTGACCGCCACGGGCGTGGGCGGCTGCACGGGCACGGCGAACGTTACGGTAACGGTGAACCCGATCTCAGTCGTTCAAGCCACCACGGCCACGCCGAACCCGTTGTGCTTTGGAGGCACCAGCAACTTGAACGTAGTGGCCGGACCCGTGGTGAGCAACTTCCCCGGCGGTGCGATCACCATCAACGATGGCAACGCCACACCCTACCCGAGCACGGTGGCGGTAAGCGGCGTAACGGGAACGATCAGCAACATCCGCGTGTCGGTCACGAACCTGAACCACACGTTCCCATCTGATATCGACGTGGTGCTCTTCGGGCCCACGGGAGCACACTCGATCATCTTCACGGATGCCATCGGCACCGGTGGTGTAACCGGCCGGAACTATACGTTCCAGATCGGCGCAACGGCACTACCCACCTCGGGTGCACCCGCATCGGGCACCTATGGTGTGGTCAACGGCGGCAGTTGGAGCGGTAGTGGCACCCCCGGCGCCGTGAGCAGCGCCAACCTGAACAACTTCCTCGGCACCAATGCCAACGGCACCTGGAGCCTTTATGTCTTCGATGATGCGGGAGGTGACGTGGGTACGATCGGCAGCTGGAACCTGGAGATCACCACCGGTGGTGCACCTGTGGCCAGCTACAGCTGGTCGCCGGCGATCTACCTGGACAACCCCGCGCTGCAGAACCCCACCGCCACCGGTGTGGTCACCACGGAGAACTACACGGTTACCGTGACCGCTACGAACGGCTGCACGTCCACCGGCACGGTGACGCTGGTGCCCTCGGCGCCCATCACGGCGGCGAGCATCACTGGCACGCTCTCCTTCTGCGCCGGCGGCAGCACCACCCTCACCGCAGTGCCTGCGGACGGCGGTGCTCCGTACAGCTACCTCTGGAGCCCCGGCGGCGAGACCACCGCTTCGATCGTTGTGACCGCTCCGGGCAGCTACAGCTGCCAGGTCGGCGACAACTGCGCGGGCAGCGTGAACACCGGCAGCGTGACCGTGACGGAGAACGCACTGCCCACCGTGGCAGTGACTCCCACCTCGGCCACGTTCTGCACGGGCAATAGTGCGATCGCGCTCAGCGCCTCCGGCGCCAGCACCTACGGCTGGGCCCCTCCGGCGGGCCTCGACGCCGTAACGGGCGCCAGTGTGAACGCCACCCCGGCCGCCACCACCACCTACACGGTGACCGGCACGGACGGCAATGGATGCCAGAACACGGCCACCACCACCATCACGTTCGGTGGTGCGGTACCCGCCATCGCAAGCACGACGGCCACGCCGCCGAGCATTTGCGAAGGGCAGACCTCGAACCTGCTGGTGTCCCTGCAGGCACCCGCAGCGTACTGCACCGCAGGCGCCACCAGCACCTCGTTCGAGAAGATCGGCAACGTGACCCTCACCGGGGTGATCAACCAGACCAGCAGCGCAACTGCCGGCTACGAGAACTATACGGCGGTGGTCGGTAACGTAACGGCCGGCAGCTCCTATGGTGTCAGCGTTCTCGTGACCGGGGCCTATGCCAACGATGACCGTGTACTGATCTGGATCGATGCGGACCAGAACGGTGTGTTCCAGGACCCGGCTGAACGGGTGTTCGCTGCGGCGGTGAGCACCTTCTGCCCGACCTGTTCCGGAACCAACGCCACGGTCACGGGCAGCCTAACGGTGCCAAGCCTGGCCTTCAATGGCAACACGCGCATGCGCATCCGCATGCACGACCTTTCCACCGGCGGCAACTCCACGCCGTGCGGCACGTCCACCTACGGCCAGGTGGAGGACTACACGCTGAACGTGAGCGGTGGGGTAAGCACCACCTACAGCTGGAACAACCCCGGCACATTGGACAATGCGAGCATCGCCAACCCGGTGAGCAGCGCCACCAGCACCACCAACTACACGGTGGATGTGACACGCGGTGCCTGCACTTCGCAGGGCACGGTGACCCTCACGGTGAACCCGCTGCCCACGATGACCTGCCCGGCGGACATCTCGGACATCTGCACCACGGACGGGGCCTTCGCCCTGGCCGGCAACGGTGAGAACCCGACCGGTGGCACCTTCAGCGGTCCCGGTGTGAGCGGTGGCAACTTCGACCCGGCCGTGGCCGGTGCGGGCACGCACACCATCACGTACAGCTACACCGACGGAAACACCTGCTCCAACACCTGCACCTTCACCATTACGGTAACGGCGGCCAGCACATGGTACCAGGACCAGGACAACGACGGTTTCGGCGACCCCGCCAACACCTCGCTGGCCTGCACGCAACCGGTCGGCTACGTGTCCAACAGCACCGACGACTGCCCGACGACACCGGGTGTGATCGGCAGCGCCTGCAATGACGGCAACCCCTTCACGGCGGGAGACGTGCTCCAGAACGATTGCAGCTGCGCCGGCACGCCCGTGCCCTGCGACAACTGGACGCTGAGCATCACCACCGACGGGGCCGGCAGCGAGACCACCTGGCAGATCGTTGACGCCACCAGCCCCTTCGTGCTGGCCAGCGGCGGCGGCAGCTACGGCAACAACACCACGGTGAACGAGACCGTCTGCGTGCCCCAGGGCGCCTGCTTCCGCCTCACGGTGAACGACGCCGGCAACAACGGCATCACCGCCGGCGGCTGGACCCTCACCGACAACTTCGGTCGCCTGATCGTGGACAACACCGGCAACGGTGGCGCCTTCAGCAGCAGCTGCACCACGGGTGAGCCCTGGTGCAACGAGCCCAGCAGCGCGCAGACGCTGATCGCCAGCAGCTGCGGCCGCACCAACTGGCTGCCCAACGAAGTGATCATCGCCAGTGCCGACGCCGCCGTGAGCGCCCAGTGGGGCATCGGCGACCAGACCGACGACGGCTACCAGTTCTGGTTCGAGAACCCGGTGGGCGGCTACACCCGCCGCATCTTCCGCAACCACGCCACCAGCGGCGGCAACGGTCCGGCCAACGCCCTGCGCGCCTCCAAGCTCGCCCTGGGTTCCATCGTGACCAACCCGCTGCCGGCCAACACGCTGCTCAACGTGCGCGTGCGCAGCCGTGTGAACGGTGTGAACGGTGCATGGGGTCCGGTGTGCCTCTTCAAGATCGACCCCACCAGCTGCACGCTCACCAAGCTGAACGATGACATCAGCAGCCCGAACTACAGCTGCGGTGTCACCGGCAAAGTGGTGGGCGCCAGCGGCAACGCGGGCAAGGTCTTCGCCAAGGTGGTCACCAGCGGTGGCAACCCGGCGACGAACTACCGCTTCCAGTTCGTGAACACCGGTGCGGGATACTCCCGTCAGATCACCCAGACCAGCGCCGGCCTGTTGTTGGGCAACTGGAGCACCAACCCGCTGCTGTGCGGCACCAACGTGTACGATGTGCGCGTGGCCGCCAGCTTCGACGGCGGTGCCACCTTCTGCCCCTACGGCGATGTGTGCACGGTGAGCATCACCAACAACAACACCAGCCCGCTCTGCACGCCGGTGGTGCCGATGAACGGGGACGGCAACGGCCGCATCGCGGATGATGTGGTGGCGCCGGAGTTCCTCCTGTACCCGAACCCGAACCGCGGCGAGCAGCTCTTCGTGAGCCTGACCAACATCGCCGCCGACGTGAACGTGGTGACGGTGGACCTCTTCGACATGTTCGGCAAGCGCGTGATGACGGCCACCCTGCCCGTGCAGGACGGTCTGCTGCAGAACAACACGATCGACATCAGCCGCGACCTCGCCGCCGGCCTCTACATGGTGAACGTCACCGCCGGTGGCTACACCACCACGGAGCGCCTGGTGATCCAGCGCTGATCCGAAGACCATTGAAGCAGGAAGCCCCGGCCATTGGCCGGGGCTTCCTGCTTGGTGGTGCCCTGTGAGCGGTCCGCGCCGCGCTGCCTTGCATCCCCTTCGTTCGCACGAAGGGGCGGAGGGGTAGCCGACATGCGCGGCGCCCTCCACCATCCCCACGGGCACTATCGAAGCGGATCGCATTGCTACTCCCTTCGCCTTCGCGTAGCCGCTTGCACCTACGCTGAAGCTTCGGCGGCAAGCCTTCGGCGGAGCGAGGCCCTCCCCCCTCGTTGTTCCTCCCTTTGGTCGGTGAGGGGGATAGGTCGAAGCGATCCGCACAGTGTGCATGAAGCCGATGAGTTGAAACCTCCCCTGCCCCTCCTTTGGGTAGGCCAGCGAGCGTTCGCTGGCCAAGGAGGGGAGACGATCTGCTTGATGCGATCTTCGGAATAGTGTTTCCCCTCCTGCGCGTGCGCACCCGCGCCGCGCATGCAAGGAGGGGTTAGGGGTGGTTTCGATCCACATGCATACCCTCGAAGCGGATCGCCTGACGACTCCCTTCGCCTTCGCGTAGCCGCTTGCACCTACGCTGAAGCTTTGGCGGCAAGGCTTCGGCGGAGCGAGGCCCTCCCCCCGCGTTGTTCCTCCCTTTGGTCGGCGAGGGGGATAGATCGAAGCGATCCGCACAGTGTGCATGAAGCCGATGAGTTGAAACCTCCCCTGCCCCTCCTTTGGGTAGGCCAGCGAGCGTTCGCTGGCCAAGGAGGGGAGACGATCTGCTTGATGCGATCTTCGGAATAGTGTTTCCCCTCCTGCGCGTGCGCACCCGCGCCGCGCATGCAAGGAGGGGTTAGGGGTGGTTTCGATCCACATGCATACCCTCGAAGCGGATCGCCTGACGACTCCCTTCGCCTTCGCGTAGCCGCTTGCACCTACGCTGAAGCTTTGGCGGCAAGGCTTCGGCGGAGCGAGACCCTCCCCCCTCGTTGTTCCTCCCTTTGGTCGGCGAGGGGGATAGATCGAAGCGATCCGCACAGTGTGCATGAAGCCGATGAGTTGAAACCTCCCCTGCCCCTCCTTTGGGTAGGCCAGCGAGCGTTCGCTGGCCAAGGAGGGGAGACGATCTGCTTGATGCGATCTTCGGAATAGTGTTTCCCCTCCTGCGCGTGCGCACCCGCGCCGCGCATGCAAGGAGGGGTTAGGGGTGGTTTCGATCCACATGCATACCCTCGAAGCGGATCGCCTGACGACTCCTTCGCCTTCGCGTAGCCGCTTGCACCTACGCTGAAGCTTCGGCGGCAAGCCTTCGGCGGAGCGAGGCCCTCCCCCCTCGTTGTTCCTCCCTTTGGTCGGCGAGGGGATTCAGCGATCCGCACGTGCATGAAGCCGATGAGTTGAAACCTCCCCTGCCCCTCCTTTGGGTAGGCCAGCGAGCGTTCGCTGGCCAAGGAGGGGAGACGATCTGCTTGATGCGATCTTCGGAATAGTGTTTCCCCTCCTGCGCGTGCGCACCCGCGCCGCGCATGCAAGGAGGGGTTAGGGGTGGTTTCGATCCACATGCATACCCTCGAAGCGGATCGCCTGACGACTCCCTTCGCCTTTGCGTAGCCGCTTGCACCTACGCTGAAGCTTCGGCGGCAAGCCTTCGGCGGAGCGAGGCCCTCCCCCCGCGTTGTTCCTCCCTTTGGTCGGCGAGGGGGATAGATCGAAGCGATCCGCACAGTGTGCATGAAGCCGATGAGTTGAAACCTCCCCTGCCCCTCCTTTGGGTAGGCCAGCGAGCGTTCGCTGGCCAAGGAGGGGAGACGATCTGCTTGATGCGATCTTCGGAATAGTGTTTCCCCTCCTGCGCGTGCGCACCCGCGCCGCGCATGCAAGGAGGGGTTAGGGGTGGTTTCGATCCACATGCATACCCTCGAAGCGGATCGCCTGACGACTCCTTTCGCCTTCGCGTAGCCGCTTGCACCTACGCTGAAGCTTCGGCGGCAAGCCTTCGGCGGAGCGAGGCCCTCCCCCTCGTTGTTCCTCCCTTCGATCGAAGCGATCCGCACAGTGTGCATGAAGCCGATGAGTTGAAACCTCCCCTGCCCCTCCTTTGGGTAGGCCAGCGAGCGTTCGCTGGCCAAGGAGGGGAGACGATCTGCTTGATGCGATCTTCGGAATAGTGTTTCCCCTCCTGCGCGTGCGCACCCGCGCCGCGCATGCAAGGAGGGGTTAGGGGTGGTTTCGATCCACATGCATACCCTCGCGCCTGACGACTCCTTTCGCCTTCGCGTAGCCGCTTGCACCTACGCTGAAGCTTCGGCGGCAAGCCTTCGGCGGAGCGAGGCCCTCCCCTCGTTGTTCTTCGATCGAAGCGATCCGCACAGTGTGCATGAAGCCGATGAGTTGCCCTCCCCCCTGCCCCTCCTTTGGGTAGGCCAGCGAGCGTTCGCTGGCCAAGGAGGGGAGACGATCTTCTCCCTTGCGCACCCGCGCCGCGCATGCAAGGAGGGGTTAGGGGTGGTTTCGATCCACATGCATACCCTCGAAGCGGATCGCCTGACGACTCCTTTCGCCTTCGCGTAGCCGCTTGCACCTACGCTGAAGCTTCGGCGGCAAGCCTTCGGCGGAGCGAGGCCCTCCCCCCGCGTTGTTCCTCCCTTTGGTCGGCAAGGGGGACAGGTCGAATCGAACCCGCTGACCATGATCATCCGCCATGGCGGATGATCACCGACCTTAGTAACATGCAGCCCACCGGCATGAGCCTGATCCTCGCAGCTTGCCTGCGGGTAGCCACCCTCCACGCGCAGGACGCCACCGCCATCGTGCGCAAGGCCGATGAGCGGGCCAGCGGCAGGACCAGTAAGGGCAAGATATCCATATGGTGTTCGGCCGCATCGATGATGTGAACAACGACAACGTGCGCATGAGCGCACGGCGGGTGGATCAGCCCGGTGCTCTACAGCCCGCACCTCAACACCGCGGTGCTCTTCCCCATCTTCTCATGGAACGTGGCCACGGGCTTCGACCTGGACCTCACCGTGCGATCGTTCTGGAACGACAACGGCCTGGACTGGAACGTGCGCAGTAATGCGGCGTACCTGCGGATCCGGTGGAGCTATTGACGTACACAACGAACTTTCGGCCATGCCCGCACCCACCGAACTGCTCATCACCAAGGCCTCCGGTGCCCAGGTGCCCTTCGACGAGGCCAAGCTGCGGGCATCGCTGGAGCGTTCCGGGGCCACGCCGGAACTGTGCGATGCCGTGCTGGAAGCCCTGCGTGGCAAGGTGGTGCAGGGCATGAGCACGCGGAAGCTCTACCGCCTGGCCTTCGACCTGCTGCACCGCCGGGCGCGGCCCGTGGCGGCACGCTACCGCTTGAAGCGTGCGATCCTGGACCTGGGTCCTTCGGGCTTCCCGTTCGAGCGCTTCATCGCGCGCATCCTGGAGCACGACGGCTACGCCGCGCAGGTGGGCGTGGTGGTGCAGGGCCGCTGCGTGGTGCACGAGGTGGACGTGGTGGCGGACAAGGCGGAGCAGCACTTTCTGGTGGAGTGCAAATACCACAGCACGCCCGGCCGCGTGTGCGACGTGAAGGTGCCGCTCTACATCAAGGCCCGCTTCGATGATGTGGCCGACCGCTGGCGCGCGGAGCCCGGCAACGGTCACCGCTTCCACCAGGGATGGGTGGTCACCAACACCCGCTTCACACGCGACGCGCTGGAGTACGGTCTGTGCGCGGGCCTCCGCATGGTGGGCTGGGACCAGCCGGCCAAAGGCAGCCTCCGGGATCGCATCGACCGCAGCGGGCTCTATCCCCTGACCTGCCTGGCCTCCCTCACCCGGGTGGAGAAGCAGCGCCTGCTGGACGCCGGGCTTGTGCTGGCGCGCGATATCGCCGCGGAGGCCGGTGTGTTGGAGAAGATGCAGGTGAGACCTCCCCGTGTGAACGCCGTGCTCCGCGAGGTGGCGGCGGTCTGTGAGCGCGGGCGCTGAACAGTCCCAAAGGCATCCTGCCTGAGGCTTGCAAAGTCCCACAGGCATCCCGCCTGGTGCCCGCTAAGTCCCACAGGCATCCTGCTTGCGGCCACAAAGTCCACGGAACGATCCGGCCAACCCCGAGCGTCCGGACCGGTGATCCCGCCCGCCCAAAAGGCATTTTCTGCCGACGAAACGGCACCGGGGCTTGCTTGGCGTGTCATAACACTGTAATCTTGGTACGCTCCGCACGGCCGCATCGCAAAAGCCATCCCATTTCATCCATGCCCGCTGCCTGCGCACACCCACACACTCCGCGTTCGATCCACGTCCGCGCGCAGTGTCCCCTTATACCATGATGTGCGGTCACCCGACCGCGTCCACCGTACCCTTTCCCACCAACCCATCACCAACACATGAAGAGCTACACTACACTGCTCAGATCATGCCTGGCCATGGTGCTCCTTGCGGCGGCAGCCACAGGCGCACAGGCGCAAGGCTGCCTGACCACGGTGCTGCCGAACGACGGTGGCACATCCGGTAACGCACGCGCACCCCTGGCGAACTTCCGCTTCGCGCGAACGGCCTACCTGATCAAACCGAGCGAAATGGCTGCGGCCCCGGGCTTCCCGAGCGGATCGCAGCCCCTGTCGATCGCATGGACCTACACCACCGCCCCGGGTGTGGCGGCCACGGCTCCCCTGACGATCTACATGCAGAACACCAGCGACGTCACCTACACCAAGGGCACCGCCTGGTCCACGGTGATCTCCGGAATGACGCCGGTGCACAGCGCGAGCACCACGATACCGAACGTGGCGGGCACCTTCGAGATCACCCTGACCGGAGGATCGCCCTTCACCTACACCGGCGGCGGCTTGTACATCGCCTTCGACTGGGGCAACTATACCGGCACCTTGGGCACGGCCGTGATCTCGTGCAACTCCACCGGACTGGTCAATGGCCTTGCCGGGGCGCAGAGCAACGTGTCGGCCCCCACCACGCTCACCGCCTCCAGCTTCAGGCCGCAGACCTTGCTACGGCCGGTGGCGGGCCTTTCCAACGATGCGGGCGTTGACCTCGTGATGGCCCTGGGCAGCCAGCCCTTGGGCATCACCGGAACCCAGACCATGCAGGCCCGCGTGTCGAACAAGGGTTCGGGCACCATTACCAACCTGGCCGTCACCTTGAACATTGGCGGCGCGAACACCTTCACCGACACCCAGATCATTCCCTCGCTGTCAGCTTGCGGGGGAGCGGCCACGGTAACGTTCGCCCCCTTCACGGCCACGGCGCTCGGCAGCAACACGGTCACCGTTTCACTGCCCGCCGACCAGGCGTCGGTGAACAACAGCTTGAGCAAGCCGATGGATGTGACCGTACCGCTCTATTCCTATAAACACCCGGGCACCGCGGCCAATGGAGGCGTGGGCCTCACGGGCGGCGTGGGCGCCTTCGTGGCGAAGTTCACCACCACGCAGCCGACGAGCGTGATCTCCGCGAACCTCGAGTTCTTCAGTGTTGCGGCCACCACCTACCGGGTGGCGATCTACGGCGATGCCGGGGGCGTACCGTCCACCACGGCCCTCTACGTGGACGCTGCGGACCGCACTGTGGCAGCGGCCGGTCCGGTGACCATCACCCTGCCGACGCCCGTACCGGTCGGACCAGGGAGTTTCTACCTGGGTGTGCAGCAGACCAACACCACCAATGCGAGCTACAGCTTCGACACTGAATCCCCCTTGCGGAGCGGTTCCTTCTTCTTCTCAGGGGCGTTGCCGGTGACCGCTTGGACGGACCTGGCGCCCGCGAACGGTTTCAAGTTGAACATCGGGGTCACCCTTGACCGGTGCAACTTCACACCCAGTGCTTCCAACGACGGTCCGTTCTGCCCCGGTGACAACCTGCAACTGAGTTCTTCGGCCACGGCCGCGGCCTCGTATGCATGGACCGGCCCGAACGGATTCACCTCCAACCTGCAGAACCCGCAGATCACGGGTGCGAGCGCGGCGGCAGGCGGCACCTATACGGTCACCGTGAACGGCTGCCCGACCGGTACCACCACGGACGCCGTCGCCTTGGCGGACACGGATGGTGATGGCACCTGCGACATCAACGACGGCTGCCCGAGCGACCCCAACAAGACCGCTCCAGGCAACTGCGGGTGCGGCGTGCCCGAGACGGGCGATTCGGATTCGGATGGTACTGTTGACTGCAACGACGGCTGCCCGAACGACCCCAACAAGATCGCGGCCGGCAATTGCGGATGCGGCGTACCCGAGACCGGTGATACCGATGGTGATGGCCTGGCGGACTGCGTTGACAATTGTCCCACCGTGGTCGGACAGATCGGTTCCGCCTGCGATGATGGCAACCCCGCCACCATCGCCGATCAGCTCGATGCGAACTGCACCTGCGTAGGCCAGACAGTGGATTGCCTGGGCGTGCCCAATGGACCCGACGTGCCGGGCACCCCCTGCAACGACAACAGTGCGTGCACCATCAACGACGCATGGAGCCCGCTTTGCGTATGTACCGGCACCTTCCAGGATGCCGACGCGGATGGCGTTTGCGATACGAACGACAACTGCCCGACGGTTCCAGGCCAGCAAGGCTCCAGCTGCAGCGACGGCGACCCCTGCACGATCAACGACGTGCTGGATGCGAATTGCGTGTGCACAGGCACTCCCGCTCCGGTGGTACCGGGTGCTTCGGGCAGCGCCGCCACGTACTGCACCCCGGGCGCCGGCGTAACGCTGACCGCTACCGGCGGTGTATCCTACACCTGGGCTCCGGCCACGGGCCTGAGCGCCACCACGGGCGCGGTGGTAACGGCCACCCCGGCCAGCGCTACCACCTATACGGTGACGGTGACCAACGCGAACGGCTGCACGGGACAGGCCACGGTATCGGTAGGAACAGGCACCACGCCCGCGGCCCCGACGGCCTCCGCGCTGCCCGCCTCCACCTGCCCCGGCGGCACCTCCCAGTTGAACGTCGCCGGTGCGGTTCCCGCCCTGGTGGTCACGATCTCCGGCACCGGCTTCATGGATGAAGTGAGCTGGACCCTGACCAACGCCTCGAACGTGATCGTGGGCGCCGGTGGTCCGTACGGCTCCGGCTCCACCAACGTGGCGCCCATCGCCAACCCGGGCCTCTCGCCCTTCGTGCTCTTCGCCGAGACCCAGGGGTCGTTCAACGACAACACCCTGACCTACACGGTGACCTGCGGAGGCAATACCATCCTGACCGGTTTCCTCGCCGGCGGACAGTCCTTCACCTCCTCGCCCGTGGGCTGCAGCGCCAGCTACACCTACAGCTGGACGCCCGCGACCTTCCTCAGCAGCAGCACCATCGCCAACCCGGTGGCCAGCGGCGTAACGACCACCACCACCTACACGGCCTCGGCGACGAACGCTTCCGGTTGCTCGGCCTCCACCACGGTGACCGTAACGGTGAACCCCCTGGCCATACCCCCGATCACGGGTGTGACGGCTACGCCCAACCCGGTATGCCCGGGCAGCGACGCGCAGTTGCAGGTGAGCACATCGGCGCCCCTGACCTACTGCGTGCCGACGCTGAGCTTCGGTTGCAGCTTCCCCGACCAGATCAGCAACGTGGTGGTCGCCGGCATCAGTCGCGCCAGCGGTTGCGACAACCTGAGCGGTTCCAACGGCTACAGCAACTTCGCCAGCCCCACGGGTGCACTGGTGGCCGGTTCCACGGGCAACAGCTACTCCATCACCACCAGCGGTGACACGGAAGGTGCTGCCCTCTGGATCGACTTCAACCAGGACGGTGCCTTCGGCCCTGGCGAGCAGATCTTCAATAGCTACGCAGGTACCAGTCCCGCCACCTACAGCGGAACCTTCACCGTGCCGGCCGGCGCGTTGAACGGCGCCACCCGCCTGCGCGTGCGTTGCACCTACGCCCAAGCGCCCGGTGCGGACGCCTGCGGCCCGGCCCTCACCTATGGGGAGACCGAGGACTACACCGTGGTGATCAGCGGCGGTGTAACGCCATACAGCTTCAGCTGGAGCCCGGCCACCTACCTGAACAACGCCGCGATCGCCGACCCCTTGGCCAGCGCTGTGACCGCCGCGACCACCTACACGGTGACCGTGACGGACGTGGGCGGGTGCCAGAACACGGCCACCCTCACCCTGAACGTGGAGACGCTGGATACGGACGGCGACCTGACGGTGGACTGCGCCGACGGCTGCCCGACCGATGCGAACAAGACGGAGCCGGGTCAGTGCGGTTGCGGTGTGCCGGACACGGATACCGACGGTGACCTGACCGCGGACTGCATCGACGGCTGCCCCAGCGACCCCCTGAAGATCGCCCCGGGCATCTGCGGTTGCGGTGTGAGCGATGTGGACACCGACGGTGACGCCACGGCGGACTGCTTCGACCTCTGCCCCACCGATCCCAACAAGATCGTGCCCGGTGTGTGCGGTTGCGGCAACCCCGACACGGACACCGACAACGACGGTGTGGCGGACTGCATCGACAACTGCCCGCTGGTGTCCGGTGTACAGGGTACGGCCTGCAACGACAACAACCCCGCTACGCTCAACGATGCGCTCGACGCCAACTGCGTGTGCACGGGCAGCGTGCTCACCTGCCCCGACCAGTCGGTTGTGCTTGACCTGACCACCGACAACAGCGGTGCGCAGACCAGCTGGGACATCGTGAACGTGGGCACCAGCAACGTGCAGTGCTCCGGCAGCGGCTACATCAACAACCAGAGCGTCTCCATCGGCTGCTGCCTGGCCACGGGTTGCTACGAGCTGCGCGTGTTCGACAGCGCCGGCGACGGCATGGCCAACGGCACCATCGGCGGTTACGTGCTGCGTCTGCCCGACGGCACGCGCATCATCGACAACGCCGGTGATGGCATCTTCACCTTCACCAGCCAGATCGCCGGCAACCTGGGCTTCTGCGTACCGCTCGGCACCAACTCGGTGATCCCGGCGCACTGCGACAAGGCCAACTGGCTGCCCAACGAGGTGATCCAGGCGCAGGTGAACGCGGCGGTGACCGCCCAGTTCGGTGTGACCAACAGCACCAGCGGCTACCAGTTCTGGTTCTTCAGCCCCGATGGTGGCTACACCCGCCGTGTGCTGCAGACCCACGCCTCCCCGGGTGTGGTGACCGGTGCGCCCGCGAACGTGCGTGCGGCCTACCTCGACCTGAGTTCCATCATCACCAGCCCGCTGCCCCTGTACACCAACCTGAACGTGCGCATCCGCGTGCAGATCGCAGGCGTGTACAGCGAGTGGGGGCCTGCCTGCCGCTTCCGCATCGATCCGCCCTGTGCCACCACGCAGCTGACCACCTCGGCCAACCCGGTGGTGTCCTGCGGTGCAACGGGCCTCACCCTCACGAGCACGGTCTACGCGAACAGCGTGGCCGGTGCGAACCGCTACCAGTTCGAGTTCAGCCGTCCGGGTTACCTGCGCCGCATCGCGAGCACGACCCGTTCGCAGGTGCTCAACTGGGTGACGAACCCGCTGCAGAACAACACCTGCTACAACGTGCGTGTACGTGTGAGCTTCGACGGTGGCACCACTTACTGCGCCTTCGGCCCCACCTGCACGGTGACCGTGGGTACCGCGTTCTGCGGCTTCTCGATGCCCACCCAGCCGGAGACCTTCACCAATGCCACGGAGACGGGACGCCTGACGGTGTTCCCCAACCCGAACAACGGTGACCAGGTGACCTTGGTGCTGAGCTCCTTCGACCGCAGCGTGAACAACATCCAGGTGGATGTGAACGACATCTACGGCAAGTTCATCACGCGCCGGAACATCGCCGTGCAGGACGGCTACATGAACACGGTACTGAGCTTCGAACAGGAGCTCGCCCCGGGCATGTACCTCCTGAACCTCCAGGCTGGCGAGCAGCGCTTCACCCAGCGCATGATCGTCCAGTAAGTTCCGGAGCACGGACCTCAAAGCGGAACCCCCGGGGCCTGTCCCCGGGGGTTCCTGCTTTTAGGGAGGTGGCCGTTACACCGGCAGCCTGCCTGTGGCATGGGCATGCGGAGCGGCGCAGCGCGTAGGCCGCCACCCTTACACACCCACCCACCCCTCCCCGCTCCTCCTCGCCCGCCCCACCGCCGCCAGCGTATCCAGCAGGCGCGTCATCTCCTCCAGCCGCTTTTTTGTGCGCTTGCCTTCGAAGTGACCGGCGATGACTTCAACGGTGGCCGGCGCGCCCAGGGTGGTGAGGACAGCGGTGAGCGCGGCGGCCTGCTCCGGTAGCTCGGCGGGCCAGGGTTGCGAGGCAGGGACCGATGCAGGAGCGGGAGCAAGGGTATCATCCACCTCCAGTTCGGCCTGTTCGCCAGTTGGCGCTGCGCCCGCCCCTTTCGCTTGATACTCGGGACGCAGCCAGCGCACCAGGCCACGGGCCTCCTCGGCGGCGCGCTCGGCGTTGAGGGCCACAAGCCGCGACAGGATCTCGTCAGCGCTCAAGTTCGCGGGCCAGCCATACGCCTTGGCCACGGCGGCATCCAGCTCATCGTGCAGTTGCTTCAGGATGGCCACCAGCCCTTGCTCGTAGATCCCTTCTCCTTGGCGGTGAGCGGCGTGCCGGCGCGCAAGGCCTCCAGCACGTTGTACATCCCCGTCATCGTCAGCTCTGGGTGCAGGGCCTGCTGCCGCTTGCGGTGCGCATCCAGCTGCTCGCCCAGTGCGCGGATCTTCTCCTGCTGCACGGGGGTGCAGGCGGGGAAAGGGAAGGGGTCTAAACAACGTGACTTGTTATAGCGCGGGTCATCTCCAACACCTAATCTCCCGCCCGCGGCCAAAGCCCATTCAATATGAAAGTTGCTCGACAATACACCGAGATAGAATGCGTCATCAACAGCGAGAGCGATGGTTCCATGATCAGGCACCACAGCAGCATCCAGAAAAACGAAAAACCGATGCTTGGCGGTCTCTGGAGTGACTATGTATCTCTGGACACCGACCATCGCCTTGCGGAAAGTCTTACGTGGTTCACCAAAGAGCCACCACTTCTCTTTGAGTCGTGGTCGGCGATTCTCATCGCGCTCAGGCTTTACGTGATCCAGTACGTGCTGGAAAATCGCTGGGAAGCGTTGTTGCACTTCAGCAATCTCCAAACCGTGCAAGTCAATCAAGAAAACTCCACGCGGCACTTGTGTTAGGTCCCGACCGTTACGATAAGGTTTGATAACGGACGCAACCGCCTTATCGTTGCCGAGCCCGAGCTTGGCCGCAACGTCCGGCTCTACGATAAAACCAGAGCCCGCGAGCATCATTCCATTTGAGTGTAGACCACTCGCTGCAAGCAATGGCAAGGCTCCCGCGACATCAGCTCCAATGCTCAAGTCGGAAAAGATCTTTCCCCTCGATGTAGTCAAAGCAACCGTCGCTTCCTCATTACCGGTAGCGTCTGTCTCTGAAGTCACGACTTGAAGAACCCCCTCAGTTTTTCCGTATGTGCCAACGGTCATAGCGATTCTCACTGCTGCACCGTCGGAACTATCAACCCAAGGGTGATTGGGAACTGCGAAAGCGATTGAAAGGGCGCTCTTATCATTCAGGTGATCGTCTATGAGCCGCCGGTTGAATGCTTGACTAATCGTCTTGGTCGAGATAAAGCCAAAGCGCTTCACTTTCTTCGCCCGCGTCAGCTCTGCTGCCACATCCCACCAGTACATCACGAAGTCAGCACTATCCGGAACGTGAACATGGGCTTCGCGTAGAGCTTCGATGTAACCGTCACCAAGTGCAGCGCGCATCTTCTCTCCCTTTCCCAAGAACGGAGGGTTCCCCACGATGTAATCCGCTTGCGGCCACTTGGCAGGTCGCGGCTTGGAGTAGGTGTACACTGGAACGCGGGCCTCAGGGTCAGGCACATCTTCGCCTGTTACAGGGTGCGGCTTGGTGGTCCGGCCATCCCAACGCGTAACCACCTGCCCATTGGCATCGCGCTGCTCGGTCTTGCTCTCGTACTCCAGCACCGCATCGCGGCACTCGATGTTGTGCAGGTCCTTGATGATGGGTTCAGGTAGGCTATGGAGATGCCCGTGCGTGCGCAGCTGCCATTGCAGAAAGCCGATCCACAGCACCTGCTCGGCGATGGCGGCGGCCCTAGGGTTGAGCTCGATGCCGAAGAAGTTGGCCGGGCTGATGGTGTGCGTATCGTACTCCAACTTGTAGCCCTGGCCCAGCTCGGCCAGCAGGTTGAGCACCTCGCCCTCCAGGCGCTTCAACAGTTCCAGCGTTACATACAGGAAGTTGCCGCTGCCGCAAGCGGGATCGAGCACGCGCACGCTGCCCAGTTCGTGCAGGAACTTCTCCACCGTGGCGATGGCCTTCTTCTCCTGGCCGTCCCCGGCCAGTTGCAGCGCGGCCACCTGCACACTCTTCCACTGTTCGCGCAGCGGCTCGATCACGGTGGGGTTCACCAGCCGCTCCACGTAGGCGCGGGGCGTGTAGTGCGCGCCCAGCTTGTGGCGTTCGTGCGGGTCGAGCGCGCGTTCCAGCAGGGTGCCGAAGATGGCGGGCTCCACATCCTTCCAGTTGGCGGTGCTGGCCTCGATCAGCAGTTGGATCTGGTCGGCATTGAGCTCGATGGCATCGGCATGGGCGAAGAGGCCGCCGTTGAACTTGGGGATCTTCCTGCGCAGGATGGGGCTGAGGCCGCCGGTGTTCATGGTGCCCCACAGGTTCTCCAGCATCTCCTTGAAGTTGCCGGGCGCCTGTTTCAGTTCGCCGAGCAGCTGGGTGAAGGAGCCATGCGGCAGCAGGTCCACATCCTCGGCGAACATGGTGAAGAGGCTGCGCATGAGGAAGGCGGCCACGTGCTCGGGCGGATGCTGACCTTCAAGGGAGCGGGCGAGCCGCGCCAGCCGGTCGGCGATGTCGCGGGTGACCTTGGCGCTGCGCCGGCCGGGATCGAGGCTGAGCGGGTCGGTCCACACGGCGCGGAGCAGGTCGCGCACCTCGGCGCGCTGCAGGTCCTTGAGGGCGATGCGGTGGCTGCCGGGATCGGGGAAGGGGATGTACTCCCCGCCCATGCGGCTCCAGTCCGAATAGAGGGTGATGCTGTGGCCCACGTCCACCACCAGGATGAAGGGCGGGCGGCCATCAGGCACCTCCTCCTTGGGTAAGGCCCGCACATAGCGCTGTGCCTGCCCATGCGCCTTGAGCATGGCCGCATCGTAGCTGCGCGTGCCGCGGATGCCGTGGCCCTTCTTGAGCGCGCGCTGGCGTTGTTCGCCTTCGGCGCTGAGGGGCTCGGGCACCGCGCCCGTGCCGTGGGCGCCCTGCTTGCTCTCCAGCACGAAGCAGCCGCGTTTGTAGCAGTCGATGAAGTTGCTGCTGTCTGCTGTTCCCGGAATGGTCTTTTGGAACACATAGGCATTGGCGGCTTCATCAGCCCGTTTCGGATCGGGCGCCTCCACGCCCAGGATCGTGCAGAGGTCGATTATGAAGGCCTGCTCGTTGGCGCGTTCGGCGGCGCCGCTCAGTTCCCACTTGGTGATGAAGGAAGCAAGGGGGGCGGGGTCGGACATGGGGGTGGAAAGTAACCACGGGTGCCATGGCCCGCACGGTGGCCGGTCCCCAACGAACAAGGCCCGCACGGTGGCGGGCCTTGTTGCGGGGCGTAGGCGGTGATCAGGCGGCCTGCTGCTGGGCGGGGGGCACCAGCGGGATCACCTGCGGTGTGGCGCCGGCGGCCGGGCGCACGGCGGCGTCCACCACGATGCGGGCATTGAAATAGTCCCGATGGAAGTCCGGCGCGGTGGCGGCGAACTGGTCCATCAACCCGTCCAGCCGGTAGCGGAGCAGGTGGGTGCTCTGCTTCAAGGCGGCGCGGATGCGGGCCGTGGCAGCCTTGCGCGTGATGGTGGCCAGGCGCGGGGAGCTCACCACCGCCTCGTAGGCGATGATGGCGTCGCGCAGGGCGTCCAGCCGGGCCTGGTCCACCCCGTAGTCGGCCAGGGCGGCCAGGTGGGGGGTGGCGGCCTCCAGCACCGCCTGGCATCGGCGGGCGCGCACCACGGCGCTGGTGCGTGCGTGCAGCTGGCGGGTGATGCGCATCTGGGCGAGCAGCACGGCATCACCTTTCACCACGGCGTAGGCCTTGGTGCCACGGGCCACCAGACTGGCGTGCCCCAGCATGGCCTGGGCGGCCGCCTCCTTGGCGCGCGCATGGCCGGTGCTGTTGGTGAACTGCACCTCGGAAGCGTCCTCGATGGTGCGGAGCAGCGCATCGAGCTCATCCACGCCGGCGCTGAAGGCGGGGTGAGCGGCCCAGGTGGCCCGGGCGGTGGAACAGGCGCGTTGTACCGTGTACAACATCGCGAGACGGGAGAGCTGACCTTTGTTCATGTGCGGGGGTCCCTCTTGTGGAGGGGGGTTGGGTTATGTTAACGAACGGGTGTCCATGCGTCGAAGGCGGTCTGAAGTGCGGGGGTGCGCTGCTGCGGGCGGCCCCCTGCCGGCGTGGTGGTGGCGGGTGTGCATCATGGCCCCTGCAACGGGGATCGGGGCCCTGCGGGTTCGCACAAGTTCTCAACGATCGATCGTTGGATCATTTCTCCGCAAACCCGCGCTGGACGTGGATCAGCGACGGGATCCCCCGAAATGATCGACGAACGGGAATACCCGATCGACGGGAGCACCCGTTGACGAACGGCTCATGTCCCGAAAGGGGGCCTTTCTACCAGTTATCACGTAGCGTCATCGGGCGGTACCCGGGGCCCTCGGACCCGGCACGGCACACCACGCTCGGAACCCGGGTGCCGGCGCAGGTGAACGAGGCGCAGATGATGCAGGGAGGGGCGGTGCACCCGGCTTCACCTCCGCGCCGCAGGCCGCAATGCCGCGCCGCACCGCTTCGATCGGGCTTGTCGCCAGCGCAAAGCGCCGCAGGCGACGCGCAGCGCGGGGTACGCAAGGGCGTAATGCCGCGCCGCATCCGTCTTCCGGGGCGCAGGCGATCCGCAACGGCATGCCGCACGATGCAACGGGGATCGCACACATCCGCAACGGAACGCCGCGCGGGTGCACGGGTGGGTACGCCGGCCAAAGCGGGCTGCACACGACCATCCATTGGTCCGCCGCGCAGCGGCACCGGCGCGCAGGCAACGCGCTATCGATCGCAGGCGCACAATAGCGGCAGGTGGTCTCCGGAGCCTGGGCGCGGGGTGTGGGAAAGGCGGTGGATGGTGGTCGGTTGGCGGTTGTCGGTGGTCGGTGGTCGGTGGTCCGTTGTCGGTTGTCCGTTGTCGGTTGTCGGTTGTCACTCGTCCGCGGGGAACTGATGTGTTCCATTCCCTTCGGCGGCGCCGAACGTGGACCGGAACCATGCGGCGAGCCGCTGGCGCTCGTCCGGGCGCAACCACGCCGGACCATGCAGCAGGCTGTAGCCGGTGGGGGGCATCGCTCCGGTGGCGGTCATCCGACCGGCCTTGCGGGCCTCGGGCGAGCCGCCGGTCCATTCACTATGAACCCTGAAGCCATTGGAACGCGCTTCCGGAGCGGAGACCAGTGCACGACGCCGGCTTCAGGCCGAAGTAAAACCCTCGCGTGCTGGTGGCCGGCAACACCTTGGACAATAAGGGATACGCGGGCACGCTCCCAGCGAACGGACGGTCAGTGGTCGCCTTCCTTCCGACCGCCCTCCTTGCCGCCACGGTCGCCATGGCCGCCGGTGCCCAGGTTCGCGTTCATCCACGCCACCAGCTTCTGCTTGCCGGCATCGCTCAACCGCGCATGGCCGTGCATCAGGCGGTAGTAGCCGGGCGGCATCTCCCCCTCCTGCAACTCCTCGGCCGCTTCACCGGCCTCCTCGCTGCCGGCGTACTTGTCCCACAGGCTGAAGTTGAGGTGCTCCCGACCCTCATTGATGTGGTCCTGCACGAGGAAGTTCATGGGCGTGATGTAACCGTACCACGGGTATTCCGTGCGGTGGCTGTGGCAGTCGTAGCAGGCGCCCACCACCAGTTGCTGGATGTCCGCCGGAGCGTTGGTGATGGTGAGCATGTCCCTGGCCGGATCCGGGGCCGGTGCGGTGCGATCGGGCTGGATGAACTGGGCCAGGAGCAGGATGCCGAGCAGGACAAGGAGGATGCGGCGCATGGGTGAAGGTTGTGAACATCACAAGATGCGGTTTCGGCGGGGAACAAAAGCTGGCAATGGTCAACCATTGGGGGCTACCCGCACCCGATGAAGCCCCAGGCGGCCCTCATGTCCACGCCGATCATGAAGCTGCGACCGGCCCGGCGGATCCGGCAGCGCGAACGATCGACGGAGCAGCGGGGCGCCCGAACTCGAGCCGTACGACAACATGCCGGAATGGTTGCCTCTGAAAGTTTTCCACTTTCTCGACCCAAGAACTTGCATCGCGCTCACCAACCCCGTAAGCTTGCTAACCCGAAGTGGGAAGATCCCTCGACGGAACAGTCCCCCTCATCGACCGGACCGTGCAGCACGGTACAACCCGAACGATCGCCAGCCCCGCCTCCGCCCTGCGGACCGCGGCCCGGCTCCACCATAAATGTGTGTGCCAGTCGGCCGTTGGGCTGACTTACCAACGGCGGTAGCCCGCTTCGCTATCACCCCCTTTCCCTTGCAACCAAACCAAAACCCTCAACCATGAATTGTCGGAACACTTCGACACGGTCCCGCCGAACGTGGGGCTGGCTCAGGAGCGGCCTGCTCGGCGCGGCGTTGGCGCTGTTCGGGTCATCCCAGGCCCAAATGGCGTATACGCTGAGCACGTTCAACGACACGTACACGCCGATCTCCCTTGGTGGTGGAGCCACTGCGTCCACCGCTGCGGGTGATGATGGCAACCAGTTGAACGTGCCCATCGGGTTCACTTTCGTTTACAACGGAGTGAACTTCACGAGCGTTCAGGTATCCACCAACGGTTGGATGAGCTTCAATGCCGGCACGGCAAGCACGAGCTTCACGAACACGAACATGTATACCACCACAGGTCCGCTGAACGGCCTGTTCCCGTGGTTCGATGACCTGACGTTCGGTGTGAACTCGATCAGCGGCGCGCCCTCCCTGCTCTACCAGCTGCAGGGTACTCCGGGCAGCCAGACCTTCACGGCACAGTGGACCAACGTGTGCGCCTACCAGACGTCCGGTGGCACCGCTCTGAACTTCCAGGTGATCCTGTATGAGGGCACGAACGTGATCGAATTCCGCTACGGGCCAAAGACGGCTGGAACCTACCTCACCGGCCAATCCGCTTCCATCGGCATCACCAACGCCATCGGTGGTCCGGGCAACTACCTGGATGCGATGACCGGCAGCAGCCGCTGCGGACATTGGTTCCTCTCCGAGAGCCAGTGGCCCACCTACAACTTCCGTTTCACCCCGGGCGCGCCTGCGGCACTTGCCGCCGGCACCTACACCGTGGGTGTGGGCCAGACCTACCGGAACCTGACCACCGCCGTCGCGGATGTGAACCAGCGCGGCATCAGTGGCCCCATCACGCTTGACCTTGTGGACGCCGTTGTCGACACCACCGCAGCGGGCGGGAATACCATGTTCCCGATCCTCTTCGGTCCGGTGGTCGGAACGAGCAGCACGAACACCATCACGGTAAGCCGCACGGGCAGCCCGGCCACGATCCGCTGGAGCGGCAACGCGACCGGCTCCACCGGCGGTGGCATGATCGGTGGAACGACCACTGCCTTCAACACGTCCAACGTAGAGCCGATCATCGGCCTTGTTGGCACTGACTACCTGACGCTGAACAACGTGGACCTCCGCGGCAACGTCGGCTTCCAGAACGCGGACCATGCGATCGGTGTCTACAACAACTCAGCGACCGACGGTTCAACGAACAACACCTTCTCGAACTTCTCGGTGATCATGCGCCGTGCCAACACCGGCACGCGTGGCGTGGTGCAGAACGTACCGGTCGCCCCATCCGCTGCCACCGGGGCCAACTCGAACAACACCTTCCGCGACTTCAGCATCACCAACGTGTACGCTGGTATGCAGTTCACGGGGAACGCCACCTGGCCTGACCAGGCGACCGCGATCACCCGCACCAACTGTGCGACCTTCAACACCATTGGCGATGCGGCCACCGCGAACGACATCGGGAACAGTACCACCGCCACCTATGGCATTCAGTTGCAGAACCAGAGCAACTTCACCTGCCGGTACAACGAGATCCGCAACGTGACGAACACGGGCGGCCAAGCTGATGGTATCAACATCCTCACGTACCAGGGCTTCTGCGATGTGAACAACAACAAGATCCGTGGCATCCGGAACGCCGGCGCCGCCAGCACCACGGGCATCAGCGGCATCCGTGCGACCCACACCACCACGGGCAACCACAACCTGCGCATCTACAACAACGCGATCAGCGACATCACCAGTGGTTACACGGGGGCGGCCTCGGCCGTGCGTGTGCTGAAGGGCATCCACATCGCCGGTACCGGCGGTGCCACCACGCAGTTCTACGAGATCTACAACAACAGCGTGTCGCTGAACGGCTCGGGCAGTCCGAACTGTTCCAGCGCCTGTCTGGAATTCGCCACCACGGCGGGCCCGCTCTTCTTCGTGCGGAACAACAGCCTGGCCAACTTCACGGCCGCGCAGCCCACTCCGGCCACCACGCGCCACTTCGGGGTATTCCATACCTCGGCCACGCTGGTGGGCAATACGGGTTCCGGGATCACGAACAACAACGTGTACATCGCGAACGACGCGGGCCTCTCCGGCTTCACGGCCTTGGGCAGCACCACCACCTACAACGGCATCCTGGCATGGGAGACGGGCACCGCTCCGCAGACAGGCGCGAACATCGAGGTGAACCCGGCCTACACGGACAACAGCGCCGACCTGCACAGTGGTGCGGCCGGCATGAACGGATCGGGCTTCGCCTCGCCTCCGCCATACCTGACCGTTGACCTGGATTGTGCGACCCGCACGCCGGACAACGACATCGGGGCCTACCTCATCAACGCCTGCACGGGTGCCACGGCCGGCACCATCAGCGGCGCGGGCAGCGCCTGCTCCGCGCAGGGCACCACACTGAACCTGACCGGTTCCTCCACGGGTCTCGGCATCAGCTACCAGTGGGCATGGTCCTCCACGCCGGGTGGCCCCTATACCAACCTGCTGGGCACGGCCATCAGCCAATCCACGCTGAGCCTGCTCCCGGGCACTTACTACATCGTGGTGGACGTGACCTGCTCCGCTGGTCCGGTGACCGCGACCACGCCTGAGTTCGTGTTCGTGAACAACCAGACGCCCACCGCCAGCGCGGCCAACAACGGCCCTGTGTGCGCAGGTGTGCAACTGGACCTCCTCGGAACCACCGACGTGGGCAACGTGTTCACGTGGACCGGCCCGAACGGCTTCAGCAGTACGAGCGAGGATCCGAGCATCCCGAACGCGAGCCTGACGGCCGGAGGCACCTACACCTTCACCGCTTCGCTGAACGGGTGCGCCAGCACACCGGCGACCACCAACGCGGTGGTGGCCCCGCTGCCGACGATCAGCGCCACCACGGCCACGCCGAACCCCACCTGCATCGGTGGCAACAGCCAGCTGAACGTGACGGCGCTGGTGGACGTGCCCTTCGTGCGCATTACGGAGATCACCTTCTTCCGCACGGGTACGGGTCAAACGACACCTTGGCCGGCCACGATCCCCACCGGTCCGGATGACTATGTGGAGTTGAACAACACTTCCGGCCTCCCTGCCGACATCAGCGGTTGGACGTATGCTGACTATCCGACCGGCAGCGCAACGGCGAACCACAGCCTCACCTTCCCTCCGGGTACGGTGATCCCGCCGAACGGTTTCATCGTAATCGGCCTGGCCACAGGTACGAACGACCCGGTGAACTATTACTACGCTGCAACGGGCACCTCAGGCCTGTATGGTTCTGGTAGTAACGCGTGCTTCATCCTGCGCAATAGCGGTGGCACCATCGTGGACGCCGTTGCCACCAACACGGCGACCTTTAACGCCGGCTTGGGTGTGACCCCGGCCGATTGGTCCGGTGCTGGTGCCAGTGCGCCGAGCGGCAACGCTGGATCACGCCGCACCGCTGCCATCGACAGCAACACGGGTGCGGATTGGACGAACTCGGCCGGTGTTGGTGGTACACAGACCATCGGCACCTTCAACCCGGGTTACACCAACAGCAACCAGAGCGCTCCGGCGAGCTACCTCTGGACGCCGAACACCTACCTGGACTTCGACAACATCAGCAACCCGCTGGCCAGCGGTGTGCTGGTGAGCACACCGTACACGGTGACGGTGACCAGCAACGTGGGCTGCACGGCCCAGGGAACGGTGACGCTGAACACCACGGCACCCATTTCCGCGGCGACCATCACGGGTGTTCCGGAGTACTGCACGGGTGGCAGCACCACCCTGACCGCTGTTCCCAGTGATGGCGGGGCACCTTACACCTACCTGTGGAGCCCCAACGGTGAGACCACCGCGAGCATCACGGTGAGCACGCCTGGCGACTACAACTGCCAAGTGGCGGACGCTTGCTTTGGTAGTGTGAACACGGGCAACGTGAACGTGGTGGAGAACCCACTGCCGAACGTGACGATCACGCCGAACGCGGCCACGTACTGCACCGGCAATGCCGCTGTGATGCTGACCGCCAGCGGTGCGGACACCTACACCTGGGCACCGGCCACCGGCCTGGATGCCACCACGGGTGTGATGGTGAACGCCAACCCCGCTGCGACCACCACTTACACGGTGACCGGCACGGATGTGAACGGTTGCGTGGACACGGGATCCTCCACGATCACCAACCTGGGTATCGCTCCGACCATCCTCAGCGTTACGGCCACCCCGGCCAGCGTTTGCTCCGGTGCGAACAGCCAACTGGTGGCTACGGTAGCAGGTCCTAGCACCTATTGCCAGAGCACGCACACCAGTGGATGCAGTGGTGACAACATCACGAACATCACGCTGAATACTCTGGTAAGCACGTCGAGCGCCTGCGGCCTTACCGGCTCGGTACCTCCACGCTACCTCTACAACACCACGAACACCACTACGCTGACCGCCGGTTCGCCCTACACCATCACGCTGAGCTTCGGTACCGACCCGAACCAGTACTTCGGTGCGTGGATCGATTACAACCAGGACGGTGTGCTGGATGCGAGCGAGTTCCTTGGCGCTTCCGCTAACGCCGGCGCCAGCGGTACCATCGGGGTGAGCTTCACCGTTCCGGTGGCAGCCCGCAACGGCGTAACGCGCCTGCGCGTGATCGGCGGTAACGATGCAGCCTTGAGCGCCGGTCAGGCTTGTGGCGCTTCCTCCAGCCCTTGGGGCGAGACCCAGGATTACGACGTGACCATCAGCGGTGGCGTGGACCTGACCTACAATTGGAGCCCGGCCACGTATCTGGACAACACGACCATCAGCAACCCGCTGGCCAGTGCCGTGACCACGGCGGAGACCTACACGGTAACAGTGACGGACGGTCCCTGCTCGAGCACGGGTGCGGTGAGCGTAACGCTGGACAACACGGATACGGACGGTGACGGCACCATCGACTGCATCGACGGCTGCCCTGCCGATCCGCTGAAGATCGCCCCCGGCATCTGCGGTTGCGGAGTGAGCGATGCGGACACCGACGGTGATCTCACCGCGGATTGCGTGGACGGCTGCCCGGCCGACCCGACCAAGACGGCCCCCGGCCAGTGCGGTTGCGGTGTGCCTGACACGGATACGGACGGTGACCTCACCGCTGACTGCGTGGACGGCTGCCCGCTCGATCCGAACAAGATCGCCGCTGGCATCTGCGGTTGCGGCGTGGCCGACACGGATTCTGATAGTGACGGTACGGCCGATTGCAACGACGGCTGCCCGGCCGATCCGAACAAGATCGCACCCGGCCTTTGCGGTTGCGGCTTCGGCGAGCCCGGTGCTTCCTGCGACGACGGCAACCCGAACACCATCTTCGATACGGTGCTGGGTGACTGCAGCTGCGTGGGTACGCCTGCGGACTGCGAAGGCACGCCGAACGGCCCTGCACTGCCGGGTACGCCCTGCAACGACAACGATGTGTGCACCATCAACGACACGTGGAGCAACCAGTGCGTGTGCGTGGGCACCTTCGAGGACACGGATGGTGATGGCACCTGCAATGCCAACGACGGCTGCCCGAACGATCCCAACAAGATCGCGCCGGGTATCTGCGGCTGCGGTGTGGCGGATACGGACAGCGATGCGGACGGCGTGGCCGACTGCAACGATCCCTGCCCGACGCTGCCCTTCCTGACCAACGGCGACCCCTGCGACGACGGCGACCCCTGCACGATCAACGATGTGGTGACGGCCTGCGCTTGCGCTGGTACGCCTGCACCGGTGACGGCCGGCATCACGGCGAGCAGCACGGTGTACTGCACCCCGGGCAGTGGTGTAACGTTGACGGCTACGGGTGGCGACACCTATAGCTGGGCTCCGGCAACGGGCCTGAGCGCGACCACGGGCAGCCCGGTAACGGCCACGCCTGCGGCGACCACGACCTACACACTGACCGCCACGAACCTGGCCGGTTGCTCGGATACCGAGACGGTGACCCTGACGACGGGCAGCACCCCTGCCACGCCGATCATGGGCGCACAGCCCGGTCTGGTGTGCCCCGGTGGCAATAGCCAGTTGGGTGCGACGATCAGCGGTGGTGCTCCTGCTTACTGCACCACGTCCTACTCGAGCGGTACCGGCTTCGGCGACTACCTGACCTCGGTGGTCATCCCCGGCACCAGCCTGAACAACGCCACGGGTGCTTCCGCATCGCCGTACTACACGCTGTACCCGGCATCGGGCTCCACCACGGCCAGCCTGGCCGCGGGCACGAGCTACTCGCTGACCGCTGTGTGCGGTACCTACTCCTTCAACGACGTTGCGGTGTGGATCGACTACAACCAGGACGGCACGTTCCAGGAGCCCGCCGAGAAGCTGGGCCAAGTGAACGACATCGGTCCCTCACCGGCGGTGGGAACCATCACCTTCACGGTGCCGGTGACCGCCCTGAACGGTGCCACCCGGATGCGCGTACGTGAGTCCGACCAAAGTGCTCAGATCCCTGCCTGCGGTTCCCAAAGCTTCGGCGAAGTGGAGGACTACACGGTGACGATCACCGGCGGTGCTTCCAACTGCGCTGCGGGCATCAACTTCAGCTGGAGCCCGACCACCTACCTGAGCGACCCGTTGATCTGCAACCCGCTCGCCAGCGGTGTGATGACCGCCACCACCTACACGGTGACGGCCACGAACGCCGCCGGCTGCAGCAGCACCGGCACGATCGCGGTGAACGTGGAAACGCTGGATACCGACGGCGACCTGACGGTGGATTGCCTGGACGGCTGTCCGCTTGATGCGAACAAGACCGCGCCTGGTGCCTGCGGCTGCGGCGTGCCGGACACGGACACGGACGGCGACCTGACGGCTGACTGCAACGACGGCTGCCCGACCGATCCGCTGAAGATCGCCCCCGGCATCTGCGGCTGCGGTGTGGCCGATACGGACACCGACGGTGACGCCACGGCCGACTGCTTCGACCTCTGCCCGACCGATCCCAACAAGATCGTGCCCGGTGTGTGCGGTTGCGGCGTGGCCGATACCGATACCGACAACGACGGCATCGCGGACTGCATCGACAACTGCCCGCTGGTGTCCGGTGTGATCGGCACGGCCTGCAACGACAACAACCCCGCCACGCTCAACGACGCGCTCGACGCGAACTGCGTGTGCACGGGTTCCACGCTGAGCTGCCCCGACCAGTCGGTGGTGCTCGACCTGACCACCGACAACAGCGGTGCGCAGACCAGCTGGGACATCGTGAACGTGGGCACCAGCAACGTGCAGTGCTCGGGCAGCGGCTACCTCAACAACCAGAGCGTGTCCATCGGATGCTGCCTGGCCACGGGTTGCTATGAGCTGCGTGTGTTCGACAGCGCCGGCGACGGCATGGCCAACGGCACCATCGGCGGTTACGTGCTGCGCCTGCCCGACGGTACGCGCATCATCGACAACAGCGGTGACGGCATCTTCACCTTCACCAGCCAGATCTCCAACAACCTGGGCTTCTGCGTACCGGTGGGCACCAACTCGGTGATCCCGGCGCACTGCGACAAGGCCAACTGGCTGCCCAATGAGGTGATCCAGGCGCAGGTGAACGCGGCGGTGACCGCCCAGTTCGGTGTGACCAACAGCACCAGCGGCTACCAGTTCTGGTTCTTCAGCCCCGATGGTGGCTACACCCGCCGTGTGCTGCAGACCCACGCCTCCCCGGGTGTGGTGACCGGTGCGCCCGCGAACGTGCGTGCGGCCTACCTCGACCTGAGCTCGCTGACGACCAGCCCGCTGCCCCTGTACACCAACCTGAACGTGCGCATCCGCGTGCAGATCGCAGGCGTGTACAGCGAGTGGGGTCCTGCCTGCCGCTTCCGCATCGATCCGCCCTGCGCCACCACGCAGCTGACCACCTCGGCCAACCCGGTGGTGTCCTGCGGTGCCGTGGGTCTGACCTTCGGCAGCACGATCTATGCGAACAACGTGGCCGGTGCCAACCGCTACCAGTTCGAGTTCAGCCGTCCGGGTTACCTGCGCCGCATCGCGAGCACGACCCGTTCGCAGATCCTCAACTGGGTGACGAACCCGCTGCAGAACAACACCTGCTACAATGTGCGTGTACGTGTGAGCTTCGACGGTGGCACCACCTACTGCGCCTTCGGCCCCACCTGCACGGTGACCGTGGGTACGGCGTTCTGCAACCCGGCGATGCCCACGCAGCCTGAGACCTTCACCGATGCCACGGAGACGGGCCGCCTGACGGTGTTCCCCAACCCGAACAACGGTGATCAGGTGACCCTGGTGCTGAGCTCCTTCGACCGCAGCGTGAACAACATCCAGGTGGATGTGAACGACATCTACGGCAAGTTCATCACGCGCCGGAACATCCCCGTGCAGGACGGCTACATGAACACGGTACTGAGCTTCCAACAGGAGCTGGCCCCGGGCATGTACCTCCTGAACCTCCAGGCTGGCGAGCAGCGCTTCACCCAGCGCATGATCGTCCAGTAAGTTCCGGAGAACGGACCTGAATGCGGAACCCCCGGGGCCTGTCCCCGGGGGTTCCTGCTTTTAGGGATCCGTGGGCTGGCGCAAGGGGTGCTCGTCAAGCTATCTTCGCTGTTCCCAAAACCCGCCCATGGCCATCCGTACCCTGCTCCGTAGCGCTTTGCTCACCGTGGTCCTGCCCGCTGCCCTCGGCGCGAGCGCCCAGGTGGCCACGCTGTATTCGGCAGCCGTAACCACACGCACGTTCAACTTCATCACAGGCGGCCAGCTGCTCTCGGGCTCCGTGTTCGATGATGATGTGTTCACGGCCACCGTGCCGAGCGTGTTCTTCAATGGCACGTACTACACCACGCTCTACGTATCCTCCAACGGATTCCTCACGTTCGGCACGGCACCTGCCGCCACCAACTACACACCGCTGAGCAACACGGCCACCTACCTGGGCGCCGTGAGCCCCTTCGGCAACAACCTGAAGAACGCCACGAGCGGCACCCCGGAGATCCGCTGGGAGCAGGTGGGGAACCTGGTGGTGGTCCAATGGCGCGACATGGCGCGCTTCGGCGGCGGCACGGAGCGGTTCAGTTTCCAGGCGCGCATCAGCCGCGACAACGGTTCCATCCAGTTCCAGTACAGCGCGGTGACGGACCTGAACGCGGCCACCACGCAACAGCCCCAGGTGGGCCTCCGCGGTCCGAACAACACCTTCGCCACCAACGTGAAGAACTTCACGGTGGCCTCCGGCGCCGAGACCTGGGCCGCTCCGCTGACCGGCACGGCGAACACGAACACGATGCGTTTCACCGCCGCAGCGCCGGCCAAGAGCCCTATCGGCACGGAAACGTACGCGTTCACCCCCACCTGTCTCTCCCCCGACGGTATCGCGGCGATCACGAGCGACTGCGCCACCAATAGCTTCACCGTGGCGCTCACCATCACCAGCCTGGGCACGGCGCCATCGGCGAACATCACCGCCACACCCGGCGGCACCCTCTTCTCCGGTGTGGGGCTCGGCACGTACACCTGCGGCCCTTTCACCCTGGGCACGCCCGTGACGCTGCGGCTGGTGAACACGGCCAACAACACCTGCACCAGCACCGTGGGGGTGTTCAACCCCACGCCCACCTGTGCCACGGTGGTGAACGGCGAATGCCTCACCACCTTCCCCACCATACCGGATAACGGTTGCGAGAACGGGAACGTGCTACAGGCCGCCATCGCGGTGAGCGGGTTCAACACCACGCTGGGCCAGTTCCCTGCACAGACCTTGTTCCAGGCCGTGGAGCTGATCATCGCGCACACCTATCGCGGTGACATCCGCGTATCGCTGACGAGCCCGAGCGGGCAGACACGCCAGTTGATGAACAACGTGCCCACGGACCAGGCGGAAGGCAGCAATTTCGGCAACCCCGGCGGCTGTCCCGGGCTTGTGCTGCAGCTGCGCGATGCAGGAGGCCAGCCGCTCAGTTCCATGAGCCCCACCACGGCCAACATCACGGGCATCTTCACCCCGGAACAATCGTTGCTGGGCTTCACCGGGAACCCGAACGGCACCTGGATCCTGCGCATCTGCGACAGTTCGCCGGAGGATGCGGGCACCCTGCGCTTCGCGCGCCTGCGCTTCGCGAACCTGGACTGCAACGGCACGCCCAACGGCACAGCGCTGCCCGGCACCGCGTGCAACGACGGCAACCCCAACACCAGCAACGACACCTTCAACGCCAGCTGCCAGTGCGTGGGCACGCCCACCGGCAGCGTATCGCTCGCCCCCAAGGTGTTCCTGGAAGGCCCCTTTGATGCGGGTACGGTGCTGATGCATGATTCGCTCCGTCGCCAGGGCCTGTTGCCGCTGAGCGAGCCCTACACCGCCCAGGGCCTTACGCTCGTGGGCGGCGGCAGCGAGACCACCTCCATCGGCACACTGGCCACCACAGGCAGCAACGCCATTGTGGACTGGGTGGTGGTGGAGCTGCGTAACAGCGCCAGCCCCGCCACGGTGGTGCACTCGCTCTGTGCCCTGTTACAGCGCGACGGCGATGTGGTGGCCACCAACGGCACGTCGGCGCTCACCTTCCCCGTGGCCGCCGGCAACTACTACGTGGCCGTGCGCCACCGCAACCACCTCGGGGCCATGACGGCCACGGCCGTGGCGTTGAGCAGCGGATCCACCACGGTGGACTTCACGCAGCCCACCACCAGCACCTTCGGCACGCAGGCACAGACCACCGCCGCCGGCCGCACCCTGCTCTGGCGCGGCAACGTGGCCTTCAACACCACCCTGCAGTACGTGGGTGCCGGCAACGACCGCGACCCCATCCTGGTACGGGTGGGCGGATCCACGCCCAACAACGTTTCGAACGGCTACTTCGTGGAGGATGTGAACATGGACGGCACCGTGCGCTATGTGGGCGCAGGCAATGACCGTGACCCCATCCTGGTGAACGTGGGCAGCACCACCCCGAACAACGTGCGCTTGGAGCAGTTGCCTTGAACAAGTTCGAACAGCATTGGAAAAGGCCCCCGATCGGGGGCCTTTTCCGTTCCGATCACCGGCCGTTCATGTGACCGGTCGGTGCCTCCGCGCCAACCCGGAGCACCACCAGCGTAGGCGGTCCCTCCATACCGGAAGGATATCTTCGGGGATCCGAAAGTCCCCCGCCCTGCCCATGCGTTCCGTGATCCTTGCGTTGTCGGTCGTTCTCCTGTCCGTATGCACCGGCCTCTCCGCCCAGGCCCCAACGAAGTCGGAGATCAACAGCGTGCAGGCCTCGGCCACGGTATCCGCTTCTCCGCTGCGCATTACGTTGAACTGGCCAGCCTGGACGGGGGCCACGGGCTACACCATCCAGCGCAAGCTGCGCAGCGCCACCAGCTGGGGCGGCACCTACGGCACCGCCACGGGCACCGCCACCTCGTTCGTGGACAACAGCGTGGCCATCAACACCGTTTACGAGTATCGCATCACCCGCAGCGCCCCGGAAGGCACCGGTTACGGGTATGTCTGTTCCGGCATCGAGGTGCAGCCGGTGGACTACAACGGCAAGGTGGTGCTGCTCGTGGACAACACACTGGCCGCCGGGCTCACCGCCGAGCTGACGCAGCTGCAGGAGGACCTGAAGCGGGACGGTTGGGTGGTGGTGCGGCACGACGTATCGCCCGGGGCCACGAGCGCCAGCGTGCGGACCCTGGTGCAGGGCACCTACAACGCCGACCCCACGAACGTGAAAGCGGTGTACATCGTCGGCCATGTACCGGTACCCTACAGCGGCAACATCGCGCCGGACGGGCACACCGAGCAGCACCAGGGCGCCTGGCCATGCGACGCATACTACGGGGAGATGAACGGCACGTGGACGGATGCGATCACCGGTAATGTGGATGCCTGGCCGGACAACCGCAACATCCCCGGGGACGGCAAGTGGGACCAGAACAGCCCACCCAACGCGGTTGAACTGCAGGTGGGCCGTGTGGACCTGAACGACATGCCCTACTTCACGCAGACGCATACCCAGCTGTTGAGCGCCTACCTGACCAAGGCCCACAACTTCAAGATCAAGGCCTGGACGCCCCAGACGCGGGGGATCATCTACGACGACCTGCAAGGCGAGGCCACCCCCATCGCGGGCTCCGGCTGGAAGAACATCGCCGCGCTGGTGGGCGCCGCGAACATCACGGAGGTGACACCCACGCCCAACGTGATGATGCAGGACCTGGTGAACGGCCAGAGCTACCTGTGGACCTACGGCGCCGGTGGCGGCTCCGTGGGCAACGATGCCGGCTTCCTGATGTTCTACCACCTCGTGAGCAATGCCTGGACCATCGACCTGGCCACCACGAAGCTCTGGGGCGGTGTCTTCAACATGCAGTACGGGAGCTGGATCGGCGACTGGAACAACCGGAACAACCTGCTGCGTGCCGTGATCGCGCGGGGTGATGGGCTCACCAACGTTTACAGTGCCATCCCGAACTACTACTTCCACACCATGGGCATGGGCGAGACCGTGGGCCAGGGTGTGCTGATGACCGTGAACAACACGACGCTCTACACACCGCAGAGCGGCGGGGCGGTGCAACCGGACGTGCGGGGCGCGGTAAGCATGATGGGCGACCCCACCCTGCGCATGATCATGACCACACCGCCCGGAAACCTGAGCGTGACCAACAGCGGCGGCAATGCGGCCTTCAGCTGGACCGCTGCCCCCGGAGCAGGTGGCTACCACGTTTACCGGTTCAACGCGAACGGGGTGCCCGTGCGGCTGAACACCACCCTGATCACCGGCACCAGCTGGACCAGCGCCCAGGCCTTCACCGCCGGTGACCAGTACATGGTGCGCGCCGCCAAGCTGGAGACCACGGCCAGCGGCTCGTATTGGAACCTCTCGCTCGGTGCGCTCGGCACGGCCACCAACAGCAGCGTACAGGTGGCCCCGCAACTGCTGTTGGAAGGTGCGTGGGACGCCACGGCGGGCCTGATGCGCGACGACCTGCGTGCCGACGGCCTGATCCCGCTGACCGAACCGTACACCGCGCTGGGCTTTGCGCAGGTGGCCGGTGGTGGCGGCGAAACGGTGGCGCAGAGCGTGCTGAACACCACGGGCAGCAATGCCATCGTGGACTGGGTGCGGGTGGAGCTGCGCAGCAGCGGAAGCCCCGGCACCGTGGTGGCCACACGGCAGGGACTGCTGCAGCGCGATGGGGACGTGGTGGCCACCAACGGCACCTCGCCCCTCACCTTCAACGTGGCGCCCGGCAACTACCATGTAGCGGTGAGGCACCGCAATCACCTGGGGGCGATGACGGCGAACGCGGTGGCCCTGAGCGGCACGAGCACGGCTGTGAACTTCCGGGGCACGGTGCTGGCAACCTACGGTACGGAGGCCCAGAAGACCATCGGCAGCGTACGGGCCCTGTGGGCGGGCAATGCCGCAGGTGATGTCGAGCTGAAGTACACCGGCATCGGCAACGACCGCGACCCGATCCTGACCCGCATCGGCGGCACCAATCCCAACAGCGTGGCCGCGGGCTACTACGTGGAGGATGTGACCTTGGACGGCCTGGTGCAGTATGCCGGCACCGGCAACGACCGCGACCCCATCCTGGTGAACGTGGGGGCCACCACGCCGAACGCGGTGCGGACGCAGCAGCTGCCCTGAGGTGCACTGGCGCTCACCCGTGCACCGCCACGGTCCGGTTCGGGCCTGAACCCACCGTTGCGTCCAACCTTTCCGGAGCAGGCCTCAACACCTCCGCAAGACAGGTCGCAGCCCACTGCCCGCGGGGCTCGCCGGAGTTATCAACAGTGCCTTTTCAGGAGGTGGCGCCTCTCTAATATTGACTACCGAAAACCCAGCCTCTCCCGGTTGGTGCGCATGCTTTCCCCCATCGCTCATCGGGTGCTGGGGTTGCTGGCCGCGCGCATGACCGGGGCATCCGATCCAAACCCTTGTTCATGCTGCGTTCATTCCCCTTCAAAGCCCTCGCGTTGGGCACCCTGTCGGCTCAGATGAGACCATACGCAGAGCGGATAACCAGTAAGCTCAACGATATTGGAACTGCCTCGATGATGCGGTTCATCCTGATGGCGGCATTGCTCTTCACCTCCGCTACGGGGTGGGCGCAACCTTGGGCCTATGACTTTGGGACTTCGACCGGCACTCATCCTTCCAGTTCGATCTCGACGACATTCCTGCCGGGCACCCCAAGTGGAGGGGGCACCTATCGGGTAAGGACGGGCGCTGGTGGCGGTACGATCGTGCTGGCAAATCCCGGAACAACCCTTGGCTCCGGCTCGGAGCTGCAGATCAACGCTGCCACATCAACCTCATCGAACAAATTCGGGGTATACGACTGGTCATCCACCAGTACCGTGGGCTATGTGAAGTTCAAGATCCGCACGACCTCAGCTACCAGCGGGAACCTGAACATCACCTATGGGATCAACACCGTGGCGAACGACAATCAGAGCTATACAGCGCACTATAACAACGCTGTTGCAAGTCTGACGATCATCTACACATCCGGAGCCATCAGCTCAGTCGTTCGACGCATCAGTGGTTCCAACACGACGATCACTTCATCCGGATTCTCGAAGGATACGGATCAAGCCGTTGAGCTTTATGCCAACGATGGGGCAGGATCTGCAACGTATTACAAGGCTGGTGTGGCGTACACGTTGAACACGCAGAGTTGGGACCTATGGGTGGACGGCAACAAGATCTCGTCAGCTGGCGGATGGGCGAAGGCCGGTACGCTTGCCAGCGGCACCGCGCTTAGCGGCTTTGGTTTCTTCGCCGAGAGCAGCACGAGCAACGCCGCCGTGATCCATATCGATGAGCTCGAGTACTCGAACACACTGCCCCCGCAACCTACGCTGGGCACCCCGAGCCCCACTTCCTTGACCGGTTTCACCACGACCCAAGGCGCACCCAGTTCCGCGCAGACCTTCACATGCAGCGGCTCGGATCTGCAAGCCGATCTGGTGGTCACTGCTCCTTCGGCATTCGAAGTGCGCGAACAGGGCGTCGGCTCATATGCCGGCTCCGTGTCATTCGCACCTGGAGCAGGTTCGGTATCGAAGACCATTGAAGTCCGACTAACAGGTGCTGCTCAAGGAACATTCGGTCCATCGAATGTTGTCATTTCGACAACGGGTGCTTCGGCGGGCCAAAACGTCAGTGTTAGCGGCACGGTGAACCCGTCAGGCACAACGGACTGTTTGGGCGTGATCGGCGGCAGCGCGCTGCCCGGCACCAGTTGCAACGACAACGACGTATGCACCATCAACGATGTGTGGAGCGCGGGCTGCGTGTGCGCCGGCACCTTCCAGGACACGGACGGCGATGGCACCTGCAATGCGAACGACGGCTGTCCGAACGACCCGAACAAGATCGCCGCTGGCATCTGTGGATGCGGCGTTGCGGACACGGACAGCGATGGCGACGGTACGCCGAACTGCAACGATGGCTGCCCGAACGATCCGAACAAGACGAGCGCCGGCCAATGCGGGTGCGGTGTGCCGGAGGGTGCGGATACTGATGGCGACGGCACGCGCGATTGCATCGACGGCTGCCCGAACGACCCGAACAAGATCGCGGAGGGCGCCTGCGGTTGCGGCAACCTGGAGGTGGGTGCGAGCTGCAATGACGGCAACACCTGCACGGTGAACGATGTGATCACCAGCTGCGGAGTGTGCGCCGGCACGCCCCCGGCCGCCACGTGGAACTTCGGGACCGCTTCGCAGAACGCCAGCCCCAGCAGCAACAGCCTCAACAGCGTCACCGTGTCCACCATCGGCCGCGGCAACAACAACGGCAGCACGACCCTCCTCACCTCCTCTTCCACGTCGACCACCACTGAATACGCCACGGCGAGCGGGCAATTCAATGCGGGTGCCGCAGCCTTTACCGGTGCACTGAACACGGCCAGCAGCACGTATTTCGAGTTCACCATCAGCCCCACCAGCGGCTTCTTCTTCACGCTGAACGGCATCAGCTTCGGCACCCGAAGCACGAGCACGGGTCCACAGGCCTACAGCGTGCGCACCAACCTCGACAACTACACCACGGATGTTGCCACGGGTACCATGCCGGCCAACTCGGCCTATGTTCTCCGATCGAACACGGGCCTTTCGGTGAGCACCTTCGCGGGTCTTCCGTTGGTCGTACGCATCTACGGTCATTCCGGCGTTGGCACACCTTCCGTGAACACGGCGAACTGGCGCATCGACGACCTTTCCATCTCCGGTTGCAGCAACACCTGCACCAACCCAGCCATCACCGACATCACCAACGACAGCCCCATCTGCAGCAACGCCACGCTGAACCTGGGCTCCACGGTCACGGGCAGCTTGCCGATCACGTACGCGTGGAGCGGCACGGGCACCTTCGGCACACCGGCGGGTCCCAGTACCACCGTTACCGGCGCGGCCACCGGCACCTACACCCTGCTGGTGAGCAATGTCTGCGGCACGGCCAGCCTGGGCACCAGCGTCACGGTGAACCCCCTGCCCACGCTGAGCGCCGGGAGCTACGGTCCACTGTGCAGCAACGGCACGGACATCACCTTGGGCGGCAGCCCGGCCGGTGGTGTGTGGACGGGCACGGGTGTGAGCGGCACGGGCCCTTACACCTTCAGCCCCAGCGCCGGCACGCAGACGCTCACGTACAGCTTCACCGACGGCAACAACTGCAGCGCCAGCGCCACCACAACGGTGACGGTGGACCCTGTGCTGAACTTGCAGGCCAACGTCACCAACGCGAGCTGCCCCGGCCAGAGCAACGGCGCCATCGACCTTGCGGTGACCGGCGGCGCCCCCTTGCCCACCATTCTTTGGAGCAGCAATGTGGGCTGCGTCACCGACGGCCAGTGCCCTTTCCCGATGCTCTGCATCCCGGGCCCCTTCACCTGCGGCACATTGACCTCCCTGGAGGACCTGACCGGCCTGCCCGCAGGCACCTACACCGCCACCGTCTCCTCCGGCGGCTGCACGGCATCGCAGGCCTTCGTGGTGGGCAACACCAGTGCCGATACCGATGGTGACGGCCTCTGCGACCCCAGCGACAACTGCCCGAACATCCCCGGCCAGATCGGTTCGCCCTGCAACGACAACGACGCCTGCACGATCAACGACCTGATCACTGCGGCTTGCGTCTGCGCCGGCACCTTCCAGGACAGCGACGGCGACGGTGTTTGCGACGCTTCCGACAACTGCCCCAATGCTCCCGGCCAGATCGGCGATCCCTGCAATGACGGCAACGCCTGCACCACCGGTGAAGTGCTCGATGCCAACTGCACCTGCTCGGGCGGACAGATGGTGAGCTGCGACGATGGCGACCCCTGCACGAGCGACGCCTGCGACCCCGCGATCGGTTGCGTCTTCACGCCCATCCCCGACAGCGACGGCGACGGCCTCTGCGATGTCCTGGACAACTGCCCCAACGCTCCCGGCCAGATCGGCGATCCCTGCAATGACGGCAGCCCTTACACGGTCAACGACATCGTACTGGCCAACTGCACCTGCGCCGGAACCGTGGTCTGCTCCGAAGTGCTCGGCCTTACGCTGAACACGGACGCCAACGCCGCGCAGACCAGCTGGATGGTGGTGTATAGCGGCACCAACACGGCCGTTTGCAGCGGAACGCTCACCGGCGCGAACAACAGCAGCACCATCACCGTGAACTGCTGCGTGCCCGATGGCTGCTACGACCTGATCGTGCTCGACCAGTTCGGTGACGGCATCAACCCGGGCGGCTTCGTGCTGCGCGATGAGGACGGCGAACGCATCATCGACAACGCGAACAACGGCTTCGCCTTCACCTACGGCAGCCAGGTGAGCAACTGGGGCTTCTGCATCCCCATGGGCACGCAAGCGCTCACCACCGCAACCTGCGACCAGGAGGCACTGGCGCTGACCAGCGTGGTGCAGGCCCAGCCGAACGCGTCCGTAACGGCCGCTTACAGCACCAGCAACAGCACCACGGGCTACCAGTTCTGGGTGTACAATCCGAACGGTGGCTTCAGCCGGCGCATCTTCTTCAGCCACGCGAGCCCCGGCACCGGCTGGCCCGCCGGCGCGCCCGTGGCCGAGCGCTGCAGCTACTTCCGGTTGAACGCCATGGCCGCCAGCAGCCCCGTGATCCCTTCGCAGCTGCTGCTGAACGTCCGCGTGCGTCCGCGTGTGAACGGCGTGAACGGTGAGTTCGGTCCGGCCTGCCGCCTGAAGATCGATCCGCTGAACAACTGCCAGACCACCCAGCTGACCTACACGGCACAACCCGTGGTGAGCTGCGGCGCCACCGGGCTCACCACAAGCAGTACGGTGTGGGCGAACGATGTGCCCGGCGCCACCGGCTACCAGTTCGAGTTCAGTCGCCCCGGATACCTGCGGCGCATCCTGTCGCCCACACGCTCGCAGCGCCTCAACTGGGTGACGCTGCCCCTGGAGCACAACCGCTGCTACAATGTGCGCGTGCGGGTGAGCTTCGACAACAGCCAGACCTACTGCCCCTTCGGTCCCACGTGCACGGTGACGCTGGGCACGGCCGTATGCGGCGGCGCCATGGCGGAACAGCCCGGAGGCCTTGAAGCGTTGGAGGAGACCGGCCGCCTGACCCTTTGGCCCAACCCGAACCGCGGCGAGCCACTGCGCCTGCAGCTCACCGACCTGCCTGCGGTTGCCACCCAGGCCACCGTGGAGATCATGGACCTGTACGGCAAGCGCGTGTACGCCACCACCGTGACCGGCGCCGACGGCCTGCTGAACGCCACCTTGGAACTGGACCGCGACCTGGCCGCCGGGGTTTACCTGGTAACGGTGACCGCCGGCAGCACGATGCGCACCGAGCGCCTGGTGATCCAGCGCTGACCAAACCACTTGAACCGCGAGGCCCCCGCCACCCCGGCGGGGGCTTCGTGCATTCCAGGGCCGGTGTGCCTGTACGACCTGACAGCATGCAGAGCGTTCATGAACCCAGGGTCTCGATCCGCGCCCGACCTGACAGTTTGCAGAGTGACCAGGAACGCAGGGTCACCCCCGATAGAGTGGACAGCCCGACAGCCGATGCGCCAGCGGGTGCCCATGCCATGGCCGGGTAGCAGGGATGCATGAACCACTTGGGCAGCCCCTGCGGCCAAGTGCTGGACGGATCCACCGGATGAGACCATCATCCATCGCACCAGGGCTCCTGAGGCAGTTTTCGACACCCCCTTGTCCGTAACCCCGATATCCCTATTATTGACTAACCCAAACCCGCCCGGCCGACCCTCATTCACGACCGGGTACCCTCACCGACCCCTCAACCCTACCCTGATGAGCAGGACAACTACTCTCTTGTCCAAGACGATCCTGATGATCGCGTGTTGTTCCGGGATCTTCCGTCCGGCATACGCCCAGACCTCCCTGATCAGCGCCAGTGACGGCGGGTTCGAGAATGCGACCTCGACCCTCGCCGCCAACGGATGGACGGTGGTGGATGGCACGTCCATCACTTGGTTCACCGGAACCGCAGCCGGAGCCGCTACGGGCACGAAGGCCGCATTCGTAGGCTCGAGCAGCACAACGTACATCGGCTCGTCCGCTTCAGTGATCAAGCACTTCTATCGCGACATCGCCATTCCCGCAGGCGCGACGAGTGTTTTCCTGAACTACAAGTTGAAGATGCCGATCGTCGACTGCTGCACTTACGACTACTTCCGCATTTATACGAATACAACGGCACAAACACCTGTTGCCGGCACCTTACCTGCCGGGACCCAACGCGCTGTCTACAACACCCCTGCTCTCGCCAATTTCACGGCTCAACCCCAGATCGACCTGACCTCCTTGGCAGGTACGACCGTCCGCTTGGTATTCACCTACCAAACGGACGCCGCTTCTCCCTACGCGAACCCAGCGGTGGACGATATCACGCTCACCTATATCCCTGCTGCAGCCGGCTGCACCAATACGACCCTGTATCCATCGAGTTCATTCGCTGCCCCAGCGCCGGGTGCGGGTGCTTACACGATCGCTACCAACCAATACCAATCGGAGTACAATTCCATGACCGGCGCGGTGGCCGGCCATACGTTCACCTCCACGGGAAGCATCGCAGGAACCTATATCACTGTGCGTGCGGGGACCTACAACGGAACCCTTGTGGCTTCCGGCACGACCCCGTTGAACTGGACGGCTGCAGCGGGGGGCAATTACTTCATCCATTACAACACCAACTCGTCGTGCGGTACAGCGTCAACCGGCATGACGACCACGATCACGAACACCTCACCGGCACCGCTGCCCGGTGAGAACTGCGCCAACGCGCAGAACCTGGCCTTGTTGACCAGTCCGTACAGCGCCACCACGGTCGGTTATGCGGACGACATCTCCACCTGCCGCACGGGCTATGGCGACCGGATCTTCTACATCAGCGTGCCGAACGGTTCGACGCTGACCATCGGGGAAAGCACCAACAATTATGATGAGTGGGAATACGTGGGTTATGGTGCGACCTGCCCTGGTACCACCACGATCAATTGCTGGGACAATGATGCCTTGACCCAAACGGTATGGAACAACAATACCGGCTCGGCGCAAACCGTGTGGTACATCCAGGACGGATACAGCGGAACGGGCACCTTCACCTTACAATGGTCCATCACCTCCCCGCCGGCGTGTGCAGGCGCTCCGACGGCCCCAACTGATGGCGCCACGGGCATCGCCGCCGCCGGCACCACCTTGACCTGGCCGGCGGTCTCGGGCGCCACGGGGTACGACGTGTACTTCGGGACCACCAACCCGGCCCCGACGCTGGTATCCTCCAACCAAGCAGGCACTACCTACGCGACGGGAGTACTTTCGGGAAGCACGACCTATTACTGGCGTATCGTTCCACGCAACGCCGTGGGACCAGCCACCGGTTGCACCAACTGGAGCTTCGTTACCGCTGCCGGGGCACCCGCCAACGACAACTGCGCCAGTGCCATCGCGATCGCATCGCTCCCCTATACGAGCGCAGTGATCAACAACGCGCTGGCCACTGATGATTACGCGGCCTTGTCTTCCTGTGACGGCCCCTACAAGAACGTATGGTGGACGGTGACCGGCATCTGCGGCACGATGACGGCGATCACCTGCACAGGCGGCACCAACTTCGATGACGAGATCGCCATCTACACGGGCTCCTGCGGCAGCTTCACCCCGGTGACCTGCAACGATGACAACGGTGCCGGCTGCACGAGCAACTACGCCGGAGCGAGTTGGACGGCGACCGCTGGAACGACCTACTACATCAGCGTAGGCAGCTACTTCAGTTCGGGCACCACGGGCAACCTGCAGTTGAACGTGACCGCCACACCGTTCACCGCATCGGTGGCCCCCACGGGCATCAGCGGCATCACCACGGTCTGTGCGGGCGGAAGCACCACGCTTACCGCAACAGGCGGAACATTGGGCACCGGCGCCACGATCGAATGGTTCACGGGATCCTGCGGCGGTGCGCCTGTGGGCACGGGTGCGTCGATCAGCGTCACACCGGGCACCACCACCACCTACTACGTTCGCTACAACGGCACGTGCAACACCACCACCTGCGTCTCAACGACGGTAACGGTGACACCGCTGCCCACCGTGAGCATTTCTCCGAGCACTGCGGCGATCTGCCCGGGCGGTTCCACCACCCTCACGGCGACGGGAGCGCCTGACAACTCACTGGCCAACGTGCTCAACGCGATCAACGCGAATGCAGCCGCCCTGCAGGGCAGCATCCCCACCCCATTCGCCTTCGCAATGGACGGCGGAGTGAACGGCACGAACATCAGCGATGGCGGGCTTGACATGTACGACGGAGGCAATTTCCTCAATACGAACCTGGCCAGCGCGATCAGCTACTCGGACAATGTGATCCTTGCCAGTTCATCGTTCGGCAGTGGTGGCCAGTATTTCACGCGATACCTCGCCGGCAGCGGCGGCACGGGTTCGCTTTTCTTCTGTAGCGCCGACATCAACGGGCTCAGCACCATGAGCATCACCGGCAACAACGGTGCCGATGGCAGTGGAACACAGGACACTTACTCCTTCACCGTCAGCGCGGGCGGCGTCACCTACACCGCATTCCTCAAACGCGTGTACAACGCCGGTGACCCCTCGATCAACCAGCTCTTCCTGATCCCCCAGCCCAACAGTGCCAGCCAGACGATCGGTACCACTACGGACGACAGCCAGCAGAACATCACCGGTCTCACCGGAGTGACCCGTGTGTACTATATGCTCTATGCGGGCGCCAGTGGGGCCTTCATCAACAACACACAGGCCACGAGCATCGCGCAGAACTTCGTGAACATCCTCCCGATCGGCAGCTATTCGTGGAGCCCCGGAGGTGCCACCACGGCAGCGATCACGGTCTCGCCGGGAAGCACCACCACTTACACGGTGACCTACAGCAGCCAAGGCTGCTCGAACACGGCCACCCGTGAGGTGACCGTGAACACCCCACCCACCGTGGACTGCGGCAGCTACGGCCCGCTGGGCTGCACCGATGTGATCACCTTGGGCGGCTCGCCCACCGGCGGTGTATGGACAGGCATCGGCGTGAGCGGTTCCGGCCCTTACACTTTCAGCGCCAGTGCCGGAACGCAACTGCTCACGTACACCTATACGGATGGCAATGGCTGCTCCAATTCCTGCACCACCACGGTCACGGTCGGCGCAGCGCCCACGGTGACCTGCGGTGGTCCGTATGGCCCTTACTGCAGCAATGACCCCGATGTGGTCCTCAATGGATCGGCCAACGGCATCGACCAAGGCACATGGAGCGGCACGGGGGTGACCGGCAACACCTTCGATCCCAGCGCGGGCACCCAGACCCTAACGTACAGCTACACCGATGGCGGTGGGTGCAGCGGCAGTTGCCAGGTGACCATCACGGTGAACCCATCGCCGGTGATGAGCTGCGGCGGGCCTTATGGTCCCTACTGCAGCGATGCTGCGGACGTCACGCTCAATGGCACGGCCGACGGCATCGACCAGGGCACCTGGAGCGGCACGGGCGTTACGGGCAACACCTTCGATCCGAGCGCAGGCACCCAGACCCTCACCTACAGCTACACCACCCCGGCGGGCTGCACGGCCGATTGCCAGGTCACCATCACGGTGAACCCGGCACCGGTGATCAGCTGCGGCGGCCCTTACGGCCCATACTGCGACAACGATGCTGACGTCACCCTCAACGGCACGGCGAACGGCATCGACCAAGGCACCTGGAGCGGTACCGGCGTCACAGGCAACACCTTCGATCCCGGCGCAGGTACGCAGACACTCACGTACAGCTTCACGGACGGCAATGGCTGCGCTGGCAGTTGCACGGTGAACATCACGGTGAACAGCGCACCGACAATAGTGTCAACCACGGCCACGCCATCGACGCTCTGCTACGGCGGCAACTCCCAACTGCAGGTGAACACGCCGGTTCCCGCCTCCTATTGCGCCAGTACGCATTCCAGCGGCTGCAGCGGTGACAACATCACCAATGTGAGCCTGAACACCTTGAGCAATGCCACGGGTGCCGCCTGCGGTGGGGCAAGCCATTACACCTACTTCAACGGCGGCGGCGCGCAGACAACGACCCTCGTGGCCGGCAACAGCTACACCCTATCGTGCAGCTTCGGTACCGATCCCAACCAGTACTTCGGGGCGTGGATCGATTACAACAACGATGGCACCCTGGCCGCTACCGAAGTGCTCGGTCTCTCCACCAACGCTGGAAGCAGTGGCACGATCGGTGTGACGTTCACGGTGCCTACCGGAGCGTTCAACGGGGTGTTGCGCCTGCGCATTGTAGGCGGCAATGACAGTCCCGTGCTGGCCACTCAGGCTTGCGGTGCATCTTCCAGCACATGGGGCGAGACGCAAGACTATGACGTGACCATCACGGGCGGACTGAACGCGTATACCTACGCCTGGCTACCGGCCACCTTCCTGAGCAACACCGCGATCGCCAACCCGGTGGCCACGGCCATCACCGGCACCACCACCTACACGGCCACCGTGACCAATGCCTTGAACTGCTCGGCCACGGGTACCGCGACGGTGAACGTGAACCCGCTGCCGACAGCCACGCTCAATGGCAACGGACCGTTCTGCGCCAGTGGCGCACCGCAACTCACCGGCACGCTCACGGGCACCGGACCATGGAGCATCACCTACACGACCAACGGAGGCTCGCCCACCACGGTGAACGGCCTTTCCTCCCCCTTCACGATCGACCCTTCGGGGCCCATCACCAGCACGACCACCTATGCGATCACGGCGATCAGCGATGCGAACTGCGCGGCCACGAGCTTCCCGGCCGATGTGAGCGTAACGGTGAACCCGCTGCCCACGATCACCTGCCCGGCCGACATCACCGGCATCTGCAGCAGTGATGCGGCCTTCGCGCTTACGGGCGGCAGCCCGGCCGGTGGCACGTACAGTGGCACCGGGGTGAGCAGTGGCAACTTCGACCCGGCCGCGGCCGGAGCGGGGGTGCACACCATCACCTACAACTACACGGATGGCAACGGCTGCACGAACACGCCCTGCACCTTCACCATCACGGTGGCGCAGGCGGTTGACCTGTACGCGGACTTGGACGGCGACGGCTTCGGCGACATCGAGGCGGCACCGATCCAGGGCTGCGCGCCGCTTGCCGGCTACGCCACGAACAATACCGACGAGTGCGACGAGGATGCGCTGAAGACCACCCCGGGCCAGTGCGGCTGCGGCGTGGCGGACACGGACAGCGATGGTGACCTCTCCGCCGACTGCATCGACGGCTGCCCCACCGACCCGAACAAGGTGAACCCCGGGACATGCGGTTGCGGCACGCCTGATGCGGACAGCGATGGCGACACCTACGCCGATTGCGTGGACGGCTGCCCTACGGACCCGAACAAGATCGCGCCCGGCGCCTGCGGCTGCGGCAACGCGGACGTGGACACGGATGCGGACGGTGCGCTGGATTGCGTGGACGGCTGCCCGAACGACCCGAACAAGCTGGAGGCCGGTGCCTGCGGCTGCGGCAATCCGGAGCCAAGTGCAGCCTGCGACGACGGCAACCCGAACACTATCAACGACGTGGTGAACGGTAGCTGCCAGTGCGTGGGCATGCCCGTGGGCAACGTGCTGGAGCTGACCGTGGTTACGGACAACAACGGCGGCACGAGCTGGGAGATCGGTCCGATCGGCGGCGGCACGCCGCTGTGCAGCGGCAGCGGCTACGCGCCGAACAGCACCAACGTGGCCTCCTGCACGGTGCCGGACGGCTGCTATGAGCTCCGCGTGTTCGACCAGGGCGGCGATGGCATGTGCTGCATGACGGGTCTTGGCGGTTACGTGCTTCGCACAGCGGCCGGTCTCCGCATCATCGACGCTGCCCAACAGGGCATCTTCGCCGGCACGGCCGAGGTGGCGTCCGACCTGGGTTTCTGCCTGCCGCTCGGCACCGACCGCCTGACCCCGAGCCGCTGCGACCGCGAGGACTACCTGCCCAACGAGTTCCTGCAAGCCGTGCCCAACGCCCTCGTACAAGCGCAGTACGGAACGGGCAATCAAAGCGACGACGGTTACCAGTTCTGGTTCTTCAACCCGAACGGCGGCTACACGCGCCGGATCCTGATCACCCATGCCACGAACAACTACTGGTTCCCGGTGGGTGCGGACCGTTGCAGCTACCTGAAGCTGGATCAAGTGATCACCAACCCGCTGCCGCAGAACATGCTGCTGAACGTGCGTGTGCGGAGCATGGTGAACAGTGTGTACAGCGCCTTCGGCCCGGCGTGCCGCTTCAAGATCGACCTCTCCACGAACTGCCCGACCACCCAGCTGGTGAGCACGGCCGGTCCGCAGTTCTCCTGCGGTGCCACGGGCCTGCTGCTGAACGGATCGAGCACCTTGTACGCGGTGCCCGTACCGAGCGCGAACCGCTATCAGTTCGAGTTCAGCCGCCCGGGCTACCTGCGGAAGATCGCCTCGAGCACGGCCTCGCTGACGCTGACGCCTTGGAACACCCTGCCGTTGGAGTACAACCGTACCTACAGCGTGCGCGTGCGTGTGAGCTTCGACAATGGAACTTCGTACTGCCCCTTCGGCAGCGCATGCAGCGTGTCCACCGCCGCACCGGCCTCATTCGATGGCCGGGCTATGGCGGTGGTCGCCGGTCCGCAAGTGCGCATGTGGCCGAACCCGAACGCGGAAGGCCGCGTGCACCTTGGCCTGAGCGGACTGCGCGACGGCGCGAACCGCGTGAGCGTGGAGATCCACGACCTGACCGGTGCCACGGTGCATGCGGAGACCCGCGACCTGGACGGCGCCGAACAGCAACTGCTGATCGACCTGGATGACGCCATCGCGCGCGGTGTGTACATCGTGAGCGTTACGGCCAATGAGGATCGCTTCACGGAGCGCCTGGTGATCCAGTAGACCTACCGACTTTCATGCGAACGCCCCGGAACCCGGGGCGTTCGCATTTTGGAGCTGACCCTCAGGAACTTCAGCCGCGAAAAAAAAAATCCCGAGGCCACCACCATCGGACCAATGGCAGATCCCGTTCGACGAAAAGGACTTGACGACCGACGAATGCACAACTGATCTTCGTGCTGTGTCGGCGGACCGGGTTCCCTTCGCAACCAAGGCCATCGCCGAACAGTAAGAACCGCCCCGCTCCTCATTCGACCTGCGGACCGCTTGGACAAGCTGGCAGACCACCAGCCGCCTACGCAAATCGAATGAACATGCGAACGAACCGTACACGCACACCGAAGACGGGAAAGACCCTGCGACAACTGTTGCTGGCATTGATGCTCCTGCTGGGAGCGCACATGCATGCGCAGTTCACCTACACCTTCACGTCGACCACCGGAACGTACACGCAGGTGAGCGCCGGTGGCAGTGACCTGAACGCGATCGAGCAGGACGACGCGCACAGCGCGGCGATCAACCTGCCGTTCGACTTCGGCTACAACGGTGTGCCGGTGAGCGCGATCCGGGTGAACTCGAACGGCTGGATCTCCATGGATACCGGTGACAATCCGAATTCCACTCAGGGTAATGACAACTCCAGTTTCGGAAATGCGAACGGAGCGGTACGCCCAGCGATCTGTGCCTTGTGGGATGATCTGGACGGGGCGGCCGGAACGGCCCGCTACGAAACCACTGGCAGTGCTCCGAACCGCGTATTCACCATGGAGTGGCGCAACTGGCAATGGAACTACCAAAGCTCCGTCACCATCTCATTCCAGTGCAAACTCTACGAGACCACGAACGTCATCGAGTTCATCTATCGCCAGGAAAGCGGTGGGGTGAACAACGGGTCGGGAGGTGCGTCCATCGGACTGCTGGCCAGCGCAAGCGGAACCTATATCTCGTTGAACGGGACCGGCGCCACGCCTACCGCAAGTACCACCACGGCCACCACCAACCTCTCAACGCGTCCGAGCACGGGGCGCATCTACCGCTTCACCCCGACAGGGTGCACGGCCCCGAACATCACTTCCGTCAGCAGCAACTCCCCCATCTGTTCGGGCTCAACGTTGAACCTGACGGCCTCGGCGACTGGTACCGCGCCGCTCAGCTACAGCTGGACCGGCAGCGGCACCTTCAGCGACAACACGGTATCGAATCCGACGGTGACAGGCGCTGCCACAGGGACCTACGCCGTAACCGTGCGCAACTGGTGCGGTACGGCGGATACGGACAACACCAGCGTTACCGTGGTGCCTGCCCCGACCGCGGCGAACGCTGGTCCCGACCAGACCATCTGCCTGAGCCAAGGCAGCACCACCCTGGCTGCGAACACGCCTGTGAACGGAACCGGTGCATGGTCCATCCTGGCCGGTTCGCCCAACACGAGCACGGCGCAGCTCAGCAACATCGCCGACCCCGCTGCCACGTTCAGCCCGACCGCCACCGGCACGTACACGCTGCGTTGGACGATCAGCAACAGCCCCTGTGCGGCAAGCACCAACGACGTGGTGATCACCGTGAACCCCTTCGCGAACGCGGTGAGCCAGACCTTCAATGCGGACGGCTCCTTCGTCGTTCCGGACGGGGTTACCCAGATCCAGGTACAAGCCTGGGGTGGCGGTGCCTCGGGTGGGGGATCAACGAATGCCGGCAGCTTCTCCGCCAGGGGCGGTGCCGGTGGAGGCGGTGGCGCCTACGTCACGAAGACCCTTACCGTGACACCCGGGTCCACGCTTAACATCGACGTAGCGGACGCGGTGAACGGGACCACCGGTGCGAACGGCACGAACGGTAATGCCTCGACCATCATCGGGTTCGAACCGCAGGTGTTCGCCGCCGGTGGAAATGCCGGAGCCGGCAACACGAGCGGAGGTACGCCGAGCGGTGGTGCAGGCGGCACAACGGCCGGTTCTCAGGGTGATTCGGAAGCGGCCGGCTCGAACGGAGGTAACGGTGCCACGGGCGTCGGCGTCAGCTCCGGTGCGGGCGGTGCCGCAGCGAACGGTGGCGGTGCGGGAGGTCCGTCCATCAGCACAGGCACGTCGAACGGGAACAATGGCACAGCCCCCGGGGGCGGTGGCGGTGGTGCGCGTACGTCGACCACCGGCGGCAGCCGCGCGGGAGGCTCCGGTGCAGCCGGCCGCGTCATCATCACCTACACGCCTGTGGCCGGCATCACGGCCAGCATCAACACCATCTGCGAAGGCGGCAGCGTAACGCTCACCGCAAGCGGTGGTGGCACGTACCTGTGGAACACGGGCGCCACCACGGCGGCCATCACCGTGAGCCCCTCAAGCAGCACCACCTACACGGCGACGGTCACCAACATCTGCCCAGCGCAGGTTTCGCAGAGCATCACCGTGGTGCCGCCTTCGAACGCGGGCACCGATGGGTCCATCACCGTATGCAGCCTCGATCCGGCCTTCAGCCTGTTCGCGCAGCTGGGTGGCAGCCCGGAAAGCGGCGGCACATGGAGCGGTCCAAGCCCCGTATCGGGCGGACTGTACGACCCCGCTACGATGTCGCCCGGCGTTTATACCTACACGGTGAGCGCCACGAGCCCCTGCCCCGATGCCACCGCTACGGTGACCGTCACGGAGAACGCGGCCACACTTTGGTACGCGGATGCGGACAATGACGGCTTCGGCGATCCGGCCGTAAGCCAGTCGTCCTGCGCAGCACCGGGCGGCTACGTGTCCAACAATACCGACCTCTGCCCGACCGACGAGTCCAAGCAGGCCCCCGGCCAATGCGGCTGCGGCAACCCGGATACGGATACGGACAACGACGGCACCGCCGACTGTAACGACCTGTGCCCCACCGACCCCAACAAGACCGTGCCCGGCATCTGCGGTTGCGGTGTGAGCGATGCGGATACGGACAACGACGGCACGGTGGACTGCAATGACGGCTGCCCCAACGACCCCAACAAGACCGTTCCCGGCATTTGTGGTTGCGGTGTGAGCGATGTGGATACGGACAGCGACGGTACGGCAGACTGCAACGATGGCTGCCCGACCGACCCCGTCAAGACGGCCCCGGGTGCGTGCGGCTGCGGCGTTGCCGATACCGATACCGACCTCGACGGCACAGCGGACTGCAACGATGGCTGTCCCAACGACGAGACCAAGATCGCTCCGGGCATCTGTGGATGTGACACGCCGGATGATGACACGGACAGCGACGGCCTGGCCGATTGCGTGGACCCCTGCCCGGAAAGCGCGAACAATGCGGACACGGACAGCGACGGCACGGCCGACTGCGTGGATGGCTGCCCGAACGACCCTGCCAAGGTGAACCCCGGCGCGTGCGGTTGCGGCGTGGCCGATACGGACGGTGATGGCGACGGCGCGATGGACTGCATGGATGGCTGCCCCACCGACCCGAACAAGGTGGCCCCGGGTGTGTGCGGTTGCGGCACGGCCGATGTGGACAGCGATGGTGACGGCGCCCTCGACTGCAACGACGGTTGCCCGAACGATCCGAACAAGCTGAGCCCCGGCACCTGCGGTTGCGGCGCTCCGGAACCCGGTGCGAGCTGCGATGACGGCGATGCCAACACGACCAACGATGTGATCACCGGTACCTGCACGTGCGCGGGCACCCCGCAGGTGGGCATGAGCAGCTTCGCGCTGACCACGGACAACGACGCCGCGGCCACCTCGTGGGAGATCATCCCCTTGGGCGGCGGTGCACCGGTGTGCAGCGGTACCGGTTATGCGAACAGCACCACGGTGAGCGCCAGCTGCATGTTGCCCGATGGCTGCTACAGCCTGCGCGTGTTCGATGCGAACATGGACGGCATGTGCTGTATCAATGGCATGGGCGGATACGTGCTCCGCGACCCGAACAACAAGCGCATCATCGATGCGGCCGGAGCGGGCATCTTCGCCGGCAGCGCTGAGGTGGGCGCGGGCTTCTGCCTCCCGCTGGGTCCGACGGGGCTTACCCCGAGCCGCTGCGACCGGGAGGACTACCTGCCGAGCGACTTCATCCAGGCCGTGCCCAGCGCCGCTGTGCAAGCCGAGTACGGTGTGGGGGGCCAGAGCGATGACGGGTACCAGTTCTGGATCTTCAACCCGAACGGAGGTTACAGTCGCCGCTTGCTGCTCACGCACGCCTCGAACAACTACCAGTTCCCCACGGGCCCCGATCGGTGCAGCTACTTGAAACTGAGCACCATCGAGACCAATCCGGTGCCGCACAACATGCTCCTCAACGTGCGCGTGCGCACCATGGTGAACGGTGTGTACGGTCCCTTCGGTCCGGCCTGCCGGATGCGCATCGACCTGACGAACCAGTGCCCGACGACGCAGCTGATGGACAACGTGAACAGTGCGCAGCACTCCTGCGGCTTAGCCGGGGTGATGCTGAACGGTGGCACCACCTTGTTCGCCCAACCGGTGAGCGCGGCGAACCGCTACCAGTTCGAGTTCAGCCGTCCGGGCTACCTGCGGAAGATCAGCAGCCCGAGCAGCAGCCTGGTGCTCACCAACTGGTCCACGCTGCCCCTCCAGTACGGACACACCTACTCAGTACGGGTGCGTGTGAGCTTCGATGGCGGCGCGACCTACTGCTCCTTCGGCCCCACGTGCAGCCTCAGCACCATGAACGTGCCCGGTTCGGGCCGCGGCATGGAGCAGCTGGAACGGCCGGCCATCCAGGTGCGCATGTGGCCGAACCCCAACACGGACGGCCGCCTGCAGATCAGCCTGGGCGGGCTGCACGACGGCGCCAACCGGGTAGTGGTGGAGGTTCATGACCTGCGGGGCGGGGTAATGCAGGCCGAAGAGCAGGATGTGGATGGCGCTGAAAGCCTGATGATCATGCAACTGGACGCTGCGGTTAGCCCCGGGGTGTACCTGGTGCGCATCAACGCCAACGGGATCGAGCACGTGGAGCCCCTGGTGGTGCAGTGACCTGAAGGAATACGATGGGAAGGGGGCCGAGGCCCCCTTCCTGCGTTGGGAACCCTGGGTATCCCCGGTGCGTACAAGCCGCCGCGCCCACTCTCTGCGCGACCCGATGAACACACGGAACCCTTCATGTAGTTGCCGCCCCCCTCAGCGATCCAAGGCACCCCGCGAACTGGCCCTCGCCTTCGCCGTGATGCTGGCCGCGACGGCCAGCGTGGAAGGGCAATCCGTCAGCACGTACACCTTCGCCCAAAGCACCGGGACGTATACCGAGATCACCGGCGGCACGGTGCTGGTCAGCGGCACCAACTGGAACAACCAGCGCTTCACGGTCACGCTGCCGAACCCCTTCTGGTTCGCCGGCACATGGTACTCGACCGTGTATGTGACCGCGAACGGCTATTTGACGTTCGGGTCGATGATGGCCAACACCAACTTCAAGCCACTGAGCACAACGGCCGGTTACGCGGGCGCGATCGCTCCGTTCGGGGCGAACCTGCAGGACGCGAACCAAGCCACGAGCGAGCTCCGGTGGCAGCAGGTCAGCAACGAGATCGTCTTTCAATGGCGTGACGCACAGCGCAAGGTCGGCGGCAACAACGAACGGTTCAGTTTCCAGGCGCGCTTGAACACCGCGAACGGGAAGATCCGGTTCGTCTATTCCAGCGTGACCAACCTTAACAACTCGACCGCACAGCAACCGGAGGTGGGCCTGCGCGGTGCGAACAGCACCTTCCCGGCCAACGTGCTCAACCGCACGGTGGGGACCGGCGCGGAGAACTGGGCCACCTCGTTGGCTGGCACGAGCAATGCGAGCGCGATGCGGTTCACGTCCGCGGCGCCGGCCAAGTCACCGACGAACGGCCTCACCTACATCTTCAGTCCGCCGTGCGTAAGCGCCTCGGCGAGCATCATCGGACAGGTATCGTGCAACGGTGGACAAGCCACGGTCTCGGTATCCGGCAGCGGCGGACCAACGCCCTACTCCGGCACAGGCAGCTTCCTTCGCACCGCGGGCACGCACAACTTCACGGTGATGGACGCCTTCGGTTGCGCCAGCATCACCTCGGTGACCGTGAGCGAGCCGCCGGTCCTTTCCTCCAGCGCCACCATCACCGCCCCGGTGCTTTGCCAGGGCGGCATGGCCACCGTGAACGTGACCGCCTCAGGAGGCACAACGCCATACACCGGCACCGGTCCGCTGGTACGTCCGGCGGGCACGCATTCGTTCCTGGTGACGGACGCCAACGGCTGCCAGCACACCAGCATGCTCACCATTTCGGAACCGGCCACGCTCTCGGCGACTTCCGCCGTGGTAAGCGTTGAAACGGGCTGCGCCACCAGCGATGCCGTTGCGGTGATCGGGGCCGTGGGAGGAACCGGACCCTACAGTGGCCCAGGCACCTACATGGGCCTCACCGCGGGCTCGGCCATGTTCGTGGTCACCGATGCGAACGGCTGCGTGGCCAGCACGAACCTCAACATCCCCGACCCGGATACGGACAGCGATGGCACCATCGATTGCTCGGACGAATGCCCGGAGGATCCGAACAAGTCGCTCACGGGCGACTGCGGTTGTGGCGTACCGGAAACGGACACCGACAGCGATGGCACCATGGACTGCATGGATGGTTGCCCGACGGACCACGCCAAGGTGAACCCGGGCACGTGCGGCTGTGGGGTGGCGGACACGGACAGCGACGGCGACACCTACGCCGACTGTCTGGATGGCTGTCCGAACGATGCGAACAAGATCGCCCCGGGCGCCTGCGGTTGCGGAGCACCCGACGTGGACAGCGATGGCGACGGGACCTTGGACTGCCTCGACCCGTGTCCGTCGGGACCGAACCCCGGCCAGGCTTGTGACGACGGCGAGCCGGCGACCAGCAACGATGTGGTGGATGCGCTCTGCAACTGCACGGGCACGCCGGCGAACGCGCCCGACCCCGGCCTTGTGCTGCAGATCACCACGGATGAACAGGGAAGCCAGACGAGCTGGGAGATCGCCCCCCTCGGTGGCGGCCCGGCGGTCTGCTCCGGCAACGGGCTTCCTTCCAACAGCATCAACGACCTGCCGTGTGCCATCACCGCTGGCAACTTCGTGCTGCGGGTGATGGACAGCGCGGGCGACGGCATCAACAGCGGTGGCTACGTGCTCCGCACCACGGATGGTGAGCGCATCATCGATGCGGCCGGAAGTGGTGACTTCGGGCCGATGGCGAGCCAGCCGGCCGGCTTCTCCCTGCCCCTGGGCACGGACCGCCTCACCCCATCGCGCTGCGATCGGGAGGACCTGCTGCCGAACGACTTCATCCAGGCGGTGCCGAACGATGCGGTACGGGCCCAGTTCGGCGAGAACGATGCGAACAGCGGATATCAGTTCTGGTTCTTCGACCCCAACGGGACGTACAGCCGGCGCGTACTGATCACGCACAGCACGGCCAGTTACCTCTTCCCTGCGGGAGCCGACCGCTGCAGCTACCTGCGCCTGGCCGATGTGGTAACGAACCCGCTTCCGCAGAACACGCTACTGAACGTGCGCGTCCGCAGCCGTGCGAACGGGGCTTACGCCGCATTCGGTCCTGCGTGCCGGCTGCGCATCGACCTCCCGGGCAACTGCCCCACCACCTCCCTGGTGGACGACCCGACCAACGACCACCACTCGTGCGGCATCTCCAACGTCCTGCTGGATGGCAGCCGGACACTTTACGCAGGTGCGGTGAGCACGGCCAACAAGTACCAATGGCGGTTCACCAGCGGCGCCTTCGTCCGGCAGATCAGCACGAACGGATGCTCGCTTCTCCTCACCGAATGGGCGGAGTCCCCCTTGGAGTACGGTGGAAAGAACTACCAGGTACAGGTGCGTGTGAGCTTTGACGGCGGCACGAACTGGTGCCCCTGGGGAGCCACCTGCATGATCACCACCGCGTTCACCCCGCCGGCGGACGAGCGGATGGCCATCATCGTGGGCAGCACACCCGAGAACCTGCGCATCTGGCCGAACCCCACGCGGGATGGCGATGTGAACGTGCTGCTGGAAGGGCTCGCACCGGACGAGGAATGGGCGCAGATCGACATGATCGACCTGCAGGGCCGCGCGATCACCAGCACGAAACTGGCGACGCCGGATGGCCGCCTGAACGTGCTGCTGACCAGTGACGTGAAGATGCCGACGGGAACCTACCTGCTCACCATCCGGACCATGCACCGCAGCTGGACGGAGCGGGTCGTGTTCGAGTGAACCGACATGTTTGCATGACGAAGCCCGGTCACGCACCGGGCTTCGTCGTTCACGGACGGTCGTCGTAGAGCAGGTACTTCGCGCGGATCCGCTTGAACGCGTCCAGACCGGGTTTCCAGGATGCCCGGATATGCGCTTCATCCTGGCCTGCCTGGATGGCGGTGCGCAAGGCCGTGCCCCCCGCCAGCTTGTCGAAGAACGCGGTGAAGAACGTCGCGCGGTCCGCACAGGCCTGATGGAATCCGATGAGCCAGTGGAGATGCAATTGGGGCTCCAGGCGGGTGAAGAAGCGTCCGTACTCGGCGAGGTCCATGCCGGTGCACAACTTGTCCTTGTAGGGCGGGTCCTTCGCCCCCGGGACGGAGCGGGGCGTGAACGTGAAACCACCCAGACCCGCACCCGGGTATCCGATGCACTGGAACGGCCGGTCCGTTCCGCGACCGACGCTCACGATGGTCCCCTCGAACAACCCAAGCGACGGGTACAGGTACACCGCCGCCATGTTCGGCAGGTTGGGCGAAGGCCGCACGGGCAGCTCGTAGAACACGGCATGATCATACCCGATGCACGGGATCACCGTAAGATCGCATCGGACGCCGCCCTTGAGCCAGCCTTCGCCGTTGATCATGCCCGCGTACTCACCGATCGTCATGCCATGCACCAATGGCACCGGGTGCATGCCCACGAACGACCGGTGCGCCGTGTCGAGCACAGGGCCGTCCACATAGAATCCGTTCGGGTTGGGGCGATCGAACACCATCAAGGGCTTGCCGAGCTCCGCGCACGCTTCCATGACGTAGTGCAAGGTGCCGGTGTACGTGTAGAACCGCACCCCCACATCCTGGATGTCGAACACGAGCAGGTCCACGTCCTGCAGGTCCTGGGCGGTGGGCTTCTTGTGCTTTCCATAGAGCGACACCACCGGTAGGCCGGTAAGCTTGTCCACCCCACTGGCCACGTGCTCGCCGGCATCCGCGTCGCCGCGGAAGCCATGCTCCGGCGCGAAGACCTTCACCACATCCACCTTCAAGGCAAGCAAGGTGTCCAGCAACGGCACGCCCGCCACCTGGCCGGTCTGGTTGGTCACCAGCGCCACCCGCTTGCCCTTGAGGCGAGGCAGGTGGAATGCGATGCGCTCCGCCCCGGTCACGATGCGCTTGTCGTCCATCACGGTAGGCGTTCCCTGCACCTGCGCGCTGATGCGAACGGGCAGCAGGAACAGGGCAAGCAGCAGCATACAGGCGGGGACCGGCCGGAAGCGGATGTTCAATGCGTGGATCATGACCAGGGCAAAGGTGCCATTCAGGAACGAACCCGCGGAGCGGGGAAGCCCCCAACGCCGAGCGACATGCAAGGCCCGGGCCGAACGCCGCAGATCGCCGGGGCGGCGGGCTACATTCGTCGCCTGCATGGGCTTCGCGCACTTCATCGCCCGCCGCATCCTGGGACTCCGCGGCACGGCCGGTGGGCACCGGCTATCGCGGCCCATCGTGCTGATCGCGGTGCTCGGCATCCTCATCGGCATGGCGGTGATGATCCTGACCGTGGGCATCAGCACCGGCTTCCAGCGCGAGGTGCGGGCCAAGGTGAGCGGGGCCGGGGCGCACATCGAGATCGTGCCGGTGGCCCAGAACGACCCGCGCGATTCCGAGCGGATGCCGATCGACCAGCCCTTCTACCCGTGGCTGGACACCCTTCCGGGCGTGCGGCACATCCAGGTGTTCGCCCTGAAGCCCGGCATCGTGGAGACCGAGAACGAGATCCAGGGTGTGGTGGTGAAGGGCGTGGGACAGGACCACGACTGGAGCTTCCTGAAAGCCCACCTCACCGCAGGGTCGGTGCCGCAATTCCCGGATAGCGGGTACGCCACCACCATGATCAGCAACTGGCTCGCCCGGCGGCTCCGGCAGCAGGTGGGCGACACGGTGACCATCTACCTCGTACGGGGCGCGGAGGACATCCGCCCACGGAAGTTCCGGATCGTGGGGCTGTACGAGACCGGCTTGGAGAAGATCGACCACCAGGTGGTGCTGGTGGATATCACGCATCTGCAGCGCTTCAGCCAATGGGGCCAGCAGGCGGAGATCACCGTGGGTGAAGTGGAGGACGGGCGCTACGTAACGCTGGAAGGCCGGGCCTACGGCGGCGACCGCGACCACACCTTCAGCTGGCCGGGCACCGACCTGAAGGGGCCCGGCCCGCACCGCGTGAAGCTCTGGGACTGGCACGTGCTGCACGCTCCCGCCAGGATGCCGCAAGCTCCGCGCGACACCACCTTCACACTGGTGGTCCGTGATGGCAGCGGCACGTTGGCGGACACCGCGCGTGTGCGCATCATTCCGGACGTGGTGGTGCCCATCACGCACTCCATCGGTACCGACCTGGTGGTGCGTTCGGTCCGCGTGGAGCGCACCGGTGGCCGCGGCAGCCATGGCCGGTATTGCGGAGGCTTCGAGGTGGCCCTGGACGACCACCGGGACCTGATGGCCATCGACGACCGCATCTATGAGGAGTTCCTCGGGCCCGGGCTGCGCACCATCACGGTACGGGAGAAGTTCCCGGAGATCTTCGCATGGCTGGAGCTGTTGGACACCAACGTGGTGGTGGTGATCGTGCTGATGGTGGTGGTCGCCATCATCAACATGACCAGCGCGTTGCTGATCCTGATCCTGGAGCGCACCAACATGATCGGCGTGCTGAAGGCCATGGGTGCGGGCAACGGCACCATCCGCAGGATCTTCCTGATCGATGCGGCCTACATCCTGGGCACCGGCATCGTTGCCGGGGATGTGCTGGGCATCGGGCTGGCGTTGATCCAGAAAGCGACCGGTCTGGTGCGCCTGCCCATCGAGAGCTATTATGTGGACGTTGTGCCCGTGGACCTCTCCTGGGGGGCGATCCTGGCCTTGAACGCGGGCACCCTGGCCGTGTGCGTGCTCGCCCTGATCATCCCCAGCGCCATGGTGAGCCGGATCGCCCCGGCCCGGGCCATCCGCTTTGAGTAAAGGCATCGGGTCCTTCGCCCCGGTGCGACCGCCGGGGGATCCTACCTTCACGGCCGCATTGCCCGCGCACAAGGTTGCGGCATCCGAAGCATGAAGATCCACGAGAACATCCTCAGCACCATCGGCAATACGCCGCTGGTCAAGCTGAACCGCATCACCAAGGACGTTGCCGCCACCGTGCTCGCCAAGGTGGAGACCTTCAACCCCGGCAACAGCATCAAGGACCGCATGGCGATCAAGATGATCGAGGACGCCGAGAAGGCCGGCCTGCTGAAGCCAGGCTATACGATCATCGAGGGCACCAGCGGCAACACCGGCATGGGCCTGGCCATCGGCGCCATCATCAAGGGCTACAAGTGCATCTTCACCACCACGGACAAGCAGAGCAAGGAGAAGGTGGACATCCTGCGCGCCTTCGGCGCCGAGGTCATCGTGTGCCCCACCAACGTGGACCCCGAGGACCCACGCAGCTACTACAGCGTGAGCAGCCGCCTGGTGAAGGAGGTGCCCAACAGCTGGAAGGCCAACCAGTACGACAACCCCAGCAACGCGCAGGCGCACTACGAGAGCACCGGGCCCGAACTGTGGGAGCAGACCGGCGGCAAGATCGACCACCTGGTGGTGGGCGTGGGCACGGGTGGCACCATCTGTGGCACCGCGCGCTTCCTGAAGGAGAAGAACCCGAACCTCAAGGTGTGGGGCATCGACACCTACGGCTCCGTCTTCAAAAAGCTGAAGGAGACCGGGATCTTCGACAAGAACGAGATCTACCCGTACATCACCGAGGGCATCGGCGAGGACTTCGTGCCTCAGAACGTGGACCTCGACCTCATCGATCACTTCGAGAAGGTCACTGACCGCGACGCCGCCATCTACACGCGGAAGATCGTAAAGGACGAGGCCATCTTCGTGGGCAACAGCGCGGGCGCGGCCATCGCCGGCCTGCTGCAGCTGAAGGACAACTTCAAGAAGGGCGAGGTGGTGGTGGTGATCTTCCACGACCACGGCAGCCGCTATGTGGGCAAGATGTTCAACGACGACTGGATGCGTGAGCGCGGCTTCCTCGTGGAGGAGAAGCCCACGGCCGGCGACCTTTTGAAGGGCAAAGACCTCGCGCTGCTGAGCGTGGAGGCCGAGGAACCCGTGCTGAACGCGATCGACAAGATGCGCAGGCACAACATCGACCAGCTGCCCGTGTTCGAGGGCGGGAAGCCCGTGGGCACCATCACCGATGCCCGCCTGTTCGACGCGATCCTGGAGGACGCGGACGTGCGCACGCAGAAAGCCCGCGTGGTGATGGGGGCGGCCCTGCCCGTGCTGAAGGTGGACGCCACGCTGGACGAGGTGGCCGCCAAGCTGGGCAACGGTTCGCCGGCAGTGTTGGTGCAAATGCCCGTCACGCCGAGCGGAGTCGAGGCGTTCGGGATCCTGACGAAACAGGACATCATCGGGAAATTGCGGTAGCGGGATCACGATGCCGACCGCGATCGATCAGATGGGTCGTTCGGTCCACGCACCTGAGCGACCCCAGCGCATCATCTCCCTTGTCCCCTCCCAGACCGAACTGCTCCACGAACTCGGCCTAGGCGACCGCGTGGTGGGCATCACGAAATTCTGCATCCATCCGGAGGCCTGGTTCCGTAGCAAGGCCCGCGTGGGCGGCACCAAGAAGGTGGACCTGGACAAGGTGCGCGCACTGAAGCCCGACCTGATCATCGGGAACAAGGAGGAGAACATGCAGACCGACATCGAAGCACTGGAGACGGAGTTCCCGGTGTGGATGAGCGATGTGCGCGACCTTGACGGTGCCCTCGACATGATCAACCGCGTGGGCGGCCTTACCGGGAGCATCAGCCGAGCCGATGAACTGATCACCGGCATTGAGCAGGCCTTCGCCTCCCTCCGCCCGCTCTCCCCGCCCCTCTCCGCCGCCTACCTCATCTGGCACGAGCCCATGATGGTGGCCGGGGCCGACACCTTCGTGAACGATATGCTCGCGCGCTGTGGGCTCACCAACGCCTTCACCCAACGCCCGGAGCGCTACCCGGAGGTCTCTCCCGCCGAGTTCGCCGCCGCCGACCCGGACGTGATCCTGCTCTCCTCAGAACCCTTCCCCTTCGCCGAAAAGCACATCCTGCACTACAACATGCTCTGCCCGGGCGCCCCCGTGCAGCTCGTGGATGGCGAACTTTTCAGTTGGTACGGCAGCCGCCTGCTGAAGGCCCCCGCCTATTTCAACGGTCTGCTGGCGGGATGGACGGTGTAGGGCCGGAAGAGGGCCGGCTACCTTTGGCGATGCCATGTTCCGCATGCACCGCCTGCTCTCCCTGCTTTGCGGTCTGGGCCTTTTCTCGCTGGTGCAAGGCCAGCGGGTCGGGCTGGTGCTGAGCGGTGGTGGCGCCGTCGGTCTCACCCACATCGGTGTGATCAAGGCCTTGGAGGAGAATGGCATCCCGATCGACTACGTGGCCGGCAGCAGCATGGGGGCCTTGGTGGGCGCCATGTACGCGGCGGGTTACTCGCCCTGGGAGATGGACTCCCTCTTCCAAACGGAGGAATACCAGTTGATGGCCCTCGGCGGTGTGGAGGATGCCTATTCCTGGTATTTCAAGAAGGATGCGCCGGACCCCTCCCTCATCAACCTGAAGCTGGACCTGGACACCAACCTGCAGGCCTCGCTGCCCACCAACCTGCGGTCGCCGGTGCTGTCGGACTGGTCGCAGATGCTGGGTTTCGCCGGGGCCAATGCCGTAAGCGGCTACAAGCTCGACAGCCTCCTCATCCCCTACCGGTGCGTGGCAAGCGACCTCACCGCCCAGCGCCCGGTGGTCTTCAGCGAAGGCGACCTCGCCCAGGCCGTGCGGGCCAGCATGAGCTACCCCTTCTACTTCAAGCCCATCCGCGTGAACGGGCACCTGATGATGGACGGGGGCATGTACAACAACTTCCCCAGCGACGTGATGTACGACGCGTTCATGCCGGACTTCATCATCGGCAGCAACGTGGCCTTCAACGCGCCGCCACCGAGCGAGGACGACCTGATGAGCCAGCTGAAGGCGATGATGGTGGAGAAGACCGACTACAGCGTCCCCTGCGAACCCGGACTGATCATCGAACCACGCACCAGCACCACGCTCTTCGACTTCACCACCGCGCGGCAGGCCGTGGCCGATGGCTATGCCGCCGCGTTGGAACGCATGCCGGAGATCAAGGCCGCCATCGCACGCCGGGTGCAGCCAAGCGCCATGGCCGCTAAGCGCGCCGCCTTCAGGGCCCGATTCCCGCCTCAGCGCTTCGCCAACATCACGGTGGAAGGCCTCACCCGCAACCAGACGGTCTTCTGCGAGCGTCTGCTCAAGAAGCCGCAGGAGGGCCCGCTGAGCGCCGCGGAGCTCAAGCCGCGATACTTCCGGTTGTACGATGACCACAATGTGGCCGACCTCTTCCCCCGGGCCACGTACGACCGCGGCCATGGCACGTATGACCTCAACATCCTGGTGAAGCGGGAGAAACGCCTGGAGGCGCGGTTCGGTGGGCTCATCAGCTCGCGGCCCGTGAACACCGGCATGTTCGGGCTCCGGTACAAGTTCTTCGGACGCACGAGCTCCCGGGTGGAAGGCCTGGCGTGGTTCGGCAAGTTCTATGCGGCCGGTCAGCTGAAATGGCGTGCCGACCTCAGCACCCGCGTGCCGCTTTACATCGAACCGCTGGCCACCATCCACCGCTGGGACTGGTTCACGGGGTTCAATAGCTTCTTTCAGGAGGTGCGGCCCGCCTACATCGTGATGCGGGAGCAATGGATGGGCACGAACGTGGGCATGGCCATGGGCAACAAAGGGCTCCTGCGCTTCGATGCCAAGTACGGCCTCACCACGGACGAGTACTACCAGACCGAGGACTTCGGCAACAAGGACACGGCGGATGTGACGGACTTCCACCACGGCACCGCAGGGCTGGTGCTGGAGCGCAACAGCCTCAACCGGAAGCAGCACCCCAACTCCGGGGAGCAGCTCCGGGTGGAGGTGCGCTACGTGAACGGGGACGAGGAGACCGTGCCCGGCACCACCATGGCGAACCGCACGCCGCTGGTGAAGCACCACGAATGGGCGGTGGCGAAAGTGACGCTGGACAAGTACTTCCTGCCCCGGCGCCGGGTGCGCTTCGGCTTCCTGATGGAAGGCGTGTACAGCACCCAGAACTTCTTCCAGAACTACACGGCTACGGTGATCCGCACGCCGGCGTTCCAGCCCACACCGGAGATCCGCACCTACTTCCTGGACAACTTCCGCGCACCGCAGTACCTGGCCGGTGGCGCGCGGGCCATCATCGCCGTGGCGCGCAACAAGTTCGACCTGCGGCTGGAGGGCTATGCCTTCCAGCCCTACAAGGCGATCGTGCGCGAGAACAGCGACCAGGCGGCCTCGGGCACGGCCATCAGCGACCGGAGCTTCCTGGCCAGCGGTTCGCTCATCTGGCAGAGCCCGCTGGGGCCGGTCTGGTTCAACACCAGCTACATCGATGGGCTGCGTGAGCCCTGGGCCGTCAGCCTCAGCTTCGGGTACGTCATCTTCGCACAGAAGGCGATGGAGCAATGAAAAAGCCCCGGTCTCCCGGGGCTTTTCACATTCATCGGTCCACGCTCAGGCCTGAGCCGCCGGCCCTCCGAAGTTCATCGGGATCTCCGGCATGTCCGTATCGCGGATCGGGCCGTGCACGGCCTCGAACTTCTGCACGTTGTCGGCCAGGGCGCGCATCAGCCGCTTGGCATGCTGCGGGGTGAGGAGGATGCGCGAGCGCACCTTCGCCTTGGGAACGCCGGGCATCACGCGCACGAAGTCCAGCACGAACTCCGAGTTGCTGTGCGTGATGATGGCCAGGTTGCTGTAGATGCCGTCGGCCACCTCCTCGCTGATCTCGATGTTCAGCTGGTTGGGGCGCGGCTTGTTGTCGTTGTTCTCCGCCATGCTCGTAAGTGTTCGTTATTGGTTGAAGCAACGAGCGGCAGCGCCTTCCGGTGCCGCCGCTCGCGTGCTTGGTTCAGGTATGCGCGATCATTCCTCCACTTCCTGGGCGAGGCGCTGGGACATCATGCGGGTGTACTCCTCCTTGCCGTAGACCAGGTTCTTCTGGAAGCGGCGGGTACCGGTGCCTGCGGGGATGAGGTGACCGACGATCACGTTCTCCTTCAGGCCCTTCAGGTTGTCCTCCTTCGCCGCCACGGCCGCTTCGTTCAGCACCTTGGTGGTCTCCTGGAAGGAGGCCGCGCTGATGAAGCTGTCCGTCTGCAGCGACGCACGCGTGATGCCCATGAGCAGCTGACGGCTGGTGGCCGGCGTGGCCTGACGGGCCTCCACCAGCTTCAGGTCCTTCCGCTTGAGCATGCTGTTCTCGTCGCGCAGCTTGCGGGCGGAGATGATCTGGCCCTCCTTCATGGTGGTGCTGTCGCCGGCGTTGGTCACGACCATCTTGTCGTACATCTCGTCGTTCTCCTCCATGAAGTCGGCCTTGTTCACGGCCTGGCGCTCCAGGAAGCGGGTGTCACCGGGGTCCTCGATCTCCACCTTGCGCATCATCTGGCGCACGATGACCTCGAAGTGCTTGTCGTTGATCTTCACACCCTGCATGCGGTACACCTCCTGCACCTCGTCCACCAGGTACTCCTGCACGCGGGTGGGGCCTTGGATGTCCAGGATGTCCGTGGGGCTGATGGAGCCGTCGCTCAGCGGGGCACCCGCCTTCACGAAGTCGTTCTCCTGCACCAGGATGTGCTTGCTCAGCGGCACCAGGTAGTACTTGCGCTCGCCGGTGCGGCTCTCCACGATGATCTCGCGGTTGCCACGCTTGATCTTGCCATAGCTCACGATGCCGTCGATCTCGCTCACCACGGCGGGGTTGCTCGGGTTACGCGCCTCGAACAGTTCCGTTACGCGGGGCAGACCACCGGTGATGTCACCGCCCTTGCCGGAGCTGCGGGGGATCTTCACCAGGATGTCGCCGGCCTCGATCTTCTGGCCCTCGTTCACGATGATGTGGGCGCCCACGGGCAGGGAGTAGCTCTTCACCTCCTCCTTGCTCTTCGCATCGATGATGCGGATCATGGGGTTCTTCTTCTTGTCGCGGCTCTCCACGATCACCTTCTCGGTGAAGCCCGTCTGCTCGTCGATCTCCTCGCGGAAGGTCACGCTCTCCTCGATGCTCTCGAAGGACAGCGTACCGGCGTGCTCGGAGATGATCACGGCGTTGTAGGGGTCCCAGGAGCAGATCAGCTCGCCCTTCTTCACGCTCTTGCCACCCTTGGTGTACAGGTACGCGCCGTAGGGGATGTTGCTCGTGGTGAGCACGATGCCGGTGTTGTTGTCGATGATCCGCATCTCCGTGCTGCGGCTGATCACCACCTCGGCATCGTCGCCCTTCTTGTCCTTCTTCTTCACCGTGCGCAGCTCGTCGATCTCGAGCTTGCCATCGTACTTGGCCGTGATCTGGCTGTCCTCGGTGATCTTGCCGGCCACACCACCCACGTGGAACGTACGGAGGGTGAGCTGCGTACCGGGTTCACCGATGGACTGGGCGGCGATCACGCCGACGGCCTCGCCCATCTGCACCATGCGGCCCGTGGCCAGGTTGCGGCCGTAGCACTTGGCGCACACGCCCAGGCGCTGCTCGCAGGTGAGCACGCTGCGGATCTCCACCTCCTCGATCGGGCTGTCCGCGATGGCCTTGGCGATGTCCTCCGTGATCTGCTCACCGCTGGCCACCAGCAGGTCGCCGGTCTGCGGATGGTACACGTCATGCACGGCACTGCGTCCGAGCACGCGGTCGTAAAGCGTCTCCACGATCTCCTCGTTCTTCTTCAGGGCGGTGGCCACCAGACCGCGCAGCGTGCCGCAGTCGTCGTTGGTGATCACCACGTCCTGGGCCACGTCCACCAGTCGGCGCGTCAGGTAGCCGGCGTCGGCGGTCTTCAGCGCCGTATCGGCCAGACCCTTACGGGCACCGTGGGTGGAGATGAAGTACTCCAGGATGGACAGGCCCTCCTTGAAGTTCGAGAGGATGGGGTTCTCGATGATGTCCTGGCCACCGCCGCCGCCGCTCTTCTGGGGCTTGGCCATCAGGCCGCGCATGCCGCTGAGCTGGCGGATCTGCTCCTTGGAACCACGGGCGCCGGAGTCCATCATCATGTAGATGGAGTTGAAGCCCTGGTTGTCCTTCTTCAACCGTTCCATCAGGTTGAAGGTGAGCTTGCTGTTCGTGTGTGTCCAGATGTCGATGGTCTGGTTGTAGCGCTCGTTGTTGGTGATCAGGCCCATGTTGTAGTTCCCGGTCACCTCGTCCACCTCCGTCTGCGCCGCCTTCACCAGCTTGTCCTTCTCATCGGGCACCACCACGTCCATCAGGTTGAACGACAGGCCGCCGCGGAAGGCGCTCATGAAGCCCAGTTCCTTGATGTCGTCGAGGAACTTCGCGGTGGCGGCCGTGCCGCACTCCTTCATCACGCGACCGATGATGTCGCGCAGGCTCTTCTTGGTGAGCAGTTCGTTGATGAAGCCCACCTGGTCCGGCACCACCTCGTTGAAGAGGACACGGCCCACGGTGGTCTCGACCATCTCGTTCTTGCCCGTCTTGGGGTTGAACCAGCGCACCTTGATCCAGGCGTGCAGGTCCAGCTGGCCCTCGTTCACGGCGATGTGCACCTCCTCGCTGCTGTAGAAGATGCGGCCCTCACCGCGCATCACGCGGCCGGGCTCGCTCTTGCGGCCTTTGGTGATGTAGTACAGACCGAGCACCATGTCCTGGCTGGGCACCGCGATGGGCGCGCCGTTGGCCGGGTTCAGGATGTTGTGGCTGGCCAGCATGAGCAGCTGGGCCTCCAGGATGGCGGCGTGGCCCAGGGGCACGTGCACGGCCATCTGGTCACCGTCGAAGTCAGCGTTGAACGCGGTACAAACGAGCGGGTGCAGCTGGATGGCCTTGCCCTCGATCAGCTTGGGCTGGAAGGCCTGGATGCCGAGGCGGTGCAGCGTTGGTGCGCGGTTCAGCAGCACCGGGTGCCCCTTCAGCACGTTCTCCAGGATGTCCCACACCACCGGCTCCTTCTTGTCCACGATCTTCTTCGCGCTCTTCACCGTCTTCACGATCCCCCGCTCGATGAGCTTGCGGATGATGAAGGGCTTGAAGAGCTCGGCCGCCATGTCCTTGGGCAGACCGCACTCGTGCAGCTTCAGCTCGGGACCCACCACGATCACGGAACGGGCGCTGTAGTCCACGCGCTTACCGAGCAGGTTCTGGCGGAAGCGGCCCTGCTTGCCCTTGAGCGAGTCGCTCAGGGACTTCAGCGGGCGGTTGCTCTCGCTCTTCACGGCGCTGCTCTTGCGGCTGTTGTCGAACAGGCTGTCGACGGCCTCCTGGAGCATGCGCTTCTCGTTGCGCAGGATCACCTCCGGCGCCTTGATCTCCATCAGGCGCTTCAGGCGGTTGTTGCGGATGATCACACGACGGTAGAGGTCGTTGAGGTCCGAGGTGGCGAATCGACCACCGTCCAGGGGCACCAGCGGGCGCAGCTCCGGCGGGATCACGGGCACCACCTTGATGATCATCCACTCAGGCTTGTTCTCACGGCGCGCGTTCGCATCGCGGAAGGCCTCCACCACGTTCAGGCGCTTGAGGGCCTCGTTCTTGCGCTGCTGGCTCGTCTCCGTGTTCGCCTTGTGGCGCAGGTCGTAGCTAAGGCTGTCCAGGTCGAGGCGGCGCAGCAGGTCGTACAACGCGTCCGCGCCCATCTTGGCGATGAACTTGTTCGGATCGTTGTCGTCCAGGTACTGGTTGTCCTTGCCCACCTGCTCCAGCACGTCCAGGTATTCCTCCTCGGTGAGGAAGTCCAGGTACTGCAGCGGGTTGCCCTCCTTGTTCTTCGCGCCACCGGCGTTGATCACGACGTAGCGCTCGTAGTAGATGATCTGATCGAGCTTCTTGGTGGGCAGGCCCAGCAGGTAGCCGATCTTGTTCGGCAGGCTGCGGAAGTACCAGATGTGGGCCACCGGCACGGTGAGCTGGATGTGGCCCATCCGCTCGCGGCGCACCTTCTTCTCGGTCACCTCCACGCCGCAGCGGTCGCACACGATCCCCTTGTAGCGGATGCGCTTGTACTTGCCGCAGTGGCACTCATAGTCCTTGACGGGTCCGAAGATCCGCTCGCAGAACAGGCCGTCACGCTCGGGCTTGTAGGTGCGGTAGTTGATCGTTTCGGGCTTGATCACCTCCCCGTGGCTCCGCTCCAGGATCTGCTCCGGGCTGGCCAGGCTGATGACGATCTTGTCGAATTGCGAGGTGAGCTTCACCTCCTTCTTCATAATGGTCATGGTCGTGGCGTCGGGGGGTTCAGGCGTTCTCGGTCTCGGATTCCAGGGAGATGTTCAGGGCCAGGCCGCGGAGCTCGTGGAGCAGCACGTTGAACGACTCGGGGATGCCCGGCGTCGGCAGCGGCTCGCCCTTCACGATGGCCTCGTACGCCTTCGCACGGCCCATCACGTCATCGCTCTTCACGGTGAGGATCTCCTGCAGGACGTTGGATGCCCCGAAGGCCTCCAGCGCCCACACTTCCATCTCACCGAAGCGCTGGCCACCGAACTGGGCCTTACCGCCGAGCGGCTGCTGGGTGATGAGGCTGTAGGGTCCGATGGAGCGTGCGTGCATCTTGTCGTCCACCATGTGGGCGAGCTTCAGCATGTAGATCACGCCCACGGTGGCCGGCTGGTCGAAGCGCTCGCCCGTGCCGCCGTCGTACAGGTAGGTCTTGCCGAAGCGCGGCAGCCCGGCCTCGTCCGTCTCCTTGTTGATCTCGTCGATGGTGGCCCCGTCGAAGATCGGCGTGGCGTACTTGCGGCCCAGCTTCTTGCCGGCCCAGCCCAGCACCGTCTCGTAGATCTGGCCGAGGTTCATGCGGCTCGGCACACCCAGCGGGTTCAGCACGATGTCCACCGGCGTACCATCCTCCAGGTAGGGCAGGTCCGCTTCGCGCACGATGCGGCTCACGATGCCCTTGTTGCCGTGGCGTCCGGCCATCTTGTCGCCGATGGCAAGCTTGCGCTTGGCGGCCACGTACACCTTGGCGAGCTTCACGATGCCTGCGGGCAGTTCGTCGCCGATGCTCACCTGGAACTTCTTGCGCTTGTACACGCCGCTGATGTCGCTGTAGCGGATCGTGTAGTTGTGGATCAGCTGGCGGACCAGTTCGTTGGTGCGCTTGTCCGGGGTCCACTCCGTGGGGTCCACGGTGATGAAGTCCACGCCCTGCAGCACCTTGGCGCTGAACTTGGTGCCCTTCTTGATCTGCTCCTCCTTGTACTTGTTGTTCACACCGGCAGAGGTCTGCCCGTTGAGCAGGGTCATGAGCTTCTCGATGAGCAGCTCCTTCAACGCGCCGAGCTCCAGGTCCTGCTCCTTGTCGAGCTGGTCCAGCACACCCTTCTCGTTGCCCTTGCTCTTCTTGTCCTTGATCGCGCGGCTGAAGAGCTTCTTGTCGATGACCACACCCTTCGTGCTCGGGGGGGCCTTCAGGCTGGCGTCCTTCACGTCGCCGGCCTTGTCGCCGAAGATGGCGCGCAGCAGTTTTTCCTCGGGGCTCGGGTCGGTCTCGCCCTTGGGCGTGATCTTCCCGATGAGGATGTCGCCCTCCTTGATCTCCGCACCGATGCGGATCAGGCCGTTCTCGTCGAGGTCCTTCGTGGCCTCCTCCGATACGTTGGGGATGTCGCTGGTCAGCTCCTCCAGGCCGCGCTTGGTGTCGCGCACCTCCATGATGTACTCATCGATGTGGATGGAGGTGAAGAGGTCCTCACGGGCCACCCGCTCGCTGATCACGATGGCGTCCTCGAAGTTGAAGCCCTTCCAGGGCATGAAGGCCACCACCAGGTTGCGGCCGATGGCCAGCTCCCCATCCTCCGTGCTGTAGCCCTCCACCAGCACCTGACCCTTGGTCACCTTCTCGCCCTTCCGGACGACAGGGCGCAGGTTCATGCAGGTGCTCTGGTTGGTCTTCATGAACTTGGTGATGGTGTACTCCTTCTCATCGCCATCGAAGCTCACAACGCGCTGGTCGTCGGTGCGCTTGTACTCGATCACGATGCGGTCGGCATCCACGCTCTTCACCACGCCCTCGCCTTCGGCCGTGAGCAGCACGCGGCTGTCCATGGCCACGCGCTCCTCCAGGCCGGTGCCCACGATCGGGGCGTCCGGACGCAGCAGGGGAACGGCCTGGCGCATCATGTTCGAGCCCATCAGCGCGCGGTTGGCGTCGTTGTGCTCGAGGAACGGGATCAGGCTGGCGGCGATGGAGGCGATCTGGTTCGGGGCCACGTCCATCAGCTGCAGTTCCTGGGGCTCCACCACGGGGAAGTCACCCATCTGACGGGCTTTCACCCGCTTGGTATCGAAGCTGCCGTCCTCCTTCAACTGGGCGTTCGCCTGGGCGATCACCTTGTTGTCCTCCTCCTCGGCGCTCAGGTAGATCACATCGCTCTTCACGTCCACCTTGCCCTCCTTCACGGCGCGGTAGGGCGTTTCGATGAAGCCGAGGCTGTTGATCTTCGAGTAGACGCAGAGGCTGCTGATCAGACCGATGTTCGGTCCTTCAGGGGTCTCGATGGTGCAGAGGCGGCCGTAGTGCGTGTAGTGCACGTCGCGCACCTCGAAGCCGGCGCGCTCGCGGCTGAGACCACCGGGTCCAAGTGCCGAGAGGCGGCGCTTGTGGGTGATCTCGGCCAGCGGGTTCGTCTGGTCCATGAACTGGCTCAGCTGGTTCGTTCCGAAGAACGAATTGATCACCGAGCTCAGGGTCTTGGCGTTGATCAGGTCGGTGGGCGTGAACACCTCGTTGTCGCGCACGTTCATGCGCTCGCGGATGGTGCGGGCCATGCGGGCCAGGCCCACACCGAACTGGGTGTAGAGCTGTTCGCCCACGGTACGCACGCGGCGGTTGCTCAGGTGGTCGATGTCGTCCACATCGGCCTTGGAGTTCACCAGCTCGATCAGGTAGCGGATGATGCTGATGATGTCCTCCTTTGTGAGCACGCGCACGCTGAGCTCGCTCTCCAGGCCCAGCTTCTTGTTGATGCGGTAGCGGCCGACCTCACCGAGGTCGTAGCGCTGCTCGCTGAAGAACAGCTTGTCGATCACACCACGGGCCGTCTCCAGGTCCGGGGGTTCGGCGTTGCGCAGCTGGCGGTAGATCACCTCCACGGCCTCCTTCTCGGAGTTGGAGGTGTCCTTCTGCAGCGTGTTGTAGATCAGTGCATAGTCCGCTGCGTTGATGCCGGCCTTGTGCAGGATGATGGTCTTGGCACCGCTCTCGGCGATCTGGTCCACGTGGTGCTCCTCGATCACCGTTTCGCGGTCGATCAGCACCTCGTTACGCTCGATGCTCACCACCTCGCCGGTGTCCTCGTCCACGAAGTCCTCCACCCAGCTCTTCAGCACGCGGGCGGCGAGCTTGCGGCCCACGGCCTCCTTCAGGTTGGCCTTGGTCACCTTGATCTCGTCGGCCAGGCCGAAGATCTCCAGGATGTCCTTGTCGCTCTCGAAGCCGATGGCACGCAACAGCGTGGTCACCGGCAGTTTCTTCTTCCGGTCGATGTACGCGTACATCACCCCGTTGATGTCCGTGGCGAACTCGATCCAGCTGCCCTTGAAGGGGATCACGCGGGCGCTGTAGAGCTTGGTGCCGTTGGCGTGGCGGCTCTGGCCGAAGAACACGCCCGGGCTGCGGTGCAGCTGGCTCACGATCACGCGCTCGGCGCCGTTGACCACGAAGCTGCCCTTGGGGGTCATGTAGGGGATCTGGCCCAGGTACACGTCCTGCACGATGGTCTCGAAGTCCTCGTGCTCGGGATCGGTGCAGTACAGCTTCAGTTTGGCCTTCAGGGGCACGCTGTACGTGAGGCCACGCTCGATGCACTCATCGATGCTGTAGCGCGGGGGATCCACGAAGTAGTCGAGGAACTCGAGCACGAACTGGTTGCGGGTGTCCGTGATCGGGAAGTTCTCCATGAACACCTTGAAGAGGCCCTCGTTGTTCCGGTTCTCCGGAAGGGTCTCGATCTGGAAGAACTCCTGGAAGCTCTGCAGCTGGATGTCCAGGAAATCCGGATAGGTGGCGGGGAGGTGCAGGGAGCCGAAATCGATGCGCTTGCTCTTGCGCGGGGTCTTCGCCTGGGCCATGGATCTTGCTGTGGGGATGCGGAATGAACGAAGGTGGGACCGGACGACTTTCTTCACCAGTGGAGGCCCCTGGTGAGCGGGCTTGCGGTGGCCTTTGAAAAAGGCACGATCCACCCGGTGCCCCCGATGCCTTTTTCAAGGCATCGGGGACCGGATGGTCAATTCGCGTTGAGGGACTTACTTGATCTCAACTTCGGCGCCGGCTTCCGTCAGTTGCTGCTTCAGGTTGTTGGCGTCCTCCTTGGACACACCCTCCTTCAGCGGCTTCGGAGCGCCGTCAACGAGGTCCTTAGCCTCCTTCAGTCCGAGACCGGTGAGTTCCTTCACCAGCTTCACCACGGCGAGCTTGTTGGCACCACCGTTCTTCAGGATCACGTCGAAGGACGTCTTCTCCTCGGCTGCTGCGGCACCGCCGCCGGCAGCACCACCACCGGCCACCATGGCCACAGCGGCAGCTGCGGGTTCGATCTTGTACTCGTCCTTCAGGTAGTTGGCGAGTTCGCTCACCTCTTTCACGGTGAGGCTCACGAGCTGGTCGCCAAGGGCTTTGATGTCTGCCATCGTTCTGGGTTTGTTACTTGCGTTTGTCGAGGGAAGCTGACGTGTGCGTAACGAGTTGAAGGTCGGGGCGGCGCACCCGCCGCCCGTCCCGTTGTAGGTGTGTTAGGCGGAAGCGCGCTCTTCAAGGGCCTTGACCAGGCCCGCGATCTTCTGACCACCGCTGCCCTGCAGGCCGCTGATGATGTTCTTGAGCGGGCTCTGCAGCAGGCTGATGATCTCGCCGATGAGCTCCTCCTTGCCTTTGAGCGTGGCCAGCACGGCCACCTGGTCGTCGCCGATGAACACGGCCTCATCGATCCAGGCGCTCTTCAGCTGCGGCTTGGGCACGGAGTTCTTCGCACCGGGGTTCTTCTTGCGGAAGTCCTGGATGAGCTTGGCCGGGGCATTGCCCTTCTCCGCGATCATCAGGGCGGTCTGTCCGGTGAGCGTCGGGAACAGGGCGCTGTAGTCCTTGTTCTCGATACGTTCCATCGCCTTGCGGAGCAGGGTGTTCTTCACCACCTGCATGCGAACGCCTCCGTTGAAGCAGGCGCGGCGCAGGTTGGCGGTGGCCTCGCTGTTCAGCGAGCTGGCATCGGCCAGGTAGAGCACGTTGGTGCCCTTGATCACCTCCATCAGTTCGGCGATGGCCTGGTCTTTTTCTGCACGGGTTGCCATGGTCTTGTTCTGTTGAAGGTTATTGTGCCACCACGCGCGTATCCACTTTCACGCCCGGGCTCATGGTGCTGCTCACGGTGATGCTCTTGATGTAGGCGCCCTTGGCGGTGCCGGGCTTCAGCTTCACCAGGGTCTGCAACAGCTCGTGCGCGTTCTCGCTGAGCTTCTGCGCATCGAAGGAGGCCTTGCCGATCACCGCGTGGATGATGCCGGCCTTGTCCACCTTGAAGTCGATCTTACCGGCCTTCACCTCCTTCACGGCCTTGGCCACGTCCATGGTCACCGTACCGGTCTTGGGGTTCGGCATCAGGCCGCGGGGACCGAGCACACGGCCCAGCGCACCCACCTTGGCCATCACCGCGGGCGTGCAGATGATCACGTCCACAGCGGTCCAACCGCCCTTGATCTTCTCCACATAGTCGTCCAGGCCGGCCATGTCGGCACCGGCGGCCAGCGCCTCCTCGCATTTGGCGGGGTCGGCCAGCACCAGCACGTTCACGGTACGACCGGTGCCGTGGGGCAGGCTCACGGTGCCGCGCACCATCTCGGTGCTCTTCTTCGGGTCCACGCCCAAACGCACGGCGATGTCCACCGTGGCGTCGAACTTGGTCGAGCTCACTTGCTTCACGATCTGCGCCGCTTGGGCCAGGTCGTACAATTTGGTACCGTCGAACTTGGCGACAGCGGCCTTGCGCTTCTTGGTCAGGGTTGCCATGGCGGTTCGCGGTTAGTTGTTGAGGGGGCTGTCACCGGTCACCGTGATGCCCATGCTGCGGGCCGTACCGGCCACCATGCTCATCGCGCTCTCGATGGTGAAACAGTTCAGGTCGGGCATCTTGTCCTGGGCGATGGCGCGCACCTGGTCCCAGGTGACGCTGCCGACCTTCTTGGTCTGGGGTACGCCGCTGCCGCCCTTCACCTTGGCCGCGTCCATCAGCTGCACGGCCGCGGGCGGGGTCTTGATGATGAAGTCGAAGCTCTTGTCGCTGTAAACCGTGATCACCACGGGCAGCACCTTGCCGGCCTTGTCCTGCGTGCGAGCGTTGAACTGCTTGCAGAACTCCATGATGTTCACCCCCTTGGCACCCAGTGCGGGGCCGATCGGGGGGGCGGGGTTCGCCGCCCCGCCTTTCACCTGGAGCTTTACCAGGCCTGTGATCTCCTTTGCCATTGTTCTGTGTTTGTGTCCTTGTTGGCGCCTTCCTCAGCGGTCGGCTCGGACGGTTGTTGCGTTGTTCAGACCTCCTTCTCCACCTGCATGAAGCTCAGTTCCAGCGGGGTCTTGCGACCGAAGATCTTCACCATCACCTTCAGCTTCTTCTTCTCTTCGTTGATCTCCTCGATCACCCCGTTGAATCCATTGAAGGGGCCATCGATCACCTTGATCGTCTCGCCCACGTGGTAGGGATTGTGGATGGCCTCGCCGGTCTCGGCCATCTCGTCCACCTTGCCCAGAATCCGGTTCACCTCGGTCATGCGCATGGGCACCGGGTCCCCTCCCTTCTCGGCCCCGAGGAAGCCGATCACGTTGGGCAGCTGCTTCAGGGTGTGCGCGATCTCACCGGTGAGGTCGGCCTCCAGCAGCACGTAGCCCGGCAGGATGTTGCGTTCCTTGCTGACCTTCTTGCCGTCCTTGATCTGGTAGAACTTCTCCATGGGGATCAGCACCTGGCTGATGTAGGCGCCCATGTTGGAACGGCGCACCTCCGCGTCGATCACCTCCTTCACCTTCTTCTCTTTGCCGGAGATGGCGCGAAGGACGTACCACTTCTTGGTCGAGGTCTGCGCGATGGCCATGATCAACCGATCAATTTGTAGATGAAGCCGAGGATGCCCTTCCAGAAGCTGTTGTTGTCCAGGTTGTGCACGCCGAACAGCAGGTCCATGACGAACACCACCAGGGCGATCAACAGGGCGGTCACCAGCACGAGGATGGCGCTCTCCTGGAGCTCCTTCCACGTGGGCCAGCTCACCTTGTGCATGAGCTCGTTGTAGCTCTCTGCGAAATATGTCTTGAGGCTTGCCACGTTACTGTTCGCTTTGGCACGGGTGGCAGGAATCGAACCCGCAGCCTAAGGTTTTGGAGACCTTCGCTCTACCAATTGAGCTACACCCGTAGATCCTGTTCCTGTTGTCTTCTTTCGGCGGCGAAGGCCGTCCGCCTTGCGGCGGACGGCCCTGCCTCCGTTGGTATCGGTAGATGTTACTTGATGATCTCGGTCACCTGGCCGGCACCCACGGTACGGCCACCCTCACGGATGGCGAAGCGCAGGCCCTTGTCCATGGCGATCGGAACGATCAGCTTCACGGTGATGCTCACGTTGTCGCCCGGCATGATCATCTCACGACCGGCCTCCATGCTGATCTCACCGGTAACGTCCGTGGTGCGGAAGTAGAACTGCGGACGGTACTTGTTGTGGAAGGGGGTGTGACGGCCGCCCTCTTCTTTCTTCAGCACGTAGATCTCGGCCTTGAACTCCGTGTGCGGGGTGATGCTGCCCGGGGCGGCGATCACCATGCCACGACGGATCTGCTCCTTTTCAATACCGCGGAGCAGGAGACCCACGTTGTCGCCGGCCTCACCGCGGTCGAGCAGCTTGCGGAACATCTCCACACCCGTGCAGGTGCTGGTGAGCTTCTGCTCCTGCATGCCGATGATCTCCACGTTGTCGCCGGTCTTCACCACGCCGGTCTCGATACGGCCCGTTGCCACGGTACCGCGGCCGGTGATGGAGAACACGTCCTCCACGCTCATCAGGAAGGGCTTCTCGGTCTCGCGCGGGGGCACCGGGATCCAGGTGTCCACGGCGTCCATCAGGGCCATCACGGTGTCCACCCACTTCGGCTCGCCGTTCAGGGCGCCCAGGGCGCTGCCACGGATCACCGGGGTCTTGTTGCCGTCGTACTGGTAGAAGGTGAGCAGCTCGCGGATCTCCATCTCAACGAGATCGAGCAGCTCGGCGTCCTCCACCATGTCCACCTTGTTCATGAACACCACGATCTTGGGCACGCCCACCTGACGGCCGAGCAGGATGTGCTCGCGGGTCTGGGGCATGGGACCGTCGGTGGCGGCCACCACCAGGATGGCACCGTCCATCTGGGCGGCACCCGTCACCATGTTCTTCACATAGTCGGCGTGGCCCGGGCAGTCAACGTGGGCGTAGTGACGGTTGGCCGTCTGGTACTCCACGTGCGCCGTGTTGATGGTGATACCGCGCTCCTTTTCCTCGGGGGCGTTGTCGATCGAGTCGAAGCTGCGCACTTCGCTGAGGCCCTTGGAGGCCAGCACGGTGGTGATGGCGGCGGTCAGCGTGGTCTTGCCGTGGTCAACGTGGCCGATGGTGCCGATGTTGACGTGCGGCTTGTCCCTTTTGAAGGTCTCCTTTGCCATGGTCGGGGATCGTTTGTCGTTGGTTGTTCTGTTCGGTTCGGTTCTGCGTTCCGTGCGGATTCCCTGTTTGCTGTACTGCCCATGTGGCCCTGCCGATCCGGTTGAGCCTTTGACGGGAATTGAACCCGTGACCTCTTCCTTACCAAGGAAGTGCTCTACCCCTGAGCTACAAAGGCCGATGTGCTTGACCGCCCCGTGGGGGGCGGGTGCCGACGATCCGTTGAAGGAGCGCCGACCGTGGTGCTTCCGAAGCCCTTGCGGGCCGCGGACGCTGGACCACCCCACCGAAGTGGGGCGTTGGAGAGCGGGAGACGAGATTCGAACCCGCGACATTCAGCTTGGAAGGCTGATGCTCTACCAACTGAGCTACTCCCGCATGATGGGAACGATGGACTCCCGGCCTCGAGCTTGGCTCCGTGGGAAAGTGGTGGGGAGAACAGGATTCGAACCTGTGAAGCGTTACCGCAACAGATTTACAGTCTGTCCCCGTTGGCCACTTGGGTATCTCCCCTGTTCCGATCCTACGGAGCCAATGGACGGATTCGAACCCCCGACCTGCTGATTACAAATCAGCTGCTCTACCAGCTGAGCTACATTGGCGTGTACAGCAAAGAAAGAACGTCGCACGACCCGCATCGGAAGGACACCCCTCCGAATTGGGCCTGCAAATGTAGAAGTAAAAGCCACCGGTCCAAATGCCAGCGGCCCCGAGTTTTCGGGGCCGCTGGGTGGGCTGGCCGTCGAGCAGCCGCCCAGGATGCGAAACTGCTGGCTTACACGGCCTTGCGCATGGCGGGCTTGTTGCGGAGCACCTGGTTGCGAAGGGCCTCCACCACGGCGATCACCGCCTCCTCGAAGGTTTTGGCCTGCCGCTTGGCGAAGAGCACCACCCCGGGCACGTTCAGGCGGATCTCCACCTGCTTGTTCTCGCGGCGTTCGCCGTCGTGCTCCAGGCGCAGGAAGACCTCCCCGCCCAGGATGCTGTCGTGGAACTGCTCCAGCTTGGCCAGCTTCTCCTCAATGAAGGCGATCAGCTTGCGGTCGGCGTCGAAATGGATCGAATGCACGTTCACGTTCATGGCTTCACAGGTTTCGTTGGTTCGTGTGGGGCTCCACCGCGGGGGTGGGCCTGTTGATGCGTTCTCTTGAGCTTCTCCACCGTGTTATGCGTGTACACCTGCGTGGCCGCCAGTCCGGCATGGCCCAGCAGTTCCTTCACAGCGTTCAGATCGGCACCATTGTTCAGCAGGTGTGTGGCGAAGGTGTGCCGCAGGATGTGGGGGCTTCGTTTGCGCTGCGGGGTCACCGTCCCAAGATAATGCGAAACGAGGCGTTGTACGCTGCGCCGCGGCAAGGGTTCCCCCCCGGGGGTCAGGAACAAGGGGACCTCGTAGCCCACCCCTGCCGGCAGTGTGGACCGTTCGGCCATGTATGCCTGCAGCCGGTCCATCAGACCGGGCGCCACCGGAATGATCCGCTCCTTGTTGCGCTTGCCCAGCACCCGCACCGTGCACCGGCGGGCATCCAGGTCGGTCGGGGTCAGGCCCAGCAGCTCGGCCAGGCGCATTCCGGTGCCATACAACAGCTCAATGATCAGGCGGTCGCGCCGGCCTGTGAAGTCGTCCGGCCAAGCGTGATGGTCCAGCAGTGACTCCATGCGCCCGGCATCCACGAACTCCGGCAGCCGCTTGGGCACCTTGGGCGCCTCCACCAGGTCCGTAGGGTCGGCCGCGACGGCGCCCACCGTGCGCGCAAAGCGATAAAAAGCCCGGAGCGCGCTCAGCTTGCGGTTCACGGTGCGCGGGCCCGTCCCCTCCTCCATCAGGCGCATCAGCCAGGCACGCACGGCCTTGTCGTTGGCCTGCTCGGGCCGCTCCAGCCCCACGGCTTGCTTCAAAAAGGCCCCGAACTGCGCCAGGTCACGGCCATAGGCCTGTACCGTGAGCGGACTGCTCCGCTTCTCGTGCGCCAGGTGCTCCAGGAACCGATCGACCAGCATCAAAGCAAAGGAGGCGAAAAGACCGGATGGTCCTTCGCCTCCTAACGATCGTTGTGTACGGTATAGTGCTCACAACCACGGAGCAGGCCGGTCTCCCCACGGGGGCCGGACCACAACCGCGCGGTTGCGGGAGCTTACTGCTCGCCGCCGTAGGTCTCCAGCTTGTACACGGCCCGGAGGACCTGCTGGCGACGCTTCACGCTCGGCTTGGTGAACGACTGGCGCTTGCGCAGGGCGCGCAGCGTGCCCGTACGCTCGAACTTCTTCTTGAACTTCTTGAGCGCCTTGTCGATGGGCTCGCCTTCCTTGACGGGGATGATCAGCATGGGTTTTCCGAAAACGGGGTGCGAAGATAGATCGGAGATCGATCGGTGCAACTACCAGCCCACAATGCCTTCGCTCGCTGCTGGCCACTGGCTGTTGGCCCCTGGCCGCTCAGCCATGCGAGCGGGCAGTAGCCAGCAGCCAGTGGCTAATGGCGGACCCGTCGGTTAACGCAGGATCTCCCGGCCGATCACCAGCTTCTGGATCTCGCTGGTACCCTCGCCGATGGTGCAGAGCTTGCTGTCGCGGTAGAACTTCTCCACGGGGAAGTCCTTGGTGTAGCCATAGCCGCCGAAGATCTGCACGGCCTCCGTGCTGGCCCACACGCACACCTCGCTGGCGTAGTACTTGGCGATGGCGCCGGCCTTGGTCACCTTCTCGCCGCGGTTCTTCAGGTCGCTGGCGTTGCGGATCAGGAGCTCGCTGGCCTCGATGCGGGTGGCCATGTCCGCCAGCTTGAAGCTGATGGCCTGGAAGTTCGCGATCGGCTGGCCGAACTGCTGGCGCTCCTTGGCGTACTTCACGCTGGCGTCGAACGCGCCTTTGGCGATGCCGAGGCTCAACGCGGCGATGCTGATGCGGCCGCCATCCAGGATCTTCATGGCCTGCTGGAAGCCCTGCCCCACTTCACCGAGCACGTTCTCCTCGGGGATGCGGCAATCCTCGAAGATCACCTCGGCCGTTTCGCTGCTGCGCATGCCCAGCTTGTTCTCCTTCTTGCCGGCCTTCAGGCCCGGGGTGCCGCGCTCGATCACGAAGGCGGTCATGCCCTTGCTGTCCAGCAGTTCGCCGGTGCGTACGATGGCCACCACCACATCGCTGCTGATGCCGTGGGTGATCCAGCACTTGGTGCCGTTCAGCACCCAGTGCTTGCCGTCCTTCTTCGCCGTGCATTTCATGCGCATGGCATCGCTTCCCGTGTTGGGCTCGGTGAGGGCCCAGGCCCCCACCCACTCGCCGGTGGCCAGCTTGGTGAGCCAGCGCTGCTTCTGCTCGTGATCGCCGAAGTAGTTGATGTGGCCGGTGCACAAACTGTTGTGGGCCGCCACGCTCAGGCCGATGCTGCCGCACACGCGCGCCACCTCCACGATGGTGTCCACATACTCGTGGTAGCCCATACCGGCGCCGCCGTATTCCTCGGGCACGAACACACCGAGCATGCCAGCCGGACCGAAGTGCTGCGTGAAAAGTTCCTTGGGGAAGTACTGACGCTCATCCCAGTCCATGAGGTTGGGGCGCACTTCGCGTTCCACCAGGTCGCGCACGGCCTGGGTGATCATGGTCTGGTTCTCGGTCGTCGTCAGTTGCATGGGTCGATAACGGTTCGGGTTCAGTAGGTGATCAGGCGGATGATCGGAGCGTTGAGTGCTTCCAGTCGCCGAACACCCTCCAGGAAGGAAAGTTCAATGAGGAAGCTGAAGCCGGCCACATGGCCACCCTGCATGCGCACCAGTTCGGCGGCAGCGGCCGCGGTGCCCCCGGTGGCCAGCAGATCGTCGTGGATGAGCACGCGCATCCCGGGTCTCACACTGTCCACGTGCATCTCCACTTCAGCGGTGCCGTACTCCAGCGCGTAGGCGGTCGAGACGGTCTTCCACGGGAGCTTGCCCTTCTTGCGCACGGTGAGGAAGGGCACGCCCAGCTTCAGGGCCAGGGGCATGCCGAACAGGAAACCGCGGCTCTCGATCCCCGCGATGGCATCGATCGGGGTGGACTGCAGCGCCTCACGGAAGCCCTCCACGGCGGCGAGGCACAGCACCGGATCCTCCAGCAGGGGCGTGATGTCACGGAAGAGGATGCCCGGCTTCGGGAAGTCGGGCACCGCGCGGATGCCGCTCTTCAAACGGGCTTCGAGGCTCACGCGGCAAGTTTAGGGCGGGGAGGCACGCCACGCGTCATGGCGCGATCCGCAAGTACGGGCTGAGGCGGCGGTACACGCTGTCCGTCACCAACGCACAGCCCTTCACATCACCCACCGTGCGGAACGGCCCGTGCTGCTTGCGGTAGGCCACGAGGGCCTTGGCCACTTTCCAGCCGGCTGCGGGATGCGGACCCAGCTCCTCGGCCGTGCAGGTGTTCGGGTCGAAGCGGCGCACCCGCGCGGTATCCAGTGAGAGCCGTTCGCGCAGACGCGCCACGGCATCGGGCTTATCGCGCAGGATGTACACCTCAGCCAGTTGGTCCAGGCTGTGGAATCCCCCGAGCTTGTCGCGGTACTTGATGATGCCCCTGGCGAAGGCCGGACCGATGCCGGGCACGGCCACCAGCGCGGCGGAATCGGCCGAGTTCAGCTCCACCCGGGGGCTTTCGCTACGGGCCTTGGGAAGCGGCCGCTCCACCGCCCGTTGCAGCGCGCTATCCGATATCCGGTATTCCGTCGCACGTTCACGCACCGGCAGGGAGTCCGGCAGTTGGATGTAGGGCGCCCACGCGGCGAACAGGGCCGGGTCCACCACGCGCATACGCGCCACATCGGCCTTGGTGCGGAAGCGCCCGCCCTTCGCCTCGAACCGGTGGATCGCATCGGCCTGGCGCTCGCTGAGCCCGAGGGCCACCCATTGCTCCACTGGAAGATCGTTCGGGTCAAAGGCGAAGAGCTGGGGCGCCCCGGCGGTCCGACCGGTGCCGGATCGCACGCTATCGCTGCGCGTTCCTTCAGCGGGCGCGAACCCGGCCCAGGCGATCCGCAGCGCGTCCGCATCGGCCACCAGGCGCGGCGCGAACCATTGCTGGTACACGGCCCAGCCCAAGGCCACGGCACAGCAGCCCAGCAGTACCAGGATGGCCCGGCGTTCCCCCGTGTGCACGGACAGGAGGTCCTTGAGCTCCTCCTTCAACGGCCGGCTGCGGTCGGGACGCATGGTTCAGGTGGCGAGCTGCTGCTTCAGCACGGCAAGGCCGTCCTCGAATCCCCGGGGTGCATAGCCGAGATCGCGGCGGGCCTTGTCCAGCACGAAGCCGGTCCGGGGCGGCCGCCGCGCAGGCTGGCCGAGGCTTTCGCTCTTCACCGGGGTCACCACGGAGGTGTCGAGGTGGAAGAAGCGGCCCACGCGCTGCACCAGTTCCAGAATGCTCATGCCGTCAGGGCCGCAGAGGTTGTACACGCCGGTGGCTCCCCGCTTGGCGATGCGGATGCAGCCATCCGCCAGGTCCTCCGCCAGGGTGGGCATGCGCCATTGGTCATCCACCACCTTGATCGGCTGCCCCTTCTCCAAAGCCCCCTTCGCCCAAAGCACCACGTTGCTGCGGCTCAACCCCGGGGCCACGCCATAGACGATGATGGTCCGGGCAATGGCCCACCGGCGAAGGCCCGCGTTCATCACCACCCGCTCGGCGTCCAGCTTGCTTTGGCCATAGATGCTGAGCGGTGCAGGTTGATCATCCTCGGCGTACGGGCCTTTCGCTCCATCGAAGATGAAGTCCGTGCTCAGGTGGATGAAGTGCGCGTCGATGTCCTTGGCCGCCTGCACCAGATGCTCCACCGCGGTCACGTTCTGCAGGCGACACTCCGCTGGTGCCTGCTCGCAGGCATCCACGTTGGTCATGGCCGCCGTGTGGATCACCGCGTCCGGATGCGCTTCGGCGAAGGCGCGGTGCACGGCCGCGGCATCGGCGCAGTCCAGGGGCATGTACAGGTAGCTTCCTTCCTCCTGGTGCGGTGTGCGATCGGCCCCACGCGAGGTGGCGATCAGCTTCACCTCGGGATCATGGCGAAGGGCGGCCACGAGCTTCTGCCCCAGCAGGCCATTGGAACCGGTGACCAGGATGCGCATCTTGACCACAAAGAACGAAAAGGGGGGCGATCACGGCGTTGCATCACGATCGTCACGGCGGAAATACCCGCGGCCCAGACGGAAGCTGAAGAAGTTGATGACCAGCACGATGTAGCTGAGGTAGAACAGGGTCTGCAGCACCACCAGGAGGCGGCCCAATGGCGTCACGGGATAAAGGTCTCCGAAGCCGATGGTGTTGCTGGTGACCATGCTGAAGTAGACCGCCTCGCTCCAGTCCGTGAAGGCCTTGTTCAACATGGGCCGCGAGGCATAGATCACCGCGAAGCTGAGCACCACCTCGATGTAGTTGAGGAAGAGCAGCAGCGTGGTGCGCCGGTACGAGCGTGGTGTGGCGAACACGTCGCTGGCGAAGATGAGCGTGGGGATGTACAGCACCGTTTCGAGCATCAGCCATATGGCCAGGCCCAGCACCCACGGATCCGTCTGCCAGCCCATCCGCAGCACAATGAGCGGAAAAATGGTCTTCAGCACCACGAACAGCTCCATGGCCAGGTCCTGGTACAGCGGCCCCATGCGCCAGAACGCATGCTTCACGTACATGCCGGGGAACAGGAACTGGCTGCACGCAAGGACCAGCCGCACCAGCTTCTCCAGCCCGGCATCCTCCTCGAAGGTGTTGTTCCAGATGGCCCGCACATTCTCCCAGCGATGGCCGATGGTGCTGCGCCGTTCGTGGTCGGCACGCTGGCCTCGGCCAACGATCAGCTTGCGGAGCGTCTGTCGCATGCCCTGGACGTTGGCCCAAAGATGCCGGTACGGTCGGTTCGCCCGCTGTCGCCCGTCAGGTCGGCCTTCCTAAAGCTCCCAAACGGTGCTCCGCTTCGCGAAGGGGCGCTTGATCCGCTCCTTGTGGGCCAGCACGAAGGCCATGACCAGGTACACCACAAGGTGCAGACCGGCGGTGATGCAGCCGAGGTAGATGAAGCTGAGGCGGACCTGTTCCGTCTTGATGTTGAGCTTCTCCGCCCACCATTCGCACACGCCGAAGGCCTGGCGCTCGAACAAGGTCTTGATGTGGTCGAACATGGCTCATGCGGTGCCTCCCCCTTTGAGGATGCACGTTCCGATGACGCAAGATAAGCACCGGCGTTGCCCGCACCAGTTGTTCTTCAGCTCAAGCAGGGCCTGCCCGCGGGCTGCGCTGTCCGCACGGATGCCCAAGCGCTGCCAGCGGCGCAGGATCCCGTTCGCTTCGGCCGGCAGGCGCTCCAGCCAGCGCAGGGCGCGCGCTTCCAGGTGAGGCCGGCCCGTGTGCCGACCCATGGCGAACAGGTAGGGCACCACCGCATTGATGAGCAGATGCAGCGCCCCCGTGCTGCCCAGAGCCGAAGGTGCATCCGGCTCGTTGCCAGGCCGGGTGAGCGCACGCAGCGCATCCGACGGGTCCTCGGCATGGAGCAGGGCGTGGACGACCTCCTCCCAGCGTGGCAGCAGGGCGGCCAGTTGCGCGATCCGCTGAACGGGTGCGGCAGCAGGACGCACACCACCGCTCCGCCATTGACCGGGGTCCAGCGGCCGCAGGCCGTGCATGCTGGCAAGCAGGGTGTGCTCCGCGATGAGCGTTCGCAGGTGTGCGGCATCCACCTTGGGGGGCCACAGGCCGGCCTGGCCGTGCACCAGGGCCTGCACGCGCACGGGGTCGTCACGGTACTTCAGGAGCACCTTCAGGGGCAAGGCCCGGGCCAGCTGGGTGAACGGCTCCGTATTGGCCTTGGAGCCAAGGGCGCGTGCAATCAGCACCCAAAGGGTCTCCAACGGATCGGCCTGCAGCGCCGTGTGTAGTTGGAGCACCTCCCGGGCCTTCCGCTCGAGCCGGTCCACCATCAGGCGCTCCAGCCAGAGGCTGATCCGCGCCGGGTCCACCTGCCCGAGCATGCTTGCACATGGCACCCAGGCCTTTTCCTGCATCAGGCGTTGGTAACGCTCCAACTGGGCCCTGGGAATGCGGTCGAGCAATTCCACCGCAGGGATCACACGGCCTCCCTGCAGCCGCACATCGGCATCGTGGAGGTAGGCCACGTGCAGGACCACACTGCCATAGGCGGGATCGGTTGCATGGCCATGCGCGAACCATTCGCTGCTGCGCACATGCACCTCCACCGTACCGGACCACAGTTGGCCCGCGATGCGGATCCGCGCATCCACCAGGTCCGGACCGCTGCCCTGCTGGATGCGACCGGGGCACACCACCATCACCTCGGCACCGTCCACGGTGCGCAAGCCGCGAGTGTCGAAGAGGCGTTGCTCCCAGATGAACTGGAGGAGTTCCTCGCGGTAGGGGAACGCGGGATCGAGGAGGATCCGGTGGGTTTCAGGCGATCGATAGGCGCGAACGTGCGACATGGGTCACCGATCGACGGTTCTTCCGTCAACCGGGCTCCCATAAGGTAGTGCTCACAGCACGCCTTTCGCACGCATGCGCCGCTCCATGGCCTGCTGGAGTTCCTGCGCGGCACGGCGGGCGGCACCAATGGCGTCCTCGTCCTTGCCTGCGTAGAGGATGCCCCGGCTGCTGTTGATCAACAGTCCTCCGTCCGGGGTCATGGTGGCATCCAGCACGGCGTTCAGGTCACCGCCTTGGGCACCCACGCCGGGCACCAGGAAGAAGTGGTCCGGCGCACAGGCCCGGGCCTGGGCCAGCACATCGGTGCGGGTGGCCCCCACCACGAACATGGTGTTCGCAGCCGGCCCCCACTCGGCCACCTTCCGCATCACGTGCTCGAAAAGGCGTTGCCGTCCCCCGTCAACCGACAGGAACTGGAAGTCCAGCGCACCTTCATTGCTGGTGACCCCGAGCACGATGGCCCATTTGTCCGCGCGGCCAAGGAATGGCGCGATGCTGTCGCGCCCCATGTACGGCGCGATGGTGACCGCATCCACCCCGAGCCGGTCGAAGAACGCTTCCGCGTACTTGCGGGCGGTGTTCCCGATATCCCCGCGCTTCGCATCGGCGATGATGAACACATCGCCACGGCTGCGGATGTAGGCGATGGTCGCCTCCAGGTCCTCCCAGCCGTCCACGCCCTGCGCCTCATAGAAGGCAAGGTTCAGCTTGTAGGCGACGGCCAGGTCATGCGTGGCCTCCACGATGGCCTCGTTGAAGGCCCGCACCGGATGGCGCTCATCCCGGAAGTGCTCCGGAACCAGGTGTTCCTCGGTATCCAGCCCCACACAGAGCAGGCTGCGTTTGCGGCGGATCAGGTCGACGAGCGTGCGGCGGTCCATGTGGGTGCGAAGGTGCGCGATCGTGCGATGCTCAGATCCCGGCCTCCTCCTTCAGGCGTTCGGTGCGGTCCGCCAGCTGCAACGCGTCGATGATGTCCTGAAGGTCACCGTTCATGATGGCGGGCAGGTTGTGGCTGGTGAAGTCGATCCGGTGGTCCGTCACGCGGCTTTGGGGATAGTTGTAGGTGCGGATCTTGGCACTGCGGTCACCGCTGCTCACCTGGCTCCTGCGGTGGCTGGCCTCGGCCTGCAACTTCTTCTGGAGCGCCTCATCATAGAGCTTGGTGCGCAGCATCTGCATGGCCTTCATGCGGTTGCCCAGCTGGCTGCGCTCGGTCTGGCACATCACCACCGTGCCCGTGGGGATGTGGGTTAGGCGCACCTTGGTCTCCACCTTGTTCACGTTCTGGCCACCGGCCCCGCCGCTGCGCGCGGTCTCCATCTTCACATCGCTCTCCTTGATCTCGAAGTCGAGCTCGTCCGCCTCGGGCAGCACGGCCACCGTGGCGGCACTGGTGTGGATGCGGCCCTGGGCCTCCGTGGCGGGCACGCGCTGCACGCGGTGCACCCCGGCCTCGTACTTCAGCACGCCATAGACCCCGTCGCCCACCACATTGAAGATCACCTCCTTGAAGCCGCCCGCGGTGCCCTCGCTCGCGTCCGCCACCTCCACCTTCCAGCCGCGGCCCTCGCAGTAACGGGTGTACATGCGGAACAGGTCGCCGGCGAAGATGCTGGCCTCATCGCCGCCGGTGCCGGCACGCACCTCCACAGTACAGTTGCGCGCATCGTTCGGGTCCTTCGGCACGAGCAGCATCCGCACCTCCTCGTCCATCGCCTCCAGCCGGGCCTGCAGCTCGGTCTGCTCCGCGCGCGCCAGGTCCAGCATCTCCGGGTCCTTCTCCGAGCGCAGCATCTCCCTGGCGCCTTCCAGGCCTTCGTAGGCGCGCTTGTAGCGCAGGTAGGCCTCTTCGATGGGCTCCAGGTCCCGGTATTCCCGGTTGAGCTCCACGAAGAGCTTCTGGTCGGCGATCACGGCCGGGTCGGCCAGGCGTTTGCCCACCTCGGTGCGCCGGTCGTGCACGGCGGAGAGCTTCTGCAGCAGATCGCTCATGCGTAGGTGAATTCGCCGTGGGCGCTCCGGATAACCACCTGCTTCCGCTCCGCCGCCTCCACCCGGCCCACGATGCGGGCATCCACACCGAACGCTGCGCTGATGGCGATGATCTCGGCCGCACGGGCCGCCGGTACGTAGAGCTCCATCCGGTGCCCCATGTTGAACACCTTGTACATCTCCTGCCAGTCCGTTCCGCTCATGCGCTGGATCGCCAGGAAGAGCGGTGGCGTGGGAAAGAGCTCGTCCTTGATGATGCGCAGGTCCTCGACGAAGTGGAGCACCTTGGTCTGTGCACCACCGCTGCAATGCACCATGCCATGGACCTCGTTCCGCATGCGCGCGAGCACTTCGCGGATGATGGGTGCATAGGTGCGTGTGGGCGATAGCACGGCCCGTCCCATGTCCAAAGGTGTGCCCTCCAGGGGATCCGTCAGGCGCGCCTGTCCACTGTACACCAGCTCGGCCGGCGTACCGGGATCATAGGATTCCGGGAAGGCCTGCCCCACGGCTTTCGCGAACACATCGTGGCGCGCGCTGGTGAGGCCGTTGCTGCCCATGCCGGCATTATAGTCCGCCTCGTACGTGGCCTGCCCATGGCTGGCGAGGCCCACGATCACATCGCCCGGCCGGATGCGTGCATTGTCGATCACGTCCGTGCGCCGGACGCGGGCCACCACCGTGCTGTCCACGATCACCGTGCGCACCAGGTCGCCCACATCGGCGGTCTCTCCCCCGGTGCTGCGGATGCCGATGCCGAGCCCGCGCATCTGTTCGAGGAACCGTTCGGTGCCCTCGATGATCGCCGTGATCACCTCTCCAGGGATCAGCCGTTTGTTGCGTCCGATGGTGCTGCTCAGCAGGATGTTGTCCGTTACGCCCACGCAGAGCAGGTCGTCCAGGTTCATCACCACGGCATCCTTGGCGATGCCGGCCCAGACGCTCAGGTCACCGGTCTCCTTCCAATAGGCATAGGCCAGGCTGCTCTTGGTGCCGGCACCGTCCGCGTGCATCACCAAGGCATGTTCCGGGCTTCCAGTGAGGTCGTCGGCCACCACTTTGCAGAAGGCCTTGGGGAAAAGCCCCTTGTCCAGCCGGGCAATGGCCTTGTGCACATCCTCCTTGCCGGAGGAGACCCCGCGCTGGGCGTATCGATCGGTGGTGCTCATGGGCGGCGGAAAAAGAAAAGAGCATCCCGCGTGCACGGGATGCTCTTTTCCAGGTTCGTCACTACTGGTTCTGCGGCGGTGCCGGCGTGTTCTCCTTCGGCACGTAGTCGAAGCTGAGTACACGGAACTCGGTACGGCGGTTCTTCTGGTGCGCGGCCTCCTTCTCCTCCTTCGTGGCCATCTTGGCGATCTCCGCATCGGTGATGCGCAGCATGCTCTCGCCGTAGCCCTTGGGCTGCATGCGGGCCGGATCGATGCCCTTTTCCACCAGATAGTTCACGCAGCTCTGGGCGCGGTTCTGGGACAGCACCATGTTCCGCTTGTCGCTGTCGCGCGAGTCGGTGTGGGCCGCCAGCTCGATGATGATCGTGGGGTTGTCCACCAGCGTTTGGTAGAGCGTCTCCAGGGAGTCCTTGCCCTCGGGACGAAGCGCGTAGCTGCCCAGGTCGTACTGCACCTCCGGCAGCTTGATGAACTTGTCCGGACGCACCGGCTGCAGGTAGTACTCCTTGGCGAAGGTGGTGCTCTCGTTCAGCCCCACGGTGGTGATCTGGTCGTTCACCACCAGGTAGTTCTCCTTGCTGGCGCGGATGGTGTAGCTGGTGCTTTCCTTGATGTAGCGGTCCTTGCCCTTTTCCGCGAACACGAAGCCGCCGTTGGCATCGGTCATCGCGCTGAAGCTGCTGCCGTCCGTACCGACCACTTCCACCTTGGTATCCGGCAAGGGCTGGCCCGTCTCCTTGTCGTAGCACACGCCCTGCAGCGCGAACTCCAGGTTCGGCATCATGAAACGCCAGATGTCGTCCTGACCCTTGCCGCCGGGGCGGTTGCTGGTGAAGTAGCCCTTCTCCTCGTCGCCATCGAAGACGATGCTGAAGTCGTCGCCGCTGCTGTTGATGGGGCTCTTGATGTTCTCCACGTGGCCCCAGGTGTTGTCACCGGTCTTCTCGGCCATGAAGATGTCGAGGCCGCCCATGCCGGGGTGCCCGTCGCTGCTGAAGTACAGGTTGCCGTTCGCACGCAGGAACGGGAACAGCTCGTCCTTCTTGGTGTTGATCTCCGCACCCAGGTTCGTCGGAGTCCCGGTGGGCTTGCCGTCCTTGTCGAGACGGACCATCCACAGGTCCTTACCGCCCTGGCCACCCTTCTGGTTGCTGGAGAAGATGAGGATGCCGTCATCCTTGCTCAAGGTGGGCTGGCCCAGCTTCACCTGGTTGGAGTCCTTCTCGTCCACCGGGGGGTGCAGCACGAGCTTCTCGGGCTCGGCATAGTTGCTGCCCACCTTCTTGCTCATCCAGATCTCGCAGCCGAAGGCCTTCTTCTTCTCACGCTCGCAGCGGGTGAAGTACATCACCGTGCGCTTGCTGTTGAACGTGGCACTGCCCTCGTGGGCCGGGGTGTTGATCGTTACCGGCAGCTTTACCGGCTCGCTCCACTTACCAAGCTTGTCGCGGCTGCTTGCGAACAGGTCCAGGAAGCTCTCGCCCGCGATCCCGTCCGTTTCCGTGCCCGTGCTGGCCTGACGGCTGCTGGCGAACACCACCTCGTCGTTCTTCTTCACGGAGAAGGCCGCGCTGAAATCATACTGCGGCGTGTTCAGCAGCACCTCGGGGTCCACGGTGTATCGGCTGGGCTGATCCTTCCAGGTCTGTGCCATTTGGCAGGCGGCCAAGCTGGCGTCCGCACGGGAGTCCCCGGGGTTCTTCTCCTTGTACTTGTTGTAGGCGGCGATGGCCTCGGCATACTTGCCCTGCTCCTTCAGCGCCTCCCCGATGTAGTAGTACGTGACCGGGTCGGTGTACTGCGCCTTGTTGGCCTTCTCATACCACACCTGCGCATTGGGCGCATCGCCCAGCACGCGGTAGCACTCGGCCACCTTGAAGATGAGCTCGGCCTTCGTGCTGGCCTTCTTCTCCTGGGTGTAGGCCTTCTTGTAGAGCTCGATCGCGTTGAAGTACTGCCCAGCCTTGAACGCTTCATCCGCCTCGTTCGGCTTGCCCTGCCCCACTGCGAGGGTGGCGCACATCAGGGTGAAGGCGAAGCAGGCCAGGAACTTCCTCGTGCTCATCATGGTCCGGTTTCAGGTTATTGGGGCCGGGCGAATGTAAACAAAGTCCCTTATGAGCAGCCGACCCGCAACTGCTTCCGAGGACCGGGGTTGATGGCCGGACCACGCCAAAGGTGACCCCCCTGGCATCCGGAGCGCCTACTGGCCAACGGAACTGAAAAGGGCACGGGCCGGGCGGACAGGATCAACCGTCCACACCGGCCCGTGTTCAGGAAGGCGTCCTCAGCGCGTGAACAGGAGCTCGCGCAGCTTCGGCAGGGGCCAGAGTTCATCGTCCACCAGCAGTTCCAGCTTGTCGCTGTGGTAACGGATCTGGTCCAGGTAGGGCTTCACCTTGTCGCAGTAAGCGATGGCCTTTTCGCGCGCATCCTCGATGGTGTTGGCCTTTTTGCGGGCTTCGATCATGGCGTCCACCAGGGTGATGATCTTGCCGATGTGCTCGCTGATCTCCTCGACCAGGGCGACCTGGGCGGTGGTGGCCTTCTTCGCCTTCTCGGCCCCCAGCACCTCGCGCAGGCCCTTCACGTTCTCGATCAAGCGGTTCTGGTACGTGATGGCGGTGGGCACGATGTGGTTCTGGGCCAGGTCGCCGGCCACACGGCTCTCGATCTGCACCTTCAGCATGTAGCTGTGCAGTTCGATCTCGTGGCGGGCGTCCAGCTCCACCTCGCTCAGCACGCCCATGTCCGCGAAGAGCTTCTTGGTCTCCTTGCGGCTCCACACGTCCAATGCGCGCGGGGTGTCGGGGATGTTGCTGAGGCCACGCTTCTTCGCCTCGGCCTTCCACGCGTCACTGTAGCCGTTGCCCTCGAAGCGGATGCGCTTGCTCTCCACGATCAGGTCGCGCAGCACCCGCAGGATGGCCTCATCGCGCTTGGTCCCCTTGTCCTCCAGCGCTTCCACGCTCTTGCGGAAGGCCACAAGTTGCTGCGCCACGATGGTGTTCAGCACGGTCATGGCCCCGGCGCAATTGGCGCTGCTGCCCACGGCGCGGAACTCGAACTTGTTGCCGGTGAAGGCGAAGGGGCTCGTCCGGTTGCGGTCCGTGTTGTCAAGCATCACCGGGGGAATGCGGCCGATGTCGAGCTTGAGCTCGGTCTTCAGCGCCGGGCTCATGGTGCTCTTCACGTTCTTCTCCAGCTCATCGAGCAGCTTGCTGAGGTGCTCGCCGATGAAGGTGCTGATGATGGCCGGCGGGGCTTCGTTCGCGCCCAGGCGATGGTCGTTGCTGGCGCTGGCGATGCTGGCGCGCAGCACATCGGCGTGGGTGTTGATGGCCGCGATGGTGTTGACGAAGAAGGTGAGGAACTGCATGTTCTCCTTCGGCGTCTTGGCCGGGCGCAGCAGGTTCCGGCCCGTGTTGGTGGCCAGGCTCCAGTTGTTGTGCTTGCCGCTGCCGTTCACACCGGCGTAGGGCTTCTCGTGGAAGAGCACGCGGAAGTGGTGCTTGCGCGCGGTCTTCTCCATCACGTCCATCAGCAGCATGTTGTGGTCCACCGCCAGGTTGAGCTCCTCGAACACCGGGGCGCACTCGAACTGGTTGGGGGCCACCTCGTTGTGGCGGGTCTTCACCGGGATGCCAAGCTTCAGGGACTCGGTCTCGAAGTCGCGCATGAAGGCCTGTGCCCGCTCGGGGATGCTGCCGAAGTAGTGGTCCTCCAACTGCTGGCCCTTGGCGGGGCTGTGGCCGAACAGGGCGCGACCGGTCATCATGATGTCCGGACGGGCGTAGTAGTGGGCCTCGTCGATCAGGAAGTACTCCTGCTCCCAGCCCAGGGTGCAGGTCACCTTGGAGACATCCTTGTCGAACCACTGGCAGATGGGCGTGGCGGCCTCGTCCACGGCCTTGATGGCGCGGAGCAGGGGCATCTTGTGGTCGAGCGCCTCACCGGTGTAGCTGATGAAGATGCTGGGGATGCAGAGGGTGCGCCCCAGGAGGAAGGCCGGGCTGCCCGGGTCCCACGCGCTGTAACCGCGGGCCTCGAAGGTGTTGCGGATGCCGCCGCTGGGGAAGCTGCTGGCATCGGGCTCCTGCTGCACGAGCATGCTGCCATCGAAGCGCTCGATGCTGCGGCCGTTGCCGATCGGCTCGAAGAAGGCATCGTGCTTCTCGGCGCTGGTGCCGGTGAGGGGCTGGAACCAGTGGGTGTAGTGCGTGGCCCCCTTGCTGGCGGCCCATTCCTTCATCCCGCTGGCCACCTGGTCGGCGAGCTTGCGGTCGATCCGGGTGCCGTGGGTCATCGCCTGGCGCACCGCGAAGTAGGCCTCCTCGGTGAGGAACATGCGCATGGCCTCCTCGCCGAAGACGTTGGCGCCGAAGTACTCGCTGATGCGCATGCTGGGCGGTTCGACCGGCTTGGGCTCACGGTTGAGCACATCCTCCTGGGCCTTGGAGCGTAGATGGGGGGTGGACATGTAAAAAGTGTGTTTCGCGGGGCGAAGGTACCTGATCTGAGGGGGGTAAGACTAAAAAAGTAACCTATTTCTTTCCGAACACCCATTGAAAAGAGGGGGCACAACGAAAAAAGCCTTCCTCAACGGAAGGCTCCCTCATCGGCCCAGGGGACCTCAGTCGTTCCGGGGTATGGCCCCTGGCGGTCCGGGCGGGGGGGGCGGCGGCTCCGGTGCTGGCGCTTCTGCGGGGGGCTCCACGGGCGGGCGGCGCGGAGTCGTGCTCGACACATCGCCCACCAGCGAACGGCGGTGGTCCTCGTAGCCCTGACGCACCTCGGTGGCGCCCCGCTGGATCTCGCGTTGAACCTCAGCGCTGGCGTCCTGCACCTGGCGCATGGCCCGTCCCAACGTGCGGGCGATGCCGGGGAGGCCCTTGCTGCCGAAGAAGAGCAGCACCACCAGCATGATCAACAGCAATTCGCCGCCGCTGATATCGAACAGGAGCAGGTGGCCCATCGCGGGCGAAGGTAGGCCGGGGCGATGCCCTGAACGACGAAGCCCCGCCAAGGCGGGGCTTCGCAGTTGCTTGCGCTGTGATCAGGCCACGGCCGTCTCCTTGGTGCTGGACACCGACTGATCGATGCCCTTGTACAGATCGACCGCCGCAGCGCTCGCCACGAAGATGGAACTGTAGGTACCTGTCAGGATGCCTGCGAACAGACCGAACACGAATCCTTTGATGCTCACCCCGCCGAAGGCGAAGATGATGATGAGCACCAGCATGGTGCATACACCCGTGTTGAGCGTGCGGCTCAAGGTGCTGTTGATGGCCTTGTTGAAGACCGTGACCATCGGCTCGCGGCGATGCTCGCGCAGATACTCCCGGATGCGGTCGAACACCACCACGGTATCGTTGATCGAGTAACCGATCACGGTCAGGATGACGGCGATGAAACCCTCATCGATCTCCAAGGAGAAGCCGACCACACCCCAGAGCAGTGAGTAGAGGCCAAGAACGAACAAGGTGTCGTGCACCAGGCTCAACAACGCACCGGCACCGAAGCGCCAGTTGTTGAAGCGCACGGCGATGTAGCCGAACATGAAAACGAGCGCCAAGAACACGGCCGTGAACGCCTTCGTCTTGATATCGTCGCTGATGGTGGCATCCACCTTCCTGGACTCCAGGATCTGGAACGCACCGTACTTGGTAAGACCTTCCTTCACCCGGTCGTCAACGACCTGATCCGTTCCGCGCTGGGGCTCGTCGATGAGGTAGTTGGTGGTCAGCTTGATCTGACGGTCCCCACCATAGGTCTTCACACCGACGGTGTACTGGCGGCCTTCCTCGAAGAGCAACGGCTCCAGGTGGACGCGCACCTGCTCAACTTCCACCGGCTCCTGGAACCGGACCACGTACGAACGCCCTCCGGTGAAGTCCACACCCAGGTTGAACCCACGGGTGAACATGGACGCAACCCCGGCGCCGATGACCAGCGCGCTCACCACGTAGAACACCTTCCGCTTGCTCATGAAGTCGTAGTTGGCGCCATCGAAGATGTTCCGGCTCCAATCCATCCAGAACGAGATGGGTTTGTTCTTGTCCAGGCGGCTGGACATGATCAGGCGGCTGACATAGATCGCCGTGAACAGGGAGGATAGGATCCCGATCATCAGCGTGGTGGCAAAGCCCTTGATCGGACCGCTGCCGAAGTAGAACAGGATCACACCCGTGACGAAGGTGGTGATGTTGGAATCGACGATGGCGGAAAGTGCCCCTTGGAACTTGTAGGCATTGTCCACGGCGGACTTCAGCACGCGACCTTGCTTCAGTTGCTCGCGAACGCTCTCGTTGATGAGCACGTTGGCGTCCACCGCCATACCGATCGTCAACACGATACCGGCAATGCCGGGCAGGGTGAGCGTGGCCTGCAAACTGGCCATGCAACCAAGCAGGATGAAGGCGTTCGCCAACAGGGCGATATCGGCCACCCAACCTGCCCGGGCATAGTAGGCCACCATGATGAGCAGGACGCATACAAGCGAGATGGCGAAGCTGATCAGGCCACCTTGCACGTTCGCTTCACCCAAGGTCGGACCCACCACCGTTTCGTCGATGATGCGCGCCGGGGCGGGCAGCGCACCGGCCTTGAGGATATTGGCCAGATCACCGGCCTCCTCGATCTGGCGGTTGCGGTCGCCGCTGCCCATGCTGATGCTGCTGCGGCCTCCGGGGATCTCGCCGATCACCGTGGGGGACGAGACCACGTGCTCATCCAGCACGATGGCCACGTTCTTGCCCACGTTCTCGCCGGTCATCTGCTTCCAGATGACGGCCCCTTCCTGGTTCATCTGCATGGCCACCTCCGCATCGCCTTTCAGGTCGAAATCCTGGCGGGCGTCGGTGATCACAGAACCGTCAATACGAGGCTTGCCGTCGCGGGGGATCTTCAGGGCGCGCAGCGTGAGGTAGTCGGCCGACTCGGTACCGTTGGTGAGGCGCTCGCTCTTGGCGCTCCAGGCCAGCTTGATGCCGAAGCTCGGGTCCGGGCTTTGGACGGGCACACGGCGCAACAGTCCGTTCACCTTGGCGGTGTCCGTGGGGCGGCAGTAGCCGAGCACGTCCACGTGCTGCTGGCCGCGCACCTGTGCCTGGTTGATCTCGATGCGGCCGGCGCCGAACAAGGGGATCCGTTTCTCCGCCTCGGCCTGGGCCGTCAGCGAATCCATCTGGTTCTCGGCGCGGCGGGTGCTGTCGACCGCCACCAGGGAGTCGATCAACGCGATCTTGCGCAGGCTGTCCAGGGCCGTGTTCTCCTGGATGCCCTTCTTCAGGCTGTCCAGTTCGGCCTGCACCTGCTTGATGCTGTCATTGCGTGCGCTGTCCAGCCGTGCCAGATCGGGGTGCAGCAGGGCGCTCAGGCGCGTGTTGGCCTCACCCAGCTTGGGGAACACGTCATTCCGGTCGAAGGTCTCGTAGAACTCCAGGTTGGCCGTGCTCTGGAGCAGCTTGCGCACCCGCTCCTTGTCCTTCACACCGGGCAGTTCGATCTGGATGCGGCCGCTGAGCGCCTGCTTCTGGATGCTGGGCTGCGCCACACCGAATTTGTCGATACGGGTGCGGAGGATCTTCTCCGTGTTGTTCAGCGCGATCTGGGCCTGTTCGCGCAGGATGGTGACAACCTGCTCGTTGGAGCTCTCCCGTGGGAACAGGGCCTGGTTGTCCTGGCTGCTGAAAATGGCCGCCAGGCTGGCGCTCGGGGCCACCTTGCGGAACTCCTCGTCGAACAGGGTGATGAAATCGTCCGAGCGGGACCGCTGGGCCTCGCGTGCGTTCTCCATGGCCTGCAGGAAGGCAGGGTCCTGGCTGTTGCCGCTGAGGTTGGCCACCATCTCGGGGATGCTCACCTCCAGGGTGACGGCCATACCGCCTTTCAGGTCGAGACCCTGGTTGATCTCGCGCTCCTTGCACTCCTTGTAGGTGTAGCCGAACACCGGATAGACCACATCCTCGGCATGCTCGCGCAGGTACTTGTTCTCAAAGACCAGCGCGATGCTGTCCCGCGTGAGGCGCTCGTTGCCGGCCACGGCCAGCACGGAATCCGCCATGATGCTGCCTTCCTGGGCGGCCTTGCGCTCCAATGGCTTGGTGAAGAAGGAGAACGAGAGCTGCCACAAGCACGCGATCGCCAGAAGGATGGTGAACACCCACAGCGCGCTACGATTCTGCATGACGGATGAGTTGGTTTCGTGACCCTTGGAACGTGCGCGTCAAGGCACCTCCCGTTGAGGGGGCGGCAAATATAGAAGGATGCCCCGTGCGGCCTTCAACCATTGCCGCAGCCTAAGGCACAAGCCGTTCCGGCGTGTGTTTGCCTGCCCCGGATGGTGTACAAAGTGTGCCGTTGGTCAAGGTTGGCCTTCTTGACGGGCGGTACTTTCGTCGCTCCTACCGCTGATCCAAGCCGTCCACCAGGAACCATGCTGCGACCCCTCACCTTCTCCGCGACCATCCTGCTCGCCTGCGCGCTCTTTGGCCAGGTGGCCCTCACGTTCGACCCGTCGATCCCCGTGGTGCGCAATGGCCAGCCGCTGTCCATGGCCTGGGCCGGCGGCATCAACTTCGCCCACATCTCGGACATCGACCTGGATGGGGATGGGGACAAGGATCTGCTCCTGTTCGACCGTTCCGGCAACAAGGTCATCACGCTGCTCAACAACGGGGTGCCCGGTCAGGTGAGCTACAGCTTCACCCGGGCGTACGATGACACCTATCCGTTCCGGGAGCTGCAGGAGTGGACCCTGCTGCGGGACTACAACGGGGACGGCAAGGAGGACATCTTCAGCTACACGCTGGGCGGTGCCGGGGTCTGGAAGAATACGAGCGCGGGCGGCGACCTTTCCTTCGAACAGGTGGAGGACCTGGTGAACAGCAACTATGTGCCCACCGTGGCCAACCTGTACATCACTCAGGTGGACATCCCGGGGATCGAGGACGTCGACGGGGATGGCGACCTGGACGTGATCACCTTCAGCATTTTCGGCAACTACATGGAGTACCACAAGAACCTGAGCATGGAACTGTACGGCACGGCCGACAGCCTCACGTTCGAGGTGCGCAACCGCTGCTGGGGGTACTTCAGCGAGAACCTGAACAACAACAGTGTGCAGTTGAACAACCCGTGCAACTTCAACGTGCCGGACCCGGAGCTTCCGCTGGAGGATGGCGGGGACGTGGCCGATGCGGTGCGTGGCCATGGGACCGACGCGGATGACCGGGCACACGTGGGGAGTACCAATCTCCCCATCGACCTGGACGGCGATGGGGACAAGGACCTGCTCATCGGCGATGTGCTCTTCCGCAACATGCTGGCCCTTTACAACGGCGGCACCTTGGACAGTGCCATCATGGTGGCCCAGGACAGCCTGTTCCCGGTGTACGACCAGTCCGTGGAGCTGAGCATCTTCCCCACCCCGTTCTACGAGGACGTGAACAACGACGGCAAACGGGACCTGCTCGTCACCCCGAACTACCCCTCGCTCTCCGAGAACGCGCACAGCGTGTGGTACTACCGGAACACCGGCACGGACGCCGCTCCGGTGTTCGACTTCCAGCAGAACGACCTGTTCCAGGACCGCATGCTGGACCTGGGCGAAGGCGCGTACCCGGTGCCGTTCGACATCGACGGGGACGGACTGATGGACCTGGTGGTGGCCAACTACGGCTACTACGCCGAAGGCGGCCTTTACCCCTGCAAGCTGGCGGCGCTGCGGAACACGGGCTCCGCCACATCACCCGCGTTCGAACTGGTGGATGAGGACTACATGGACCTGAGCACCAGCGGCATCGGCAACGCCATGTACCCGGCCTTCGGCGATATGGACGGCGACGGGGACAAGGACATGTACATCGGCGACCTGCAGGGCAAGCTGCACTACTACGAGAACACCTCGGGCACGCCGGTGGCCCAGTTCCAACTGGCGCAACCCACCGTGGCCAACGACCAGGGCCAGCCGATCGATGTGGGCCAGTTCGCTGCCCCGCAAGTGTTCGATGTGGACGCGGACGGGCTGCTGGACCTGCTCATCGGTGAGCGGAACGGCAACATCAACCATTACCGCAACGCGGGCACCAGCGCAGCGCCGGTGTGGCATTTGGAGAACGACTCCGTGGGCGGCCTGGATGTGGCGGAATACTGGAACGTCACCGGGTACAGCACCCCATGCATGTTCCTGAACGACGCCGGTGAGCGCGAACTGCTGGTGGGCAGCGAAAGCGGATGGATCCACCACTACGCCGGCATCGAAGGGAACCTGGGCGGCACATGGGAGCTGGTGGACAGTACCTGGCAGGAGGTGCGCGAGGGCATGCGCACGGCCGTGGCCCTGTATGATTGGAACAGCGACGGGCACCTGGACGCGGTGATCGGCAACTTCCGCGGGGGGCTCAGCTTCTGGCGGAACGACATCGCCGCACAGGCCGTGCTGAACAGCGGAACACCGGCCGAAGAGGTCTTCGACCTGATGCCGAACCCGACCAGCGCCGAAGTGACCCTGGCCCTGCACATGCCCGTGACCAAAGGCCTGCATTGGCGGTTGTATGATGCCATGGGCCGCGTGGTGGCCCAGCAGCGCCTGATGGACAAACGCACCACGGTGGACCTGGGCCTGGTGCCGCCAGGAGCGTACCACGTGGAGGTGGGCAATGGCACGGACCGGTGGACGCGCCGCCTAGCGGTGGTGCGTTAAGCCATGGCCGGGGCAGTGGTCCTGTTCGACGGCGCATGCGCCTACTGCAACGGCTGGGTGAACTGGATCAGACGCCGTGACAAGCGGGGACATTTCCGTTACGCAGCGCTGGACTCTGCGGAAGGGAGCGCACTTCGCAACAGATATGGGATACCGGCCCATGTCGATTCCGTGGTGCTCGTGCAAGGCGACCGCGCGCACGTGAAAAGCGCCGCGGCCTGGCGGATCTTGATGGTGCTGCCGCGCTGGACGGTGGCGGCATGGGCCCTTCGCCTCATCCCCCGTCCCCTGCGCGACCTGGGCTACGATGTGGTGGCCCGCAACAGGCACCGCCTTGGGATGAAGGATGCGTGCGAGCTGCCCTGAACGACAAAGGCGCCCACCGGATGGCGGGCGCCTTCGATCAGGGCCTTCGGACCAGCCTCAGGCCGGCACGTTGTTCATCTTGTCCAGCACGTCCATCACCTCCTTCACGGCCTTGGCGCTGGCGTTGCAGAGCTCCTGCTCCTCCTTGGTCAGCTTCAGTTCGATGATGCGCTCAATGCCCTTGCGGCCGAGCACCACGGGCACGCCCATGTACACGTCCTTCAGGCCGTACTCACCGGTCAGCCAGGCGCAGACGGGGAACACACGCTTCTGATCGCGCACGATGGCCTCCACCATTTGTGCGGCGGCGGTGCCCGGTGCGTACCAAGCGCTGGTTCCCAGCAGGTTCACGATCTCCCCACCGCCCTTCTTGGTCCGCTCCACAATGGCGTCCAGCTTTTCCTTGGCGATCAGCTCGGTGACGGGGATGCCGCCCACGGTTGTGTAGCGCGGCAGCGGCACCATGGTGTCGCCGTGGCCGCCCATCAGCACGGCCTGGATGTCCTTGGGGCTCACGTTCAGTTCGGTGGCCAGGAACGCACGGTAGCGGGCGGTGTCCAGGATGCCGGCCATGCCGAACACGCGGCTGGAGGGGAACTTGCTGGTGATGAACGCGCAGTAGGTCATCACATCGAGCGGGTTGCTCACCACGATGATGATGGCGTTCGGGCTGTGCTTCACCACGTTCTCGGTGACGCTCTTGACGATGTTGGCGTTCGTGGCGATGAGGTCGTCGCGGCTCATGCCCGGCTTGCGGGGCAGGCCGCTGGTGATCACCACCACGTCGCTGTTGGCGGTCTTGGCGTAATCGTTCGTGCTGCCCGTCAGGCGGCTGTCGAACAGGCTGATCGGGGCGGTCTGCCAGATGTCCAGGGCCTTGCCTTCCGCGAAGCCTTCCTTGATGTCCAGCAGCACCACTTCATTGCCCAGCTCCCAGCGGGCGCAGGCATCGGCACAGGTGGCGCCCACGTTGCCGGCGCCTACTACGGTGATCTTCATGGATGATGGGTTGAGCGCTTTCCCCAGCGGAAAGCGGCGGCGAAATTAGGTCCGCACCACCCCGCCCCGGGGCGGCTTATCCACGATCGGGCCGCGAATTGCCAACAAACCGCTTGGCGGTTCGGCAATTGTCACTACCTTCCCCGCATGGCCACGGTCAGCCCCGTTACGCTGGCAACCCTGCGCGAAGGATCGCGTCTTGAGGGGACATGGCAGAGCATGGAGGCGGAGGTATCGGCGTTCTCCGGCATCATCGATGGGTGCATCGCTGGGGACCGCCGGAGCCAGCAGCGCGTGTACGAGCTCTTCTATGGCAAAATGATGGCCGTATGCCTTCGGTACACCAAGAACCACGATCAAGCCAAGGACATCCTGCAGGATGGCTTCATCAAGGTGTTCCGGTCCATGGCGGCCTTCAACCGGAACGGCAGCTTCGAGGGCTGGATCCGGCGGATCATGGTGAACACGGCCATCGACTACTTCCGGCGTGCCAAGAACTCCTACCTGCTGCTGGGCGAGGACCGCAGCATCGAGGACTTCGGGGACCAGGACGAGGAGGATGTGCTGGAGGACGAAGGCCCGGAGGACATGCCGGACCTGAAGCCGGCGGACGTGATCAATGCCATGCAGAAGCTTACACCGGCCTATCGCACGGTGTTCAACTTGTACGTCTTCGAGGAGATGACGCACAAGGAGATCGCCGAGCTGCTGGGCATCAACATCGGTACGAGCAAGAGCAACCTGGCCAAGGCGAAACAGAACCTGAAGAAACTGCTTAAAAAGGAGCACAAGCTCCCTTGATCCCATGCATATGCACGAACCGGCCCATGACGCCTTCGAGCAGCACGTGCGGAAGGCCCTCGACCAGTTCGAGGTGCCTTACAACAGTGCGGATTGGGCCCAGATGGAGAGGTCGCTGAACGCTGGCACCGGTGGTTCCGCGCGCTCGCGCTGGAGTCTTGCCGCTCTCTTGGCCGGTGGCCTGCTGATAGGTGGCGGCGCGTTCTGGTACTTCACGGAAAGCACCGAGGAGAACAAGAGCGGCATCGCGCTGGAGGGAACGGGCGCGACCACTACCCCGCAGGCGGCAACACCCCAGGCAGGTACCGACGCCAAGCAAATTGCTGCTGAGGACGAAATGCCTGTAGCACCGAAAGCGAGCACGGGTGCTGCTGAACAACCGTCACCCGCCGAAAGCAGCGACATCGCAAGCAACCCGGCCACCGCTGCCGCCTCGCAGACCGCGTCTGCTGAAGGGACCGCAAAGGGAGCCTCTTCGTCAACCAAGCCAGTGGATGCCGGGCAGCGCCGCGCCAAAGCGGCCAACCAGCCTCCGGTCACTGCCGCCCCCCCGGTCACCAGCGGAGAGAAGGAGCAGCGCACCTTCCGGGCGAGCGTGAGCCAGGCATGTGCAGGCACGTCGGTCGACTTCAAGGTGGAGCACATGCCCGAGGACGGCATCTACCTTTGGAACTTCGGGGACGGCAGTTTCAGCAACAAGGCCAATCCGGAACACACCTTCACCAAGCCCGGGCGCTACCAGGTGATGCTCTCCATGAGCTCCGCCGGTGGCGGCTTCATCCAGAACAAGCCGAGCAGCGATGTGATCGTGATCCACGAGGCGCCGAAGGCTGCGTTCAATCTGGTACGTCAGGAGTACGATGGGCACCTGCCCTCCATCCACTTCGAGAACCGCAGCCTGGGCGGGGTGAAGTACCACTGGGACTTCGGCGATGGTCAATCCAGCGACATCCCCCACCCCGACCACATCTACAAGAACCAAGGCACCTATCAGGTGGAGCTCACCGTGACCAACCCGATCGGTTGCGAGGACAAGGTGATGAAGGAGGTCCGGATCGCCAAGGATTACAACCTTGATGCACCGTTCAGCTTCAGCCCGAACGGCGACGGCAAGGAGGACACCTTCATGCCGGCGGCGCTCCAGAAGCTTGGGGTCAAGTTCACCCTCTCCGTCTACGACCTGAACGGAAACCTGATGTACGAGACCAAGGATGCCACGCTGCCTTGGGCCGGAAAGCCGCAGAACCGCGGGGAGTACTGTGCCTCCGGTGAATACGTCTGGGTTGTGGACGTCCGCGAGAGCCTGCACCTGGCCGAGACCTATACGGGCAAGGTGAAACTGGTCCGGTGAACGGACCGGTCTCAAGGGGAGGGAGGTGCCGACGCACCTCCCTCTTCTTTTGCACAGGTAGCTGCCCCAGCGAACCATTTGACCGGGCCATCCGTCAAGTCTTCGGTCGATGGCACAGCCACGGCCCAATGGACTACCTTCGCTAACGCTAAGCTCCCAGCCGATCCATGGCGTTCTTTACCCGGCCCACAAAGTCGTTCCTGAGGCCCCTGCTCGCCGCGCTCACGATGCTCGGCAGTGTGTCCTCCGCACTTGCCCAAGGGCAGCAGTACAGCATCACGGCGGGTTCGGTCACCGCCTGTTCGGGCGTGATCGAGGACACAGGTGGCCCGAGCGGCGAATACGGGGACAACGAGAGCTATGTGCTCACCATCTGTCCGGACATTCCGGGGAACGTGGTGTACCTCACATGGTTCGTGTTCGACCTGAGCACCGCCGGCAACCCGGACGATTACATCGCCATTTACGACGGCGATAACACCAACGCGACCTCCCTGGGTGTGTACACCGGGCAGGACCTGCAGAACATCATCGTGAGCGGCACGGTGTTCAATACCACCGGATGCCTCACGCTGGAATGGTGGTCGAACGGTACGGGAACGGGCCAGTTCTCCGCCGGCTTCCAGTGCACCACCCCCTGCTCCAACCCGACGGCCGTGGCGAGCATGAACGAGCCGGTGCCGCTGCTGGCCTGCGTGGGCGAGGTCATCTCCTTCGATGGTTCCGCCTCCTATGCTGTTCAGGGTTTCAACCTGCAGCAATGGGCGTGGAATTTCGACGACGGCAACATCGACAGCCTGAGCGGACCGGTCACCACACACAGTTTCGACGATGACGGGGAATACGTTGTGCAGTTGACCGTAACGGATGATAATGGTTGCAAGAACCTGAACCTGGTGGACCTGCAAGTGCTGGTGAGCACAACGCCAAACTTCAGTCTGACCTCGGAAAGCACCGAGACCTGCTTCGGCGCCACCGTAGAGATCACCGGCAACGCGCAGCCTGTTACGTGGACCGGACTGCCGGATGCGGGCATCGGGCAGCCGACGCTGCTACCGGACGATGTGGGTGCACCCTATCAATCGGGGCTCACCTATGAACAGTTCGATCCAGGCCAGACATTGACGAACGTGAACGACCTATTGAGCGTGTGCGTGGAAATGGAGCACAGCTTCATGGGCGACCTGGTGCTCCAGGTGATCTGCCCGAACGGGCAGACCACGATCCTCCATCAACAAGGTGGAGGCGGCACCTTCATCGGCGATGCGAACGACATGGACGCCTTCGATCCGGAACCGGGCACGTGCTGGACATACTGCTGGAGCCCGACTGCGACCAACGGAACATTCCAGGAGAACTCCTCTACCAACACTGTTCCTTCATCGCAGGGAACAGCGCTCGCCCCCGGCACCTATGAGGCGGTGCAGTCCTTCAACAACCTGCTCGGCTGTCCCTTGAACGGCGAGTGGATCTTCCAGAGCACGGACCTGTGGGCCGCGGACAACGGCTTCATCTGCAACTGGACCATCAACTGGAACCCGGCGATCATCCCGGATGTGACCACGTTCACCCCCACCATCGGTGCGGGTGCGGACTCCTCCCTTTGGAGCGGTGGCACCCTGCCGGACTATGTGAGCGCGAACGGCGACACGGCCGTTTTCACGGCGAACGCACCGGGCACCTATCCCTTCGTCTACACCGTAACGGACAACTTCGGATGCACCTATGATACCACCATCACGGTAACGGTGAACGAACCGTTCCAGGTGAACGCTGGCGTGGACCAGGTGGTGTGCAACACGCCCGTGCAGATGAGCGCCTTCATCACCAACAGCCAGGGCGACCCGCTCACCTGGAGCTGGAGCCCTACGGACGGACTGAGCAACCCCAACATCGCCAACCCGACGGCCCTGCCCACGAGCACCACCACCTACACGGTGACCGCCTATGTGACCGGCGAGCCCAACTGTGTGTCCAGCGATGAGGTGACCGTCTCGATCGATCCCGGACTGGATCCCGGACAGGATACCCTGGTGGTGGTGTGCGCCACACCGCCCACGTTCAACCTGATCGACATGCTGGGCGGCACACCGGCCAGCGGCGGTGTATGGACCAACAGTGGCGGCGCCGTGATCCCGGGCACCTTCGACCCCACCGTGGATGCGGCCGGTGTATACACCTACACCGTGACCACCGCGCTTGGTTGTGTAGGCAGCGCCGATCTGGAGATCCAGATCCTGAGCGCGGACGACCCGAGCTGTTGCGGGGTGGTGGATGCGGGGCCTGATGAGACCGTATGCACATTGTCCTACACCTTGAACGCCAGTGTCGGGAACACCGGCACGGGAAGCTGGAGCGGGCCGGCCGGCTATGTGTTCGGCAATGCGAACAGCCCCACCACGCAGGTGAGCGCCCCCGGCAGTGGCCCGGCGATGTTCTATTGGATCGAGGACGACGGCGTGCTCTGCTACCTGATCGACAGTGTGACGATCACGTTCACCCAACCGCTGGACATTCAGCTCACCCTGACCGACGCGATCTGCCATGATTCCTGCGACGGAACAGCGACCGTGGCCATGACGGGTGGTAACGGCGCCTTCAGCTACGCCTGGAGCAACGGTGTGGCCGGTCCCACCGATGCCTTCGCGGACGGGCTATGCTTCGGAGCATACGCGCTGACCGTGACGGATGAGAACGGATGCAGCGACAACACGGAGTTCTCGATCCTGCAACCGAATCCCTTGCAGATCGATGCGGTGAGCCATGTGGAACCCTGGTGCCACGGCGATTGCGATGGCAGCATCACGATCACCGATGCCGACGCGGTGCTCTACAGCTTCGATGGAGGAACGAGCTTCGTGCCGGAAGCCACAAAGGCCGGCGCCTGTGCCGGCACCTACGACCTCGTGATCGAGAGCGCATTGGGTTGCCAGGCCAGCATCACGTACACCGTGACCGAGCCACCGGCCGTGGTGGCGGAGTTCGACCACGTACCGGTGCCGGCGAACATCGATGCCCCCACCGTGACGTTCTACAACCTGAGCGAGAACGCGACCGCCTACATCTGGGACATCGCCGGTCTGATGACCACGAGCGAGCCCCAGCTGCAGTTCACCTTCTCGGACAAATACCCCGGCGTCTACCCCGTCTGCCTGATCGCGATCGACATGCACGGTTGTGCGGACACGGTGTGCCACGATGTGGTGATCGACGATGTGCTGGCCACTTACGTCCCCAATGCCTTCACGCCGGACGGGGATGGCATCAACGACCAATGGTGGATGACCAGCAACATTCCGGACATGGCGAACTTCCAGTTGCTGGTGTTCGACCGGTGGGGCCAGGTGGTGTTCGAAACGAAGGATCCCAACGTGCGCTGGAACGGTACGCACATGAACGGTGGCGGCGAGATCCTGAAAGAGGACCTGTACGCCTTCCGGATCACCTACCAGATCATCAGCACGGGCGGCTCGCGTGAGTTGATGGGCCACGTGTCCTTGCTGAAGTGATGACGGAAGGACCAGCACGGCCCGGGATCCCCAGCAAGCCGGGCGATCAGGTCGGTAGGATGCGAGCGGGATCCCAGAAGTTCGCAAGCGGAATGGACATGCGGACCGAGCTCAACGCGTTGCTGAGCACCCTGCGGAGCGGGGCGCTCTTCCCGTTCGTGCTGCTCTCGCCGTTCATGGCCCACGCCCAGCCCCCCACCGTGCTGGTGAGCAACGGCGGCACGGAGCAGCTCTGCAATGCGGAGTTCTTCGATAGCGGCTACGACGAGGATTACGGCCCCAACGAAACCCACATCATCACCTTCTGTCCCGGGATCCCCGGGGCCAATACGCAAGTGGCCATCATCACCTTCGACCTGGGGCCGGGCGACCAGCTGATCATCTACGACGGGCCGGACACGGGTTCGCCCATCGTGCAGACCGGATCACAGGCCAACAGTCTGGCCGGCCTGGCGGTGTTCGCCTCAACCGGATGCCTCACCTTCCAGTTCATCACCGATGGCGCAGGGCAGGCACCGGGCTGGCAGGCACTGATCCTGTGCGACCAACCCTGTGACGAACCCACCGCCGCCATTGCGCCACTGGCGGAGTCGCCCTTGCGCATCTGCATCGGAGAGAGCGTCGACTTCGACGGTTCCGGTTCCTCCCCGGCTCCGGGTCAGACGCTGAACAACTATGCATGGGACCTGGGCAATGGTTCAACGGCAACAGGACCGACCGCCAGCGCCACCTACACCGCACCCGGAGAGTACACCGCAACGTTGACGGTGACCGATGACATCGGTTGTGTCAGTGTGAACTACGTGGATGTGAAGGTGCGCGTGGGCACCGTGCCGGACCTGTCGGGAACGACGATGTCGCCATCGAGCATTTGTGTGGGAGAGAGCGCGACGATCCTGGGCGATGTGGAAGGCACCACATGGACGAACGTGCCCGAGCCGATCGTGGATGGCCTGGTGATCCTGCCGGACGGCGGGGGGGCTACTTACAATGCCGCGGTCACGGTGACGGGCTTTCCGGGCAGCACCGTGATCAGCAGCGCCACGGACCTGCAGCAGATCTGCTTCACAATGGAGCATTCGTACATCGGCGACCTGACGGTGACATTGACCTGTCCCACGGGCCAGAGCGTGGTGCTCTTCAACGAATTCGGCCTCGGAACGGGCCCGGGCAACACCTTCCTCGGTGACCCGATCGATCCGGGCGTGGGCACACCCGGTGTCGGCTTCCAATACTGCTTCGGCGATCTGGGCACCTTTGGGCCTTTCTCTGTGGAGAACGCCGCAGGCAATTGGATACCGAGCACGGTGACACCCGGCAACAATTGCATGACACCGGGATCCTACCAGGCGGAACAGTCCTTCGCGAACTTCATCGGCTGTCCGTTGAACGGCAACTGGAGCATCACGGTGACCGACAACCTCTTCGCCGACGATGGCTTCATCTTCGACTGGGGCCTCACGATCGACCCATCACTCTATCCCGATGTGGTTGAGTTCACCCCGGTTTACGGAGCGGGCTGCGACAGCACGTTCTGGACCGGACCGAACATCACCGGCACCGACGCGGGCTGCGATGAGATCACCGTGACGCCTCCGGCCTCTGGCTTCTACGACTATGTGTACACGGTGACCGACGACTTCGGCTGCACCTACGATACGTTGTTGACCTTGACCGTGACCCCGGGGGCCGTGGTGGAAGTGACCGCCACCCTGCCGGTGAACTGTGGCGATCCGATCCAACTGAACGGGCAATTGACGCCGCCGATCCCACAGGGGCCGATCGTGTACCAGTGGACCCCGAACAGCGAACTCTCCAACGCGAACATCCCCTATCCGCTGGCCACACCCACGCAGCAGACCTGGTATGTGCTCACCGCCTTTCCCGCAGGCCATCCCTTGTGCGGAAATTCGGACAGTGTGCTGGTGAACGCACTGACCTGGATGAACAACACAGCCACCGTGGTGGATGCGTTGTGCAACAACGACGGCAGCGGCAGCATCACCGTGACCACCGATGGCAATGGAGGGCCGTGGGACTACACCTGGGTGGATGAACAGGGCAATGTGGTGCAGAGCACACAGAGCGCCATCGGGGATGTCTATTACGGCAGCGGAGGCAACTTCGAAGTGTTCATCAGCGAAGGCGTGAACGGCAACGGATGCGAGGACTCACTGGACGTGTCCATCAACGAGCCGCCGCCGGTGGAGATCATCACGTTGAGCGATGACACGTTGATCTGCCGTACCGGTGCCGCGACCTTGACCGGTACGGCGCAAGGGGGCGGTGGTCTCCTCACCTTCAACTGGAGCACTGGAGCGGTCGGCGTACCGGCCATGTTCACGCCCCTCACCAACACCACGTACCAAGTGTGGGTGACGGACCCGAACAACTGCTCAAGCGACACCGTGTCCATTGATGTGCAGGTGAACCCGCCGCTGAGCCTGAGCGTGCCCGACACCCTGGAGACCTGCCCCGAGGCGGACCTGGTCCTGACGCCGGAGAGCTTTGCGGGTGGCGATGGTCAATACACCTTCGACTGGGGCGATGGGCCATCCACGAGCGCCGCTTACACGGTGAACACCACCACCTCTGGACCTTGGTGCGTTACCCTGGGCGACGGCTGCGAAACGACGGATGTAACGCGCTGCATACAGGTGGACGTGATCCCGATACCCGAGCTGGTGCTGACGGCGGACAGCCTCATCGGCTGCGACCCGTTCACGGTGCGCTTCACGGTGCGCGACACCACGGGCGGTGCCACGGTGGATTGGGATTTCGGGGATGGACTGGTCGTACCGGGTCCACCCGGCCCCGTGGGACACACGTACATGGATCCGGCCGTTTACGACGTGGGCGTCACGGTGCACTGGCCGAACGGCTGTTCGGATGATACCACCATTGTGGACTGGATCACGGTGGCTGCTGTGCCGAACGCGGAGTTCACCTGGACACCGCAGCCGCCCAGCGTGATCGAGCCCGGCACCCAGTTCATCGAACAGGCCGGCCCTTACGCCACCAGCTACCAATGGGACTTCGCCGGCCTGGGAACGGACACGGTGCCCGATCCGTTCTTCATCTTCCCGGACGACCTGGGGGATACCTATCCCGTACAGCTCGTTGTGGCCAACTACCTGGGCTGTTCGGACACCGCGTTGAAATACGTGGAGGTGATCGACCAGTTCCTGGTGTTCGTGCCGAACAGTTTCACACCGGACGGGGACGGGATCAACGAAGTGCTCTACGTCCAGGGTCGCGACATCTCCAACAAGGACTTCGAGTTCATGGTGTACGACCGGTGGGGCGAGCTGGTCCATTCCACCACCGACCGTACCAAAGGCTGGGATGGCCGCTACAACGGAGAGCCGGTGATGCCGGGGGTGTACGCGTGGCGGCTGCTCATCAGTTCCGCATACACCGGCAGGCCCTACGAGTTCATGGGGCATGTGACGGTACTGCGTTGAGCGGGCACCGCCCCCTTGGGGTCCATCGACAGGGGTGACCTTCTGGATGCTCACACGTGGCGGTTCGTCGAATTGTCCCATGAAAGCGGTATCCGGACATCCATCGAACGGGGTGGGCCGATAGTTTGGCGGGGCCGGTGGACACGTTCGTCCGGGCCTTCACTGTATGACGTGACATTACGCCGCGACCCTGCCCAAGACCATGTGACCGCGGATGGCAGACCTGTTCGGCGATGCCGATGGGCCGCTGTCGCAGCCGGTGTCCTGCTGTCCCTGGGGATCGCAGCGCAGCCCTTCCTGGTCACGGGCGGCAGCGATAACACCTGTGCCGGGGCCTTCCTGGACAGCGGTGGGCAGGGAGCCACCGGGTACACCAACAACGAGGACGACACCTACACCCTCTGTCCGGATGTCCCCGGAAGCCTCATCAGCCTGTCCTTCGTCACGTTCAACCTTTCGCTCGCCGGCGTGGCCCCGGTGGACAATCTGACCATCTACGACGGCCCCAACACGGCGGCCCCCTTGCTGGGCTCCTTCACCGGTACTTCACTCCAGGGGCAGACCATCTCCGCCAGTACCGGCAATGCTTCGGGTTGCCTCACGTTCGTCTGGCACTCGAACAACACGGGCACCGGGGTCTTTGCAGCTTCCATCCATTGCTTCCAGCCGTGCACGCCACCGGTGGCAGCCGCCACCATGACGCAGGCGGCACCCGCGCGCGTCTGCATGGGCACCTCGGTGAACTTTGATGGCAGCGGATCCACGGCTCAACCGGGATACAACCTTGTCAGCTGGACCTGGGACTTTGATGACGGCACCACAACGACCTCGGCCGTGCCCACCATCGCCCACACCTTCACGGATCCAGGAGTGCATACCGTGCAGCTCACGGTCACGGACAACAACGGTTGCGCAAGTGTTAACCGCATCGACCTGCAGGTTTGGGTGGGCACGCCCCCCACCTTCACGGGCACGGGCGGCAGCACCACCGGTTGTGCGGGCGAACAGCTCTGCCTGGACGGCGTGGTGAACCCGACACCGTACGTTGATGAGCCGGAGACCACCTATGGCAATGGCGTCTTCGTGCCGGACGACGTTGGCTCGTGCTTCGAGGCCCAGCTCTACCTCACCCAGTTCGCTCCGGGCGCCACACTGACGAACATCAACCAATTGCTCGGGCTGTGCATGAACATCGAGCACAGCTGGCTGGGCGACCTGGTGATCACCATCACCAGCCCGAGCGGCCAATCCGTCATCCTGCACCAACAAGGGATCATCCAAGAGACCCTGCTGGGCCAACCGGTGGACCCGGACGAGGCGAACCCGCAGCCCGGCACCTGCGCACAATACTGCTTCGCCAACACGTCGTCCAACGGCACCATGGCGGCCTATGCGAACGCCAATGGATCAGGCTTCGGATGGGAGCTTCCTCCGGGCACCTACCAAAGCCTGTCACCGCTAACCGGCCTGGTGGGCTCGCAATTGAACGGGCTGTGGACCTTGACCATCTGCGACATGTGGCAGCTGGACAACGGATTCCTGTGTGACTGGAACATCGATCTGGACCCATCGCTCTACGCGAACGCAATCAGCTACACACCGCAGTACGGAGCGGGCTGCGACAGCACGTGGTGGACCGGTCCCGGCATCGTGAGCACAGGTCCCGGCTGCGAGCAGATCTGTCTTCAGCAGGCAGCGGCGGGGACATACAACTACGTGTACCATGCGGTGGACGACTTCGGCTGCAGCTACGACACCACGATCGTGGTGACAATCACCCCGCCGATCGTGGTGGATGCCGGGGCCAACACCAGCATCTGCGAGGGCGGCAGCACCCTCTTGAACGGAAGTGTGATCTCCGGAGGCCTTCCGCCACAACCCTGCACTTATCAGCTGGACCTCCTGGACTCCTTCGGCGACGGCTGGGATGGTGCGGTGATCGGCATCGTGATCAACGGGGTAGAACAGGATTGGACGCTGCCGAACGGATCGAGCGGCTCGGTGACGATCAATGTGGAACACGGCGATGCGATCGCGCTCATCTACTACCCGAGTGTGCTGTTCAACAACGAACACGCCTACAACCTGTACGATGGCCAGGGCAACTTGGTGTTCGCGGACACTCCGCCATTCCCGAACGGGACCACCTGGAGCGGCGTGGTGGACTGCGGTCCACCGCCCGCCTTCATCTATTCCTGGTCGCCGGCCACCGGCCTTTCCGCCACCAACATCGCCGCGCCGACGGCCACACCCGGAACCACCACGACCTACACGCTCACCGTTTCGCAGGCCGGCCATCCCGCATGCACAGGCACTGACCAGGTGACCGTGACCGTTGTGCCGCCCGTTAACGCGGGAACCGATGCACAGATCACCGTCTGCGCCAACAGTGCACCCTTCGACCTGTTCGCGTTGCTAGGCGGTGCTCCGATGACGGGAGGAACCTGGACCGGACCCGGCGGTGCCACGGCCGGCAGCACCTTCACCCCGGGGACCAGTGCTCCCGGAACGTACACCTACAGTGTGAACGGCGCCGCCCCCTGCCCGGGTGTCGACCAAGCCACCGTGACCGTGACGGTGAACCAGCCCGTGGACGCTGGAACGGATGCCACGCTCACCGTCTGCGCGAACGACGCCACCGCTGCGCTCCTGCCTCTGCTGGGTGGTGCACAGGCCGGCGGTGCGTGGACCGACCCCGGTGGAGCGCCCACTTACGGCACCTTCACCCCCGGCACCAGCACGCCTGGCGTATACACCTACACGCTTACAGGTGCTGCACCCTGCCCCAACGATCAGGCGACCGTCACTATCACCGAGAACCAGCCTGTGGATGCCGGCACGGATGCCACGCTCACCGTCTGCGCGAACGACGCCACCGCTGCGCTCCTTCCACTGCTCGGTGGCGCCCAGGCCGGCGGTGCGTGGACCGACCCCGGTGGAGCGCCCAGTAACGGCAACTTCACCCCCGGCACCAGCACGCCCGGCGTTTACACCTACACGCTTACAGGTACTGCACCCTGCCCCAACGATCAGGCGACCGTCACCATCACCGAGAACCAGCCCGTGGACGCAGGCACGGATGCCACGCTCACCGTCTGCGCGAACGACGCCACTGCTGCGCTCATTCCATTGCTCGTTGGCGCCCAGGCTGGCGGCGCCTGGACCGATCCCGGTGGAGCTCCCAGCAACGGCACCTTCACCCCTGGCACCAGTGCGCCCGGTGTGTACACCTACACATTGACCGGCACCGCGCCTTGTCCTAACGACCAGGCCACTGTTACCGTCACCGAGAACCAGCCCGTGGACGCCGGCACGGATGCCACGCTCACCGTCTGCGCGAACGACGCCACCGCTGCGCTCCTTCCCCTGCTCGGTGGCGCCCAGGCCGGCGGCACCTGGACCGATCCCGGTGGAGCGCCCAGCAACGGCACCTTCTCGCCCGGCACCAGCACGCCCGGTGTGTACACCTACACGTTGACCGGTACCGCACCCTGCCCCAACGACCAGGCGACCGTCACCATTGCCGAGAACCAGCCTGTGGACGCCGGCGCGGATGGTTCGATCACCTTATGCTCATCCGGAACACCGGTGGACCTGTTCGCGTCGCTGGGTGGTGCGCAGCCTGGCGGGAGCTGGTCGTTCAACGGATCCCCGCACGGCAACTCCTTCGATCCGTCCGTGGACGCCGGCGGCCAATACACGTACGTGGTCACTGGCACAGCACCATGCCCCAACGACCAGGCCGAGGTGATCGTGTCGGTGAACCAGCAACCGGACGCTGGGGCGGACGGCGCAACGATCCTGTGCATCAGCAGTCCCTCCATTGACCTCTTCGCCGAACTGGGAGGCGCTCCGGAAGCTGGAGGCACGTGGACGTTCGGGGGTGCCACGCATGGGAATGTGTTCACGCCCGGAAGCGACCTCCCTGGCACGTACATCTACACCGTCACGGGTGCGGCGCCCTGTCCAACCGATCAGGCGACCGTGGATGTCACCGTGACCGCCCAACCGGATCCGGGAACGAACGGTACCACAACCGTTTGCGCCAGCGACGGCACGTTCGACCTGTTCACCGTATTGGGAGGAACACCCGACCTGGGTGGCACGTGGAGCGCGAACGGCGCCCCCCACGGGAACACCTTCGTCCCTGGAACGGACGCACCGGGTGTCTACACCTACACCATCACCGTTCCCCCACCCTGCGCGAACGTGAGCGCGACCGTGACCGTCGACGTCGTTCAACCGCCGGACGCGGGCACGGATGGGGATGCGCTCCTCTGCATCAGCGGCCCCGCGCTGGACCTGTTCGCCGAACTGAGCGGGGCGCAAGCAGGGGGATCCTGGTCGCTCAACGGGGCTCCGCACGGCAACCTGTTCACCCCGGGCCTGGATGCTGCCGGTGCGTACATCTACACCATTCCGGGTATCGCTCCGTGCCCGAACGACCAATCAGCGGTGACGGTGGCGGTGACGAACGACCCGGACCCCGGCATGAACAGCTCGATCACCTTGTGCGCGAACGCTGCCGCGATCGATCTGTTCGCAAACCTGGGCGGCACACCGGATCCAGGTGGATCCTGGAGCTTCAATGGTGCGCCCCACACCGGCACGTTCGACCCGGCCACGGAGGCTGCAGGGGTGTATACCTACACCGTCGATGTTCCGCCGCCGTGCACGAGCCAGAGCGCCACAGTGACCGTCATGGTGGTTCAACCAGCGAACGCCGGTGCGGACGGTGATGCGCTGCTGTGCGTCAGTGGCTCTCCATTGCCTCTGTTCGGTGAGCTCAGCGGCGCACAGACCGGCGGTACGTGGACCTTCAACGGTGCGCCTCATGGCGGCACGTTCGATCCCGGAACGGATGCGGCCGGCGTATACACCTACACGGTCGCCGGCGTCACGCCGTGCCCGGACGATCAGTCCAACGTGACCGTTGCCGTTACCACCGACCCCGACCCGGGAACGGATGGATCGATCACCCTGTGCGCGTCAGACGCTGCAGCGGACCTCTTCACCGCGCTTGGGGGCACTCCGGATGCCGGTGGGTCCTGGAGCTTCAACGGGGCACCGCACAGCGGCCAGGTGGACCCGACCGTGGATGCGGCCGGGGTCTACACCTACACGGTGAACGCGCCGCCCCCCTGCACCAGCCAAAGCGCGACCGTCACAGTGAACATCGTGCAGCCACCCGACGCTGGAGCGGATGGCGATGCCTTGCTGTGCATCAGCAGTCCGCCGATCGACCTGTTCACGGTGCTTGCGGGCGCGGACGCCGGCGGTTCCTGGTCGTTCAATGGTGTACCGCACGGGAACACCTTCTCGCCCGGAACGGATGCGACCGGTGCATACACCTACACGGTTGCCGGCATCGCGCCATGTCCTGCTGACCAGTCCCTGGTGACCGTTTCGGTGACCAACAACCCGGAGCCCGGCACCAATGGCGCGCTCGTTGTCTGCGCCAGCGGCGACCCGATCGACCTGTTCGCGCAACTCGGGGGCACGCCGGATGCCGGCGGGACATGGAGCGTGAACGGCACTCCCCATGGCGGCATGTTCGACCCGGCGATCGACGCAGCAGGGGTCTACACCTACACCATCACGGTGCCACCGCCTTGCACGAACGCGAGCAGTACTGTCACCGTGCTGGTGCAGGCACCGCCCGAGGCCGGGCAGGATGGTGCGTTGACCGTTTGCACCACCTCGCCCACGGCAACGCTGATCGATGCGCTCACAGGCGCGCAACCCGGCGGCAACTGGACCTTCGCTGGCGCGCCGCACGCGGGCTCCTTCGCGCCCGGAAGCGATGCTCCGGGGAACTACTCATACACGGTAACGGGTACAGCCCCGTGCCCCGATGACCAGGCCACCGTGGTAGTGACCGTGAACGCACCGCCGGATGCAGGCGAGGATGGAACGCTTTCCGTTTGCAGCACGGACGACCCCATGGACCTCTTCGCCCTGCTCGGGGGAACGCCGGATGCCGGCGGGACCTGGAGCGTCGGCGGCGCATCCCACAGCGCCTCGTACGACCCGGACAACGACGCTCCGGGCATCTACACCTACACGCTTTCAGGTACCGCACCGTGCCCGGGCGATGCGGCCACCGTCACCGTGAGCGAGCTGGCCCCTCCGGATGCAGGCCTCGATGGAACGCTGAGCGCATGCGCTGCGGGGTCCGGCATCGACCTGTTCGCGGAGCTCGGTGGAACGCCCGATGCCGGCGGCACTTGGAGCGGGCCCAGTGCCGTGAGCAATGGTCAGTTCGACCCGGGCACGATGCAGCCGGGCATTTACACCTACCTCGTGACCGGCACGGCGCCATGCGCCAACGATGCCGCACAGGTGAACGTGAGCGTCACGTCGCCTCCCGATCCAGGCGGCGATGGAGCGCTGTTGTTGTGCACCGGAAGTCCTGCGGTGGACCTGTTCGCGCAGCTCAGCGGCACACCGGATCCCGGAGGAGCATGGACCTACAACGGGGCGCCGCACAACGGTTCGTTCGACCCTTCCGTGGATGCCAACGGCATCTACACCTACACGGTCAGCGGTACCGCACCATGCCCGAGCGCGAGCGCCACGGTGACCATGACGGTGACCAGCACCCCCGATGCAGGTCTGCCCGGGAACGCCACGCTCTGCAGTTCCGCTGCAGCGCTCCCGCTCCTTGGGCTGCTCGGCGGAACGCCCGACGCAGGTGGCGTCTGGACCGATCCGAACGGTGCGGCCCACGGTGCGCTCTTCGATCCCGCGAACGACCCACCCGGCACCTACACCTACGCCATCAACGTGCCACCACCGTGCGTCAGCACAAGCAGCACGGTGACGATCGCACTGGTGGAACCGGCGGACCCCGGCTCGGGCGGCAGCGTGGACCTGTGCACCACGAGCGCGGTCGTGGACCTGGATGCACTGTTGGGAGGAAGCCCCGACCCCGATGGCGAATGGTCGTTCAATGGGATCCCCCACGGCGACCAAGTGGACCCCGCGATCGATGCGTCGGGCATTTACACGTACACCGTGGCCGGCACGGCACCATGCCCAAGCGTTGACGCGGAGGTTCTGGTGACCATTCACGCTCCCCCGGATGCCGGTGGAAATGGATCGGTGACCTTGTGCGCGTCCTCCCCTGCCCTGGACCTCTTCGCGGAACTTGCCGGGTCGCCGCAAAGTGGCGGATCATGGACCTTCAACGGGGCACCGCACGGTGCGCTCTTCGACCCTGCGGTCGACCTTTCCGGGACCCTCACATACACCGTACCAGGTATCGCACCCTGTCCCGCCGATACGTCCACGGTCCTTGTGAACGTCGTATCCGCACCGGACCCTGGTACGGATGGATCCGTTACGCTCTGCGCGAACAGCAGTGCGGTGGTGCTCTTCGATCAACTGGGCGGCACACCGGACAATGGCGGCACATGGAGCGGTCCCAGCCCGGTGGTCGGGGGCTTGTTCCAACCGGGCAGCATGGCCCCGGGCACGTACACCTACACCATCGATGTGCCCGCTCCTTGCACGAGCGTGCAGAGCCAGGTGGTCGTAGCGGTCCAGAGCATGCCGGATGCGGGCAGCGATGGCAGCGCGGTGCTCTGCGCGAGCGCCGCGGCGAGCGACCTGTTCACGGTGCTTGGGGGCGCACCACAGCCCGGCGGTTCCTGGACCGGTCCTGATGGGCAGCCGCATACCTCCCTCTTCAATCCGGCCACGGACCTTCCCGGGGCCTACACCTACACGGTGGCGGGCACATGGCCCTGCCCATCCGCCAGCGCACAGGTGCTGATGGCGGTGACGGCGGAACCGGATCCGGGCTGGAACGGCGCGGCGAGCCTGTGCGCGGATGGCAGCGCGATCGACCTCTTCGCACAATTGGGCGGCACACCGGATGTGGGGGGAAGCTGGACCGGCCCGAGCGTGGTGCAGGGCGGCGTGTTCGATCCGGCCACGATGCAGCCGGGCCTCTATACCTACACGCTGAGCGTACCGCCCCCCTGCCAGAGCGCCAGCAGCCAGGTGCTGATCTCCGTTGTGCAACCGCCCGATCCGGGTACCGATGGAGCGACCGTGCTCTGCAGCACCGACGGGGTCATGGACCTTTTTGCATGGCTCGGTGGGACGCCCGATCCCGGAGGCTCCTGGTCGTTCAACGGCCTCACGCACAGCGCGAACTTCGATCCGGCGGTGGATCCGTCCGGGGCCTACACCTACATGGTCCACGGCACTCCACCGTGCGCTGCCGCCACGGCCACGGTGGTCACCGAAGTGGTATTGCCACCCGATGCCGGCGCGGACAATACCCTGACGCTCTGTCCGGACGGCGCGCCCGTCGACCTGTTCACCGCACTTGGTGGCTCGCCGGACGCTGGTGGCACCTGGTCTGCACCGGGGGGCGCGGCCATGGGCGGCCTGTTCGATCCGGCCGTTGACCAGCCCGGCACGTACACCTACATGGTGAACGCCACGGCGCCGTGTGCGAACGATCAGGCCGCCGTGGTGGTCAGCGTGCCGCCGGCGATCCAGGCCACCACGACCGTGACCGATGCGGTATGCCATGGTTCCTGCGATGGCAGCGCATCGCTTCAGGTAAGCGGAGGTACACCGGACTACACGTTCCAATGGAGCGGCGGTGTGGCGGGACAGACGGACGTGAGCGCAACTGGGCTGTGCGCCGGGGCTTACGATGTCATCATCACCGATGCCTTTGGCTGCAAGGGGTTCGTGGAGCTTACCATCGGACAACCGCCTCCTTTGGTGATCGACGCGGTGCTGGCCACGGACGAGCTCTGCCCCGGGCAGTGCGACGGTACGGCCACCGTGGTGGACACCGAGGGTGTGCTGTTCAGTGCGGATGGCGGCCTCACCTGGCAGGGCACGCCTGCGTTCGCCGGACTGTGTGCGGGCAGTTACATGCTGATGATGCAGGACGCGAACGGGTGCCTGGCCTCGGCCACCGCATCCGTGGCCTCACCACCGCCGGTGATCGCGTCGTTCACGGCTGTGGAGGACACGGTGATCACCGGCATCACGTCGGTCGACTTCATGAACCAGAGCGCCTTCGCCACAAGCTTCTTCTGGGACTTCGCCGGGCTGGGCGCGTCCACGGAAGGCGAGCCGTCCTTCACCTTCCCCGATGTGCTCGATGGCACCTACACCGTGTGCTTGACCGCGATGAACGCCAACGGTTGCGTGGACACCACCTGTCATCCGGTCGTGGTGCTGGGGGAGCTCATCGTGCATGTGCCCAATGCCTTCACACCGAATGACGACGGCATGAACGAGGGCTTCAGGCCCGTGTTCAACAACCCGCAGAACGTTGCGGACTATGACCTGCTCGTCTTCGACCGCTGGGGGGAACTGATCTTCGAGAGCCGCCGCGTGGGCGAAACGTGGGACGGGCGCATGAGCGGCGAACTGGTGAAGGAGGATGTCTACGCCTGGAAGCTCCACTTCCGCGACCTCATCACCCGCAAGAAGCACGACCTGATCGGGCACGTGACGTTGCTGAAGTAGGCCTTCTGCAAGGTCCCTGGCATGAACCAGGTACACGTCTTCATCGGAGCAGGCTATTCCCCGATCACCAGATCGGTCTCGGGGCAGGAGGCCTGTCGGACCTGCACGATCGACCACCGACGGCCACCATCGATATACTGCTTCTGAAACTCAACATAGCCGACATACTTGTGACCATCGATGATCTCTACAAAACCCATATAGGACCGGCCTTCTACAAAGTGACATCCTTCCCCGTATCCATCGAGCAGGCGCCCATAACTATCCAAAGCAGAGAACACCGGTATCGTATCGCCTACAGACCACCCATCCAGACAGGCTGATGGATCCTGCATCCTGACCAGACCGATCGAATCTCCACTGGAGACGGTGGCCATAGGGTAGAACTCGTTGGGATCACCGGGTGCAGGGTACCAGTCCGACGAGAGATGTATGGACCAAGTAACCCACGATAGATACTCGAACGCAGGCCCCTTCAGATAGATGTCATCATGCGAATAGTGGGAATACCCAAGATCAAGTGTACGATCGGCAGGCAGCACCCAATCGACCAGATCGAGACAAGGATCATGCGGGGGTGATGGATCCTTCCGACATGCACAGACGCAGATGCCGAATGAGATCACGAACCAAATGGACGCACCGCTAGCCAGGCTCCGAATTCGCCTTGACATTAGGCCACGTAGGTAACAGCACGCGTTGCCCATATGAGCAAGATACATCAACCGCAGCGATCAAAAGCTTAGTAGTTGACGAAAGGCACGTGGCCCATTGATCGCGTCAGCGATCTCGAGCACGGGTTGACCCGATCACCGGAAATGGACAGAAGCCAGGCACCACCGATGAACGCTCGAAAGCCCCGTCACCGGGGCTTTCGCATCGCTTGTGGACCGGCGTGGAGCCGGTGACCCTTAAACGTCCAGCTTCGCGTACACCGCGTTCTTCTCGATGAACTCGCGGCGGGGCGGTACGTCCTCCCCCATGAGCATGCTGAAGATGCGATCGGCCTCGGCGCCGTTCTCGATGGTGATCTGACGGAGCGTACGGCGGCTGGGGTCCATGGTGGTCTCCCACAGCTGCTCCGCGTTCATCTCACCAAGGCCCTTGTACCGCTGCACGTTCACGTTCACCTCCTTGTTGCCGGCCTTCATGCGCTCGATGATGGCATCGCGCTCGGCATCGCTCCAGCAGTACACCTGCTCCTTGCCCTTCTTCACCTGATAGAGCGGTGGCGTGGCGATGTAGAGGTGGCCGTTCTCGATCAGCTCCTTCATGTGGCGGAAGTAGAAGGTCATGATCAGCGTCTGGATGTGGCTGCCGTCCACGTCGGCATCGCACATGATGATGATCTTGTGGTAGCGGAGCTTGCTGATGTCGAGCGCCTTGCTGTCCTCGTCGGTGCCCACCTTCACACCGAGGGCGGTGTACATGTTCCGGATCTCCTCGTTGTCGAAGATCTTGTGCTGCATCGCCTTCTCCACGTTCAGGATCTTGCCGCGGAGGGGCAGGATGGCCTGGAACTCGCGGTTGCGGCCCTGCTTGGCGGTACCGCCGGCGGAGTCGCCCTCCACCAGGAACAGTTCGCTCAGGCTGGGGTCCTTTTCGCTGCAATCGGCCAGTTTGCCGGGCAGGCCGGCACCGGTGAAGCCGCCCTTGCGCTGCACCATCTCGCGGGCCTTGCGGGCCGCGTGGCGCGCCGTTGCGGCCAGGATCACCTTGTCCACGATCTGCTTGGCGTCACGCGGGTGCTCCTCGAGGTAATTCTCGAGCATCTCGCTCACGGCCATGTTCACCGCGCCGCTCACCTCGTTGTTGCCCAGCTTGGTCTTGGTCTGGCCCTCGAACTGGGGCTCGGCCACCTTCACGCTGATCACGCAGGTGAGCCCCTCGCGGAAGTCGTCGCCGCTGATCTCGAACTTGAGCTTGCTGGCTGCACCGCTGTTGTCGGCGTACTTCTTCAGCGTGCGGGTAAGGCCGCTGCGGAAGCCGGCCAGGTGGGTGCCACCTTCGTGCGTGTTGATGTTGTTCACGTACGAGTGCACATTCTCGCTGAAGCTGTCATTGTAGACCATCGCGATCTCCACCGGGATCCCCTGCTTCTCACCGGTCATGTGGATCACGTCCTCGATGATGGGCAGGCGCGTTCCGTCCAGGAACCGCACGAACTCCACCAGGCCCTTCTCACTGTAAAAGGTCTCGCTCACGAAGCTGCCATCCTCGTTGGTGCGGCGCTCATCGGTCAGGGTCAGCTTGATGCCCTTGTTCAGGTAGGCCAGCTCGCGCAGGCGGGCGCTCAGCGTATCGAAGTTGTAGTCGGTCGCCTGGAAGATCGTGTTGTCCGGGGTGAAGGTCTGGATGGTCCCACGGTAGTCCGAGGTGCCCGTCTCTTTCACCGGGTACAGGGGCTTCCCTTGGGAATACTCCTGCATGTAGCTCTTGCCATCACGAAAGACCTCCGTGCGCATGTGCGAGCTGAGCGCGTTCACGCAGCTGACGCCCACACCATGCAGACCACCGGATACCTTGTAGCTGTCCTTGTCGAACTTGCCACCGGCGTGGAGCACGGTCATCACCACCTCCAGCGCGCTGCGCTTCTCCTTGGCGTGCATGTCCACGGGGATGCCGCGGCCATTGTCCTTCACCCGGATGCTGTTGTCCTTCAGAATGCTCACCTCCACCGTGTCGCAGTGGCCGGCGAGCGCTTCGTCGATGGAGTTGTCCACCACCTCGTACACCAGGTGGTGCAGGCCCTTCACCCCGATGTCACCGATGTACATCGCCGGGCGCTTGCGCACCGCTTCGAGCCCCTCCAGTACCTGGATGCTGTCGGCTGAATAGGATGCCGCCGCCTTCTTCTTCGTCTCGCTCATTTCAACGGTCTCTGCCATGTTTCTGCTGCGTGGATACCCCCCTCTTTGGAAGGCACGCGAAGGTACCTCGTTCACCCCCCTCGGACACCGAAAGAACTGAACAAGGACGGGGCCTTTGTTGATAATTAACGGTTGCGGATAAGGGGGCTTTTACAGGGGCCGGAGCCGGGGTCCAACGTTCCGGATCCCGGGCGCCTGGCGCAGGGTTCCGGCCACAGCGCACCACGCGCACCCCGCCCCCGTGTGCCGCCCTCGGAACGGGAACAGCCGCCTCAGAACGCGAAGGTGGCCCCGCCCATGATCAGGCCGCGCTGCGTGGGGTGGTTGTACCACCGCTCGTACTTGCTGGCGCTCAAGTTACTGGCGTCCAGGAAGAGGCTCAGGCGCTTGGTGTACCGGTATTCCACCCCGAGGTACAGGTCCAGGAAGCCATCGAGGTCCTTCGTCAGCAAGGTGGCTCCGGGCGGAAGTGTCTGCTCGGGATCGGCGGCGAGGCTGTAGGTGCCAGCCTTTCGGGCTCCCAGGAACTGCGCCTCCACCTTCAGGATGAGCTTGTCGCGCAGGTCATACCGGGCCCCGAGCGAAAGTTGGTAGGGCGGCAGGTTCCAGGCCTCGGCCTGCACATCGGTGTCGTAGGTGAAAATGTCGATCCGGCCGGTGATGTCGAGGTGCTCGTTGCGGCTGTACGTAAGCTGCCCGCTGATGTCCAGCTGGCCCACCTGATCGTACACAGTGAAGAAGCGGTCGCCGTACTGCACGGACCGGACGCTGTCCACCTCCAGCTGCTGCGGTGCGGAAACGAAGAGCGCCCGGTCCTTGGTGGAGCTCTTGCTCACGCGCACATCGAAGCCCACGTCCTTGCCCAAGGCCGCGCGCAGGCCGCCGTAGAGGTCATACATGAGGCTGCTGTTGGCGATCACCGGGGCTCCGCCCAGCCAGGCATTCTCCTGCGTCAGGCTGCGGAAGGAGTTGCGGATGCGGCGACCATCTACACCGGCGTAGAACACGAGCGCCTCGTACATCAGGTGGTAGTCCGCGTAGGCCTGGGGATAGAAATGGAAGGTGGTCTTGTTCTGGGAGTCGATGTACAGACCCGCCCCCACCTTCACGTGGTAAGCTTGTGTCCCCGTGCTCACGTAGGGCTCCAGGCCGATCATGGTGCCGTTCACCCGGTCGGAAACGCCGCTTGGCGCACTGGCCCGGCGGTAGGCGTTGTTGTCGATCACCAGGCGGCCGCCGTAGGTCTCCTGCCCCATCTCCATGCCCACATCGGCGCTAAGGCGCACGTTGGTCTCGCTGCTGCCGGACAGGTTCTTGAGGAAGTTGGTGGCCAGCGTGACGTCGTGCGCCAGCTTGGTGCTGTCATCGAACAAGCTCTTCAGGCGAACGGAGAAGCCGATGTTGTTGTACACCTGCTTCACCAGCTCGTCCGGCGGCGCCGGGGATACCAGTTGCAGGTTATTGAGGCTGTCCGTGAGCGCATAGCCGTAGTAGCTGATGCGCCGGCGGTCATAGGTGAGGCGACCGGTGAGCTCGTGGTGCCGCATGTACGCGCTGTAGTGCCCGTCGACACGGTTGAAGCTGTAGTCGCTCGGCCCCACATCATCCATGCCCCCGTTGCTGCTCATGTGCCGGTAGTGCAGCCCGTAGCCGTTCTTCCGGTTGCGCGTCTGGTCGTAGTACAGCTCGAAGAGCGGGGTGGTGTACAAGCCGAAGCCGGCCTTCACGAAGCCCTTGTACAGGCGTTCCTGTGTAAGGCGGATGTTGAGCTTGTAGGCTTCGATGCTGTCCGCGCGGGCGGCCACCTCGGCCTTCACGGGCAGCAGGTCGTAGCGCATGGGCTCGTCCGGCAGCACGGTGTCGATGGGCTCGGGCCGCAGGTCGATCTTCTGCACGTTGTTGATGGTGCGCGCGGCGGTGCCCACGATGTTGTAGGTCTCCGTGGGGCCGCTGGTCTGCGCAACGGTGACCACGGCGATCGCGAGGCCCAGGGCCAGGGGAAGTATGCGCTGTGCGATGCTCATTGGTCGCCGTCCTCGTTGGTTCCGTTCTGCGCCGGTGCCGGGGGCGCCAGTTCACCCGCTTCGATGGTGGCCAGCCGCTGGCGCGCCTCCTCCACCACCTCCGGTATGTCGCTGTGGTCGATCACGCTCTGCAGCGTTGCCTTGGCCTGGAAACGGTCATCCAGCTGCACGTACACGTCGGCGAGCAGGATGAAGGCCCTGCCCTTCCAAAGCTCCTGCGAGGCGAACTTCTTGGCCAGGTCGAACACCTCGCTCTCCGCATCGCTGTACTTCTTCTGCAGGTAACGCACGTAGGCCATGTGGTACTTCGCCTCGGCGGCAACCGCACCACGGCCGTCCTTGGCCACGGCCTTGAACTTCGTGTATGCGGCATCCAGCTCGTTGCGACCGAGCATGCCCTGGGCCACGATCAGCCCGGCCTCGGCCTTCAGCTCGGCGTTCGCATCCGCGCTCTTGGCCACCTTTTCGGCCACGCGCGCCGCATCGTCCGTACGCTCCATCCGCTTCAGGCAGCGCATCTGACCCACCTGACCGGCGAGCACGTTGCGCTGGTCGGCCGCGCGGGCCTCCAACTGCTCGAAGTAGGGCAGTGCCGCCGGCCACCGCTGCTGGCGGTAGAGGATGTCGCTCGCCGCATAGAGCGAAGGCTCCATGAACTGTCCCGCATCGCGCCGCACCACCTCCTCGAACTTCGGGAGGGCCTCGTCGTCCTTCTTCGCGCGGTACAGGCAGTCGGCGCTGTAGAATGTGGCCTTGAGCGCATAGGCACCGTTGGGATACTTGTTCAGATAGTCGGCCAGTGCGCCCAGAGCCGCATCGCAGTTCTCCGCCTGGTAGAGCTGCTCCGCGCTCATGAAGTAGGTCTCATCGAGCTTGAGGGAGCCCTGGTCCACGAAGTTCAGGCCGCGCACGTAGGCCTCGTATTCGGCCACGCGCCCCTGCTCCACGTAGATGCTCTCCAGGCCGGTCAGCGCTTCCCGGCTGCCGTCCACCGTGGGGTACTTCTCCACCACGCCCTTGAAGGCCGTGATCGCCTTCTCCAGGTCGCCACGGCGGCGGTGGATCAGCGCGCTCTGCAGCATGCTCTGGCGCACGTTCGGGGAGTTGGGATGCTCGTTGATCACCTGTTGGTAGTAGCGCAGGGCATCCGCATCCTTCTCCATGTTGATGTACGTCTCGCCCAGCTCGAACTTGGCGTCGGCGGCGAACGCGCTGTTGGGCTTCTCGTCCAGCAGCTTCTTCAGCGTGGCCACCTTCTTGTCGTACTGCTGGTCCAGGCCCTGGCACACGCCCTTCTGGAAGAGCGCATAGTCCTTGGCGCTGCTGCCCGCGGCGATGGCATCGTCGTACCACTTGATCGCCGTGGCCTCGTCCTTCATCACGTAGTAGCAGTCGCCGATGCGCACCATGGCGTCCGCCTTCTGGTCCTTGGGCACCCCGGAGGTACCGGCGAACCGGCGCAGCGCAGTGGCCGCCTCGCCGAACTCGCGCTGCTTGAAGTAGGCATAGCCCATGCTGTAGCTGGCCTGCTCGTACAGGTCCGTAGCATAGGACCCGGCACTGTTGCGGAGCAGGTCGTACTGCTTCAGGGCCCCGGCGTAGTTCTCCTGCGCATAGGCCGACTCGCCGCGCCAGTAGTGCGTGCGGGCGATCACCGCGCGGTCCACCGGGAACTTCAGCGACCGCTCGAAGGCCTTGTCCGCCTCGGCGAACTTCCGGGCCTCGTAGAGCTCCACGCCGCGGTTGAACGCGAGCTGCTGGTACACCTCCTGCAGCTTCAGGTCCTTCGTACGGATCGCATCCAGGGCCTCCAGCGCGGCCTCGTGGTTGCGCGTCTTCAGGTACACGTTCATCAGGAAGCGCTGGGCCTCGTCGTTCCGCGGGGAGTTCGGATAGGCCTTCATGTAGTCGCGCAGCGCGATGACGGCCTCGTTGTAGGGATCGAAGCTGAGCTCATAGGCGAGCTTGGCGTAGTTGAACAGCGCGTCCTCGGTGATGCGGGGATCCTTGTTCAGGTCGTAGGCGCGCTTGAAGGCGTTGCGGGCGTAGTTCTTTTCGTTCAGCTTCAGGTAGCAGTCCGCCATGTGGTAGGCCGCCATCTGGGCCAGGCTGTCTTCGGCGGGCTTGCCGGCCGGTGCCGCCACCTGGTTCAACTGGTCGAGTGCACGCTTGTACTCGCCGTTCTGGTAGAAGACATAGCCCGCCACGTAGCGGTCGCTGCGCTCCACGCCCGCGCGCTGCAGGCTCTTTTCCAGGTAGGGCTGCGCCTCCTTGTACTGCCCGGTGCGGTAGTAGGCCTCGCCCGCCAGGCGGTTGATGTCACCGGTGCGCTTGGCACCCTCGGGATCCGCGAGCAGCGGCTTGGCGTATTCCAGCAGCGCGTTGTAGTCGCCCTTCAGGAACCGGATCTGCGCGATGTAGTAGGGCACCACCTTGCCGAAGGCCTCGTCGTTGCCGAGCTTCTCGAAGCCCAGCAAGGCGGCCTCGTAGTTGCGCCGGGTGTAGTGGATGTGGGCGGTATAGTAGGTGGCCGAAGGCGCGTACGCGCTGGTGCCGTCCTTCACCTTGGCGAACTCGGGCAGGGCCGCGTCCGGCTGGTCCTGCTGGAACAGCGCGTAGCTCTTCTTGAACACGAACTCGTCGCGCTCGGCCGTGCCCAGGCCGTTGGGGTCCACCTCCTTCGCGTAGGCCAGCGCATCGGGCCAGCGTTTCAGGTTGAAGTAGTGGCGGAAGAGCTCGAGGTTGATCGCCGGCACACGGAAGTTCTCGGGGTGCGCGTCCAGGAAGGCGAGCAGCCGGTTGCTGGCGTCGTCGTTGTACAGCCGCACCGCGCAGATGGCGGCGTAGTACTCGGCCTCGATGCGGGCGGGATCGTGCGGGTCGCGGGTGCGGGCCACGAACTGGTCGCAGACGCTGCGGGCCGCGCCGTACTGCGCCATGTCGAAGAGCTCCTGCGCGCGCACCAGGTCGGCCTGGGGGTGCTCGAAGTGCGCGGGGCGTTGGGCGGTGGCCAGCAGCGCGGCGCCGAGGGTGGCCCCCAGGAACAGCCAGCGCAGCACCAGGGGCAGCCGGGCGATGGCCGGGCGGGATGCGGGGTCGGACATCATCAAGGGATCAAAGTTGCCGGGGGCCATGGGCCTTCGCTGGTGATCAGGGACCGTACTTATCCACGCGGAACTGTTGGCGCTTGGGCCACCATCGTGCCAGGGATAACGGCGGACCGGCCTTCCGAATTTCTTCCTTTGGCACGCCTACCCGCTCCCCATGTCCTCCGGCACGATCATCGAACTGCACGACGCGCGGATCTTCCAGCGCGAGAACCTGGTGCTCAACAATGTTGACCTGTCCGTCCGCGCCGGCGAGTTCATCTACCTGATCGGCCGCACCGGCACGGGCAAGAGCAGCCTGATGCGCACGCTCTACGGCGACCTGCCGCTCACCCAGGGCGAGGGCCATGTGTGCGGCTTCGACCTGCGCAAGCTGAAGCGCTCGGAGGTTCCCTTCCTGCGCCGCAAGCTGGGCATCGTGTTCCAGGACTTCCAGCTGCTGGGCGACCGCAGCGTGAACGACAACTTGGTCTTCGTGATGCGTAGCACCGGCTGGAAGGACGCGAAGGCGATCGACGCCCGGGTGCAGGAGGTGTTGGACCAGGTGGGCCTGGGCAACAAGGGCTACAAGCTGCCGCACGAGCTCAGCGGCGGCGAACAGCAGCGCGTCAGCATCGCGCGGGCGCTGGTGAACCGGCCGGAGCTGATCCTCGCCGACGAGCCCACGGGCAACCTGGACCCCGAGACCACCGAAGGCATCCTGGACCTGCTTTACACCATCAGCAAGGGCGGCAGCAGCGTGATCATGGCCACGCACGATTACACGCACATGAAGAAGCTGAACGCCCGCGTGGTGCGCTGCGAGGAGGGCCGCCTACTGGAACTGAGCGCCGCCGGGGCGGTATAGGTTCAGACCATCCACCACCAGAGCTTCCAGCTACCCGCGGCCAGTAGCGAGCGGCCAGCAGCCAGCGGCCAGTAGCCAGCAGCCAGTAGCCAGCGGCTAGCAGCATTCGTGAACGGCCCCTGGCCGGACCTAGCGAAGGAGCTTCACGATCGCCTCCGCGTTCCGGCGGTTGTTGAACCGCTGCTCCAGCACCTCCACCCGCTGTTCGATCATCGCGCCTTCGCAGCGCTGGGCCATGCAGGCCTGGATGCTCAGGCGCATGCGGTCGGGGTCGTCGTGCACATGGCAGAGCCCCTCCAGCCCCGTGTCCTGCACCATGGGTGTGTTGCACACCACGTGGCGGCCGGTGAACAGGGCGTTCAGCAGCTTCAGCTTGATGCCGGTGGCCTGGAAGGTGGGCAGCACGTTCACCTGCGCGTTGCGGATCAGCTCCTGGATCTCCGCCGTGGGGATGTTCTCCCGGAGCTTCACGTTGTTGGCCCGGGCCACGGCGGCCTTCAGCTCGCTGCTGGCCCCGCTGCCGGCGATCACCAGCGGTACGGGCAGGCCCTTGAACACCTCGCGCACCAGCCACAATGCGGCCTGGTCGTTCTCGGGCACGCCCAGCGCGCCGTGGTACAGGCAGTAGTCGCCCAGGCCCGCCGGCACGTCCACGCGCTCGTGCGGATGGAACGCCGGAATGTGCTTCACCCGCTTGAAATGCAGGTTGAAGTAGCGCTGGTCGTTCGGCGAGATGGCCAGGATCCAGTGCGCCTCGCTCAGCACCGGCTCGAACTTCTTCAGCTTCTTGGCCTCGTTCACGAAGTAGGTGCGCTTGAACGCGCCACGCTCAGCACGGGCCAGGGCCTCGTAGTAATCGTGCTCCACGTTGTGGGTGCGCACCAGCCGTCGGCGGCCCACCAGCCGTGCGTCGCCCAGGTGGTGGCAGCTGTGCAGCCCCTCGAACAGGATGGGGTGCTTATCCTCCATCAGGCGGGCCACCAGTTCGTCGCTGCGGCGGCTCACCACCACATAGGGCAGGCTGTTCAGCAGCTGGTGCTTGCCGGTGTGCCGCTCGTAGTAATGCACCGTATCGCACACCTGCCCCAGTTCCAGGGCCTGCCCGCGGCCGTACTCGAAGCAGTGCAGGTGCACCCGCACACCGATGTCGTGCAGGGCCTTCACCTTGTAGAACACGTCGATCACCCCGCCGTAGTTGGCCGGCCAGGGCACATCGAAGCTGACGATATGGAGGTGGCGGTCGCTCACGCGTTCTGCAGCACGGCGACCAGGGTGCGCATTTCCTTCTCCCCGTCCAGGTCGCGGCCCGCGAAAGTAGCGCTGGCCCGCAGGCGCGAAAGGTGCTGTTCGTCAGCGAGCAGGGCAGCGATGGCGCGGGCCAGGGCTTCCGGTTCCGGCGTGGGCAGCACGATGCCGGCGTCGTAGCGCCGTACGATGGCCGCCACCTCGGGCAGGTCCGTGGCCACCACGGGCACACCGGCGCGCAGGTAGTCGAACAGCTTGTTGGGCAGGCTGAAGCGGTAGTTCAGGTTGGTGTCCTTGTCCAGCGTAAGGCCCAGCGCCGCATGCCGGGTGTGGTCCATCATGCGTTCGTAGGGCATGCGGCCCAGCAACCGAACACGGTCCTGCAGGCCGTGCTCCCGAACCAGGCGTTCCAGCACGGGCCAGGCATCCCCGCTCCCGATGATCAGCAAGAGGCAGCCGGGCAGCTGGCGCATGGCCAGCACAGCCTCTTCCCCGCCCCGGTCCACGTTGATGCCCGCCCCCTGCAGCACCAGGAGGGAGCGGTCTTCGGGCAGGCCGAGCGCTGAACGCGCAGGCAGCGGCCCCAGCGCACGTGGCAGCGGGATGTTGCGCACCACGTGCACGGTGTTGCCGTAGCGCGCTTGGTAGGCCTGCGCGATGCTGTCGTTCACGGTGATCACCGTGCGCAGCTTCGGGAAGATCCAGCGTTCGATGGCGAGCCAGATGCGCCGCACGCCGGGCCGCGCCACCAGCTCCGGCACCTCGGTGTAGAACTCGTGCGTGTCGTAGACCAGCGCGCGGCGGCCCTTGGCCAGCCAGTTCGCCAGGAGCGTGTCCAGGTCGTTGGACACCAGCAGCGTGGCCCGGCTGAAGGCCAGCACGAGGAAGAGGCGCAGGTTGTACTCGGCGTAGAACAGCGGCCCCTTGTTGAACAGCAGCCGCATGCGCTTGGTGGCGTAGGGCCGCTCCAGCGGCGGGCTGTTGGGCAGGCGGCGGCCGATGAGCGTTACGCGGTAGCCCAGTTCCTGCAGGGCCAGGCAGGTGCGGTGCACACGGTTGTCCGTGGCCAGGTCGTTGGTGACGCTAACAAGGGCGCGTTGGTGCACGGGGTGAAAGTACGCGGGGTGGAAAACAGAGCGCCCGGCCGAGACCGCCTGAGCCGTTGCGCATCCACGGCCGGTAGCCGAAGTCCTGCGCGTAGGTGGTCACATTGTTGTCCACGCTATCCACCAAGTGCAACCGACTGAAGGGGCCGGGGTTGTTGTAGAACAGCGGCTGTGGGCTGATGGCCACGAAGCCGTTGCGCGGCACGGTGAAGGTGTTCAGCGTGGCGCTGTTGGTAGGGTACAGCCGCATCCGCTGGATGGCATGGGTGTACCAGTCGATCGGCTGGTTCAGATCATGCCGCACCCGCAACGGGAAGTTGTTGATCGCGTTGTTATTCCATCCCAGGAAATCGTTCACACCACCAGCCACATTACCCGCAGTAGTGACCTGGGCGACCACCTTCCCGGTGGTCAGCGTCAATGCACCCAAAATCAGGTGCTTCAAGAAGTTCATCGTTCTCATGTCCTTTCGTGTTTGTGTTCACTGAAAAGGACCGGAACGATGCACCCTATTCGGCCAATACGAACTTGAACGACTCCAACTTGCCCTGATACACCATGCGCAGCCCATACGCGCCACGCGCCCACCCACCCACTGCCAAGACCATGCGATCGCCAACCATCCGCTCCTTCCACAAGAGGCGGCCAACGGCATCCAGCACGCATACCTCGGTCCCTGGCTGCCCCACCACCACCAACTCCTCTCGAGCTGGGTTGGGGAACAACATCGCACCTTGCGAGGCCACCTCGCCGCTCCCTTGTCCCAGATCGCACCCGTTCGGGTTTGGCGACACACAGACCGCGTCCACCAAGGTGTAAGCGCGTGGATACCACAGGAACACCGAGTTCGGATCCGCGAAGTGCAACGTATCGGTCAAGGCATTGCTGAAGAACTGCCCGATCATCACATACTGGTAGGCACTGTCCGCCTCGAAGCTGCCGCTCACCAAGGTCCAGCCCAACGTATCGCTGAGGATCTGTGGATACAGGATGTCAGCGTGATCTGGTGGCACTGGTAAAGGGTCGCCAACATTCCATTGAGGCATCGTTGTGGTGGTGAATCGCATGCCCACCTTGTCGTTGGCCAGCCAATGTTGAGGATTGGCCTCGTTCCCACCAAACGCTGCGTTCGCCCGGAAGCTGCAGTAGTAAGTTTGGCCCACCACCAAAGGCGACAGCAAGGGTGCCGTGATCCACTCCCGGTACTCCGCTTGGTCATTCTGCCAGTAAGTGTAGACGCCCGCACATGAGGACCCTTCGAACGGCTCCTGATAAGTGAAGAAGTTCATGGGCAACCCGCGGGTATCCCCATATGGCAAGCAGCTCCGCAGATGATCAGGACTGCCGTTGACGCTGTACCAATCGTGGATGCCTGCAAAGGGAGGCAGCTGATCAGAGCAGCTATCCGCTTCCTCGAACCCCGGGTTGGGCACCAGGTTCTGCGCTTCGCAGCGGAGAGCAGCAACAAACCCCAGGCAGCCCAGCACCAAGCCGAGGCCAGTACCGGGCCACTGGAGGTTCATCGCGCATTTGGTCATTTTCATTGTTCGTATCGGCCGGGCGCATCGTCCCAGCCCCCCTTCCGCTCGGTTCAAGTCCTTGTCCGTCGCGGGTTGCGGCGAGGCTCCGCTGAAAGACCGTGCATGCACGGGCCGGCGCTGCCTGGTGGGCTTAGCGGTGGCACCTTACCTTTGGCTAGCTCGTGTTCATCTTCTTACCGGAGTTGGTGGGACATGAGCGACCAAGGCCCTCGGTGTTCCAAGCACCGGGGGCTTCTTCGTGAAGGAGGGTGCTCGGACCGTCATCCGCGCATGGGTCGCCTGTGCGTTCAACCGTTCCAAGAGAGGCAAGACCCATGCTTCAGACATTATCCGGGAGTTGAATGTAGCGCCAGAATGCAGAACAGCGAATAATTGTTGAAAATATAATATACGGGTACGGGCCATTATTGAAACGCCATGCATGCTGCACTACACACGCACCCGGCCGCCCAATGATGCGCGATCCATTGATGACCGTTACTGGCTGCGGCCTGTCACGCACACCGACCCGTTGATGCCGATCCGAGCTGCGCGCACGCAAAGCACCGCGTCCCCACCTAAGCTTGCACCGCCATGCAGATCCTCCGCAACGCCGACCTGGCCCCGCACACCACCTTCGGTGTGCCCGCCAAGGCCGCGGCCCTCGTCACCTTCCAGAACGCCGAAGAACTGCGCGCCTGCCTGCAGCACCCGGAGCTGAAGGAGCTGCCCCGGCTGGTGATCGGCGGTGGCAGCAACCTGCTCTTCACGCGCGACTGGCCCGGCGTGGTGCTGCTGAACGCCGTGCCCGGCATCGATGTGCTGGAGGAGGATGCGGACAGCGTGCTGGTGCGCGCCGGGGCCGGCGTTATGTGGCACGAATTCGTGCTGCACTGCGTGACGCAGGGCTGGGGCGGGCTGGAGAACCTGAGCCTGATCCCCGGTCGCGTGGGGGCCGCACCCATGCAGAACATCGGCGCCTATGGCGTGGAGATCAAGGACACCTTCGACCACCTGCTGGCGCTGCGCGTGGCCGATGGTGAAGTGGTGCGCTTCGACCGCGCGGCCTGCCAGTTCGGCTACCGCGAGAGCTTTTTCAAGCGCGCGGGGCGCGACCAGTACGTGATCCTGCACGTGGCCTTCCGCCTGCACAAGCACCCGAAGCTGAACACCAGCTACGGGAATATCCGGCAGGAACTGGAGAAGCGCGGCATCGCCCAGCCCACCCTGCGCGATGTGAGCGAGGCGGTGATCGCCATCCGCAGCAGCAAGCTCCCCGATCCGAAGGTGCTGGGCAACGCAGGCAGCTTCTTCAAGAACCCCGTGGTGCCTGCGGCCCAGGCGGAGCAACTGCGCACGCTGCTACCGGACCTGGTGACCTACCCCGCCGGGGAAGGGCTGGTGAAGCTGGCGGCTGGCCAGCTGATCGAGAAGGCCGGCTGGAAGGGCCGGCGCATCGGCGCGGCGGGCATGCACAAGGACCAGGCGCTGGTGCTGGTGAACCACGGCGGGGCCACCGGCCGCGAACTGTACGACCTAAGCACGGCGGTGCTGGAGGACGTGAAGCAGCGCTTCGGCGTGGAGCTGGAGCGCGAGGTGAACATCATCTGAGCGGTCCCCCGCTTCCCCTTCCATCACCCAGGACCTCAGGGCTTCGGGGCGACTTGCCCATCTTCGCGCCCCCCACCTTGTTGCCATGATGCCTTTTCGTCCCCGTGTTCTGATCGCGACCTGCGGCCTGTTCTCCCTGGCCGTAAACGCGCAAAAGCAAACGCTTACGCTGAAGGACGCCGTGCTGAAGGCCGGCACCGATCTGGCCCCGAAGCGTCTGCAGGGTCTGCAGTGGATCCCGAACACGGAGACCTATTGCTACGTGAAGGGTGACACGCTCTGGCGCGCCGGGGCCGGCAAGATGGCCGAACTGCCCATCCTCACCCTGAAGCAGGTGAACGATGGCCTCCAGCGCAAGGATCCGCTCAAGCGGCTGCCGCCGGTAAGCTGGACGGGTGCCAACCTGTGCTACTTCGGTGTGGACAGTGTGATCTACCAGTACGACCTGTCGAAGCAGACGCTGCTACAGCACATGGCGCTCCCCGGCGATGCCGACCACCAGGACCCCGATGAGCTTCGAATGCAGGTGGCCTACACCCGCGGCAACGACCTCTACATCCACTCCAACCGCGAGCGCGAGCACACCATCCGCGTGACCACGGACGGGGCCGACGGCATCGTGAACGGAGCGGGCAACGTGCACCGCAACGAGTACGGCGTGGAGAAGGGCACCTTCTGGAGCCCGCAGGGCGACCTCCTGGCCTTCTACCGGCTGGACGAGTCGATGGTGACCACCTATCAACTCGAGGACATCAGCACCAAGCCCAGCACCTTCAACGTCACGCGCTACCCCATGGCGGGGCAGACCAGCCACCACGCCACCATCGGCGTGTTCGACACCCGCACCAAGCGCACGGTGTTCCTGCAGACCGGCGAGCCGAAGGACCAGTACCTCACGAACCTGGCCTGGTCGCCGGACCAGCGCAGCCTCTTCGTGGTGCACCTGAACCGCGCCACGGACCACCTGCGCGTGGTGCAGTACGATGCGGCCACGGGCCGCGCGGTGAAGGACGTGCTGGAGGAGCGTGACCCGAAGTGGCTGGAGCCCATGCACCCGATGCGCTTCCTGAAGAGCGACCCGGACAAGTTCATCTGGTGGAGCCAGCGCGACGGCTACCCGCACCTGTACCTCTACAGCCTGAGCAAGGGCCTGGTGCGTCCGCTCACCAAGGGCAACTGGGTGGTGAAGCGCGTGGTGGGGCTGGATGAGCAGGAGCGGCACCTCACCGTGGAAGGCACCGCGCCGATCGACCCGCAGGACCCGCGTGGCGCCACCGAGACCCACGTGTACCGCATCGACCTGCGCGCGGGCAAGAGCCTGCTGCTGACCAACGAGCCCGGCACGCACAACGCACAGCTCAGCACCAACGGGCGCCTGCTCCTCGACAGCTGGAGCAGCCTGCAGGTGCCCGGCCGCGTGGAGGTGCGCGACGGCGCCACGGGAAAAGTGCTGCGCACCCTGCTGGAAAGCCCGGATCCGCTGGCCAGCTACGCCGTGGGCACCATCGACCTGTTCACCATCCCCGGCGAGAACGGCGACAAGCTGAACGCGCGCCTGATCAAACCAAGCACCTTCGACCCTGCACGCCGCTACCCGGTGCTGGTGTACCTGTACAACGGGCCACATGCCCAACTGGTCACCAACAGCTTCATCGGTGGCGCCTCGCACTGGATGCTGGAAGCGGCCGAGCGCGGCTACCTGGTCTTCACCGTGGACGGGCATGGCAGCGAGAACCGCGGCCGCGACTTCGAGCAGACCATCCACCGCCGGCTGGGCGAGGTGGAAGTGAAGGACCAGCTGCGCGGCGTGGACTACCTGAAGGGCCTGCCCTACGTGGACGACAAGCGCATGGCCGTGCACGGCTGGAGCTACGGCGGCTTCATGACCACCTCACTGATGGTGAAGGCACCAGGCACCTTCCAAGTGGGCGTTGCCGGTGGCCCGGTGATGGATTGGAGCATGTACGAGGTGATGTACACCGAACGCTACATGGACACCCCGCAGGAGAACCCGGACGGCTATGCCGCCAGCGCGCTGCCGGACAAGTGCGACAAGCTCACGGGCAAGCTCCTGCTCATCCACGGCGGCGTGGACGACGTGGTGCTGCCCGAGCACAGCTACACCTTCATCAAGAACTGTGTGAGCAAGGGCGTGCAGCTGGACTTCTTCGTGTACCCGGGCCACCCGCACAACGTGCGCGGCCGCGACCGCCTGCACCTGATGACGAAGGTGCTCGACCACGTGGACAGCGTGATCAGGCCGACGCGCTGAACAGCTACGGCAGCCGCATCACGCGCACGCAGCCCACGCCAGTCGCGTCCAAGACCCGCACCTCGTAGGTGCCTGGAACACGTGCCGAGAGGTCCAGGTCCAGCAGCCGCTGTCCGGAACCCAGGCGCTGCTCCTCGACCACGCGACCGAGCGGATCCACCAACTGCACGGTAGCGGGGCGATCTGTCCGGGTGCGGGCCACGCGCACGGGGCCGTGCGTGGGGTTCGGCCAGGCATAGGCGCCGGACTCTGTCGCGCCCGAAGCGACCACAGCGTTCGGCACGGATGCGTAAGGCTTGGCAAGTACGGCGGCCGTGCCGATGCTCAGGCGCGCCAGTCCTTGGAAGTACGGCTGGTCCAGATACTCCACCAGGTCGGTGGTGGTGTGGTAGTGCGGGTTGCCATCGTTGTCGAAGTCCTCGATCACCAGGATGGCCCCGTAGTTCTCGTTCCAGAACGAGGCATGGTCGCTGTAGGTGGCGCCGGGCAGGTTGATGGCCGTGTTGAGGTTGAGGCCGTACGTGCTGTTCACCATCAGGGCGGAATCCTTGATGGCGATGCTGTTGGCGATGTTCTTGGTGTGGATGCGCATCAGGCCATCGCCGTCGCCATCGTAGGCGATCGCGTCCATGTTCACCACGCCGGTGATCTCCACATCGCTGGCCGCAGCCACGCCGGCGTAGTAGATGCTACCGAGCTTGCCCTGCTCCTCCTCGTCCCAGAGGGCGAACACGAGCGTGTTCTCGAAGGTGATGTCGCGCAGCACGCGCATGGCCTCCAGCACGGCAACGGTGCCCGATCCGTCGTCGTCCGCTGCGGGGGCGGCCACAGGTCCGCCGGGCATGGCGTCATAATGTCCGCAGATGATCACTTTCCGCTCCGGATGCAGGGCCCCGGGCTTCTCGGCGATGATGTTCTCACCCGTGCCCCCGCTGAACACCTGCAACGTGGGCTCGAAGCCCAGCTGCTGCATCCGCAGTTGGAGCCAATCCGCAGCAAGCGGATTCCCGGGTTGGTTCTTATTGCGGCTGACGATGGACTGGGGGCCATTGCCCAGGTCAATGGGCGCCTCACCGTCCAATTGCCGCAGATCAAGGATGAGCGAATCGATGTTCACGGCATCGATGGCCGCCTGCACAGCGGGATGCTGCGCGCGTGCGCCAGGGGCATGGAAAGCCAGCAGAAGGGTCGACAGCAAAGCGAGGCGCGTCATGCGCACCAAGGTAAGCCGATGGCTCACTTCGCTGGATCGCTCCAGCGGGCGCGCTCGCCCCCCACGCGCAGGTGTTCCGTGCCAGCTACCCGGAGCAGCACGATGGCCAGCACCAGGAAGGCGACCACGAAGCCGTTCATGGCGTGGGGCTCAGCCCCCGGACCGGGCAGGATGGGGGTCACCAGGAACGCACAGTTGCTGAAGATCTGCATGATCAGCAGCACAGTGCCGCTGCGGGTGGTGTTATAGGCCCAGGTGAGCAGCACGGTGAGGCTGAACATGGAGATGATGAACGCGAACCAGGGAATGCCATCCGGCACGCCTTCACCGATCAACATCATCATCAGGTACCAGGCTCCCCACGCAAGTCCCACCACGGTGCAGGCGAAAAAGGCGGACCGCTTCTCCTGCAGACGGGTCACGGAAAAACGTATCCACGAGGTCTCCTCCACGATGGCGATGCCCACAACAAAGAACGCCGTGTGGATCAGGTTGCCCAGCCAGTTGGCATTGATCCATCCTTGCCAAGGGTGGAGCCCCATCAGCACAACGGAGAAAATTCCGATGTAACCCAGCACGAACTTCCACGAAACGGCCATGGCATACCACTTGAACGGCACACGCCAGTGGAAGAAGGAGGCAAAGAGCTTGCGAACGCCGGCCGCTCCGTCCAGCAGGAAGGTGAGGATGATGGCCAGTCCAAGGGGGAAAAAAACGCGGAATCGGAAGACCATGTGCGCGGCCCGTGCCCCGGGGCTGTCCGCATGCATCTCCTCGCCTTCGGGAATGAGCATCCAGCTCAAAAGCACCACCGCGAACTGCGCGAGCAGGGTGAGCGTGATGAAGATGGCGACGGGGTACTTGCGCAGGAGGTTCATGGGCACGGAATGGAGCGCGTTCTAACGGCCGCAGGTCGGTAGGGTTTCGGAGGCACCTGCTCAACGCAGGCTGACGACGCGTTCCACAAAGGTGCGTTGGGGCGTTCGGATGCTCACCAGGTAGGTGGAAGGCCCGGCCGGCAACCGCAGGTGCCAGGTGGACCCGCTGTTCGCGCGGTGCGCCGCCACCAGACCGCCACGCAGGTCATACACCTCGGCACCGATCACCTCAGGACCCAGTCCCGTGATGACCAACTGACCATCGGGCGTTGGGTTCGGCGCGATCCGCACACCCAGCTCGGCAAGGTCGTCCACGCCCGTGCTCACGTCGCTGAACGCCTCCTCCTTCACCAGGAAGGGCGACACGTCCTCGGCCAGGTACATGTTGCGGAAGGTGTCGATCTCGGCGCTGTTGTAGGCGAACATCTCCTCCATCCAGCGGGGCGGAGCGCTCTGGTACCACACCCGGGCACGCACGTTCACCAGGCCGGTGAACCCGTTCATGGGCACATGGTAGTGCACGATGTCCGAGCCGCTGCCCTCGTCGCCATTGTCGTACCGGTTGAAGTCCGCATCGGTGGGCGGCACGTTCGCGATAAATACCGTGTCGTTGGTGTAGTGGGCGGAGGAGAACAGCTCCGGCGTAAGGCGATTGTCCTTCAGCTTGTCGGCGGCGCGTTCGAGCACCGTGGTCTTGTCGCCGTTCACATCGGCCATCACCATCTCGTAGATCTGCACGTCCTCGGTGTTCCGGATCACATCGTGGTGCGGCTCCCACGAGGCATCATGGCCGACCACATCGTAGCTGCCGTCCCAGGCGCCGTTGTGGAACAGCGTGTCTCCGTTGGCATCGGTCACCACCAGTTCCACCCACGCGCGGCGGGCCGGGTAACCACTGGGGAACTTGTGGCCCGCCAGGTTCGTGAGCTTCACATCGATGAATGCCGTGTCCGCCGTGCGGTCCGCCATGGAGGCCTCCACCAGGAGACCATTGCGCAGCATGCGTTCCGTGCGTTGGATGGTGCTGTCGAACTGCGTGGCGTCCGCGCTGAGCCCGAGCGCATCGATGTTGTTCTTCAGCAGGCCGAGCATGAAGGTGTTGGCGCCCGCGAAGTCATGCAGCCCGAACGGACTGCGGGGCTGGAGGAAGATGTAGTTCGCGCTCAACACCACACCATCGTCGATGCGGGGCACATGGCACCCCTGGCAGGTGATGCCCGTCTCCGGATGCTCCTGGTCGTTGAACTTCGAGTTCAACCACTCGTGGTAGGTGGCCTGTTCCACGAACTCGCCACCGGTGGCGTTCCCTTCCAGGTCGGCGGTCTCGGTGATGAGCGTATGACAACCCGCGCAGAGCCCGGCGTGGTTGATGTGCGCACCGAACAGGGGTTCATAGCCCACGAAGCTGGTCATGGGCGAACCGAACACATTCCCATAAGGGCCATAGAGCGGCCGGCCGAGGGTATCGAACTTCAGCTCCCCGGAGAAGAGCTTTCCGATGCTGTCCGCGCTCTGGATGTGGCAGGGCACACAGCTCACGCCGTCCAGTCCATTGGGGTCCTGCGTGAGCTCCGCGATGGTGTAGGGACCATGCCCCAGCATGTGCTTGTCATGCCTTCCGGCGGGGGCATGGCAGCTGGTGCACTTGTCCTCCAGGGCCACCTGGTGGTCGGGGTTCACCAGTCCTTCGTGGCTCACCTTGGCGCGCCAGAAGGGGTCGCGCGCGCTATTGGCCATCATGGAGCTGCGCCAATGGTCCACCACGTTCACGTCCACACCGCCCTCCTGCGTAACGCCGGCGAACCCGGTGGGGTCATGGCCATGGCAGCCTTCGCACTTGCCGCTGGTCTTGAAGTAGGTGTTCTCCGCGAAGGGCAGGCCGGCGGCCCGGTCATACGCCTCCAGCTCCTCTTCAGAGTGGAAGTGGCCCGCCGTGGGGGCCGCTGTGTTGAACGCCGCGAAGAGCGCAACGATACCGGCAGCGGACACGAGGGCAACAGCGTGCACGATGGGGCGCTTGAACACCATGTAGGGTTACGTTGATCGGCGGCAAGATAAACGCGCCGGCCAGCGGTCGTCCACCGCAAGCGATGCTGTTCTTGGCAGGTAAAGTCCGTGCCTGTGGCGTCCGGGATCAGCTGCCGCGCTGGCCGCCGCGACGGGGCGTGGCGGACTTCGGCGCGCCTCCGGCCTTGGCGCCGCCCTTCTTGGCACCGATATCGGCCTTCACCTTGCCCCCCTTCTCCGCATCCTTCTTGGCCTTGGCCTCCTTCGGCTTGTCGCCCTCCTCCTTCTTCTCCTCCTTCTTGTTCAGTTCACCGGCGGCCAGCAGAAGGGCATACCAGGTGAAGAGCTTACGGACGTCGCTGGAATAGATGCGGTCACGGTCGGCGGTCGGCAGCGCGGCCACCAGCGCCTTCCAAAGCGTATCGTCGTCGGCCTTGGGATCTGCGGAAGGGCCGCCCTTGGCCAGCTCGTGCAGCTTGGTCAACACCTCCTTCAGCGGCACATCGTCACCCGTGGTGAACATGCTGATCTCGTCCAACGAGCTCACCCGCACGCTGGTGGGAACGGGTACCCGCTTCCCATCGGCCAGGGATTCGGCAATGATGGCCTGGCGGCCTTGGGCGATGACGCGGAAAAGGCCGCTCTTGCCGGTGACGGAGATGATCTTGGAAAGGTCCATGCGTAGCTGTTGCTGCAAACATAACCACGTGCCACGCATGGTCCCTGATACATTTGACCGCAGCAGTCACCCGGAATGCCCGCACCCTGGAACACTCCACCCGGAACGACCCACCAGGGCCCCGCAGTGGTCCAGCTGCGTGCCTGTTGAACTCAAGGACACCCCATGGGGAATTGGAGCACGGCCCGGATCGAGCGCACCATCTTCCTGGCGTGCCTGGTGGTGCGCTTGGCTTTCGTCGGGGTCGCCGACCGCCTGGCCCTGGACCTGGACCGCGACTCGATGGTCTACGACCGGCAAAGCACGGCCGTGGTCGAGCGGGGCGATTTCGACTTCCAGGCGCCACAGTTCACCATGGCACCGCTATATGCGAGCTACCAGGCCCTGCACAAGTGGCTGTTCGGCGCCTACTGGAAATGGACGCTCGGCACATTGCAGCTCCTGCTCGCAGCGTTCAGCGGAGTCATCCTGTTCCGGCTGGCGGAAAAGCTGTTCGACCGGCGGGTGGCCCTGGTCACGGCCGGCATCTACGCCGTGTTCCCCCTCACCCTGGTGTGGGTGAGCACCTTCGCCCAGGACATGCCCTTCCAGCTCCACCTCATCTTCTTCCTCTATGTGCTCGTGTTGGCGCAGGAACGGGACAGCTGGGCATGGACGGCCTTCGCCGCGCTGCTCTTCGCCATCACCTTCCTTACCAAGAGCCACGTTCTCCTGTTCGCTCCGTTCGTTCCGCTGATCCTGTGGCTCAACATGCGGACCACCGCCGCGCGTAGGGCGGGGCACATCGCCTTGTTCACGGCCATCAGTCTGGCGAGCACGCTTCCATACGGGCTCTACCAGTACCGGCTGCACGGGCAGTACGTGCTCAGCAGCACCGGACAGGGCGGCCATTTCCTGTGGGGCCACAACGAGGACACCTATCGCTTCATCGTTGACCCGCCCCCCCTGGGCAGCGACGAGCACCGCCGCATCCTGAACATGGACTTCCACGTGGTGCGGGAACTGCAGGACACCCTGGCCTCGGTGGGGGTGAAGGAGCGGCAGACGATCTACATGGACGCAGCGCTCGCCTGGTGCCGTGCCAACCCAAGCAAGGTGGCGAAGCTGGCCGCGTACGACCTGTACTACTTCCTGATGCCCGGGATGAACCCGAACCACTACTCCTTCACGAACTGGCTCATCACCTTCCTCCTCTCGGCACCGCTCTACCTTCTGGCCTACGTCGGCATCGTGCGGGCCCTGCGGCGCGATGGTCGAAAGCACCTGTTCATCGTGGGCCTGCTCGTGTGCATGCTCGTGTTCAGCGTGGGCTTCTATGTGCAGAACCGGTTCCGGACCATCACACTGGAGCCCTACTATATCATCTACGCCTCGTCCGTGCTGGTGATGATCCTGGACCGCACCGGGTCGGGCGCATGGCTGCGGCGCATGGCCGGGACGGCCGCCGACAGGCAAGGTGATCAGCGCGGCTGACGCTTCACCCGCTCCAGGGCGATGAAGCGGATCATTCGGAACCCGAGGCGGGCTGCCTTCCAGATCTTACCGGTGATCTTCGAGGTGCCCACGCGCTGCCGGTAATTCACGGAGATCTCCACCGTGCGCAGCCGCATCTGAAGCGAGCGGATCATGAGCTCCACCGAGAAATGAGACCCGTTCACGGTCAGGTGACCCTGGATCCGTTCATAGGCGGCACGGTGCAACAGCTTGTAGGTGCAGCCCACGTCCGTAAGGGAGGGACCGTTGAAAAGGTACTCCAGGAACTTGGCCACGGCCCAATTGCCCAAGCGGATGCCGAAGCCCATGTTCGCACCGGTCCAGATGAGCGCGCGCGAGGTACGTGTGCCGAAGACCACATCGAAGTCCTCGCCGTACAGCAGCAGCTTCTCGATGTCCTTGGCCACGAAGGTGCCATCGGGCTCCACCGTCACGATCAGGTCGCCGGTGGCCTCCTTCATGCCACGCTGCAGCGCTGCGCCGTAGCCCTGGGTGGTCTCGAACACGTAGCGCGCACGCGTCGCCTTGATCTCCGCAGCGCTGTTGTCGCTTGAATTGTTGTCGACGGCGACCACCTCGTCCACAAAGGGCTGGGCCAGGAATTCCTCGATCGCCGTACGGATGTTCTCCTCCTCGTTGTAGACCGGGAGAACGACGGAAACGCTGCGTCCGCGATACATGATCGGTGCTGCTGGCCGGGTCGGGTCGGTGGATCGCCGGTCCCGGGGCGGTGCAAGGTAGACGCCGACCTCATGCGCCCGTTGCCCGGCCCCGGAAGCGCTCCACCAACATGGCCCCGCCCCAGATCCCGAGCCCCAAGAGCAGGGGGAACACAGGGATCATGTACCGGATCTCCGCCGCGCGCATCAGCCAGGGGCAGCTCACCACGGAATACCAGGCCATGGCGCCGAGCAGCGCCATGAGCACGTTGCGGCGCATCCGCAAGAGCGCGTACAGGCCCGCGAGCCCGCCCACCACCAATGCCCACCAGTAGAAGCCTGACTGCACCAGCTTGTAGGCCTTCTCCAAGGGACCCAGCTCCGTCACGGGCCGCTTGAAGAGCACCTGCGAACCGGATGTGATGGTCTGGTGCTTCAGCAGACGGAGCCTGGCCATCACGTGGTATTGGAAGGGATGCTCGCGCGCATAGACCGGTCGCCAGCGATAGGTCATGGCAAGCAAGCCCCGGGAAATGGAGTCCCGTTCCGCACCGGGCGGCAGGGCACGTGCCTTCCGTACCTCCACGGCGAAATGCTCCAAGCTGTCACGGTTGCAAACGCTCGAATACACATACGTCGGCGGCTCCGGCACGCCTGGGATCGAGCGGCCGGTTCCTCCGCCCGCCTCGGCATCGTATCCATACCAGCGGGAAGCGGAAGTGGGCTCCCACCAATAGGGATGCTCCCCGAAGGTGCCGAGCAGTTCTATGGTGGCGAAAAGGCAGGACTTACTGTAGCGTGGGTTCCAAGAGCCGTGGTTTGTGAGCGGATGGAACCCACCATAGTGCCGATGGTTGCGCCAGGCCCAGACCCCATCGGCCAGCACGAAGGGCGCACAGAACAAGGCCACCTGTGCCAGCCTCCGGGTGATGAAGCGTTCGGTGCGCAGCAGTTCCGCCAGGGGTACGAGCAGGAGCACGGGACCATAGATAGGGCGCAGGAAGATCGCCAGACCGATGAGGCAACCCGAGACCACCAGCCAGACCAGCGCACCGGAGGACCTGTACCGGACATAGGTCGCCCAGTGCAGCATGAGCGCTGACGTGGTGAAACTCTCGTTCACCAGCACATTGTCGCTCAGTGCACTGTACACCGCAAGCAAGGAAAGCACATAGGCAGGCCAGAACAGGCGGGGCATGGCCACGGCAGCGGCCAGGGCGCGGCAAAAGGCCCAGCACGCGAACACGGAGACGAGCAGGTGGGAGACCGTGATCGCATCACAGGCATCGCGGTACGACAGCAGCAGCCGGTACAGCAGGAAGATCACACCGTAACCGGGCATCCGGTGGTCCGGTTGCCAGCCGTCGCCGGCGAGGTAGGACTCCGCCGTTCCGATGTATTCCCACTGATCGGGGTCCCACGCCGCCCAGCGCCCTTCCAAGCGCTCGCCGGAGATCTCGTGCGCGTTCCAGATGAAGAACGCTCCGCGCAGCACCAGGCCCACCAGGAGCTGGAACCCGATCGCCTTGAACGATGACCTTACTTCCGCTGCGGACATCACGAACACGAATGCGGACAAGTATAGGTGCCGGGCCGGAGCGCCAGGAGCCTAGGGTTTCGCGGCCACCAGCAGCATCTGGCCGGCCATCGGCTTCCAAGGGGAACGCAGGTACAGCGCCACCAACCATGGGTGCGCCGGGATGGATGAACGCATGCTGTAGGGGGTGAAGCGCTTCTTCACCGTGACGATATCCATGCCCTGGGCCCGCAGAACGTCGCGGAGCGAGATGTGGGTGAAGATGCGCCGATGGGTGAAATCGTCGAAGTAGTTGCGCCAGGCCAGCGCGAAGTTCGGCTGCATCACGATGAAGCGTCCTCCAGGCCTGAGCACACGCATCACCTCGCTCAGGGTGGCCGCGAGCGGATCGTCATCCAGGTGCTCGAGCAGGTTGCTGGCAAAGACCACGTCCATGCTTGCAGCGGGCAGCGGCGACAGGTCGGACACCATCCGCACATGGGTGTGCACCCCGGGGGCTGCATGCTTGGGCAGGTCCGGGCTCAGGTCCACCGCGTGCTTCTCCCGCGCCTTGATCTGGTTGATGAAACTGCAGTAGCCGGCGCCGAGGTCCAGCACGGATGCGTTCTCCGGAACATGGCGCTGCAGGTAGGCCGTGATGGCCCGCCAGACCCCGTCGCGTTTGCCAAGGTCCTGATAGGTAACCTCGTAATACCGGTCGTACAGGCGCGCCGTGCGCTGATCACTGCTCAGGCTGGAGCTCATGTCTTCTGCTTGCGCTTGCGTGCTGCGGGGAAGAGGATGTTGTTCAGGATCAGCCGGTAGCCCGGGGAGTTGGGGAACAGGCTCAAGTCCGTCGGCGGATCGCCGACCAGGTGCTGGTAGTCCTCCGGATCATGGCCTCCATAGAAGGTCCATTGCCCAAGACCGAACTCGCCATGGATGTAACGCGCCGTGCCGAGCGGCTTGCTCTCCCCCATCACCAGCACGTTCGGCTTCACGAAGCGCCGGCGGAAGTCCGTGGTCTGGCCCATGAAGGCGTGGATCACCTGCTCATGGTTCTGGCACAGCATGCTCGGCACCACATCCCACTTCGCGCTGAAGTCGAACAGGGTGAAGAAGTCCCGCGTTTCGCCACCGGAACGGCTGTGTTCCTGGGTGCCATCGATGTCGCTGAACTCGTAGGTCATGGGGTCCGTCACCAGATGATAGTCCTGGAAGGCGAATCCCCGGCTGAAGTCGAGCTTTTGCTGTGCCTGGGGATCCATGGCATCGTGGTCGAACTCGGGCGTACAGATGTCCACGCCTTCGGCCGCCAGGGCGATGTCATAGCTGTCCGTTCCGCTGCACATGGTGAAGAGGTATCCGCCACCGGCCACATAATCGCGGATGGTGCCGGCAACGGCCCCTTTCATGGCGCTCACCTTCGCGAAGCCGAGCTCCGCGGCCATGGCCTCGCTCTCGCGCACCTGGTCCTGGTACCACGCCGCGTTCCGGAACTGGCCGTAGAACTTGCCGTACTGCCCGGTGAAGTCCTCGTGGTGCAGGTGCAGCCAGTCGTACTGCGGCAGCACACCGGCGATGATCTCGCGGTCGTAGATGCGGGTGTAGGGGATCTCCGCGTAGGTCATCACCAGGGCCACGGCATCGTCCCAGGGCTGAAAGCTCTCCGGCGCGTACACGGCGATGCGGGGGGCCTTCTCCAGCTTCACCACCTCCATGTTGGCCTCGGGATCGGCGATCTCCCGCAGGATCTCGGCGGCCTGGCCATCGGCGATCACGTTGTAGGTGACCCCGCGTACGACGCACTCCTGCTCGATGGACTGGTAATGATCGATGAGGAAACTGCCGCCGCGGTAATTGAGCAGCCATTCCACGGGAAGCTCCTGCGAGATGGTCCAGAACGCGATCCCGTAAGCCTTCAGGTGGTCCTTCTGGCTGCCGTCCATGGGCAGCAGCAGCTTGGTGGCCTGTGCTGAACAGACCAGCAGCATGGCCAGGAGCATCGCACGAAAGCGCGGCCCCGTGCAACGGTCAGAACGGCGCGATGTCGTCGCTGGTGTCATCGTTCATCCGGCTGGGCCGCGTGATCGTTGAAGGCCCTGCGGATCCCGTGCCGCCATCAAAGGTAATGGGGCTCGTCTCCAGGTCGGCGAACTTGGCCAGCTCGGGAATGAAGCGCAGCAGCACAGTGTCCAGCGCGCCGTTACGGTGCTTGGCCACGATGCACTCACCCACGCCGAGCGTGCTGCCGTAGTGGTCCTCGTAGATCTTGTAGTACTCCGGTCGATAGAGGAAGCACACCAGGTCCGCATCCTGCTCGATGGCGCCCGATTCGCGCAGGTCGCTCAGCATGGGCCGCTTGTCGCCGCCCCGGGTCTCCACCGCGCGGCTCAGCTGGCTGAGGGCGATGATGGGCACGTCCAGTTCCTTGGCGATGCTCTTGATCGAGCGGCTGATGGTGCTGATCTCCTGCTCGCGGTTGCCGCCCTTGGTGTCGCCGCCCGCCGTCATCAGCTGCAGGTAATCGATGATGATCACCTCCACGTTGTGCTGGCTCTTCAGGCGGCGGCACTTGGCGCGCAGCTCGAAGATGTTCAGTGCGGGCGTGTCGTCGATGAAGATGGGGGCGTTGGTGAGCCGTGCGATGTGCTGGTGCAGCAGGGCGAACTCCTGCTCGTTGAGGTCCCCCTTGCGCAGCTTCTCCGAACCGATGGCCGCCTCGCTCGCGATGAGACGGGTGACGAGCTGGGTGCTGCTCATCTCCAGGCTGAACACGGCCACGGCCTTCTTGTGCTCCACGGCGATGTTGCGCGCCATGCTGAGCACGAAGGCCGTTTTGCCCATGCCGGGTCGGGCGGCCACGATGATCATGTCGCTGCGCTGCCAGCCACCGGTGAGCTTGTCGAGCTTCACGAAGCCCGTGGGCACACCGCTGACGCCATCGCCCTTGTTCTTGGCGTTCTCGATCTGGCTGATGGCGTCCTGGATCAGGTCGCTCATCGGCTCGTAGTTCCGCTTCAGGTTGCCGCTGGTGATCGCGTACATGTCCTGCTCCGTGCGGTCGAGCAGGTCGAACACGTCCGTGGTCTCATCGTAGGCATCCCGCATGGTACCGGCGCTGATGCGGATCATCTCGCGCAGGATGTGCTTCTGGCTGATGATGCGCGCGTGGTACTGCACGTTCGCGCTGCTGGCCACCTTGTTGGTGAGCTGGCTGATGTAGAACGGCCCGCCCACGATGTCCAGTTCGCCGCGCCGCTTGAGCTCCTGCGTCACCGTGAGCAGGTCGATCGGCTGGTCCGTGCGGAAGAGGCCCTGGATGGCGTCGAAGATGCGCTTGTGGGCTTCCACATAGAAGCTGTCTGGCTGCAGGATATCGATGGCCTCGTTCACCGCGTTGCGCTCCAGCATCATGGCGCCCAGCACGGCCTGCTCCAGCTCCGGCGCCTGCGGTGGCAACTTGCCGGCTTCCAGTGATTGATCGATGAGGGACACTGGGGCCCGGCGTCCGGCACCAGCACGGGTGCGGTCGCCTAGGCGGGTGGAAGCGGGATCGGCCATGGATATGTTGAACCACCGGATGGACCGGGGCGCGGGGAGCCAAATGTAGCCCGGCCACCACCGGCGGGACCGGCCGATCCTCCCGCGCTCATCACATTGGATCAACACCCGGCACACGATCGATCGTTGATCCATGCCTGCGCCCGCGCCCGGCGTTAACTTGCGGCGATGGGTTATCAACGATCCGTTGCGGCGCTCGCACTTCTTGCGGTGCTTTTCACTGCGTGCCGCAAAGAGGAGGAGGATGTACCGCCCACGATCACCCTCGTTCGCCCTTCCGATGGCTTCGCGTTCACCGTGCCGGACACGCTGGAGGTGGAACTGGATGCCTACAGCGAAGGTCCGCTGGACCGCGTGCTCATCAGCCTGTTGAACGCACAAGGTGTGCCGGTGGTGCCGGTGCTCAGCCTTGCGCCCACCGGGAACCCGGCCCACATCGAGGTGCCCCTGCCGGTCACCAGCGAGGCCTTGGCCTCCGGTACCTATCGGCTGGTGGCCGAGGCCCGCTCCGGCGAGGCCAGCGCAAGGGCCGAGGCTGATGTGCAGATCACCGCAGCCCCGCTACGGTTGCGCCACGTGATCGTGCTCACACGGCCCGCTCCGGACCAGATGGGCATCCAGCGCATCGACAGCCTTGGCGAACTGCATGCCGTGAGCACCGTGCTGGCCGACCTGAACGGTGCCGACGTCAGCAATGCCGCGGGCGCGTTCTTCACCATCGGACCCTACACAGGACCGCTCACCGCCTATGCCGCCGATGGCGGTGCCACGCGTTGGGCGCGGCCGAACGGCTCCAACGCGGGCATCCCCTGGTTCACATCGCTTGATGTATGCGCCGATGGGCTGCTCCATGTGGGCACCACGGACGGGCTGCTGCGCGCGTACACCCCGGCCAACTGCGCGGTGGCCGCCATCGCCACGCTGGCCAACGGCTACCGGAGCGGACGCTGCGCGGTGGTGGGCGACCGCCTGCTGATCGCGCAGAACGCCACGGCCGGCGGCCAGCATCTCCTGCGGGTATGCGCATCGCCCGGTGGCGCCTACATCACGGACCACGCCCTGGACCTGGAGGTGGTGCGCATCGATGGCCGGACGAACACCCAAGCACTGCTCTTCGGCAACCGGAACGGCCAGGGGATCGTGCAGGAACGTTCGATCGCCGGGGGGGGTGGCTGGGAGCCGCGCACCTGGTCGTCCCCGATCTCGACAGCAGAGCGGGTGGACGCCAACACGTGGATCGTCGCCTTGGAGGACGGGCGCATTGAACGCTTCACCTATGCGAACGCCGGCTCACTGAACATCGGCGCGGGCGCACCGGTCCGCGACCTGGGCCTTGACCCCGTCAGTGGTGTGATGTTCGCGGTACGCGGCCAGGAGGCCTTCGCGTTCGACCCGGGCAACGGGGCGGTGGCGGCTTCATGGGCCCTGGGGGCCGAAGGTGCCTGGGTGCTCCCGGTGCTGAACCGTTGAGGCTCAGCGAAGCTTCTCCACCACGCCCATCTCGCAGAACTTCTTGATCCTGCGTTCCACCAGCTTATCGGGGTCTGTCTTCACCAGCTTGTTCAGGTGCTTCACCACCTCGGCCTTCACAAGGGCCGTGGCCTTGTCCACATCGGCATGGGCTCCGCCCACGGGTTCCGGGATGATGCCGTCGATGAGCTTGTTCTTGAGCATGTCCTCGGCGGTGAGCTTCAAGGCCTTGGCCGCCTGCTCCTTGAAGTCCCAGCTGCGCCACAGGATGGAGGAGCAGGATTCCGGGCTGATCACGGAGTACCACGTGTTCTCCAGCATCAGCACCTTGTCCCCTACGCCGATGCCCAGTGCGCCACCGGATGCGCCTTCGCCGATGATGATGCAGATCACCGGGACGCGCAGGCGGCACATCTCATAGATGTTGCGGGCGATGGCCTCCCCCTGTCCACGCTCCTCGGCCTCCAGCCCGGGAAAGGCGCCCGGTGTGTCGATAAGCGTGACGATCGGCTTGTTGAACTTCTCGGCCAGCTTCATCAGCCGCAGTGCCTTGCGGTAGCCCTCCGGATTGGGCATCCCGAAGTTGCGGTACTGGCGCATCTTGGTGTTGATGCCCTTCTGCTGGCCGATGAACATCACCGTGCGGCCATCGACCAGTCCGAAACCGCCGACCATGGCCTTGTCGTCGCGCACGGTGCGGTCGCCATGCAGTTCGATGAAGGTGCCGTCGGTGATCCGCTCGATGTACTTCAGTGTGTAGGGGCGGTCCGGGTGGCGGCTGACCTGCACGCGTTCCCACGGGCTCAGGTTCGCGTAGATGCTCTTGCGCGCCTCGTCGAGCTTGCGCTCCAGGTCCTTCAACGTGGGCGCCACATCCACCTGGCTCTGCGCGGCCACCTCCTTCAGTTTCTCGATCTGCTCGATGAGGTTCTGGATCGGCTTCTCGAACTCCAGGAATGTCTGCATGGTGATCGCTGGGGCAAGGGCTCGTACTTGCCGGAAGGGCGAAGGTAGATGTCCGTTCGGACCGATCGCCCCGGCGGGCACTATGTTCGCCGCCATGCTGCGTTTCCCCACCGCCAAGGTGAACCTCGGGCTGCATGTGCTGCGGTTGCGCCCGGATGGGTACCGCGACATTGAAACGGTCATGATGGCCGTGCCCTTGCAGGAGGCGCTGGAGATCGTCAAGGACCCCGAGGTCCCGGCAGGCGAGATCCGGTTTGAACGGACGGGGCTGCCCGTTCCCGGAGACCCGCGGACCGACCTGGTCGTGCGCGCCGCAGCGCTCATCGGCGAACGCACGCCCCTGCCGGGGTTGCGCGCCCACCTGCACAAGGCCATCCCGATCGGTGCGGGGCTGGGCGGTGGCAGCAGCGATGGTGCATGCGCCCTGCGCATGGTGGCCGAGCTCTGCGGGCTGCGGCTTTCACCAGCGGAACTGCATGCCATGGCCGCCCGGCTCGGGAGCGACTGCGCCTTCTTCCTGGATGGCGGCATCCAGTTGGCGAGCGGGCGCGGCGAAGTGTTACAGCCCATCCCGGTGGACCTGCACGGCTGGTGGATGCACCTGGCCAACCCGGGCATCCACGTATCCACTGCGGAGGTCTACGGCCATACCGCTGCGCGCGTTCCGGACCGTTCGCTGGCGTCGATCATCACCGGAACACCCGTGGAGCGCTGGCAGGAGCTGCTCGTGAACGACCTGGAGGCCTACGTACTGGAGGCGTATCCGGCGGTGGCGCAACTGAAGCGGGCCATCATCGGGAATGGGGCGGTCTATTGCGCCATGAGCGGCTCCGGATCCACCGTGTTCGGCCTTCACCGGGAACGCCCGGAGCGGCTGCCCGCGGTCCCAGGCTTGCAGCAATGGGTGCTGCGCCTGTAAGGTCTCTGTTCAGCGGAGGTGTTCCTGCAGCCATGCCCCCAAGGCCAGGGCATCATGGGGCTTGGCGAGGATCCGCAACCGGTCATCCAGCAAGTAGAACCACGGCGTGGCGCGCACTTGAAAGCTCTTCACCGCCTCCGCCCCCCAGCCCTTGAACTCACTGTAGCAGGGCCAGGGCAGTCCGCGCTCGCTGATGCAGGCCTTGAACTCCGCGCTGTCCGCATCGAGCGCGATACCGATCACTTCGAAGCCCCGGTCCGCGAATGCGGCACGTACCTCCTTCAGCGGGCCCATTTCCTGATGGCAGTGATCGCACGTACTGCTGTAGAAGAACAGAGCGGTCGCCCGGTGGCCCGCCACCTGCTCGCTCAGGCGCACACCTCCCTTGGGAGTCGGCAACTGAATGTCCGGAGCGGTGCGCCCTACGCCCATCCGCAGGATCTCGCGCACCTTGGCGTGCAGCCGGGGATCCACGTTCCGCAGGCCATCCTCGGAACGCACCTGGGTATCAATGAGATGCTGCAGGGCAAGGTCCGGGCCGTAGGTGGAGAAGAGCTCGATCAAATGGTCGAGCATGTAAGCACGGCAATCGGGGTCGCTGGATGCGTAGTGCAGGAGTGAATCGGAAGCCGCGATGAACTGGTCCTCCGAGCTCGCGTGGATGTTGCGGAGGAAGGTCAGCACCGCCTTGTCGTAGACCGAACTGCGCATGAGCTCCGGGTCGCTGAAGTCGAACACGTCCAGCACGGCCTGCGGGTTCCCCTGTGCCGCGGCCTCAACACCGCGATCGGCCTGGACCACCTTGGCGAAGAAGGATCCCGGAGCCTGCGCGATCACTGCGGCCAAGTGCTCCTCCTTCAGCCGGAAGGCCCGGGCAGCGATGGAATCCAGCGCGAGGATCTTGGCGGTCTCCTCCGGCCGGAGCTCCCGTTTCCGGGCGAAGACGCTGGCCTGGATGGCTTGCGCCTCCTTGGAGACCAGTTTGTACTCCCACAGGCGTTTGTTCTCCTCGGACCGAACAACGCGGATGTTGTATTGGAGCGGCTGACCGGTGAAGCTCAACTCGACCTCGCGCTCAGCGGGGTCCAGGATGATGTCCACCGCGTCAGAGTCGTTGATGGCCAGCTGGTAAAAGCCACGTGCATGGGTGCGCTGGCCGAACCTGAACGATCCGCGGTCATCCGCGACCGTGGAATCGATGGCCACATGCTGTGTACCGCGGGTGGACTTGAGCACGAGCTTGCTGCCAGCGGCCCCGGGCCAGGAGAGCCCGCCCTGGACCACCTGACCAACGGCGCAGGCGACCGAAGGGATGGCCAGGGCGGCGGAGATGAAGCGGAAGACGGCGGTCATGGGTGCGAAGGAAGCAACGAACATGCCGGGAGGGCACAAAAAAAGAACCCCGCCTTGTGGGCGGGGTTCAGATCGGCGACGACATACTCTCCCGGGCTTTTGGCCCAGTACCATCTGCGCTGGTGAGCTTAACTTCTCTGTTCGGAATGGGAAGAGGTGGACCTCACCGCAATAGTCACCTGAAATCGTAGATGCGATTTCAACTTATTGTTAGACCGGACCAGAACAGCCGATGATCGTTCCACAGAAGACCAGTGAAGGTCAAAGTCTACGGGTAATTAGTACTCCTCGGCTTTGCCATTGCTGACTTTACACCTGGAGCCTATCAACGTAGTCATCTTCTACGACCCTTGGAAGAAGTCTCATCTTGAGGTGGGCTTCGTGCTTAGATGCTTTCAGCGCTTATCCCATCCGAACATAGCTACCCAGCGGTGCCCCTGGCGGGACAACTGGTACACTAGCGGTTCGTCCACCACGGTCCTCTCGTACTAATGGTAGCTCCCCTCAAACTTCTAACGCCCACAACAGATAGGGACCGAACTGTCTCACGACGTTCTGAACCCAGTTCACGTGCCACTTTAATCGGCGAACAGCCGAACCCTTGGGACCTTCTCCAGCCCCAGGATGTGACGAACCGACATCGAGGTGCCAAACCATTCCGTCGATATGAGCTCTTGGGAATGATCAGCCTGTTATCCCCGGCGTACCTTTTATCCTATGAGCGATGGCCCTTCCATATGGAACCACCGGATCACTTTGCCCTGGTTTCCCACCTGTTCGACTTGTCGGTCTCGCAGTCAAGCTCCCTTATGCCAATGCACTCAACGCACGGTTACCAAGCGTGCTGAGGGGACCTTTGGGAGCCTCCGATACTATTTTGGAGGCGACCACCCCAGTCAAACTACCCACCACACACTGTTTCCCTGTTTCGCAGGGATTAGACATCAGATGAACGAAGGGTGGTATTTCAACGTTGACTCCACGATGCCTAGCGACACCGCTTCAAAGTCTCCCACCTATCCTACACATCGGGCAGCCGATGTCAATGTGAAGCTATAGTAAAGGTGCACGGGGTCTTTTCGTCCCGTTGCGGGTAAGCGGCATCTTCACCGCTACTACAATTTCACCGAGCTCGTGGCCGAGACAGTGCTCAGATCGTTACACCATTCGTGCAGGTCGGAACTTACCCGACAAGGAATTTCGCTACCTTAGGACCGTTATAGTTACGGCCGCCGTTTACTGGGGCTTCGATTCAAGGCTTCACCTTGCGGCTGACCTCTCCTCTTAACCTTCCAGCACCGGGCAGGTGTCAGGCCCTATACGTCATCTTTCGATTTCGCAGAGCCATGTGTTTTTGTTAAACAGTCGCCTGAGCCGTTTCATTGAAACCCCTCACGGGGTACCGCTTATTCCGAAGTTACGCGGTTAATTTGCCTAGTTCCTTAGCCACGGATCACTCGAGCGCCTCAGGATACTCTCCTTGACCACCTGTGTCGGTTTGCGGTACGGGCGGCTTGGATCTGAAGCTTAGAGGTTTTTCTCGGAAGTCTGCTTACGGTCACTATCCGCGCATCCGAGGACTTGCGGTACTGTCAGGTTTCAGCAGCATCGGTGGATTTACCTGCCAACGCTATACCTACGCCCTTTAACGTGGTATTCCGTAACCACGCGGACCTATCACTCCTTCGTCACCCCATCGCAATCCAAGTCGGTTCTGGAATATTGACCAGATGTCCATCAGCTTCGCCGTTCGGCTACGCCTTAGGTCCCGACTAACCCTGATCCGATTAACGTTGATCAGGAAACCTTGGTCTATCGGCGGGCATGTTTTTCACATGCCTTATCGTTACTTATGCCTACATTTTCTTTTCCGGACGCTCCAGCATGCCTTACGACACACCTTCGACGCAGACCGGAATGCTCTCCTACCGCCCCATTGGGGCCCACAGCTTCGGTGACACACTTGATGCCCGATCATTATCCATGCCGGACCGCTCGACTAGTGAGCTGTTACGCACTCTTTAAATGAATGGCTGCTTCCAAGCCAACATCCTAGCTGTCAATGCAGTCCGACCTCGTTAGATCAACTTAGCACACACTTGGGGACCTTAGCCGATGGTCTGGGTTATTTCCCTTTCGCGCACGGACCTTAGCACCCGCGCGCTCACTCCCGGATATCGTGTTGTGGCATTCGGAGTTTGTCCGGGTTTGGTAGGCGGTGAAGCCCCCTAGCCCGATCAGTAGCTCTACCTCCACAACAGTACGTCCGAGGCTGCACCTAAATGCATTTCGGAGAGTACGAGCTATCTCCCAGTTTGATAAGCCTTTCACCCCTAACCACAGCTCATCCGAAGACTTTTCAACGTCTACCAGTTCGGACCTCCATCCCGTGTTACCGGGACTTCATCCTGGCCATGGTTAGATCACTCAGGTTTCGCGTCTGCCGCCACTGACTATGCGCCCTGTTAAGACTTGCTTTCGCTTCGGCTGCGGGCTTGAAGCCCTTAACCTTGCCAGTGACGAGCAACTCGTAGGCTCATTATGCAAAAGGCACGCCGTCATCCCCGAAGGGACTCCGACCGCTTGTAGGCGCACGGTTTCAGGTTCTATTTCACTCCTCTGTTCGAGGTGCTTTTCACCTTTCCTTCGCAGTACTGGTTCGCTATCGGTCTCTCAGCAGTATTTAGCCTTGGCGGATGGTTCCGCCGGATTCAGACAGGATCTCACGTGTCCCGCCTTACTCAGGATACCACTAGGTAGCACATGTCTTTCATGTACGGGACTATCACCCGCTATGGTCCAACTTTCCAGAAGGGTTCCACTACACATGTACAGTCCACATCGTGGTCCTACAACCCCGGCACCGCCGAAACGGTCCCGGTTTGGGCTGTCCCCTGTTCGCTCGCCACTACTGGGGGGATCACTGATTTGTTTTCTTTTCCTCCAGGTACTTAGATGTTTCAGTTCCCTGGGTTCGCTCCCTTTCGGGTGACTGGTCTTCAACCAGCCGGGTTGCCCCATTCGGAGATCCACGGATCACAGGATATTATGCTCCTCCCCGTGGCTTATCGCAGCCTATCGCGTCCTTCATCGCCTCTGAGAGCCAAGGCATCCACCGTACGCCCTTAGTAACTTTTCAACCTTTGAGGTCTTGCTCGGTGGACCGATCTCTCGGTCTGTTTTGGTCGGTCTAACAACAAGTCAAAGAACAATGCCCTGGGAAGGGCGCCCGATACAACTCTTGCGAGCGATAGCGGGCCTGGTGGAGAATATCGGAGTCGAACCGATGACCTCCTGCTTGCAAAGCAGGCGCTCTAGCCAGCTGAGCTAATTCCCCGTTCCCGATCCCTGGTAGTCCTGAGCAGATTTGAACTGCTGACCTCTACATTATCAGTGTAGCGCTCTAACCAACTGAGCTACAGGACTAGGAGATGGTTACGGATGGCATTGTCAAGTATCATCCATCTGAGAAAGCAAAGTGTCTCATACCCTGTTGCCAGGAGTATGAAGAAGACCTCTCAAGAGCGATCCTCTAAAAAGGAGATGTTCCAGCCGCACCTTCCGGTACGGCTACCTTGTTACGACTTAGCCCCAGTCACCGGTTTTGCCCTAGGCAGCTCCTTGCGGTCACCGACTTCAGGCACCCCCGGCTTCCATGGCTTGACGGGCGGTGTGTACAAGGCCCGGGAACGTATTCACCGCATCATGGCTGATATGCGATTACTAGCGATTCCAGCTTCACGGAGTCGGGTTGCAGACTCCGATCCGAACTGAGACGTGTTTTAGAGATCGGCATCCGTTCGCACGGTAGCTTCCCTTTGTTCCACGCCATTGTAGCACGTGTGTAGCCCAGGACGTAAGGGCCGTGATGACTTGACGTCGTCCCCACCTTCCTCACCGCTTACGCGGGCAGTTCCGCTAGAGTCCCCGGCATTATCCGCTGGCAACTAGCAGTAGGGGTTGCGCTCGTTATGGGACTTAACCCGACACCTCACGGCACGAGCTGACGACAGCCATGCAGCACCTCGCACGCCGTCCGAAGAAGAGGATGTTTCCACCCCTGTCGTCGTGCGTTCGAGCCCTGGTAAGGTTCCTCGCGTATCATCGAATTAAACCACATGCTCCACCGCTTGTGCGGGCCCCCGTCAATTCCTTTGAGTTTCAACCTTGCGGTCGTACTCCCCAGGTGGATCACTTAACGCTTTCGCTAGGAGACCGACCGTATATCGCCGATCTCGAGTGATCATCGTTTACAGCGTGGACTACCAGGGTATCTAATCCTGTTCGATCCCCACGCTTTCGTGCCTCAGCGTCAGTTTGGCCCTCGTGAGCTGTCTTCACTATCGGTGTTCTGTGCCATATCTAAGCATTTCACCGCTACACGGCACATTCCGCCCACGTCGAGCCTACTCAAGAATGGCAGTATCAATGGCAATTCTACGGTTGAGCCGCAGGATTTCACCACTGACTTACCACCCCGCCTACGCACCCTTTAAACCCAATGAATCCGGATAACGCTTGCACCCTTCGTATTACCGCGGCTGCTGGCACGAAGTTAGCCGGTGCTTATTCCTCCGGTACCGTCAACCCAGGACACGTCCTGGGGTTTCTTCCCGGATAAAAGCAGTTTACAACGCGTAGCGCCTTCTTCCTGCACGCGGCATGGCTGCGTCAGAGTTGCCTCCATTGCGCAATATTCCTCACTGCTGCCTCCCGTAGGAGTCTGGTCCGTGTCTCAGTACCAGTGTGGGGGATAACCCTCTCAGGCCCCCTAACGATCGTAGCCTTGGTGAGCCGTTACCTCACCAACTAGCTAATCGTGCGCATGGTCATCCTGTACCGCCGGAGCTTTCAAACCAAGGTGATGCCACCTCGGCTATTATGGGATATTAGTCCGACTTTCGCCGGGTTATCTTCCAGTACAGGGCAGATTCCATACGTGTTACGCACCCGTGCGCCGGTCGCCGCCAATGTATTGCTACATCGCGCTGCCCCTCGACTTGCATGTGTTAAGCCTGCCGCTAGCGTTCATCCTGAGCCAGGATCAAACTCTCCATTGTAATGTAGGGTGTTGATCTGGCTCTTTGACGAGGTCTCTCATGTTGATCTCGCGATCAGACAAGGACACCTTGCTGTTCTCAGAATGGACAATACGTCAAAGAACTCTATCGGAACGGCCGAGGCCGTTTCCAAAGTCTTGCTGTTCAGTGCCTTCCGCGCTCAAGGAACGCGGTCATTTCCGCGGAAGGGGTGGCAAAAGTACATCTTCCTTCACAACTACCAAGCGACTGTTGAAATTTTTTCAGCCTTCGCTTCTCAACTGACCTGCCAACCTCTCCCCGACCGGGGCACTTCAAAGAACGTTTCTGTCAAACGGGCCGCAAATGTAGAGGGAACTTCATCGCCTCCAAACATTCCGGTCACTTTTTTTTCCGCGCCGCCTCATGGAGTGCTCAGCGCCAAGGGTATCACCTTGCCGTTCAGGAGTTTATGAGCCTCGAGGGCGAACCGGGCCACGAACGCTCCCACCTGGTCAGCGGTCACCGGTGCCTGATAGCCCGGGAAGGCCTCGCGCAGCATCTCGGTATCCACGGCCCCCAGGCTCAGGCAGTTACACCTCACGCCGCGCTCCTTGAGCTCCTCGGCGATGCATTCCGCCACGCAGGCCAGGGCCGCCTTGCTCGCGCTGTAGCCCACCAGTCCGGGGAACTTGGCCGAGCCCTGGACCCCGCCCATGCTGCCGATGTTCACCACATGCGCCGGTGCCGCTGCTGCCAGCAAGGGCAGCAGTTCCTGCACCAGGAGCAAGGGGGCGTGCGCGTTCACGCGGAACACCTCCTCCAGGTCGGCCATGCTCCAGGCGCCGAAGGGGCGGCTGCGGAACAGCCCGGCATTGTTGACCAGCGCACGCACCGGCCGGCCGGCCACGGCCTGTGCGACCAGCGCACGCCCTTCGGCCGTACCCACATCGGCGACCACCCGCTCGCACGCAATACCCGCTAACGATGATGCCAGCCGGTCGCCATCGCGCGCGATGGCGATCACCCGCGCGCCATGCGCGTGCACCAGGGCCTGCACCGTGGCCGCTCCCACCCCGCGGGAGGCACCGGTCACCAGCACGAGCGCCTCACCATCCATGGCCCCTGTGAACGCTACATCTTTCTTTGCTCCCATCATTCCTGCGAAGTAACGCGCCCGGACCATGGACCACGCTCTTCTGCTCCAGTTCCTCGGTAACGAGGTCCGCACCTGGCTCATCGCCGTCACCATCGGCGTGGGGGCCGGAGCGCTCGCCCATCTGCTCTACCGCTTCTCCGCCGGTGTGCTGGCCCGCGCGGTGCGGCGATCGCCCGGCGACCTTGACGATGAGCTGCTGCAGGCCCTGCGCGGTCCGGTGGTGGTGCTGATCGGCGTGCTCGGCCTGTTGGTCGGGTACAACCAATTGAGCCTCCCGGCGCGCATCGAATTCTGGATGGCACGGGCCTTCCACGTGGCGCTGGCCCTGAGCATCACCTGGGTCGTGGCCCGCCTGCTGAACGCGTTCCTGCACCGGTTCATGCGCGTGAACGAGGATCCCGGAGCGGAAGCGGGAGAAGGCACCAGCCGCCTGGTGCCCGCCATCGCCATCGTGCTGAAGGTGCTGATCTGGGGGCTGGGCCTGGTGGTGGCGCTCAACAACGCGGGTTACGATGTGGGGGCGCTGCTCGCCGGGATCGGCATCGGTGGCCTGGCCATGGCGATGGCCGCGAAGGACACGCTCGCCAACATCTTCGGCGGGATCACTGTGTTCGTTGACAAGCCGTTCGTGGTGGGCGACCGGATCCGTGTGGACGGGCACGATGGCGTGGTGACGGAGGTCGGTATCCGAAGTACGCGCATCCGCACGCTGGAAGGCCCATTGGTGGTGGTACCGAACCACCATTTCACCGAACAGGTGGTGAGCAATGTGAGCGCGGAACCCGCAAAGCGCATCCGGCATGAGCTCGCCCTGGACATCCGGACGCCAGTTGAAAAGGTGGAGGCGGCCATGGACCTGTTGCACGCAACGGTGCATGCGCACGCGGAACATGTGGAGGCCGACCATGTGGTGTGCCTCCATGCCTTCAGGGATTCCGCGATCGTGCTCCTCTTCATCTACCGCATCCGGCACGGCCACGATGCGTGGAACGTGCAGAACGCATTGCATCTGGACCTGCTGCGGCGCTTCGCTGAAGCGGGTATCCAGCTCGCCTATCCGACCAGCGTACAGTACGCGGCTGAACTACAGCGTTGATCACCCCTGCTTCCGGGCGCGGCGCTTGGCCCGGGCCTTGGCGCGCTCTTCGCGCCGCTCCTGTTCCAGCCGGACGCGCTCCCGGACGGTGGGGTCGAAGAGGTCCCCGAGGTTCGTCATCTGGCGCATGATCCAGCCGCTCCGCGCCGTGGAGGCGCAGGCGTTGCGCTTGCGCGGGAGCGGCAGCACCGCGGCGATGCGTGCGGCCTTCTCCGCCGTGAGCCTCGCCGCTCCATGCTTGTAGCAATCGCGCGCGGCCTGCTCAACGCCGAACCGACCCTTGCCCGTTTCGGCGATGTTGAGGTACACCTCGATGATGCGCTCCTTGCTCCACAGGCCTTCGATGAGCAGGGTGAACCATGCCTCCGCCGCCTTGCGGACATAGGTGCGACCAGGCCAGCAGAACACGTTCTTCGCCGTCTGCTGGCTCAGCGTGCTGGCCCCCTTGGTGCGCCGGCCCTTCTTGCGGACGTTGTACTCATAGGCTTTGCGCATGGCCTCCAGGTCGAAGCCGTGATGGTCGAAGAACTTCTGGTCCTCCGCAGCGATCACGGCCATGGGCATGGCCCGGCTCATGCCGGAAAGCGGCACCCAGGTCCGCCGAACGCTACCCTGCTCCCCGGCCTGCTGGGCCATGAGCCAGGTGACCGGCGGCGGGAATACGCGCAGCACCAGGACCCACAGCACGGAGACGACGACCAGCCAGAAGCCGATGGCGAGCACGGACCGGAACAGCTGACGCAGCACGGGGCCGAATGTACCGGCGGGGGCCGTTCAGCTCAGCGCACGGGCAGCGGTCAGCGCCGCCTCGTAGTCGGGCTCACTGCCCAGCTCCGGGGTCACCTCAAGGTAGCGCACCACACCGTCCTTGTCGATCACCCAGGTGATGCGACCCAGCACGCCGGCCATCGGGCCTTCCGCGATGCCGGCGCCCCACACATGCGCTGCATCACGGTGCCGGAAGTCGCTCACGGCCTCCACCTGCTCGATGCCTTCGGCCGCGCAAAAGCGCTTCAACGCGAAGGGCAGGTCCTCGGAGATGCTGAGCACGCGCGCACCCAGGCCCGCGGCTTTCTGGTTGAAGGTGCGGGCCTCGAGGGCGCACACACTGGTGTCCACACTGGGAAAGGCCACCAGGATCACCACCTGACCGCGCAGGTCGGCGAGGGTGCCTTCGGTGCGGTCCTGACGGACGAAACGGAGCGTGGGGGCCGTGGTGCCGGGTTGGGGCAGCGGCCCGTGGAATCGGGGTTGAGGCATGTTCTAAGGATGGTCGGGGAGCAACACGGCTCCACCGCTCACTGTTCGTTCAGGCAGTTCGGGAGCACGGACTCGTACACATCGCGGGCATCGTCGATGGCCCCGAACGGCTCATCGTCCACCACGAGCTTGCCCTTGGTGACGTGGCCCAGCAGGATGAAGGGCACGCGGCTGGTGCGCAGCAGGTCGAGGAAGTCGTTCTCCTGGTCCTCCGCCACGGTGACCACGATGCGGCCCTGGCCTTCGCCGAAGAGGAAGGCATCCGTGCGGACCTCACCGTCCGTGACGATGTCGAAGCCCAGGCCGTTCGGCAGGCCCATCTCCACCAGCGTTGTCCACAGGCCGCCGTCGCTCACATCGTGCACAGCGGTGACGAGGCCCCGCTTGATCAGGTGATGCACGAGCACGTGCACCACATGCTCCTGGGCCAAGTCGAAGTAGGGCGCCGGCGAGCGCAGCACGTTGTGGTGGCGCACCAGGTACTCGCTGCAAGCGATGTCGTTGGTGACGCGACCGATCAGGAAGATGAGGTGCCCCTTCTCCTGGAAGGCGAGGGTCGCCCGCTTCTCCACATCGTTCAGGACCCCGACCATGCCGATCGTGGGGGTCGGGAACACGGCCACATCGCCGGTGGCCGTGCGGGTCTGGTTGTAGAAGCTGACATTGCCCCCCGTGACCGGCGTGCGGAACTCGCGGCAGGCCTCGCCCATGCCCTTGATCACCTGTGCGAACTGCCAGTACACCTCGGGGTCGTAGGGGTTACCGAAGTTGAGGCAGTTGGTGACGCCACAGGGCTCGGCGCCGGAGCAGATGATGTTGCGCGCGGCCTCGCTCACGGCGATCATGGCACCGCGGTAGGGATCGGCGTGCACGTAGCGCCCGTTGCAATCCACCGTGACGGCGAGCGCCTTCTTTCCGCCGGCCTCCTTCAGCAGCACGAGGCCCGCATCGCTGGGGGCGTTGGTGGTCATGTTGCCGGTGCGCACCATGCTGTCGTACTGCTCATACACCCAGCGCTTGCTGGCGATGTTGGGGCTGGCGAGCAGGTCGAAGGCCACGGCCCGCAGGTCCTCGGGCTCGGGCACCATGTCCGTGTTGAAGTCCTTGTTCTCGGCGAAGTAGGCGGGTTCGCGCTCCTCCCGGGTGTACACGGGGGCTCCTCCCCCGAGCACCAGGCTCTCCGCAGGCACTTCGGCCACCAGGATACCGTGGAAGTAGTAGCGGAGCCGGTCGCCTGCCGTTACGGTGCCGATCTGTACACAGTGGAGGTCCCACTTTTCGAAGATGCGCTCCACCTCGGCCTCGCCGCCCTTCTTCACCACCACGAGCATGCGCTCCTGGCTTTCGCTGAGGAGGATCTCCCACGGGCGCATGCCGGCCTGGCGCGTAGGCACCTTGTCCAGGTGCACGTCCATGCCGCAGCCGCCCTTGGCGCTCATCTCGCTGGTGCTGCAGGTGATGCCCGCCGCGCCCATGTCCTGCATGCCGATGATCGCATCGGTGGCGGCCAGTTCCAGCGAAGCCTCCAGCAGGAGCTTCTCCATGAAGGGATCGCCCACCTGCACGGCGGGCAGGTCGTCGGCGCTGCTGTCGGAGATGTCCTTGCTGGCGAAGCTGGCGCCGTGGATGCCGTCCTTGCCGGTGGCGCTGCCCACGATGAACACGGGGTTGCCCTCGCCGTGGCTGGTGGCGCTGATCACGCGGTCCGTGCGCACCACGCCCACGCTCATGGCGTTCACCAGGGGATTGGAGGAATAGCAGGGATCGAAGTACACCTCGCCACCGAGCACCGGCACGCCGAACGCATTGCCGTAGTTGCCGATGCCCTTCACCACGCCGCGCATGTGCCAGCGGGCGCGCTGGTCGGTGGTGATGTCGCCGAAGCGCAGGCTGTTGAGCTGGGCGATGGGCCGGGCGCCCATGGTGAAGATGTCGCGGTTGATGCCGCCCACGCCGGTGGCCGCGCCCTGGTAGGGCTCGATGGCGCTGGGGTGGTTGTGGCTCTCGATCTTGAAGGCGCAGGCCCAGCCATCGCCGATGTCCACCAGGCCCGCGTTCTCCTGCCCGGCCTCGGCCAGCAGCTTCGGACCGGTGCGGGGCAGCGTCTTCAGCAGGCGGATCGAGTTCTTGTAGGAGCAGTGCTCGCTCCACATGGCGCTGTAGATGCTGAGCTCGGTGAAGTTCGGCGTGCGGCCCAGGAGGGTGCGGATGCGCTCGAACTCCTCTTCCAGCAGGCCGAGCTTGCGCGCCACCTCCAGCGAGGAGGGGCGCAGTTCGGGCGCGTTGGCTTCGGCAGGTGCTGGGGCGGTGGGTGTCTTGGTGGCCATGCGGGCGGGCGGAACGTGGGGCGCCAAATGTAGAGGGCGGGCGGGGCTGACAGGCGCAACCAAGGTGGACCGGGCTAAGCCCACAGAACTTAAGAAAAGCAAGCGCCCGGCCATTGCGGACCGGGCGCTCGGGAAAGTGTACAGTTACCTGATCAGCGTACCGCGAGGTTCACCGCACGCTTCACCACTACGCCGCCATCCACCACCAGGGCCACGAAGTAGGCACCGGCCGGCAGGTCGGACGCGTTCCATTCCACGTTGTGCGTGCCGGCGGGCATGGGCTGATCGGCCAGCACGGCCACCAGGCGGCCATCGTTGCCGGACACTTCGAGGCGCACGCGACCCTCCGAAGGCAGGTGGTACTGCACCTGGGTGACACCCGGGAAGGGATTGGGACGGATGGAGAGACGCTCCATCTCCACGGCCTCCGCACCGGTGGTGGTGCCGGCCATGCTCCGCGGCAGATCCGGGTTGGCGCAGCAGGCAGCCACCACTTCGGCCATGGCGTTCATCTGCTGCCGCAGTTGCTGGATCTCCAAGGTCATGTACGGAATGAGCCCTTCCGGCCGGATCGCTTTGTAGGCCACCTCCGGGCTCACCATTTGGCCCAGGGAGTCATAGCGCGCTGGATGCACCACATCGCGCGTCAGCTGCGGGTACAGTTCAGCCAGTTGCTGGGCCATGAAACCCACTTGCGGACCTTCGGGCAACGAGGCGCCGGGTAGTGCATCGGGTATGTACTCGTAACCGTAGACCTGCAGCTGATCGAAGAGGCCGGTCTGTTCATCCGTTGGCGCATAGGGCTGCACGTTCTGCTTGAGCTGCTCATCACTGGGATACCAATTCCCCCCCACCAGAACACCCGACCCGGTGATCTCAGCATTCCCGTCAATGTATGCTGCCAGGTCCGTGGCTGCATTGGCGTTCACTCCGGCATACAGACCGTGCCTGCCGCCAGGAAGCGCTCCCTGGCCGGGACCCGAGTACGCATACACACCGATGTTACTGTTCGCGCTCGCATCCGAATGGCCGTACACGCCAAAGCTCTGCAATGAACCACCGAAGGATGAGCCCGAAGCACCATGTGAGTAAAGCGCGTTCGTGCTGTGCTCGGATAACTGTGCACCATAGCCCGTATAGGTGGCATCACGCACCGTGGCCACTACGCCGCGCGCCCGTGCGGTGTTGCCCGCCGCGTTGATCTGAATGCCATAGTTCCGGTCACCGCCTGTGCCGGTCACCGCCACGTTCACCCCGAGGTTGTCGTCCGTGCCATCGGAAACAGCCACGTTGGCCCCAACGTTGAAGGGCGACACGCCGCCGACCCGGATCCGATCACCGATGTTGGTGGTGGAGGGCGTGCCGTTCACGTTGACATCCGTACCCACGTTGATGGCCGGCGAACCGTTAACGGTCGCGCTCAACCCGATGTTGCTCCCGGTGGCACCGTTCACGATGGCGCCCATGCCCGTATTGGTGGCGCTGGCCCCACCCACGAACATGCCGATACCGGAGTTGCTGGTGCCTGTGCCGGACACGAAGCCGACCATACCGAGATTGGATGTGGTGCTGTTGATGGACTGGATAACGACCCCTTGCTTGGTGGCTGCGGCGCCGATGTTCTCCACCCGCAGTGCCACGGGCACTCCGCCCGTGTTGGCTGTGCGTACCTGCGCAGCCGTCGCATAGTTATCGGTGTACACATCCAGCTTGGCCGCCGGGTTGATCACCCCGATACCCACCCCTTCTGTCATGTCCGGGCAGCCATCCACCTGTGCGCCCACGGCGGTCCACACATCGTTCACGCCAGCGCCATTGCCAGGTGTCATGCTCCATTCGCAATCCGCTACGCTTACAATGGAGGAGGCCGGCACCCATTTCACCACGCCCCGCTCCCCGCTCGGCAATGCCGTGGTATCCACCACCATCACCACGTAGTCGCTGTCAGCCGGTGCGTCGTCCGGTAGTTGCTGGATGCGCACCCGGCCATCACGCACATGCAAGCGCTCAGTGGGGTCCTCGTTCTGGCCGTTCAGCACGCCGGCCCGGAAGAAGTCGCCAACGCCTACGTTGGCCGTAGTGTCCGTCGGGATGAAGATGCGCATGGCCTCCAAGCCCTCCAAGCTACGCGCACCCCCATGTGCGCGTGCTATGCGCCTGGTAATCATTGGTGAACATGAATCTTAAGCGATCCGTCCCCCAAGGTGCATCATCGGGGTTGTCGCTCCACTCGATCACCGCATCGCTGCGGTCGTTGATCTCCCCGGAGGTATGATCAACGGAGTCCTTGTAGGCGTACTTGTGCCCGATGTACATCTGGTCAGCGTTGCCTGTCATGGTGACCCCGTTGCGCATCCACGGCCGGTAGCCGAAGTCCTGCGCGTAGGTGGTCACGTTGTTGTCCACGCTGTCCACCAAGTGCAACCGACTGAAGGGGCCGGGATTGTTGTAGAACAGCGGCTGTGGGCTGATGGCCACGAAGCCGTTGCGCGGCACGGTGAAGGTGTTCAGCGTGGCGCTGTTGGTAGGGTACAGCCGCATCCGCTGGATGGCATGTGTGTACCAGTCGATCGGCTGGTTGGCCCTCGTCTCGATCCGCAATGGGACCGTACTGAGGACATCCGCACCAAGCCACTCTGCGGCGTTGATGTTGTTCCCCCCTGGTAACCGGTTCCAGAACTGTGCCTGGCTGGTGGTGATGGCCATGCAGGCCAAGCCACTGATGACGAGATCTTTGGTTTTCATGGTCGTCCGTTCAATTGAACGACCGGAACGCTAATCGACAACGAACTTCAGCACGCTCCTGTGGCCCCCTGCGAACACCGCAGCCAGGTAAAGCCCTGGGATCTTTGGAGCGTCCAACACCACAGAACCTCCAGCCGTGCTAAGCCCTTCAGCAACCTGGCGACCAAGGGCATCGCTGAGCACAACATGGTAAGCGCTCCCCGGCGCCTCAACAGTAATGCGCGCACCATTGTACCACAACACCGGTTCGCGACCCGATCCTTCCACCGTTCCCACACCGTGGCAACCGGAAGTGATCGGCACCACCTCCACGCCATCGATCAGGTAGTAGGTGATGTCCGTCCATGAGTCCCCAATGGGATGGCCGTCGGTGAGCGAGTCCGGGAAGAAGTTGCCCAACACCAGATAGCTGTATGCACTATCCGCCGTGAAGGTGCCCTCCACTTCCGTCCACGCAAGTGTATCCTCCACCGGGTAGTCACACCGCAGGTGCGCGTAGTTCCGGTATGCGAAGGGCGGCCCCGTGAGCGTGCTCCAGGCATTGGAGCCCATGGTGAACAGCATGCCCGTGTTATCGCATGCACCGCCACCGTTGATCAACCAGTAGTTCCCATCATACGCAGGGTTGATCCGGAAACGCAACTGATAGGTACAGCCTACCTGCAACGGCTCGATCAGCTCCACTCCCACATACTCACGGTACTCATCGCTGTAGCCATCGTAGGCGTACAGGCCCACATATGCGCCCCCATCCCAGGGATACTGATAGGTCCAACCGTTCAACGGCACGTCCACGAGCGAATCCGGCCCGTTGGTCTGCCCGGCACACGCATGGAAGTAGTCAGGGCTGTTCAACCAGGACCGCCAATACAATGGCCGGTCACCTGGTTGGAAGCCGATGGTGTATGGGCAGGTATCCAACAGTTCGAACCCTGGATTGGGCACCAGGTTGATCTGCGCTTCGCAGCGGAGAGCAGCCATGAACCCCAGGCAGCCCAGCACCAAGCCGAAGCAGGTACCGGGCCACCTGAGGATCATCGCGTTGGAGGTCATTGTCCTGTTCGTGTCGACCGGTAGCGTTATCCGGCCCTTCCGCTCGGTTCAAGTCCTTGTCCGTCGCGGGTTGCGGCAAGGCTCCGCAGAAAGACCGTGTATGCACGGCCCGGCGCTGCCTGGTGGGCTTAGCGGTGGCACCTTACCTTTGGCTAGCTCGTGTTCATCTTCTTACCAGAGTTGGTGGGACATGAGCGACCAGGGCCCTCGGTGTTCCAAGCACCGGGGGCTTCTTCGTGAAGGAGGGCGTTCGGGCATGGCACAAGGGCGAAGTACCGGAACACCCAGCAGCTTCGACCCTTGCCGAAAAGCCGTCCACGAGCCTCATCAGGAGTTGAATGTAGCTGAATATTCCACTGTGCTGGTCATTTGTTGAAAATTACGATCCGCATTTCGCCGACAGGGGCTTGGTTCCAGCACCACCATCATGAGGCGTAAGCGATCTGCGCCCACGGGGCATCATCAGGGTTGTCGCTCCACTCGATCACCGCATCGCTGCGGTCGTTGATCTCCCCGGAGGTATGATCAACGGAGTCCTTGTAGGCGTACTTGTGCCCGATGTACATCTGGTCAGCGTTGCCGGTCATGGTGACCCCGTTGCGCATCCACGGCCGGTAGCCGAAGTCCTGCGCGTAGGTGGTCACGTTGTTGTCCACGCTGTCCACCAAGTGCAACCGGCTGAAGGGGCCGGGGTTGTTGCGGAGCACGAGCTGCGAACCGCGCGCCACAATAACGCGAGGTGGCCGGATGCAGCACGGATGCCCGTAACCCCCACCTTCGCGCCATGATGGGTGCCATGCTGGCCATGGGCTATGCCCTGCTGTTCCTGCTGCTGGTGCAGGTGCATCCCTTCTTCCGGACGCCGGGGGCGCGCGTGGTGTCGCTGGCCTTCCTGTTGAAGCTGGTGGCCGGCACGGGGCTGTGGTACATCTACACCTACGTGCACACGGACCGCGCCACGGCGGACATCTACCGCTACTTCGACGATGGCAACATCATGTTCGGGGCATTGCACGCGCATCCGCTGGACTACCTGCGCATGCTCACGGGCATCGGCAACGACCAGGTGCGCTTCGACGTGAACTACTACCAGGTGATGCACAACTGGTACCGGCAGTACGAGGGCAACCTGTACAACGATGCGCACACGATGATCCGGTTCAACGCGTTCGTGCGGCTGTTCTCCTTCGGGCACTACCACGTGCACACCGTGTTCGCCAGCGCCTTCAGCGTGGTGGGCCTGGTGGCGCTGTACCGGGCCTTTGCACCGCTGCTCGCGGGTCACGGAGCGGGGTTGGTGCTGGCCAGCTTCCTGCTGCCCAGCGTGGTGTTCTGGGCCAGTGGGGTGATCAAGGAGGCGCTGCTGCTCTTCGGCCTGGGGCTCTTCCTGCTCGGAGCGTTCCGGCTGGTGGCCGGGCAGGTGCGGAGCATGGCGGTGCTGCTGGCACCGTTCGCGCTGGTACTGCTCTTTTTCCTGAAGTTCTACGTGCTGCTGAGCCTGATCCCGGCCCTCGCCGCCTATGCGTGGTGCCGGCGCACGGGCGACCGGCGGCCGCTGCTGAAATTCGCGATCACTTACGCCACATGCACGCTGCTGGCCTTGAACAGCACGCTGATCTATCCGGGATTCAACGTTTTCGAAGTGCTGTGGGTGAAGCAACGCGACTTCATCGGAATGGCCGAGGCGGCCGAGGCGGGCAGCCTGGTGGACGTGCCGCGCCTGGACGCCCGGCCGTTGACCTTCCTGAAGCTGGCGCCGCACGCGCTCTACATGACCTTCCTCTCCCCCATGGTGCACGGCCTGCACGGGGCCCTGGGGCTGATGAGCGCCGTGGAGAACATCGCCCTGCTGATCGTGCTGGGGCTCGCCTGGCGTTGGCGCCGGCCGTGGCCCCACGTGGACCGGACGTTGCTGCTGCTCTGCACGGGCTACTGCGCCACGCTGGCGCTGGTGATCGGCTGGACCACCCCGGTGATCGGGGCGCTGGTGCGCTACCGCGTGCCGCTCCTCCCCTTCCTGGTGATCGCCGCCCTGTGCCTGGCTGATCCGCAACGCATCCCCTGGCCGGCCTGGTACCGGCGCCTTACGCGACCCGCATGAAACATCCGCTCGCTCTCCTGCCCTTCGTGCAGCTCCTGCTGACCGGTTGTGCGTTCCAGCACATGGACGCGGACCTGGTCGTGCACAACGCGCGCATCGTGACGCTCGATAGCGCGGACCATGTGTACGAGGCCATGGCCATCAAGGACGGGCGGATCGTGGAGCTCGGGCCGGAGCGGGCCATCCTGAACAAGTACACGGCCACGCGGATGTACGATGCCGCCGGCCACACCGTCTATCCCGGCTTCATCGATGCGCATTGCCACTTCTTCGGGTACGGGCTGAACAAGCAGAAGGTGGACCTGAGCGGTACGAAGGATTGGGCCGAGGTGCTGGCCCGGACCGGAGCCTTCGCCCGTACACGGCGGGACACGGGCTGGATCCTGGGCCGCGGCTGGGACCAGAACGATTGGGCGGACAAGCGGATGCCCGACAACACCGAGCTGAACGCGCGCTTCCCGGACCGCCCGGTGCTACTGCAACGCATCGACGGCCATGCCGCTGTGGCGAACCAGGCCGCCTTGGAGCGTGTGGGACTCTCCGCGCAGAGCGTGATCGCGGGGGGCTTGCTGGAAGTGCGCGACGGCCGGCCCACCGGTCTGCTGGTGGACAATGCGGTGGACGTGTTCCAGAAGATCTTCGACGAGGCGGACGAGGCCACGAAGCGCCGCGCCCTGCTGGACGCGCAGACGGATTGCCTGGCGCTGGGATTGACCACGGTGTGCGATGCGGGGCTGGACGTGGGTACCATCGAGCTCATCGAGCGCATGCAGGACAGCGGTGAGCTGAAGATGCGTGTATACGCCATGGTGGCCGACCGGCCGGAGAACCTGACCCACTTCGCGGAACGGGGCCCGGTGTTGAAGGACCGGCTGATCGTGCGGGCGGTGAAGGTGTACGCCGATGGCGCGCTGGGGTCGCGCGGCGCGCTGCTGAAGCGGCCCTACGCCGACGTGGACACGCCGCACCATGGGCTGCTCCTGCAGGATCGGCCCCACATGGAAGAGGTTGCGCGCTGGTGCAAGGCGCACGGCTTCCAGATGGCCACGCACTGCATCGGCGACAGCGCGGACCGCTTCATGCTGGAGGTATACGCCGAGCAGTTGAGGGGCGCGAACGACCTGCGGTGGCGCATCGAGCATGCGCAGTGCATCGACCCGGCGGACCTTCACCTGTTCGCGGAGAACAGCATCATCCCCAGTATGCAGCCCACGCATCTGCTGAGCGATGGGCCGTGGGCCATGGACCGCATCGGACCGGAGCGCTTCAAGAGCGCCTACGCGTGGAACACCCTGCGCAAGCAGATGGGCATCGTGGCGCTGGGCACCGACTTCCCGGTGGAGGGCATCGATCCGCTGGCGACCTACTACGCGGCCACGGTGCGGCGGTATCCGGACGGCGCGGAGATCATCGGTAGTCCGGCCGGAGAGGCCCTTTCGCGCCGGGACGCGCTGCTGGGCATGACGCTGTGGAACGCCCTGGCCAGTTTCACCGAGGGGGACCGTGGCTCGCTGGAAGTGGGCAAGCGGGCCGACCTCACCATCGTGGACCGCGACCTGGAGAAGGTGGACGCGGCAGGCCTGCGCAAGGCCCGGGTGCTGGCCACGGTGATCGGTGGCGAGGTGCTCCACGAGTGAACGCCCGTCGCTCCATCGCGCCGCTTGACCGGTTCGTCGAAATACCGGTCACCGGGATCAAACCATCGTGTGATCCTTGTGTCACCGGTACATCACCGGAACATGACCATGACCACGAAGCTCACACGGGCCGCGATCATTGCCGCAACGCTCAGCGGCGGGGCATTCGCCCAGAACCTGCCGGACGAATACCATATTTCTGATGATGGGCGGCGGTTGGTGGCCGGGGATCTCCCGACCACCGGCTTCTTTGAGGAAGGCACCATCAAGGACATCCGCCTAACGTTCGCGCAAACGAACTGGTGGACGCTGTTGGAGAGCAGCTACGATACCGGCATACCGGTGATGGCCAGCCTGGAAATGAACGGGGTCACGTACGACCAGGTGGGCGTCAAGTTCAAGGGGGAGACGAGCTATTTCATGCTGCCGCCGGGGGCGGAGAAGATGAGCTTCGACATCAACATGGATGCCTACGTGGCGGGGCAGGACCTGGAGGGCTACGAGAGCTTCAACCTGAACAACGGCTTCCAGGACCCGAGCGTGATGCGCGATGTGGCCTACCACCATGCGATCCGCAGGCATGTTCCGGCCGCAAAGGCCTGCTTCGCGAAGCTCTACATCAACGGGATGAACTGGGGGCTGTACGACCTTGTGCAGGACCTGGACGGCGACTTCATCCGCGAATGGTGGTTCAGCAATGATGGTGCGCGGTGGCGTGCACAGCGGCCCGATGGCCAGATGGGCGGCGGGCAATGGGGCGATGGCACCGCAGCGCTCAACTACCTGGGTACGGACACGGCCAGCTACCAGACCTACTACACACTGAAGAACTCCAATACCGACGATCCGTGGACGAAGCTTGTCACGGTATGCGCCAAGCTGAACACCACGCCCATCGGGCAGTTGCGCGACACGCTGGAACGGTACATGGACGTTGACCGTGTGCTGTGGCACCTGGCGAGCGAGAACGCCTTCGCCGACGATGACAGCTACATCCACAAAGGCAAGAGCGACTACAGCCTCTACTGGGAACCGGAGACCGGCCGCATGACCACACAGGAGATCGATGGGAACAGCCCCTTGGGCAGCCAGAACCTCGCCTGGAGCCCGTTCTACCATGCGGACAACGCGAACTATCCACTATTGAACCGGCTGATGCAGGTGCCCGACCTGCGTCAGCGCTACCTGGCCCACCTCCGCACGGTCATCGCCGAGGAGATGGTGCAATCCGAATTCGTCGCCCTGACCAATGGTTACCGCACGCTCATCGACACCGTGGTGCAGAACGACCCGAAGAAGTTGATGACCTACACCCAATTCACGAACGGCATAACCACGCTGCAGAACAACCTGAACACGCGCCGGAACAACCTGCTGGCGAACGCCGAAGTCGCGCAGGTGGGTCCCGCGATCGGTACCGTGGATCACTTCGTGAGCGCAGGCCAGAACCAAGCGCCCGTGGCCTTCGAGGCGGCCACCGTGCGTGCATCCATCACCTCCGGCAATGGGATCAGTAGCGTGACGCTGCATTGGTGCGGGGGCGTATGGGGCCGCTTCACGCGCACACCCATGTTCGATGATGGGACCCACGACGATGGCGCTGCGGGTGATGGCGTTTACGGCGCCACGATCCCCGGTCAGGCCGCGGGCACTTGGGTGCGGTACTACGTGGAGGCGCGTTCAGCGAACCCCGCCACCACCACCACGTTCGCCCCTGCCGGAGCCGAGCATGACGTATTCGTGTATCAGGTGACGAACACCACCTCCCCGATCGACGGCATCGTGATCAATGAACTGATGGCGAGCAACACCACCACGGTCGTGGACGAGAACGGGCAGTACGAGGATTGGATCGAGCTGTACAACGGTGGCAACACAGCGGTGGACCTGCAGGGCTGGTTCATCACGGACACGCCCTTCGAGCCCACCAAATGGCAGTTCCCGGCAGGCACGGTGCTGGCCCCGGACAGCTACATGATCGTGTGGGCGGATGAGGATGCTTCGCAGGGCGACATGCACGCCAACTTCAAGCTGAGCGCCTCGGGTGAGAGCGTGCTGCTGTTCGACCCGGACACGGCGTTGGTGGACCAGGTGGACTTCCTGGAGCAGGCGGCGGACCTGGGTTATGCACGGGTTCCGAACGGCAGCGGCCCTTTCGTGGAACAAGCGCCCACCTTCGCGGCGAACAACAACAACATTGGTCTGGCAGAAGCGGGAACGTCCACATCCTTCCGCGTGTACCCGAATCCGGCGAACGACTTCGCGGTGCTCGTGTGGGATGGCACCGCATCCATGGAGGTGACGCTGGTGGACGCCACGGGGCGTGCAGTGTTCACGGACCGGTTGCGCTCAGGCGAGCGGATCGCGCTCGGCTCCTTGGCCGCAGGCACCTACCTGCTCCGCGCAGGCGCGGCGGTGGAGCGGTTGGTGGTGGCGCGCTGAGCCGTTCCCGCAAGCAGGCGTTCGACCTGCAGGAAGTGGCGCTGCTGATGGGCGATGGGGAAGCGGAACGCATCCCCTGCCTTGAACCGGATGATGGGCCCGAGCGAACTGGTCACGCGCATGCGGTTAAGGTCCGTGTGACGGGCGCGCTGCAAGAGCCTCAGGAAGCGGTCGCACAGGTCGATGAACCGATCAATGCTCTCCGGTGAGCCCCCCTGCCCGCGCGCGGGATCGAACATGCGGAGCGTGCGCATGCGCTTGCGGAGGGTGCCGTCCTGTGCGGGAAGCATGCCGCGGGTGAAGTAGTCGCCGAGGCGGCCGGGGGTGAAGGATGCGTTGAACGGCAGCCGGTCCGCGCGATCGTCGAACACACGTTCGAGGCCGCGCAGGTAGATGCCCGAGCTGATGTTCAGGTGCTCGAACACCTCCAGCGCGTTCCACTGGTCCGGTGCCGGGCGGTACGCAAGCCGGTCCGCAGGCAATGCACGCACGGCCACGGCCCGCTCCCGTTGCGCATGGAGGGTGGCCGCAAGGCCTTCGATGAGGGCGATGGTATCCATGCCGCAAAGATCCGGGCGCCTCCCGGGCGATCGCTTGACCTGGATCAAGAACGGCGGGCGCGCAATCGGCTGAAGGTCTCCGGGGTCATCCGGAGATAGCTGGCGATGTCCTTCTGGGGTACCAGCTGCAGCAGGTGCGCGCTGCGGCGCATGAAGCGATCGAAACGCTCGTCCGCCCCCAGGCTCAGCTGCTCGATCTCGCGCGTGGCCCGGCCCACCAGCAATTCCTCCAAGATCAGGCGGCCGAAGCGTTCCATGGCCGGCTCGGTGGCGTACAGATGCTGCAGGTCGTTATGGTGGATCACGTGCACGGTGCACGGGGTCATGGCCTTCACCTCGAAGCGCGCGGGCTTGCGTGTAACGAACGCGTCGTACACACCGCACCAGCTGCCATCGTAGGAGAACCCGATGCACACGTCCTCCCCATCGTAGGGAAAGCTCATCCGGAGCACCCCGCGTTCCACGATCCCGAAACGATCCTCGACACGGCCGAGCGGTGTGAACAGTTCTCCCCGCTCCAGCTCCCGCACGTGCCAATGCGCGCGGATGGTCTCCCACTGTGCATCCGTGAGGGGGACGTAGCGTTGTATGGTGGCGCGCACCAGCTCCATTCAGCGTGTCCGTTCTTTCAGCAGGCGGGCGGTGTAGGCATGACCGATGGTCTGGATCTCCGCTCCGCGGCTGAGGTCGAACATGCCGTAAGCGGAAAGCCCCGGCGGTTCCACGTAGAGCCGGCAGCCACGGGCCGAGCGCGTCACCATTTCGCGGAAGCTGAGGTGGAAGGTGCGGTCCAGCGTGCGGCGCAGCGAGCGCTTGGGATCGTATGGTGGCAGCGGATTGACGTAGACGGCGATCACCTCGCTTCGCCGATCATCGAAGGGCTCCACGGGCAGGTTGTTGCTGAGCCCGCCGTCCACGTAAGGCACACCATCGATCCGCACCGGCGGGAAGATGACGGGCACGGCGCTGCACGCGAGCAGGGGCGGGATCAGCTCACCGCTGCTGAAGATGCGCTGACCACCGCGCTCGAGGTCGGTGGCGCTCACGTGGAAGGGGATCCGCAGCTCCTCGAAGCGCTTCACCGGCAGGTGCGCGTTCAGGAATTCACCGATGCGGCGCTGGGTGAGCAGTTCGCCGCGCAGCACCTTCCAACGCGTGCGGTGCAGGCGCCATTCCTCGTGCAGCATGGCCGTCACCTGGGCCGGCGTCATGCCGGCGGCGATGAACGCACCCACGAGCGCGCCGGCGCTGGTGCCGCTGATGGCCGAGGGGGTGATGCCCGCCTCGGCGAAGGCCTGCAGCACGCCGATGTGGGCCATGCCGCGCGCACCGCCACCCGAGAGCACGAACGGGACCTGCTCCATGCGCACGAAGATGAGGGAGAACCGTGTTCCTTGATGGTGCCGCCCGGATCGCGCACCTTGGGCACGGCGGGATCATGGCCTTGAACGCGGAGCGGAAGTGATGGAAGCGGATCATCATCAGCGTGCGTTCAAGCTGCTGGAGCTGCACCGCCCGGCGGATGCCCTGGCGCTGATGCTGGAGGCCCTGGCACTGGACCCGCAGGACCACGGGGCGGCCTACCTGGCGGCCCATGCGCAACTGCGTCTCGGGCGACCGAAGGAAGCGATGGCGTTCGCCCGGCAGGCCGTGGCCGGAGCACCCGCCAACGCGGCCTATCATCGAACGCTCGCCCACACCTGGTGGGCGCAACATGAACCGCGCCGGGGGCTCGAGCATATCGACGAGGCGGTGCGGCTGGACCCCAACGATGCGGAGAGCCACTACGTGCGGGGCGCCCTGCTGCTCGAACTGGGCCACAAGCCTGAAGCCTTGGAAGCGCTGGGACAGGCCGTGCGGCTGCATCCGGAGCATGACCGGGCGATCGCCTTGCGGGCCTACATCGTGAGCACGGTGCACGGACCGGCGCGGGGACGCACGCTGTTGCGATCGGCGCTCCAGCTCGACCCGTGGAACGCACACACGCTGGCCAAGCAGGCCTGGCTGGCCTTCGTGCACGAGCATCCGGTGGACCACCGGGCCGCCTTCCGTGCGGTGCTTCAGGTGGAACCGGACAACGCACTCGCCGGGCGCGGGCTCTTCCTGGCCTCGCTCCCGTTCTGGCGATTGCAGGCGCGGCGCGAACTGTACGCCATGGGCGTTGAGGAGGACGAGCAGGTCGGCATGCGGTTCATCCTGACGTTCTGCTTCCTGGGCGGCATCGTGGTGCTGGCCGCCTCCAAGGGGCATCCCGACGTTGCGGTGATGCTCGGGTGCATCTCCGTGATCGTGCCCATGTTCTTCAAGGAGACGCTTCCATGCCTGGTGCAGGCCTGGGGCCACTTCTTCTCGCGGGAGCGACACCTCATCCCCAAGCGGGAACGGGTCATCATCCAATGCTGCGCGGGCCTGCTGGTGCTGGGTGGCGCATGGACCCTGCTGGCCACGCAACACGTTGGGCTGCGGGCCATGCCGGGCATGCTGGCCGCCCAGGTGGGCAGCATGCTGCTCCACATGCGGTTCGAGCCGCCACAGCGCGTGCGCACCCAACGGCGCCTGGCCTACGTTGGCGTGTGCCTGATGGCCGGGGCGCTCGTGTACTTCGGGGAGCCGCCGTGGACCCATCTGCCTTCGGTGGTGGCCCTGCTGATGGCCCTCGGCTGGTCCCGGTGGCTGGCCTGGACGCGCGACCATTGACGGGCCTGTGGAGCAGCGGCTGCCCGATCTTTGGCGCAGACCGCATTCCATGGACCTGAACGACATGATCGCCAACCTGCGCGAAGCGCTGGAGATCACCCCGGACAACGACAAGCTGCGCGCGCACCTGGCGCAGACCCTGCTCACCGCCGGCAAGGCCGAGGAGGCCGCCGAGGAATACAAGCGCGTGCTCCGCACCTCGCCCGACGACCGCCGCAGCCAGCTCGGCCTGGCCAGGGCCTTCTTCGCCATGAAGCAGTGGAGCGCGGCGATCGTGATCCTGGAGCAGCTGAACAGCGGACCGGCGGAGCATGAAGTGATGCTGCTGTACAGCCGCGCCCTGCTGAAGGAAGGTAGCATGGGGCGGGCCATGGACGTGTACGAGGAAATGCTGCGGCGCTGGCCGGACCGACCGGATGCCGAGCTGGACGAGCATTTCCGCGTGTCCGGTCAGGCCCCTGAGCCGGACGAGGAGGAGGATGGTCCGGCAGGTGAACTGCGCGCGAGCGACCTGGTGGTGCGCACCAACACCACCTTCGCCGATGTGGGCGGCATGCAGGCCGTGAAGGACGAGATCGGGCTGAAGATCATCCAGCCGCTGCTGCATCCGGAGCTCTACAAGGCCTACGGCAAGAAGGTGGGCGGCGGCATCCTGCTCTACGGTCCGCCGGGCTGCGGCAAGACGCACATCGCGCGCGCCACGGCCGGCGAGATCAAGGCCACCTTCATCAGCGTGGGCATCAGCGATGTGCTGGACATGTGGATCGGCAAGAGCGAGCGCAACATGCACCGCGTGTTCGAGGTGGCGCGGCAGAACACGCCCTGCGTGGTGTTCATCGACGAGATCGATGCCCTGGGCGCGAACCGCAGCCACATGCGCCACAGCGGTGGCAGCCACGTGATCAACCAGTTCCTCACGGAGATGGACGGCATCGATGCCGACAACGAAGGGCTGCTGATCATCGGCGCCACCAACATGCCCTGGCACATCGATCCGGCCTTCCGACGGCCCGGCCGCTTCGACCGCACCATCTTCGTGCCACCGCCGGACGCCGAAGGGCGCGAGGCCATCCTGGAGATCCTGCTCAAGGGCAAGCCCACCAGCGGCATCGATGCACGGGCACTGGCGAAGCGCACGGAGCACTTCAGCGGCGCCGACCTGAAGGCCGTGCTGGACATCGCCATCGAGGAGAAGCTGCGGGCGAGCATGAAGAGCGGCATCCCCGAACCGCTCACGCAGAAGGACCTGCTCAACGCGGCCGGCAAGCACAAGCCCACCACCCGCGAGTGGTTCACCACGGCCCGCAACTATGCGCTGTACGCCAACGAGAGCGGGCTGTACGACGAGATCCTGAAGTACACGAAATGAGCGGCCACGAACAGGTGATGCGCGCCGCGCTGCTCTTCCAGCAGCACCGGTACGCCGACGCGGAGCGGACACTGCGCGACCACCTGCGCAGCGAGCCGCAGGACCCGGTGGCGCTGCGCCTGCTCGGGGAGAGCCTTCTGGCACAGGACCGCGTGGCCGACGCACGCACGGCGGCCCAGGGCGCACTGGGCATCGCGCCCATGGACGCCGACGCGTTCGGGCTGCTGGCGCGTGTGGAACTGATGGACGATGAACCGGACAAGGCCCTCGAACATGCACGGGAGGCCTGTCGCCTGGAACCCGGTGACGCCGACCACTGGGGCACCCTGGCCTTCGTGGAGCTCCGCTTGAAAAAGCATGACGAAGCGCTCGCATCGGCCGACCGTGGACTGGCGGCGGACCCCGAGAACCTGCGCTGCCTGAACATGCGCACCGAGGCCCTGGCGCGCCTGGGCCGCAAGGAGGAGGCCGACGCCACCATCCACAAGTCCCTCGGGATCGACCCGGAGAACCCGTACACCCACAGCAACACCGGCTGGGCCATGCTCCGGCGCGGCGAGCACCAACGGGCCCTGGAGCACTTCCGCGAGGCCCTGCGCCGCGACCCCACGAACGACCACGCCAAATCGGGCATGGTGGAGGCCCTGAAGGCCCGCTACTGGGTGTACCGCATCTTCCTGCGCTACCAGTTCTGGGTGAGCAACCTGAAGGGCAGCGCCCAATGGATGCTCATCCTCGGCCTGTACTTCGGCAACCGCCTGTTGCGCTCACTGGCCACGTCCTACCCCGCCCTGGCACCGCTCATCTGGCCGCTGCTCATCGCCTATCTCCTCTTCGCCCTGAGCACATGGGTGATGACGCCGCTGAGCAACCTGCTGCTGCGGTTGAACAAGTACGGCCGTTACGCGCTGGACCGCGAAGAGACCGTCACGAGCACCTTCACCGGCATCGCGCTCGGGCTCGCACTGATCGGTGGTGGGGCCTTCCTGCTCTGGTCACAACGCTGGGGCATGGCGCTGGGCATGTACGGCCTGGGCATGATGATCCCGCTGGCGTCCATGCTCGGGACCCGGAAGCGCGGCCGGCTCGTGCTGGTGGGTGCGGCCATCCTCCTCGCGCTGATCGGCGCGGCGGGGATGCTCATCGTGGCGCGTGGCGGTGATGTGGACGTGATCACCACCTTCCTGATCGGCGCCTTCCTTTACCAGTGGCTGGCCAACTTCGTGCACATCCGCAGCTGAGCGATCAGCGGGCCACCACGAAGCGCTGCGGCCAGGCGCGATCGCCGACGAGCGCACGCAACGTGTAGGCGCCGGGCTCCAGCGATCCGATGTCCAGCAGGCTGGTCCCTGCGGCACGCAGGGAACCGCGCATCACCGCAGCGCCCCGCGCGTCGATGACGTCGTAGCGCAACGCGGAAGGGCCATCCACCGTGACGAACAGCGTGCCCCGGGCCGGCACCGGCCAGAGCTTGAAGCCGCTGGACGACGCAGCTCCCGCCACGCCCACACTGATCATGGTATACACCTCGGAGGTGGCCGTGCAGCCGTTCGCCGCAGTGATGGTCACCGTGTAGTCGCCGTTCTCCGTGGCTTCGTACTGTTGGCCGGTGGCACCGTCGATCGGCTCGCCGTTGAGGTTCCATTGGTAAGCCTCTGCGGCCGAGCTGCTCAACAGGATGCCCTGGGCGGAGATCACCGGTTGCTCCGGGGCCGGGATGAACGAGAAGAACAGCGTATCGCTCGTGGCCAGGCAGCCCTGTCCATTGATCACGGTGAGCGTGAGGGGCTCACCCTGGGACCAGGCAAGCTGACCGGTGCTGCCGTCGCTCCAGAGGTAATCCGCGAAGCCGGCCTCGCCCAAGGCCTGCGCACTGTCGCCGTCGCAGTACTGCCCGTCATCGTTGAAGGCCTGCACGCTGAAGTTGGTGGTGTTCAGCGCAGCGAACGCATCGAGCTTGCCATTGCCGAAGAGCACGTTGGGCACATCGCCGGTGAAGGCATCGGCGAAGGTGGTGGAGGTGATGGCCTGCTTCAGCAAGGTGTGCGTGGCGTAAGGGCACTTCTGCAGGAAAAGCGCAGCGGTGCCCGCAACGGCCGGCGAGGCGATGCTGGTGCCGCCGGCGCGCACGTGCATGCAATCGCTGGAGAGCTTGAAGATGCCCGATCCGTTCTGGAGCGAGTTGATCAGCGGCAGCGGCGCGGCGCTGAACGTGACATCACCGGGCGCGGCCACATCGGGCTTCGGCTGGTCGGTGCGGGTGTTGCCCCAGGAGCTGCACCAGGCGATGGCCCCTTCCGTTCCACCGATGGAATACGGGTTGCCATTGCAGGCCGTGTAGTTCGTCTCGTTGAAATAGTTGGCCACGGTGATCACGTGCGGGCTGCAGGCCCAGGCGTCCACGATGCCCCGCTCCAGGGTGGGCAGCACGTAATTGACCATGGGAGGATACTCCGCCACAGTGGGGAGGCCGAGACTCACGATCTCGCTGCCGCCGAAGCCGTTGTTGCCCCAGGCGTCGCAGCGGCCCTCGCCGGTCATCATCACCCGCCACCAGTAGGCCGCGGAGTCCGGTTGGATCAAGGCGATCTCCAGGTGGTACTGGCCACCACGCACACTGGCGAAGGTGGAGCACACGGCCAAGCGGTTGCCGGACAGGCTCCACAGCGTATCCACCGTATAGGTGTCCACCGTGCCCTGCACATTGCGGAAGGGGATCCGTCCGCGGTAGGCGTAGCCGCCCGTGGCGCGATCGGCGCCGATGCTGTACCACACATCGTTCATCTGCGCGGTGTCCGCCCAGAAGTCCAAGTAGGCTGTGGGCACACCGGTGAACGGGTTCACGGAATTGGTCTTGATCCACGCGAAGGAGGTATCGCTGTCCACCTCCATGCGCAGGGTGTAGTTGGGGAAGCAGCCGCTGTTGCCCGCCGCGCACACCACGGCGCGGCCCGGTGCCGCGTTCAACATGCTGTCGATGAAGAGGGCGGCGGGATCGAGGCCGTCGTGGCTGCCGAGGTAGCTGCCGAGGCTGAGGTTCACCACGGCCGGACGGCCCAGTTCGTCGGCCCGGTCGAACACGTACTTCACCCCGTCGGCCACGGTGTTGGGCCAGTTCTCCACGCCCAGGTCGGTGGCCACGATCACCAGGTCGCTCGCCGGAGCTGCGCCCACATGCTCGCCCGTGGCGCCTCCATTGCCGGCAGCGGTACCGGCCACCGTGGTCCCATGCCCACCGGCGTCCAGATCCGTGGCCGGGCAGTCACCGGCATCGATCTCCGCCTTGGTCCATGCCTGGCCGTAGCCGAAGTCGTCCGGGGTCTGGCCGTTCACGGGATAGCTGTGATCCCAGTAATGCAGTACGCGGGTCTCACCGGCGTCGTCCTTGAAGTCCGGATGGTCCATGTCCAGCCCGGTGTCCACGATGCCCATCACCACGCCGGAACCGTCGTAGGCCCGGGGAAGCGGCGCCTCCCCTGCCTGGATCCGGTCGATCCCGGTCTTCGCGCGCATGCTGTCGTTCAGGCTGACCCCACCGCGCATCGTGAACTCGATGCTGCGCAGGGCGGGGTGCTGGTCCAGTGCGCGCACGCGCCCGGCGGGCATCCGCACGCTCACCCAGTTGCGCATCCGCATCTTCACCGTGGCCCCGTGGGCGATGGCGGCACGCTCCAGCGCTCCCGCATCGCCCTGGAGGAAGAGGTCCACACCGTCATCGGGGTCCGCATGCTGGAGGAAGGTCTCCAGTTCGAAACCGATGTGGGTGCGCTGCTGCGCGTGGGCATGGGTGATGAACAGGCAGGCGGCTGCGGCCGCCAGAAGGCTGCGGGCGATCATGAAGCGAAGGTAGCCCGGTCAGGCACCGGCCATGGCCGCATACGCGGGCACGGCGGGCAAGAATTCAACAGTGCCGGTGTCGAGATCAAGGCGGCAGCAGTAGTGCTTGAGTCCGTTGGTGACGAGCAGGTAGGGCACGCGGAAGACCCGGTTGTAGCGCGCGGCCTGTTCGAACACACGCTGGTCCACGGGCACCGCCGGGGCCTTGCATTCCACCAGCAGCACCGGGCGTCCATCGGTACCGTGCACCACCACGTCGGCACGCTTGGCCAGGCCGTTCAGGCGGATGCCGTGCTCCAGGGCGATCAGCGATGCCGGGCAGCCCCGATCATGCACCAAGTGGTTCACCACATGCTGGCGCACCCATTCCTCGGGCGTGCACAGGAGCCACTTCCGCCGCAGGGGGTCCCAGACGCGGGCACCATCGGTGTCCTGCCTAAGTTTGACGCCGTGGTCCGGCAGATTGAGGCGTTCCATCGGGCCCTACAGATCCCACAAAGGTGAAGAGCAAAGAGGATATCGTACAGAACTGGCTGCCCCGGTACACCGGGCTTGAGCTGAGCGCGTTCAAGCGCCACATCCTGCTGACCAACTTCAGCAACTACGTGGAGCTGTTCGCCAACCTCACGGGCGCCACCGTCCACGGCTCGGGCAAGGCCCTGCAGACGGCCATCGCCGAGGACATGATGATGATCAACTTCGGCATGGGCAGCCCCATGGCGGCCACCACCATGGACCTGCTGAGCGCGGTGGCCCCTGAGGCGGTGCTGTTCCTGGGCAAGTGCGGGGGCCTGAAGCGGAAGAACCAGCTGGGCGACCTGATCCTGCCGATCGCCGCGATCCGGGGCGAAGGGACGAGCAACGACTACTTCCCACCGGAAGTGCCCGCGCTGCCCTCGTTCATGATCAACCGCGTGGTGAGCGGGCGCATCCGCGACATGGACCTGGACTACTGGAGCGGCACGGTGTACACCACCAACCGCAGGGTGTGGGAGCACGACGACAAGTTCAAGGAGCGGCTGCGCGCCTACCGCGCCATGGGCATCGACATGGAGACGGCCACGCTCTTCATGACCGGCTTCGCCAACGAGATCCCCACCGGCGCGCTGCTGCTGGTGAGCGACCAACCCATGATCCCCGACGGTGTGAAGACCAGCGCCAGCGATGCGAAGGTCACCGGCAACTTCGCCGAGCTGCATGTGAAGGTCGGCATCTCCAGCCTGCGCCACATCATCAACGACGGGCGCTCCGTGAAGCACCTGCGCTACGAATGAGCACCACGGACGACTTCAAGAAGATCGTCAAGGACGTACGTGCGCGTTCCTTCAAGCCGGTGTACTTCCTGCATGGGGAAGAGAGCTACTTCATCGACCGCATCGCCGAGGAGATCGAGAAGGCCGCCTTGGAGGAGCACGAGCGCGACTTCAACCTGAGCATCCTCTACGGACGGGACAGCGATCCGGACCAGGTGAAGGACTGCTGCCTGCGCTACCCCATGATGGCCGAACGGCAGGTGGTGGTGCTCCGCGAGGCGCAGACCTGGCGCATCGATGCGTTCGACAAGCTGGACGCCTACTTCAAGAACCCCACGCCCACCACGGTGCTCGTGATCCTCTACAAGCACAAGAAGGCGGACGGTCGCAAGAGCTGGCTGAAGGACCTGGCGAAGAAGCAGGTGGTGTTCGTGAGCGACAAGCTGAAGGAGGACAAGCTGCCCGAGTGGATCCAGGCCTACGTGAAGTTCCACAAGCGGAAGATCGGCCCCGTGGAGAGCAAGCTGTTGGCGGACCATCTGGGCAGCGACCTGGGCAAGCTCACCAACGAGGTGGAGAAGCTCTGCATCGTCACGGAGCCGGACGGCGCGATCACCACCGCGCTCATCGAGCGGAACGTGGGCATCAGCAAGGACTACAACATCTTCGAGCTGCAGAACGCCATCGGTGCGAAGGACCACGTGAAGGCCCAGACCATCGCCCACTACCTGGCCAGCGACAAGGAGCACAAGCTCTTCCTCACCGCCGCGATGCTGAGCAGCTACTTCAACAAGGTCGCCATCGTGCACGCCAGCCAGGGCCTTGCCCAGGCCGACCTGGCCACCGCCCTGAAGGTCCCTCCCTTCTTCGTGCGCGATTACGCCAGCGCTGCCCGCCACTATCCACCGGCGCGCCTGAGGGAGATCCAGCACCTGCTGCGCGAAGCCGACCTGCACAGCAAAGGCGTGGGCAACGCCAGCGCGGACGATGGCGAGCTGCTGCGCGAGCTGCTGGTGCGGATCATGAACTGAACGCGGCCAGGGACGCGCGCGGATACCGAGCTTCGCTACTGAACACCACCCGCCCATGTCCTGGAAGATCGCCCTTGTGGTCGCGCTGCTCTGCGGACTCATCACCGCTGCGGTAACGGCGCCGGTGGCCGACAAGGTCACGGGCAAGCTGGGGGTCTCCGACCGGGAAGGGGGACGGGGCATGGCCATCGCCTTCATCTTCATTCCACTGGGCTTCGTGGGCGGGTTGCTGCTTGGCCTGCTGGGCACCAAGCTGGCGCACGCCATGGAGTGGGGTCAGTTCCTGAGGGCGCTGGGCATGGGCCTTGGCCTGAGCCTGGCGGCGTTGGGCACGATCGCGGGCCTGTTCCTGCTGGGTGTGCAGCGCCCGCCCACCCTGGATGGCGAGGTGCTGGACATGGAAGCCGAGATCCTGGTGCCACGGGAGCTGGGTCCGCAGCGCCCGGTGGACCCGCGCAACCCGCGCGTGAGCCTCTACGCCGGCCCCAAGGACAACCAGTACGTCGACGTGGACCGGGGCCGCCTGGACCTGAAGGCGGACACCCAGACGGTGGCCGTGTGCACGCGATTGAACAGCGTTTCCGGCACGCGGATGTTGAGCCTCATCATCGACGACGACCGCAGCTACACGCTGGACATGCCGCTGCAACCCGTGCCGCGTGCGGAGGACCTGCAGTGGACCGCCGCCATGCCGATGCGCCTGTCCACCATCACCGGCAATGGCTACACCTTCACCCCGGTGATGGTCCGGTACCGGGTGGTGAAGGCGGGCCTCCCGGAAAAGGACTGAGACCGGGCGGGCAGAGGCGCCGACCCAAGGCCACCGGCTACTTTCGCGCCGGCCCGCCGGAGACGCGGGCGCAAGCATTCCGATGGAGATCCCCAAGCGATACGACCCCAGCCAGGCCGAAGGGCACTGGTATGCCCACTGGATGGAGAAGGGCTACTTCCGCAGCGTGCCCGACGGCCGCGAGCCCTACACCGTGGTGATCCCCCCGCCCAACGTGACCGGCGTGCTCCACATGGGGCACATGCTCAACAACACCATCCAGGACGTGCTGGTGCGCCGCGCGCGCATGCAGGGGAAGAACGCCTGTTGGGTGCCGGGAACGGACCATGCGAGCATCGCCACCGAAGCGAAAGTGGTGCGGTTGCTCGGTGAGCAGGGCATCAAGAAGAGCGCGATCGGCCGGGAGGAATTCCTGAAGCACGCCTTCGCCTGGAAGGAGAAGTACGGCGGCGTGATCCTGGAGCAACTGAAGAAGCTCGGCGCCAGCTGCGACTGGGACCGCACGCGCTTCACCATGGAACCCGACCTGAGCGACGCGGTGATCGACGTGTTCATCGACCTGCACAAGAAGGGACTCGTGTACCGCGGCCTGCGCATGGTGAACTGGGACCCGCAGGCCCTCACCGCCGTGAGCGACGAGGAGGTGATCTACAAGGAGGTCAACTCCAAACTCTACCACGTGCGGTATAAGGTGGAAGGCACTTCCGATGAGTGGGTGACCATCGCCACCACGCGTCCCGAGACCATCCTGGGCGATACCGCCGTGGCCGTGCACCCCGAGGACGAGCGCTACGCGCACCTCAAGGGCAAGCGCGTGCTCGTGCCGTTGATCGACCGCAACATCCCCGTGATCTTCGATGAGTACGTGGAGCGGGAGTTCGGCACCGGCGCCCTGAAGGTGACGCCCGCGCACGACGTGAACGACCACGAACTGGGCAAGAAGCACGACCTGGAGACCATCGACATCCTGGAGCCCAACGGCACGCTCAGCGCCGCCGCGCAGCTCTACGTGGGCGAGGACCGCTTCGTGGTGCGCAAGAAGATCGCGAAGGAGCTGGAGGAGAAGGGCCACCTGGTGAAGACCGAGGACATCGTGAACAAGGTGGGCACCAGCGAGCGCACCGACGCCGTGATCGAGCCGCGCCTGAGCCTGCAGTGGTTCGTGAAGATGGGTGAGCTCGCCAAGCCCGCGCTGGAAGTGGTGAAGGACGGCCGCGTGAAGCTGCATCCGCAGAAATTCGTGAACACCTACACGTACTGGATGGAGAATGTCCGCGACTGGTGCATCAGCCGCCAGTTATGGTGGGGGCAGCAGATCCCGGCGTGGTACAACGAGGCCGGTGATGTGGCCGTGTGCCGCACCGAGGCCGAGGCCATCGCGCAATTCACCGCGGAAGGGAAGAGCGTGAAGGGTATCAAGCAGGACGAGGACGTGGTGGACACCTGGTTCAGCAGCTGGCTGTGGCCCATCAGCGTGTTCGATGGCTTCAAGGACCCGGACAACGCCGACATCAAGTACTACTACCCCACCAACGACCTGGTGACCGCGCCGGAGATCCTCTTCTTCTGGGTGGCGCGCATGATCATGGCGGGCCTGGAGTACCGGGGCGAGATCCCCTTCAAGAACGTGTACCTCACCGGCATCGTGCGCGACAAGCTGGGCCGGAAGATGAGCAAGAGCCTGGGCAACAGCCCCGACCCGCTCGACCTCATCGCCAAGTACGGCGCGGACGGTGTGCGCACCGGCATGCTCTTCTCCTCGCCCGCCGGCAACGACCTGCCCTTCGACGAGAGCCTCTGCGAGCAGGGCCGCAACTTCAGCAACAAGATCTGGAACGCGTTCCGCCTGGTGAAGGGCTGGACGGTGGCGCAGCAGGAACAACCTGCGGGCAATGCCGCCGCCGTGGCCTGGATGCAGAGCCGCGTGCAGCGTGCCACCACCGAGCTCGATGGCCTGTACGACCAGTTCCGCATCAGCGAGGCGCTGATGACCACCTACAAGCTCATCTGGGACGACCTCTGCAGCTGGTACTTGGAATCGATCAAGCCCGCCTTCGTGGACGGCGTGGCCCAGCCCATCGACGCCGCGACCTACGAGGCCACCATCGGTCTGTTCGAGGATGTGCTGAAGCTGCTGCACCCCTACATGCCCTTCCTCACCGAGGAGCTGTGGCACCACCTGCGCGAGCGGAAGGCCGGCGAGGACATCATCATCGCGGCCTGGCCGAAGGGCGGGGCGGGCGATACGAAGCTCGAGGCCGAGGTGCAGCACGCCTTCGACCTGGTGAGCGCCGTGCGCAACACCCGCAACGAGCGCGGCATGAGCCCGAAGGAGGCGCTGGACGTGCAGGTGAAGGGCGCGGCCCCGATGCGCCCGGCCGTGGCCGCCCTGGTGAACAAGCTCGCCAACGTGGGCGCGTTCCACGCCGTGGAGAAGGCCAGCGAGGGCAGCGTCACCTTCCTCGTTGGCACCACCGAGTACGCCATCGACCTGGGCAGCAACGTGGACGCCGCCGCCGAGGCGAAGAAGGCCGAGGAGGAGCTCACCTACCTGCGCGGCTTCCTGGCCAGCGTGGACAAGAAACTGAGCAACGAACGCTTCGTGAGCGGCGCACCGCCGCAGGTGCTGGAGAACGAGCGCAAGAAGAAGGCCGACGCTGAAGCCAAGATCAAGGCGCTGGAGGAGCGGCTGGCGGTGCTGAAGTGATCACGCCCCTCGCCAGATGACCACCTCCACCGAGATCACCACGGTGCTCGACACCACACTGGAGCGGGCGTTCAAGACGCCCATGCTCTGCGACGTCCGCGAGATCCATACCGGCTACGGGGTGACCCCGCGGGTGACCCACTGCACCGACGATGCGACCTGGGGCCGGGTGGGCGGCAGCCGCAAGGTCCACATGGCGCGCACGCTGTTCTTCAAGGGCGGCGAGGCCTCCATGGACCGTGTGCTCGAGCGCCGGGAGAACGCCTACTGGAAGATCGAGGTCTCCGAGTTCCGCACCTGGTCCATGGGCTTCACCAGGTTCGTCGGCGAATGGTCCACGGAAGCGGTTGCGGACGGAAAGGTGCGGGTGCGGTACCGGTACACGATGTCCTCGAACAACGCGCTGGCCTACCCGTTCCACTGGCTCTTCACCAAGGTGCTGTGGCGGCGGTACATGCACCACGTGCTGGAGAACATCCGGGGGCTCATCGCGCGGCAAGCGCCTTACCGGCACGCCTGAGCCTGCACCACCTCGAAGTCGCTCACCGCTTCACGAAGCGCGCGGAGCCCTGGGTTGTCCGCACCACGTACACGCCCGGCGCAAGGCTGGCCACATCCAGCTCCACCCCGCGGGCATGGGGCCGGGCGGCGATCTGTATCATGCGGCCATCCGCCCCGTGCATGGTGAAGGCCCGTTCAGCTCCGTTGGTGAGCACCACCAGCACCACATCCTCCGCCGGGTTCGGGAACAAGCGGAGCGTGGATATGCCCGGCTCCACCACCCCCGTGCTGAACTCCGCGGTGAGGACGCTGGGCGCCGTGATCACCGGTGGATTGAAGTCGAAGTAGATGTTGGCGATGTTCTCGATCACGGTGCCGGGCGCGATGGGCAGGCGCGGCCGGATGCGGAACCCCACGAAGCCGTGGCTCAAGGGCTCGTTCACATTGCTGTCCGGCAACAGGATGCCCGGGAAATTGAAGGTAATGATCCCTGGTCCGCTCAGGTTCCAATTGAACGCATGCGAAGCGGCGCCCACTTGCAGGCTTGCGGGGTCGAGGGTTGCCGGCAGCGTATCCATGATCACCACCATGAAGGCCGTGTCCGTGCCGGTGTTCTGGAACCGGATGGTGTAGTCGATCCACTCGTCCTCGTCGATGTAGTAGACGGCATCACTGCCACCGTTACTGGTGCGCGCGGTCTTGTCATTCGGATCGTAGCTGGCGGTGACCACCTGCTGGGACACCCAGGTGTTGTTCGCAGGGACCGCATCGGTGTTGGTGGTGGTGATGCCGGCCGTGCAGGTGAGCGTGGTGCCCACAAGGCTCACATCCGGCGGCACCTGCACGTAGGCTTTGAAAAGCAGGTTGGCATAGGCACCGATCCCGTTCAAATTCCAAGTGAGGGTATTGCCATTGACGACCGGCGCGGGCAGGCCGGAAAGGAACACGAGGTCGGGGTCGAGCTCCAGGGTGAGCGTGCTGGGGCCCGCGTTGGCCGGGCTGTAGTTGCGCACGTTCATGGCATAGAGCATTCCGAAACCCGGTCGTGCCGGTCCGTTGGCCATGGTCACTTCCGCGTCCAGCGCCACCAGCGAGGAATTGCCGATCGGCTCGACCACTGCGCTCTGCGAACCATCAAGGACGACCGGGCCGAAGCACTCCTGCTGCGTGTTCGGGTAGATGACGGCATGATCGTATGTTCCCAGCGGGAGATTGGTGCTGTACTGGCCCTGGATGCCCGCCGTGGCATAGAACGGACCGGGCGTGAACTCCACTATCGCGTTCGGCAGGCGGTTCTCGCCCGGCGCCCATGCGCAGTTGGCGTTGCCATCGATGAAGATGGGGCCGCTCACGTTCGCGCACGTGCCACCCAGGTCATCGATGACCACGAGCGTCGTATCGCCGCAGGTCTCATCGCCGAACGGCCCCAGGTACTCCGTAAGCACCACCAGCGTGTATGTGCCCGGCGCCAGCTGGCCGTGCGCACCGGCAGCACCGCTGCTCATGGGCACCGAAGAGAGCAAGGTGCCATTGGGGCGAAGGATGCGCAACGTGGTGTTCTGCAGGTATGGATCCGTCACGGTATAGGCGAAGCTGCCGTTGTTGCCCCCACCGCAACTGCCCTGCACGTTGTACACCTGCACGGTGGGCCAGAGCACTTCTTCACTTACGAACACCGTGCTTGACCCAGGGCAGCCATTGGCATCCGTCCACGTGATGGTCTGCAATGATCCAGGCGGCGCATCCAATTCCACGCGCACGAGCGAGTCCATATCTCCGCAATTCACGCAGGGTACGGTCGCCACGGTCATCACTTCCGGCGGGCCGGTGATCAGGTGCGGCGAGGGGCCCCAAACAGGAACGCCCCATTGTGCCTCGTTGAACAAGGTGAGTTCCGCCATCGGGTACGCGCCCGGGCAATGCGTGAGGTTCCCGAACGTCTGCCCTCCCGCTTGATAGGTGGGTTGCGCGATCAACTCGGTCTGCGCGCTGGCTTGCGTGCCAACAAAGTCCGTGACCGTTACGCTGTACGTTCCCGGACCAAGCCCGGTGATGATCTCCGTGGTGGCGCCCGTGCTCCACTGCACGGTGTAAGGCGGAACGCCGCCGGAGATCAAGGCTTGCAGCACACCGGTGGGGTAGCCGCAGGCGGAAGGGATCGGCTCATACAGGACCACTTCCAATGCGAAAGCGCGCGAAGCGAGGAACAGCAGCGAAAGAGCGGTAAGGATGCGCATGATCTACTGCTTGATGAAGCGCTCGCGCGCTGTTGTGCCGTCGTTCAATTCAGCGATGAGCAGGTAGGCGCCTGCCTTCAACGCGGCAACGTCCACCACCGCCGTGGTGGCATGAACGCGCTGCGCATGCACCGCCCTCCCATCGGCGCTGATGATCCGCAACGACGATAGCGTACTGGTCGCGCTGATCGAGAGCACCTGGCCCACGGGATTCGGCTGCAGGAGCATCGCCTCCTGACCCTGCACCTGGATCCCCGTGCTGAACTCCGCCACCAGCACGCTCGGTTCTGTGATCACCGGCGGATTGAAGTCGAAGTAGATGTTCGCGATGTTCTCGATCACGGTGCCGGGAGCGATGGGCTGGCGCGGACGGATGCGGAATGAGACGAAGCCGTGGCTCAAGGGCTCGTTCACATTGCTGTCCGGCAGCAGGATGTTGGGAAAAATGAACTTGAGCACACCCGGGCCGAACACCTGTCGGGAGTGAGGGTGGGAGCCCGCGCCCCATGCGATGCTCGCAGGGTCGAGCGTCGGCGGCAGGGTATCGGTGATCACCACGTTGAAGGCCGTGTCCGTGCCCGTGTTCTGGAACCGGATGGTGTAATCGATCCATTCATCCTCCGCGATGGACCATACGCTTGTGCCTCCGGTGCTGGTGATGGCCAGCTTGTCGTTGGGGTCGTAGCTGCCGGTCACCAACTGGGCCGAGGTGGCGCTGTTGTTCGTGAGGTCGCCATCGCTATTGGCCGTGGTGATCTGGGCCGTGGTGGTGAGGGTGGAACCGATCAAGCCTACATCCGGAGGCACCTGGGTGCGCACGGAGACGTCCACATGCTGGAACACCTGGTCCATGATCAGGTTCCAGGTGATCACGCTGCCGGCCACGGTGATGGGCGCCGGGATCGCGGAGATGAAGCCAAGGTTCGGGTCAAGGGTCACCGTCAGGGTCACCGCACCGGTCGCTGATGCCGTGAGGTTATCAATGTCGATGCCATATTCCACTTGGAAGCCCGGTCGTGCCGGACCATTCGCCATGGCCAGCTGCACATCCAGTGGCGCCCCACCCGCGCAGCCGATATTGAGGGTCTGGTTCCCCGATGCGAGGGTGACCGCACCCGGACAGCTCTGATCGTAGTTCGCGTTCTGCTCGTTGACGGTATAGTCCCCGAAGTTCAGGCCGATGCTGTACAGGCCCGTGCTGCTGGTGGTCACGTAAAGGGGGCCCGGTGTGATCTCCACGATGGTCCCGGGCACACGGTTCTCCAAGCCATCCAGCGTGCAGTCGGCGTCGTCATCGATGTACACCCGGCCGCTGAGCACACCACAGTCAACGCCGAGCGAAGGCACGGTCACCAGCGTTGAATCCTTGCAGGCTTCCGAGGAATACGGCGTTCCGGCCAGCCACCGGTAGGCGTCGGTGCTGGTGATCAGCCAATAATCACCGGGCAGCAGGTTGCCGAACACACGTGTTCCTCCCGGCGCGTTCGCACCGATGAACTCCGTACGAACCTGCGGTGCGCACTCGCCCGACACGGCGTCGGGGCGGAGAAGCACCAAATACTCATGGGTCATCGGTCCTTCGTGTGAAAAGGTGATCGCGCCGGTCGCCGTGGAAGCGCAGCTCGGCTGAACGCTCAAAGCCTGCACCTGTGGCAGGTCGGTCAGTTCCGGGCTGATGTACACCTCAATGTTCCCGGGGCAGCCGTTGCCATCCGTGAAATCGACCGTGTACATGCCTGGATCCACACCTGAGAAGACCAGGAGGTCCGTCCATTGGGACATCTGGTCCTGGCACTCCATCGATGTGAACCACTGTGCATTCTCGGAGCTGCTGTACGTGTAAGGGGGCGGGCCGAAAGAGATCGTCGGATCGTAATCGGACAGGACCGGAAAGGCCTGTACGATCGCCGCATCACCGCTGCAACGCGCAAGCGCCGAGAACTGTCCGAAGAAGCCATAGCCCGGCAACAGATCAATGGTGAAGTTGTCCATTGCCTGATCCAGCAGTGCGTCCGTGACCGTCAAGCTGTAATTGCCGGGGAACAACCCGGAGGCCTGCATGTCCGTGGAACCGTTGCTCCATTCATAGGTATATGGCGGCACGCCGCCGGAGACCATGGCAACGGCATATCCGGACTCACGGCCACAGTAGGAATGCCGGAAGACCTGAACTTCGACCGAGATCGCGGAAGAGAAACTCGCCATCAGACTGGTACCGACGAGTAAGAGCAGCTTGTTCATGTCCTACTGTTTTACAAAGCGTTCGTTCATGATCGTGCCATCGTCCATTTCCGCAACAAGCACATAGGTGCCACGGCTCAACCGGCGCAGATCCAACGTTCCATTCATCGCACGGAAGTTCGCACGCAGCACGACGCGGCCATCAGCCGATAGAAGGGTGACCCGTTCGATCGCATCAGTGCCCGTGATCGTCAAACGGTCGCTCGCCGGGACCGGTGAAAGCGTAATGGCGCTCCTCTGCCGCCCCCCCACCCCTGTGCTGAACTCCGCCACCAGCACGCTCGGCTCGGTGATGATGGGCGGGTTGAAGTCGAAGAAGATGTTGGCGAAGTTCTCGATCATGGTGCCGGGGGCCATCGGCAGGTGAGGGCGTACGCGGAATTTGACGAAGCCATGCGAGGCCGCTTCGTTCACATTGCTGTCGGGCAGGAGGATGTTGCCGAAGATGAACTTCAAGTAGCCCGGACCGCTGAGCTCACGCGTGCAAGTGTGCGAACTGGGGCCCCACTGGATGGTCGCGGGATCGAGCGTCGGCGGAAGCGTATCCGTGATGATGACGTTGAAGGCGGTATCGGTGCCCGTGTTCTGGAACCGGATGGTGTAGTCGATCCATTCGTCTGCATCGATCAGGTAGAGCCCCTCTCCCCCCTGGGAGCTTGTTGTTGCGGTCTTGTCGTTGGGGTCGAAGCTCGCCGTAACCACTTGAGCGGACAGGACAGAGTTGTTGCTCAGGTCAACATCGGTACTCGTTGTCGCTATGGTCGCCACCGTATTCAGTGTGGTGCCGATAAGCCCGATGTCCGGGGGTATCTGGAAGCGGACGCTCACTTCCTTGTGCTGGAATGCGCTGGTCATGGTGAACCATGGCGCGGTCCACGTGACTGTATTACCCGCATTGGTGGTGGGAGCGGGATTGGCCGTCAGGAACGAAAGCACAGGATCGAACTGCATGGTCAGCGTGACATCGCCAGTAGGAGACGGCGTGAGGTTGTCGATGTCGATACGGTAAAGCAGGTCGAATCCGGGCCGAGCCGGACCATTGGCCATCATCAGTTGCACATCCAGTGGTGCACCGGCCAGGCAGCCGATGTTCGTATTCGGCAGCTGAGCACTGCTCAAGGTGAACTGTGCCGGGCATCCTTGATCGAGCACCGGATGCTGCTCCGTGAGCGTGTATGTTCCGTATGGCAGGTCGATGCTGTACTGGCCATTGGAATTGGTGGTCACGTACAATGGACCCGGCGTCACCTCGATCACCGTGCTCGGCACCAGGTTCTCCCCGCCATTGAAGGCGCAGTTCGCATTGTTATCCACATAGATCCGCCCGCTCACGAGCCCACAGGTGGTTCCCAGATCGGGCACTACGATCTGCAACGAATCGGTGCAGAAGGTGCCGTTATTGAACTGATTGAAGAGGTCGAAATCCAGCACGGCCCAGTAGGTGCCGGGGGCAAGGTTGCTCGCCGTCATAAGGTTGTTCCCCGAACTCACCCAGGGAAAGGCGCATTCATCCGGCACGTAGTTGCCAGCAGCGTTCCGCAGGTGAAGGCCATACTGCAGTGCGGACGGAGCAATGGAGATGGTGGCCGTTCCGATGGCACCGTTCGAGCACGAGCCCGTCACATCCACCAATTGCATGGTGGGGAAGTCGATCGGTGGCGGAATGGTGAAACTGAACGTGCCCGGGCAGCCCGCCCCATCGGCGAAGTTCACCGTCACATACGTGCCCACTGGTGCATCGACATTGACGATGTAGTACGAGAGCCACGTGCATGCGTCGGGAAGCTCCTGCCAGCTCTCACTGAATCCGACAGCATCGAACGTGTACGGGCCCGGCGTATGGAACGTCCCTGAACCCGGGTCCGGCGGCAGGCCGTTCTCCGTGCCGGCATAGAAAGAGACATATGGCGATTCCGGGAGGCAGTACCCTCCATCGGTATTGATGCTCGCGCCGGCATGGGCGGACAAGGTCAGGACCTCCGCTTGCGCTGTCGCTTCGTCGAGCAGTGCATCGGTGACCGTGACCGTATAGATGCCCGGACCGATGCCCAGGTTGTATTCATCCGTATCGCCATTGCTCCACGATATGGTATAGGGCGGCGTTCCGCCGGATATCTGCGCCTGCATCGAACCATTGTTCTGGCCGCAGTACGAGTGGTTCCAAATGCTGATGGATACGGACAGGGCGTGCACCTGCGCGGCGAGGAGCAGCAAGGGGACGAAGAACAACCGCATGGTATCAGAGTTTGATGAAGCGCACCGCACCCAAGTTGCCGTGCGGTCCCGTGGCCTGCACCACGTACGCTCCCGGAGGCAGGTGCCCCACGGGCAGGGTGGTCATCGCACCATTGGCCAGTGCAGAGAAGATCAGGCGGCCGTCCATGGCAAGCACCTCCAATCGCGCACCACCCATCCAGTTGGGCAGCACCACGTTCAACTGGTCCGTGGCAGGAATAGGATGGCACGACATGCGGTCCTTTGCATGCTCCCCCACCCCCGTGCTGAACTCCGCCACCAGCACGCTCGGCTCCGTGATCACCGGTTCGTTGAAGTCGAAGTAGATGTTCGCTTCGTTGCTGATCACCGCACCGGGCAGCAGGCCTTCGGTCGGCCGGATCCGGAAGGTCACCAGGCCATGCGAGGCCGGCTCGTTGGTGCCGCTGTCCGGGAGCAGGATGTCCGCGAAGCGCCACTCCACCACACGCGCATCCTTGAAGGCCAGGCTGAAGGGGTGCGAAGCAAGCCCCTGCACGAAGGTACCCATGTCCAGTTCAGCGGGAAGCGTATCCGTGATCACCACGGTGAAGGCCGTGTCCGTACCCGTGTTCTGGAAGCGGATGGTGTAATCGATCCACTGGTCCTGATCAAGGTAGTAGGCCACATCGCTCCATCCGCTGCTGGTGCGCGCCGTTTTGTCGTTCGGATCGTACGATCCGGTGATCACGCCGTCCTCCAACGCAGTGTTGTTCAACGCATCCGCCTCGGGCAGGGGCTGCGAAGCCACGATCGTGTGGGCGAACGGTTGACCGATCAAGCCCGCATCGGCGGGCACCTGCAGTTGCACCGTGAAGTTGTAGGTCTGATATGCGGCCAGCCCGGGCAGGTCCCAGGTGATGAGGTTGCCGTTCACCGTGGTGGGCGTCGGGGAAGCGACGATGAGCGACATCACCGGATCGAAGGTGGCCGTAACGGTGACCGGGCCGCTCAACTGTGCGCTCTGGTTGCGCACATGGCTCCAGACGGAATGGATGAAACCGGGCCGTGCAGCGTTGGAGGCCGTGGTCACTTGCACGTCCAGTTGCACGGTGCTGCTGTCCGCGAAGTCGATCACGGCCGCATCATCGGCGATGGTGAACGGCACCGGTTGCACCACCGGGCAGATCGGGTACAGGTCCGTTCCGGTGGGCAGGATGGTGTACGCGCCGTTCACCACGTTCCGGGAATAGTGCCCATCCGCATCGGTGATGGTGTACTGCGGACCGGGCTGGATCTCCATCACGCGGTAGGGCACCGCCACCTCCAGCGGGTCCTGTGCGCAATCCTGGTCATTGTCGATGTAGAGCGTACCGCTTACCGTGCCGCAGTCCACGCCCAGGTCCGGGATGGTGAACTGTTCCGTGTACTGGCAGGGCGTCTGGAAGTACATGGGGGAATACGTACGCTGAACCGTGTAGGTCCCGGCAGCAAGGTTCCCGAGATGGAATGGCTCTGTGAACGGATCACCGCTGAAGACCACGCCCCCGCCCTGATTCGTGATGTAAAGGTTCGGACCGTAGGGACCGGAGTAGCCGATCATCAGGTCCGCGCTGCCGTTCGCGAGCCCGCCACATGCGCCATCCACGTTCTCCGCAGAGAACGGTGTGGTGTTGATCCCATCGATCTGGAAGTCCCCATACCCCGTGCAGCCGTTCGCATCGGTGACCATGATGGTCAGATACTCGGCAGGGAAGAAGTAGCCGAAGTATGGATTGCCGGTCTGCATGTCAAAGCCCAACGGCCCCATGCCGTTCACGGTGACATTGTATGGCGGGGTCCCGTCCAACATGCTCGCCAGCACACAGATGGAGGCTTCCTGCTGGCCTGGGCAGGCATGGTGCGCGGCCAGACCCGGCTCATACACGTACGTGATAACGTTGTCCACTCCTGAAAGCCCCGGCTGATCCGCCAGGGTGAAATCCGCCGAAGCCACGTCCGCATTGGCATCCGTCACGGTCAAGGTCCACAGACCCGGACCCAAACCACACGCATTGGGCGTTCCCTGCCCGCTGGGCGGGGCCGGGGACCATACGTAGCTGTATGGCCCAGTACCCCCGGAGACCCAGGCGTTCACACAGCCATTGCTCAGCCCACAGGTGGGTTGCTGGATGGAACCGCTGACCGAAATGGCCGCGACATAAGGGCCACTAAGCAGGAACAGCAGTAGAGCGTGGAAGTGTTTCATGTGCTAGTGCTTGATGAATGGAATATGGGTAAGCCCTCCGTCCGTAAGGATCTCCACCGTATAGACCCCGGCCTTGAGGTGCCCGATGTCGAGAGCGATCGCGGCCCCCTGTACACGGGTCCTTCCGGCCACGCGGCCGTCCGAGGCGATGATCATCACCTCGCTCAGACCCATGCCCATCGATCGGATGTTGAGCACGTTCGTTGCCGGATTGGGGAACAACTGCACCCCTCCCTCCCCCAATTCCCGCACGACCGTGCTGAACTCCGCCACCAGCACGCTAGGCTCGGTGATGACCGGTGGGTTGTAGTCGAAGTAGATGTTGGCGATGTTCTCGATCACGGTGCCGGGCGTGATCGGCAGGCGCGGCCGGATGCGGAAACCCACGAAGCCGTGGCTGCCGGGCTCGTCCACATTGCTGTCGGGCAACAGGATGTTGGGGAAGATGAACTTGAGCACCCCCTGCCCGATGAGCGCACGCGAGTGCGCATGCGAACCCGCTCCCCAGGTGATGCTGGCCGGATCAAGGGTCTCCGGTAGCGTATCCGTGATCACCACGTTGAAGGCCGTATCCGTGCCCGTGTTCTGGAACCGGATGATGTAGTCGATCCATTCATCCTCATCGATGGTCCAAATGCTGGTACTGCCTGTACTGGTGAATGCCCGCTTGTCGTTGGGGTCGTAGCTCGCTGTGACGGTCACCGGCGAACTGGTGATGTTGTTGTCGAGGTCCACGTCCGCATTGGCGCACGAGAACGAAACAGAAGCGTTGAGGACCGTTCCGACCAAGCTGATGTCCGGTGGCACCTGCAGATGCACCTGGATGCTGCGCACACCGAATGCTCCCAGCGCTGCCTGGTCCCACGTGAGCACATTGCCGGAGATGTTCGTGGGCGCCGGGAACGCGCTTACAAAGGAAAGTACCGGTTCAAAGGTGAAGACCGTGCTCGTGTTGCCCGTGGTCGCAGGCGTAAGGTTCGCCTGCTCGATCGCATACTGCAGCTGGAAGCCCGGCCGCGCAGGACCGTGGGTGAGGGTCACCTGGGCATCCAAAGGCACCAAGGCCGTATCCCCGACATGGAGCGTTTGCACGCCGCTCACATTCACTGGAGACGGCGGCGGGGGACAGTGCTGGGCAATGCCCGTGGCGATCTGCTGCATCGTGTACGCACCCGTCGGCAGGTTGATGCTGTATGCGCCTGACGCATTGGCCGTTGCATAGTATGGACCAGGCTGAAACTCCAGCAACGCGCCCGGAACCCGTGTCTCTACCCCACTATACCCCATCACGCAGTCCTCGTTATAGTCCATGTACACCGTGCCGTTCACGTTGCCACAGGTCGTCCCCAGGTCCGGGATGGAGACCAGGATGGAATCGCCGCAAGTATTGTTGAACTCCGGCGAGCCATCGATGATCGGGTACACGTACTGCCGAAGCCAATAGTCACCGGGCAACAGACCGGTAACGGTCATGACATCCGCGGTGCCGGCCAGTCCGAAGCTCTGGGCGATCTGCCCGTTCGCGCGCCGCAAGTAGGCCAAGGTCTGCTGACCGTGGCCTTCCGCGGTGTGCGAGAACAGGACGGAACCATTGGCCTGTCCGGAGCACGCACCGGAGATGTTCAATATGGTAATGGCCGGGAAGTCCACAGGCCAACCGAAAGTGACGTGGTTGTTGAACTGACATCCGTTCTGGTCGGTGACGACGAACGTCTCGCTGCCGCCGGGTTGGGCGCCCAGGAACGGATGGATGGCCAGGTCTTCACCAAAGGGACCTACGTTCATCCAGCCATCATCAACGCCGTTGACCAGGGTGGGCGCAGTGATGTCATAGTAGGTCCCACAGAACTGGAACTCGGCGAGGAAGCCGGTCGCTGCACGGGCCCAAAGTGGGGTTGTACAATAGGGCGGTGTGCCGAACCAGAAGCCATCCAGGATGGCCGTGGTACCGACCGTTGCGTTCGCGGAAGCCTGTGTGCCGAGGAAGTCCGTGACCGTGACACTGATGGGGCCGGGGATCAGGCTGTAGATGCTCTCGGTCGTCTCCCCCCCGCTCCAGAGATAGGTGTACGGTGGCACACCGCCGCTCACCGCGGCTGAGGCACAGCCCGGATAAATGCAGAAAACGTCCGTCACCTGGATGGTGACGCTCAACCCGCTGACACGGCCGGCGAGCACAAGGACGGAGATGCCGGTGAAAAGGCGTAGCCGCTTGCTCATTTCATATGCCCTTTGAGGTTCGCGATCATGATCATCCACTGCTGAGGCGAATGGGGGCGGTGGGTATGCCCGAGGTCCGGCTCGCTCCTCCGACAGCCCTCATGCCGGCTGCGGTGCAGAGCCATCTGAAAGGCATGGACATGTTCCATTGGCTGGCGTTCAATTGAGGTGAAGTTCAAGAAGAAATGCAGTTCCCGCGCATCGGGGCATGTGCGACTTACCCACAACCCGCAATGATGGCCGGGCAAGGCCGGGGAGCACCCGCATATCAGGGATCGGTTGGCGTGCACCAGGCATTCGGCCAATAGACGTCCTGAACCGCGCTCGGTTGCCGTTCTGGCGATGTCTCCTCGCCCGCGGCGCTCAGCCGGGACAAACGATAACCGACAACCTCAGTCCTTCACGAACCGTAGGACACCGTTCGCTGTACGCAGGAAATAGACACCCGGCGCGGCACCGGTGAGATCGAGCTGGACCGAACGCCCCTGCGACCTCAGCCTGATCGGGAACGCGCGTCCATCCGCAGCGTGCAGGGTGAGACCGCGGGTGCCCTCGGGGAGCGCCACGTTGAGCATATCATGCACCGGATTGGGCCAGATCGCCGGCATCGTTCCGGTCCCATGCGCCATACCGGTACTGATCTCCACAATGTGTTCCACGGTATTGGTGATGATGGGCGGGTTGAAGTCGAAGTAGATGCCGGCCGTGTTCGACAGCACATCCCCTACTGCAACATCCTCCACCGGTCGCACACGGAAACTGATGTAGCCCTGGCTGCCCAATGGGTCCGAAAGACTGTCCGGCAGGTTGATCTCATCGAAGGTGAAGATGAGCTCCCGGCCCTGACCGAACGATGGTGCGAACGTATGGGAGGCCCCGAGGATCTCCAATGAGCGTGGATCGAGGTCCACATCGAGGGTATCACGGAGCACCACGGTCTCCGCTGCCGCAGAGCCGGTGTTCTGGAAGCGGATCGTGTAGTCGACCCAATAATCCTGGTCGATGAAGTACTGGAACGCGCTGGTGCGGCTGCTGGTGACGCCCTGCTTGTCATTGGGATCATAGCTACCGGTGATGGTGACATCCACGCCATAGCTGTTGTTCACCGCATCCGCATCAGGACCGGTGTTGGACAAACTGGCTTCATAATGGATCACCGTACCGAGCAGGCTGATGTCCGCCGGTACATCCGCTTCGAAGCTCAAGGTCACCTGCGAATGAGGTGCCAGCACGCCCAGATCCCACGACGAAGCGCTTGCATTCTGGAGCAACGGGTCGAACGCCAGGTCAAGGGTCACATCACCGCTTGGATAGGATGTCCAATTGCTCACGGAGATCCAAGCCGACGTCCGGAAACCCGGCCGCGCGGAATTGGCGACCATCCACACACGCACATCAGCCGGCACTGTGCTGCTGTCCGCCATATCGATCACCACGTTCGGCGTTCCCGTATCCAGCGTGAAGGGGATCGGGCCATCGCCCGGGCACAGCGCCACCTCGTTGATCAACGACTGTTCCATGGTGTATGCGCCCAGGTCGAGGTGTTGGGCATAGCTGCCCTGACCGTCGGTGATGGCGTATGCACCGCCCGGCTCAATGCTCAACACCTTGTACGGCAGTTTCAGGTCGGCACCGTTGAAGGCGCAATCCTGATCCGCATCGTGGAAGACGGTACCACTGATCCCGCCGCAGGGTTCGGCGAGCGCACCCACCGTAACGTCCACCGGCATGGTGCAATACACCACCATCCCCTCCCAGGGATCATAGAGCGCCACGTAATACTGCCCTGCGGCCAGCCCGCCGATCGTATAGGGCCCCTCCTGGAAGAACTCATGGATCTGATCGTAGTTCGCACCGGTGACATGGAACGCGGCATAGCTACCGACCGAAGGCATGATGATCGCGCCATTCGCGTCGGTACCGCACGCCGGGGTCACCGCGAGCGGCGGGAAGGTCGACCACCCGAACGAGGATCCGATGTAGGCATCCACCGTGCCTGAACATCCGTTGGCATCGGTGACCGTGTAGAGGTTGCTGCCATAGCACATGCCTTCAAAGCGGGCCACCGTTGAGGTCGGATGTTGGACGTACATGTACGAGTAGGAATAGGGCGCGGTGCCCCCCAGCCCACCCTCGTAGATATCGCAGATCCCGCTGCAGGAGCCCGCACAATCCCCGCGCAGCTCCGTGGCCGTTACCGTGTTCAAGGTCATCACGTTCACCACATCCGCCGTTGACTCGGCCGTATTCGACAAGCCATCCGTCACCGTGACGGTATAGGTACCGGGCGGCAGTCCAGTGATCCCGGAGGTGGTGGCCCCATTGCTCCAACTGAAGGTATACGGCGGTAATCCACCGGAGACCGTGGTGGAGATGGCCCCGTTCGCGAGGCCGCAATGGGCATCGGTCACTTGAAGCGAGACCTGAACGGCCCGCGCATCGCTGGCGAAAAATGCTGCAAGGGTCAGGCAGAGGATCGTTCGTTCCATGGAGGCGGTGGTTCCGTTCAATGACGCAAGGCGGGCCAAAGGTTGCCGGAAAAGACGGCCCGAAGGTGGATCGGATCGATCAGGGCCTGGCCCTACCTTCGCCGGCATCGAACGGGAACTGACATACGCCGCGATCGACATCGGCTCGAACGCCGTGCGCCTGCTGATCGGCGAAGTGATCGAGCGCGACGACCATCCAATCATCAAGAAGCAGACCCTGGTGCGGGTGCCGATCCGCCTGGGCGAGGACGTGTTCGAGAGCGGTGCCATCAGCCCGGCCAAGCGCGATTACCTGATCAAGACGCTGAAGGCCTTCCGCCTGCTCACGGAGGTGTACGGCCTGAGCTACATGCGGTGCTGCGCCACCAGTGCCATGCGCGAGGCGAGCAACAGCGAGGAGGTACGCACCCGCATCGAGATGGAGAGCGGCGTGCACATCGAGGTGATCAACGGGAAGCTGGAGGCCGACCTGATCTACAATACGTTCTGGACACAGGACCTGCTGAAGGACCGGAACTACCTCTACATCGACGTGGGCGGTGGCAGCACCGAGCTCACCTGGCTGGAGAAGGGCCACCGCGTGAAGAGCGCGAGCTTCAAGGTGGGCACGGTGCGCACGATCAAGGGTAAGGTGGACCCGGCGGTGTGGAACGAGATCGAGGGGTTCCTGGCGGAGCTGCGCAAGGAGCACGGCGACCTGATGGCCATCGGCACGGGCGGTAACATCAACCGCATCTTCAAGGAGACGCAGAAGCCGTTCGGCGAACCATTGACGCCGGGCGACATCCAGCGCGAGCGCGACCGCATCGCCTCCTACAGCTATGAGGACCGCATCAAGCTGCTGCGCCTGCGCCCGGACAGGGCGGATGTGGTGGTGCCGGCGGCGGACATCTTCCTGAAGGTGATGGCCGGTGCGGAGGTCCGGGAGATCTTCGTACCCAAGGTGGGCCTGGCGGACGGCATCATCTACGACCTGTACATGAAGCAGTACGGGCACGTGCGCTATCCGAAGGCGGAGCCGGTGCTCAATTAGATGATCGGTCGATCAGTAGATCGGAAGATGGAGACTTCCCAGGTCCCATCAGCTGATCGATCGATCAGCTGATATTCCGATCACACCCGCCCCCCATGATCTCCTCCACCACCGCGGGATCCAGCAACGTGCTCATGTCACCCAGGCTGCCCAGTTCGCCTGCTACGCCGGCAGCCAGGTTCTCCGCCACCTTCCGCGATCACCGAGCCATGACCCGTTGATCGGCTATACGTAAGAACCATTACCATCGAGCTTATCTTTGATCCATGGCCGGACGCCCACGGAAGACCAGTACGCGCAGGACCGGCAAAGAGGACGCCCAAAGCAACGTGAGCGAGCCTCAAGCGGGCTACATGGCGAAGGCCACCAAGCGTACCAAGCCAGCTACCCGTAGAAAGACGGGCTACGATGCCAAGCGCTATACCGGCCTGCTGCCTGGCATTGCCGAGCGCATGAAGGAGTACCTGAAGCACATGCGCGATGACCGATGAACGCGTATTGGTGGACACGAATGTCTTGATCCATCAGCTCAACGGAGACCAAGCCATCGAGAGGCTGCTTCAAGGACGGAAGGTGCACATCTCCTTCATCACGGAAGTGGAACTATTGAGCTTTCCCGGATACACCGCACAAGAACGTTCCGCCGTCAAGGCTTGGCTGAACGAATTCATCATCAGTGATGTGAACGAAGGCATCAAGACGATCGCCATCGACCTGCGTTCGCGCTTCAAGCTGAAACTGGCCGATGCCTTCGTTGCAGCCACTGCAGTGCATTGGAGCATTCCGCTCATAACGCAGGACAAGCACTTCCGGAAGCTGAAGAAAGAATTGGAGATCGTGGAGGTGTGACCTGCTGTAAGGCGCATTTGGCAGGGCTCTACAACAGAAACGCCTGCACTTCATCAGCCAACGCTCCGACGCGCTTCTCACGGCCCTGACCGGGCATCTCCACCAACTTGAACAGCACGGTCGAAGGCTCCGGTCGGCTCAGCTCTGGCACCTCCTGTTCTCCTCATGCTACAGCACGACCATGTTGATCGGACAGACCGCCGGTGTCCGCGCACAGCGGCGGCGCGATCTGCCTTGACACTCGAGCCTTGACCTTTGCTCCAGCTCACACCCGCCCCCCCTTGATCTCCTCCACCACCGCGGGATCCAGCAACGTGCTCGTGTCCCCCAGGCTGCCCAGTTCGTTCTCCGCCACCTTTCGCAGGATGCGCCGCATGATCTTGCCGCTGCGCGTCTTGGGCAGGCCGCTCACGAACTGGATCTTATCCGGCTTGGCGATGCGGCCGATGCCCGCCACCACGGCCTCGATGATGGCGCCGCGCATGTCCTCCGGGTCCGTCACGGGCCGCTCGGTGACCACATAGGCGTAGATGCCCTGGCCCTTGATGTCGTGCGGATAGCCCACCACGGCGCTCTCCACCACGCCCTTCGCCGTGTTGATGGCGCTCTCGATCTCGGCCGTGCCGAACCGATGCCCGCTCACGTTCAGCACATCGTCCACGCGGCCGATGATGCGGTAGCGGCCGTCGGCATCGCGCTTGGCGCCGTCGCCGGTGAAGTAGTGGCCCTTGTAGGCGCTGAAGTAGGTCTGGCGGCAGCGCTCGTGATCGCCCCAGGTGGTGCGCAGCATGCTGGGCCACGGGAATTTGATGCAGAGCATGCCCTCCACCTCGTTCGCCGTGATCTCCTGCCCTTCGGCCGTGAGCAGCACGGGCTGGATGCCGGGCAACGGCCAGGCCGCATGCCCCGGCTTCTCGTCCGTGACACCCGCCAGCGAGCTGATCAGGATGCCCCCGGTCTCGGTCTGCCACCAGGTGTCCACGATGGGGCTGCGCCCTTTGCCAATGTGGGTGCGGTACCAATGCCAGGCCTCCTCGTTGATCGGTTCGCCCACGCTGCCCAGCACGCGCAGGCTATGGAGCGAGTACGGCAGCACATGATCGAGCCCGGCGGCCATGAGGCTGCGGATGGCCGTGGGCGCGGTGTAGAAGATGGTGACCCCGTGCTTGTCGATCACCTGCCAGAAGCGGCCGGCATCGGGATAGGTGGGCACACCTTCGAACATCACCTGGGTGGCCCCGGCCAGCGTGGGGCCATATACCATGTAGCTGTGGCCGGTGACCCAGCCCACATCGGCCGTGCACCAGAACACGTCCTTCTCCCCAGCTTGGAACACGTTGCGGAAGGTGTAGTGGGTGTACACCATGTAGCCGCCGCAAGTGTGCACCACGCCCTTGGGCTTGCCGGTGCTTCCGCTGGTGTAGAGGATGAAGAGCGGATCCTCGCTATCCATGGGCTCAGCCGGACAGAACACGTTCACATGGCTGAGCTCTTCGTGGGCCCACACATCCCGTCCATCCCGCATCTGCACGTTCCAGCCCACGCGCTGGGTGACGATGACGCGCCGCACGGACGGGCACTGCTCCAGGGCCTCGTCCACCACGGCCTTCACGGGCATCTCCTTGGCACCGCGGTACATGCCGTCGCTGCAGAGCACGGCCACGGCCTGCGCATCGTTCACCCGGTCCGCGAGGCTCTGTGCGCTGAAGCCGCAGAACACCACGCTGTGCACGGCCCCGATGCGCGCGCAGGCGAGCACGCTCACCAGCAGCTCCGGGATCATGGGCATGTAGATGGCCACGCGGTCGCCCTTGCCGATGCCGTTGCGCTTGAGCACGTTGGCCATGGCGCACACGCGCTCGTGGAGCTCGCGGTAGGTGATGCGCTGCCCCGGTGCGTGCGGATCGTTCGGCTCCCAGATCATCGCGATCCGCTGGGCATGCTGCTCCAGGTGCCGGTCCAGGCAGTTCTCGGTGATGTTGAGGCGGCCGCCGATGAACCACTTCACGGAAGGGCCCTCGAAATCCCATTCCAGCACACGGTCCCACCGGCGCTGCCAGGTGAAGCCGCCGGCCTGGTCGGCCCAGAAGCCCTCGGGATCCTCGATGCTGGCGGCCCTTGCCGCCTCGTAGGCCGCGCGATCGCGCAGCAGTTCATGCGCCATGGTGGTTCACCGCGCGCGATCGATGCGGCGCGGCGACGGAAAAGTAACGGCGACGGTTCACTCCTTCACCCAGGTGCCGAAGGCGGTGGCCTGGCCCTGCGCGTCCATCACGCGGAAGCCGTAGAGCCCACGGGGCAGGCGACCGGTGTCGATCCGCGACCGGTTGTCCGACAACCGTACACGGGCCACCTCGCGGCCGGTGGGGTCGATCAGTACCAGCCAGGAACCCGGCCGTGCCTGGGCCACCACCACGTCCACCTGGTCCGTCCCGGGGTTGGGCACCAGCAGCACCTGATCGTTCAGTCGCTCGAAATGCACCGTGCGCACCTGGGAGTATTGCACCTGGCCGTCCAGGTCCACATGCCGCAGCCGATAGTGGTTGGCACCGACCACGGGTTGATGGTCCGGGAAGTTGTAGGTAACAGCGCTGGTACTGCTGCCCGCAGAAGGCAGGGTGCCGATGACGGTGAAGTGCTCCCCATCGGTGCTGCGCTCGATGATGAACTGTTCACTGTTCTGTTCCGTGGCCGTGCTCCAGTCCAGGTCCACCCGGTTGCCGACGGCCTTCGCATCGAAGCTGAGCAGTTCCACCGGCAGCACCGTGCAATCCAGCGATGCGCCGTTCGTGAGCGACCACGAGAGGTTGAAGGCCTGGCCGTTGGTGGAGAAGTTGTCGATGTACAGGATGTAGACCTGTCCAGCAAGTACATTGATCGTGTTCACCCACGCGTCCCCACCCGCACCTTCGGTAAGGTCGGTGGCACCATTGCCCAGGCCGGTGTTGGTGTAGAGCGCCGAGTAGGAGCAGCGGAGCGGTGGGCCCACCGGTGGGCAGACCACCGTGCTCATCGGTCCCCACAGCGCAAAGTCATAATCCGTGGGTGCGGACGGCGCGATGGTGAACCCGATGGTGCCAGCGGTGGAGGGCGAGAAGTAGTACCACGTGCCCTGCCGCTCCCCGGAGCCCAGGCATCCCTGGTTGCTCGCGTTCAGGTCCACCACGTTGCCCGTGTTGTTGCTGTTGTTGTTGAAGGACTGGCCGTTGCAGATGGTTACACCGCCGAGGCAATCCTGTGGCGGCGCAGGCGGTGGCGTACAGGTCACCGTCTGGGTGAACGCGATGCCAGGCGTGGGCGGCACCCCCGAATAGAAAATGGTGCTGCCACTGCCCTGCAGGGTGAGCCGGTAACTGTTCTCCGCCTGACCCGGTCCGGTGGCGTTGTACTGCACCACCAGCACCTGCCCGGGGTTGAGCCCGATGAGCACCACGTTGTAAGCGCCCGTGGTGGTGTAGTTGGTGAAGGGGCTTCCGTTGATCGAGATGCCGACGGAGCTCGCACCCCATCCATCACCGAAGGAGTCGTACAGCTGCAGGGCGTATACACAGGCGCCCGCGGGGATCGTGCTGGGACCGTTCACACAGATGCCAAAGGTGCCGGCGGAAGAACTGAAGCCCCAGAAGCGGATGTAGTAGGTGCCGCCGGGCACCAGATTGGTGAAGGACAGGAAGGGCATCAGGCCCGGCCCGGAATCATCGTCGCACTGCACCAGGGTGTGCGGGCCCGCGCATCCGAGAGGTGGTGCATCGTAGTAGAGCGCCATCGCGCCATCCGTGAGCGTGCCCGCCTGGGTCTGGATGATGGCGATGCCGGTGGCCGGGGCCACGAAGCTGAACCACACGTCCAGCGAGCCCAACCCGAACGCGCCGCAACCGGGTGCCGGCGTGGTGGTCGAATTCGTTGAGCCCACGTTGGTGGTGGTGGTGTAGTTGCAGGTGGCCCCCACCGTGAGCGGGGTGGCGCTGCAGGGCTCGTTGTTGGTGGGCGGCGGCGGCGGAGGCGCAGGGATGGTCGCACAGATGTTGAAGGCGCCGAAGGTGTCGTTTCCATACTCCCACATGCGCACCCACAGCACGGTGCCCGGGGCGCCGGTGTAGGTGATCTGTGGCATCAGCCCGGGGCCGCTGTCATCATCACAGGCCACCTGGGTGAACGGACCGCTGCACGAAGCCGCCGTGTACAGGGCCATGCCCATGTCGCCGATCAAGCTGCCCCCGGCCACATCAGCGGTCACCGTGACCGTGCCCCCTGCGGGGATCGTTACCCGGAACCACACATCGCCGCCGGTGTAAAAGGAGCAGGTGGGTGCCGGCACCCCGGTGGAAGCGGTGGCGCCCGCGTTGGAGCCGAGCGTGTAGGTGCAGCCCGTGGCCGGCGTCAGCACCGTGGCGCCGCACGGATCGTTGTTGGTGGACGGCGGGGGCGGCGTGGTCGCACAGATGTTGAAGGCCCCGAACGCGTTGTTGCCGAACTCCCAGACGCGCACCCAGAGCGTGGCGCCCGGTGTGCCCGTGTAGGTGAGCACCGGCATCAGGCCGTTGCTGTCGTCGTTGCAGCTTACGAGCGTGAAGGGGCCGGCGCAGGTGGCCGCCGTATAAAAGGCCATGCCGCCATCCGTGAGGGCGCTGCCACCCACCGTGGCGGTGGTCACGGTAACGGAACCGCCGACCGGGATGGTGATCTGGAACCAGACATCGCCCCCGTTGTAGCTGGCGCATCCGGGGGCCGGTGGCCCGGTCGTCGCCGTGGCGGCCACGTTGCTCCAGGTGGAATACGTGCAGGCGACCCCGGGGGTGAGCACCTCGGCACCGCACGGATTATCGTTGCCCGGCTGCGCCCAAGCGGCCGTGGCCAGCAGGAAGAAGGAGGCGACCAGCGGAAGCAACCGCGACCGGGCAGCCTTGGAGCGGAGCATGGCGCGGTTCATTCGTTGCCGGGGTGTTGCTCAAGCTGCTGGTAGGCTTCCGGATGCGCAGCGATCCATGCCGCCTTGGCCGCCTGGTAGGCCGCATCATCGGCGGCGGGATCACCGGTATCGATGTACTGCGGGAACCGATCGTCCGCACTGAGGCCGGCCTGCTCCATGCGCAGCAGAGGCGACAGCAGCCCGAAGTAGGAGATCTGCAGCCCGTCGTCCGCCCACTCGGCCTGGAGGGCTTCGCGGTGGATCACCAGATGGGTCCGCACCTTCACCTGCTGGTTCGGCACATCCAGCCACACGCCCAGGCCGGGCTCATGTGCAGCGAGCACCTCATACACACGCTTCTCCTGGTAATGGTCCACCGGACCCGCGAACCGGATCAAGTAGTCCAGTTCGGGCAGCTTACCCTGGCACGCAGCGCGCATGGACCCGAGCGAGGCCATCGCAGCAAGCAGTACAGGAAGCCAGGCGAAGCGTAATGGTCTCTTCATGCGTGATCCTCCAAATATGTGAGATCCGCGCTGCATTGTCCATGGCTATTTTCAGGTAGACGGCGGACGAGCTGAAAGGATGCCCCTTCCACCGAGGGGCTCAGGGAGCCTCGGTGTGCACGAAGCGCACCACGCCCTGCCGCACCGGGCCCACCACGGCCGCGGTGTAGGCGCCCGGGGCGCAGTTGTCGAGGCTCACCTCCCACCGATCGGCAAGGGCGCGCAACGTGGCCGGCACCACCCTGCCCGCGGCGTCCACCAGTGTGACCCGCTCACCGGACGTGCCGGCGGGGGCCTGGATGACCAACCGCCCCGACGCGTACGACCAGCCCATGGCCCGATCGGCCGGTACGATGCCTGTGGCGGGGCCATCCTTCGGTTCCAGTTCCACATCATCGTACCAGGTATCCGTGGGGCCGCTCCCCGAGGCGCTGAAGAGCAGGATCACTTCGGTGGTACCGGTACCGGAGTTGAACACGATGCTGTCCTGCTGCCACTCCAAGGTGGCGGGCAGCAGGTGCGCGGCGATCTCCCCAAAGCCGGGCGCATGCCGCTCCACCTGCACATGGGCATTGCCCGCGCCGTAGCCGTAGCGGCTGCCATCGCCCGCGCGGTACCAGTAACGGAGCACGTACGGTTGGCCGGGAAGCACCGGCACCACCTGCACCGCCCGATCGTAGCCCATGAAGGAGTTCGGGGCCCCCAGCCATGGCATGGTCGGGTTCTGCCCGCCGTTCTCCAGCACGCTCATCATGCCGTTGCCCGTGTGGGCCAGGCCGGGTGCCAGGATGAACTCACCATCCGTGTTCACCGCGCCCCAACCGTCCAGCGTGGCCGGGTAGGCCGGGAACGGCGTACCCGTGGGCATACCGATGCTCGCGGTCTCGAACTCGCCGTTCACCACCATGTTCTGCGCGCCGGCTGTGTTGAAGGCGAGGACCGGCCAGAGGAGCAACGTGCGTATGGATGTGTTCATGGGCGTGTGTTGGTGGGTTGTAAGGTACTCATTTGGTGCTGGCGCGATCGGCATGCCCTGCGGGAACTTCCCGACGGCTCCGCGGATGGGCGGCCGCATCCCTACACGACCGGGACCGCATGCGTTGGGGACCGGCCTCATCTTCGCTGCGTGGGACGCACCAAGGAGATCCGGACCAAGGCGGAAGAGCTGCTGTCCTTCGGCATTCCCAAACAGCAGGTGTTCGACCATTTGCTGCTGGAGTTCCCCGAGGCCAAGCCGAAGAAGGTGGCCGAGGTGGTGCGTTACCTGCCGTCGCTTCAAGCGCGCGAGCGCTATGGATCCGTGCATCGCGGGCTGCTGATCACCATTGCACTGAGCGCGGTGCTGCGCGTGGCGCACCCCCTGTTGGACCCGCACTACGACTGGGCCAGCGGGCTCAAGTACGTGAGCCTGATACCGATCGCCACGCTGCTGGTGGGCTGGACCATCTACCGCTGGCAGGGGCAGGTGTTCGCGTGGGTGGGTTGGGGCAATGTGGCCAGCGCTGGCAGCCTCATCAAGCAGGGCGGCAAGCTCTTCAGCGGGGAGGCCGATCCCTGGAACATCGCCTTCGCCGCCTTCCCCGTGCTGATCGGCCTGCTGGCCTTGGTGTTGGCGTATGGCGTTTTCGCGGGGTACAAGCGGGAGACAGACCCCTTGACCGGCGTGGAGCGCGTGGTGTTCCGGGAGGAACCCGCACTCTAAGAGGTGCCTCGTCGCAAGGACGCGACCCTCACGGCCACAGCAGTCCCCGGTACACCAGCCAGCCGAGGAGGAAAGGCTGCAGCGCAGCCAACACACCCGATGCGGAAAGCCCCACCGCTCAATGCGGCAGCAAGAAGCCCCAGTACGCGCACCCGGCCAACATGGGAAGCAAGAGGACCAACGCCGGCAGCAGCGGCCAGCGCTCGCCCCGGTGCCGAAGCGACCGAAGGAACAGCAGCACCACCACCACCAGCATGAACCAGGGCAGCGCGGCCAGCACGGGATGCACATCGCCCAGGCCGAAGTAGAAGACCTGCTCCATCGAGAGCAGCACACCCACCAGCGCCACCAGGGCCACCAGCCCGAGGCCAGCCAGCACCAGCGGCCAGCTCGTGCGCACCGGGAGCCGCCTCAACCGACGCACACCGTTCACGAGCACCCACACACCGAGGATGAAGCCCCACAGCACGGCCGCACCGCCCAGGAACATCAACGCCTGGAACAGCCAGCGTTCGTGGAAGGGCGTGCGGTAGGCCTGCAGCGCCTGGTAGGCCTTGTTTGGCGGGAAGAGCGAAGGCAGGTCCAGCGTGTGGGCGCCCTTCCGCAGCTCCGCGCGCAGATCGAAGGTGATCCGGTGGTCGTGATCGTGGTAGAAGGCCAGGTGCACGCGGCCGCTGTCGGGTTCGAAGAGCGTGCTGAAGAAGGTGCCGTTCTCCAGGAACTTCCGGCAGGACTTCATGCCTTCCAGCACGGTCCACGCACCGTCCACCGTAGGCGCCACACCGGCCCGGAGGAGCGCACGACCTTGTTGCAGACGCGCAATGGGAATGGCGTCCATGTCCGTTTCGCGGCCCAGCCGCCAGTTCCCCACCGCGAAGTACGGCTCGTCGCCCAGCAGGATGGTGTCGTTCTGCACCACCGCGTAACGGCCCTGCGCATCCGCCAGGAAGATCATGCTCTTGTGCAGGAGGATCAGGTCATGCGCCTGCAGGAAGGCCACCGCTTCCGGGACATCGCGGCATTGCTCCAGCACGCGGTTGGTCAGTTCACTGAACTCCAGCGCCGGCTTGCCCGGCGAAGGTGCCACGTCCATCGGTTGGACCGTGAGCCCGTCGAATACGAGTCCGGCCTCGTTCATGCCCAGCTGGTCGATCCAGGGCATGTACGGGTGACCCCGCCAACTGCTGAAATACACCGCGCCAAGCCGGCCTTCCTCACCGGGCACGAAGCGCACGCGGCCTTCCACGCACCACGAGTCCTCGTTGTTGCCCACGAAGGTGCGGCCCCCCTCGTGGAGGATGAAGGCGGTGCAGGCCTGCGCAGGCGTGGTGAGCAGCACGACCGGGATCAGGAGCGTTCGCATGCGCATAGAATGCAGCGGGTGCAATTGGGTAACGCTCAATGCGTGAACCCGTGCTCGATGGCGAGAGTGACGGCCAGCACGAGCCCGGCGCCCAAGGCCAGCCAGTACCACGGCATTGGCGAGCCCTCCGCCGGCGTGGTCAACGCGCGGCACACCTGCCGTACCTGTGCTCCGTTCAGCGCCACCACGGCGAGCAGCAGGCCCTGGTAGATGCAGGCGGCTCGAAGCGCGCCGACGTTCACGTCGTACACCAGGTCCTGTGCGATCACGTTGACGAGCACACCGGTTAGCACCAGGTAGCCGAGCAAGGTGGTGCGCCGGAAGAGCAGCAGCCCCGCACCGAGCATCTCCACCACGCCCAGGAACTTCGCATAGCCGGACGAGTAACCGTAGAAGGCCCACATCAACTGCTGGCCGGTCAAGGTGTTCGCAGGCGCCGTCACTTCGGAGGTCGGCGTGAACTGTACCGTCTTCGCGATGCCGTACACGAACATGGAGATCGCCACGTGCCAGCGGAAGGCCAGCTCCACCACACGAACGATGCGCGCTGCGAACATGACCGCAACCTACGCAGCGCGCTGGAACACCTGTGCATCGGGGAGTCTCCGGAAAGCGGGAGGCGGGCCTGCGCTCACTCCTTCACCCACGTCGCACCCATCACCCCACCGCGCTCATCGCGTACACTGATCCGGTACAGCCCAGCGGTCAGTTCTTCCGTGGCGATCACTGGCCGGGCATCGGTGGTGCGTTGTTGAAGCACCACGCGCCCCGTGGCATCGAAGAAGGTGATGGTGTGCGGGCGGGGAGGGAGATCGAGGGTGAAGTGGGTGGTGCCGGGGTTGGGGAAGGGCACTGCGCTTTGCGCGCCCGGCCTGTCCTGAACCGACAACGTATACCCGCAATCGCTCACCCCCATCGCCGTGTAGTCCATGTCCTGATCGCTGTAGCAGAGCAGGCCGCTATACGGCATGTCGGTCAGGAACCATGAAAAGCCGTTCAGGTAGAGGAAGTTCCCTCCGATGCGCTCATAAAGGGTATCGATGGGCTGGCCGTTGAAAGGCGCAACGACCGACCGGCGCAGTGGGACGCCATCCATGATCACGGTAGCCGTATCCACCACGGTGAGCGTAATGTCCCCATCATCCGGCCATCCCGGTGCGCTCCAATGGTCCCCGGGTACGGCACCGAACCAGAACAGCGTGTCGTACGCGCCATTGTTGTCCCAGATGTACACCACACCATCATCATACCGGGTGAACAGGGAAAACATGGTGTACGTGGAATACGTGGACGACCCCCACGGTGCGACCACATAGGTCTGGTTGAGCCGTTGGGCGCTGGATCCCCCCACAACGGTATCCCCGACGTACACCACCCGTTGCACGCCGAAATAGCCGCCGAGGACATCGGCATATTCATGCGTCCACGTGGCTCCTGGCGGGCACCAGCTCTGGGCGGCGCCCAGCAACGGGAGCAGGACCAGCGGGAGAAGGGCGGCGCGCATGATGAACGAATCTAAGGAGGAGACCGGGGAAGTCGGGCGAATGCTGCTTTGGCCTACTACAGGTGCACTTCGAGAAGCTGCCCCACTTGGAAGGAAGAACGCAGAACCTAAAGCGTAGAACATGGAACGACCTGAGCGTCAGCGGTGACCGGCCCGTAAGCGCCCCTCCGGTAACTTCGCCCCTATCCCGGGCACCAGCCCGCCGTCCTAGTCATGTCCACCTTCGTGCAAGCCTCGCCCTACGTCCCTAAGAACAAGATCCGTTTGGTCACCGCCGCCTCGTTGTTCGACGGCCACGATGCCGCCATCAACATTCCCGCTTAGGCGGGATTTCGCTCCTCCGTCGCTCAACATGCTTGGCGCATCGACACATCATTAGAACCAGTCCCGGTACCTTCACACCATGTCCACCTTCGTTCAGGCAGCCCCATACGTTCCGAAGCATAAGATCCGCGTGGTCACCGCAGCGTCCCTCTTCGATGGGCATGACGCGGCGATCAACATTATGCGCAGGATCATCCAGAGCACTGGCGCCGAGGTGATCCACCTGGGGCACGACCGCAGCGTGGAGGACGTGGTGAACACCGCGATCCAGGAGGATGCCCACGCCATTGCCATGACCAGCTACCAGGGCGGGCACACCGAGTACTTCAAGTACATGTTCGACCTGCTGAAGGAGAAAGGCGCGGGTCACATCAAGATCTTCGGCGGCGGCGGCGGCACCATCCTGCCCAGCGAGATCGAGGAGCTGCACGCCTACGGCATCACGCGCATCTACCACCCGGATGACGGCCGCGCCATGGGCCTGCAGGGCATGATCAACGACCTGCTGGAGAAGGCCGACTTCGACCTGAGCGACAA